>CAXHZT010000001.1:0-467126 GCA_964022345.1 uncultured Sphingorhabdus sp.
TGATACTGTACCATTCTCGACCGCCGTTGTAGACGCCAAGAGGCGTACGTCGTCATAAGTCTTCACACGATTTTTTTCGCAGTCCAAGAAGTAACCCTCGTCGGACCATTCGCGATTGGAATCGAGCTTCACCCCACACTCCCCTCAAGACTGATCGCCAGCAATTTCTGCGCTTCGACCGCAAATTCCATCGGCAGTTCCTTGAGCACTTCCTTGGCAAAGCCGTTGACGATCAGGCTCACCGCCGCCTCTTCGTCCAGCCCGCGTTGCTGGGCGTAGAACATCTGGTCGTCGCTGATCTTGCTGGTGGTCGCTTCATGCTCGATCGTCGCGGTCGGGTTCTTGACCTCGATATAGGGCACGGTATGCGCGCCGCTCTGGTCGCCGAGCAGCAGGCTGTCGCACTGGGTGAAGTTACGGACATTTTCCGCATTGGGACCGACGCGGACGAGGCCGCGATAGGTGTTGTCGCTGTGACCGGCGCTGATGCCTTTGGAGATGATCGTCGAGCGGGTGTTCTTGCCGTTGTGGATCATCTTGGTGCCGGTATCGGCCTGCTGATAATTATTGGTCAGCGCGACCGAATAGAATTCGCCGACGCTGCCTTCGCCATTCAGGACGCAGCTCGGATATTTCCAGGTCACCGCGCTGCCGGTCTCGACCTGGGTCCAGCTGATCTTGCTGTTCTTGCCCTGGCACAATCCGCGCTTGGTGACGAAATTATAAATGCCGCCCTTGCCATTCTCGTCGCCGGGATACCAATTCTGGACCGTGCTATATTTAATCTCTGCATCATCCATCGCGACCAGTTCGACCACGGCGGCGTGCAGCTGATTCTCGTCGCGCATCGGCGCGGTGCAGCCTTCGAGATAGGAGACGTAGCTGCCAGCTTCGGCAACGATCAACGTCCGCTCGAACTGGCCGGTATTTTCCGCATTGATCCGGAAATAGGTGCTCAGCTCCATCGGGCATTTCACGCCCTTGGGAATATAGACAAAGGTGCCGTCGCTAAACACGGCGCAGTTGAGCGTGGCGAAATAATTGTCGTGCATCGGCACAACTTTGCCCAAATATTTGCGAACAAGGTCAGGATATTCCTTGATTGCTTCGGAAATTGACCGAAAAATGACGCCCGCGTCTTCCAGCTCCTTGCGGAAAGTGGTCGCCACCGACACGCTGTCAAACACCGCATCCACAGCAACCTTGCGCGCACCCTCGACGCCGGCGAGAACTTTCTGTTCCTCGATCGGGATGCCGAGTTTTTCATAGATGCGCAGGATTTCCGGATCGACTTCGTCCAGCGAACCCAGCTTTTCCTTCGCCTTGGGCTCGGCATAATAATAAGCGTCCTGATAGTCGATCATCGGGATTTCGAGCTTCGCCCAGTCCGGCGATTCCATCTTTTCCCACTGGCGGAAAGCCTTCAGGCGCCAGTCGAGCATCCACTCGGGCTCGCCCTTCTTGTCGGAGATGAACCGCACGGTCTCCTCGTTCAGGCCTTTGGGCGCGAAATCCTGTTCGATGTCCGAGGACCAGCCGAATTCATAGGTGCTGGCCTTGTCGACCGCTTCCTGCGCCTCGGCATTCATCTCCGCGCGCTCGGCATCATAGTCGGATGTTTTGACGTCTTCGCTCATCATGCTTTTTCCATTATTCGAATTTTGGGGGCGACTGGCAAATCCGACAGGCTGGCTAGGCTGACATCGGCCAGCGCCTTGCGGATCGTCCGGTTCACAACGCCCCAATGGGGCTTCACCGTGCAACCGTCCTCCAGCATACAATCGTGATTGCCGTCAATGGTACAACTGGTAATCGCCAGCGGCCCTTCAACGGCTTCGACAATATCGGCGAGGCTGATCGAGGCCGGCGGGCGGGCCAGCCGGATACCGCCACCGATGCCGCGCGTCGATTCGAACAGGCCCGCGGTGGTCAGCTTGCTCACCAGTTTCTTCGCCGTTGGCAGCGGAACACCGGTCTCCTGCGACAGCTTCGTTGCGTTCAGCTTGCCTTCCGCAAGCAGCGCAGCTCCGCAATGGCGCGCCGCAGCGGACATCAGGACAACAGCATAGTCTGCGAGGTTGGAAAGACGCATTTTTCTCGATTCGCCGGGGGTTGAACGCTAAACAAGACTAATTTAGTCTCATTTATCCAACATTGCAAGCATAGCGCGGCTTTGCGCGATCAGGCCGGGGCATAAAACATGCCTCCAATAGTTCCAATCAGGTGTCGCTCGTCAGCGATGCAATCTTGCCCTTCAGGTCGCTGCGCTGGTCAATCAGCCGCGCCGTTTCACCTTCCCCCACCCGCAGCTGGGTCGGGGTCACACCAGCGAAGAATTTCACTTCGCGGATCATATGCGACTGGTCGTAAAAGGCATCCACCAGTTCCAGCAATTCTTCCTCATTATGCTCCGCATAGGCCCGGGCCGCCCGCAGCGCCCGATATTTGCGCGCGAGATATTTCGGCGGCATGCCATAGAGCTTGTTCACCGTACGCAGCACCTGCCGCGAGCTCTGGTTCGAACGCTCCATCAGGCGGCTGACCGGCGGGGAAGGCTCGGACGACAGCCATTCATCGACCATCTTGGTAAAATTGTCGGTTTCCGGCTTCAGCCGCGGCTTCAGGGACCGGTAGACCTTGTCAGCCCAGGCGACCATCTCTTCGGGCGTCTTGCAAGACCGCAAATATTCAAGGTTTTTGTCGATTTCCTGGGTGAAGACATCGGCTGCGTTCACAACCCGGTCGGTATAGTCTGCAGCCGACTTGCGCGTGGAAATCGCCCAGCCGGCAGGCAATATCCCGACTCCGAACATCCGGAACGGACCGGTGACTTCAAAATGCATGGCCCCCGTCGAAGGCCCCTGCAACATCGCGCCAGAGGCCGGATAACTGTTGCCATCGGCGAACCCCAGGACCGCACTGCCCTCCAGCAAAAACCGCAGCTGTGCGATTGCCGCGCGCTCGTTATCGGCGAAGCCCGGTTCATCCACTTCGAAAAGATAATATACCGAGACCAGGTCCCGGACATCCTCCGCAGGTGCGAAATATCTCAGACTAACCAAATTGCGACCCCTTTTTATCTCCCCTCTATCGGGTTCAGACTAATTACGGATGCGCCTTTATAGCTGCAAAATATAGTTAAAAAAAAGGCCTGACTAAATAAATAGTCAGGCCAATAAGGAAAAGAACCTCGCTACCATCACAATGGGACAGCGAGAGCCCTTCGGGTCGCACCACCTCTATGCACCCGAAAAGCTCGGCTTTCATTGGACAAAAACGACAGATTGCCTCCAAGTTTTTGACAATTTAGGACATATCCCCGAGATTACGGCAATATTCAGCCCTGTGAAGCGATCCAGGCATCGACCTGCTCTTCCAGGATGTTGAGCGGCAGGGGACCGTTTCTCAGGATTACGTCGTGAAAACCGCCCATGGTAAATTTGTCACCCAGCGCTTCCTGCGCACGCGTCCTGAGCTCGAGGATTTTCAGCTTGCCGATCATATAGGCCGTCGCCTGTCCCGGGTAGACGATATAGCGTTCAATCGCCTTGCGAATATCGCCATCGGGATTGGGCGTATTGTCCGTCAGATACTGGATAGCCTCTTCACGACTCCAGCGCTTGTGATGAATTCCGGTATCCACAACCAGTCGGCAGGCGCGCCACAATTCCATGCCGAGCCGGCCGAAATCACTATAGGGGTCCTCGTAAAAGCCCATATCCTTGCCAAGCTCTTCGGAATAGAGTCCCCAGCCTTCGGTATAAGCGGTCCATCCGCCAAATCTGCGGAAGGGCGGCAAATCACCCAATTCCGTCTGGATCGTGCGCTGCAAATGGTGGCCGGGCAATCCTTCGTGATAAGCCAGAGCCTCGAGTTCCGTCTTCGACATGCTGCGCAAATTATAGAGGTTCACATAATAAGTGCCGGGGCGCGAACCGTCGGGAGCCGGCCCGTTGTAGAAGGCCTTGCCCGCAGATTTCTCGCGGAACGCCTCGACCGGCTTGATGACCAACGGAGCCTTGGGCAATGTATCGAAAAATTCGGGCAGCTTTGCTTCCATCGCGGCCAGCTTGATGTCCACATCGGCCAGATAGGCTTCGCGCGTATCATAGTAGAAGTCGTCGCTCGTGCGCAGATGTTTGAAAAAGTCCTGCAAACTGCCTTCAAAGCCCACATCCGCCATGATCTTGCGCATCAATCCGTGAATCCGCGCCACATTGTCGAGGCCGATTTGGTGAATTTCGTCGGCGCTCAGATCGGTGGTCGTATAATTGTTCAACCGCTCGGCATAATAGGCCGCGCCATCCTTGAAGCGCCAGATGCCATCACCGTCGACCGCCGTTGCCTGCTGCCGTTCCATTTCGGCGATCAGATTCTCGTAAGCCGGTTTGAGGCTTTCGTTCAGCGCCGCAGCACCGCGGGCGACGAGCGCCGATTTTTCCGCTTCGGGAATATCCAGGGCCGCGACCTTCTTTTTCAGATCGGCAAAAATGGGCGAGTCTGCGCCGTCCTCGAACGGCGCGCCGCTGATGACATTTTTGGCGTCGGCAATCACATAGGGGAAGACCCAGTCAGGGACGATGATCCCGTCCGCTGCCCGCTCCGCTGCTTGTGCGACCAGAGAGTCGATGAAGGGGCCGGTTGCGTTGAGACGGCTGACATATGCTTCGGCATCCGACTTGTTCGCCACCCGGTGAATATTGATCAGAAACGCCGGAATCTGGCTTTGCGCTCCGTTCATCTGGTCAAAAATATAGGCATTGCGGCGAAACGGGAAAGCGTTGCTCGAGCGTTCCGCGCGTGCCTGAAACAGCCGGTAGCTCAGGCGGCTGGCTTCGTTCAGCTCGGTCTCGTCAAAATTCGCTTCCATCTGCGCGAGCGCTTCCTGGCCCCGTTCATAGGCTGCGATTTCTGCCGCATCGCTCGTATCGTCGAGCTTGCCATAATCCGTATCCCGGATGCCGCGATAGGCTTTCGAAAGCGGGGAATGGGCAAGCTCCGCGGCATCATAATCCTCGAAAAACGCCGACAGCTGCTCATTGATATCCTGTTTCGCCGGGGCCGCGACTTCGGTGGTTTGGGCATGGCTGGCATGACCGATGGCAATACCGCTCAGGGCCAAAGCAGAGGCGGCGGTCAGCAACAAATATCTCATTCTAAATCATCCTCGTGTTTTATGAATTTTCGCAGCCCTATCATTCTGTCCGGCTTTGCACAAATTTACTGTAAGGCGTTCCATATTCTGCCGCCCCAATATGGTATGGAAGAGCCTGTTCATGAGACATTACCGCCAACATAGCCGTTGAAAAGACGCCCTATGCCGGTCGCGGGACCCCGATTTTCTCTGCGCAAGCCCGGCTGACGCTACGTCAGCCTATTCAAATCAAACGCCTATTGCGTAGTAACCCTTGGAGGGATAGCTTCCGCCGCTTGGGATGGGAGACTCAAAATATGCGTAGTTCACTGATGTTGGCAGCTGGTACGGTTGCTCTGGCTCTATCAGGCTGTTCGAAAATCAACGGCGATGAAAACAGCGGCACGCAAGTTGTCGACACCGAATATCCCGAACAGGTTTTCTGGGGCGACACCCATCTCCACACCGACAACAGCATCGACGCCTTTGGTTTCGGCAACCGGCTGGACGCCGAGAACGCCCTGCGCTTTGCCCGCGGCGAAGAAGTCACCGCGACCAAGGGATCCAAAGCCAAATTATCCCGCCCACTCGATTTTCTGGTGATCGCCGACCATAGCGACGCGATGGGCGCAACCAAGGCGATTATGGAAGCGCCGCGCTTTGCCCTGCTCGCCAATAAATTCCTGCTGCGCTGGCATGATATGATGAACGAAAGCGACGAGGGGTCCATGCGCGTAACCGCCGAGCTCATCGACGGCGCGGCCAAGGGCACGTTGCCGACATCGCTCACCGATCCGGAGGAATCGCGGGAGCGCACGGCCGATCTTTGGAAAAAACATGGCGAGACGGTCGACCAGTATAATGAACCCGGGAAGTTCACCGCTTTCATGGGCTTTGAATATACGTCGATGCCGGATGGCGACAATCTTCATCGCGTCGTGATGTTCCGCGACAGTCCCGACAAAATGGGGGATACCATCCCCTTTGGAGCGCTCGGATCTCAGGACCCGGAAAAGCTCTGGGCCTATATGGACGCTTATGAGGAAAAAACCGGCGGCAAGGTGCTCGCCATTCCGCATAACAGCAATGTCTCGAACGGCCGGATGTTCGCGATGAACAAGTTCGACGGCAGCCCGATCGACGCTGCCTATGTGAAGACGCGGGCGCTGCGCGAACCGATCGTCGAGGTCACCCAGATCAAGGGCGACAGCGAAACCCACCCGTTTCTGTCCCCGAACGACGAATTTGCCAATTTCGGTGTCGCTGGCTGGGACAAGTGCAATTTGAGCTGCACCCGGGATATGGCACCCGAAACCTATGCTGGCAGTTATGCCCGTGAAGCGCTGAAGCGCGGGCTGGAACTGACGTTTGCCATTGGTGCCAATCCGTTCAAGTTCGGCATGATCGGATCGACCGATAGCCATACCTCGCTGGCCACCGCGGACGAGAATAATTTCTTCGGCAAGCACAGCGGCAACGAGGCGAATAACAGCGCGCGCGGCCTGGACCCGCAAAATCTCGGCACTCGCGAAGGCCGTTTCGGCTGGCATTATCTGGCGAGCGGCTATGCCGCAGTCTGGGCGACCAGCAACACGCGCGAAGCCATTTTCGACGCGATGATGCGCCGCGAAGTCTATGCGACAACCGGTCCGCGGATGCAGGTCCGCTTCTTCGGCGGCTTTGATTTCACCGCTGACGATGTCGCTGATCTGGTCAAAACCGGCTATTCCAAAGGCGTCCCTATGGGCGGCGATTTGAGCGGTGGCGATGGCGAAGCACCGAAATTCCTGATCAGCGCGCTGATGGACCCGGAGAGCGCCAGTCTCGACCGGATCCAGGTGATCAAGGGTTGGGTTGACGCAACCGGCAAGAGTCAGGAAAAAATCTACAATGTCAGCTGGAGCGATGCCGGGACGCGCAAGCTCGGCGCCGACGGCAAGCTGAGCCCTGTGCCCAACACGGTGGATCTGGCCAAAGGCACCTGGGACAATGCCACCGGCGCGCCGGAACTGGTGACCTTCTGGCAAGACCCGGATTTCGATGCCGCGCAGAATGCATTTTATTATGTGCGGGTACTGGAAATCCCGACGCCGACTTGGCCGGTCTATGATGCAATGAAATTCAACCTGACGCTGCCCGATGACGTGATCAAGATCCAGCAGGAGCGCGCCTATAGCTCGCCGATCTGGTACACGCCAAAAGCCTAGGCTTTCCGGGCCAGCGAGCCGGGACCTGTCTGTCGACGGGCCCCGCAATTCTACGCCATGCTGCGGCTGAACTGAATGGGTTACCCGATATATGTTGCGCAAATTTTTGAAAGAACCGCTGGTCCATTTTCTCGGTGGGGCGCTGCTCGTCTTTGCTTTCTTCTGGGCCACCGGCAGCAATCGTGATCCGGCGGAATATACCATCAGCATCGACGAGACCGATATCGAGCGGCTCAAGGCCGGATGGGTCCAGAATTTCCGCCGCGCGCCGACACAGGCGGAACTCGACGCCCTGATCGATCAGGAGATCGCCGAGGAAATCTACTATCGCGAAGCCTTGCGGCTGGGGCTGGACAAGAATGATCCGGTGATCCGCCGCCGGCTGTTCACCAAGATGCGCTTTGTCGACGGCGAGGACAGCGCGATTCCTCAACCGACCGATGCGCTCCTGCAGCAGTGGATGGACGAGAACCCCGGCAAATATGCCCTGCCCTCGCTCTATGATTTCGAGCAGATCTACCTCGGGCAGATCAGCGCAGCGGACGCCCGCGACCGGATCGACCAGCTGAACGATGGAACGCCACCCTCCGCCTTCGCGCAACCGCTTTCCCGACCCGGTGCGCTCGCCCGCGCCAGCAGCGCGGAAATCGGCCGCCAGTTCGGCGACCGCTTTGCCGAACAGCTGGAGAAGCTGGAACCGGGTGTCTGGAGCGGTCCCGTTATCTCAGGATTTGGCGCACATGCGGTCAAGATTTCCGCCAAGGCGCCGGGACAGAAGGCGGTTCTGGCGGACGTCCGGCAACAGGTCGTCAATGACTGGCGCGCGACCCAGCTGGCCAAGCAGAAAGAAGAAGCGCTTTCCCGCTATCGGGACCAATATGACATCACGGTGTCCGGCCGGCCGTGAAGAGCTGGATCGCCACCCTGTTAATCTGTCTCGGGCTTGCCCTCGGTCCGAACAGCGCCCGCGCAGATGAACTGCGTCCGGCCTATATCGAGCTGACCGAACAGGCGCCGGGCCAATGGTCGCTACTGTGGAAAGCCTCGGCCAATTCGCGTCTGGGCCATAGCGGCGAAGTCATCCTTCCCGCCAACTGCAAAGCCGAAGCCGAAGCTCAGCGCGAATTTGCCGGCAGCAATATTCTCACCCGACTCTCGCTGCGCTGCGAGGGATCGCTGCAGGGGCAGACCATCGGTCTGAAAGGACTGGAACTGTCGACCACCGATGCACTGGTTCGCATTGCCCCGATCAACAGCGCCATGCAGACGCTGCGCCTGACCCCGGACGAGCCGGTTGCCATTCTGGCGAAGCCCTCGATCATATCCAATGTCGCAGCGACTTATACGATCATCGGGGTCGAGCATATCCTGCTCGGCTTCGACCATCTGTTTTTCGTGCTGGCTCTGGTGCTGCTGCTCAAGGGCGGCTGGTTGGTCGCCAAGACCGTCACCGCCTTCACGGTCGCGCATAGCATCACATTGGTGGGGACGACGCTTGGCTGGCTATCGCTGCCATCGCAGCCAGTCGAAGCGGTGATTGCGCTGTCGATCATCTTTCTGGCGGTCGAAGTGGTGAAAGCCAAGCCCGATGACCGACGCCTGTCGGAACGCTTCCCGTGGATCGTCGCCTTTCTCTTCGGCCTGCTCCACGGTTTCGGCTTCGCCGGTGCGCTCGCCGAGATCGGCCTGCCGGAAGGCGATGTGCCGCTCGCTTTGCTGACCTTCAATCTCGGAGTCGAAATCGGCCAGCTGGCGATTGTCGCCGTGGCGCTGGCGGTGCTCTATGCCTTGCGGAAGTTCCGGGTCGAGTGGTTGCAGCCGACCAAGACCGCCATGGCCTATGGCATCGGGATCATCTCTACCTACTGGTTCGTTGAGCGGATGGTCGCCTGACCATCGTTTGTCGTGACGGGCCCGGATAGAGTCCGGCCTTCACCCCGCTGATCGGGGCAAAGGCCGGTATATTCATTCAGACAATATTTGGGAGAGACGAATTATCCCGCAGGC
Source organism: uncultured Sphingorhabdus sp. (assembly GCA_964022345.1). GTDB lineage: Bacteria > Pseudomonadota > Alphaproteobacteria > Sphingomonadales > Sphingomonadaceae > Parasphingorhabdus. The sequence continues at coordinate 9,349 of CAXHZT010000001.1, forward strand.
GGACGGTGCGCGTCTTCCGACCAGTCCTGCCGTGCAGCCCATTCCTCAAGCGTCTCGAATTCAACTTCCGGCAGACGCTGCTGCATGAAATCGGTGTCCACTTCGAAAGGCCGTGTGACGTTATTGTTATTATATTCGTAGAATGCCGTGATCCCGGCAGCGAAAGCCTCGCGATTTTCCGGCGGTACGTCATCGCCAAAGGCCTCGACCAGATAGTCGCCGAATTCCTTGGGCGTGCAAGGGTCATATTTGATTTCATGCCCGAATACCCGCGACAGGGTTTCCGCCACTTCCGGCGGTTTCAGACGCTGCGGTCCTCCGATATTAAGCCATGAACCTTCAAAGTCGGGGCGGTCCATCGCAGCAACCATACATTTGCCGACATCGTCGAGGCTGATCCAATTGGCCTCCAAAGTCGCATTGTGCGGATAGACATAGCGTTTTTCATCAACGATGAACGGCCGTGCCCAGTTGGTCAGCAGATTGTCCATGAACAATACCGAACCAAATACGGTGGCGGGCATGCCGGAGCGGAAAATCTCGTTCACCGCGATGGTGTTGTTGCCATAGGTATGGGGCTCACCAGGGCGTTCGGGAATCCAGCTTGATGTGTTCCAGACGAAACGCTCGGTGCCGGCTTCTTTGGCCGCAGCCGCGACCCGGCCAACCATGGTCGCACGATCTTCGCGCGCCTGCAGCGGATGGGTGTAGAAAACCGCGTCCGAACCTTCAAAAGCAGGAACCCAGGTCGATTCATCGGTGAGATCAATCTTGCGGCATTCATCCGCTGCATTGGTGCCTCCCAGATCAGGATTCTCGCTGCGTGACAAAGCGCGGACCTTGTGACCCGCCGCTGCCAATTGCCGTATTTGTGCAAGGCCTTGCCGGCCGGTTGCGCCCACGACTGATACCAATGCCATGATTCTCTCTCCTATTGCATTTGCAGCAACGCTAGAGACGAATATGCAGAGCCCCAATGCTCCATTTTATCAGGACAATAATGTTAGGCCGTGTCAGCAAGCCTGTTTGGTCAGCTCTGTTTCGTCAGCATCGCCTGCCAGCGCTGCATGCCGGATATCCAGCGCTCGGGATCGGCCCCCTTTTGTTTGACATAATCCCCGACCACCGGATGGGGGAGAATGAGGAAGCGTTCGTCACCAATCGCCTCGACGCACATATCCGCAACATGTTCCGGCGAGACAATCCCGTCCTTGGCGACGGTGGATGTGTCGACACCGGCAATCATCGGCGTATCGACGCCCTGCGGGCAGAGGACCGAAACCTTCAGCCCTTCGGCACCATGGGTGATCGCCAGCCATTCGGCAAAACTGACCGCGGCATGTTTGGTCACCGAATAAGGCGCGGAACCGATTTGCGCCAGCAGCCCGGCCGCGGAAGCGGTGTTGAGCAGATAGCCGCCGCCCCGCGCCAGCATTTTCGGCACCAATATCCGTGCCGCCTGGATATGGGACAATACATTGATCTCCCAGATATTCTGCCAGTCCGCGTCCTCGACTTCGACACCGCCGCTGGTGATGATTCCGGCATTGGAAACGAATAGGTCGATCGGACCGATATCGGCCTCCACCGTTTCGATCAGATTGCTGATATCTTCGGCCAGTGACACATCGGTTTTGATCGCCACGCCGCCGATTTCGTCGGCGACGGCCTGGGCACCTGCAAGATCACGGTCGGCGCAAATGACTTTCCTGGCCCCTTCCGCTGCAAAGCGGCGCGCCATGGCGGCTCCGATACCGCTTGCGCCACCGGTGATAACGATAATCTTGTCCTGCAATATCATTTTGATCTTGTCCCGCTTGAATAAATTAATCACTCGCTTAAAGATGCGAAGCGGCTAGAACAAGGCAAGATTGGCAATAGGCCCGCGCTGGTCCGAATCTCTGGTCCGGAACAAGCAAACGGGGCACGATCGCAGACGCAGGCGCGGGTTGCGGTGTAACAAGAATGAAAAGCAGGAGAAGATAATGTTCAGTCATATCATGGTCGGTTCAAACGACATCGAACGGTCGAAAAAATTCTACAATGCCCTTCTGGCGACACTCGGGGCCGGCGAGCCGGCGGTTGATGTCAAGGACGGCACGACCCGGCTATTCTATATGCACAATGACTCGATATTCTCGGTGTCGGAACCGATTGACGGACAGGAAGCCTGCGCGGCCAACGGCGGCACTGTCGGCTTCGCCTGCGATTCACCCGAACAGGCCGATGCATGGCACAAGGCGGGCCTCGAGAATGGCGGCACGTCCATCGAGGATCCTCCCGGCGTCCGCACCGGCGGCATGGGCAGCCTCTATCTCGCCTATCTGCGCGACCCGGACGGCAACAAGCTCTGCGCCCTGCACCGGATGGGCTAAAATATATGGCGGACAAGACTATCCGCATTGGCGGCGCGAGTGGTTTCTGGGGCGAAAGCGCCATGGCCACTCCGCAGCTGCTCGGTGCGGGCGTGGATTATCTGGTCTATGATTATCTCGCCGAAATCACCATGTCGATCATGGCGCGCGCGCATGCCAAGGATCCGGCAGCGGGCTTTGCCGGCGATTTCATCAGCGCGGTCCTGAAGCCGCACGCGAAGGCCATTGCCGCGCAAGGCGTGAAGGTCATTGCCAATGCAGGCGGGGTCAATCCGGCCTCTTGCGGCGAAGCGGCGCGCGCTCTGATCAAGGAACAGGGCCTGGACCTGAAGGTTGCGGTCATCACCGGCGATAATCTGCTGGCCGAACGGGATGCCATCGCTGCCGCTGCGCCAACCGAAATGTTCACCGGTGCGGCCTTTCCGGACAAGGACAAGGTCGCCAGCATCAACGCCTATCTCGGTGCCTTCCCGATAGCCCGGGCACTCGCCGAAGGTGCGGATATCGTGATCACCGGCCGCTGCGTCGACAGTGCGGTGACGCTTGGCGCCTGTATCCACGAATTCGGCTGGTCGGCGAGCGACCATGATCTACTCGCCAGCGGTAGCCTCGCAGGCCATCTGCTGGAATGCGGACCGCAGGCGACCGGCGGCAATTATACCGACTGGGAAGACGCCGGCGATATATCGAATATCGGCTATCCAATCGGCACGGTTTCTCCCGACGGCTCCTTCACCGTCAGCAAGCCCGAAGGCACCGGCGGCTGCGTGACGGTCGGCACAGTATCGGAACAGATGCTCTATGAAATCGGCGATCCGCAGGCCTATATGCTACCCGATGTGGTGTGCGATTTCTCTGATGTAGAAATCACCCAGACCGGCCCGGATTTGGTCCGTGTTTCCCCTGCCAAAGGCTATGCGGCTCCGGACCATTACAAGACCTGCCTGACCTATGGCGAAGGCTTTCGCGGCGGCACCTATATCAGTTTCTACGGTTTCGATGCCGCCCGGAAAGCGCAGAAATTCTGCGACAATGTCTTCATCCGCGCTAACAAAATCCTGCGCGGTCACAACCTGGGCGACTATAGCGAAACCAGCGTCGAGCTGATCGGCGCGGAAAGCCAGTTTGGCGATTATGCCTCCGACCATGAAACGCGCGAAGTGGTCGCGAAGATCGCCGCCAAGCATAGCGAAGCCGCGGCGATCGGCATCCTGCTGCGCGAACTGACAGGACTGGGCCTTGCAACGCCACCGGGACTGGGCAGCTTTTCCGGCGCGCGGGCAAAGCCGTCGCCCGTGGTGCGGCTGTTTTCCTATCTTACGCCGAAAGATGCCGTGACCGTCACGATTGATGTCGACGGCAAGACAATTGCGTTTGAGGACGCCGAAGGTCAGGCTTTTGCCCCCGACGCAATCGCGCGTCCGCAGCCGCCGCAATCCCCGGGTGAACCGGCTGATCCGGTCACCGTTCCGCTGGTCCAGCTCGCCTGGGCCCGCTCCGGCGACAAGGGCAACAAGGCCAATATCGGCGTTATCGCGCGTGATCCGGCCTATCTTCCCTATATCTGGGCGGCACTCACGCCGGACTCGGTCGCCAAGCGTTTCGCCCATTTCATCGAGGGTGGTGCCAAGGCGGCGAAAGTCGAAAAATATTATATGCCCGGCTCCCATGCGATCAATTTCCTGATCGACGCGGTGCTCGGCGGCGGCGGTGTTGCGAGCATCAGAAATGACGCGCAGGGCAAAGGCTATGGCCAGATATTGCTTGCCCATCCGGTCACCATACCGGCGGAACTCGCTCAGAAACTGAATTGAAAAGGACGCAATCGATGATGCAGGAAGCCCGGGATTTCAAGGACGAAAGCGACACGCTGACGGCCGTGCTCGCCGATGCGGGAGACGACGTTTTTGCCACCGTCACCCAATTCAAGAGCTGGACGATAGAAGATGTCATCGGCCATCTGCACATCTGGAACGCCGCGGCACTGATGACCCTGCAGGATCCGGATGCCTTCAAGCAGTTTCTTCACGACATGATGGCCGCCTTCAAGACCGGCAAGGGCCATATCGATGTGCAATATGAATGGCTGGACCAGCATGCCGGCGGGATCCGCGGCAAGGCACTGTTCGACGCCTATTGCGACTATTATCCAAAGCTCGCCGCCGCTTATGGCGAGGCTGATCCCGAACATCGCGTCGCCTGGGCCGGACCGGACATGACCACGCGCTCCAAAATCATCGCCCGCCAGATGGAAACATGGTCGCACGGGCAGGAGATATTCGACATATTGGGGCAGCAACGGCAGGATGGCGATCGCATTCGCAATATCGCCCATCTCGGCGTCACCACCTATGGCTGGACCTTCCGCAATCGCCGTCAGGAACCGCCCGCACCGAAACCCTTCGTCCAGCTGACCGCGCCATCGGGGGCTGTCTGGGAATGGAATGATCCGCAGGAAGACAATGTCGTGCGCGGCGGCGCGGTGGAATTTTCACAAGTTGTGACTCAGACGCGCAATATCGATGACACCGTCCTCGAAACCGTCGGCGACACCGCTCGACAATGGATGGAAATTGCGCAATGTTTCGCGGGTGGCCCAGAAAATCCGCCGGCCAAAGGGATGCGGGGTATAGTGACGGGCTGAACGGAGTATATGATGATCACCAGCGACCGTATCGCTACCCTTGCCGCATTTTTTTCCTGTTCGCCTGAAGAAGCTGCGAAGGTCGATGCCGCGACCCGCCTGGTCCATTATCGCCACAAGGACATTCTGGCCCATCAGGGCGATGTGGGCGCAAAGCTTTGGATCGTACTCGAAGGTCGGGCCCAGTTGCAGATCATCGGCATGGATGGCCAGACCAAATTGCTCACCGCCCACGGTCCCGGAGAGTTATTCGGCGCTTTCCCGCACGAGCAGGTCGTGATTTCCGATATTGTGGTTCAAGACCGGCTGATGGTTCTGGAAATCCCCACTGCACGAATGGCCGCCCTGCTGCAGGAGGAAGCAAGATTGGGCAGTGGCCTGTCCAAAATATTGGCGCGGCAATATAATAGCATGCTCGACCGGATGGCGGCGCGCATCACCCTGACAGCCAATGGCCGTATCTATGCCGAATTGCTTCAGGAAGCAGGCGATGACGGCAGGATATCACCACCGCCCGTGATCGCAGCGCTAGCATTATCCGCACAGACCACCCGCGAGACCGGATCACGTGCAATCAGCGCCTTGGAACGGCGCGGAATCATCCGGCGCGATGAGGAACGGCTGGAAATCATGTCCCGGGCTCTGCTCGAGGATCTGGTGGTCTGAATCGCTGCGGTTCAGGCCAGCGACCATAAGGCCAGCGTGCCGTGAGCCGCCTGCAATTCGCCAATCTCCTCGACTCTATGCGAGCCCGGTTCCAGCGTCAGAATCATCGCCGATTTATAATCCGTCAGAATCAGTCCGCCGCTCGATGCGCGGGCCACGTCTCTCGCTTGCTCCAGCAACGATGCTGTCGGCTTTTTCGGGTCCATGATGTCGATAAGCAGGCTGATCTGGCTGTCGGAATCGTGCTGGAGCAACATGCGAGCCATAGCCAGCGGCTCCGCTACATCCGTTGAAATCAGATATCGGGCATCGCCGGCAGACTGAAACATGTGAGCCGATTGCGACAGTTGCTCTGGCACGTTCCCTCTGAAATCATCTATCCACAGAAGCGCCGCGATCTCTCTGGTCTCCTCTTCCGAGGATTCTGTGACCGAGTGATCCCCGGAGATGCGGTCAACCGATATCGAAAATTCTTGATGCCAGCTGTCGGCCCCAAGGAAATGCTTGTGGCGCGGTTGATCGCCGATCCCGAAGATGGTGAGCGCCTTGGGTCGGCTCTTGAGCATCTCGGCATTGCGAACGCATTGGCCAATGGCTACCAGATCGGCCAGCTCCACGGCGACCGCGAGCGTGCGTTCCTCCTCGTCGGGCAATTCGGTCAACACATCCAGTGTGGCAGCCGCCTTGATCAGCTTGTTAAAGCGGGTGATCCAATGCTTGCCAAATGGAGCGACCGACAATTCGCGAAAGCGGTCAACCGGATAAGGCAAAATGATATGGAGTTCCGCGCCGGCACTGTGGAGCGCCTCAGCGATTAAAATATCTGCTCCCGCCGCCAGCGCACCATAGCCGAAACCCGGTTTTTCGCGCGCGATAATCGCGCTTATTTCCTGCAGGGTCGTCTCGTCCGTCTCATCCAGCCCGATGAGACCGCTGAAATAGAGGCTGGGTGGCGGCCGGTAACGGTCCAGCCAGGCAACATCCTTTCCCTGTTCGGCAAGAATGAGCTCGAACTGCCCAAGGGTTGCTGCATGATCTTCCCAGGCTCGGGGCAATTCCGCAATCCCATCCGCCAGCGCGGCACACGCCCCGGCTTCATCACCCAGCAGTAGCAAGGCCTCCGCCCGCGTCGCCGCGCGCCAATAGGCATTCTCACCCTTCCCAGACTCCTCGTCGAGCCAGGCCAGCGTCTCCTGCGCCAGCATATGCGCGCGTTCAGGTTTACCCCCAAGGAGCGACAGCGCAGCGGCATTGATCAGCGGATAGCTGTCTAACTCCAGCGCCGCTGCAGCCGAATAAGTTTCGGCCGCCAGACGATAGAGTCGGGTGCGTTCAGCGCCGTCGGAAGCTCTCGCCCGATCCTTGAGCAGACGTCCCTTGAGCGTCAGCGCTTTGGGATCATCTTCGCGCGCAGCCCATCCAGAGGATCGACACAGAGCCCAAGCGCGCGTCAAATTACCGGCACGGGCAAAGGACAGGAGTTGTTGGAGGGAGTTCATTTTCGATATGCTCTCTGTAATTGGGTCACGGCGGTGTCGCACCTCCCGGATGCCCCACATCCGGGTCCACTGTTAAAGGAAGTCTATGTGTGTGGCCTTTCCAATATAGTAATAGATCAAAGTAGATATTGAAGGCGGTTTGAAAAGCTCCTCCGCCGTGCTTCTTCCGATCCAAATCGCACTCTCCATAGAAATAGGCCAGTTTTGCTCCGGGCAGTTCTCCATCACCGACGACCGAGTTCCCATTGGGATCAACCCGTGTCGCATTGAAATAAAATTGTTCATGCCCGGTTTCGATCTCGAACGGTGCTCTGGTACTAGAAAACTCCCAATTTTCATTGGAATCCAAAACCAATACGAAGAAACATTTTTCCACACAATCTATTGAAAACGGCGTTGCTCCGTTCTTACCCAGCACGCGGCCCCACGTCGGTCGGCTAAATTTTGCGGCTTCGTCAATAAGGGAGTCAAAGTCCGTCTGACTGCTGACGTGTTTTTTAGCAGCATGGTCATAACCGAAAGAAACGTTGCCTTTTGAATCTACGTCTATTTTGACGCGAAAAAACCATACCGGTATCTTGGCGGCAGTAGGAAATTCGCCTTCGCTCAGATTTGTCACTTTTTGCGATTCAATCGCTGGCCTGAAGAATGACTGATTGCTCACTTACATTGGTCCTTTTCAACTTGATGAAGAATGTCGTCGATCTGCTTTCGCCAGCTCGCCCATTTTTTATTGGCTGGATCTTTGGCCGTAAGACTATCAGATTTATCCCGTGCTGCCAGAGCAAACTCGCCGGCTTTGCTTGTCTCCTGCAAAGCACATAGGTCGCGTGCCAAACTCATCTGGGCACGCAACCATTTGTCGCTCAGATCTAGATTGTCGGGATCTGCCAGCGATAGAGACGCAAGCAGCGCTTCCTGGTCGTGGCGATGGGAAATGCCATTTTCAAATTGATTGGATGCCAGCAACGCATCGGCCAGCCAGCCATGTCTATTTGCAACATCCGCCATAATGGCTTGGCCATTGCCCGTCAGTTCGGACACCAGCAGCATTTTTTCGAGTGCCGCCCTGCAGGTCTCCGTCGCATCGTCTGGCCGATCATTCCGATGCAAGGCCAGCGTACACAAATTGCCTTCCGCATAGCCCGCTTCCCGCAGCCATTTTGCATTTTCACTGCTTTGGGCCACAAGCTTGTCCGCTTGCCGCTTATATCCTTGCCAATATTTCTCCGCCTGTCCCCAATCTGCCTTCAAATAGCCGATATACCCAAGCCAATATTCGCTTTGGGCATGACCAAAAATCCGGTCCAGATTGTCCGGATCCCTCTCCAGCAAGACCGCGGTCACCCGGTGCGCTTCGGTAAATTTTGCGCGCGCCTTATCCAGATCACCACGATTCTCGTCATCCTCACCCATCGCGTGCAAAATGCGCGCCCGGCGCTCCAGACTCTCGGCCTGCATATCGGACAGATCGCCATGCTTCTCATAATAGTCCATCGCCCGCTCGTTGACGCCGGTCATCACATCAAGCCGGCCGACGCCCCTCAGAGCGGTGCGCAAATCGGTCAACATATATTCAACCAGTCCCTCGGCTTCGGCCTGCTGATATAGCGCTTCGTTGCGCGACTGAATCGCAAAGATTGTCATCCCGATCATCGCTAGCAAGGCGACCAGCGCGCCGCCCGTGACTGCCATCACACGGCGGATACGGCGGGCGGCGTCGCGCTGGACCAATGCATCGAGCGGCACACCGGCAATGCCCGCGACAATTTTCAGAAAACCCAGTCGCCAACCATCGCCTTCCTTGCGCAAATCGGCCGCCAGAGGCTCGGCGCCATCCAGCAGCGGCGCAGGAAAAGCCTCCTCCGGCTCGCCGCGCACCAGCGCCGCCAGCACCGGCCGCCCGGGGTGCAGCGTCCGAAACAGTTCGATTTCGCGGGCCACCCATTTCGATGCCTTTGCATCGGGCGAGCAGATGATGATCAGCGCCTCGGACCCCGCCAGCGCCTGCTTCACCGATTCCGAAAGATCTTCGGCCGCCGGCAGGTCCTCACGATCACGAAAAATCCGCCCGAGACGGCCCTTGTTCGCCTCCTCACTCTCGCGATCCCGCAAATGCCGCGGAATACGATATGTCTCTATTTTCCGGTGAAGCTTTTGCGCGATCGCGGCATCGGCATGGCTGTAACTGACAAAGGCGCGAAAACGCACCGCATGCGGATCAGATTTCCCTGTATTTTCCAATTTCGCCCCGCGATCGATGTTCTGACGACAACTGCCCGATTGCTTTCGGTGAAAGAGTATCGGGAATCGGGACGGGTGTCACGGGGTAAGTTCAGACACTGATACCGGTCAGTGATACGTATAATCTTGTCGGCAACGAAGTGAGAATCGAAGGATCGATATCCGACAGATGAGGAAATACTATGCATTGTCCGTTCGTACAGCCCCTGACATACGCAACGTTTAGTACGCACCGTTCTACGCTGCGGCTCACCCGATTGGAGAACAGGCTAAAAATGGCTTTCGAAATCGTATCATTGTCATAAAACGTCAATTCTCGAACGGCGGCTGGCGAAGCGAGTAGTCGAGACCCAAATTATTTGAACCTCTCAACCACCAGATTGCCTGGCTCTGGTTCCGGGGTCGTGCAAAGTAGCAGAATTCATCTGCAAAAGAGTTGCAAAGTGACGGTTATGTAGACATCAGCGGTTTACCTGATGAATCAGCTAGCCTAAAAGAGAGAAAATGGGATTTGAACGACGATGAGTAAACGATTTTTCTTGCTGCTATCAGTATTTTTTCTCTCTGCTTGCGGGAGCCCCAGTATTCTAGGTGGAAGCCCTGACGTGACCCTTGTTTCGGCAGATGAACTTCCTGAACCGACACGTGTTGATTTGCTGTCCTCTAATCGGCCCTATTTGATCGGTCCCTTTGACAAACTTAAGATAGATGTTTTCGGTATTGAAGATTTGAGCAACAAGGAAGTGCAGATAGACGCGAGCGGACGATTGTCATTTCCGCTAATCGGAGTGGTAGAGGCTTCTGGTTTGACGCCGGGGGAGCTCGCAAATCTACTGGAAGACAAATTGGGGGGCCGATATATACGCGACCCGCAGGTTACCGTAAATCTTGAAGAAACCATCAGCCAGGTCATTACTGTAGATGGCCAAGTCGAGAAGCCCGGCCTTTATCCTGTGATCGGCCGCATGACATTGATGCGCGCGGTTGCCACCGCTCAAGGCGCTTCGGAATTTGCAAAACTTGAAGACGTCGTGATATTCCGGAGCGTGAATGGGCAGCAGCTCGCCGGCTTATACAATCTGAAGGCGATCCGCCGTGGCACTTATAGTGATCCAGAAGTTTTTGCTAACGACGTCATTGTTGTCGGGGACTCTCAGGCCAGACGCCTGTTCCAAACTCTCATCCAGGCTTCTCCGCTCATAACGACGCCTTTGATTATACTGTTCAGGCAGTAAATTCACGAACCAGTGGATTGACACACTTTGGAGCGTTCGCGGTGTTCTTCTCAGGATCCCATCTGAGCATTGTTGCGTCACGATCCAGTTTCTGGGCTGGGGAGCCGAAATCTTCTGACCGGAGCGCTATGCAGGCTATGTGCTTATTCGGGCAGCGGTATGAGCACCGCCATAACGGAGGTCAGAGTTCAGGCCCCTAATTGATCAGTTTGATATTGTATAGCTGGCCGGAAAAAGCGGATATTCATTCAGATTCATGTTTCTCCGAAATCAGTCCCAGTCGATGCCCGCCATATTTCTGCAACAACGGCTCCCACCACCATTTGTTATCCAGATACCACTGAACTGTTTTCGATATTCCACTATCGAAAGTTTCGCGAGCGCGCCAACCCAACTCTGTTTCCAATTTGGTCGCGTCAATGGCGTATCTCGCATCATGCCCCGGTCGATCGGTGACAAACTCAATCAACGATTCATAATGAAAAGACTGGGGCCTCAACTGATCTAGTTCCCGGCAAATCTGGCGTACTACCTCAATATTTGCGCGTTCATTCCGCCCGCCAACATTATATGCTTCCCCAGGCCGGCCGCGCTCGACAATCATATCCAGAGCATTCACATGGTCATCCACATACAGCCAATCCCGAACGTTATCCCCTTTTCCGTAGATCGGAAGGCCCTTTCCGAAAAGAGCATTGAGAATTGTGAGCGGTATTAGTTTTTCGGGATAATGATAAGGCCCGTAATTATTCGAGCAATTGGATATGATTACCGGCAAACCGTAAGTTCTGTGCCACGATATAGCCAGGTGGTCGGAGGATGCCTTCGAGGCCGAGTAAGGCGAGCTGGGGTCATAAGGGGTGGTTTCCCTAAACAGATCATCAGCGCCCAGAGATCCGTAAACCTCATCGGTAGATACATGTAGAAAACGGAAATTGTCACGGGCAGCGCATTCCAGTCTGTCCCAATAACCACGAGCCACCTCCAACAGCGTGAACGTGCCGACTATGTTGGTCTGGATAAAATCGGCGGCTCCCGTGATCGATCGATCAACATGGCTTTCCGCGGCCAAATGCATGATCCGATCAGGCTTGAATTCGCTTACCGCACTTTCCATAGCCGCGCGATCACAGATCGAAGCCTGAAGGAACTGGTAGTTTTTCTTGTCCCGCAATGCATCCAGTGATGACAAATTTCCGGCATATGTCAGCAGATCAATGTTCAGGACTTCATAGTTCCGTTCGAGCACGAGATAACGGACGAGCGCAGAACCGATAAAACCCGCTCCACCTGTTACAATTATACGCATTAAGTAATCTCCAAAGGCAAAGGCCTAATTGCTCGGTCCAGATACACACCAAACCTAATGTGTTGTGCAGATAGAATAACAAAGCATCACGCTTAGTGTTGAACCCCGCGGGGAACAATCATTTGCCAGGCTGTGATAAAGATGATTTTGATGTCCATCCAGAAGCTGCACATCGACATATATTCGGCGTCAGCCTCAACCTTGTGAGCGATACTCAACTCGTCTCTGCCGCTGATTTGCGCAAACCCGGTAATCCCCGGCAACAGTGCATCAATACCCTGTGCCGTCCTCTCCTGTATCAGCTCTTCTTGGTTGAAGAGAGCCGGCCGCGGCCCGACAATTGACATGTGTCCTGCGAGAACGTTGAACAGTTGCGGTAGCTCGTCCAGACTGGTGCGCCGCATGAATCCGCCCAGAGGCGTAATCCAGTTCGTAGGGGATATCAGCTTGTCCGTAGCTACGATTGGAGTTCCCTCGCGCATGGTACGAAATTTCACCATCCTAAAAATCACATTGTTTTGCCCGACCCGGTCGCTACAGAAAAAAATCGGGCCTCGCGATGAAAGTTTCACGCAAAGCGCCAAAAATATGGTGGGCAATATCAAAAAAATCGACGCGAACAAGACGAGTGCGATGTCAAAAACACGTTTCCGGGTAGATAACGGATAGAAATTATCGGAGCGCATTTTGGTAGTGGTAAGCCGTTGCATAAATGCCTTCTTCTGTCGAAAAGGGTGGCGCCCAATCCAGATCGATCTTAGTGTCGGCAATGTCAACTTGAAGGTCCCCTGTCAACCGCTGCGCGGGCCCTGTGAAAAAGCCAATTTTCCTGATTGTCGTCCAGACCCAGTGGGGAAGTTTGAAAAGCAGTGGCCGTTTTCCCAATCCACTCGAGATAAGTTCCACCAACTGCGAGGTCGACAGATCATTATCGTCCGAGACGAAATAGGTCCCGCTAACGGTAGTACTTTTCAGAGCCTGGATCACGCAATCAACAAGATTGTGGACGTAGACAAGGCTCCGCTTATTTCTAATCCCGCCAAGCGGAAGGGGTATTCCTTGGCCGACAAGCTTCATTAACGAACGGAAATTCGCCCCAACTCCCGGGCCGTAAACGAGCGGAGGGCGTAAACAGACAACCCGCATTCCGCAATCGTTACCGAGTTGTTGCAACGCTTTTTCTGCTTCCAGTTTCGATTGCCCATAAGGATCTGTCGGACAGCAGTGACTATTCACATTCAAGGGAACTCCTGGTCCGCTGGACTCCCCGCAAGCCTTAACGGAGCTCATATATACGAACAATTTGACGCCCGACTTGGCCGCTTGCTCTGCCAAATTAAGGGTGCCGCGGACGTTTACTTCAAAATATCGGGAAAGGTCCGGTTCGGACATCTTGTGTACATGCGCTGCCAAATGCACGACTGCGTCCACTGACAACGCTTGCTGATCCCAGACAGTATCGCCGCCTATTGTCGTCAATTGCAAATCACTATCTGCGGATCTCCCGGCTTTAGTTACCGAAATTCCTTCGCCTAGCAGTCGTTCTAGCAGTGGCCGCCCGACGAAACCCGAATGCCCTGTGAGAAGTATTTTCATGACATATTTCTGCTGAATTTACGTCTCGAGGTAAATCGCCGGACATCGAATATTACCAATAAGAAAATCATTCCTGCTACCAGTCCCAGCACGCGCATGGCGGGCCCGATATTGTAGAGAGTCCAGCGGGGGCTCATCACAGCCACAAAGCCAAAGGCCAGCGCAGCGGTTGCTCCACGGGACCTGAACATCCAGACCAGCAATAACGGCAGAATGAATGGTCCAATCCAGTCCAGAAAGAAATATGAGTAAGCGCCGATGACGCCACCGTTTCCTTGAACATCATAGTAGCTCATCGCATATTCGTTGATCCGCGCTACGTCAGGCAATGCGCTTAGCGACATAAAAATTGCCAGAAAGATATTTGAAGCAAACGAGATCAGCTGGTCCGTGGTGGAAATCAAATTCTCATCGACAATGCGAACATAAACCGCCGAAGCATGCAAAGTCGCTCCCTGATTTGTGTATTTGAGGCCTGAAAGAAGAACATCAGCGGATAGAGATTGCAGCACCATTGCATCACGCACGATGCCGAAAATATATCCGCTCAAGGCAATGCCGAAGTAAACAAATCCCGCCAGTAACCTACTATAAGCATACGAAATCCATACAGTGTAGGCAAAAATGGGGTAGGCAAGAGGCAGGCGCTTGCCCGAACCGACGGCAATATATAGAATTAGCAAGACCGCCAAAAGCTCAAGCAGCAAATGGTAACTCGGTACTTTTTTGCCTATTCTCAGAAATATGGCGAAGGCCACAAAAGCCGCACCGGATTCATAAGCGACCGTTCCAGTGGACGAAAACTCGACATAAGAAATGAAATATGAAGACGAACTAATAATTATGTCCGCAATCAGAAATGGTATACCGATTATCAGAAATATAATAGAAGAAACCATAAGAAAACTGTTCTTCTTATTTATAATAGTATTTATGCCTGATACACTGGACGTTTTCCCACAGCCTATTATGAATAGGCCCCAAAAAATACTCTCCAGAAACAAAACCTTTATATAATACTGGTCAAATTGCCCATTCCACAAATAACTGACAATACCGTCGTGCATAAAAAAGGCGATGGCAAGAATAGTGTTGTTGGCCAACAAAAATATGCCCATGGAAGAGGCCACTTCATCCTTAAAAAGGCAAAGCAAGAATGACATGCCCACCAAGCACGTAAGAACACCGTACGAAAACGAATATAAATAGAACAAGGTTGATAAAAACAATAGTATAGTAGATAATACAGGAAGCCTGCGCAGATAAAAATCATTGTTAATATTATTATTTTTCATCTATTGATCACTAAATTCACTTTTGATACCAATGGCTCGAAAAAATCGGGCAGATCAAACAACGCCGCGCAATTTAGAGCAACCACCAAATAAGCTGCCAATGCAACGGTACGCGTTATTCTTCCTGCCGAGACGTAGGGGATAATATATTGCCGCGCAAACACAACCCCAGTCAGCGTGTACGCCAGCGCTGCGAATACAAAGCCCCATGCGGTGGTGTCGGTCAGCGCCGAGACGACCGTGTATGAAAGCGTGGCCAGCACCGTAGCAATTACGGTGACCGCCAATCCAGCTTTGGTACGACCGACCAATAGCAGGATGTGAGGGAAGTTAGGTATCATTGAGATCAATATCATACCTATGCCAAGCGGCATCGCGATCCCGATCAGATCAGCGCGGCTCAAAAAGCCCATTATATTCGCGAGCAGCAAGAACGAAATGAACCCGGAAATAATCACAAATTCAGCAAGTGCCAGTTGACGGCCATTATTCGGTCGCCCGCCGGCCTCGCTTCCTTTCAAAATGACCTCATCTATTTTTTGCACGTTCAGCACGGGCAGCAATATGAGCAGAGAAAATAACAAGATCAGATCGGTTGCGTTCGCCGATATAACACCGTCTTTTATATATGCAGCGAAATAGGGTGACCGCGTCAGCAATATTATAGCTACTGAAGACAGGATCAAAGGTAGAGAACGACGTGCCTCCTCCGTAGGGAACCGGAGAGACCCCTGCAGCGTCGCGCCGCTGCGAACCACGACGGACGCTGAGTAAATAATGAAAGCCGGAACGACAACCAGAGCCCAGAAGAGGAATTCTTCGAAAAACACAGCCGCGCCGAGCAAAATGAAAGTACGAGCAAAACGGTCGTATATGTTTACGTTGAGAAAATAACGCCGGTGAGCACCTTGAGCGCGCAAGTAGTTTGATGCCACCAATGTGGTGGAAAGTGTCAGCGCAAAACCGGCGCCGATAATGAACGGCGAATATTTCCATTGTCCGACAGCCCAGCCCAGCAGCACTAGGGCCAGTGCCCCTATGATCGCATAGACTAAAAATCCCCAGACATAGGAGCCATTCGATCCCTTTTGCACCAGACGTGGTGCGGCGTTATCGAGTCCGAGACACAGGAAGGGAGCAAACAGGTTCATAGAGTTAATGACTGCTCTAGCGGAAAAGAACTGCTGCTCTGGTAACAGATAGTTGAGTCCGAAATAGAGAAGCAACGTGACGATGCTTCCTAATGCAACGGAAACTAGAGACACCCACATTAGGGCCTCGAGACAGAAAACTGCAACATGTAGCAGTAGCGTGTTGGCAGGATCCAGTTTGCCATTCGGTATACAATATTCTTTATTCCGCTCACGCTGAAGCCGGTGAACCAAGGCCTGTAATACGGACTGGCACGAACGATGCGCAGCCCCGCTTCCTCGATACGTCCGGTCCAGCAGTCATAATTTGCATCATGTACCGATGACGGACCTTTCAATCCTGCTCTTTCAGAAAGCATTTTTAGTGAATAGACAGGGAAGCTGCCGTTTCTTACAGCTATAACAGCCTGCCCGTTTGAGGGCCCGATCAGTTCTGCGATCGCTTTCAGCGCGCCGACTGGATCGGGAACTTCATCAATGCATGAAAGCGAAATGACCAGATCAACTTCTTGTAGTGTGACGTCTTGCGGAAAATAGCCGCACTGGAAACCTTCCGCCCCATATAGCTGCCGTGCCAACGCCACAGATTGCTCATCGGTATCAATACCATGATAGATTGATCCATATTCCTCGAAAATCGGTTTTAGAAAACCGCTGCCGCTGCCCAGATCAAATACCCTGGAGCCTTTCGAAATGCGAAGCGAACGTACCAGCTTTCGCCCTTGCAGCCTATAAAAAGCCTGTGTCAATTTCCCCGATATATTCGACACGTCACGCTCCACTGCAGAGCCTGCAGCGTTGGGCGAAGGCTGATCGTCTTCAGACGTCATTCCATTCCCGCCAGCGAGAGTGCGTTTTCTATATGAGCGAGATCGGAAGGATTATTCAGCTCCCATAGCTCCCATTCGGGACTCTGGCATTTTACGACCCCTATGCTTATCGAATTATACAGGAATCTCAGTTGCTCAAGGCCCTCGCATTGCTCGTAGGTAGAAGCCGGAAGCTCGCAATAGCTGCGTAGCGCGCGTCGACGATACGCATAAATTCCGACGTGAAGATAAGATTTTCCGAGGCTCTCGTCATAGCCACTCCGATAGGGAATCATCCGCTTCGAGAAATATAGCGCTTTCCCGACTACATCCGTTACGACAAATGTGCCGCCGATTATATCATTGCGGCTGTCGGCCTCTAGCTTCATGTAATGCTCTTCTTCACAAGGGATAGCGACAGTTGCGACATCAAGCCCTGGATTGGCGATCAGATAATCGACGAGCTGTTTGGGATAAGCTGGTGGAGTCAGAAGTGAATCGCCTTGAAAATTGACGATAATATCATCATCATCGCCTCCGAGCCGGGACGATGCATCCCAGCACCTTTCCGTTCCGTTTCGGCACTCCGTCGAAGTCATTACGGTTTTCCCGCCAAAAGACGCCACATGTTCGGCAATTTCCTGGGAGTCCGTCGCCACATATACCATATAGGTGGGGTCGACTTTGGAGGCCGCCTCCCAGGTCCGCCTTATCAATGATTTCGCGACGCCGGTTCCACCGGTAACCGGAGCCAAGGGTTTTCCTGGGTAGCGCGTTGAGCCATGTCTTGCCGGGATCATTACGGTAATCATCAGATCAAATATCCTAGTTAAGTCTCGTCTGGGGCAGCAACATCATGTCCAGAATATCGCTGACGAACCGTTCGAGAGACAAAAAATAGTCGTCACTCTCACTCAGCTTCGCTTCAGCTTTAACGGTTTTCAACACCTTCGATACATCCGAGATAGTTTCAATACAGACACAACGGGCGGCCAGCGATGGCGGAAGCGACTTAACACTTTTGTTGAATGTGATTAGTATCGCACCGGATCGCAATGCTTCGAATGTGCGAGAAGTAAGGCCGGACTGGCCGGGATGATGGATATCGAGAACATAGGCTGACTGCCGGTAAAGCTCGGCAATCTGGGTTTTGGAGAATGGCTTCGTCGATATCTCCGAAATATATCTCCAGCCAATGGGGTTCGAGAGGCATTTAACACAGTACAGCAAAACCGAATGATAGTATAAGAGTTTGGATATTCTATTCTCGTTACCGATAAGGCCCTCGAGCGTGGCCAGTTGCTTGGCCCGCAACGAGTGCATTGTGCCGTTGAAACCGATACTGTTCTGAGCTCGCTTGCTTTCCGATCTATCAAAAGAAAAAAGGTCTTCTGCAAACAACGGAATATACCGCATTCCCAGCTCTTCACAATCAACCGGCTCGAAACTAGCCGCCGAATTGACCGATCCGATCATATCGACAAAACCTGGCTTATTCTTAGCGCTATCCCACATATACAGGTGAACATTCAAGCCCTGCGCCGTAAGGGATTCCACGAACTGCCTGTCAATGACTTCAACGTCGACGAGCAATACAGTTCCGAAGCCTTCTGACAGAATCTGATGCTGGATGGCGTTAAGGTAATTTTTGCGGTTCCGCCGAATTAAATAGTCCATGCCGAGGCGATAGAATATTTTGGAGAGAATCGAATTTGAATGGCGCTCGTCAAAATACCGCGCGTCATATCCACGCGAAGAAATACTTTGGGCCACAGCCTGGACATAGCCGAAAAAATTTGGGCCAATCACTGCGACCTTGTTGATATCCAAAGCGATCAATCTAAGCCTCCTGGATGCCTGATATGGGCTAGCAAGCTAGACGCCAAAGCACTGGTGTTTGCGAAATTTTGTCCTCGGTAGTCGAGAGGTATAAAGCTGTCACTAATAAACCGTTCCGCCGCGTTCGAGATATCGGAGCACGAGAGGTCGCCGGATAATATCATTTCAGACAGTTCTTTCGGCGATCGCGTTACCCCAAGCAACCGCTGGTAATAGCTCGCGCCAAAAAGAAGCACCGGTAAGCCAACCAACAATGCATCCAGCCCGCCGTTCGAGTTTACCGTTAATACGGCCATAGCACCCTTTAGCTCCTCTCTATAGGAACCGGTGCTTGAAAGAAAAACTCGGCCGGGGAAGCGATCCAAAATCTGATTGAAACAATCTTCCCTACGCTCAAGCGGATGAGGGCGCCAGACGAGCATCCAATCGGGATTGGCCTCCATCAGCTCGGATATTTTTTCGACAATTTCACTTTCGGAACAGCCGAAATGCGTAGCATTCACGTCGGAGCCGACTTGATCCACGAACAGCAGGTAATTGTCTAACATTCTTAACTCAGAATTTATTACCGGTTTTCTGGGACGCCATTTATTGAGCCGTAATTTGATCCGGTTCCCGACCGCAGCGCGATATTCGGAGAATTCGTTTACAGAAGAAATAGCTTCAATCGCCAGCACCCAGGCGACGTCGATAATTTTCGCCATTTTTGACGCAATGGAATGTCCGTTGACCGCACTGTGATCATCATTGCCGGTATCTGTGGTCTCAATTATCTCATTTTTGGATTGGGCAACCGTAGCATGGGCAAAAGACGCATTTGCGTTTACCCCGCGAGAGTCGAGATAAACATACGGCCCCGGCCCGGCTTCAAAAAAAATAACCGGTGTCTCCGGATATTGTTCTTCGGCAATCGCCTGAAAGGCCTGCTCGGTGACGCGATATTCTCCCGGAGATACGAAAATGATCGGCTTTGTGCCTCGCAGCGCTTCGGATGCCTTGGCACGATGCCACTGGGCGAGAGAATTCCAATAAGGGACCATGTCTTGCGTTGGAGAATAGAACCGCAAATCCAGTTCAAATGGTGGCCTCGAAACCGGCTTATGTCGCCTTGACAGGCGTCCACTGCCTGCCCTTACCGTCGGCAGCCCCAATTTGTTGCGGGCGAACCAGGCAAGGCCTGGTTTGTTACAGTAGAAGACCAGCCTGAATTCCGGGGGCAATTCGTCTGCAAGTGCCCGGGCCAGCCGACTGTAAGTAACGTCGTGACCAAAAAAAATTACGTCCAACTTCGTATTCCTATGGGCTCCGATTTAGCGGGTGCAATTATCGTCCCGTCAGGATGCTCACCGCGGACAACAGCGTTCGCCCCGACAATGCACCCTTTCCCGAGCCGCGTGCCTGGCAAAATGGCCGCTCCATATCCGATGAAACAATTGTCGCCTATGTCGACAGGCATTTCAAAGATGGGCCATTTGGAAAACGGGGTTAACTTGTCATTCTGTACTTTATTTTCAGTCGTGCTGATAAAAACACCCGCAGACATTGTTACGTTGCTCCCGACTGTGAGCGAAGAGGCGCAACTGATGAACAGATTATGCCCGATCCTGACATTGTCGCCAAATTCTAAAGTGCCATCTGTAATTTCAATCCGTGCACCGGGAAAAAGCCCCAATCCATTTCCTGCATAAAATCTGCGTCGGCCGATAAAGAAAATCGGGCGTCCTATATACCCGACGCCCGTCAACCGACCCGTTATCACCTTGTAAAACAAATGTCTGATCCCCCAGAATATGCGGGAATCAAGTGGAGGCATTCTCACCGAAAGAACTCCGCTAAAGCCTTGCATATCTGGCTCACCTCGTCGTCGGACAGGTTTTGATGAATGGGAATGTTGAGTGCCCTTTCGCTAAATTGGTACGCCCCGGGACATTCGCGCGAATATTGATCAAAAATACCGATCAGATGTAGGGGATAGTAACGAAACGTCGAATAGATATCATGCTCTTTGAGATGACCTGCGAGCCGGTCCCGATCAGGTGTCAAAACGGTGAAGAAGTAATTTGAATAGGTAACCCCCTCTTCAAATTGTTCGACATATTTGGCTCCGACGCTGTCCAAGCAGGCGACATAGCGCTCCCTGATAGAAACACGTTTTTCCAGCGCAGCTTCTAGAGTGTTGAACTGTGGAATTCCTAGAGCAGCATTGACGTTTGTAAAAACCGACCTGCGGCCGGGCATTGTCAGCT
The DNA here is from genome assembly GCA_964022345.1 of uncultured Sphingorhabdus sp. Classification (GTDB taxonomy): domain Bacteria; phylum Pseudomonadota; class Alphaproteobacteria; order Sphingomonadales; family Sphingomonadaceae; genus Parasphingorhabdus. Next base: position 30,257 of record CAXHZT010000001.1, read on the forward strand.
GATACTCCCACCAGCGATCGTCGGTCCCTTGGCGATCAATGCCGCTCTTGGACTGAGCAGGCAGCCCGAGGTAAAAATATTCCTTGGCTTGCATGACATGATCGGGGTTTGAAAAATAGAGGCCGCCGCCTTCACCACATGTAAGCAATTTCATCGCATCAAAAGACCAACAGCCAAAGTCGCCTTCGGTTCCTACAGCCCGGCCATTTTTGAAGGACCCCAAAGCACAAGCTGCATCTTCCAGAATAAAAACATCGTCGCCAACCATTTTCCGGATCCGCTCAATATCAACTGGGATACCCGCATAATGGGTTATGAATACGGCCTTCGTTTTTTTAGTCAGGGCTTCCGACAAAGCCTTGAGGTCAACATTGCCGGTCTCCGCACAGGAATCAACGACAACAAGTCTGGCGCCAGACTTGACCACGCCGCTACCGATCGCAGGAAATGAAATAGATGGGACGACAACTTCGTCATCGCCGCAGATCCCCAATATATCAAGAACGCCGAAAATGGCATCGGTACAACATGCTATCGTGTGGACCTGTTCGCGGCCGACTTTTTGAAAGTCAGAAAACAGTTCTTCAAACTGGGCGACATAACTGCCTCTACCAAGCCATTTCGTAGCTGCCACTTCTTCCAGCATTGTCAGTTCGTGCTGACCAAGATTAGGTTCAAAAAGGTTGATCATCTTATTCTCTCAATCAAAAATCTGGAGCACACCAACCACAGATTTGGCGTCATCGACCACAACCAGACAACCAATCCTGCTTTCTCGCATGCGATCTTCGGCAGCAACCAGCATTTCATCGGACGTAATAGTCTGAGGGTCCTGGTTCATAATCTCCGAAGCAACCACGGAAGCTGAAAATCCGCTCGTTTCGATAGCACGTCTCAAATCACCGTCGGTGATGATGCCGACCAACTGGTCGTTTTCGATGACCAGAGCAACACCCAAACGGGATTTTGTCATCGTGTTGATGACGTCCAAAACGCCATTATGTTTTGCAACAAGAGGAAGGGGTTCCTTGATCATCACATCCTTCACACGGGATAGCAAGCGGCGTCCGAGCAGGCCGCCTGGATGAAATTTCGCGAAGTCATGAGGCTGGAAATTACGGATGGTGGTCAACGCTACTGCCAAAGCATCACCCATCACCAATGTGCAGGTGGTCGAGCTGGTAGGCGCCAAATCATTCGGGCAAGCTTCGCGCTCGACGCCGACGTCGAGAACAACATCGGAATGTTCCGCAAGAGTTGACTGAGGCTTGCCGGTAAGACTGATGATTTTGTTTTCCTGATGCGCGAAAAACGGAAGGAGTCGGAGAATTTCCTCGGTTTCACCGGAATTGGAAATGAGCAGCGCTACATCAGCAGGCTGAATCATTCCCAAATCACCGTGGAATGCCTCGCCGGGATGCACAAAGAAGGATGGCGTTCCAGTCGAGGCGAAGGTCGCCGCCAGCTTCTTTCCGATAATGCCAGACTTGCCCATCCCGACTACAACGATCCGCCCTTCCGATCGAATAATCGTATCGACAGCCGCCGAAAAACTATCGCCCATACGCGACCGCATTATCGCAAGGGCTGCTATTTCGTCATCAATTGCTCGGGCGCCCAGCTCCAGAGTGTTTTGGAACTCGACAGGGTTTGCACTATTTTCTAAAATCATCATTGTCCCATATTATCTATCTGTTCGAGATAACCATTATGCGTTCGATATACTGCGGATAGATCTTTGACGAGTAATATCAAATCGGACAGCTCCCTGAATGCACCGCTACCCCCAGGTTGCTTCAGTACAAAATCAGCCTGTCGCTTGATATAAGCAGGGGCATCAGCGACGGTAACAGCGAAGCCGCAAGCGCGAAAACCGCCAAGATCTATAGTGTCATCCCCGACAAAAGCGCAGCAGTCCGGATGCGTGCCAAAATCCTGCATGATTTTTGTACAGACCTCCTCTTTGTCAGCGACACCAAACTCGCTTCTCTCGATTGCCAGATCTTTTGCCCTCGCTCTTAGCGCAGAACTGTCTTTACCCGATATCATGATAACGTGCACACCAGCCGCTTGGAGCATTTTCATTCCCGCGCCATCGCGGACATGAAAGCGTTTAATCTCTTCCCCGCGGGCGCCATAAAAAAGGGAACCGTCTGTCAGCACCCCGTCAACATCGACAAATACAACCTCAAGCGATCTCAGTTTCTGGCGAAAGCGCCATGCTTGTAATCGGCGGAACAATTCAACAACCCTCAACGAGCATTTTTAACGATATCATCAATCGCCTTAATCTGCTTGAGAAGAACAGGGATAGTCTCGAGATTGATAGCGCTCGGCCCGTCGCATTTTGCATTATCCGGGTCCGGGTGAGCTTCAATGAAAGCGCCGGCTAGGCCCACGGACACGCCAGCACGGGCCAGTTCGAATATCTGGTCACGACGACCACCAGATGCTGCAGCATTGGGATCTCGCATCTGCAACGAATGGGTAACATCAAAAACCAGAGGTACTTGCGGAGATTGCTTTTTCATCACTCCGAAACCGAGCATATCGACGACCAGATTGTCATATCCAAAGCAGCTGCCGCGCTCACTGACAATGACCTCTTCGCAACCAAAAGCCGAAAACTTCTCGACAATATGCTTCATCTGACTGGGGCTTATAAACTGTGGCTTTTTGACATTAACCGGGCGGCCGGCGCCGGCAAGCACTTTCACAAGATCGGTCTGGCGAGCCAGGAACGCGGGCAACTGAAGGATGTCAGCGACTTCTGAAACGGGCTGCACCTGCCCACTTTCATGAACGTCCGTGATGACTGGCACACCGAATGCACTTTTGATCTTCGACAGGATATTCAGACCCTCATCGATACCAAAGCCCCGAAAAGAGTCATGCGCTGATCGATTGGCTTTGTCGAAACTTCCCTTGAATACATATCCAATATCCAGCTCTTTGCAGCTTTGCTCGAATGCTTCGCAAACGCGCGCAGAAATATCGTAGGTTTCAAGCACATTGACACCGCCGATTACGACCAATGGTCCATCATTATCGAAATTGACATTCGTACCGACAGCTACCTTCATTTTAGCTAAACTCCCAACTCTTTAAGTTCTTCAATCGCATCATCAAAATACAACCCATCCGCATCTTTGGGCGATAATATTAAGTTCGTGCCCAGGAGCTCCGGCCAATCCACCGCCACTGACGGGTCATCGTATCTAAGGGTGCGCTCGGAATCCGGATCCCAGTAATCGGTAACTTTATACAAGACTTCCGCGGATTCCGAAATAGTCAGGAACCCATGGGCAAATCCTGGCGGCACCCACAAAGCACGCTTGTTACTCGCGGACAGCACGACCCCTACCGACCGCCCTCTGGTCGGCGAATTTACGCGGATATCGACGGCGACGTCGAAAACCTCTCCGGAAATAGCACGTACGAGCTTCCCCTGAGGACGTGCGGCCTGATAATGCAGACCTCGCAAAACGCCTCGTTTTGAGAATGATATATTATCCTGCACGAAAGGAGGTGTTCCGACGTGCTTTGCCATGTCGGCATCATTATAACTTACGAAAAAATACCCGCGGTCGTCCTCATGGACTGCCGCATCGACTATTTTTACGCCTTCAAGCGGCGTATCTTCCACAATCATCAAACGACGCCGTCGCTAAGCAGCTTCAAATAATCGCCATATTGGGATTTCGCATAACGCTTGGTCGCTTCAAGCAGCCTGGCATCGTCGATCCAATTTTTACGAAAAGCGATTTCTTCCGGACAAGCCACTTTCAGGCCCTGGCGCTGTTCGATCGTTGCTATGAACTGGGCAGCATCCAGCAGCGACTGGTGCGTTCCCGTGTCGAACCAAGCAAATCCTCTGCCCAGCACTTCAACATTCAGACTCGACTCTGACATATACAGCCGATTCAGATCGGTGATTTCAAGCTCGCCACGATGCGAATATTCAACCTGCTTGGCATGCTCGGCGACACCTGGGGGGTAAAAGTAAAGCCCTGTGACGCACAGGTTGGATTTAGGGACAGCAGGCTTTTCTTCGAGAGAAATCGCAGCCCCGGTCTCGTCAACTTCAACAACTCCATAGCGCTCAGGGTCGTTGACGCGACAAGCGAAAACCGTTGCCTCGTCATATCTGCGGCTAGAATTAGTCAAATAATTCTGAAGATCATTGCCGTAAAATATATTATCACCGAGGATGAGAGCCGATGGATCATCGCCGACAAAGCGTTCTCCCAGCAAAAAGGCTTCGGCTAGCCCATTTGGCTTCTCTTGGATCATGTATTCTAGCGAAATACCGAACTGTTCGCCCGAACCCAGCAACCTTTTATACTGGTCTATACTTTCCGGTGTCGAAATTAAAAGTATTTCCCTGATATCGGCCAACATGAGCGTAGTTAGAGAGTAATATATCATCGGCTTGTCGTATACGGGAAGAAGTTGTTTCGAAATCACCTCCGTCGATGGATATAATCTCGTTCCCGAACCGCCTGCCAAGACGATACCTTTTCTCTTATTTGCATAGTTCATTTTTAGCCTATCAACCGATATCTCTAGAGTTGTTTGAATTGCCCCCACCCAAGAGACGCAAATGTCATAGCGCAAGGGCGCTATTCCATGAATCGAGGGTCACGCCACTAGTCTGAATTTTTGGCTGTTTCAAGGTCAAAATACTCGCCTCTCGAGCGACTTCGGGTTTCGGGCACCTCCGGAATCTCACGCTCCTGCTCCCAATTTGGAGATAAATGACCGGCGGACGCGCTGGGCACAGGGAAGAGTTTCAATGCGGTTCCACATTCGGAATTTGCTTATCTTACAATATAGCCCGATTTCTAGTCACCAGAAAACTGACACTTCGGTCATATCTTTGTCTTTGGCAATTCCACCGCTGAACGTGCCGATTTGAAATTCTGAGCTTACTTTCCCGAAAGCAAAATCGTTTTGAGACGTGGAGGTCGAAGCCGGTGCCGCACTCACGTTGACTGAATAATGGTCATTGGGCGCAGGGACGGTGAGGCTAACCGAAAAATCTCCCGGGCCATTTTTTTTCAAGCGCGATATGTTATAACTGTCCAGTACGGAACCCGTTGAACCCTCGAATACAAGCCGTGCCTTTAACGAACCGGGGTCGGCGTTCCACTTAAGATCCGTAACGTCAGCAAATGTCAAAGTCGAGCCAATGTTACTGGCATAACCCTCGACGATTGCATTTGATTTCCTATTCTGCACGGAGAGCCAACATGTCGACTTGTTCGCCATGCGTGCATTGACGGGTTTGAGCGCGCGAACGGTGTCCGTGTAAAGATGGAAATGACAATTGGTCAAAAAATTTGCAGCAAATATGGGCAAGTTGAACAGGTCAGTAGTAGTGCCGATATGCTTGATAGTGAAAACACTGTCCAAGGAGCTCAATCTGTTGTTCGACGCAGTCCATGTTGCATCTTCGTCAATTGCATCTGCTTCTTGATAACTGGCAAAATCGCAGATGGCTCGCGAGATGTCACCCGTCATTTGCGCGTCGAGAACGACGTTGGAAGAATCGCCGCGGAACAACGAGCCTACCGCGCCGTAGTCCGCGTCATTCATGACTTGGATGTCTATTTTGAGATTAGCGGCCCTATCGCAGTTTATTACTCCGTGTGCCCGATCGTATGTTTGTGCCTTGCCGCAGTTGCGAGCTGTCATGCTTATGTGCCCGCCCATATCTTGGGGACCGTGCGGATAACCGCCAGCGTTCCCGAACGCGCTTATTGCGCTTTCGCAATTTTCTGCGATCATATCCACACGGATGTTGCTTTCCTGCTGATATGGCGTGCCACCCGACACCGAAACCGCTTCATAGCAATCGCGAGCAATGGTTCCCAGAACCACAGCATTGCGGGCTCCGTAAGTCATCGGATTAACTCCGGCTTCGATATTGATCGCACGCCCGCCCTTTCGGATCTTGTCGTGAGTACAATTTCGTATGACACCGCCGACAACGACAAATTGTGGATTATCTTTGCGCATAATGATGCCACATGCGCCTGGAACTTTGTTGCAATCGATCTGCGGATTCTCAACCCTGATGTTTTGTGCGCCGGGAACCCCGATAAAAGCAGCGTCGTAAGTTGTGGTTTCCATTATTTTTACGTAACCGCCTTGAAAACTGACCGTCACATTCTCCGGAATCATAAGCGTCTCGCTCAACCCAAACACACCCCCGGCGGGAGTCATGGGAAATATCAAGATGCCGCCATCTTGTGCATCAAGTTCGCGCAGGATACTGATGATTTTTGTATATTCATCATGACCGTCTCCCACCGCGCCATGGTCTGTAGCGAAGAAAACTTTCTGCATGCTGGATTCGATAGTATGTGTGGATCCGCTATTGCCCGTATTCCCCAGAGTGAACAGCGGTACCATCGTCCCGGCCACTTCACACAACATTCGCCGTCGTGTTGTTCCATTTTGGCCCAAAATGTTCTCATCGTCGGGCGAGGCCTGTTCCCTTGGCCCTGGTTGACTTATTTTAGGCATTTGCTTGACAGCCTCCCCTCATGATAACGTTTTGATGCGAACCTTGCGGGAGAACAGCGGCAGCGACCCTGCATCGCCCCCGACAAGTTCAGTTCGCACAACTTCCGGCGCGGGCTCGACTTGCGCTCCCGTGCCTAATCTGAGACATAAGAGCTAACAGAGGACCTGCCTTCTTTGGTCAGGCATAATCACATACCCGAGACGCGAAGAGGATCAGAACTCCTTAAAACTCGCCTCTGATAGCCGCATGGTCAAACCAGCCTGGCCGTCACCGCCCGCAACGGAGAATCGCAAATGCTGAACGGGGCAGGTTATCTTAACCGCGTTGCTGCTGGTCATTTTCTTCTGGGAATTGCCGAGATCAACGGGAGTAGAAAATAGTTCATTCGGCTGCCCTGATTCGAATGCTTTCCCGACGCAGATCAGAGTCCAGCTAGCTTCCGCATTTATCCCGGATTGAAATACTTCATACTCTTGGGCGAATCTGTAATTGCCCGGCTTCAAGAACAGCAGCCTGCGCAGAGGTGTCCCGCGGGCGCCACTCAGTGCAAAAACATCGATGAACGGATTATCCTCGTCACGCCCCGGCACCAGATCGGCACCGCTGTTGGCGTCATTGCTGAATTGCCACACCATCGGCCCGTATTTATCTTGCCATCTGGCAGAACCAAATTGTGTCGAGGACAGCCATTCTGGCTCGACATCTTTCATCCGGAGAAACAGCGCTTTGGCCGTCAGATAATCGTCTTGGGCATATAAGCGGTCGAACAATGTTTTGCTTAGCCGGTCAGCGGGATCGATTTTGCGCCCCTTGCTCGCGATCTGCAGCACCTCGACGACAGCTTTTGGTCCATATTCCGTCGGCAAGGCTTCAAACATCAGGGTTTCTGCCCAAGGCCTTTTCTTGACCACATATGTGGCGATTCCATCAAGCGCCTGTTGATTGGCCATGACCCCTACCAAAGCCGGATATAACTGCTCGGTCAGCCTCGGATCGACCCGGAGAATATTATCGTAATGTAGCAATATATCTTCTATTTTGGTGCCCGGATTCTTGGCTTTTGCATCAATCAACAAGAGTTGATTCAGCACATCCCTTCGCGATAGCTGCTGCGAAAGGTCGGTGTACCGCAAAATACTTTCTGTCTTCTTTTGGCTTCTGGCATACAATGCGAAGGTTCTAAGCGCCCTCGGGTTCAACGGTTCTTTTTCGAGTGACCGTCGAGCCGTTGCCAGAAGTTTAGATGAATCGATATCGTCCAGCGTGGATGGTAGCTGCCGATCGGCGTAAATCATTGGCGCAAATCCGCTTCCCAAGGCACCGGCCATATGCTGCGGGCCCGGAACCAGACGAGTGAGCGCATAGCTCGCCGAAGCGCAAGCAAGCAACAAGGCAGGAACGGCAATTACTACATAGCGCAGCCAACGCATTTCAATCTATCCCTTTGCTTCTTCCGATTGCCCGTAGCCATAACCATAACCATAACCATAACCATAGCCAGCTTGACGGTGCTCCAGTTTGGTAAGCACAACGCCAAAAATGTGAGCCTGAACCGATTGCAAGCGACCAAGCGAGGCTTTGATACCACGTATAGCCACACCCTCTGCTTCGGCAACGAAGACGCAGCCTTCCACCGTACGGCACAGAAGTGGCGCATCGGCGAGCCCCAGTATCGGAGGCGAGTCAATGACGATATGGTCATATTTTTCCGACAATTGGGTCATGAGGTGAGTCATGCGGTCGCTGCTGAGTAGTTCAGCGGCACTCGGCGGCATGGGACCTGCGGGCATCAGGTCGAGGCCTTTTATTTCAGTCGGCTTGACCAATTGCTGCCAGCCATCCTCGCCAGCCAGGAAATTGCTAACCCCTCCCTCGTTGGAAGACCCTAGAAATACATGCATGGAAGGAGAGCGCATATCGGCATCCAGCAACAGCACTTTCTTTCCGGTTCTGCCGAGCATCGTCGCGATCGCCAGACTCGTGGTGCTTTTGCCTTCCGCAGGTCGGGTACTCGTCACCATGAGTGTACGCGGAACGCCGTGGTCAGTAGAGAAGGCAAGATTTGAGCGTATACTGAGATATGCCTCGGACAATGCAGATTTGGAATCCTTGAGCTGCTCCAGAACATCTTCGTCTCCGACATCCGGCACGCTGCCCAAAAGCGGTAACTTGAATATCCTGCTGACCTGACTCGGATCTCGCAGCCCCTCGTCAACTTGCTCCAGAGCAAAAACTGTCGCCGCCGCCAGACCAAGCCCGCCAAGAAGAGCCAGCGCCATGTTCACGAGCATCTTTGGTGATGAAGGTTTTTCAGGTGGTTGGGCGGCGTCTACGATAGCAATATTATTGGTGCCAACGCCTGCGATCCCGATTTCCTTGAACCGCTGTAGCAGGGCATCGTACAATTGACGATTGGTATCAGCTTCGCGCAGATAGATATTGTATTGGATGCTATCCCGCCGTTCTAAATCGCGCCGGGCCTTTATAGCATCGACTTTAGCGCGCAATTTATTTTCGCGCTGCACAGCTTCACGATATTCGGCAGTACGACTGCTGGTCACACGATTTTCCTCGCGCCTGATATTCGTATCCAACACCTTGATTTCCTCAGCGAGCGCCCTGAGGGTCGGATAGCCCGGCTCGAATTGGACGGACAGCTTCGCATATTGAGCAGCCGCTTCCGCCCGCTTCTGACGCAATTGCCCAATCGCGAGATTGTTGAGCGCTTCGGTTGTAGCCCCCCGTGCGCCACCTACACTTGCCTTGCTTTCTGCCTTGACCCTGTCGGCAATCGCCTGAGCCAAAGCAGCATTCAGTGCCTGCAAATCGGCTGAAACCAGCGTTGTGTCGCCTTCCGATCCACTCTCCGCACCGCCGAAGTTAATAATGCCCTTTCTAGAAGCATAGCCAACCGAATCCCGCTCCGATTTCTCAAGCCGGATGCGCAATTCTGCAAGACGTGTTTCTAGGAAATTGCGGGCGTCGACTGTCGATGCGAAGCGACGGTCCATACTGGTTTCAATAAATTGCTGCGTCCATGCGTTCGCGATACGGGCGGACAGACCGCTGCCAGCGCTGGTGTAGCTGATATCTATAAGCGCAGAACCTCGAACCGGCGCGATACTGATATTATCCTGTAATATCTCAACAACCTTTGCCTCGCGCTTTGCGCGGTCTTCAGCACTCAGCGACTCTGCCTTCCGAGAAAAAAGACCTAGGTCGTCATCGGGATTGACCCCGTGCTTGGCGAAAAAATCATCGTCAGATGCTAAACGCAACTGACGCGATACCCGCTCTGCCAGAGAGCGGGCTTCGAGTAGTGCATATTGGGTCTGGTAAAATTCCAAGTTGCCACTTGCGTCGGTCGATTCCACGCCCTGGACATTTGTGACCTTCTTATCTTCCCGGCTGATCTCGATCCGGGAAGTGGCAGTATATTTAGGGGTGGCAAGCAAGGTAAGAATAAGCCCCACGACCAATGCGGCAATTATAATCCCTGCGAGCACCCATTTCCAACGCCGGGCGGCTTCCCAATATTGGATCAATATTGGCGGCGCGATGCTGGGCTCACGATCTTGATCAAGGTCATCGGCGATATCTGCCATTTCAGCGGTACTCTTTAACATAAGTTATATCTCGATATCACAAAGTGATTGTCTATGATCATTTTCTTGCAGCGTAAAATTCAGCTATGGTGTCCGGAAGCGACAACCTGTTGGAAACTTTCAAAATGCCGGTGTCGATTTGGACTGTTAACGATATTTACGCCGATTTCAGACCTCTTGGGATTATTATAGTTGTAGTCAAGGGTAGCCTCAACATTTTATGTTTTGGCCAAATGCTACAACCACGTAAAGTTAGAAAAATCAAACATGTTAGAAGCCGCTGGCAGTTTTCGACGACGGCTTGGTAATATCGCTGAGCCATAGCGCTGCAATCACCAGAACACATGCCAAAGACGGAACTCGCAGCGGATAATCGACCAGACTCGCCACTGCAAAAATCAAAATCAAAACACCACCCAGCCGACTGAACACAACCCGTCGGCCCGCGGACAGTTTTTCGCTCAAGGACAGTTTCATACAGCGCGCAAAAGCGACTATTATCACAATATGCACAGACAAGGCCGCAAGTCCGCCGGTCAGATATAACTCCAGCCAATCGTTATGTGCATGGTTGAAATAACTGGTTCTGAGCAATTCATTGGGTTCGAATATTTTATACACTTCGACGAACGACCCGATACCCGACCCGACCGGAAAATACTCCCATGCTTTATTGGCAATCAGGCCCCACGTTTTAAAACGCAGTTCTTCTGACTGGTCGGATTGGGCGAGACGTTGCAACGCTTGTGCCCGTGACATGAGGACAGTGAGAGCCGTCAGACATAAAATGACAAAAGCAGCGGCGGCATACTGCCATTTGAACTTTTGCATCTTGCGCTTGACCGGAACACTTAATTTCGGCTTACGATAAAGCAGTACCGCGCAGACCATTCCGATAATACCCGCTACAAGACCGGCCCTTGACCCGGTGATCAGCGTTAACGGGACAAGAAGCGCACCGACGGCGAGTGCGACGCCAGTCTGAAATTTCATCTGCGCTTCGCCCTTGATCCCGGTACTGGCGTATACTGCCAGCATGGGAAAGAGCATGGCGAGAAATACCGCCTGATGATTCCGGTTAGCGAACAAGCCGACCGCCGAACCACTATTCGTTGTCCGGTACAGATATGCCGGTCCGTGCGGATTGCCGATAATCTGGAGAATCCCCCAAAGACCGCTGATTAAACCTATTGTGATCAGTAGCGGCAATAGCTTGAACCTTTGTCTGGGCTCTAGTTGCACCGCCAAAAGAAAAACTGCTAACGGTACGAACAAAGAATAAAACGCATTCCAGGTTTCCGTCGGTACCAGTGAAATTGGCCTCCAGAGGCCTTCCAAATCAGTGATTTTGTCTATTTCAACCACCAGATCTCGACCCGGCAGACTTTGCCACAGCGATGGAGGCAACGGGATCAGGTGGATGGCGGGTATGAGGAAAATGGCTAGCGCAATGGCGAACAGAAAACCGTGCGATCTGACATCCTCCCATCGCAGCCCGATCAGGGCAATTGCACAGACCACTATCGCCAATGGCCGAAGCAGAACTAGCGAAGAAACGTCAGCTCGCGAGCCACCTCCAACCAGAAAAACGGCTACGAGAAACACACATAGCGTCCAAAATTGCCAGTCGTGTCTAAACCGACTTAGATAGCTATTTTTCTTTTGTGGCATTTGATTGATCCGCAGCTTTGCTGCCCGCTTTTTTCCCAATCGGAGAGAGATTGATAGCGGCTGCTAGAGAAATTCGAGATAATGATCAAGTTTTCAGTTTCACACCAGTGCGGTAAATTAATCTTAAGCTTGAAATCGATGCGATTCCGAGACGCAGCGAAGATCAAACCAACATGGTTTCAAGTCACCAACGTATATCTTGCGCATAGATTTTTCATGGGATCGCTCTGCACCATCACCGGCACGACTTCTGAACAAGAGAAAATCAAGACCGGCCTGATCCCCGGCACTTTGCAGAAAATTTCAATATCACAAAGGTGCGATACCAGCGCGAAAGTCACACTGACCAAAAAAATGGAGGACACGGAGGGATTCGAACCCTCGAAGCCCGTAAAGGCTTGTCTCCTTAGCAAGGAGGTGGTTTCAGCCGCTCACCCACGTGTCCACGCAGTCTGGCTACAGATCGCGCTATAACGGCGGATAGCGCTCGCTGCAACGGGAAAAATGGACCTTTTGGCCAGCCGGGAGAAAAGCGGCAAGGCGCGGGATTTCGTGCGGGTGACTCGCACTGCCGCAGAATCGACTCATTTCGTCGTCCGTTCATTGCGTGGTCATGCCCGACGGCCGAGAGCCTCATCTTGGCTGGTAACGGGAAGGAGCTTACCCATGTTACGGTTATGCATGAAAAAATCACTGGGTTTATTCGCTGTCCTGGCTCTCGCCGCTGGTCCGGCGCTGTCGCCTGCCTGGTCCCAGGTGGAAAATGTCGACCCCAATGACGTGATCGACGCCGATCTGGCCGCCCCCGATTATGACGGCAATTTCGAATCCGCGCCCGCGCGCCCGACGATGGTCGAAGACGCGCCGATGGACAGCGATATCAATGCCGATATCATCGACCCGTCCGGCTCGGCGGATGGCGCGACCGCGGCTGACACTTCTGTGGCCACGCCCACCGACGAGAGCAATACCTATCAGGATGACGACCTGATCGGCGCCGCGGAAGGCGTCTTCGGCAAGGGCGCGAAAGGCCTCGCCGAAGTGATCGAGGATATATTGAAGAAACAGGGCCGGCCCAATGCCTATATCGCCGGACGCGAAGCCAGCGGGGCTTTTGTCGTCGGATTGCGCTATGGTTCGGGCAAGCTCTATCACAAGATCGAAGGCGAACGCCCGGTCTACTGGACGGGGCCTTCCATCGGCTTCGACTTTGGCGGCAATGCGGCCAATACCTTCGTTCTGGTCTATAATCTTTACGACAGCGAAGAGCTTTTCCAGCGCTTCCCCGCCGGCGAAGGCGCGGCCTATTTCATCGGCGGCTTCCACGTCAGCTATCTGCGCAGCGGCGACAAGGTGCTGATTCCGGTACGGCTCGGCGCGGGCCTGCGCCTGGGTGCCAATGTCGGCTATATGAAGTTCAGCAAGAAGCAGAAATGGCTGCCGTTCTGATCAGGTGATCAGCCGGGCAACCGGCCGTCACTCCCGGGCCTACGCCAGCGACCGGACCTTTTCCATCCGCGCCAGATAGCGTGCCAATATGTCGATCTCCAGATTGACCGGACGACCGGGCTCGAGCTCGCCGAGCGTGGTCACCTGCGCGGTATGGGGAATGATGTTGAGGGTGAACACTGCGCCCTCTTCGTCGTCGGTAATGGCGTTGACGGTCAGCGAGACGCCATCGACCGTGATCGATCCCTTGGCGGCAATGAACGGCGCCAGATCTTTCGATACGCGGATCACGACTTCTTGCGAATCGCCAGCGGGCTTGCTGGAGACAACGGTGCCGACCCCATCGACATGGCCGGTCACGATATGCCCGCCCAGTTCGTCGCCGACTTTCAGCGCCCGCTCCAGATTGAGCTTGCGGCCCGCGGCAAATTGCCCCTGCGCGGTGCAGGAAACTGTTTCGCCCGACACATCGACGGCGAACCAGTCCGGCCCCTTGTCGACCACGGTCAGGCAGACGCCGGAACAGGCGATGGATGCCCCCATCTCAACGCCGTCCATGTCATAGCCGCACCGGATCACCACGCGCAGATCGCCGCGCTGGTCGACCGATTCGATGCTACCGATATCTGAAACAATGCCTGTGAACATGCGCGATCCTATTTGCTGTGCCTATTTGCGGTAAACCGAGCGGAACCTAGGCGGCGCGGTCATATATCTCAAGCATATCCTGCCCCAGATCGCGCCGGTCGGTGCGCCGCCACTGGCCATGCGCCTCGGCGAGTTTTTCGAGGCCGATATCGCCAATGCCGGGCAGGCCGCCGCCAATGACGATCGGTGCGCGATAGAGCAGCAGCCGGTCGACCATATCCGCTTTTAGAAAAGAGGCCGCTGTTTGCGCGCCGCCTTCGATCATCAGCCAGTTGATATCGGCCAGACCGGCAATCGCTTCGGGTTCCCCGATCTGCAACCAGTGGTCCGGCATGTCGGGATCAGCGCCCAGCACAATCGGTTGCGGCGACCGGTCCGCCAGTCCGTCCAGCCGGACATCCAGTCCCGGCCGGTCCGCCTTTGCGGTTCCCGCGCCCACCAGAATGGCATCGCTCCTCGCGCGCTCAAGATGGGCGTGCGCCCGGGCGCGATCGCCGGTGATCCACTGGCTCGTGCCGCCGGCCATCGCGATGCAGCCGTCCAGCGACAGCGCCAGTTTGAGCGTGACGAAGGGGCGAGAATTTTCGACCCGGCACAGAAAGCCCGCCATCGCACGGCGCGCTTCCGGTTCGCGAATGCCGACCGACACCGGAATGCCGGCATCGCCCAGCCGGTCAATGCCGCGGCGCCTTGTCCGTTCGTCCGCGTCAAGAGTCGCGACGATCACCCGTTTCGGCCGGGCCTCGATGATCGCGATGCTGCAGGTCGGGCCGCGGGTGCTTTCATGGGCGCAGGGTTCCATGGTGACATAGATATCCGCGCCTTTGGCAGCGCTTCCGGCCTCGGACAGTGCCATTTCCTCGGCATGCGGGCGACCGCCCGGCTGGGTCCAGCCGCGGCCTATCACCACGCCCTTTTTGACAATTACGCAACCGACGTTGGGATTGGCGCCGGTCCGGCCCCGGCCCCGCTCTGACAGAGCGAGCGCGGCGGCCATGAAATGGGCGTCACCGGGCGGAGTCAGCATTGCAGACCGGCCGGGCGCTCTACCTCGACTTCACCGCGTGCCAGACGTTCAGCCTCAGCCTCGGCCTCGATCGCTTCGACGTCCATGCCGGACATGCGGCCCAGTTCCTTCATTGCCTCGCGCCGTTTTGTCTCCAGCTTGTCTTTCAGGCACTGGACCTGCCAGCGGTCCTGCAGAATCTCCTCGTCGGTGCGGTCATTTGTCCAGTTTTCGACATAAATGACCTCCTGGGGTACATAAGTGTATGTATTTACCTTGGGATCGAGCCAGAAAAGAAACAAAATGAACGTCGTGCAGGCGATCGCCAAGGCCGCCGGGAGCAGGCGCTCGCCCGGTTCACTCTGACGAAAGACGGCGATCAGATCGCCGAAGCCGCCGCTGACGGATACATCTTTTAACATTCCCATGGCTTGCAAATAGTGCGCACCTGTCCCGATGACCAGCCCTTCCCGTAAATTTGCCACCCGACGGGCGGAGCCAGCCATCGAGTATGGTGATCAGCTGTTGATTTTAAAGCGAACTTTCAACGTCATCCAGCTTTCATAGGCTATTCCGTCTCGGGTCGCCGGGGTGAAACGCCACTTGTTCAGCGCCTGTTTGCGCGTCGCGTTCCAGAAATCCTCATGGGGCGAATCGATCAGCTCGATATCCCTGACCCGGCCATCGGTACCGACCAGAACCCGAACGCTGACCTCGCCTTCGCGTTCCCGCCGCAACAGGCCGGGCGGATAGGCAGGCTGGAACTGATCAGCATAGCGCGTATTCAGCTGCGCGCCGACGATCACGGGATCAGGGGCGATCTTCAAACCATCGACGGGAATATCAATGGCTGTGCCCCCAGATCCCGCGCCAAGCGTCATCTCCGCATATTTGGTTACCGGAGGGGGCGGCAATGTGATGATCGGCACGTCCGGTCCGATTTGGCGCGTTTGCGGGGCCACCGGGACTTCCGGCTTCTGCTCTTCGATGACCGGATCGAGCGGCTGCGGGAGCGGCACATTCGTTGCGGTAAACGGGCCGTGCAGGACATCGGGAACCTTGATCCCGGGCATCGCTATCGCGGCTGCGATAATGACCGCATGCACGGCGCCGGTCAGGATCAGACCCTTCGAACGCGGCGTTTTATTCTCGTAAACAGATATATAACTCATGCTCATATCCTCTCTACCATCCTCAAAAGTGGCGGAGCGGCCTCGTGCCTGTTTGACTATCTGGCCCCGGCGCCAATTGTTATGTTATACTATTACATATATTATTGCAAATACGGGTGAGCGCCGGCACACCGCTGCGAGCGCGGAGAGAGTCTTAAGCTTTTGTTTTTGCTAGTCTTTTCAACGCTTCTTCGCGACCTATCAAGGGCAGCAAAGCATTCATATCCGGCCCGTGGTCGAGCCCGGTCAAGGCCTGGCGCAACGGCATGAACAAGGGCTTGCCCTTGCGCCCCGTCGCCTCCTTGAGCGCGCCGGTCAGCGCCTTCCACAGGTCGGGAGATGCTTCCAATTCTTCCAGTCTGTCATGCGCAACCGACAGGAATTCGCGATCTTCCGCCGAAAATTCTGGCTGGGAAATCGGCCCGGTCACCACCTGCCACCACTGGTCGACATCGCCCATATCGTGCAGATTGGGCCGGATCACCGCCCAGGCTTCGGCATCCATGGTTTCCGGCAGACGGTGCTTCACATCGTCATAGTCAAGCAGATGAACAATCTTCTGGTTGAGCTGCGCCAGCTCTTCATCGTCAAACCGCGCCGGTGCCCGGCCAAAGCGGGCAAAGTCGAAGGTCGCGATCAGCTGCTCGACGTCGGCAATCGGTTCCACCGGATCGCTGGTCCCGATACGGGCGAGCAGGGCGACAATAGATTGTGGCTCGATATTCTTCTCGCGAAAACTGCTGACGCCCAGCGAGCCAAGCCGCTTGGAAAGCTTGCCTTCGGTACCGACGAGCAACGCTTCATGCGCGAATTCCGGCGGTTTTGCACCAAGCGCCTGAAACATCTGAATCTGCACTGCAGTATTGGCGACATGATCCTCGCCGCGCACGACATGGGTGATCCCCATCTCGATATCGTCGATGGCCGAGGGCAGCATATAGAGCCAGCTGCCGTCTTCGCGCAGGATGACGGGATCAGACAATAACACCGGATCGAAATTCTGGTCACCCCGGATCAGATCGGTCCAGGTGATCGGCTTTTCGTGATCCAGCCTGAAGCGCCAGTGCGGCTTCCGCCCTTCTGCTTCGAACGCCGCGACCTGCTCTTCGGTCAGGTCGAGCGCCGCGCGATCATAGATCGGCGGCTTGCCCCGGCCGAGCTGGATCTTGCGCTTCAGATCGAGTTCCTGCGCCGTCTCATAGGCCGGATAGACTCGGCCAGCGGTCTTCAGCTTCGCCAGATGCTCTTCATAGCGGTCAAAGCGGGCAGACTGCCGTTGCTCTTCGTCGGCGGTCAGGCCCAGCCATGCCAGATCGGCCCGGATCGCGTCGACATATTCTTCCTTCGACCGCTCGGCATCGGTATCGTCGAGACGCAGCAGAAATGTACCGCCCTCTTTCTTCGCGAACATCCAGTTGTGGAGCGCGGTGCGGATATTGCCGACATGAAGGTGCCCCGTGGGAGACGGAGCAAAGCGGGTTTTTATGGTCATACGGTCCTGAATGCGTTGGTGATCGGATAGCGCCGGTCACGGCCGAAATTTCTGGTGCCCAGCTTGACGCCGGGAGGAGCCTGGCGGCGCTTATATTCGGCGATATAGAGCAGCCGTTCGATCCGCACCACCGTTTCGCGGTCAAACCCGCGCGCGACCATGTCGTTGACCGACAATTCTTCCTCGATCAGCCCGTGCAGCAGCGGATCGAGAATCTCGTAATCCGGCAGGCTGTCGCTGTCCTTCTGGTCCTCGCGCAATTCGGCGCTTGGCGGTTTGGTAATTACCGTTTCCGGCATCACCGGTCCGTCGGGACCGAGACCGAGACTCGGCTTGTTGCGGTTGCGCCAGGAGGACAGTTTGAAGACGGTCAGCTTGTAGGCGTCCTTGAGCACCGAATAGCCACCCGCCATATCGCCATAGATGGTCGCATAGCCGACGCTCATCTCGCTCTTGTTGCCGGTGGTCAGCAGCATATGGCCGAACTTGTTCGACAACGCCATCAGCGTCACGCCGCGGATCCGCGACTGGATATTTTCTTCGGTAATATCGACATTGCTGTCGGCGAAACTGTCCTCGAGCATCGCGTCAAAGCCTTCGACCGCCGGGTTGATCGGGATGGTGTCCAGCCTGGTACCCAGCATTTCGGCGCAGCCCGCTGCATCGTCGAGGCTTTCCTGCGAGGTGAAGCGCGACGGCATCATGACATTCCAGACCCGGTCCGCGCCCAGGGCATCGACCGCCACCGCAGCCGACAGGGCGCTGTCGATCCCGCCTGACAGTCCAAGCAACACGCCCGGAAACCGGTTGCGGTTCACATAGTCGCGCAAACCGACGATCATCGCGTTGTAGATATCGGCCGGATGGTCATCCAGCTGATGGATATCGCCCGGCGCACAGGTCCATTCGCCGTCTTTTCGCGACCAGTGAGTATCGACAATCGCTTCGTCCCAGTCTGGCAGCTGGTGCATCACGCTCGCATCGCCATTGAGCACGAAACTGGCGCCATCGAAGACAATCTCGTCCTGTCCGCCGACCCGGTTCAGAAACAACAGCGGAATAGCGGTTTCCCGCACCCGCTTCGTCGCCACCTGGCCCAGACGCTTGTCGTCCTTCTCGATTTCGTAGGGGCTGCCGTGCACCGAAATGAACAGCTCGGCGCCCTGCGCCTTGAGATGCTCGCACACGGTTGGAAACCAGACATCTTCGCAGATCGGCAATCCGATCTTGCAGCCCTTGAATAGGATCGGCTCGGGCAGCGGGCCGGAAGCGAAGAGCCGCTTCTCGTCAAATGTGCCGTAATTGGGTAGCTCGACCTTATAGCGAACTTCCCTAATATGGCCGCCTTCGAGCAGCGCGATGCCATTGTAGAGCTTCTCGTCTTCGCGGAACACCGATCCGACCAGCATCGCCGGTCCCGGCCCCGCGGTCGCCGCGGCCAACCGGTTGAGCTCTGCCTCCGCCCGTTCCCAGACCGCCGGCTTCAGCACCAGATCTTCCGGCGGATAGCCGATCAGCTGCAATTCGGGAAAGACAATCAGATCGCTGTCCGGCTTGCTGCCGTGCGCCGCAATCATCGCATCGGCATTGCCGCGCAAATCGCCGACACTCTGGGTCAGTTGCGCCATGGTGATGATAAGCTTGCCCGTCATCGCGCCCTGATAGAAAGGGCCACTGTGCGGAGCAATCTAAATTAACGCAAATACGGACTTTTGATTCACCCGCCTTCTGTCTAACAGGGTCACGAAACAGTCATGAGGTGCCGCTGGCGATTCTTGCGGGCCACTGAATCGGGGAACGCAACTATGAAACTCATGTCGGGCAACAGTAATCTGCCGCTTGCTACAGATATCGCCAAATATCTGGATATTCCGCTTACCGATGCGAGTGTGAAGCGTTTTGCCGACGACGAGATTTTCATCGAAATCCACGAAAATGTCCGCGGCGAGGATGTTTTCGTGGTCCAGTCGACCAGCCACCCGGCCAATGACAATTTGATGGAATTGCTGATCAGTATCGATGCCCTGCGCCGCGCTTCTGCCAAGCGCATCACTGCGGTCATCCCCTATTTCGGCTATGCCCGGCAGGACCGGAAGCCAGGGCCAAGAACACCGATCTCGGCCAAGCTGGTCGCCAATCTGATTACAGAAGCGGGCGCCGACCGCGTGCTGACGGTTGATCTTCATGCCGGTCAGATTCAGGGCTTTTTCGATATCCCGACGGACAATCTCTATGGCGCCCCGGTGATCAGCGCAGACATCAAGTCGCGCCATAGCGACAAGGATATCATGGTCGTCTCTCCCGACGTCGGTGGCGTGGTCCGCGCTCGGGCACTGGCCAAAAGACTGGACAACGCCCCTTTGGCAATCGTCGACAAACGCCGCGAACGGGCCGGCGTCTCCGAGGTTATGAATATTATCGGTGATGTCGAAGGACGTTTCTGTGTGATGATCGACGATATCGCCGACAGTGCCGGCACGCTCTGCAATGCGGCCGATGCCCTGATCGCGGCCGGCGCGACCGATGTCGCGGCCTATATCACCCATGGCGTTCTTTCCGGCAAAGCCGTCGAACGGGTCAACGCCTCGTCGTTACGCAAGCTGATCATCACCGACACCATCCGGGCACCGCAGTCCGCGCTCGATTCCAGCAAGATCCGCATACTCCCGATCGCGCCGCTGCTCGGAGAAGCGATCAAACGTATCGCTGATGAAAGCTCGGTGAGCAGCCTTTGGGACTAGCCGCGACCCCATTTTCCAATTTCAGGAGACGACAATGCCCAGTTTTGAACTTCTGCTGAAATATCGCATCCATATCGCCATTCTAGCGATTTTCATCTCGCTGTTCGCCTGGTTCACGGAATGGGCCGACTGGGTCTATGTCTGTCCGTACTGCCGTGCGCAGAGGACTGTGATCGGATTGCTCGGCCTGCTTCTGCTGGCCAACCCCATGCACTGGCTCAACCGGTGGATAGCATCGACGCTTGCCATACTTGGCCTGGCTGTCGCCGCGATGCAGCATTTCAACGGCTGGAAAAAGATCATGGCTGGCGAGTTTACCTGGGGTGACTATTGGTATGCCAATGCCTGGGTTCTGTCCGGCTGTGCGATGTTCATCATCACCGGCCTGATCCTCTACCTGTGGGCCTGGCGACCTACTCCTCCCGCTATGGATGACCAATGACACCCAAAGATATCGATCTCGCGCAAAAGCTTGCAGAAGCTGCTGGCGAAGCTATCCGCCCTTTCTTCCGCGCCAAATTTGATCAGGAAGCAAAGAGCGATTCGACCTTTGTTACCGAGGCAGATCGCGCCGCTGAAGCGGCTATGCGGACGATCATCGAAACCGAAAGGCCGGATGACGGCATTATCGGCGAGGAATATGGCACGCGAAATGAGGGCGCCTCTCGACAATGGGTGCTCGATCCGATTGACGGGACCACCAGTTTCATCGCCGGACGCCCGATATTCGGCACCCTGATTGCGCTGATGCAGGAGGGTTTTCCGCTGATCGGCATCATCGACCAGCCGATTTCCAAAGAACGGTGGGTCGGTGTCGTTGGGCGCCCCACCCTGTTCAACGGCGAACCAGCCAAGGCAGCGCGTTGCCGCGATCTGAAGGACGCCGTCCTCGCCACCACCACACCACATCAATTTGACGAGCATGACGCAGACCATTTCATGGGCCTCGCCGGCAAGGTGGCGACGCGCAAGATCATCTATGGCGGCGATTGCTATAATTACGGCCTGGTCGCCAGCGGCCACGTTGATGTCGTCTGCGAAGCGGGCCTGATGCTCCATGATTTCGCCGCCCTCGCCCCGATTGTCGATGGCGCCGGCGGGATGATGTGCGACTGGAACGGCGAGCCGCTGCACGCGGAATCTGACGGCCATGTACTGGCGATCGGCGATCACGCGCGGATTGATGATGTGCTGGAGGCTATTGCTTGCCATCATTGATGGCGTTTCCGTCGCGATATCGCTTGCAATTCAGGCGAATCTAGCTAAAGCCGCCCTTCCGAAGTGACGCTCTGGCCAGTGTTGGGCTGCCACAAGTGTCCGTAACGGTACCATCTAGAGGAGACCAAAATGCCCAAGTTGAAGACCAAAAGTGGTGTGAAGAAACGCTTCAAAATCACCGCAACCGGTAAGGTCAAGCACGGCGTAGCCGGCAAACGCCACCGTTTGATGAGCCATAACAGCAAATATATCCGCCAGAACCGCGGCACCAAGAAATTGTGTGATGCGGATGCTCGGACAGTCAAGAAATGGGCGCCATACGGTCTGGGTTAATTCCCGCCGCAGCGACATTCAAACTTACAGGATATAGAATATGGCACGTGTAAAACGGGGTACGACCACTCGTACAAAACATAAAAGATTATTGGTTCAGGCGAAGGGCTATTATGGCCGTCGCAAAAATACCATCCGCATCGCGCGGCAGGCTGTCGAAAAAGCCGGTCAATATGCCTATCGCGATCGTAAAGTTAAGAAGCGGGCTTTCCGCGCGCTCTGGATCCAGCGTATCAACGCTGCGGTTCGCGCCGAAGGCATGACCTACGGCACGTTCATCCACGGCACCAAACTGGCCGGTATTGAACTGGACCGTAAAGTGATGGCCGATCTGGCGATGAATGAACCGGCAGTGTTTGGCGGCATCATCAAACAGGCGCAGGATGCTCTAGCGAAAGCCTAAGCATTTTCATAATTTCAAAGAAGCGCCGGGGAGCAATCTCGCGGCGCTTTTTTATTGGGTTTTTCGTGAGGCTTGCTAGACGGGCAACGAGCAAAAACGGGACAATATGATGAGCGACATCGAAGCGGTCAGGGACAGATATCTGGAGCAGATTGGAGCGGCAGCCGATGGCGACGCGCTGGAAGCAATCCGCGTGGCCGCGCTCGGCAAGAAGGGCGAGATTTCGCTGCTGCTGAAAACCCTGGGCAAGATGACGCCGGAAGAACGGCAGGAACAGGGCCCGAAGATCAACGGCGCGCGGCAGGCTGTTGCCGATGCCTTGGCGGCCCGCAAGGAGGCGATGGAGGCCGCCGCATTGGATGCCAAGCTTGCGACTGAAAAGCTCGATTTGACATTGCCACCCCCCAGCGCACCCAAAGGGAGCATCCACCCGGTTTCGCAAGTGATGGACGAGCTCGCAGAGATATTCGCCGATCTCGGCTTCTCGGTTGCGACCGGCCCGGAGATCGAAGACGACTGGCATAATTTCACCGCGCTCAATATTCCCGAAACCCATCCGGCGCGGGCGATGCACGACACATTCTATTTCCCGCAGACCGACGACAGCGGCATGCCGAAATTGCTGCGCACCCACACGTCTCCGGTGCAGATCCGGACGATGATGGATGTTGCGAAGAAGACCGACGGAGCGGGTGAACCTATTTACCTCATCGCTCCCGGCCGCACCTATCGCAGCGACAGCGATGCCACCCACACGCCGATGTTCCATCAGGTCGAAGGGCTGGTGATCGACAAGGGCATTCACATGGGCCATCTCAAATGGACGCTGGAAACCTTTGTCCGCGCTTTCTTCGAGCGCGACGATATCGAACTGCGCCTGCGCCCGAGCTATTTCCCGTTCACCGAACCCAGCGCCGAAGTCGATGTCGGTTTCTCGGTCGAAAAAGGCCGACGGATTATCGGTGGCGATTCGCGCAGCAACGAAGGCGGCTGGATGGAGATACTGGGTTCCGGCATGGTCCACCCGAACGTCATCCGCAATTGCGGACTGGATCCCGATGTCTGGCAGGGCTTCGCCTTTGGTTGCGGCATCGACCGGCTGGCGATGCTGAAATATGGCATGGACGACCTGCGCGCCTTTTTCGACGGCGATCTGCGCTGGGCCGACCATTATGGCTTTGACGCACTCGACGTCCCCACATTGAGCGGAGGAGTCGGCGCATGAAATTTTCCTTAAGCTGGCTCAAGGCCCATCTCGATACCGATGCAAGCCTGACCGAAATCACCGACAAGCTGACCGATATCGGCCTTGAAGTGGAAGGGCTGGAAAACCCTGCCGATGCATTGCGCCCGTTCCGTGTCGCCAAGGTTATCGAAGCCGGGCCGCATCCGAATGCCGACAAGTTGCAATTGTTGAAAGTTGACGATGGTGCCGCGGAACCGTGGCAGGTGGTGTGCGGTGCGCCGAACGCAAAAGCCGGGATGATTGGTGTATTCGGGCCTCCTGGAACCTATATTCCGGGTAGCGACTTCACGCTGAAACCCGCAAAAATCCGCGACGTAGAGAGCTTCGGTATGATGTGCAGCGCGCGCGAGCTGGAACTGGGCGAAGATCATGACGGGATCATCGAATTGCCGGAAAGCGCGGCCAGTGAAGTTGGCACCAGCTACGCCGACTATGCCAAGCTCGATGACCCGGTCATCGACGTCGCGATCACGCCCAACCGTCAGGATTGCATGGGCGTGCGCGGCATAGCGCGCGATCTCGCCGCCGCCGGCCTCGGCACGCTGAAGCCGATGGACATCGCCAACATCGCCCGCAACGGCGCCGGTCCCGATATCGCGATTGACGATCCGGAAGGCTGTCCCGCCTTTTATGGTTGCACCGTTAGCGGCGTGACCAATGGCGCGTCTCCGGACTGGATGCAGGCGCGGCTGAAATCTGCCGGCCAGAAGCCTATCTCGGCGCTGGTCGATATCACCAACTATGTCACGCTCGATCAGGGCCGCCCGCTGCACGTCTATGACGTTGCCAAGCTCAACGGCGGACTGGTTGCGCGCAAGGCGCATGACGGTGAAAAGCTGGTCGCGCTCAACGACAAGGAATATATTCTCGACGAGACCATGACCGTGATCGCCGATCAGACGGGCGCGCATGGTATCGGCGGCATCATGGGTGGCGCGGCCAATGGCACCGACGGGAATACCACCGATGTACTGATCGAATGCGCCTATTTCGATCCGGCCCATATCGCCCGCACCGGCCAGAAGCTGATGCTGACCAGCGATGCGCGGCAACGGTTCGAGCGCGGCGTTGATCCGGCTTTCCTGGAAGAAGGCGTAGAAATCGCGACGGCCCTCGTCCAGTCGCTTTGCGGCGGCGAAGCCAGCGAAATCACCCGCGTCGGCGAAGCACCGACGGAGCAGCGCGTGATCGATTATCACCCACGCCAATGCGCCGCTCTGGGCGGGCTGGATGTCGATCCGGATCGACAGCACGGCATTTTGGAAGCGCTGGGCTTTGTCATCGGTGACGATTGGCAGATCACCGTGCCGACATGGCGCCGTGACGTCGCCGGCTGGCAGGATCTGGTCGAGGAAGTCATCCGGATGGAAGGACTGGACAAGGTTCCATCGACACCGCTTCCCCGCAAGCCGGGTGTCGCCAAGCCCACCGCCTCTCCGGAACAGCTGGCCGAGCGCAAGGCACGGCGGGCAGCGGCAGCGCGCGGTCTCAACGAAGTCGTCAACTGGAGCTTCATTTCCGAGAAGGAAGCGGCGCCTTTCGGTGGCGGAACCTGGTCACTGGCCAATCCGATCAGCGAAGACCTCAAGGTCATGCGCCCATCGCTGCTGCCCGGCCTGATCGCGGCCGCCCAGCGCAATGCAGCGCGCGGCGCAACGTCGATCCGCCTGTTCGAAGTGGGTCGCCGCTATCTGGAAAGCAGCGAGCATCCGACCATCGGTCTGGTTCTGGCCGGTGAAAACCGCGCCCGCAGCTGGCAGGCCGGCGGCGCAAGTAAATTTGATGCCTATGATGCCAAAGCCGAAGTGCTCGCCATATTGGACGCCGCTGGTGCACCGACCGACAAGCTGATGGATTTTGGCGAAGCGGGCGATCATTATCATCCCGGCCAGTCCGGTACCTTGCGGCTGGGGCCGAAGAAGGTTTTGGCGGCTTATGGCGTACTCCATCCTTCAACAACCAAGGCTATGGGCTTCAAGGGCACAGCGGTCGCCGCTGAGATATTCCTCGATGCGATACCGCTGAAGAAGAAGTCGGGCCATATGCGCGACGCTTTTGCGCCACCGGCGTTGCAGGCGGTGACCCGGGATTTCGCCTTCATCGTCGATGCGGATTTGCCGGCGGGCGATCTGGTGCGCGCGGTCAAGGGCGCGGACAAGAAGCTGATTACCGATGCGCGGATTTTCGATCTGTTCGAGGGACCGAGCGTCGGCAAAGGCAAGAAGTCTCTGGCGGTGGAAGTTACGTTGCAGCCGACCGACGCGACATTGACCGAAGAGGACCTGAAGGCGCTCTCGGACAAGGTTGTGACAAACGCGGTAAAATTGGGCGCTGAATTGAGGGGCTAGAGATTCGTCATCCTGAACTCGTTTCGGGATCTTTTGAGACAAGCACGTACATGGAGATGCTGAAACAAGTTCAGCATGACGAAAGTAAGATAATTTTATGACCAAAGCACGCCGTACATTCGCGATCATCTCTCACCCCGATGCGGGTAAGACGACGCTGACCGAGAAGCTGCTGCTGAAGGGCGGCGCTATCCACCTCGCGGGCGAGGTCAAGGCGCGGGGCGACAACCGGCGGGCGCGGTCGGACTGGATGAAGATCGAGCAGCAGCGCGGGATTTCGGTGACCAGCTCGGTGATGACCTTCGAGCGCAACGGCATTGTCTTCAACCTGCTCGACACGCCGGGCCATGAGGATTTCTCCGAAGATACCTATCGCACCCTGACCGCCGTCGACAGCGCGATCATGGTGATCGATGCGGCGTCCGGCATCGAGGCGCAGACGCTGAAACTGTTCGAAGTCTGCCGGATGCGCAGCGTGCCGATCATTACTTTCATCAACAAGGTCGACCGCGAAGGCCGTGACCCATTCGAACTGCTCGACGAGGTCGCCGACAAGCTGGCGCTAGACGTATGCCCGATGAGCTGGCCGACCGGCATGGGCGGGCAGTTTGAGGGCGTCTATGATCTGGTCAACAACCAGCTCCACCAGCCGACCGGCGACAGCAAACAATATGACGGCGTGATCCAGCAATTTTCCGGTCTCAATGACCCTAAGCTGGCCGAGGTCCTTAGCGAAAGCGCGCTCGAACGGCTGACCAGCGAAGGCGAACTGGCGCAGGGCGGCTATAGCAGCTTTGATCTCGAGGCTTATCAAAATGGTGATCTGACGCCCGTATTTTTCGGTTCAGCTCTCAAGCAATTCGGCGTCGAGGAGCTGATCGAGGCGATTGCCGACTATGCGCCCTCGCCGCGCCCGCAACCGGCCGAGCCGGCTCCGATTGATCCGGAGAGCAGTGATGTCACCGGCTTTATTTTCAAGATCCAGGCCAATATGGACCCGCAGCACCGCGACCGGATTGCCTTCATGCGGCTCTGCTCCGGCGAGTTCAAGCGCGGCATGAAGCTGACGCCGTCCGGGCTGGGCAAGCCGATTGCGATTCACAGTCCAATTCTGTTTTTTGCGCAGGACCGCGAAATTGCCGACACGGCGGAACCGGGCGATATCATCGGTATCCCCAATCACGGCACCTTGCGGGTTGGCGACACCTTGTCGGAAAAGAACCAGGTACGGATCACCGGCCTGCCGAATTTTGCGCCCGAAATCCTCCGCCGCGTCATCCTGCGCGATCCGACCAAGACCAAACAATTGCGCAAGGCTTTGGACGATCTCAGCGAAGAAGGCGTCGTGCAGGTTTTCTATCCCGAACTGGGCGCCAACTGGATCATCGGCGTGGTCGGGCAATTGCAGCTCGAGGTTCTGGTATCCCGCCTGCAGGCCGAATATAAGGTCGACGCCTATCTGGAACAGGCCCCGTTCGAAACCGCCCGCTGGATCAGCGGTGATGAAGCGACCTTGAACGCCTTTGCCAATATCAACCAGTCCAGCCTCGCCCGGGACCGCGATGACAATCTGGTGTTTCTGGCCAAATCGGCCTGGGATGTCGGCTATCAGGAAGAGCGCAATCCTGATCTAAAGTTCAGCGCGACACGCGAGCGCTAATCCGGTAACTCCAGGTCATGGCCAGCAAATCCACGACCCAAAAAGCCTTTCAAGCAATCACCATCGATGACGAAGGTCGCGTCTGCGCCGATATCCCGGAAAGCGCCTGCAATCAGGAACCGGGCAATTTCTTCAAACATGTCGGCTCGCTGGCGCTGACCAAAAGCGCCGACGGGCTGATCGACCCGAAGCTGGTGCTCAGCTGGCTGATGACATCGCTGGGCGCTCCGGTGGCGCTGATCGGGCTGCTCGTCCCGGTCAGGGAGGCAGGCGCCTTGCTGCCGCAGCTTCTGACCGCCGGATATTTACGGAAATTGCAGCGCCGCAAATGGGCATGGGCGGTCGGGTCGCTGGTGCAAGGCCTGGGAGCCGCCGCGATCGGGCTGGTCGCGATCACCATGACCGGTGCGGCCGCGGGCTGGGCGATTGTCATCGCGCTGGCGATATTGGCGCTGGCGCGCAGCATCTGCTCGGTCTGCTACAAGGACGTGCTCGGCAAGACGATCGACAAGTCCCGGCGCGGCACAGCAACCGGTCTGGCCGGCTCCATCGCTTCGGTCACCGTGATTATCTATGCGCTCGCCTTATCCTCCAATCTGGTTGACCGCATGACGCTGGTTATCGGCGGTCTGTTTCTGGCAGGGGCGGCATGGATATTGAGCGGGCTGCTGTTCGCCACTTTGAAGGAAGAAGCCGGAGCGACCGAAGGCGGCAAATCCGCGCTGAAGGAAGCCTATAAAAATTTTGCCTATTTGCGTGATGATCCGCAGCTCGTCCGCTTCATCCTGACGCGTGGACTGCTGACCGCCACCGCGCTGGCGCCGCCGTTCATGATTGCCGTCGGCAGCGAAGCGGGGGAAGGCTATGACAAGCTCGGCTTTCTGGTCCTCGCCTCGGCGCTGGCCAGCCTGTGCAGCAGCTTCGTCTGGGGCCGCCTGTCCGACCGTTCCAGCCGCAAGGTGCTGGTCTTCTCGGCAATGGTCGCTGCCATCATATTGGCGGTGACAAGCTGGCTCGCCTTCGCCGGAACGCTGAGCGGCGGCTATATCTTGCCGGTGCTATTGTTCGGCCTGATGATCGCCTATCAGGGCGTCCGCCTCGGCCGGTCAACGCATCTCGTCGACATGGCCGACAAGGACAGCCGCGCCGCTTATACTGCGCTGTCGAATACGATCATCGGTTTGCTGTTGCTGGCCGGTGGGGTTTTCAGTCTGGTCGCCAACTGGTTTGGCGGCGAGATGGTGCTGGCGATCATGGCGGGGATGAGCGGGCTGGCGATATGGGCGGCGTTGGGGTTGAAAGAGGTGCAACGGTCTTGAGCGTGTCTCAGATCACGTAACTTATATAGCCGTCACCCCAGCGAAGGCTGGGGTCTAAATCCAAATTCCGGAAATTCACTTCCATCGGGTTGGATTCCAGCCTTCGCTGGGATGACGGTGATTACCATGAACAAACCCTCTTCAATAATGATATCGGCATTGCGCTATTTCCAGCACTTGCTCTGCCCCTTCGCCACGGACGCGATAGACTAGGCGGTGCTCGCGGTTTATGCGCCGCGACCACCAGCCTTTCAGCTGACCGCGCAATGGCTCTGGCTTGCCGGTACCCCGGAAAGGCGTCCGGCGACATTCCTCTATCAGCGAATATATTCGTTCGGAAAGCTTTGGATCATGTTCCTGGAAATAACGATATTCCGGCCAGCTTTTCCCGGAGAATAATACATTCACTGCTTGAAAAGCTCAGGCTCGAATCCCTCTCCGGCATCAAGTTGCCTTATCGACTCCAGCAAGCGCTCGGCATTTTTTGGTGAAGACAATAAATGGATAGTTTCTTCCATACCGGCCCACTCACTCTCGGAGATCATGACCACGGCCTCGCCATTTTGACGGGTAATTTTCAGGGGAATCTTGTCCGCCACGACGCGGTCCATCAGCGCCTTGAGATTGGCGCGGGCCTTCGAGAAATTTTCCATCAACATGATGGGCTTTACTTGTACCTAATGTTGTACAATGTCAACATGACTCTTGTCACCCCAGCGAAGGCTGGGGCCGAAACCAAGTTCGTGAATTTCGCTGCCATTGGGTTGGATCCCAGCCTTCGCTGGGATGACGGGATCACCCGCGCAACAAGAACACCGCATGTTCCGCCAGCAGATTCGCCAGGCCGCGCCCGGTCTGCTTGTCGCCGCTCAGGAACCACTGGCCTTCCTGCGTATATTTGCAGTCCTGCACCAGCGCGCGGAAATCGTCGATGGTGACATGGTGGATATTGGGCGTGTCATACCAGCTTTGCGGGATCAGGCGAGTGACCGGCATCCGGCCGCCGAACAGCAAGGAACTGCGTACCCGCCAGTGAGCGAAATTGGGGAAGCTGACAAAGGCCTGCTTGCCGATGCGCAGTAGCTGGTCGAGCATGACATCGGGCCGGTGGGTGGTCTGCAAAGTCTGGCTGAGGATTGCATAGTCGAAACTGCCGTCGGGATAGGCGGCAAGATCGGTATCGGCATCGCCCTGCACCACCGACAGGCCCTTGGCGACCGCGCTGGCGACATTGACCGGATTGATCTCAAGCCCGCGCGCATCGCAGCCCTTTTCATCGCGCAGCGCCGCCATCAGCGCGCCGTCGCCGCAGCCGATATCGAGCACCCGGCTACCGGGGGTGATATTGTCGGCGATAATCTGCAGGTCGGGACGAAGTTTTGTCATGCGTATATGTCCGGAAAGCTGCGCTGCATGGTTTTGCGCGGATCGGCTACCTGCTCCCAACCCATAGATGCATAGAGACTTTGGGCATCGGCCGTCATTAAAAGCCAATGGCGTATTTGTTGCAGTTCTTCATGGTCCTGGAGATATTGCAACATCGCCTTGGCCAGCCCCTGTTTACCGTGTTCTGGCAGTACATAAACATCGGCCAAATAGGCAAAGGTAGCCATATCGGTGATGAGCCGGGCAAAGCCAACCTGTTCTTCACCATGGAACATGCCCACGCAAAGAGAGCCACGGATGGACTGTTCGACAATATCGAGCGGGATGCCTTTGGCCCAATAGCTGGTGGTCAGATAGGCATGGATCGCGTCTACCTGCATATCATCACGATGACCGGAGAGGTGATATCCGTTCGGCAAATGGGTCATTTCCCCTCTCCCGCTTTCAGAAACCCGTCAACAATCCGGTTCATCTCGGGATTGTCGAGCAGGAAACTGTCATGGCCGAAGGGGCTCGACAATTCCATGAAGCTGACTTCTGCCCCCGCTGCGTTGAGAGCGTGGACCATCGTCCGGCTTTCGCTGGTCGGGTAGAGCCAGTCGGTATCGAAGCTGATCAGGCAGAAGCGGGTTTTTGATCCCTTGAACGCGTTGGCCAGAACCCCGCCATGGGCCTCGGCGAGGTCGAAATAGTCCATCGCGCGCGTGATGTAGAGATAGCTGTTGGCGTCGAACCGGTCGACAAAGCTGATCCCCTGATGGCGGAGATAGGATTCGACCTGAAAATCCGCGTCAAAGCCGAAGGTCTTGGCCTCCCGGTCCTGCAACCGGCGACCGAATTTCTCGGTCAGACCCTCTTCCGAAAGATAGGTGATATGTGCCGCCATCCGGGCGACCGCGAGGCCGCTGCTCGGCGGATCATCGTCGGCATAATAATCCCCGCCGCGCCAGCGCGGATCGGCCATGATCGCTTGCCGTCCGACTTCGTGAAAGGCGATATTCTGGGCGCTGTGCCGCGCGGCCGAGGCGATGATCACCGCCGACTTGACCCGGTCGGGATAGAGTGCCGCCCAGCTGACCGCCTGCATCCCGCCCATCGAGCCGCCGATCACGGCGTGCAACCGTTCGATTCCCAGATGATCGAGCAATAGCGCCTGCGCCCGCACCATATCGGCGATAGTCAGCACAGGGAAATCCATCGCCCAGGGCTTGTCGGTCGCGGGATTGATCGTCGCAGGACCGGAACTGCCAAGGCAACTGCCGATCACATTGGCGCAGATGACAAAATGGCGATCGGTATCAACCGGCTTTCCCGGACCGACCATGCTGCCCCACCAGCCGTTCTTGCCGGTTAGCGGATGCTTCGACGCGACATATTGGTCCATGGTCAGCGCATGACAGATCAGAATCGCGTTGCTGGCGTCCGCGTTGAGCGTGCCATAGGTTTCATAGGCGAGATCGACGGGCGCGAGCTGTGCTCCGCTGTCCAGCGGCAGCGGTCCGAGCAGGCGAACCTTCCGATCCAATCCAAAGCGGGCATCTTCAGTCATCAACATGGGAGCTAAGCGGCGAAATCCCGAGCGTCAAACGATAATGCTGTTGACTGACAGGCCGCAAAGGTTAGTCCGGCGGCACGGAACATCTTCAGACAAGCGGACCAAGGCAATGAGCGGACCAA
Source organism: uncultured Sphingorhabdus sp. (assembly GCA_964022345.1). Lineage (GTDB taxonomy): Bacteria > Pseudomonadota > Alphaproteobacteria > Sphingomonadales > Sphingomonadaceae > Parasphingorhabdus. The sequence goes on from CAXHZT010000001.1 coordinate 62,163, forward strand.
AACCTAAAGACTGGATCATGGGCATTGCCCCTTATGTGCCCGGCAAATCGACCGGCGCGGATGGCCGCAAGATCGTCAAGCTGTCGGCCAACGAGAACCCGCTGGGCTGCAGTCCCGACGCGGCGGAATCGCTGAACGCCGCTTCCGGCTCGGTCGATCGCTATCCCGATCCCGGCTCGACCAAGTTGCGCGAGGCGATTGCCGCAAAACATGGTCTCGATCCGGCGCGGATCATCTGCGGCACCGGTTCGGACGATGTGCTCCACCTCGCCGCCAATGCGTTCAGCGGACCGGGCGATGAAGTGATCTATGTGAAATATGGCTTTGCCGTCTATGATATCGCGGCGCGGCGCTATGGCGGGACGCCGGTGGTTGCCGATGACAAGGATTATGGCACCGATGTCGACGCCATTCTCGCCAAGGTCACCGACAAGACCAAGGTCATATTCATAGCCAACCCCAATAATCCAACCGGCACCTTCACCCCACGCGCAGAGATTGCGCGTCTGCATGCCGCCCTGCCCGGCCATGTGCTGCTGGTGCTCGACGCCGCCTATGCCGAATATATGGACGAGGGGCAGGATGACGGCGCGATGGAACTGGCCAGCACCGAGGCTAATGTGTTGGTCACTCGCACCTTTTCCAAGATTCACGGACTCGCCGCGGAACGGATCGGCTGGGGCTATGCGCATGCCGATATTATCGGCGCGATGAACCGGATCCGGCTGCCGTTCAATGTCACCACCGCCGGTCAGGAAGCCGCCGTCGCCGCGCTAGCGGCAGATGACTTTGTGACCATGAGCCGCGAGCATAATGCCAAGTGGCGGCAATGGCTGAGCGACGAAATGGGCGCGCTCGGCAATCACGGCCTCAAGGTGGTGCCGAGCCACACCAATTTCCTGCTCGTCTTGTTCGAGGGCAAGGTGACCGCCGAACAGGCCAATAGCGCGCTGATGGACAAGGGCTATGCGGTGCGCTGGCTGCCCGGACAGGGGCTGGTCAACGGCCTGCGCATCACCATCGGCACCGAGGAAGAAACCCGCGGCGTCGCCCAGGCCTTGCGCGAGATACTGGAAGCCGCCGACTGATGCTGCCTTTTGCCAATATCGCGATCATCGGAATCGGTCTGATCGGCTCCTCCATCGCCCATGCCGTGCGCGATGCCATGCCCACCGCCCGGATCGCCGGCTATGACGCCGATCCGGCGGTGCGGGCGCGAGTCATCGAACTGGGCTTCTGCAACGATGTCAGCGACTCCGCCGGAGCAGCGGTCACCGACGCCGATCTGGTCATCCTCTGCGTGCCGGTCGGCGTGATCGCAGAGGTTGCCGCCGAAATTGCCGACGACCTGCCGGACGATGCCATCGTCAGCGATGTCGGGTCGTCCAAGGAAAGCGTGCTCGCCGCTCTGGCCAAGGCGCTTCCCGGCGCGCGGATCATCCCGGCCCACCCCGTCGCCGGCACCGAGAATAGCGGCCCGGATGCCGGCTTTGCGACGCTGTTCCAGGACCGCTGGTGCATCCTCACGCCGCCGGAGGGAGCCGCAGAAGGCGATATCGAGCGGGTGAAGGCCTTCTGGGAAAAGCTCGGCGCCAATGTCGAGATCATGGACGCCAAACATCATGATCTTGTGCTCGCCGTGACCAGCCATTTGCCGCATCTCATCGCCTATACGATCGTCGGCACCGCATCCGATCTGGAAGATGTGACCCGCGGCGAGGTGATCAAATATTCTGCCGGCGGTTTCCGCGATTTTACCCGCATTGCGGCCTCCGATCCCACCATGTGGCGCGATGTGTTCCTGTCCAACAAGGACGCGGTGCTGGAGATGCTGCAGCGCTTCTCCGAAGATCTCTCGGCGCTGCAACGCGCGATCCGCTGGGACAAGGGCGACGAACTGTTCGACCTGTTCACCAAGACCCGCGCGATTCGCCGCCGGATTATTGAAGAAGGCCAGGACGATGCCGCGCCCGATTTCGGCCGGACACACGATTAAAAGCCGCTGGTAGCGGCGAAGCGAAACTTTACAGCAACAGCCGCTTTTGTTTTCTGTGGCCTTTGCCTCGAAGCCTCAGATTTCTGGCCTTTATTGGTCCTCAGCCGCCTGCCTAGTGTAACCTTCCAGATTTCCCTCCGGGCCAGACCGATAAAAACATGCGGACAGCAGCGAACGTCCTAATTCGATCCGGATTGTCAAAGAGCCAGCCCTGCCTATGGCGCAGGATCACTGGCGACAATAAGCGGTCGAGCGAGGTGTAGGACAGCGCTATTTGGGTAATGGATTGCGGGGATGGTTGCACTACTCGTGCCCCCCTCTCCGTTCCCCACCGCAGGGCGGGGTCCAGTCGATCACACAGGACTGTTCTGGGCGCCGCCCTTCGGCGGCGAACAATCTTCAGAAAAACCGTTCGTGCTGTGCTGGTCGAAAGCGTTTTTTTACAACGGGATATACAATGCCAAAAATTTCGGTACGATGCCGGGATACCCAATGGCAACAATCAGTTGGGAACCGCTAGGGGAGTCTGGGTTTGGCCGAAGCTACAGCGACCGAGGTCGCGCATTCCAACAATGGTGCCAGCAATGGCGGGAGCCCGGACACGGGTTATGGAACCAGGAATTACCGCAACTATATTCTCGGTATCCTGCTCACCGTCTATATTTTCAATTTCATTGATCGCACGATCATCAACATATTGACCGAGCCGATCAAGGAAAGCTTCGGGGTTGAGGATTGGCAAATGGGGCTGCTCGGCGGCCCGGCCTTTGCGATTCTCTATACATTTGTCGGCATCCCGATCGCCCGTTTCTCCGAGAAAAACCACCGGGTCTGGATCATCGCGGGATCGGTGGCGCTGTGGAGCCTGATGACCGTCTTATGCGGCTTTGCCACCAGCTTTATCGCATTGTTCATATTCCGTATCGGCGTCAGCATAGGCGAAGCGGGCTGCTCGCCGCCAGCCAACTCGATCATCGCCGACTATTTCATTCCCAAGGAACGCTCGACCGCCGTTTCGGTCTACGCGCTGGGCATCCCGCTGGGCGGCATGGTCGCCTATGTGTTCGGCGGCTTCATTGTCGGCAATCTCGATGGCCCCACGGTCGCTGCGATGTTGAGCAGCTGGAACTGGACCTGGGCGGCGAACGCGCTCGACTGGCAGAATATCGAGGGATGGCGCGTCGCTTTCGTCGTGGTCGGCGTGCCCGGTCTGATCGTCGCGATGATCGTCAAGATGACGATCAAGGAGCCGCCCCGCGGCTATACCGACCCGGTGGAAATGCAGAACAAGGCGCACGTCGGGTTTCGCGAGGTCTTGAAAATATTGTCGCAAAAGCCGGCCTATTGGCACGTCACCATGGGCGTCACCATCGCCTCGTTCGTCAATTATGGCGTCGGCCAGTTTTTCGTGTCCTTCCTGATCCGCACCCATGAACTCTCGATCTTCGATGCGTCGGTCAAGGTCGCCCTGGCTCTGGCCGTCATGGCGTCGATCGGCACCTATATGTCGGGGTTTCTGGCAGACAAATATGCCGAGCGCTTCCCCAAGGCGCTGGCCCTGATACCGATGTTCGCGCTGCTCGGCGTCATTCCCATGCACGTCGTCGGCTATCTGGCGGAGAGCCTGTGGCTGGCGGTGCCGCTGATGATGGTCGGCCAGATGCTGCTCTACACCTATCTCTGCCCGCTCTATGCGGTCCCGAGCGGCGTGGTCGACAGCCGGATGCGGGCAACGGCGGTGGCCGTGACCCTGTTCATCGTCAACCTGCTCGGTTACGGACTCGGACCGCCTTTGATCGGCGGGCTGTCGACGATATTGAACGCGACCTTCCTGTCGGGGCTGGACCCGACGCTGACCCTGGAGGCGTGCAAGGCAAGCAATCTTGCGGTGGCCGCCCAGGCCGCCTGCGATTCGGCCAATGCCGACGGACTGCAATGGTCGATGATCCTGTTCAAATGCCTCTATCTATGGGCGGTGTTCCATTTCTACATGGCCAGCCGCACGATCCAGCGCGACATGGGCCGTTAAGGAGCGCAGGCGTCCGCGTAGTAATGTGACTTCCGTCATAGTCCGGCTTTGGAGAGCTGCTACTGCGCTCGCAACGGATTCAACTCGAGGACAAAAAAATGGTCAGAAGCACATGTAAAACCGGCATCGCAATAGCGATTGCACTGATCGCGGCGATGCCCGGAGCGGCGTCCGCCTGCGAACTTTTTCACGGCATACGAGTCGAGATGAAATCGGGGAGCTACAGCGCCACCCTGAACGGGGTCTTTCTCGAGGATAGAGGAATCAAACTGTCTTCCAACGACGGATCGGTTAGCCAGTCTTCCTACGAATATTCACTCACCGAATGGCTGGTTCCCGGCGAGAATATCGTGAAGATCGATTATGTCGGAACCGCAGCGGAATTTACAATTTTTGCGCGGTGCAAGGGGTCATATGACGACGATGATATCGTCGACACAGTCAGCTTCACATCTCCGTCTTCGGGGCAATTGAGTTTCGAACATACTGCACCGTTGGAAGATATCTATCTCAAGGCGGATATTGCGGGCGACGCGGGGCTTCTGGATGCGGTCAAGAAACTGCAAAATGCAGCGCGGGCGGGCGATGTTGAGACGATAATCCAAATGCATGCGCCGATGATCGCAGAATTTGGTCGACGCATGGGCAGCACCGAAGGGATCACGTCCTATCTGCGGACCATATTATCCAGCCATTCCGCCGATATCGTGGAAACGCTCACCGTAACGCCGGTGATGGGTGGGCGCGTCTATCAGATATTCGGGCCGGACCGTCAGCCCCCCATTTCCGTTTCGGGAAAAACCGAGGGCGGGAGCTTCTCCTGGCCAGGAGGTGTCTATTGGGCGCGCTTCGGAGGCGAATGGGCGGTTGTTGCCAACTAGTCGGAACTGGTGAGATTGAAGCGTGGCGCAATAGCCCCGATGAAATACGGTATCGGGACGGCATTCATCCAATAGCCGTCCCGATACCGAATATTGTGACACTTTCAAAGCAGCAGCAGAGTCGCTTGCTTTACACCGCGTAACTATTCGGTCGTCTTGCCGTCGAAATGCTCATGCTCGTTTGCAGCATCGGCCGCGGTGGCATGAACGGTTCCGTCGATATGTTCGGGTGGACCGTAGATGGTGTACAGCCGTAGCGGCTCCTTGCCGGTGTTAACGACATTATGGCTGGCACCCTGTGGCACGATGACACCGTCGTCGGATTTCACCTTATTGGCTTTGCCGTCGATCCAGATTTCTCCGCTTCCCTCTTCGATCCGGAAGAACTGGTCGCGGTCATCATGCACTTCTTCGCCAATCTCGTCGCCGGGCTGAAGGGTCATCAGCACCAGCTGGAGATTGTGCCCAGTGTAGAGCACCCGGCGAAAATCATTATTTTCTTCCGTCAAAGCTTCGATATTGTCGACAAATCCTTGCATTCAAATTTCCTTCAATTTGTGCTGGTCGGCTGTTCCGGCCCCTATTCGCTTTCGCCGCCGTCCTGCATTTCCTGTTCCCAGGTTTCCTTTGCCGCAACCTGGGCCGCTTTGCTAGCATCCGCAGTCGCCGCCGCCGCTTTGATCACAGCCTTTTGTGCAGAATCCGCTGCCTGTTTCGCAGCAGCGGCGTCGGATTCGAGACCGGCTTTGAGCGATGCATTGGTTTCCAGTACAGCCTGAGCCGTCGTGGCCACAGCTTGATCTACCAGTTCCTGCGCCTTCCGGGCATTTTCATTCACCGCCAGATCGATTTCGGCATTGGCCGCCATGATGCGGGCTTGCGCCTGTTTGGCGGCAGCCTCGGCCTCGATCGCCATTTGTGCGGCGGCCTCTTTGTCTTTCTGTGCTTCGGAACAGACCGCAAGCTTCGCCGCCACCACCGCCATTCGCGCGGCATTATTCGCCTCCATTGCCGCCCTGCTCGCATCATGCTTTGCCGCATCCATACTGTCCTGGGCCTCGCCCATCGCGTCATATTCGGATGTCGCGCATTCTGCCTTGTCGTCGCTCTCCGCTTTCTGGGTGCAGCCCTGGACTGCAAGGGAAAGGGCCAGCGCGGTGCTGATTGTCGAAAATGTCTTTTTCATGCCTCGGACTCCAAATTAGCAATGGTGAACCGATGAAACAGGACGCCGTCCATCGCTTCGGGATAAGTCTCAAAAACAATATATGCGGTGTCTTGTAACTACGTAATTCCCGCAGGCACCGCCGCTGATGTCGCCGTCAGCCGGCCTGCAGCCGCTCCAGCACCAGATTGATTTCCTGCAGGCGATCGCCGTTGACAGTTGGTTTCATGCCATCATCCGACGCGATTTCGAGCTGCTTCTCTCCATAGGCCCAGCGCTTGAGAATATCTGCCTTGATTGGATCCGGCAGGTCGGTGGCCAACAGCCTGGCCGGCGTTTGGAATACACCGGCGGGATTGCCCAGCAGCGCCTCGATATCCCAGCCTTGCTCTTTCGCTTCCGCTCGCAATGTTTCGAGATAGAGATCCCGGTCAATTCTCGCCTTGACGCATCGTTCGGTCGGCAGGACTTCACCGGAAATATAATATTCGCCATTGGGGAGATAGGAATAGGGCACGCCGCGATAGGCTTGCAGATCGCCGGGGAATGTTTCGCCATTATAGCGGTCTTCCAGGGCGGCATGAGTCGCGGGAAGTTCATGAACATGCACATCCGAGCCGCTATGTTCGGCCAGAATCTTTACGGCGCGCTCTTCATCTGCAGCATTCCATGTCCGCACCCATAAAAGCAGTCCGCCGCGTTCCAGCTGGTCCTCGATGATATCGGCGTGATGCTCTCCGATCAGCTTTGCGAGGACCGCGCCAATCGCTCCGCCGCCGATCCCGCCGGCAGCGGCGGCTATGATGGCCGCGCCAATCGCTCCGCCCGATGCAACGACTGCGGTGAGCGTCGCCAGCGCGCCGACATAGATCAAGCCGCCGAACACGCCGCCCTCCGCGTCGCCAATGGAATCGGTCGAGATATAGGCCGTGGTGGGAACCGCCGCCTCGTCTTCCAATTCTGTTACCGAAGTGAAGCTGTGCCCCAGTTCCTTTTCAACCGCGGATAGGGGCGCGAGCAGGCTGAGTTCCGACCGATGGAAACCATGGGACATCAGATCATCGACCGCTGCCTGAAGCGCGGTTTCGGATGGAAAGACGCCAACCGCTTCGCGGACGGTGGATATTGGTTGTTCAGACATATTCTCTTCTCCGGACTATATAGGGGAAAAGTGCGATATTATCCGTCATCCGCCCCTTCCCGACCATGAAAGACCGTCGTAACCCGTCCTCACCGACAGATAACCACGTAATCCCCCTTAGCTGGAACAGCCGGTTGCGTTCAGTCGTTCAGCACATTGATGGCCGCGTGCACCCGGTCGCGGATATCGTCGCGGTCGAGACCCGGCTCTATCTCCGGTTGTACTTCATAGGTGATGACACCGCTTTTCTGCACAAATGTATCGCGCGGCGAGACAATCCCGCTGTTCAGCGCCACCGGTACCAGCGGGATGCCCATCAGCTTGTAGATGCCGGCAAAACCGGTCTGCAGCTCGGGCCTCTCGCCATGGTGGGCGCGGCTGCCTTCGGCAAAAATCACGATCGGGCGGCCTTCCGCCACCGCCTTCTTGGCCTGTTTGATGATTTGCCGCATTGCCGCTCCGCCGCCATCACGGTCGATGCCCAGCAGGCCGTGCTTGGTGGCCGCCCATCCCCATAGAGGAATGACGAGAAGCTCTTTTTTGGCGATGACCACCGGCCTATCGAAAATTCTGAGCAGGTCGATCGTTTCGAACATGCTTTCATGTTTGAAGACATAGAGCAAAGGCTCGTTGCGGATCTCGCCCTTCACCTCGACCCGGATACCGAGGATCAGCCGGGCGCAGAGATAATGGTAGCGGCTCCAATATTGAGCCATATAATAGATGCTCTTCGGCCAGAAAAAGGCGCCGACGAAAGTGGCGATGATGATCGGGACCGAGCCGATATAGAATATGGCCATGAAGATCAGCGAACGGATGACGGCCAGCATCTCAGACCCCCGCCAGCGCGGCCAGACGCCGCATCAGATATTTATTATATTCGGTGAACAATGTGCCGAGTGACGGCCGCGTCTGCACCGCATCCGACAGGATTCGCACATCGGCCGGCATCGCTCTTTCCAGTTCCAGTCGTGCCCGGCGCATATGCCAGTCCGAGGTCACCAGCCGCACCGACTTGTCGCCCCGTCTGGCAGCCCAGCGCGCAATCTCCAGCGCGTTCGAGCGCGTATCGACCGCCTGGAACCCGAGATCTATGCAGCAGTCGAACAGAGACGCGCGCCGGTCATATTCGGCGGCCAGTTCCGCCGGTTTGACATCCCGGTCGACGCCGGAGATCAGCAGGCGACCCGCTGTTTTGGCTTCGAGTATATCCAGCGCCCGGTCGATCCGCCCCGCTCCCCCGGTCAGCACCACGACCGACCCGGTATGGGCATTGTCATCCGCCGGACGCGGCAGGTCTATGGCGAACCAGGCAAAGCCGATGATCCACAACAGGATCAGGAAAGAGAAAAAGCGCAGGATCATCCGATAGGGCTATAGTATCTTTTTCAAGGCGCCGATAACCGTTAATTTTGCGGTCATCATGGCAAGGTACATCCCCATTATCGGAATGGTGGCAATTATCAACCAGCTCCACCAATCCAGGCCAAGGGATTGTACCAGTCCCGAGCCGAGCGCAGACAATTGCACGCTGATAAGCCAGATGATGACCGCACCGCCGACAAGTCCGAGCAGGCCGCCAAGCAGCGCGTCGAGGGCAATGCGCCGCTGAAACAGGCGGCTGATTTGCTGGTCTGTACCGCCCAGAAGATGGACCACCGCGATGGTTTCCGAATGGGTGTTCAGCGCTGCCCGCACCGAAATGATGACCGCAGCCGCGGTCGCCAGAGCCAGCAAAGCGACCAGGCCGAAGGCAATCCACTGAAAGCTGCGCACCAGCGCAATGACCGGCGCGATATAGCCGCTGCTGGGCTCAACGCGCGCACCCGGGGCTACTGGTCCCAAATTGCTGCGGAGTTCCTGATATTCGGCTTCGGTCGCGACCCGGGCCAGTTTCAGGTCGATCAGCGCCGGCAGCGGGATATCATCGGCGAGGTCCTGCGCCCCGAGCCACGGCTCGATCAGGGCCTCGATTTCCTCGGGCGGCAACAGGCGCACCTCCTCGACGAGGGGCAGCGAGCGCAATTGCTTGACCGCTGCCGTTGCCTGACTAGCCCGGATTTCGGGATTGGCTTCGATGATCTGGACGGTGGCCCGGCTGGCCAGATCATCCGATACGTCGCCCATCGCGCGCGTCATCGCGAGGCCGGCCGCCGCCGCCAAAACGGTGAGAAAAATCATGATCGCGATAACCCAGGGCATGGGGCCGGACAAACGGCCCTCTGGCATCAACCGCCTGTCATGCGCGGGAATGACGAAAAATTTGAACATGCCCGCGCGACCTATTGCCGCTGGTCTGTCGGCAGCGGCGGATGGCGCAGCGAACCGGTCGGATCGGCAAGCACGCCCTGTTCCAGCCGCATCATCTGGGCACCCGGAATCTTGCTGAGCAGATGGATGTCATGGGTCGCTACCACGATCGTCGTCCCCAGGGTGTTGAGCGCCTCGAACAGCTGCAGCAGCCGGATTGCCATTTCGGGATCGACATTGCCGGTCGGCTCGTCCGCCACCAGTATCTCGGGCCTGCCGATAACCGCGCGGGCAATCGCCACGCGCTGTTGCTCCCCGCCCGAAAGCGTCGCCGGCCGGGCAGAGGCGCGGTCGCCCAGGCCGACCCATTCGAGCATCTCTGTCACGGGTGTTTCCAGATCTTTCTCGCGCACCCCGGCAACCCGGAGCGGCAGCGCGATATTGTCAAAGGCCGACAGATGCGAGACCAGACGAAAATCCTGGAACACGACGCCGATCCTGCGCCGGAAACCCGGCAACCGTTCGCGCGGCATGGTCACCGCATCCTCGCCGAAAAGACGGATGATCCCCCGGCTCGGCCGCTGCGAAAGATAGAGCAATTTCAAAAGCGACGTCTTGCCGGCGCCCGACGCACCGGTCAGAAAATAGAAGCTGCCCGGAAAAAGGGTAAAATTCAGGTCGGCCAGCGTTTCCGAACCCGAACCGTAGCGCAAGCCGACATTTTCAAATCGAACAATTTCGTCCATTCGTGCCCTACATTCCAATATCGTGGCGAAATATTGCCCGGTCCCCGAACCAATAGGCCGGTAAGACCCTCCAAATCAACTCCGCTAAGCCCGCCAGCGAATCTTAATCTACCGGAAAACGCGAAAATAGCCGCTTCGGTCTCAATTCGGTCAAGCAGCCACTTGCAGTTTGCCGTCATGGCGTGTTTAGAAGGATGTCATGATTTTGAATTGTCCTGCCTGTAAAACCCGCTATCTCGTGCCCGACAGTGCCATTGGGTTTAATGGCCGTTCGGTGCGCTGCGCCTCCTGTCGTCACAGCTGGTTTCAGGAAGGCGTTGTCCCGGAAATGGAAGAGGCGACAGCGGATAGTCCGCGAAGCGCTGCTCCTGCTGCCGAAACCAAAACCGAAGCCACCCCGAACTGGACAGCCCCGCCGCCCGCTTCCCCGGTGCAGCACAATATCTCTCCACCGCCCATTTCGGAAGCGCCCGGCTACCGGAGCGACGAAAGCAGTTTTGCCCACGAACCGCCGTTCAAACCCCGCCGGAATCCGGCCAAATTGTGGACGATGGCCGCCTTTGCCTTCGCGGCACTGGTTCTCGCATCAGGAGCCGCCCTTTATATATTCGGAGCGCCGCAATGGATGTCCGACTATGAATTTGCGTCCGTCGAGCAAACGCCGCTACTCATCGAGCTGAGCCAGAAACAGGACCGTCGGACCCTGCCCGATGGCACCGAATATTTTGCCGCCAGCGGAACCATCATCAATCCGACCACCACCGACCAGACCATTCCGCCCATGCTCGTCATCCTGCGCGATGCCGGCGGCAGGATTGTCTATAGCTGGAAGATGACGGCTCCGGCTCGAGCGCTGGCACCCGGAGAAACAATCAATTTCAACGAAGCCAAGCTGGATGTCCCGCGCGCCGCCAGTCAGCTGGAAGTCGGATGGGCTGACCAGGCACGAGACTGACCGCCGGGCCCATCGCCCATAAGGAATTCCCGCCTCCGCATCATTCCCCAAATCTCGGCGCTGGCAGGCGGGTTTGATGATTTGCCGCCGCCTCGGAAACAGCAGTAAGCCAATCAGGCAACGAATATCAGTTGCGGCCCGGAAACCCCTTTGCTAAGGGCACGCGCCTACCCGGGACACTATAGTCCCAAGCTAGTGACAGTGCGGTCGTGGCGGAATTGGTAGACGCGCAGCGTTGAGGTCGCTGTGGGGTTAATACCCCGTGGAAGTTCGAGTCTTCTCGACCGCACCATTTCAGACATTTTCAAGTAAGAATGTCCGGTTCTTGCGCCGGCCGGGCGGTCAATGCCGGCCGCTGACTCGGGGCATTCAATCTTGTGCCTATGCTCTCGCTTCCCGGCTGTTGCCTACCGTCCGGTCATGGAAAACTGTCGAAGACAAGCAGCATTCCGGACAAAGCTCTGCTCCGGCACTTGATTTCTGTCGAACAAATCCGATTTGTAACCCTCGATGCCGATTGGCCGAAGATATTACGGCCTTGGTCGGAGGCGCGTTGCGATCGGGCGACCTCCAATTATGCAATTGACTATGGTTGAAGGCATGAGGCAGTAATTCCTGGTCGAGAACCATGAAGTGATGGTGATTTAGATGCCCGTAAATGTTATCCTGCTCGCTGCCCAGCGCCCCGGAATTACCGATCCGCTGGCGATTGCGCATAATGTATCCCATAAATGTATCATCCCGATTGGCGGCAAACCGCTGATCATGCATGTGCTGGAGACATTGGCGCACCATCCCGCCGTGGCCGACATCGGCATCTCGATCGAACCGGATGCATTTGCCGCTCTGGCCCCGATCATCGAGTCGCTGGGAGACACCGGCAGGCAGATCCGCTGTATCGCGTCGCAGCCGAGCATCACCGACAGCGTCATCGCCGCGATGGACGACATGGGCGACACGCCCACCATGATCACGACCGCAGACAATGCGCTGTTGACCGCTGTCGCCATTCAGGAAATGGCCGACGCGCTGCTGTCCGATGCCGATGTCGCGGTTGCCCTGACCACCAAGCCAGCGGTGCTGTCGACCCATCCGGAAGGGCAGAACCGTTTCTACACCTTTTCGGACAATCATTATTCGAACTGCAATCTTTACGGTCTGTCCGGCACCCATGCGCTGGCGGCCGCCGAGATTTTCCGCGGGGGCGGGCAGTTTGCCAAGAAAATGGGCCGAATAGTAGAAAGCTTCGGGGTGCTGAACCTGCTTTTGCTGCGTTCCGGCATGGTCAGCCTCGACGCCGCAATGCGACGCATATCAAGGCGTATCGGCCTCCGCATAAAGCCGGTGGTTCTGGAAGAGGGGCGCAATGCGATCGATGTGGATAACGAGCGGACCTACCGGGTTGTTGCCAAGGTGCTGGAGCAGGACGCGAAACGCGCCAGTCAATAGCCGTTCCCGGCAAAGAACGCGGCGGCAACGGCATTGTGGCGATCCATTGCGGACACAACCGTCCTTGCTGTTTCGCGACGGCCCGGATCAACCGGGATGCTGCACCTTGGCCTGATTGACAGATTTCGCTTCGCTGGCCGACGGCGTGCCCGACAAATTCTTGCGAAAAGTCGATTTGATCAGCCATGGCTCGAGAATGCGCCCGACGGCATAAAGTGCCGCGAAAATCGCCGCCAGAACATATGCGGTCGTGGGCGAGTATTTTTTATCTTTGTCTTTCTCTTTATCCTTCTCGTCCGGCTTTTTCGGAGCCGGCGCCCCCAAAGCTTCGTCTATCCAGTGCAGCTGGACATCCTTTTCCGGTTCGTCGGCTTTCTTCTCCTTTTCGGCACTTTCCCCGGCCTTTTCCGCAGCTTCGGCTTTGGCCTTTTCATACGCGCCGATGGCGATATTGGCCTGGCCCAAAGCAAGAAACAGCAGCGGTGCAAGAAAGCAGGCCAGCAAGGCAGGGCTGATGAGGTTATAGGAAAGTACGGAGCGCCCTTGCCGCTCTCCGACACTCAGCGTGCCGCGGGTAAAAGTGGCCAGCTTGTCTTGAGCGGCGGGGTTATGCTTGCTGAAACTAAGCCTGTTTCCTTCGATCTCGTGGATTGTGCCATTGGTCTGGAACAGCGGCTCGAGTTTTTTGAAGGCATCTTCCGGAGACTGGGAAGGATCAAGGGTGATGGAACCTTTGACGTGCCAGATCCGTTCGATGAAAGGTAATTTCATTTGCAATTTCCCCAGCGGGTTTCCGGAAGACGGTAAGTCTGTTTTTGCGCATCGAGCAGGAGCAAAACGCGCTCATGTCGAAAGAAGGACGTTTCGGATCGCGGCAAAATGACTGGGCTACTCGGCCGGTATGACGGAGGCGGGCTCCCGTCGATCCCGGATGCGCGCCTTGATGGACTTGAATCCCTCGGTGAAAGGATAGACCATCGTTTCATTGATCGGCATGCGCCGTCCGCCTTCCATGCCGAGCACTTCCGCCTCGCCGTCAACACAGGTGCCGAATATCCGGTCGAAGATGATCCATGTGCTGGCATAATTGCTGCGGGTGGCTTCATAGTCCTGGGAATGATGCACACTGTGGTGCTCTGTCGTGTTGAACAGGAAGAACCACCAGCGCGGCGTATTGAAGCGGACGTTGATATGCTGATATGTGCCAACGGCCAAGCCGATGGCGCCGGCGAGCAAGAAGGCCCGCGGTATGAAATCGAAAAAGCCGCCGATCCCGAGGCCGATCAGGAACAGTTCCACCGGATTGCCGACCGCACCCTTGTTGATGTTCAGCTGGGTGATGTAGTGATGCGGCGCGTGGGTCAGCCACAGCGGGTACCAGTTGTGCATGCCGCGATGCATCCAATATTGGCCGAAATCGAAAATCATGGAGATCAGGAGGGCCTGCACAAGCAGCGGCAAATCGGTGAACCAGGAGAATTTGTCCCAGTCAAAGGAGTTCTGGACGGCTTCAATGATCACACCGTCGCCGATATAATTGTCAACCATACGAAGCACCGTATAGCCGAGGCCGACATAGAACAGATCGGTGGCACATTCCTTCCAGGTCAGCCGCCAGCTATCGTAGCGCGGGTTGACCCATTCGAGCGCCAGCAACAATAGCTTGAAACTGATCCCGATCCATATCGCCGTCGATGCTACGGCAAGGGAATTGGGCGCGTAATACCAGAAGGCGAGAAGGGCAAAAAGCACAGTGGGCTGGAAATATGTGAAGACGAATTGCTTCACCGGACCGCCTTCCACCCTGCCGATATTGTCCAATCCGACGGTGACCGGCGCGTCGGCCCCGATAATCCTTTTTCCTACGCGAACTCCGTTCATACCGCCTACCTCATTTATCTGAGGGCCGAGGCCCAAGAATAGAAACTGCGCGGCCGGAAGCCCGGTCCGGCATTGCAGTGTCTCTCCTGTGAACGATTATTTTTTGCTGTGGGTGCCATGGTATTGATATTATCAAATACGTCAAGCGTAATATTTGGAATGATTGTGGCCCGCGCTTTTCCCCCGTTTGCCGCGTTTGTGGCGGGTCAGGCCGCCGCGATGAAGGCGCGCCAGCCGCCAAGATGCGTGATATCTTCCGCACCCAGAGTGGCACGGGATTCGGCGACAAAGCCCTTGACGCTACTGCCATCGGCAAGGGTGACCGTTCCGATTGCCAGCGGGGCAGGAACTTCTGCAACGAAGCTGCCGAAGGCGGCAATGTCGAGTTCGTAGACTTCCACCTTTATGGCAGCGCCATCCTCGCTGTGCACCAGCGCCGGCTTGGGTGGAACGCTGTCGGCGATCGCATAGAGACGATAGGCCGGAGCCGTTTCGAAAGCGCCGACAAATTCTGCATCGCGCGAGGTCAGCTGCCAGTGCAGCGGCATGTCCTTCAGATGGGCGCCGACGACGGCAAGTTTCACGCTTTCCATTTTACCCTCCAGATCAAGTGCGGGCGGAGCAGGCAGTTCTGCCGCCGCGAGATAATTTTCGGCTGCGCCGAGCAACGCCTGGTCGCTGTCGGCGGGGCCGATCAACGTGATACCGAAGCCGGTCCCGTTCGAGCGGGTGCCGGCGGGTACAGCGACTGCTGCCATGTCGAGCAGATTGACGAAATTGGTGTAGAAGCCGAGATTGCTGTTCAGCGCGACCGGCGCCACCATCAGTTCCGCGACGCGATAGGTCGTGCCGGTGGTGGGAAAGGCGAGCAGGTCGACGTCGTCCCACATTTGGTCCGCCTGGCGTTTGAGTTCGGCCAGCCGGTACATGCCCTGAAACACATCCACTGCGCTTTTGCTCAAACCGGGTTCGACGATCTGACGTACGGTCTCGTGGATTGCCACGGGATCATTCTCCAGCAGGTCCTGGACGGCTGCGGTTCGTTCAGCGACCCACGGGCCGTTATACAGGAGGCTCGCCGCTTCATTGAGCGGTGATATGTCGAGCTCGATGATTTCGGCGTCGGTTGCCAGACGGGCGATTGCCTGATCGTAAAGATATTCCGACTGGCTATCACCGAACCAGGCCCTTTGATCACGTCGGGGAACGCCAATGCGTTTTGGCTTGATCGGGCGGTTGGCCAAGGGTTTCGAATAGGGATCCGCCGGGTCGAAGCCGGCGAGCACATCATCCACCAGCCGCGCGTCTGCCAGATCATCGGTGAACACAGTGATGCAGTCGATGGTGCGGCAGGCTGGAACGAGACCCTCTGTGCTCCACCGGCCCTTGGTCGGCTTGAGACCGACAAGATGGTTGAACGCCGCCGGCACCCGGCCGGAACCGGCTGTATCGGTGCCAAGCGCAAAGCCGACAAGGCCCGCGGCGACCGCGACCGCCGATCCCGAACTCGAACCGCCGCTGACATAGGCAAGATTATAGGCGTTGCGCGGAATGCCATAAGGGCTACGCGTGCCGACAAGTCCTGTCGCGAACTGGTCGAGATTGGTTTTGCCGACGCAAATGGCGCCCGCCTCAATCAGCTTTTCGGCCACGGTTGCGGAGCCGGCGGGCGAATAGGCATAAGCCGGACAGCCTGCCGTGGTTTCAAAGCCTGCGACATCGATATTGTCCTTGACCGCAAAGGACACCCCCGCCAGCGGAAGCTTTTCCCCTGACGCAATGCGGGCGTCGACCGCGCGGGCCGCAGCCATCACGTCGGCGGGCGCAGCGCGGCTAATCCATATCTGCGGCTGGACGGCGTCATAGGCGGTGAGCCGGGCAAGTGTTTCCTCTGCCACTGCCGATGCCGTAATTTTCCCGCTGTTGACGGCTGCTGCAATCGCTGCAGGGCTTTGCCGGTCGCCGATGTTCATTGATGTCTCCTCAATGCCAGCATAGGTGCGCCTGGTTCCAGCGCCTGGCGCTCGCTTATATATAATGCAGCAATCGTCCCGTTTTCCGGACTTTCCAGCGGACTTTCCATCTTCATGGCTTCGATCACCGCGATAACGTCCCCTGCCTTCACCTCGTCCCCTTCCGCGACCATCAGCTTCCACACGCTGCCGCCAAAGGGGGCTTCGATCAGATCCGTGCCCTCGGGAACTTCGATCGCAGGAACAGCGGGACCCCCGATTGCCGGGTCCTCGGCCAGCTGGGTGACCCGGTCAAATTCACCATTTTTCTGCCATTGGCCGCGCTCTGTCTCGAAAGCGGACTGGCGCGTTGCTTCGAAAGCTTCGATGGATTCCGCATTTTCAGCCAGGAAAGCCCGATGGTCGGCGAGACGGAATTCCGATTCCTCGATCCGGATTGACCGGCGGCCATTGGGAAAATCCCTTCTCCATTCGACCAGTTCTTCAGGGCTCACGCTGAAAAAGCGGATCTGATCGAAAAAACGCAAAAGCCACGGCTTGCCGTCAACAAAGGCATCGGTCTGCCGATAGGTGTTCCACACCTGAATCGTGCGTCCGAACAACTGGTAGCCGCCCGGCCCTTCCATGCCGTAAATGCACATATAGGCACCACCGATTCCGACGACATTGGGCGGAGTCCATGTCCGGGCCGGGTTATATTTGGTGGTGACCAGCCGGTGCCGGGGATCGACCGGCGTCGCCACAGGCGCGCCAAGATAGACATCGCCCAGCCCCATCACCAGATAGCTTGCGTCGAAAATAATATCTTCGACGGCATCCGCGTCGGGCTGGCCGTTGATGCGCCGGATGAACTCGATATTGTCCGGGCACCAGGGTGCATCATCGCGGACGGCGGCCATATATTTTTCGATCGTTTCCAGCGTGGCAGGATCCCGCCAGCTGAGCGGCAGATGCACGATCCGCGACGGCACAGTGAAGTCCTCCAGATCACCCAGCTGATTGTCGGCTTCCATGAGAGCAGCCAGAGCACCACGCTGGTCGAGGACATCGTCGTCGAAATGGAGCTGCAGGGAACGGATACCGGGCACGATATCGATCACCCCGGGCAACGCCTTTTTCTCCAGTTCGGCCATCAGGGCATGAACGCGAATGCGAAGCTCGATGTCGAGCACGATAGGTCCATATTCGACCAATATATTACGGTCGCCCTGCTGGCGGTATACCGTTCGCGGACGGAGGCCCTGGGCCGGCGTATCCGCGAGGATCGGTGACAGACTGGCGATCTCGCGCTGCGGCTCGTTGGCGCAGGGCGGGTTTGCCACCAGCGACAGCGGCGCGCGGTCGGCCGCTTTGGCGTCATCGGGCGTAACCGCCACAAAACGCAGACGGTCGCCAGGAGCAAGTTGGCCGATTTTCCACTGGTCCGCCGCGATCACCACGAACGGACAGACGAAACCGCCCAGCGACGGTCCATCGGGCCCTAGAATGATAGGCATGTCCCCGGTAAAGTCGACCGCTCCGATAGCATAGGGATTGTCGTGAATGTTGGAGGGGTGCAAACCCGCCTCGCCGCCATCGGCCCGTGCCCATTGCGGCTTTGGTCCGACCAGTCGGACCCCGGTACGGTTGCTGTTATAATGGACACTCCAGTCGGCATCGAGAGTCGCGCGAATGTCCTCGTCGGTAAAAAAGTCCGGCGCGCCATGGGGACCATATAGCACGCGCAACGTCCACCGGTTGCCGAATTCCGATTGGGGGGCCACCGGTGCGGGCGGGCCAACGGGCGCTTCCGCCTGGTGCAGCGTGTCGCCGGCCACCAGTTTTCTCGCCGCATGACCGCCGAACTGGCCAAGTTCGAATGTGCTTCGGCTATCGAGATAGGGCGGAATATCCAGGCCGCCTGCGATCAGGATATAACCGCGCATGCCACCGCCGGTGACGCGACCGAGCGCGAGCGTCTGGCCGGCCGCGATATCAACGGGGGTGTTCCGTTCAACCGGATTGCCGTCCAGCCGCGCACCGAAATCGGCGCCGGTAAGACAAATGCGTGCGGCTGCGTTGAAATACAGGGTGGGACCGGTGAAGGTTATCTCGAGCCCTGCGGTTCCTTCCGGATTTCCGAGTTGCCGGTTGCCGATGCGAAAAGAATGATCGTCCATCGGGCCGGAGGGCGGTACGCCGACGGACCAGAGCCCGACGCGACCGGGCCAGTCCTGGACCGTGGTCGCTGTACCGCCGGAAACCACACGGATACTCTGTGGATTATAGACAATAGTATCAAGCAACCGCGTCGCGACCTGACCTGCCACAAACCGCTCGTCCCGCACAACGGCGCGCAACCAGCGCAAGTTGGACTCCAGTCCGTCCACACGGCTTTCTTCGAGCGCGGTTTGCATGACCGCTATTGCCGCCTCTCGCGTATCGGCGTGAACGATAAGCTTGGCGATCATCGGGTCATACCAGGCGCTGATCGTGCTGCCCGCCGTACACCATGTCTCGGCACGCATGGACTCGGGGAAATCGATAGCAGTAATTGTCCCGGTGGTCGGGCGATAATCCAGCGCGGGGTCCTCGGCGTAAAGGCGGACCTGCACCGAATGGCCCTTTGATACCGGTGGCTCGCGATCCAGGAAGGTGAAGTCGCCCGCAGCTCCCCGGATCATCCATTCGACAAGATCAATGCCCATGACTTCTTCGGTGACGCCATGTTCGACCTGAAGCCGGGTGTTCATTTCTAGAAAGAAGAATTCTTCGCGCTCCGCATCGAACAGAAATTCGACGGTGCCGGCGGAAAGATATCGGGCAGCTGCGCCGAGACGGACCGCAGCGCCGATTAGTTCACGCCTGACATTATCGCCGAGATCCGGCGCTGGCGATTCCTCGACGACCTTCTGGTTCCGTCTTTGCAGCGAGCAATCCCGTTCACCGAGCGGCATGACCCGGCCGGTTCCGTCGCCGAATATCTGCACCTCGATATGGCGTGCGCGGGCGATATAGCGTTCCAGGAATACACCGGCGTCGCCAAAATTCCCCGCCCCGAGACGAGCGACGCTGTCCCAGTTCTTGCGCACAGCCGCCTCGTCCTCGCAGATATGCATGCCGATGCCACCGCCGCCAGCCGTGGCTTTCAGGATCACCGGATAGCCGATTTCATTTGCAGCGCTTGCGGCTTCGTCTTCACCTTCAAGAAGGCCGGTGCCGGGCGCGAGCGGCAGGCCATGTTCGGTCGCCAGCGCACGAGCGCTGTGTTTCAGGCCGAATGTTCGCATATTTTCCGGCGTAGGGCCTATAAAAACAATGTCCGCCGCGGCGCATGCCTCTGCGAATTCGGCATTTTCCGCAAGGAAGCCATAGCCCGGGTGGATGAAGCCTGCACCGGTCTCCCGTGCGGCCTTGAGGATAGCGGCAATATCGAGATAGCTTTCGGTCGCAGCGGCAGGGCCGATGCACACGGCAACGTCCGCCTGCGATACGTGCAGGGAGTCGGCATCGGCTTCGGAATAGACCGCGACCGACCGCATTCCCATGCGGCGTACCGTCCGGATAATTCTAGTGGCTATTGCACCGCGATTTGCAATCAGGACCGTAGCAACGCTCATGCGGCCACGATCATCCGTACCGGGGTGGGATTGAACCCGTTGCACGGATTGTTGATTTGCGGACAGTTTGACACCACTACGGTGACGTCCATTTCGGCGCGCAGGTCGACCATCAGCCCCGGTGCCGAGATGCCGTCGACGATTCCCAGCGCTCCGTCTTCCTCCACCGGCACGTTCATGAAAAAGTTGATATTGGGCACGATATCTCGCTTGCCCCGGCCTTCGGTGAGGTTGGCCTCGAGAAAATTCTCGACGCAGGCATGCTGGCTCTTGGTATGGTGGCCATAGCGCAACGTGTTGGACTCGCAGGAGCAGGCACCGCCAATCGTGTCATGATAATCGACTGACGTGGCGAGGATCGTCATCATCGCCCGTCCCTCGTTCGACCGTAGAACGGTGCCGGTACGGAGGAACAGATTGGCCTGCGCGGCGACGGTGTCCTGCGCGCTATAGCGCTCAGCATCGTCGGCCGTCGAATAGAGCAGAAAATCCACCGCCTGATTCCCTTCCAGATCGACAATGCGAAGAGTTTGGCCCGCGGCTATGTGATAAAGCCAAGGCGCACGTGCGGGCACGATCTCGTCATGAATGATTGTACCGGAAAGACCTTCTAATCCTTGGGGGGCTGTCATGATTGGGCCTGTTTTCCTTCCTAGCGACGGAAATAATCTTCGACATTCAGAAAGGCGCGCGCGCCTTCCGGCGTCGCGTTGCGTATGGGATCGTCGGCGGACGTCACCGGCCCGCGCCACGCTGAAACACGCAGCGGAGCGACGGTCCACTTCTCCCGCGGATCGAGAATGTGCGGGCAATTGGCGATAACGACAATCACATCCATTTCGGCGCGCAGCAGCAGCTCGCGGCCGGCCTCGAAGGGACCGACCAGCGGCGTGATGGTCCCGTCTGCCTCGATCTTCGTTCCTTTGAAAAAATTGATGCACGGATGTACATCCCGTCTTTGCAATCCATGCTTGGCAGATCCCAGCAAGAGACGGTCCCGGCCGTTGGGAAAAGCGCTGCTGTTGCGACCTTCTCCATATTTGGCTTCATTGGTCGCGGCGTTGGACGCGCCGCAAAACGCATCGTGCGTGCCCGCCTCGTCCTCCAATATGCTCATCATCACGCGGCCCATGTCCGAGAGCAGCAATTTGCCGGCGCCGAGATAAGCGTTCCACTGCACCTTCACCGTATCCGCGACATTGAGCCGCTCGGTCGGCATTTCTGCGTTGAAGAGGAGGACCGAAGCGCAGGCGTCGCCCTCGAGGTCTGTCAGGCGCAGGCGCGAACCACGGGCGAGCTGGCGGGTTGCATAGCCACCGGCGGCGATCGTTTCTTCCCAGAGCAAGTCTTTGGCGGCGACATCCTCCGGCAGATCCTCGGCGACCGGCGGCAGCACCGGCATGCTGTCGACGACTGTACCCGCCATAGCGCGGGCATGGTCCCGCGCCGCCATTGGGTCGGCGAGCGTCCCGGTCATGCAGCGACGCCCCTCCGCTTTCGGGCCTTGCCAGTTGCTTCATCCTGTTCGTGAAGCGGTGGCAACAAGGCTGTGGTGGTAACGAGCCGCAGCTGATGGACACCGCGAATGCGGCGCAAGGCATCGCAAAGCTCTTCCAGCCGTACCGCAGGACCCTGCACCAGCAACACCTCGAGCGACTGGTCATCCTCGAGAAAAACATGCTGCGAGGAAATGACTTCCTTCAGATAATGGAGCTGGGTCGTGGCCAGCTGTTGGCGCACGCCTCCATGGTCTCCCCGATAAACCAGCGTGATGGTCCCCGCGAGCATTTCTTCGGGCCGGGTCAGGGCCTCATGCTCCGCCAGCGCGTGGCGAATGAGCTCCGATATCAGTTGCGAACGTGACGGCAGGTTCCGCTCTTCGACCATAGTGTCGAGATGAGCCAGAAGTTCAGCGGGAAGGCTCATGCTGAGCCGGGCTAATCTAGTGGGATCCGAGATCATAATCTTGTTCCTCTCAGTTATTATTAGTTGTGTCAACAGTAATACTGCTAACAATTTCGCTGCTGGTGTCACCGGCCGTGCCGACGAACATATCCTCTGTGAGAACACTCTTTTTCGTAACCGGAATATCGTAAACCACCGATGCACCGTAACGGTGCGGAGCGTGCGGATCTTGACGCGTTTTGTCGACGGCCAGCACCCGGGTTCCAAGCAAGAATGCCTCGCGGAGATCGTGCGTAACCATGATTATAGTTAACGAATACTCCCGCCACAACCGCGTAATCAGCCCATGCATATCCGATCTGATGCCGGGATCGAGCGCCCCGAACGGTTCGTCGAGCAGCAGGATGCGCGGCCTTTTGATCAGCGCCTGGGCAATCGCCAGACGCTGTTGCATGCCGCCCGACATCTGCGACGGATAAAGATGCAATTTGTCGCCCAGGCCGACCGCCTCCAGCATCTCTTTCGCCTCCGCGACAGCGGCGCGGCGCTTTGCCCCAAACAGATGGCCGGTAAGAGGGGCCTGGGCGCATTCCAGACCGAACAGCGTATTGTCGAGGACCGACAGATGGGAAAAAACAGAATAGCGCTGGAACACCACACCGCGATCCGGTTCGCATTCCGCTTTCAGCGGCACATCATCCAGCAGGATCGCCCCCCTGCTCGGTGCCTCCTGACCCAGCAATATGCGAAGCAGGCTGCTCTTGCCGGCACCCGAGGGGCCGATGATCGAGACAAAGGAACCCTCTTCTATTTCAAGGTTGATGCGCTCCAGAACCACCTGGTCACCATATTCGACCCACACATCGCGCAGGCTGAGCACTATGCTCAACGGTCCTCTCCATGCGCCCAGGGAAACAGCCGGCGGCTAGACTGGGCCAGAAGAAAATCCATGATCGCAGCGAGCAATGCAATCCATGCGACATAAGGCAGGATGACATCCATCGCGAGATAGCGGCGGACGAGGAATATCCGATATCCCAGCCCGATATCAGAGGCAATCGCTTCGGCCGAGATCAGGAATACCCAGGCCGGGCCGAGCGACAGGCGAATGCCCTGAATCAGCCGCGGCATCGCCTGGGGCAAAGCGACCCGCAGCATCAGCTGCCAGGTACTGGCACCGAGAGTCTGCGCCTTGACAATCTGTTCGCGCGGCAAGGAGCCGATATGGGCCGCGATATCCCGCGTCATAAAGGGCGTGATGCCGATGACGATCAGCGCGACCTTGGCGGTCTCTCCGAGCCCGAAAGCAATGAACAGGATTGGCAGCAAGGCGATAGGCGGGATAACGGCAATTGCTGTGACCAGCATGCCGAATGTCGCGCGAACCGGCGGCAATATACCGAGCATCATGCCCACAAATAAGGCCGACAGGGACGATATCGCGAGGCCGATACCCAGACGCTGGAGACTGGCCAGCGTGTCTGCCCAGAAGAGCAGCTGGCCTGACAGCCGGTCTGGTTCAAACAGCAACCCCCACATTGCCTGGGCCATCGCCCCAGGCAAAGGGAATATCTTGTCGCTGGGATTGATCGAGTGGCGGTCGGCAGCGACGATCAGATAGATCACGACCAGCACCAGGATCGGAATGGCACCCAAGAGCATTTGGTTGCTTCGACTTATGCGACGATTCACCCAGCGCATATTACCCCTATCTCGATCCAGATGTTGATCGTGTCAGCACATCAGAGTGCGCCATCAGCAGCCATTTGCATATAGCTCTCGTCGAAACGCAAGGTGATATTATCCGGATCACCCAATGTTTTGCCGCCCGGAAAAGCCATGCCGACAGCATCGGCCGACTTCGCACCCTGGCCGAACAGCCCCTGCGAGAAGCTGAAATCGCGGACGCGGGTCATGGTTTCAATAAGCGCCTTATCCGAAGTGGCAGCGACCGCCGCCTTCGGATCCGCGTACAGGAAGGTGGTGGCAAGCTGTCCCTCAAAAAGGTCCGGCGTCGTCCCGGCGAGTGCAGCCATTGCCGCGCGCGCCGCCTTGCCTTCCTCGTCCTGCTTCTGCATCAGCGCCGTCGTCTCGTACCAGATTCCGGCGAGCGCCTTGCCAAGGTTGGGATTGGCCTTGAGCGTTGCGGTATCGACGACCAGCAGATCAAGGATTTCACCTGGAATATTGGCAGAACTGAACACCAGTTTCGCGCCCGGCGCCTGTTTCATTGTGGTCAGCTGTGGGTTCCAGGCAACCGCAGCCGTGACATCGCTCGACAGGAAGGCGCTCGCTATATCCGCATCCGAAGTGTTGACGGTGCTGACATCGGTCATCGCCAGACCGACCGCGTCCAGGGCGCGCGCCAGCAGATAATGGGACACCGAAAGTTCAACAAGATTGATCTTGCGACCCTTGATCGCGTGCAGGCTGTCAGCGTTCTTCAGGAGTACGCCATCATTACCGTTCGAATAGTCACCGACGATGATCGCGCTGGTGTCCTTGCCCCCGGCCGCAGGAATAGTGAGCGCATCCATGTTGGCAACGGTGACGCCGTCAAGCTGACCGGCCGTATATTGGTTCACCGATTCAACATAATCGTTGATCTGGACGATATTGATCTTGATGCCATATTTATCAGCCCATTTCTTCACAATACCCGCCTGTTCGGCATAGGGCCAAGGCATCCATCCGGCATAGATCGACCATCCGATATTGAATTCGGTGCGCGGTGCAGCGCCCTCCTCGGGTGCCGGTGAACAGGATGCTACGATAAGCGCGCATGCCAGCATTGCCAGTGCCCCCGCGCGGCGGATTCCGTTGAACATGATTCGTCTCCTTTCGCAGTTGCAGCATTGCGGCAAAAGGAGTCGTTGTCCATCAAAATTTATTACTATTGATATATTTAGTAATATCCGTATGTTTGCTGGATAGCCGTGCCGAATCATCCGAAGACCGGGTGAACCCACACGTCTAGGGGGAGTATGCATCGAAAGCAGTCGGCTGACGCCGCACTGGAAGCCCTTGCCAGGAGTATTCGATGCTACAAACGTCCACCCCGCCCCTTAATCCTACCGCGTCGGGAAACGGCAATCCCGATTTAGGGTATAATCCTCCCGGCGTGCGCAATACCGATTCCGCTGTACCGTTGCACCCGGCAGAAGCCGTAACCCATGATTATAACAGCGACGGCCCGGCGCCCGGCAGACTGGCCTTTCGCTGGACCTACGGTTCCAATGTCGCGGCCAAGAATCGCGACCCGCGCGTGCAGGTGGTGCAATATAACGAGGACAGTTTTGTCCTGCGACAGAATGTTTGCGTACATTGGGAAGCGCCCTTTACCTATCTTCTGTTTGGCAACAAGGGTGCCCTGCTGATCGACAGCGGCGCAACGGCCAATGCGAAACATTATCCGCTGCGCGAGACAGTCGATGCCATCATCACCCGCTGGGGACAGGCGAGAGGGCGCAGCAAGGTGCCGCTGACGATTGCGCTGACGTCCGGTGAAGACATTGCGCAAAACCAGGGTCTGGTACAATTTGCCGGACGACCGGATACAATCATTGTGCCGACGCCGCTCGCACTGATGAAACAGCATTATGGATTCCGGAACAGCTGGCCCTCGGGAACCGGTTCTATCGATCTCGGCGACCGGGCGATCGAGGTCATCCCGACGCCCGGGACCCACCAGGACGGCGTCACATTTTACGATCCCTATTGTCGCATCCTGTTCACCGGCGATTTCCTGTATCCAGGCAAGATCAATATCAGCAATGATCGCGATTTCGTAACGTCGCTGGAACGGCTCAAGACATTCGCGGCGGCCCGTTCACCCAAATGGATTCTCGGCGGTCATGTCGAGATGATGTTTGCGCCCGGCAGATATTATCCGCGCTTTGCTACCTATAAGCCTTACGAACGGATATTGCAGCTGGAACCGGAAGTGATCGATGAAGCGCTGCAATATGCGCGCGAAATCCAGGGCAAGGCCATGCTGCTGATCCGTCCTGATTTCGTACTCTACAACGGCGTCAGTCCCGATCAGCGGACGTCGGTCTGGCCCGAGGACGTGCCCCAGATCAACCCGCCCCGGCCGTTTTGAAACCAGAGAGGACTCTCATGGATCGTCGCACCTTCCTATCCTATAACGCCACAGCCGCAACCGTTGCGGTCACCGGCAATACACTCACCACATTTGGCGATTCCGCAATGGCCGCAACGCGCCCCGCGCCCATCGATTTCAAGCGCAATGTTCCGGCGCCCGGCGCCTTTCCCGAGCGCTGGATATGCGGTTCGGAGTCCTGCATGGACAACATGGATCCGCAGGTTCAGGTCCACTGGTATAATGCGCACACCGCGATTTTGCGCCAGAACAAGGCCTATAGTTTCGAAGCGCCTTTCACGCCGCTTTATTTCGGCAATGATCGTGTCCTGCTGCTCGACGAGGGCTTCACCCAGTTGCGCAACGACTGGGACCTGCGCGGGGTGGTCGACGACTGTATTGCGGACTGGTGCACACGGAACGGGCGGGACCCGGCCAGTCTGGAACTACTGGTTGCCTTCAGCCACCTTCACTCCGACCATTATGCCGCGGTCAATCAGTTCGCCGACCGGCCCAACACCCGCTATATGGGCCTGACCCATGAAGAAATGCTCGGGTTCTGGGGCATGACCAATTACCCGGAACAGCGCGTGACGCTTGATCTGGGCGGACGCGAGATTCTGATCTGGGGCTCACCCGGCCATGTGGTGTCGGAATTTGCCTATTATGACAATTACACCCAGATTCTCTACACCGGCGACATGTTCTATCGCGGGCGCTGCTACATCACTTACTGGGAGCCCTGGTTCGAGAGCATGAAACGGCTGATCGAATTTGTTGATACCCATCCCGTTGCCCACGTCATGGGTTGCCATGTAGAGATCAGCAAGGATGGCAAGGACTATCCTTACGGCGTCACCCATCAGCCCGATGAAGCGCCGGTACAGATGACGGTGAAACAATTGCGCGAGACGCTTGCTTACGCCCAGACGATCACCGAGCCGGGCATCTATTTCACCGGCACGGTTTTTCTCTGCAACCAGACGCGCAGTACCACCACGATCGATACAAATCCTTATCGCTACTAACCAGCCATATCGGCGCTTCGCAGGAGTCTTCACATGAAACGTTCAATCGCCCTGATGCTGTTTTTCGCAGCGGCTTGCTCTCCCGCAGAACAGCAACCGGCTGATTCACCCGCCGCGCTGAAACCGGAAAAGCTGGTGGAACAGACTATCGCAGTGCCGGATTTTGCCGACTTTCTGGCTGTCGACGGTGATACAGTTTGGGTAACCAATCGGGGCCGGGTCGAGCAATGGTCGACCGAAGAAATGCTTGCATCGGTTGAGATGCCGCGCCCGTGCGGCACGATGGCCTTATTGTCCGGTTCGCTCTGGGTCGCCAATTGCGAGGACGCAAACCTGTATCGGATCAACCTTGAAACGGCGGAAGTCGAAGCAATGATCGCCACCGGCATTGCCAATCCCAAAGGCGAGACAAATGTGGTTGCCGGTGCCGGTTCGATATGGGTGCCGAGCGATTCTGAAGGAAAGATCGCTCGCATAGATGCCGAAACCAATGAAGTGATCGCAACCGTCGACGTCGCTCCACAAACATTTTTTCTCGCTTATGGCCTGGACACCTTATGGGCAGTCAGCAGCGACGAAAAATTGGTCCAGCGTATCGACCCAGCGACCAACAAGGTGACCGGTACAGCTGAACTCGGCAAGCAACCAGGCTTTCTCGCTGCCGGTGAAGGAGGCGTCTGGATACAGGAGCAGGGCGATGGAACGGTGGCCCGGGTTGATCCCGAAACCATGGAGGTTACCGGTCGCACGAAAGTCGGAGATAGTCTCTTGTACGGGGACATCGACACCGGGGGCGGCACGGTCTGGCTGCGGACGACCAAGGACCAGACCTTCGTCGCCATTGACGCCGAGACGCTGGAAATCCTCACCCGCGCCGGTCCGGCAGCGGGCAGCGGTGCTGTGCGCTATACGCCGAACGGCATTTGGACCAGCGCCCATGACGTGGAAAGCATTTCCTGGTGGAGCGTCGGCGAGAGCGCATCCGAATAAGGATTTCTGGCGGCTGACAGGGCCCGCGATGATTCGTTTCCCTTTCTCCACCTCCGCGAAAAGGGGAAAATGAACGCGTTAACAAGCGTCACGCAAACCTGAAAACAGGCGTAAAAACACAGAAAATACACCATATATCAGCTACTTGATTAGTTCATTGTGCACCTGCGAACAAATCATGGTTATTACTCTTGACGCAATAGGTAATATCTATATCGTATGTGGTGTCGCGATTGAGAACGACGTCCGATGGGAGAAGAAAACCTGAGGCATTAAGCCGATTTCCGGCTTGATAGGGGGTTTTCTATGGGTCGAGTGTCGGATCGCAACACACTATCAGAAAAGCGGGAAGCCAGCGCCGCGGGCTCTTATTCCGGTGCGCTATCCGAACGCCATTCGGGCGAAAGTCCGATCAAGCGGACATTGATCAACCTTATTCCTCCCGCGACGGTCGTTGCTGTTGTCCTTTTCTGGATGCTTGCGCCGGCGTCCGTGACCGACAGCCCCTGGTCCATTGTGGTTGCCGGGCTTGCCATCAGCTTTTTTGTTCTGGGTCTGGAACAGTTGCTCGAGCGGCACGAGGGCTGGCGTCTGACGCGCAAGGAATTTGCCACCGATATTTTCTATCTGGCCCTCCAATATACGGCAATCGGCTGGGCAACCGAGACGCTGGCCGACAAACCGCTGGCCACGTTCAAGGAGTCGATTGGCATCAGCACGGAATGGGCCATGCAGATGCCCTTTCTGCTGCAAGTCGCCCTGGTAATATTCCTCTACGAGCTCGGCCAATACTGGATGCACAGACTGATGCACGACTGGTATCCGGCCTGGCTGACCCACGCGCCACATCACCATATTACCCAGCTCAACGCACTAAAAGGGTCTGTGGGCAATCCGATCGAACTGTTCCTGATCAGCCTCAGCGTCATTGCGATCTTCGATCTCGACACGGCGGCGCTGTTCTGCGGCTTCAACGTGCTGACCGTGGTGTCCACCTTCGCCCATGCCAATGTGCGTTCAAACCCGCCTCTATTCTATTCCTATGTGTTCACGACCATCCGCCATCACAGCCTGCATCACACGGCGCTGAGCTATGAAGATACGCGGTGCAATTACGGCAATTCCCTGATCCTGCTCGACCGGATTTTCGGCACGTTTCGGGACGGGGAATCCGAAGAGGTGGGCCAGGATGACCGCAAACGGCTGTCGATTTACGAGCAGTTTGTCTTCCCGTTTCAACCCCTGATCAACAAGTTCAAGGCCCGGCGCGACGAACCATCGTCGGCCGACATCTAAGAAGGAGAATATATCGAGAAATACCTTCGGGATCGCAAAAATCGGGATAAATATCAGCCCCGATTTTAAAAGCGTCCGCTGCAAAACCGAATAACGGGAAGCGGGCAAAAGACCAGATCCTCAAGACAAGGTCGCAGGATGAACGACATATGTCTGGCCCCCCGGGGCGGTAAAATGAGGGAGTAAAATAATGATAAAGGACGCAAGACTTAAGCTAGGCCTGCTTTCCGCAACAATGTTGACCAGCACCATGGCCGCAACGCCTGTTTTCGCCCAGGAAATGTCCGAAAATCTGGCTGCAGACGATGCCGGGGGCGATAGCGTGATCGTCGTGACGGCAACGCGCCGGGCGACAACGCTCATGGAAACACCCGTGAATATTTCGGTCGTCAGTTCCGAGGATCTCGAACGCAACCGCATCGACGATGTACGCGATCTCGCCGATTTCACGCCGGGCCTGACGATTTCGGACACAGGTCCGGGATCAACCGGTTCGATCGTGCTGCGTGGTCTTAACGCTTCGGGTGTGGGCGATGGCGGAGCCAATTATGACGACGCACTGGGTGTGTATCTCGGCGAAGTCCCCCTTTATTATGACTTCAAGCTGATCGACATAGAGCGCGTCGAGACACTGCTCGGTCCGCAAGGCACATTATATGGCCTCGGCACACTGGCCGGTGCCATTCGCTATATTCCCAATCGTCCCAATGCGAGCGATATCGAAGGAGAAGTGCACGGTCGCGTTTACGCCAAGGCGCACAGTAGCGACGTCGGATACCAGTTTGACGGCATGTTCAACTTGCCGATCGTTCAGGATCATATCGCTTTCCGCTCCGCGACGGGCTATTATTTCGACCCCGGCTTCATCGACTACCCGCTGCTGGTCCAGGAGCCGGGTGTCTCGCTGCCCCAGCCGGACGGACCCGACAGCATTTCCGAAGCCGGCTATGCCGCAAATCTGTACGAGCTTGAGGATCTGAACTTTGAACGGACCTTCACCACACGCAACCAGCTGTTGTTCCAGACCAGTGAAGACCTGAAACTGATCCTGACCTATGCCTATCAACAGACCAAGACCGATGGCGCACAGTCGAACAGCGCCGGTGTGCTCGGGACGGGGCGCTATGAAAATGCCAGCCGGTTTGCCGAACCTGTCACCCGCGACGCACATCTCGTCAGCGCGGAAATCAATGCCAATATCGCGGATATTTTCGATATCGTGGCTACGGGCGCCTATACCGAGGTCAAATATCGGGGCGACGGTGACGTAACCGACCTGCTGCTCGACCTTGATTATGACTACGAGCTCTTCCCCGCTTTTGCGGCCTGGAATCAGTCGAACACCACGCGCAAGCAGAAAAACGCGGAAATCCGTCTCGTTTCAAGGCACGGCGGTCCCTTTAGCTGGGTCCTCGGCGGCTTCTACAACGAGAATAAATATCAGAGCGACTATGCAGAGCGTATACCCAACCACCCGTGGGTGGACGCCGTAAACAATCCGGAAGCTCTGGAATATGTCAGCTATGTCACATCGAAGGTGACCGAGAAGGCGATCTTTGGCGAGGGCACGTTCGAGATAACGCCGGAATGGCAGGTCACTGCTGGCACCCGTTACTTCAAATATACATCGACCATTGCCGGTGCGGCAGCGCTGCCAGTGCTGGGAGATCCGCTCAGTCCCTACGACCTGCCGGCGAACGGCGGGGATGCCGGGAAAGACGGCTGGGTGTGGAAATTCAATACATCCTATAATTTCACGTCCGACCTGATGGCCTATTTTACCTACAGCAAGGGCTATCGCCTGGGTGGACCGAACCGTGTTGCGCCCTGCCCGGACAACATCACGCCCGGCCAGCAGATCATCTGTGCCCTGCCGGAGGAACTGCAATATGGACCGGACACAACCAAGAATCTTGAACTGGGCGTAAGGGCGCAGTTGTTCGAAGATATGCTGTCGTTCAACTT
Organism: uncultured Sphingorhabdus sp.; assembly: GCA_964022345.1. GTDB lineage: Bacteria > Pseudomonadota > Alphaproteobacteria > Sphingomonadales > Sphingomonadaceae > Parasphingorhabdus. The sequence continues at coordinate 93,514 of CAXHZT010000001.1, forward strand.
CAATATCTTCCAGGTCAAATGGCAGGGTATTCAGGTGAATTCGTCTACGCTCTACGGTGCCACCGGGATTACGGTGAACGGTGGTTCTGCGGAGTCGAAGGGTTTTGAAACCTCGTTCCAGTTCAAGGCGACTCCGGAGCTGTCGATTCAGGGAACCTATTCCTATACCGACGCGAAATTGAAGGAGGACGTGCCCGGCATCATCACCATTCGCGAGACCCCCGGGGACTATTCCAACCGGTTCGTTCAGCTCGACGCGTTGGCAGGCGATCGCTTGCCGGGATCGGCCAAGAACACGGCCAGCCTCGGTGTCACCTACGTCACGCCGGTTATGGATGGCGACCTGATTGCGAACTGGACCGCAACCTATCGCGGGAACGTGGTGTCGCGGATCGGCTGGGATCGGGCCTATGGGGATAAAATCCCGAGCTATATCCTGAACCGGGCGTCGCTCTCCTATGACACGGAGCGCTTCACTCTCGGCCTGTTCGTGGATAATGTCTTCGACAAATATGCAGTGGTCTCGGTTGCCAATGATCGCTCGAGAATTGGTGTGAATGACGGCGTCGCGGTGCGTTACTACCGCCAGGCCGTCGTCAATCCGCGGACCATCGGCCTTGAAGGACGATTCAAGTTCTGACCGCCTCCATTCCTATATGAAGAGGAAGGGGCACTTGCCGGAAACGGTAGGTGCCCCTTCTCTATTGAGCGGCGTCTTGCGCTGCCGCCGCACCGGCGCGGAATCATTTTAGTCGATCGGGATTGCCTGTTCCTCGAAAAAGGCGCGCGCCGGCTGCAAGGCGGCTTCGTGCGTGCGCCATTTTCCAACGGCATCGGCATTGATAGGGCGACGAACCTGCGCGGCGCTCGGCGTGGCCACGGCCGCATTATTCTCGTGAAACATCAGACACGCTTCATTCCAGTCCAGATCGCAATGTTCCAGCAAACGCCGGGTCTGCCCTTCCTGATCGGCGACCAGTTTCTCGTAGGACAGCTGCAACACCAGACCAGGGAACAACCTGTCCCACATCGCCATTAACCGGTCGAAGCGCGCATAATAGCGCGCCGTGTCGAGCAGGTCATAGGAATAGGCATAATAGGCGGACTGGCTGGCAAATAGATTTTTATAGTTGCTCCAGACCGTATCCATCGGATTGCGGCGCAAACAGACAATTTTGGCATGGGGCAGAGCGCGCGCGATATGACCGATATACAGAAAATTGGCGGGCAATTTGTCCGTAAACCGACCAGCGCCTGCATGTCTGTGGTGACCAGCCTGGGCCAGATAGGCGTGCGCGATTTTTGCCGGATCGATATTGCCACTCGCCATGACTGTTTCGGGATCAACGACGTTGCGGGACGATGTAGCCGCCAGGCGTTTGACCGCAAGCGGCATGGCTTGCAGCTCTCCCGCCGATTCCACTGTCGGATGTGAAGAGAGAATGCGATCAACCAGCGTGGTTCCCGTGCGCGGCATTCCGACTATGAATATCGGCGCATTGTCCGGATTCCCCGCGCCCGGCAAAGCCGGATGCTCGGACCCGGTGAACAGGGTCTCGATGGCGTCGAAGATGGCAACGTCCTGCGCGAAATCATATTGCAGCGCACGCTTATGCTCTTCGTTGGCGGCGGACAGATGAGCAAAGGCTTCAGGATCGCCAATATCCTCCAGCTCCTTTGCCAGCGCATAGCGGACACGCAGGCCGTCCCCGGGTCCTTGCGCCCTCGACAAGGCGGTTTTCAATCTGGGTATATGGTTGGAATCCGGTGTCTGGCGGGCGGCAATGGCAAGCGCATAATGGGCCCTCGCATTGCCCGGGTCGGCGGCAAGTATTGCCTCATAGTGCGTCCGCGCTTCCTCCACCCTCCCGGTAAAGCTGCTCGCTGCTGCGAGATTATAGAGATAATCGATATTCGCCGGTTCCCGCGCAACTGCGGACCGGAACGGTTCAACCGCCCCCTCGTGATCGCCAAGCCGGGTGAACACGCAGCCGATCGTATCGAAAGTCCGCGCGTCGCGCGGCACCTGGACCATCGCGGCCCGTGCCGCATCGCCGGCATCTCCATCGCGGCGCAACAGGATCAGCAGCTTGGCCAGTTCGGCCAGATACTCCGCTTCCGGTCCGCGCTCTACCGCTGCCTCGATAAGCGGGACGGCCTTGGCAATCTGGCCAGCTTCGGCCGCTGCAATGCCCATCAGAAAATAGCCCGCGGGCTGGTCTTTGTCCGCCATCACCAGAGATTTGGCCGCTGCCACAGCGCCGGCCAGATCGCCGCGCTTCAGCGCTTCTCTCGCCTGAGCCTCCAATGTCAAAATGCGCTCCCGGACCATGGCCTGCCGGAAATTTTTGGTGGCGCCGGATAGGCTGGGCGAGCTTGGTTGGGGGAGCATTGCATGGCCTGTCATATTAGTTCCAAATAGGGTGCTGTCAAAGCAAACCGGCCAATTTTTGCTGGGGATATCCGGCGTTTTCCGGCAGCCCGAGCCAACGCCCCCGTCGGCACCTCACGGCAGTCGCTGAAAACATCCACCTGTCACGCCGGAGACAAAAACATGCGCACGAGCACGCCCAAATTTTTCGCGCATCAGGTTTTTCTGCCCGGAGTTAATATTATTTGATAAATCCGTAATAAAATATGATAAGGCATTGGGCTTTGGCATAGTGTCGAATGTTTGCCTTCTTTGCGCTGTAATCGATGAGGTTAGGAATGTTTTTAGAAGATATTGGAGTCATTCCGCCGCTCGAGAAAAAAGCGGCGCGGACTGAACAGCCCGCAGCGATCGTCAATCTCACGCGCCGGGGGTTTGTTTCAGGGACCGGTCTTTTCATCGTCGGCGTAGCGCTTGCCGGCTGTTCGGCAGGCGCGGAACCGGTCATCGACGCCGACAGCCTGGATCTGCCGAAAGCAGGGCCCAGCCCGCTGACCGCTGTAGAAGGTGGCGATGCAACGCCCCAATTGTGGATTGCGATCGAAAAAGACGGAACCGTCAAAATCACCTGTCACCGATCGGAAATGGGGCAGCAGGTTTGGACGTCCATGGCACAGATCGTCGCCGATGAACTCGATGCTGACTGGGACAATGTCACGATCGTGCAGGCCGAGGGTGACGAGCGCTATGGCGATCAGAACACTGATGGCTCGCGCTCGGTACGCTATAATTTTCACCGCCTGCGGCTGGCTGGCGCTGCGATGCGACAGATGCTGGTTTCGGCCGCCGCCCATTATTGGAAAATGGACCCGTCACAATGCCATGCAGCGTTGGGCAAGGTCTCGAACAGCGAAAACAGCGATCATCTGTCTTATGGCAATCTTGCCGAACTGGCAGCGAAGCTTCAGGTGCCGGCCGAAGCAGATATAGTGGTGAAAGAGCCAAAGGAATGGCGCTATATCAATCAGGAAATGCCCTCGCTCACCGTCCCGAAAATCACACGGGGCGAAGGGACATATGGCATTGATGTGGATTTGCCGGACATGGTCTACGCCGTGATCGCGCGACCGCCGCAAGTCTTTGGTCGAACCGGTTCCGTCGTCGATGCCAAGGCGCTCCAGATCCCGGGTGTATCGAAAATCGTGAAGCTGCCGGATGCAAAGCCGCCTGCAGTCTTCCAGCCGCTCGGCGGAGTGGCGGTTGTGGGCGTCGATACATGGGCCGCGATCCAGGGGCGCAATGCGCTGGAGATCGAATGGCTCGACGGACCCAATAGAAATTATGACTCGGAAAAATTCCGCCAGGCCATGGAGACTCAGGCAAGGCAGCCCGGCACTGTGCGCCGGAGCCGGGGCAATGTCGGGACAGCGCTGGCCGCTGCGGACAAGACCATTTCCGCAGAATATTATACGCCGCATCTTTCGCAATCGCCGATGGAGCCCCCTGCGGCGACCGCGCGCTGGACCGGTGACACCCTCGAATGCTGGGCCTGTGTACAGGATCCGCAAACCACCCGGCAGACGCTGGCTGATTTTCTGGAGATCGATAAGGAGAATATTACCGTCCACGCCACCTGGCTGGGTGGCGCATTCGGGCGAAAATCGAAACCGGATTTCGTGGTCGAAGCCGCGCTGGTGGCCAGGGAGGTGGGCAAGCCGGTCAAGGTGACATGGACCAGAGAGGACGAGATCCGCCATGGTTTCTATCATTCTACAAGCGCGCAAAGGCTGGAGGCCGGGCTGGATAGCGCAGGCCGGTGCACCGCCTATCGGCATCGCTCGGTTTTCCCTCCCATTGGCTCGACATTCAACCCGGGCATGGACTCACCGTCCGACGGCGAAATGGGCCAAGGCGCCACCGATGTGCCGTTCGCAATCCCGAATTTACAGGTCGAATCCGGCAGCGCCAAAGGGCATTTGCGTATTGGCTGGCTGCGGTCCGTTGCCAATATCTACCACGCTTTTGCCGTCCAGAGTTTTGCCGCGGAAATCGCCCATGCCGCTGGTCGCGACCAGAAAGACTATCTGCTCGAACTGATAGGCGAACCAAGACTGGTTGATCCCAATGCAGAGCAGGCAAGCTACAAGAATTACGGTGGTTCGAGCGAAGACTATCCTATTGATACAGGCCGTCTGGCCCATGTCGCGCGGCAAGCCGCCGAGATGGCCCAATGGGGAAGAAAGCTTCCCGCCGGGCACGGTCTGGGCATCGCGGTCCACCGCTCCTTTCTGACCTATGTCGCGACCGTGATCGAGGTGAAGGTGGCAGCAGACGGAACGCTGACCATTCCCGGCATCTGGCTGGCGGTTGATGCCGGAACGGTCATCAATCCGCGCCACACAAGAGCGCAAATGGAAGGCGGGACGATCTTTGGTCTGTCGAACGCCCTTTATGGAGAGATCAGCGCAAGAGATGGCGCCGTGGTGCAGGATAATTTCCCGAGCTGGCGCGTGTTGCGGATGAGCGAGGCCCCGAGAGCGTTCGACGTCAAGATCATCGCCTCCGACAGCCCGCCTGCGGGCGTCGGCGAGCCGCCCACACCGCCAGCAGCACCGGCACTGGCCAATGCAATTTTCAACGCAACGGGGCAGCGTTTGAGGACATTGCCGCTGATCGGACCAAATCGCGACAAGCTGGATATTTCAGCGATCTCGAAAAGCTGATTGAGGAGCATATCATGGCGACCATATTGAACATCAATGGCAAGAAGGAAACGGTCGAGGCGGCGGCAGGCACGCCTTTGCTATGGGTCCTTCGCGATCATCTGAAAATGACCGGAACCAAATTCGGATGCGGGATTGCCCAATGCGGCGCCTGTACAGTTCATATAGACGGTGCGCCCACCCGGGCGTGCGTTACGCCCCACGACAGTCTTGACGACGCCAAAATCACAACCATCGAAGGATTGGCAGGAACGGCAGCCGATGTGATCCGCGATACATGGGTAGAGAATGACGTGCCGCAATGCGGCTATTGCCAATCCGGCCAGATATTGGCAGCCACCGCTTTGCTTAGCGAAAATGCCAACCCGACAGATGCCGATATTGATGAAGCCATGAGCGGCAATATCTGCCGTTGCGCTACCTATATGAGCATCAGGCGTGCGATCAAACAGGCGGCGGGCAAACTCTAACCCGGCTTCTTTTGGCCAGGGCTATCTTTGGCACAGCGCCAAATAATTCGATCGTCCCTGAATTCTCGTTTACAGCTTTTGGCCTCCCAATCGGGTTGAATATGACGCTAGCTCTGGCCGTTCGAGGCGCGTGAACAGAGCACGCTTGATGGGTATTTTCGGGGATGAGCGAAGACCTTTGGACATATCAGAGATGGTCGCAAAACGGCTTGTCTGCGGCAAGCCGACCAGGATTTGCCGGTGATTCGAGTGCCTGTTTTCAAAGTCTATGGGGCGCCAATTTTCTCGCCGGAAAAGTTGCTGCTATCCTCGGATGCAAATTCCTGCTCGTCGTCCTGAGGAAAGAAAATCCCCTTGTCATCGCCGCGGGTGCGCTCGGTGATATTCTGGACGAAAGCATCCGCGACGGAATGCCGCCATGCCTCATAGCGCGGACGATCCGTGCGGCCCCCCGCCGCAATGTGCAGCCGAAGTTTCTCTACCAGCGCCGCCAGCCCATCGGGCTCCATGCCCCACAGGGTCCTGATTGCATCGCCGGTTATATCCGGCATGCTCTGGTCGCTCATGCGCGCGCAGCAGGCGAAGGCGATCCCCTGCGCGAACCACTCGCCATGTTTTCCGGCCCGCTGGTAGCCGTCCAGAAAAACATTCTCGTCCGCTGGACCGGCATAGCAAGTGGCCAGACCGATGCCCGACCAGATATCTGCCCGCCGGTCGGCCGCCATGCCGGCGACGAGAGCCGCGGCCTTGTCCATATCGGCACCGCTGACAAACCAGATGCCGCGCCCGACACCCTGATCGTAGGCGCGGGAAGCGTAGCCGTCCAATTTCCGCTTGGGGCCGTTGAGAGTCTTATCCTGCTCGAAATAGACATTATGATAGCCCATGCCGTCATAGGCCAACCAGCGGTAAAACGGGTCGAGCGCGCCGACGATCGCCTTTTCCCGCCAGGAAAGCTTGGACATGGCCAAGCCGGTGCCTGCATGGACCAGAAGCGGATAGCGCTCCTCAAACCGCGCCCGGAATTTTCCGAGCATCGGCCGGCGAAACGGAATGGAGTCGACCAGCGCGCTGCCCATCGCTCCGCCTTCGATAAAGAAACCGCGCAGCAGAACCGGCTCCTGCGCCATCGCCTGTTCGAACTCGACCAGTGAACGGGCCGACAATATCAGATTATAGCCCCGCAAAAATGTCTTGCCGATCGATTCCAGCCGTTCTTCATGGTTTTTCTCGGCAAGCTCGAAGCCGCGGATCCTGAATTCCACGCGCCGCGGATCCAGTGTCAATATCTTCCGGATGGCGGCAGGTAGCGGCCTCAATTGATCGGTCTGATCTTCAAGCATTGCGATCGGCTCCATCTGGCTCGCCGGATTCATGGTCAATATATCTTTAACCTTGTTGGTATCGCCATAACCCAATCCAAAGCTTCCCGCAAAATATCATTTTTCGATACCCGGCATCAGTTGTCTCAATTTGGTCGCCTGTATTTGTCATATCCGGCCAAACGAGGAATCCTGTTGGGATTTGTTAACTTCCGGGGCGCGATATGGCCTAGCAAGGTGCATAGCCGGAAGGACGGACATTGAAATCCATATTGGTGGTCGGCGCACGCGGCATTCCAGATGTCGAGGGCGGCGTGGAAAAGCACGCAGAACGTCTGTTCCCTCTTATCGCCAGCCGCGGCTGGACGATCTGTGTTGCCGGGTTGAAGCCGCACATCGACGCCGGTGAATATCGCGGTGTATCCCTGTGGTCCGCGCCGGCGGTCGGCATCCCGGTGATTGACAGGATGCTTTATGGTATAGCGACATTGTTCAAAGCGGCCCGGATGCGGCCGGATATTGTCCATTTTTCGGGGCTGGAGCCGGCGCTTCTTCTTTGGGCCTACAAGCTGATCGGATGCAAGATCATCGTCCGCTATGGTGCGGATAACACCGTGGGCCCCTGGACCGGAACGGGAGAATGGGCAAAGCGATGGGCCCATTATCAGTTGCGGTGGGCCGACAGCATCATTGCCGTTACCCCGGCCCTCGCGAAAAAGTTGCGCGCAGCGGGCATTGCCGACAATATCCATGTCATTGGCAACGCGCTCGACCGGACCGGGGATTACCCGGCGCGCGCCAGCTCAGCGGTCTCCGGGGATTATATTCTGTTCGTGGGGCAGATGTCCGAGCGGAAGAATATTCACAGTCTGGTTGCCGCTTTTCTCACCTTTGCCAAAGACTATCCGCAGATGCAGCTGGTGATCGTCGGCAAATGCAAATATCAAAAAGATCGCAGGCAGATCGCCGCGCTGGGCGACGACCGGATCGTGATGATCGACAGTCTGCCGCGATCAGAACTGGCGCCGCTCTATCGGGGCGCACGCTTTTTCGTGAACCCGTCAATCCGTGAAGGTCATTCCAATACTTTGCTGGAAGCCATAAGTTTCCGCTGCCCGGTTCTGCTGAGTGATCTCCCGGAAAACCGGGATCTGAGGCTCAACGCCAAACATTATTTTGATCCGGGCAAAATCGGGAGCATGATCAGCGCCCTCAACCGCGCCCACGCCAACCCGGATATGTTCCGGGTCAGCCCTGAGCGATTTCCGCAATGGGAGGAAATCGCGGAGCGGACGATTTATGTCTGCGACAAACTGCTCGCCGGCGATTCACCCCGGCGCACGCCCAAAGGCAAGCCTTCCCGGATTTAGACGCCAGGAATGACGGGAGCGACAGGCGCCGCCGCGAGACGGCGCCCCTTATCAGAATTTATAGCCGACCTCGACACCGAAGCGGCGCAGACCGCCGGGCGAAACAAAGGACCCGCCAAATTCAACCGCGGTGATCACCTCGTTGAGATAGCGTTTGTCGAGCAGATTGTCGGCAAAGGCGGTGATGTTCCAGTTTTCGCCTTCCAGGCCGATGCGCAGATCAAGCACGCCAAAGGCATCGCGCTCGGTGATCGACATGTCCGCGTCACCGACGAAGGCGGGCAGCGCCAGGGCCGAGCCGGGCAACAGACCGCTGAACAGGGTCGGACCGGTGTCTTCCTGAACCGTGTGGAACCAGGTCGGACCGGTGATCCGGTAATCGGCCCGCATCACCAGATCGAAGCTGGTCGCGATCGGCGCCACCATCTGGGTGCCCAGATTGATCGTATAATCTGCCGTGTGGGGCGACTTGTTGCCCACCGTATAGGGGCGGGAAGCATTGGCTTTGATTTCGCTATCGGTAACATTCACCGAACCGAAGATATCCCAGCCCTCGATGATTTCCGCATTGGCGTTGAATTCCAGTCCGTAGATGTCAACCTTGTCGATATTAGAGACCACCCGCAGCAGACCGAAAGATCCGACGAAAAATTCGAAGAACTGCATGTCGTCGACCTTGGTATAATAGCCGGCAAGATCGAAGGTTATCGCGCCATTGGCCGCCGAGCCCTTGAAACCGGCCTCGAACGCGCTCGAGGTTTCCTTGCGGTAGATATCGTTGATCAGAACGTTGGTGCCGAGGAACTGGTTGAAATTCTGGTCGACAATCGCAGCGGAACCCTGGTTGTTGAATCCGCCCGATTTGAAGCCGATGCCCCAGTTGGCGTAGAAGTTCAGATCGTCGGTCAGACCGTAGCGCAGCGAGAGTTTCGGCTGCAGCTCCTTGAAGGTTTCCTTCTGGTCGGGGATCGCGCCGAAGGCCTGGCCCGGGTTGATCGGACCGCCGGTGATCGGATCGGTCACAAGCGGCACCCGGCTGGAAACTTCCCGCTGTTCGATATCGTAGCGGAGCGCCAGACTGACATCGAAATTGTCGGCCACTTCATAATCAAGCGAGCCGAAGGCGGCATAGACGTTGGTGTTGAAATTGTCGGCAAACAGCTGGGATGTCGGGTTGCTGCTATTCGCGTCATTATACAATTCGCGGATGATACCCTGCCCGAGATCGGCACCGAGGCTGATTCCGACATCGCGATCGATGTTCAGATAATAGGCTCCGATCTGCCACGCCAGCGGCCCGTCGCCATTGGACGCCAGCCGGACTTCCGCGCTGATGTCCGTCTGTTCGCGAATCTGATACTGGGTGCCGTCGCAGGTGGTCGGGCTATAGGCACCGAGGGTGGAGCCGTTGACCGGATCGAAGATGAACGGGATCGGATTGTTGCCGATGAAGGTCGGCGCGTTGAGCGGAAAGCCGGTCAGTTGCGCCGTGCTGGTGAAACAGGCGTTCGACGCCGCCACCGACGCGGGCGTCGCGCCGGGGAACGTGTAGCGCGCGAAATCCGCTGACGTGCCGTCCGCCGTCAGCGCCTGGTCGACGTCGCTGTAGAGCGCCCATGCGGTCAGGGTCATGGCGTCAAATTCATGGGTCAGCTTGACCGATGTTTCGAACGTGGTCTGGTCGTTGGTCGGACGGATATTGGAATAATAGCCGAATTCGTGATCGTTCACATCTTCGAAAAAGGCCGGATCCACACCCGCGAAATTGGGGAGATGGAAGGCCGTGTTGAAATTGATCGAAGCGCCGGAAAGATCTGCATAGCGCGCCTTCACATCGATTTCGGTTGAATCGCCCAGTTCGGCGATGAACCGGCCATCCACCGACCAGGTTTCCTGGTCATCGACCACCTTGCGGTTGTCGAGGAAGCTGTTGCGGTAGAAGCCGTCGCTGGTGTTGTAGGAAGCCGACAGCACCAGCCCGGCACTGTCACCAATCGGTGTCGAGATATAGCCCGAGGCTTTATAGGTATTGTCCTCGGCAGCGCTCAGCTTGACGCCGCCTTCCAATATGTCACCGGGCTTGATCGTCTGGATGACGATCGCGCCGGCAGCGGCATTGCGGCCATAGAGCGCGCCCTGCGGACCTTTCAAAATCTCGATCTGGCGCAGCGTACCCTGATCCTGGTTGAGCTGGGCGGTGTTGGTCTTGAGGATGCCGTCAACCACGAGAGCAACCGAACTTTCCGCATCGCGCGCGCCGTTGATGCCGCGAATGTTGATCTGGGTGTCGCCTGCTTCTGCGGTGCCGCTGACAATCGTCACGCCCGCGGTCAGCTGGACAAATTCATCCGCCTGCTGGACGCCGGTACGGTCGAGCATTTCGGAGGTGAACACCGTGACCGATGCCGGCACCTCGGCGAGCAATTCATCCTGACGCCGTGCCGTGACGATGATGACATTGCTGTCCTGGCCTTCGCTGGCATCCTGTTCGCCGCCGGTTTGGGCGAGAGCCGGATTGAAACCTACCAGCGCGGCGAAGCCGGCTGAAAGTGAAAGAGCTGTTTTGATGCGACGCATTCTTCTTCCTTCCCTGAATGGAATGATTTGCAGGCCTTTTGACCCGTCAAACAAATTTAGACGAGCACATTGGCTCCGCTCATATAGACATAGACTTCCTGAAATTTGCCGTCCCGGACTCTCCAAAAATTGGTGTTGTTGAGCAATGTGACGCCCCCGTCGGCATCGGTCAGCTCGGCGACAAAGGAGGCGGCGATCCGGCCGTTTGCCTCATCGACGGTGCAGGTGAAATCGCGGTGGACGATGGTTTCATAGGCTCCGAAGAAATCCTCGAACATCCGCCGGATTTCTTCCTTGCCGCTATGGCGGGTGAAATCGGTCTGGACACAGAACAGGGCACCGTCGTGGAAACAGTCGAGCGCCGCATCCATATTCTTTGCGTCCACACTGCCAAAATAGGTCTTGGTCGCCAGCTGGATGAGTTCAGCGCGGGAGAGGCAGGGTTCATATTGCATCAGGCGTCTCCCTCTTTCAGCAGATTGTCGCCGCTCATATAGACGGTGACGTCCTGGAACAGGCGGTCCTTGCAATAGAAGCGGTTGCAATTTTCATAGCGCAGCTGCTCGCCGCCATTGGGGGTGATCAGCACCGTGAACTGCGAACAGATCGCGTTGGATGCCGGGTCGGCGGTGTGGACAAAATTGCCGTGCCAGATCTGCTCGAAATCGGCGAACAGCTTTTCGAACATCGCCCGGATCGCATCGCGGCCCTTGTGGGTGGTATCCGAGGTCGCCTCGTGCAGCACCGCGTCGGGCGCGAAACAGTTGAGGACCTGGGTCATATTCTTGTTATCGACGCCGTCGAAATAGCGCTTGGTCACAATGTCGATATAGAAAGGATAAGGCAGCGGCACCTGGCCTGCCATTCCGGGTGTCCAGTCAGCCATCAATACCATCCCTTTCTGATATCTTCGTCCTTCGGCACTTCGGGAGCCGGAAAGGCTTTCTTGCTGTGGGTCAGCCCCAGTTCGATCAGCGTTTCGAGAAATTTATAGGCGACCTGCCCCGGATTGAGCACCGGGATCGGCAGCTTATCGTCGAGATATTTGGCCGACTGGTGCATGGTGGTCGAGCCGAGGACGATGACATCCGCGCCGTCTTCCTCCATCGCCAGCGTCGCCTCTTCCCGGAGCTTGTCGAAAATCACCTCTTCCTTGCCCGCGAGCAATTCGGTGACATCGGGCCGGGTCTCGATCGAGCGCAGCGAAGCGACCCGTTCCCACCAGCCATATTCGGTGATCGTCTTTTCGTAGAGCGGGAACCATTCCGGCCACATCGTCAGCACCGTGAATTTCTTGCCCAGCATCATCGCCGCGGCAAAGGCCGCTTCGCCGGGACCGACCACCGGAATATTGAGACGCGAGCGGAGCGCTCGCATGCCGCTGTCGCTGACCGTATCGATCAGCACGCCGGCATAGCCTTCTTCCTCGGCCTTGATTCCGGCCTGAAACACCGTCCAGTCCATCAGCAATGTGTCATGATAGCTGTCGCCCAGCGCCGCGCCCCAAGGAACGGCGACAAATTCGGGCTGGAAACCGGCGCGGACAAAATCTGCGGGCAATTGCTCGGCTCTGGCCGCCACACCTTCCGCGTCCATCGGGATGGGAACGATGACCTTGATCCGTTTCATAGCGATTGCGGCATGTGCATAGCGGAAATCCCCCTTTGCTCTTTCTATTGTATACAATTACAATCCGTCAAGAGGAAACTGCCCGTATCGGTCAGCCCTTGCCGATTGCGGTTTATTCCGCCAAGAACCTCTTCATGAGCCGCGCTTCCGACACCGCATATCAAAAGATCCGCAGTTTCATCCTTTACGGTGACGCCCGTCCGGGTATGCAATTGACCGAGGAACGGCTTGCCGAAATTTCCGGCGTATCGCGGACGCCGGTACGCGATGCCGTCCAGCGACTGGAAAACGAGATGCTGCTGGTGCGCAGCGCATCGAAGCGGCTTTCCGTGGCAGACTGGTCAGATGACGAAATCGACGAGATGTTCACGCTGCGGGCAATGCTCGAATCCCATGCCGCCGAACGGGCCGCACAGCGGATGGATGACGAAAGCCTTGATGAGCTGCGCGCTATCAACACGATTCTGACCGAAGCGGTGAACCGGCCGGAGCCCGACGTCACGACCTTTCTCGATGCCAACCGGAAATTTCATGATCTGATCCTGGCTTGCGCACAGTCACCCCGATTGAGCAGATTGCTTCCGGCGCTCGTCGAACAGCCGGTGGTCCGCCGCACCGCCAACCAATATTCATCCGAGGACCTGATACAGTCAGCCACAGATCATGATGAACTGATCGCTGCCTTCGCCGCCAAGGACCATGTCTGGGCGGGCGCGGTGATGACCAGCCATATCCGCCGCGCGTTTCACAGTTTCAGCGGTGCGACCAGAAGGCCAGCCGCAGACTGATCCTCAGATAATACCGCGCTCTTGCAAATCGGCCATTGTCGCACTGTCCATGCCCAGCAATTCACCATAGATGATCTCATTATGGGCGCCCAGGTCCGGGCCGACGCTATCGATATGACCGGGGGTTTTGGACAATTTCGGCGCGACATTCTGCATGACAAAATGCTCGTGCTGGGGATGGTCCATCTCGACCAGAGCCTCGCGCGCCTTGAAATGCGGATCTTCCAGCATCTCCGGAGCGCGGTAGACATTACCCGCAGGCACGCCATGTTCCTCGCACATATCCAGCAGATCCTTGCTCTTTATTGTTTTGGTCCATTCCATGATCAGCTCGTCCAGCTCGGTCTGGTTTTCACCCCGGGCCACATGGGTAGCATAGCGGGGATCCTCGCCCAGTTCCGGCCGCCCCATCATGGCAGACATACGCTTCCAGACGCTGTCCTGGTTGCCGCCGATCAATATGCTGCCGTCGCTGGTCGGATAGACATTGGATGGCGCGATTTTCGGCAGGATGGATCCTGTTCGTTCGCGGATATGGCCTGCGACCGTATATTCCGCGATAGTCGATTCCATATTGGCGAGCACCGCTTCGTAGATCGCCGAATCAACCACCTGGCCTTCGCCGGTCTTGTGACGATGTTCCAGCGCCATCAGTCCGCCCAGACAGGCATAAGTTGCGGCCAGCGAATCGCCGATGGAAAGCCCTGCGCGGCTCGGTGGCCGGTCGGGTTCACCCATGATATAGCGCATGCCGCCCATCGCCTCGCCAATTCCGCCATAGCCGGCGCGGTGCGAATAGGGGCCGGTCTGGCCATAGCCCGACACGCGAATCATGATCAGGCCCTTGTTGATCGCGCTGAGCGTTTCGTAATCCAGACCCCATTTTTCCATGGTGCCGGCCCGGAAGTTTTCGAGGAGGAAGTCTGATTTCTCGACCAGCTTCTTGACGATTGCCTGGCCCTCTTTCTCGCGCAAATTGAGCGTGATCGACTTTTTGTTCCGGCCGACAACGGAAAACCAGAGCGGTATGCCCTGCCCCCAGCTGCGCATGGCATCGCCGACTTTCGGCGGCTCGATCTTGATTACCTCTGCGCCATGGTCGCCCATCAGCTGGCCACAAAACGGCCCCGCGATCAGCTGACCCATTTCGATCAGCCGCAACCCTGTCAATGCACCTTGCGTCATGAAAAATACTCCCGCATCATCCTTTCTTCTATACAAAGCAGTTACAGGATTGTATACAATTTATATGAGCAGAGATACTCACAAAGCGGTCAGCATATTGGAAGTCGGTCCGAGAGACGGGCTGCAGAATGAGGCCGAGATCATTTCGACGGCAGACAAGCTGGGCCTTATTACGCGCATGCTGGACGCCGGCGCAAAGCGCATGGAAGTGGCCAGTTTTGTCCATCCGGGCCGGGTACCGCAAATGGCTGATGCCGAAGCGGTTATCGCTGGCCTGCCCGACCGCGATGATGTGTCCTATATCGGCCTGTGCCTGAACAAGCGCGGAGTCCTCCGCGGCCTGGCAACGCGCGAGGGAAACAAGCGCGGGATTGACGAAGCCGGCTGCGTGGTCGTGGCCAGCGATACTTTCGGGCAGAAGAACCAGGGCCAGACGATAGAGCAGGGCATCAAGGAAAATCGCGAGATGATCCGCTTTGCCAAGTCCGAGGGACTGAAGGCGCAGGTCACCATCTCGGCCGCTTTTGGCTGTCCGTTCGAGGGCGCGGTGGACCCCGAGACGGTTCTCCATATCGCCGGGGAAATGGCCGCCGAAGATCCGATGGAAATCGCGCTGGCCGACACAATCGGTGTCGGCGTGCCCGCGCAAGTTACCGACCTGTTCGGACGGCTCAGGGAATTGCTTCCCGACCATATCGGCATGCGCGCCCATTTTCATGACACCCGCAACACCGGCATCGCCAATGCCTGGGCCGCCGTGCAGGCGGGCGTGGAGACACTCGATTCCAGCCTTGGCGGACTGGGCGGCTGCCCATTCGCGCCCAATGCCACGGGCAATATCGCAACCGAAGATCTGATCAACCTGCTCGACCGCTCCGGCGTCGGCCATGATCTCGATCTTCGCAAGGCGATAGCCACCAACCAGTGGTTCGAACCGATTCTCGGCCGGCCGCTGCCGTCTCTGGTCGCGAGAGCCGAAGCCTGAATGCACACTATACAAGAGAGAGATTGAAATATGGGGTATCGATTGGGTGTCGACGTCGGCGGAACTTTTACCGACCTTCTGCTGATTGACGAGGCCACCGGCCAGACGTTCCGGGACAAGGTCCCGTCGACCCCGAGCGATCCCTCCCAGGCGGTCATCAACGGCGCGCGCGGCCTTTGCGAACGCCAGAATATTCTCCCTGCCGATATCGACCTGTTCCTGCACGGCACGACCGTCGCCACCAATGCGGTGCTGGAAAAGAAAATCGCCAAGGTCGGTCTGGTCGTCACCGACGGCTATCGCCATCTGATGCAGATCGCGCGCAGCCTTGTGCCCGGCGGTCTGGCCGCGTGGATCATCTGGCCCAAGCCGGAGCCGATGGCAGCGCTGGAACGGACCATCGAAGCGCCCGAACGGATGGACGCCGAAGGCAATAGCGTCCGCGAACTGGACGAGGCGGAAATGCGCGCCCGGCTGGAAAAGCTGAAGGCATCGGAAGAGATCGAAGCGCTGACCGTCTGTCTGATGAACAGCTATGTTGACGGCCGCCACGAAAAGGCCGTCGCCGCCATTTGCGCCGAGGTCTTCCCCGACATCCCGATTTCGATCTCCTCCGACATCCTGCCGGAAATGCAGGAATATGAACGCGCTCTCACCACCATCGCCAATAGCGCGGTCCGCCCGGCCGTCGCCCGCTATGTCGGCAATCTGGAACGGGAGCTGAAGGCCTGGGGCACCAAGGCGAAGCTCAATCTGCTGCGCTCCGACGGCGGCCTGATGTCAGCGGAAAAAAGCGCCGAGGCTCCGGTCAACCTGCTGATGTCGGGACCGGCTGGCGGTGTCGCCGGTGCGGTCTGGGTGGCGAAAAGCGCGGGCGTGAAAAATATTCTCACGCTCGACATGGGCGGCACCTCCACCGATGTGGCGCTGATCGAAAATGGCGCGGCCCGGCTGCAGCGGGAGACCTCGGTCGGGGACCTCAATGTCCGCGCGTCGTCCATCGACGTCAAAACCGTCGGTGCCGGTGGCGGCTCGATCGCCTTTGTGCCCGAACTGACCAAGGCGCTGCGGGTCGGCCCGGAAAGCGCCGGCGCGGTGCCCGGGCCGGTGGCTTATGGCAAAGGCGGCGAATTGCCGACCGTGACCGATGCCAATGTCGTGCTCGGCTATTTGCCGGAATCGCTTCTGGGCGGCAGCTTTACCCTCGATCGCGAGGGCGCGAAGAAATCGGTCCAGACGATAGCCGACGCGCTGGGTATCGACCTGATGGATGCCGCCGCTGGCATCATCGATATCGTGAATGAAAATATGTTCGGTGCACTGCGATTGGTCTCGGTTCAGCAAGGCTATGACCCGCGCGATTTTGCCCTGATGGGCTTTGGCGGCGCCGGACCGCTACATGCCAATGCGATGGGCAAGCTGATGAACAGCTGGCCGGTTATCATTCCGCCATCACCGGGCGTGCTCTGCGCCTATGGCGATGCAACAACGCGGCAACGCGTCGAAACCCAGCGCAGCTTCAACAAGATGGTCCAGAACACGACCGATGACGAGCTCACCGCCTATCTCGACAGTCTCGGCGCGCAGGTAAAGCAGGAGCTGGAAGCCGAGGATGTCGCGCCCGGTGATATAGAGCTGCTCTACGAGATCGATATCCGCTATGCCGGCCAGGCTTTCGAAATCCCGCTATCGGTGGAACCCGAAGGCCTTTCGATTGCCAGCCTGATCGCCCGCTTCGATATCGAGCACGAACGATTGTTCACCTTCAATCTCGACGAGACACCGCACGAAATCGTCAACGTCCGCGCCGTTGCGCTCGGCAAGTCCGCCGATGTTGCGCCACCAACGATCAAAAAAGGCGATGCGGATCCGTCGAGCGCCAAGACCCGCGATCACCGGCTTTATATGGACGGCAAGATGCAGGATGCCGCAATTTATGACCGCGCGCTGCTGAAGGCCGGCAATCGCGTCGTCGGTCCTGCGATTGTCACCGAAATGGATAGCACCACGCTCGTCCACAGCGGCTGCGAAGCTTTGGTCGACGACCACGGCAATCTGATCATCAACCTGGTGGAAGGAGCCTGATATGCCCGCACAGATTATTGAAACCAACAAGGCTCCGTTCAACAAGGTCGAGGTCGACCCGGTCACTCTCGACATCATGGAAAATGCCCTGCGCAACGCCCGGATCGAGATGGACGCCACTTTGGTGCGCACCGCGATGTCACCGGGTATCAGGGAGCAAGGCGATGCCTTTCCGCTGATCGCAGACCGCGCCGGCAAGATGGTCGTCGGCCAGTTCGGCAGCTTCATCGACGGCTTCCTGCGCTCCTATCCCGGCACGATCGAGGAGGGCGACATGATCTTCCTCAGCGATCCCTACAGCTGCGACGGCGCCGTCAGCCACAATAACGACTGGCTGGTTCTGCTGCCGGTCTATCGCGGCGGCAGGCTGGTCGCCTGGACCGCGATGTTCGGTCACCAGTCCGACATTGGCGGCAAGGTCGCCGGCTCGATCCCGATCGACAGCAAGAGCGTGTTCGAGGAAGGCGTCCGGATTCCGCCGGTCAAAATCTACCAGAAGGGCGTCTATAACGAGGAGATGGTCAAGGTCGTCCTGCACCAGAGCCGCAAGCCGGACTGGTGCGCTGCCGATCTCAACGCGCTGATCGCCTCCTGCCGGGTCGCGGCCCGCCGGGTCGACGAAATGTGTGAACGCTTTGGCGAGGACGAATTTGCCAGCGCCACCGATCTGCTACTGGCGCGCAACCATCGCGCGATGAAACATCTGATCGAGACCAGCATCGGCGAGGAACCGGTCAGCTTCACCGATTTCATCTGCGACGATGGCGTCGGTTTTGGTCCCTACAAGATCAGCTGCAAGATGTGGCGCGAGGGCGGCAAGGTCATCCTCGACTTCGAGGGCACAGACCCGCAGGCGCCGAGTTCGATCAATTTCTTCCTGAACGAGAATATGTTCAAGATGTTCTTCGGCATCTACATGATCATGGTCTTCGATCCGCAGATATTGTTCAACGACGGATTCTACGATCTGGTCGATGTCCGGATTCCGGAAGGCTCGCTGCTCAAACCGAAATATCCCGCTGCGCTCGCCGGACGCACCCACGCGCTCGGGCGGATTTTCGACATATTGGGCGGCCTGCTTGGCCAGCGCCAGCCGGAATTCCTCAACGGCGCGGGATTCTCCTCCAGCCCGCATCTCATGTATTCCGGTTTCGACAAGGGCGGCGAATGGTTCCAATTGTTCCAGATCGGCTTTGGCGGCATTCCCGGTCGTCCGTTCGGCGACGGTCCGGATGGCCACTCGCTGTGGCCCGGATTCACCAATGTGCCGAACGAATTTCTCGAGAAATATTTCCCGCTCAGAATCGAACGCTACGAGGCAAAGCCGGACAGCGGCGGCGCGGGCAGTTTCCGCGGCGGCAATGGCATCCACATGACCTACCGTTTCCTCGAACCCGGCACCGTCGCGATCCACGACGACCGCTGGTTCACCTATCCCTGGGGCGTCAATGGCGGCCAGCCCGGCGACCGCGCCACCAAGATACTGGAGCGCGCCGATGGCACGAAAGAGGTGGTCGGCAACAAGCAGGACGGCATCGAGGTGCGCGAAGGCGATCTGCTCCATTTCATCACCTGGGGCGGCGGCGGCTGGGGCAATCCGCTCGAGCGCGATCCCGAACTGGTTGCGCTGGAAATCCGCCAGGGGCTGGTGACCGTGGAAGGCGCACGCGACTATGGCGTGGTTATCGCCGATGACGGCAGCGTCGATGGCCCGGCAACCGAGAGTATGCGCGCGGAAATGGCGGCGAATATTGTCGAAAGCGACAGTCCGTTCAACTTCGGCCCCGATATTGAGACCTTGCGCGCCAATTGTCTGGAAGAAACCGGACTACCCGCGCCGGTGCAACCGGGAAGCGTTGCCGCCTAGCGTCCTCCGGCTATCCAAAGTGCGGTTTGTCGCACCTTATCCAAGCCCCTAGACTGGTCGCCAATCCGGTCACGGGAGAGGTGCGATAGTCGATAGCGAGACAGATGTTCTGATCATCGGTGCGGGGGCCGCGGGCCTCACCGCGGCGCTGACGGCGCACGAAGCCGGTGCCTCGGTCCGGCTGATCGAGAAGCAGGACCGGCTCGGCGGCACCGCCGCGATTTCCGGCGGCGTGGTCTGGCTACCCGATCATGACCAGATGACGGCGCAAGGCATCAAAGACAGCAGCGCCGATGCCCTCGCCTATTGCCTTTCCCTCGACCATGGCGAAATGGACGAAGCGGTGCTCTCGGCCTTCGTCACCGAAGCCGGACCGATGCTTTCCTTCCTGACCGGCATTGATGCGATCAAGCTGACGATGATGCCGGACTATCCGGACTATTACGAGGACCGCCCCGGTGCGAAAAGGGGTGGCCGGTCGCTCGACAACGAGCTGTTTGATTATCGCTCGCTCGGGGAATGGAAAGACCGCGTGTTCGATCATGGCCCGGCACCCCGGATGATGCTGCGTGAAACGCCGCTGGGTGGCGGCAGCGGTGTGGTCGCGCCGGAAGAATTGCAGCGGCGCAACGCCGGAGATTTGCGCGGCTGGGGACAGGCGCTGGTCGGTCGGCTGCTGAAAGCCTGTCTGGATCGCGGCATCGAGCCGGTTCTGGGTTGTGGCGGTTACCGGCTTTGCGTGGAAGATGGCCGGGTAACCGGCGCAATTGTCGAACGCGGAAGCGAGCAGGAAAGCATCACGGCACGCAACGGCGTGATATTGGCCACCGGCGGATTCGAGTGGAACGATGCTTTGAAACACGCCTTTCTGCGCGGACCACTCGAAGCACCGGCCTCGCCGCCGACCAACAAGGGCGACGGCCTGAAAATGGCGATGGCCGCCGGAGCGGGACTAGGCAATATGACCAGCGCCTGGTGGGTGCCGACACTCGCGATTCCCGAAGCGCAATGGCAGAGCGGCGAGACCCGCAATATGCCGGTGCTGATCGAGCGCACTCTGCCCCACGGCATCATGGTCAACCGCGAGGGCAAGAGATTCTGCAATGAAGCGGCCAATTATTCCGCGCTCGCGGGGGCCTTTCATGCCTTTGATCCGGCAAGCTATGCCTATCCCAATCTGCCCGCCTATCTGATCTTTGATTCGCAATATCGGGAGCGCTACCCGCTGTCCTCCTTCATGCCTGGCACGCCGCTGCCCGAGTGGGTGGCGCAAGCCGATACATTCGAAGAGCTGGCGACAAAAATCGGAGTCGATGCGGAGAATCTCCCGGCCACCGTCAACCGGTTCAACGAACTGGCCGAGCAACTGGACGACCAGGATTTCGGCCGCGGCAAGACCGACTATGACCGCTTCTACGGCGACCGCTCCAGAGAGGGCGCCGGGGCCACATTGGGCGTTCTCGCCAAAGCGCCATATTACGCGGTGGAAATCAGAATGGGTGCGCTCGGCACCAATGGCGGCGCGAAAACCAACGCGCAGGCGCAGGTCGTGGATGTCGACGGCGAGCCCATTGCCGGACTGTTCGGAGCCGGCAATGTGATCAGCGCGCCGACCGGCAGCGTTTACGCCGGCGCAGGCGGCACCTTGGGACCCGCCCTGACATTCGGCTATATCGCCGGCCGCGCGGCGGCCAGACTGGTCAACCGGTGACCGGCAAGATCAAGGAGATCATATGATGGCTATATTGGACAAATTCAGACTGGACGGCGAAGTCGCTGTCGTCACCGGCGCCGGTAAGGGGATCGGACGGGCGATTGCGCTGGGCCTCGCCGAAGCGGGCGCCGATGTTGCCGTGGCAGCGCGCTCCGCCGATGATCTGGAAAAGGTGGCCGGAGAGATCCGCGCCATGGGCCGCCGCGCGATTGCGGTACCGACCGATGTCACCAGCCGCGCCGCTCTCGAAAATCTCGCCAACCGCGCGGTCGAGGAACTGGGCCGGCTGACGATCTGGCTCAGCAATGCCGGCGGGCTCCCTGATGGCACGCCCCGCTATCTGACCCGCACCCCGGAAGAAAGCTGGGACGCGCAGATTGAGCTCAATCTGAAAAGCGTCTGGATGGGCGCGGTCGCTGCTGCCAGCCATATGAGCGAAAAAGGCGGCGCGATTATCAACATCTCCTCGCGCGCCGCGATCGGCGGGCAGGTGAAAAATGCCCCTTATGGTGCATCCAAGGCGGCGGTGAACAGTCTGACCGCCAGCCTGTCGCTCGAGCTGGCTCCAAAAATTCGCGTTAACGCAGTGGCGCCCGGCCCGATCCCGACCGAAAATTTTGACGAATCCATGGGTATCGATTCGGAAGAAAAACGCGCGGCTCTGCTCAAGCAGTTCCAGATTCCGCTGGCCCGTTTCGGCCGGGAAGAGGATATCGCCGCTGCCGTGGTCTATATGGCGTCGCCGGCATCAAGCTGGGTAACCGGCCAATGTCTCTATGTGACGGGCGGCAAGTGACGCTTCAGGCGCGCTGACGCTTCATCCACACCCAGACGCGCCAATAGTGGAAACCCGCCCAGAGGTTGAACAGGGCCAGCACCATCAGCGCCTGCTGCAGCGCGCTCGCCTCCAGAGCGCGGTTGCCGCCGGCGAAATAGTCGGACAGGCCGCCGACGAAAACGGGGCCGATGCCGAGGCCTATCAGACCCGCGATCATCAGATAGATGGCCACCGCCATCGCCCGGGTCCGGTCGCTGGCCAGAGTCTGGACGGCGGCGAAACTGGGGCCGAAATAGAAGGTCGCGGCAAAGGTCGGAATGCCGAGCAGGGCGATCGCGATATTGGCGTTTTCTGCATAGATGGCGGCGACCATGCCGGGCGCGGCAAGGGCCAACACCAGTCCGCTGGCCAGCAAGGGCAGCGCCGGATCGCGCTTGCCGATCAGATCGCCGGTCTTGCCGCCAAACCAGGCCCCGAAACCGCCGGTTATCCCGACCATCACGCCGAGTTTCCAGCCAAGCTCGCCATAGTTCATGCCATGCACCCGGACAAAGAGACCGCCGTAAAAACTGGCGAGGCCATAGGAAATGAACTGAACCAGCACGCCGGCGGCGACCAGATGCCAGTAAGCCGGTTTGCGCGACAGTTCGAGCAAGGCGGCGCGCAAGGTCATTTCGCCTGCCGCGGGCTGAAAGGCTTTGGCCAGGCTGACCTTGCCGCGCGGATCGGGCACGGTGAACCAGATCACTAGCGCGATGATTATCCCCGGCAGGCCGGCCAGCAGGAACGCGGCGCGCCAGCTGAACATTTCGGTGATATAACCACCGCCAGCATAGGCAATGAACGCGCCAACGGGGACTGCTGCCCCCATGATGCCGAGCGCGCCGGCCCGGCGTTCCGGCGGGAACAGATCGGCGATCAGGCTGTGCGACGCCGGCGCCGATCCCGCTTCGCCTATGCCCACCCCGACTCGCGCCAGGAACAGCTGCACAAAACTGCCAGCGAGTCCGCAAAGCACCGTCATCAGCGACCAGATGGCAATGGCAATGGCAATGATCCGGCTGCGGTTCCAGCGATCCGCCAGCGCGGCCAGCGGGATCGCCAGCGTCGTATAGAAAATCGCAAAGGACAGGCCGGTCATCAGGCCAAGCTGGGTATCGGACAATCCGAGATCGCGCTTGATCGGTTCGGCCACGATCGAGATCACCTGCCGGTCGAGGAAATTGAGCATGGTGACGATGAACAGGATCGCGAGCGCGTAATTGGCGCGCCGGCGCGAGGCAGACGCATTGTCTGCCGAAATCTCGATGCCCTCGTTGGGGCGAATGTCCTCTGCCATCCGCCAGCTATGACAGGATTATTTTCTTCCCGGCACCCTTTGTTTAGCTAGTGCAGAGTCCACCGCGGGTCAGAGAGATTGCCCGTCATCGATGATGATATCCGATCCCGTGACCATCCGCGATGCGTCGGAAGAGAAATAGAGCATCATCGGATCGAGCGATTCGATATCCTGCAGGCGGCGGCGATGGAAACCGGCGATTTGCGCTTCGCCCCCGGCGGTCTGATACCAGTCGCCCTGGATCTCGGTCGGGATATAGCCGGGATGAATCGTGTTCACATTGACGCCCATCCGCACCCATTCGCGTGCCAGATTGCGGCCGAGATGGGTCACGCCCGCCTTGCTGGCGGCATAGGCGCTGTCGCCTTCGCCGGTCAGCCGCGAGGTGATCGAACCGATGATCACGATCCGGCCGTTTTCCTTTTCCCGGCTGCCGCTGGCGATCAGCCGTTTGGCCCCCTCGCGCGCTACCAGATAGACGCCCTTGAAATTGGTATCGAGCAGCATCTGCAGCCGGTCCGCCGGTACTTCGGTGGATCGCCCGGTCGCGGCAACACCGGCATTGGCGACAATCGTGTCGACCGTACCAAATTTTGCTTCGGCGGCATCATAGGCAGCGATGATCGAGGCCTCGTCAGTGACATCGAGCGGAACCGCCAGCGCCTGACCGCCTGCATCAATAATTTCCTTCGCCAGCGCGTCGGTCCGGTCGGTGCGCCGCGCGCCCAGAACAACATTGGCACCCGCCGCTGCAAACAGCTTGGCGAAACGCGCGCCGAAACCCGATGAGGCACCGGCGATCAGAGCGGTGCGGCCTTCAAGCGAAAAGGGGATATCCATTATGTTAGTGCTCCGGCTAGATTGGAAATCTGGCTCTAGACGATCGGCAAATGCTCGGCCAATAGTCAATTGCATAGGAGAAGAACAAATGATCGACCCATCGCTCGACTATAGTGGCAAAACCGTCTGCATCATCGGCGGATCCAGCGGCATCGGCAATGCCAGCGCACAGGCCTTTCGCGCCCGTGGCGCCGAAGTCCATGTCACCGGCACGCGGGGCAGCGAAGCCGACTATAAAGCAGACGAAGGATCCGATCTGTCCGGGCTGATCTATCACCAGCTCGATGCCGGTGACGATGCCGCGATCATCGCCCTGCGCCAGAAATTCACCAGGCTCGACATATTGGTCTGCTCGCAGGGCATGGTGATGTACAAGCGCGCCGAATTTGAACCGGAAAATTTCGCCAAGGTCGTGCAGGTCAATCTCAACAGCCTGATGACTTGCGCCGGGCAATTTTATGATTTGCTGAAAGAAACAAAAGGCTCGCTGATCATCATCAGCTCGACGGCGGCCTTCCATGCGACCGTTGGCAATCCCGGCTATAATGCTTCCAAAGCCGGTGCCGCCGGACTGACCCGCACCCTGGGCAAGGCCTGGGCGCCGGACGGCATCCGCGTCAACGGTGTCGCGCCGGGCCTGATCGCCACAAAGATGACCAAGGTCACCACCGACAATCCCAAGCGGCGGGACGCCACCATCCGGTCCATCCCGCTCGGCCGCATCGGTGATACGGACGATATGGCGGGTCTGGTGCTGTTCCTCGCCTCGCCGCTCGCCGGTTATATCGTCGGCCAGACGATCATCGCGGACGGGGGACTATTGCTGTAACGCGAGGCCCGAGGGCGTGTCGCTCATCGCCTTGCTGGTCCACCAGAAGAGGCCGACCGAGACCGTCAGACTGACCACCGCGGTGACCATGACGGCGTAGCTCAGCGACATCGCGCCATATTGATCGGCCCATTGGTCGCTCATCACGCCGATCAGCGCCGGTCCGATGGCATAGCCGAGCAGATTGGCCAGCAGGCTGCCGATGGCCGACGCCGTGCCCCGCTCGGTCGGCTTCACCGCCGCCTGCATCATCGAATAGGCCGCGCCCTGGGTGGACACGAGCAGGATATAGCCGACAATATACAGCCCCAGCGTCCATTGCAGACTGTCGGCGAGCAGGCAGGAGGCCCAGAAGGGCAGAGTCAGTCCCAACGCCAGCGCGCAATACCACGGACGCCATTTCGGGGTTCTCTTGGCCAGATGGTCGGCCAGAAATCCGCCAAATATCATGCCGGGGACGCCGCCGATGAACAGCACCGCTCCAAGATAGAGACCGGCTTCCCCCTGGGTGATTTCGAATTTGCGCATCAGGATTGGCGCCAGCCAGATGGCAAAGGCGAAGGCCGGGACATTGGCGAAGGCATTGGCCGTGATCACCCGGGCGAGAATCGAATTGCGCCAGAGCGAGAGCATCGCGGTCCTGAACGGTTCCTGTTTGGTGACACCGGAGACGGTCGCATCGGCCGGGAAAAACCGGCCGCGCACCGGTTCCTTGACGGTCAGATAGAGTATGATACCAAGCAGTACGCCGGGCAGGCCGAGCAGGATGAAGGCCCAGCGCCAGCCGTATTCGGACGCCAGATAGCCGCCCGCCGAATAGCCGAGAACCGGACCGAGCACGGCACCGGCGGTAAAGATACCCATCGCGCGGGAAAGCTCGTGCGGCGCGAAATAGTCGGTGATGATCGACACCGACGGCGGCGCGCCCCCGGCCTCGCCAACGCCGACCCCAAGGCGCGCCAGAAACAGCGTCCAGAATCCGGTCGCCGCACCGCACAGGGCCGCCATGATGCTCCACAGGGATACAGCGATCGCGACCATCGTCCTGCGGTTGGTGCGATCCGCCAGCCGGCCGGCCGGAATGCCGAGCAACAGATAGAATATCGTGAAAGCGGTCCCGGCGAGCAGGCCGATCTGCGTGTCGCTCAGCAGGAACTCCGCCTTGATGTCCTCGATCAGGATCGACATCACCAGCCGGTCGGTGATGTTGAACATGAAGGTCAGCATCAGCATGATCAGCACATAATATCGATAGACGCCGCCGGAAGTCTGCTTGGGTAACTTGCTCATCAACATCCTCTCCAACGGATGACAATGATCTAGCGCGAAAAAGGGGACAGAACCAGCGTGGCTCCATCCCCTTAAATGATAGGGTGTATCGTCATGCTGAACTTGATTCAGCACCCAGAGCCACGATCATGAACATTGCTCGTTGACGCTCTGGGTCCCGGAGAAAGTCCGGGATGACGGATGTTGTCCGTCTAGCCCGCAGTCAGCGCGATATGCCGGCGCATATGATGGTCGACGCTGCCAAACTCGCTCTCGATAATCGACAGGCGCTTGAAATAGCTGCCCACCGCGAGTTCGTCGGTCATGCCCATGCCGCCATGGGTCTGGATCGCCGACTGGCCGATGAAGCGCGCGGCCTGGCCAATGCGGACCTTGGCAGCAGAAACGTTTTTCTTGCGCGTCGCGTCGTCTTCATCCAGCTTGATCGTCGCCAGATAGCACATCGAGACCGACTGCTCATATTCCATCAGCATGTCGGCCATGCGGTGCTGCAAGACCTGGAAGGATCCGATCGGCGTGCCGAACTGCTTGCGCTGGCGCGAATAGTCGACCGTGGTTTCGTTGGTGACCTTCATCGCGCCCACCGCTTCGGCGCAAACCGCAGCGGTTGCTTCGTCGACAACCTTCTCGATCAGGGGCAAGCCATTGTCCGCGTCGCCGACCAGGGCATCGCCGGAGACTTTGACATTTTCGAAATAGACTTCCGAAGCGCGGCGGCCATCGACCGTTGCATAGTCGCGGGTGCTGACACCCTGTGCCGCCTTGTCGACGACAAATACGGACACGCCGTCCTTGTCAGTCTGCCCGCCCGAAGTCCGCGCGGTAACGACCAGATGCGTCGCCCACGGCGCGCCAATGACGACAGCCTTGTGACCATTGATGACATAATCGCCGCCATCGGCCTTGGCCGTGGTTTCCAGATTGGCGAGATCATAGCGCCCGCGCGGTTCTGCATAGGCAAAAGCAAAGATCATCTCGCCGGAAATGATTCCGCCGATATATTCCTCGCGCTGCGCTGCGCTGCCGCCATGTTTGAGAGCACCGCCGGCGCAGACCACGGATGGAATGAACGGCTCGACCGCGAGGCCCTTGCCGAATTCTTCCATGATGATCATCGCTTCGGTAGCGCCGCCAAAACCGCCGTCTTCTTCCGAAAAAGGAGCGGCCAGCATGCCGAGTTCCGCGAGCTGCGCCCAGAGTTCCGGCCGCCAGCCGGATTCGCTGGCAACCACCTTGCGGCGCGTATCAAAGTCATATTCTTCACGGATCAGGCGCGAAATGCCGTCACGCACCATATTCTGTTCGTCGGTAAAATCGAAATCCATTTTGGTTCCCCTCTGTCGGTCCGGTTAAAGGCCGAGGATCATTTTGGTGATGATGTTGCGCTGGATCTCGTTGGACCCGCCGTAGATCGACGTCTTGCGCATGTTGAAATAGGTCGGTGCCGCGTGATGGGCATAGTCCGGACCAATCGGGAAGTCGTTCGACCCGTCATCCGGGAAGCTGCGGAAATCGGGCGCGCCATAATGGCCGACCGCTTCCAGCGTCAGCTCGGTGAGCCGCTGCTGGATTTCCGTACCCTTGACCTTGAGCAAGGAACTCTCCGGTCCCGGACCCTTGCCAGCCTGTTCGCCTGCCAATGTTCTGAGCTCGGTGATTTCCAGCGCCGAAAGATCAATCTCCAGCTGGCTGATCTTCTGGGCAAAACCCATATCTTCGAGCAGCGGCTTGCCATCGAGCATTTCCGCAGCAGCAATTTCCTTGAGCTGTTCGACGCCGCGCTTCGACCGCGCCACGCCGGCAATGCCGGAGCGTTCGTGGGCGAGCAGGAACTTGGCATAGGTCCAGCCCTTATTCTCTTCGCCGATCAGATTGGTCGCCGGCACGCGGACATCGGTCAGCCACACTTCGTTGACCTCATAGCCACCGTCGATCAGTTTGATCGGGCGCACTTCGATGCCCGGCGTGTTCATGTCGACGAGGATGAAGCTGATGCCCATTTGCGGCTTCGGCGCATCCGGATCGGTGCGGCAGAGGAAGAAGCCCCAGTCGGCATGCTGCGCCAGCGTCGTCCAGGTTTTCTGGCCGTTGAGGATATAGTCGTCACCGTCGCGAACCGCGGTGGTTTTCAGCGAAGCCAGATCGGAACCGGCACCCGGCTCCGAATAGCCCTGGCACCACCATACGTCACCCGAACGGATGCCGGGCAGATGTTCGGCTTTCTGTTCTTCATTGCCGAATGTGTAAATCACGGGACCGACCATCGAGACGCCGAAAGGCAGCGGCATGACGGTGTTTTTCCGGGCATTTTCCTCGCCCCAGATATAGCGCTGCGTCGGCGTCCAGTCGGTGCCGCCATATTCCTTTGGCCAGGCCGGTGTGGACCAGCCCTTTTTGCCGAGAATCTTGTGCCATGCGAGCATGTCCTCGCGGCTCATTTCATCCTGAACCCCGCGAGTCCCGATATCTTTCGGATAATTATTATCAATAAAGTCACGCACTTCGGCGCGAAAGGCCTTTTCTTCTTCTGTGAATTCCAGATTCATGGGAGTGCTCCTTGGTCAGAATTTGGCCGGACTATAAGCTGAAAACCGCGCAAAACAAGCAATTAACCGAGCAATTAAGCTGACGCTACGGCACGCGTGGATCGGGACCGCTCGACATCTCGCGCTTCAGCGACAAGCATTCATCGGGCCGGCTGCCAAATCGGCCGCTATGACGGGCGCAAGGGGAGTCGCCGCCTGGTGCAGGTCCGGCCCCTGAACCAAAGCGCCCTTGGCTTGCGTCCGCCATTCCGCTATAAGTTGCAAATTGCTATCCAAACTCCGGGTGATATTTCCATGATCAAGCTGAACGTCAACGGTCAGACCCGGGAGGTCGATGCCGACCCGGCGACGCCGGTCCTGTGGGTTATCCGCGAGAATCTGAACATGCCGGGCACCAAATTCGGTTGTGGCATCGCCCAGTGCGGTGCCTGCACCGTGCATCTCGACGGCGAGCCGGTGCGCAGCTGTTCGACGCCCCTTTCTGCCGCCGAAGGCAAGACGATCACAACCATCGAAGGTCTCGCCAGCGAGGACGGCGCCTTGCACAATGTTCAGCAGGCCTGGATCGAGGCGCAGGTCCCGCAATGCGGCTATTGCCAGTCCGGCCAGATCATGTCGGCTGTCGCGCTGCTCGAAAAAAATCCCCGGCCGACCGACGCGCAGATCGACGAAGCCATGGCAGGCAATGTCTGCCGTTGCGGCATGTATGGCCGGATACGCAAGGCGATCAAGGCAGCCGCCGATATCGATCAACCCGCGAAAGTGGAGGCGTAGATCATGGGCAAATGGTCAAGACGCGCTTTCATCGGCGCCGGTGTGGCAGCCGGTGGTGCTCTGATCGTCGGCGTTGCCGTCCGTCAGGGCAATCCGATCGACGAACTGGGTCCGCTGCTCACAAACGGCGAGAATGAACAGCTGCTCAATGCCTGGGTGAAGGTCGATACCGACAATGTCGTCACCGCCGTCATCCCGCACGTTGAAATGGGGCAGGGCGTCTATACCGCGCTCGCCCAGATGCTGGCGGACGAGATGGATGCCGACTGGAACAAGGTGCGGATTCTCGAAGCGCCAGCCGACATGCAATATGTGTCCGATTCGATTGCCCGCGACTTTCTGGCGCCCGATCTCCAGGTCCCGGCATGGTTCGAGCCGACGGTTGCTGGCGGCATATTGGAACTCGCGCAGGCCATGGGTCTGCAGTTCACCGGCGGCAGCTATTCGGTGCGCGCCACCGGCCAGCGCGCGATGCGCACCGCCGGTGCCGCAGCCCGGGAAATGCTGGTCGCAGCAGCGGCGAGCGAATGGCAGGTTCCGGAAAGCGAGATCGCCACAGCAGACAGCATGATCATCCATGCCAAGAGCGGCAAGTCCGTACCCTTTGCCGCATTTGCCCACGCCGCAGCGGAGCAAAGCCTGCCCGCCAAGCCAAAGCTCAAATCACCGGACAATTACAAGATCATGGGCCAGCCGATGGCCCGTCACGATATTCCGGCAAAGGTCGATGGCAGCGCGATATTCGGCATTGATGCCGATGTCCCGGGGATGAAATATGCAGCGGTCAAGGCCCCGCCGGTCATCGGCGCCACGGTGGAATCGATGGATGCGACTACCGCGAAAACCATGCCGGGCGTGCTGCAAATCCTCAATATGGGCGATTTTGTCGCCGTGGTCGCCGACGGCTATTGGCAAGCGCAACAGGCGCTGAACACGATCAACGCCCAATATAGCAAGACCGAAGGCGACGACCTTGATCTGGATGCGATCTTCGCCCGCTACGCCACCTCTCTTGACGAAGCCGGTGAAGATGGCGGCGATATGCAGACCGAAGCAGGCGATGTCGCGAAGAGCTTTGCCGGTGCGGCGACCAAGGTGGAAGCCGAATATAAAGTGCCCTTCCTCGCCCATGCGACGATGGAGCCGATGAACTGCACCGCCTGGGTGCGCGACGGCAAATGCGATGTCTGGTCGGGCCATCAGGCGCCGGTCAACGCGCGCCAGGCGGCCGCCGATGCCGCTGGTCTGCCGTTCGAGGATGTGACCTATCACAACGCCTATCTCGGCGGCGGTTTCGGGCGCCGGTCCGACAGCGACGCTATCATCATGGCGACGCGGATTGCCAAGGCAACCGGCTATCCGGTCAAGATGATCTGGTCGCGGGAAGAAGACACCGCGCAGGACCATTACCGGCCTTCGGCAACCAGTCGTTTCCGGGGCGGGCTCGACAAGGATGGCAGAGCCGTCAGTTGGGACAATATCCACACCCATCTCTTTGATCCCGCAGACGCGCCAACCGTGCCCTATTACAACATCGCCAGTCACAAGATCCGCAAGGTCGATGTGCCGATGCATCTGCGCTTTGGGCCCTGGCGTTCGGTCGATCACAGCCAGCACGGCTTCTTCATCGAATCCTTTGTTGACGAAATGGCCGATGCCGCCGGCAAGGATGGCTATGCCTTTCGCCGCGAACTGCTGGCGGAATCGCCGCGCTATCTGAAGGTGCTCGACACCGCTGCGAAAATGTCGGGCTGGGGCAGCGCGCTGCCCGAAAAACAGGGTCGCGGTATCGCCTTTGTGCCCTCTTTCGGGTCGATTGTCGCACAGGTTGCCGAAGTCGACATGAGCGGGCCAAAGCCGAAGGTGACCAAAGTCTATGTTGCCGCCGATCCCGGCTTTGTCGTCAATCCCGACGGCTTTACCGCGCAGATGGAAAGCGGGATTGTCTATGGCCTGACCGCAGCGCTTTATGGCGACATCACGATCAAGGACGGCGCGGTCCAGCAGAGCAATTTCCACGATTATCCGATGCTGCGGATCGACGAGATGCCGGAGGTGGAAGTGGCGCTGATCAATGGCGATCACGAACGTCTGGGCGGTGGCGGGGAACCCGGCCTGCCACCCATTGCACCCGCTGTCGCCAACGCGATATTTGCGGCCACGGGCAAACGGGTCCGCGAACTGCCCATTGCCAAGCATGATTTTGCCTGACCGGAGACCTGAAATGCTGACATTCATCCGTGCCGTCGCTCTGTCTTCGCTGCTCGTCCTGACCGCCTGTGGCGCCGATCCCGCACCGGGACCGGTCGAACAGATCATCGTCCGCGAACCCGGCGAGGCCGCAGCCGTTGCTTCCGCCGAAGCGCCAGCCGATGCATTGCTGGCTCAAGGAAAAGCGGCTTTTGCCAATTGCGCTGCCTGCCATACACTCGAGCAAAGTGCGCCCAATGGCGTCGGTCCCAATCTCTTCGGGATTGTCGGAGCCGGGGCCGGCGAGATTGCCGGTTTTGCCTATTCGGACGCTCTGAAAGGCTCGGGCATCATCTGGACCGCCGCAGAGTTGGACAGCTTCATCGCCGATCCCACAGCCAAAATTCCGGGTACGACCATGGTGGCCGGTGCGATTGCCGACGCGGCAAAAAGACAGGCGGTCATCGCCTATATCGATAGCGTTTCCGCCAATTGAACAAGAAGTCCGGCATGATGCTGGCGCTGCTGGCAGCCGGGCAGTCCCGCCGGTTCGGCGATCAGGACAAGCTGGGCGCGCTGCTCGGCGACCGGATGCTCGGCCTGCACGCAGCCGCGGCCGGCGCGGCAATGGGCTTTGTCGGCAAGCTGGTGATCGGTACCCCGGACCATGTCTGCGCCGCAGGCTGGCGCGACATGGGTTACGAAGTTCTGGACAATGAACAAGCCGCGCAGGGTCAGGCGACCTCTGTCCGGCTGGCCGCCGCCCGCGCCATCGACGCCGGGGCGAGCAGTCTTTGCATCATGCTGGCCGACATGCCCTTTGTAACGCGCGACCATATCGAAAAACTGATCGCGGCCTTCGACCAGACAGGCGGAACCCGGACCGTCGCATCCGCGCGCGACGGTCAGCCGATGCCACCGGCGATCTTCCCGACCGACGCACTGGCAGAGTTACTGCAATTGCAGGGCGATACCGGCGCTCGAAAACTGCTGCGTGACGCGATTCTGGTGGCAGGGAGCGACCGGCTTCTGGCGGATATCGACACGCCGGACGATCTCGCGGAAGCCAGCTAGGACTTCCGGTAAATCAGGTAGCGGCTTGCTGAAACGCGGTCAGTCGCGGTCCAGCCGCTGCCCCAGTTTCACGAAAAAGACGATCAGGAAAGGGACCAGCAGGAAGGACAGGACCACTTTCGCCGACCCCTGACCCAGCAGCAATTGCCCGATCGGACGCTCGCCGTAAAAGGCGATGGTGATGAAGATGAGCGTGTCGACAAGCTGGGACAGGGCGCTGGCAATGGCGGCCCGCAAGGCCAGCATCCGGCCTTTCATCGACGCCAGCCGGGAGAAGATATAGACGTTGAGAAACTGCGACACGCCATAAGCGATGATCCCGGCGAACATCAGCCGTGCCCCCTGCTCCAATATGATCGGAAAGGCTTCTTTCGCCGGTTCGTACATGCCCGGATCGGTCGGCAGCGCCAGCACGATCTGGATCAGGACGATGGCGGTGATCAGCGGAATGAAGCCCAGACGGACCAGCCGGTTGGCGACATCCCGGCCATGCAGCTCGGCCACCGAACTGGACAGAACCACCAGCAACAGGAACGGGAAAATACCCGCTTCCACCGCCAGCGGGCCAATTGCTACCTGCTTCGCGCCCAATATTCCGGCGATACACGTCATGCCGCCATAGAGCACGGCAAAGACAAAAAGGGATCGCGGGATGAGATTGGTTTTCGATGTTTCGGTCATCGCAAACGCCTAGCGCGATCGGCCGCGAAAAAAAAGAAATAGTCACAAGTGCGATTTTTTCTATAGGGGAAAGAATATCAAAAGCAGCAGATCGCGGCCCCTTGTGTCGCGCTATCGGGGGATAATTTGCAGAGACTGGCAGTTTATTGTGGTGCCAATGCCGGACAGGACCCGGCTTATGCCGAATCGACGGTTCTGCTTGGCCAGGCCATGGCGAAGCGCGATGTCGAGCTGGTCTATGGCGGCGGCAGGCTCGGGCTGATGGGCATTATCGCCGATACCGTGCTGGCCGAGGGCGGCCGCGTCCATGGCGTTATTCCCGAAATGCTGAAGGATCTCGAAGTCGCGCATACCCGCGTAACGGAGCTGCACATCGTCCAGAATATGCACGAACGCAAAGCCAAGATGACCGATCTGACCGATGCCTTTGTCGCCTTGCCGGGCGGCGTCGGCACGATGGACGAACTGTTCGAGGCATGGAGCTGGAACGCGCTCGGCTATCATAACAAGCCCTTCGCCATCCTGAACATCGGCGGCTACTGGAATTCGCTGATCGATTTTCTCGATACGATGTCGCAGCAGGGTTTCGTCTCGGCCGAGCGGCGCAAGCATCTGATCGTCTCCGACAATATCGAAGACTGTCTCGACCGGCTCGCCGCTGCCTGCAACAATGAAACCGGCAGCTTTACCTGGTGAACCAGACCCGACCTGAAATAGTGACTGGAAGAATCCGATGATATCCATCCTGACAAGCATTGCCGGCATGGCGCTGATCCTGCTGATTGCCCTCGCGCTGTCGACCGGACGGAAGAATATCCGGTTCCGCGTGGTCGGTGCCGCTTTTGCGCTGCAGGCCGGGATAGCCGTGATCGTACTCTATATTCCCGCCGGCAAGCGGGTCATCGAGGCCATGGCCTTTGGCGTGTCCAATCTGCTCGGCTATGCATCGGCGGGCACCAATTTCATCTTTGGTCCGCTCGCCGACCCGTCTATTGGCGGCAACAGTTTTGCGATTGCTGCGCTGCCGGTGATCATCTTCTTCTCGGCGCTGATCTCTATTCTCTATTATCTCGGCATCATGCAGTTCATCATCAAATGGGTCGGCGGTGGCATCCAGAAAATTACCGGCATTTCCAAGGTCGAATCGCTCTGTGCCGCCGCGAATATTTTCGTCGGCCAGTCCGAATCGCCTTTGGTCATCCGCCCCTATCTCGCCAGCCTCACCCAGTCGCAGCTGTTCACGGTAATGAGCGTCGGCATGGCCGGTGTTGCCGGAACGATCCTCGCCGCTTATGCCGCAATGGGCATCCGCATCGACTATCTGCTCGCCGCCGCCTTCATGTCGGCACCGGGCGGAATCCTGATGGCCAAGATCATCATGCCCGACAATCCGGAAGACCCGGCTCCCGAAGAGCTCGTCGTCGCGGTGGAATATGAGGATGAGAAGCCCGCCAATATTATCATGGCCGCGGGCATGGGCGCGCAGACCGGTGTGAAGCTGGCGGTCGCCGTTGGTGCGATGGTCCTCGCCTTTGTCGCTCTGGTCGCGCTGGCCAATGGTCTGCTCGGCGGGATCGGTGGCTGGTTCGGCTATCCGGAACTCAGCTTCCAGCAAGTGATCGGCTATGTCTTTGCCCCGATCATGTATCTCATCGGCGTGCCCTGGGAAGAGGCGCTGAACGCCGGCGGCCTGTTCGGCACCAAGGTCGTGCTCAACGAATTTGTCGCCTTCATCGAGCTGGGCAAGATGCAGGCGGGCATCTCCCCGCTGACCAATGCCGTTGTCATTTTCGCCCTGTGCGGTTTCGCCAATTTCAGCAGCATCGCCATCCAGCTTGCCGTCACCGGCGGCCTGGCTCCCAACCAGCGCCCGGTCATTGCCCGGCTCGGCCTGCGCGCGCTGGCCGCAGGATCGCTCGCCAATCTGATGAGCGCGGCGCTTGCCGGCATATTGCTGTCGCTCGGCTGATTCATCCCGATTGACAAAGAAGCACGAGAGCGCATTTTAAGACCATGACCCAGAATCCAGACACATTGGCCGCCGTTTCGCTCGCCATGGCGGACGACAACAGCGACGCATTTGCCGAGCGGATCGGTCGCAGTTTTTCCGACTGGGGCTTCGCGGTGGTCGCCGACCATGGCATCCCCGACGAACTGATCGATCGCGCCGAAGCCATGTCGCGCGCCTTTTTCGCTCTGCCCGAAGAGGTGAAACGGTCCTACCATATCCCCGGCGGTGGCGGCGCCCGCGGTTACACGCCGTTCGGCACCGAAAGCGCCAAGGATAGCAATATCAGCGATCTCAAGGAATTCTGGCATATCGGTCGCGACCTGCCGGCCGGCCACCCATTCGAATCCTTCATGCCACCCAATATCTGGCCAAAGGAACTCGACGGATTCCGCGAAACCTATCTCGAAATGTTCGCCGCCTTCGACAAGGCCGGCGCGCGCATTCTCGAGGCGATCGCCCGCTTCCTCGGCCTGGCACCGGATTTCTTCGTCGACACGGTGCGCGACGGCAATTCGGTGATGCGGCTGATCCACTATCCTCCGGTACCCGAAGATTCGCCAGCCGTCCGGGCCGGAGCGCATGAGGATATCAACACGATCACCCTGCTGATCGGCGCCGAAGAAGCCGGCCTGGAACTGCTCGACCGGAATGGCCAGTGGCGGTCGGTGACCCCGAAGCCTGGCGAGCTGGCGGTGAATATCGGCGACATGCTGCAGCGGCTGACCAATAACCGGCTGCCCTCGACCACGCACCGGGTGGTCAACCCGGCACCGGAGCGGCGTGGCTTTTCGCGCTACTCGATGCCCTTCTTCCTCCATTTCCGCCCGGATTATTCGATCGAGACATTACCGAGCTGCGTCGATGACACCCATCCGGACCTCTATCCGGAACCGATTACCGCGCACGACTATCTGATGCAGCGTCTGCGCGAAATCGGACTGGCATGAAACCCAAGGCAATCGGTATCAGCGGCGGCAGCTGTTCCGGCAAGTCGACGCTGACCCGGAAAATCTTTGACCGGCTGGGCCCCGACCAATGTGTGATCCTGCCGCAGGACGACTATTTCTTCGGCCTCGGTGATGCACCGGAAGGCAAAGGCGGTCCCAATTTCGACCATCCCGACGCGGTCGATTTCGATCAGCTCTGCGCGCAGCTGGCGCAGTTGAAACGCGGCGAAGCGATTGACCGGCCGCTTTACGATTTTCCCACCCATATGCCGAAGACCGAAACCAAACGGACCGAAGCCCGTCCGATTATCTTGATCGACGGCATATTGATTCTCCAGCACAAACCGTTGCGCGACCTTCTCGATCTGAGCATTTTCGTTGAATGCGATTCCGAAACGCGCTTTGCCCGACGGCTGGAACGCGACGTGCGCGAACGCGGTCGCACCGCGCAATCGGTCCACGAACAATTTGCCAATCAGGTCGGCCCAATGCACGACCTGCATGTCGAACCGTCCAAAACCCACGCCGATATCGTGATAAATCCGCAACAGTCCGAATCCAGTTTCGAGGCGCTGTTCGAGGCCATATTGTCCAGAATTTAACATTCTAAAACAGATGCTTATCCCGAAATAATCGCTGAGAATCCGGCTCCTGCGGGGCAAAATTCCAGCAAAAAATATCGGCGGCCAAAAATAAAATGCTGCATTGCAATATCTCTCGTTTCAATTGAGACAAAACTGTCATTTTTCCCCCCTAGAGGCGACCTGCTTGGGTCTGGCTGGGTAATTTTCAGACGGCCTGATTTGCAGTAGTTTTTTAATGCGCTTCATGAACGGGGAATTCATTATCATGAAAATCAAATATCTTTTGGCTGCCAGTGTTGTCAGCCTTTCCACAGCAGGCCTGATGGCTACATCGGCATCGGCACAATCAACCGGTACAGTCGATTTCGAAGATAGCGTGATTATCGTCACCGGCGGCAGAACAAGTGATGTCGGCGGGGTAGAAATTCCCAAGACACCCAAAGCGAAACAGGTCCTCGACGAAGAAATCATCCGCCGTCAGCGCCCGGGCCAGACGGTCAATGATATCGTCAATCTCGTTCCCGGTGTCAGCTTCCAGAATAATGACCCCTGGGGCTCCTCCGGCGGTTCGTTCACGATCCGCGGTTTCAGCGACGACCGCATCTCGCAGACGCTTGACGGTCTGCCGCTCAACGATTCGGGTAACTATGCGCTGTACACCAACCAGCAGGTCGATTCGGAAATCATCGAGCAGGTTAACGTAAACCTCGGCGTCACCGACGTTGATAGCCCGACCGCTTCCGCTGTTGGTGGCACGATCAACCTTCGTACCCGCCAACCCAGCGACGATTTCAAACTGACCGGCACGATTTCGGCCGGCAGCACCTTTGCCGACGGCGACACAGATAACCGCAGCCGGCTTTACATGCGCGGCTTCGGCATGATCGACACCGGCGACATTACCGGCTTCGGCACCAAGGCATTCGTGTCGGCCAGCTACACGCGCTACAACAATCCGTTCAACAACTACGGCATTGTCGAAAAGCAGCAATATAACGGCCGTATCTGGCAGGATATTGGCAGCAATGGCGACTTCATCGCCGTCGCTGGCCACTATAACGAAAACCGGAACAACTTCTTCGGCTCCTTCTCTCTGGACAGCTTCCCAGCGACAAAGGCCGACCGCTTCTACGACATCAACTATCCTTGCACGGTCGAGTTGCCGGAAGCCGGAACCGCCCAGAGCGACAACAATTGCGGCGCGGAATTTGACCGTCGCTATAACCCGTCGAACACCGGCAACATCCGTGGCGCATCGCGTTTCACTTTGACGGACGGCCTGATTCTCTCGGTCGACCCAAGCTTCCAATATGTGAAAGCCAATGGCGGCGGTGACGAAGAGCTGCTCGAGCAGACCCGCAACGTAGGTGGCGTCGAAATGACCGGCTTCATCCGTGGACGCTATTATTTCGGCCGCGACCTCAATGGTGACGGCGATACGCTTGACGAAGTAACGGGCCACGATCCAAGCCAGACCCGCACCCGGCGTTTTGGCGTAATTTCGAACCTCTCCTATGAGCTCAACCCGGACCACCGTTTCCGTCTCGCCTATACTTATGACGATGCAAACCACCGTCAGACGGGCCAGACTTCGGTCGCTCTGCTCAACGGTGAAATTGCCGACGTATTCCCAATCAACAACGGACTGGTGACCGTAGACGGCTTCGAACTCAACAAGCGTGACCGTCAGTCTTATGCAACCCTGCATCAGATTTCCGGTGAATATCGCGGTACATTCGGTGATCTTACTGCGGTGCTCGGCCTGCGTGCGCCATTCTTCACGCGGGAACTGAACCAGAACTGCTACACGACCTCGGCAAGCGGTTTCCTCGATTGCGTGGGCGGTGTCAGTGCGGCTTATGAAGCGGCAAACCCATATAACTATGATGCGGCAACCAATACGGTCTCCGGTTCTGCATTGCCGCAGTCACGCACGTATAAATATGACGACATTCTGCCTAACATAGGTCTGACCTACGCTTTTGGCAGCGCGTCTGTATTTGCAAACTATGCCAAGGGCCTCTCGGTACCGGCAACCGATCCACTGTATGACTCGCTCTACTTCCCTGAAGATGCGCCAGGCGTACAGCCGGTTCCGGAAACCACCGACAGTCTCGATCTCGGACTGCGCTACCAGACCGGTGATATCCAGGCCCAGTTCGCTGGCTGGTTCACCCGCTATAATAACCGACTGGCATCTTCCTATGATCCGATTCTTGATGAATCGGTATTCCGGAACCTCGGCCGCGTCGACAAATATGGTCTCGATGCTTCGGTTGCCTGGTCACCAACACCTGCAACGATGGTCTATGTCTTCGGTTCGATCAACGAATCGGAAATCAAGGATAACGTCCAGGTCGACACCTCGGCTACTGGCGATCCGATCTTTGCCCTCACAGCCGGCAAGAACGAAAGCGGCGCCCCATTGTGGTCCGTCGGTGCCCGTTTCCAGCAGCAGTTCGGTGATTTCGAACTGGGCGCGCAAGTCAAGCACACCGGCAAGCGCTGGGTGAATGACACCAATGAACGTTCCGTTAGCGGTTACACGCTGGTCGACCTCGACCTGCGCTGGAACATCACGCAGAACCAGTTCGGTGACGATGTTGCGATCCAGCTGAACGTGACCAACCTGTTCGACGAACTCTATGTCGGCGGCTTCGGCGGCGACCTGGACGGCAATTCGCCATTTGTTCAGATTGGTGCACCACGCGCAGCAAGCATCTCGCTGATCTTCGGCTACTAAGTCGAAGCGGCCTATAGCTTGGTGCGATACGAGATCGTAACAGGCCGATAGAATTTGAAAGACGGCGGTGCTGAAAAGTGCCGCCGTTTTTCTTTGCCTGCCGTCTGTGCTGAGCGACGATGATATTGCCCTGTCCGGCAAAGCCGCTTTCCCTTGGGAAATCTTTACCGGTTCATGCTAGAGGCTCGGCGACTGATATGGACGGAAGCCACAATGCCCGAAACCGATATTTCGCCTATCCTCGTAACCGGAGCCGCCGGATTCATCGGCCATGCCGTTTCGATCCGCCTCGTCGAGCGCGGAGAAACGGTAATCGGGATTGATAATCTGAACGATTATTATGATCCCGCACTGAAGGCCGCCCGGCTTGCCAATCTGAAGGCGCTGGACGGCTTCCGCTTTATTGAAATGGATGTGTCCGATGCCGATGGTGTGAGAGATCTGGTGCAGGCCAATGGCGTGCAGAGGATCATCCATCTCGCGGCACAAGCGGGGGTTCGCTATAGTATCGAAAATCCGTTCGCCTATCAGAAGTCCAATCTTCAGGGCCATTTGTCGCTGCTCGAAGCCAGCCGTCATGCCGACAATTTCCAGCATCTGGTCTACGCATCATCGAGCTCGGTCTATGGCGACAAGCCGATGGGCGGGGAAGGATTCACCGAGGAAGAGCCTGCCACCGATCCGGTCTCGCTCTATGCGGCGACCAAGCGATCGGGCGAATTGATGAGCCAGTCCTATGCCAAACTTTACGGCTTCCCGATGACCGGGCTGCGTTTCTTTACGGTCTATGGCCCCTGGGGCCGCCCGGACATGGCCTATTTCGGTTTCACCCAGAAGATTTTGGCGGGCGAAGCGATCGAGGTTTACGGCGAAGGCAAGATGGCGCGCGACTTCACCTATATCGATGATATTGTCGACGGCATATTGGGCGCGCTCGACCATGCGCCGGCACGCCACGAACACCGCATCCTGAATATCGGAGACAGCCGCCCGGTCGGCCTGATGGACATGATCACAGCGCTGGAGGATGCGCTGGGCATGGAAGCGAAAAAGATCATGCGGCCGATGCAGCCGGGAGACGTTACCGCGACTTATGCGGACGTCACCAAGCTCCACGCACTGACGGGCTATGAGCCCGGGGTCATGCTGGAAGACGGGCTCAAGCTTTTCGTCAGCTGGTACCGGGATTTTTACGGCAATTTGCCGCCCGAATGATCTAGCGCGCTTCGGCCCGCTGCATGACCTGCTGTGCGGCCAGTTTCAGCTGTTCGTTCACACCTTCATCCGCACATATGCCATCGCTGAAAATACCGCCGGACGCGTTGATTCCGACACCCAGCGGCGTGGGCCATCCGCGCAGGGAGTGCACGATCGAGCGCAGCGCCGCCAGTGTGCTGCCCACCGCTTGCCAGCCATAGGCTGTGACGATCAGGCCGATGGGCACGCCGTCCAGATAGATCCGCTCGTCCCGTGCCGTCTCTTCGATATAATCAATGGCATTTTTCACCAGACCGGAAACCGTGCCGTGGTAGCCCGGACTGGCGATCAGCAAGCCGTCCGCCCGGCGCACCAGTTCCACCAGCTCCTTGCCGGTGTCGCTCAGGCCTGCGGGATCCGAAAGATAATGCGGCAGCGCCAGAAGACGATCCGATCCGAACAATTCGGTCTCCGCTCCTGCGTCGGCGGCAGACTGCAAGGCTATGGCCAAGGCCTGCTCGGTCGAGGAAGCCGGATTGGTTGTGCCGCCAAGCCCGAGAATGAAAGGTTTTTTTGTCTGTTCCACCGGAACGCCATACCGATGATCAGCGGGCAATTGCAACGGCCTTGTGCAACGTGCCTGTTTCTTAATTGACCGATTAAATTTGGCCCATTAAGACCGGCGACAAATAGCGGGCTTTGAGCACGCACTCTACTCTCCTCAGACCAAAGGATTATCCCATGCGCCAATTTACCGAAGAACAGCATATGTTCCGCGATGCCTATCGCCGCTTCCTCGCCGACGAAGTCGCCCCCCGGATGGACGAATTTCGCGAAGCCGGCATTGTCGACCGCGAGATATTCAAGAAGGCGGGTGACCAGGGCTTTCTGATGATCTGGCCCGACGAAAAATATGGCGGCATGGGCGACAATGACTTCCGCTACGAGCAGATCATCATCGAGGAAACCGTACGGGCGGGCTGCGCCGAATGGTATAATACGCTGCACAGCCGGCTGGTCGGACCCTATTTGCAGAATATCGGCAATGAAGAACAGCGCGAGCGCTTTTTGCCGAAATGCGTCAGCGGCGAGACGATTCTGGCCGTTGCAATGACCGAACCGGGTGCCGGCAGCGATCTGTCCGGCATGAAGTCCATGGCAAAGGATATGGGCGATCATTGGCTGCTCAACGGATCGAAAACCTATATCTCCAACGGCATCAACGCAGACGTGGTCGTCGTCG
Organism: uncultured Sphingorhabdus sp.; assembly: GCA_964022345.1. GTDB lineage: Bacteria > Pseudomonadota > Alphaproteobacteria > Sphingomonadales > Sphingomonadaceae > Parasphingorhabdus. The sequence continues at coordinate 135,666 of CAXHZT010000001.1, forward strand.
CGGCCAAGATCGATGGGGTTGATGACAAGCATGCGATGGTGCTGCTGATCGTTGAGCGCGGCATGGAAGGCTTCGAGCGCGGCCAGAATCTGGAGAAGATCGGCCTGCACGCGCAGGACACGGCCGAGCTGTTTTTCAACAATGTCAAAATCCCCAAGGAAAATACGCTGGGCACGCCGGGCAAGGGCTTCATCCATCTGATGGAAGGGCTGGCCGAGGAACGGCTGATCGGGATGGTCGGCTATGCCGCATCGGCGCGGCGGGCTTTTGACGTGACGCGCGAATTTGTCATGGAACGGGATGTTTTCGGCAAAAAATTGTCGGATATGCAGAATACCCAGTTCAAAATGGCCGAAATGGACGCAAAAATTGACATGTTCCAGGTCTATGTCGACCATTGTATCGACATCCACAACCAGGGCGGGCTGACCGCCAATATGGCCGCCAAGGGCAAGATGCTCGGCAGCGAGATCGAGTGGGAAATGGCCGATCTCGGGCTGCAGCTGCACGGCGGTGCCGGCTATATGAAGGAATATGAAATCAGCCGGATCTTCACCGACGCCCGGATGAGCCGCATCTACGCCGGCTCCAGCGAGATCATGCGCTACATCATCGGCCGCGACGTTTTCAGCCAGAAATACCAATCGATCCTCGAATAGTTTATAGCGGAAAAGAGCCGGTCAGGGGGCGAGTCGCCCCTTGGCTAGCTTGACGTTTACGTAAACTGCTTGACTGTGCTGCAGCGCACCATTAGCATTGCGCCATATCCTTCCAATTCTTCCAGCGAGAGGAACCCCAATGACCGAAGCCTTTATCTATGACGCAGTGCGATCCCCGCGCGGCAAGGGCCGCAATGATGGCGCCCTGCATGAAATCACCGCTCTCGACCTGTCCGCACAGGTGCTGGCATCGATCAACGACCGCAACGAACTAGAGGGCCACGAAGTCGAGGACATCGCCTTTGGCTGCGTCTCTCCCGTGGGCGAGCAGGGCGCGGTCATCAGCCGCATGGCGGCACTGAAAGCCGGCTATGCCGACACCACCTCGGCGATCCAGGTCAACCGTTTCTGCGGGTCCGGTCTGGAAGCGGTGAATATCGCGGCGGGCAAGGTCTGCTCCGGCGAAACCGATCTGGCCGTCGGCGGCGGCATCGAGTCCATGTCCCGCATCCCGATGGGCAGCGACGGTCTCGGCGGCATGGCCGACCCGACTCTCGTCTTTCAGGAATATTTCGTGCCACAGGGCATTTCCGCCGATCTGATCGCCACCAAATATGGCTATAGCCGCGACGATGTCGACGCCTATGCCGTCGAAAGCCAGAAACGCGCCGCCAAGGCGTGGGACGAGAAACGCTTCGCCAAATCGATCCTGCCGATCCGTGACGTGATTGGTGAAGTCGTGCTCGATCGGGACGAACTGATGCGCCCCGAAACCGATATGCAGTCGCTCGGCGCTCTCGGCCCCGCATTCCAGATGATGGGCGAACAGATGCCCGGCTTTGACGATGTCGCCATCCTCAAACATGCCGAGATCGAGAAGATCAACCATGTCCATCACGCGGGCAACAGCTCCGGCATCGTCGACGGTTCGGCCGCCGTATTGATCGGAAACGAAATGGCCGGCGAGAAATACGGTCTCAAGCCACGCGCCCGCATCATTTCGATGGCGTCCATCGGTTCGGAACCGACTATCATGCTGACCGGCCCGGAATTTGCCGCGAAAAAGGCGCTTGATCGCGCTGGTATGACCGCGAAGGACATCGATCTGTGGGAACTGAACGAAGCCTTTGCTGCCGTCGTCCTGCGCTTCATGGACGCGATGAATGTCGATCACAGCGATATCAACGTCAACGGCGGCGCGATCGCCATGGGCCATCCGCTCGGCGCGACCGGCGCGATGATCCTCGGCACCGCGCTTGACGAGCTCGAACGCTCCGGCAAGTCCACCGCCCTTTCGACGCTGTGCATCGGCGGCGGCATGGGTATCGCCACGATTATCGAGCGCGTGAACTGATTTTCGTCCTCCGCCCCCGCGGCGGAGCACAGGATGAGAGAGTAAGGAACAGAATATGAGCTACGAAACATTTACCGTCGATATCGACAGCGACGGCATCGCCCTCGTCACCATCGACCTGCCCGGCCAGTCGATGAACGTCTGGAACCAGGCGCTGATCGCCGATTTCAAGGCCTTCACCGAAGAGCTGATCAGCGATGACGCGATCAAGGGCGCGGTGATTACATCGGGCAAGAAATCCGGCTTCCTCGCCGGTGCCGATCTCAATATGCTCGGCGCATCGAAAGCCGACAGCATGGCCGAAGCTTTTGAAAGCGCATGGGAACTGAACGGCATGCTGCGCCGCATGGAAACCGGCGGTCATACGGCGAAGGAACTGCTCAAGGGTACGGCCCACGCCAAGCCAGTGGCCTGCGCGCTGAACGGCCTCGCCCTCGGCGGCGGTCTGGAACTGGCACTCGCCTGCCATTATCGTGTGTGCGCCGACCATCCGAAAATCCAGCTCGGCCTGCCCGAAGTGCAGGTTGGTCTGCTGCCCGGCGGCGGCGGAACCCAACGCCTGCCGCGTCTCTCAGGCCTGCAGGCCGCCGGCATGGCGATCATGACCGGTCAGCCGATGAACCCGCAAGCAGCGCTCGCGCAGAAAATCGTCGACGAAGTCGTTCCCGCCGATGAAGTTGTTGCCAAGGCAAAAGCATGGGTCAAAGCCAATCCCAAGGCCTCTGCGCCATGGGACAAGAAGGGCTATAAATTCCCCGGCGGCGCCGGATCTATGGACCCCCGCGCTGTTCCGCTCTATCTCGGATCCTCGGCCATCGCGCTGAAGCAGAGCAAGGGCAATTTCGAAGCGGTCAAGGCGATCCTGTCCTGCCTCTACGAAGGTTCGATGTTGCCAATGGACACCGCGCTGCGGGTGGAAAGCAAATATTTCACCAAGCTTTTGAGCGGGCCACAGGCTAAAAATATGATCCGCACCCTGTTCATCAACAAGCAGGCAGCGGAAAAAGGCGCGGCCCGTCCGAAAGGCGTTCCACCATCCGATCTTAAAACGGTCGGCGTTCTCGGTGCCGGCCTGATGGGATCGGGCATCACCCATGTCACCGCCAAGGGCGGCATGAATGTCATCGTCCTCGACCGCAATATGGATGAGGCACAAAAGGCCATCGATTACAGCCAGAAGATCGTCGACAAGGGCGTGAAGCGCGGCAAGATGACCCAGGAAAAAGCCGACGCCTTCATGGCGCGGATCACCCCGACCGACAATTATGACGATCTGAAAGATGTCGATCTGATCATCGAGGCGGTATTCGAACGGCCCGATGTCAAAGCCGACGTGATCAAGAAGACCGAAGCGGTCATCGGCAAGGATGTGGTCTTTGCATCCAACACCTCGACCCTGCCGATCACTGGCCTCGCCAAGAATAGCGAACGGCCCGACCAGTTTATCGGCATGCATTTCTTCTCGCCGGTAGAGAAAATGCCGCTGCTGGAAATCATCCCTGGCGCCGAAACCGGTGACAAGGCTCTGGCTGTCGCGCTCGATTATAACGCGAAGATCCGCAAGGTTCCGATTGTCGTCAAGGATGTCCGCGGCTTCTACACCAACCGCGTCTTCCCGCCTTATGCCAATGAAGCGATGCTTATGGTCGCCGAAGGCGTGAAACCGGCGCTGATCGAAAATGCGGCCATCGCCATGGGCATGCCGATTGGTCCGCTCGCCGTGGTCGATGAAACGACACTGCAGCTCGGCTATGACATCATGACCTCGACCAAGGAAGAAATGGGCGACGCCTATGTTCCGAGCGGCACCGAGGATCTGATGGAGATCATGGTCAAAAAAATCGACCGTCGCGGTCGGCGTTTTGGCGGCGGTTTCTACGAATATGCGGACGACGGTTCGAAGAAATTGTGGCCCGGCCTCGCCGACCATTTCCCGCTGGCCGAAAAGCAGCCGGATGTGGAAGAAGTCAAACAGCGTTTGATGTTCATCCAGCTGATCGCCACTGCGCAATGTTTCGACGAAGGCGTCGTGTCCGATCCGCAATCGGCCGATCTCGGTGCGATCTTCGGCTGGGGCTTTGCGCCATGGACCGGCGGTCCGATGAGCCATATCGACACGATGGGCGTCGACAATTTCGTCCGCATCGCCGACAATCTCGCGCAGAAATATGGCGAACGGTTCAAACCGCCGATGAGTTTCCGCGAGAAAGCCGACAAGGGCGAGAGCTTCTACCAGGCAGCTTAAGTCTGACCAGAATGATATAAGAAAGAGCTCCTTCGGGGGCTCTTTTTTTGCCTGCTACGAAAGTCGTTTTGAAAGCGTATCGATCTTGTCGGAAAGCCGGTCGAGCTTTTGCGACAGCTGGTCGAAAGTCGAACTGTCAGCATCGCTGGCACCATCGACGACCCCGTAATGCGACCGGAACAGTGCCACCATCTGCTCCACAACCGGTTCCTGTTCCCGCACGTTATAATCCGCGTCCAGAGTCATTTCGATGGACCGCCCGCTATATTCCAAACTGCCGTAGAATATATCCCGCGCCTGCCAAAGTACGGCATCCTGCCTCAATTCCCCGCGATCCTGTCCGCGCAGAAACAGCCGGTCGAAGACCGCGACATATTGCCGCAAATGATCGCGCGAGACGCTGACCTCGCTGTTGTTGCGCCGGAGCGCAAAGCTGAGATTGATGAAGTCGGCGTTCACAATCAGGATGTTCAGATGATATTGCGCCAGCGCCCGCAAACGGTCAAAAAAGCCATCCGCGGCGACTGACGTCATGACCGCTTCGGCTTCCCGGGTCAGCCCATCCCAGAATTGCTGCAACACCGCGAGCATCAGCTCGGCCTTGGACTCATAATAGCTGTAGATCGTGCCTTCGCCGATCTGCGCCCGGCGCGCTATTTCGGATACCCGCGCACCGTCGAAACCATGCTCGACAAAAACGGCGCGGGCGGCATCGAGAATCGCCCGTTCCTTGCGCTCCAGCTTGCTCCGCCGGGTTTCCGGATTGACCGCCTTGGTTGCCAAATTCTGTCCTCTATTGAGCTTGACTCGGAAATACCGAGTGCTATTCAAATAGCCTTTGCGGACTCGCCGTGTCAAATAGCCAATGGTCCGCTCGGTAAAATCGGAAAGAGGCGCTGCACCAATGCCCCAGTTTAAATCCAAGATTGTCACCGGTTCGGAAAGCTTTGCGCAGAACCGCAAAGATATGCTGACGCTGATCGATCATTTGCGGTCGCTGGAAAAACGCGCAGTGGAAGCTTCGGAAAAGCGGCGGCCGACTTTTGAAAAGCGCGGCCAGCTGACCCCGCACGAGCGATTGAAGCGGTTGCTCGATCCCGGCATGCCGTGGCTGCAGCTTTACAATATGGCCAATTATCTGGTCGAGGACAGCAATCCCGACACCAGCATTCCAGGCGGCAGCGTGATATTGGGGATCGGTTTCGTCAAAGGCGTGCGCAGCATGATCTGGGTCGATGACAGCGGCATCCGCGCTGGCGCGGCGACAACCGGAGGCTGGGACGCCAGCAAGGGCGCCCAGAAAATAGCGCAGGATCTCAAACTGCCGTTCATCCACCTGGTCGAAAGCGCCGGCGCGAACCTGATGGAATATAAGGTCGAGCTCTGGGCCCATGGCGGGATGCTGTTCCGCAATCTCGCCTGGCTGAGCGCAGCCGGTATCCCGACGATGGTCGTCCTGCACGGGCCTTCAACCGCAGGCGGCGCCTATATGCCGGGCATGTCCGACTATGTCATCGGCGTCCGCGACAATGGCATGGCGGCGCTGGGCGGTGCGGCACTGGTGCACGCGGCGACCGGAGAGGTCGCTGATGACCGCGAACTGGGTGGCACCGAAATGCATGCTTCGACGACGGGCAGTGTTGAATATCTCGCCGATGATGATGCCCACGGCATTGCGATTGCACGCGAAACCATGGGACGGCTCGACTGGAACAAGAATACCACGCCGATCCGCCGCAATGACTATGAAGAGCCGGTCTATGATATCGACGAGATCGCCGGCGTGGTACCAGTCGACTATACCATTCCCTATGACGTCCGCGAGGTTGCAGCGCGGATAGTCGACGGGTCGGACTTCGAGGAATTCAAACCACGCTATGGCCCCGGCACCGTCTGCATGCAGGCGAGCATCATGGGTCATGCGGTCGGACTGATTGGCAACAACGGCCCGTTCGATCCCGAAGCGGCGGCCAAGGCCACGCATTTCTTCCAGCTATGCGACCAGTCCGAGCTGCCGATCATCTTCCTCAACAATACGACAGGCTATATTGTCGGCACCGAGTCGGAACATAAGGGCATGATCAAACTGGGCAGCAAGATGATCCAGGCCGTTTCCAATGTCCGGGTCCCGAAACTGGCCCTTTATATTGGCGCGAGCTTTGGCGCGGGCAATTACGGCATGAGCGGCACCGCTTTCGAGCCTGACTTCCTGTTCAGCTGGCCGAATGCAAAAACCGGCGTGATGGCGGGCGCTTCGGCGGCCAATACGATGAGCCATGTCGCCCGGGTGCAGGCCAAGCGCAAAGGCGTCGAGCCGGACGAGGAAGCCATTGCCAAACAGGAACAGCGGATCAAGGATATTTTCGAAGCGCAGGAAAGCGCTTTCTTCACCTCCGGCCGGGTGCTCGACAATGGCGTGATTGATCCGCGGGATACGCGCAAGGTGCTGGGCTTTGCGCTGGAGACGATCTTCGAGGCGCAGAACCGGACGCTGCATCCCAATGCCTTCGGGGTGGCGCGGATATGAACGTGCTAGTGACTGAAGCGCTGTTCACCCGCGCAGGCGGGTGTCCATCTCGGAAACATTCGTCTGGCACGGAGGGTGGGGTGCAAACGCTGCCATCGCGTCTAGAGACAGGGGCAGGAGATGGATCCCTGCCTTCGCAGGGATACAGGCTATGACCAAATTTCCAGAAACCGAAACGCTCGAACTCGAATTCAAGAACGGCTGGCTGACCATCTGGTTCAACCAGCCGGAAAATCGCAACGCGCTGAGCGACGCATTGGTAGCGGAGCTGGGTACTGTCCTGAAAAGCGTTCGCGACGATCGCACGGTACGCGGGATCACCCTGCGGGGTCGCGGCGGTGTATTTTGTGCCGGAGCGGACCTGAAGAATTTCAAAGAGAATTTCCAGCAAAGCGGCGACCGCGCGGCGATCATCAAGATGTCGAGCGGCGCGGCGGAGATTTTTGACCTGGTCAATACCGCGCCTCAGGTTGTGATCGTGCTGATCGAAGGTGCGGCAATGGCCGGGGGCTTTGGTCTGTCTTGCTGTGCCGACGTTGTGATCTGCGAAAGCGGCGCGCGCTTCGCGATGACCGAGACCGCCATAGGCGTTTCACCGGCCCAGATTTCGCCCTTCGTGATTCAAAAGCTCGGCTATGCTACCGGCCGCCGGTTGATGCTGACCGCTGCGCGTTTTGACGGATCGGAAGCCCACAAGCTTGGTTTTGCAGATTTCATCGCCGACGATGTCACGGGGCTCGAAGCGATCGAAATGCAATTGCGCAAACAGGTGCTTGGCGCGGCGCCCGGTGCCATCGCGGCAACCAAAGAATTGCTTGGACAGATTGCCGGAAAGCCACGCGAGGAAGTGATCCGTCTGGCGGCCGAGAATTTTGCCGATCGCATGGTCAGCGACGAAGCCAAGGAAGGCGTCGCCAGCTTCTTTGAAAAGCGCAAGCCCAATTGGGTGGTGAAGCCGGAATGAGAAATCAGCGCCTCGGCATAATCGTCATCCTGAACTTGTTTCAGGACCTTTCCCGTTCATCATCTCACGAGATGCTGAAACCAGTTCAGCATGACGAGGTTTACACATGACCCGAATCAACACTCTCCTTGTCGCCAACCGTGGCGAAATCGCCTGCCGGGTGATGCGCACCGCCAAGACGCAAGGCATCCGCACGGTTGCCGTCTATTCCGACGCGGATGCTGACGCCCCCCATGTCAAAATGGCGGATGATGCCGTGCATATCGGCCCGGCCCCAGTCAACGAATCCTATCTGCAGATCGACAAGATCATCCAGGCAGCAAAGGACACCGGCGCCGATGCGATTCACCCCGGCTATGGCTTTCTCTCGGAGAACGCAGCCTTTTCCAAGGCCTGCGCGGACGCGAATATCATCTTTGTCGGCCCGCCGGAGAAGGCTATTGATGTCATGGGCGACAAGGCGCGTTCGAAGCGCGCGATGATCGCCGCCGGCGTGCCCTGCGTGCCGGGTTATCAGGATGACGACCAGTCGGATGACCGCCTGGTTGCCGAAGCAAAGACGATCGGGGTGCCGTTGATGGTCAAGGCGGTCGCTGGCGGCGGTGGTCGTGGCATGCGTCTGGTCCATGATCGGAAAGACGTGCCCAATGCGATCAAGCTGGCGCGGTCCGAAGCGGAAAATGCCTTTGGCAATGGCGAGCTGATCCTCGAAAAGGCAATCATCAAGCCGCGCCATGTCGAGATCCAGGTGTTTGCCGACAGCCACGGCAACACCATCCATCTCGGCGAGCGCGACTGTTCTGTCCAGCGCCGCCACCAGAAGGTGATCGAGGAAGCGCCTTGTCCCGTCATGACGCCGGAACTGCGCGAACAAATGGGCGCGGCTGCCGTGGAAGCAGCGAAAGCGGTGGATTATGTCGGTGCCGGAACGGTGGAATTTCTGCTCGACCAGTCGGGCAGCTTCTATTTTCTCGAAATGAACACGCGGCTGCAGGTCGAACATCCGGTGACCGAGGAAGTGACCGGCCTTGATCTGGTGGCGCTGCAGCTGAAAGTCGCGGCGGGCGATTTGCTGGGGCTGGACCAAGCGGACATCACCCTTACCGGCCATGCCATGGAAGTCCGGCTCTATGCCGAGGACCCGGCGGATGATTTCCTGCCCAGCACCGGCCCGGTCCATCTGTGGCAACCCTCCACCCTGTCGCGGGTCGACAGCGGCATCGAAAGCGGCGGCGAGGTTTCGCCCTTTTACGATTCGATGGTCGCCAAGATCATCACCCATGGCGCTACCCGCGATGAAGCCCGTCGCCGGATGATCAAGGCCCTGTCGGAAACCGCCCTGTTCGGTCCCAAGACCAATCGCGATTTCCTGATCGATGCGCTGGACAAGCCTGACTTTGTCAAGGGCGAGGCCACCACTGCCTTTATCGCCGAGAATTACGGCGAAGATGGAGTCGACCTAGGCGCGCATGATTTCGCGTCTTATGCGATAGCCGCTGTTATCCATCACAAACTTCGCCAACAGGCTGCGCACAAGCTGGCGCTCAACGTCAATCCGGAAATGCTCGACTGGTCGAACACCGGCACGCTGGAAACGGTCACCCAATATGCCGATGGCGAGGATGCCCAGACCATCCATGTCCATGTCGACAAGCCGGGTCACTATCGGGTCAGTTCTGGCGAAGAGGCTACCGAGGTCGACCTGGTCAGCCTGACCGCCGACCATGCAAAATTGCGGGTCGGCGGGCGCACCGTCGAAGCGATCTATTATGATGACCATCGTACTCTCTATCTGGCGCTGCCCAAGCGGTCATTGACCGTCACAGATCTGACCGGCCTCAGCGCCATGGAAGATGCGGGCGGCGGCGGTACCGTCGTCGCGCCGATGCACGGGCTGTTGCTCGAGATATTGGTCGAAACCGGCGCGCGGGTTGCCAAGGGCGACAAGCTTGCCGTGCTCGAGGCGATGAAGATGCAGCACGAGATTCTCGCCGAGATTGACGGCACGGTGGACAGCATCGCGGCGACGGCGGGCGTGCAGATTGCCGCCGATGATCTGATCATGGAGATTGTCGCGGATGAAGAAAGCGACGAGGCATGATAGCTGCCGTTCGCCCTGAGCCTGTCGAAGGGCAGGCCACGCACACTCATGCTTCGACAAGCTCAGCACGAACGGAGAAAACCAACCAATGAACAATAAAATCTGCGACATGCTCGGCATCGAATTTCCGCTGGTCGCTTTCTCCCATTGCCGCGATGTTGTCGCGGCGGTTTCGAGAGCCGGCGGCATGGGCGTGTTCGGCGGCGTCAATTGTTCCCCGGAGACGCTGGAGGAGGAGCTCAGCTGGATCGACGATCATGTCGACGGAAAGCCTTATGGTCTGGATATCATCGTCCCCAACAAGGTCGAGGGCAAGGGTGAGCAGCCGGACCCGGAAGCCGTTCTCGCGTCGATTCCCGACCGGCACAAGCAGTTCACCAATGACATAATGCAGCGTCATGGCGTCGACCCGCAGCGCAGCGCCGAGGATATCGAAGCGGTGCGCCGGGAACAGGTCGCCTTTACCGACAATCTGCGCGGCGGCACCGCAGAAGCGATACTGGAAGTCGCCTTCCGCCATCCCATCGGGCTGATCGCCAATGCCCTGGGTATTCCGCCGCAGGTCATGCTCGAAATGGGGCAAAGGCACAATGTTCCGGTCGCGGCGCTGGTCGGGACGAGAGATCATGCGATGAGCCAGGTCGCGGCCGGTGTCGATATTATCATCGCCGTTGGCGGCGAAGCGGGCGGGCATACCGGCGATATCTCGACCATGGTGCTGATCCCCGAGGTCTGCAACGCGCTGGCCCAGATCGGCGATGATACGCCAGTGCTCGCAGCCGGCGGCATTGCCACCGGCGCGCAGATGGCCGCCGCCATGGCGATGGGCGCAAGCGGCGTCTGGTGCGGATCGGTCTGGCTGACCACGGTCGAGGCTGAAACCAATCCCATCGTGAAAGAGAAAATGCTCGCTGCCACGTCACGCGACACGGTCCGGGCGCGCTCGCGCACCGGCAAACCGTCGCGCCAATTGCGCTCGCCCTGGACCGATGCCTGGGAGTCGGAAGATGCGCCCTCGCCCCTCCCCATGCCATTGCAGTCGCTGGTCGCCGAACCGCCGCTGCGGGTGCTCGACAAGCTCAGTCAGGGCGACAATCAGGGCGCAAAGGATCTCGCCACCTATTGGGTCGGGCAAGGCGTTGGCCTGATGAACGAACAGATGACCGCGGGTCAGGTGGTGCAGGGCTTCAAGGAAGATTTCCTCACCGCATATGAGAGGCTTTCCGCCAACCTCGAGTAATGTGGGTCCCCTATCCATCCTGAGCTTGTCGAAGTTCGGGTAGCGCCATATGGTCGGGCGCGCTCTGCAGAGACAGGGTCGGGATTGAGGATCGCATGACAGAAGCAACACAGCCCCTGGCCGGGATCAAGGTCGTCGAATTTTCCACCATGATCACCGCCTCGCTGGCGACGATGATGTTCGCCCAGCAGGGCGCAGATGTGATCAAGGTGGAGCCGCCGGGAATCGGCGATCCGATGCGCTGGCTCGGCAGCCAGAAGGGTGGCATCTCCGGTCTGTTCCACAATTGCAATCAGGCCAAGCGCTCGATCACGCTCGATCTCAAGATCGCCGAGGATGCCGCCCATGCGCGCCAGCTCTGCCTTTCCGCCGATGTCGTGATTCACAATTACCGCCCGGGTGTCATGGAACGGCTCGGTCTGGGCAGCGAGGCGCTGCGCGAGGAGAAGCAGGAGCTCGTCTATTGCGCAATCACCGGCTTTGGCCATGAAGGTCCCCTCTCCGGCCGCCCGGCCTATGACCATGTGATGCAGGCGATGGCCGGCTTCATGACCCTGCAGGGCCATCCCGAAGGCTTTGCCTATGTCAAAACCCTGATCTGCGACAAGATCACCGCCTACACCGCCGCACAAGCGATTACCGCCGCCCTGTTCGCCCGCGAACGCGGTGCCGGCGGCCAGCATATCGATCTGTCGATGCTGGAAAGCTGCATTGCCTTTCTCTGGCCCGACGGCGGCATGCATCTGACGCTGCAAGCCGACGACGTGACGCACGGCGCGCCCTTTGCCGACTATTATCAATTGCCGCTTCGCTCGACCGACGGAGCCATTGCCTATGCCGCGATGACCGACGATCACTGGGCGGCGATCTTCGATATCGTCGGTCGTCCGGATCTGAAGACGGAAGAAAAATATCAGGGCATGGCCAACCGCAGCGTCCATATGGCGGAGCTTGCCTCGATCATCGCCGCGCAGAAGCCCGACCTGACCAGCGCCGAGATGGTCGCCGCTCTCGCCGAACATGATGTGCCGGCCGCCCCATGCCTGGCGCTCGAAGACCTGCCCGCCCACCAGCAGGCCGTTGCGATCGGCATATTCGAACAGACAGAACATCCGCTGCTCGGCGCGGTCCAGCATGTCAGTGCGCCGGCCCGCTTTGGCGGTACCAAGCTCGCGCCCTGCGGCCCCAGCCCGGCGCTGGGTGAGCACAGCGCCGCGATTCTCGCCGAGCTCGCCGCACGCCCGCAACCATAGGCCGCTTCAATCGAATTCTGAGGCCGTGATCTGGTTGCGTCTGGCGGTGATCTGGCTATTCTCTACAAAAAACTAAGGAGAGAGTCGCATGACCTGGCAGATGGCCGATATCTGGGAAAATATTGCCGAAGCAATTCCCGACAAGCCCGCGATCGTCGATGGTGACAAGCGCTATAGCTGGGCGGAATATGAAAACCGAGCCGCCCGGGTCGCTCAGATACTGACCGACCACGGCCTCGAGCCCGGTGCGAAACTCTCGATCTATTCCTATAATTCGGCCGAATATCTGGAGACCCAGTTTGGCGCGTTCAAGGCCCGTGTCACTCCGGTCAACGTCAATTACCGCTATCTCGAAGCGGAACTGACCCATGTCATCAACAACAGCGACAGCGAAGCCCTGGTCTTTCAGGCGCAATTTGCACCGCGCGTTGCCGCGATTCGGGACCAGCTTGAACAGGTCAAACTCTTCCTCGAAATCGACGATGGATCGGGCGAGCATCTCGACGGCGCCGTGGCCTATGAAGAGGCCCTGCAAAACGCGCAGCCGATGCCTTCGATCGAACGGTCGAATGACGATGTCTACATGCTCTATACCGGCGGCACGACCGGCATGCCCAAGGGCGTGATGTATGACCACAAGAGCTTTGCCAGCGCCCTGCTCGCCAAGGGCTTTGAAATGCGCGAGATGGAGCCGCCGACCGATGCGTCCAGCTTCGGTCCCCTGGTCCAGCAGCTCCACGCCGCCGGTGCGACCGGCCGCTCGGTTCCGGCCTGCCCGCTGATGCACGGGACCGGCATGTGGATCGGGGCGATGATCCCGCACAGTCTGGGTGGCTGCGTGGTGCTGTTCGACAATAGCCATTTCGATCCCGTTGCGCTGTGGCAGCTGGCCGAAGAGGAGAAAGTCACCGATATCACCATCGTCGGCGATGTCTTTGCCAAGCCGATGCTGGCGGCTCTCGAAGACGCCAAGACGGCAGGGCAAAGCTTTGATTTATCATCGCTTCAGATGATGGGCAGCTCCGGCGTGATGTGGTCGACCGAAGTGAAGCGCGGCCTGCTGGGCCATTTGCCGCATATGGCGATCGTCGACAGCATGGGTTCGACCGAGGGCAGCATGGGGACATCGATCACGACGGTGGAAAATATCGATATCGACCAGACCGCGAAATTCGAAATGAACCCGACAACCAGGGTGCTGACCGAAGAGGGCAAGCCGGTCGCGCCCGGCTCCGGTGAAATGGGCCTGATCTGCAACGGCGGGATGGTGCCGCTCGGCTATTACAAGGACGAGGAAAAAAGCGCCGCGACCTTCAAGACCTTTGACGGTGTGCGCTATTCGATCCCCGGCGATTTTGCGACGGTCGAGGCCGATGGCTCGATCACTCTGCTCGGCCGCGGCTCCGCCTGCATCAACAGCGGCGGCGAGAAAATCTTTCCGGAAGAAGTGGAAGAAGCGCTCAAGACGCACGACAGTGTTTATGACTGTCTGGTCGTTGGTCTGCCCGACGACCGCTTTGGTCAGAAGGTGACGGCGGTCCTGTCCATAGCGGACGGCGCCAGCTTCGACGAAGCGGAACTCAATGACCATGTCCGCTCGAAACTCGCGGCCTACAAGGCGCCGCGCGCTATTGTCCTGGTCGACGAAGTCCCACGCGCCGCCAATGGCAAAGCTGGGTATAAAGCGGCCAAGGAGATCGCGCTGGAATGGCTGCAGGTGCCGGCCTAGATCCGGACTGGCCCTCGCCGGCCAGCTCGTCTCCAGCTCGACCATTGACGGACCAGCACCATTCACCGCATGGACGGACGGTGATTGTCGAACTCATCCACAACCCGGGCTCCGGCACTTATAGCGAAGTGCGGCTGGACGCGCTTTCCCAAGCGTTTCAGGCGTGCGGAGCGCAAGTGCGGCTAAGCCGGACCGAGAAAGACGGACGGTTCGACATCTCTTCCGATAGCGATCTGATCTGCGTGTCCGGTGGAGACGGTGCCTTGCGGCTGGTCGTGGCATCGATGGTCAGAGCAGGCTTATCCAAGCCGCTATGTATATTTCCCGCCGGCACGGTCAATCTCGTCGCCAAGGAACTGGGCTATTCCGGCGATGCGGAACAATTCGCCCGCGAGATCATGGCGGGATTTCTTTCCCCGGAAACCGCCCGGCTGGAAGCTCCATTGGCAACCAGCGACGGTCAGCCCTTTGTCGCCTGTATCAGCGCGGGACCGGATGGACAGGCGGTCGCCCGGCATAGCCCGGCGCTCAAAAAACGCATCGGCGGGGCCGCTTATGCCTGGTCGCTGATAAAGCTGCTCGGGGATTGGCCGAAGCTGCGCTTTTCACTGACGGTGGAAACGCCCGAGGGAAAGACCAGACAGTTGACCAGCAGCGCTTTCTACGTGATCAAGGCCCATCATTATGCCGGGAACTGGACACTCGCCCCGGCAGCGCAGATGGCGTGCGACATTTTCCACGTCATAGCGCTGACCCGCGCGCGTCGCCGGGATTTTTTCCGCTTTCTGGCAGCAGTGGCGCTTGGCCGGGATCCGGCGCGGCTTGATTTCGTCCAGTCGCTACCCGCTTGCCGGCTCTCGATAATTGCGGAAGACGAACCGTCCCGACAGGCCGCTTTCCAGGTGGATGGCGACTTGCTTCCACAGCAGCCAAGCGAGATCAGGATGACCGAACGAGCGGTCGTCTATTGCTTGCCACTTCCAGCGTAAACAGCAGTTATCTAAGCGTTCCGGCAGTGCGCCGCAATCAGATCGACCATCGCCGGCAATTTGCTCGGCGGCAGGTCATGGCCCATGCCCTCGACCAGCTCGAAGCGCGCGTCTTTGACATTGGCCGCGATATCTTCTCCGCATGCGGACGGAATGAGCGGATCATCCGCACCGTGAATAACCATCGTCGGCGCGTTAATCCGCTGGGCAACCGGACGCAAATTTCCGGTATCGATAATCGCTGCCATCTGGCGTTTCGGGCCCGGCGGATAGAAACCGCGTTCCTGCGCCAGCTTCATCATCGCCCGCCGTTCCTCCGGCCGATTGCGTCCTTCTTCTGACGCGATGAGCGAGGAAAAGGCCAGGCCCAGCTCCAGAGCCTCGTCCGGAGTCCGCGCTTTGGCCCGTGCCGTCTGCATCAAAACCTTGCGCACTTCGGCATCGGCGCCGGGCAGGCCGGGACCATTGGTCGATGACATGATCGGCGTGAAGGACAGCACCCGGTCGGCGTGATCCGCGGCGATCAGCTGGCCGATCATCCCGCCCATCGAAGCGCCGACAATATGGGCCTTGTCAATTTTCAACGCGTCGAGCACCCCGACCGCGTCATTGGCCATGTCGCTGAGATTATAGGGTGCCATCTGACGCTTGGGAAAGAAGCGCTTGGCGAGCATCTGGCGGATCGGATGGGGCGGCCGCACGCCGTCGAATTTATAGGAGAGGCCGACGTCCCGGTTGTCGAAGGTGACGACGCGAAAGCCCTCGGCCACCAGGCCGTTGACGAAATCCATCGGCCAGTAGATCAGCTGCGCGGTATAGCCCATCACCAGTAGAATTGCCAGATCCTCGGGATTGCCGTGATCTTCCACTTCGATATTGATGCCGTTGGCGATGACTTGCATATGCGGTTCCCGATCTGCGTTCAAATATGACGAGTAACAGAAAGCGCGGCGGTTACAAGAACCGCGCCGGTCCGGATTACGCCCCGTCCGACGGAAAAAGAGTTCGGCTGTTTTCTAGTGGGAAAAGTCGCCTAAAGTTGCGCCGCGCAACTTTTCATTTCGGCAAGACAAGATCGGCGAAAGCCCACGAAGTTTCGCCACGATAGGCAAAAGAAGAGTATGCCTAAGCAATTGATGTATAACGTTATTTAGGAATTCACCCTGCTTCCGGTGGCCCTAGATATGCTCTCCGGTGAGGCGCTGGCAGATCAGATCGAGCTGATCCAGATTGGCATATTCTATTGACATCATGCCGCCCTGCCCGTCCGACTGGATCCTGACTTTCAGCCCAAGCAGATCGCCGAGATGGCTCTCCAGAGCCTGGATATCGGCATCGGCCTCCGACATTGCCGCCTGTTTCTTTGTCGAGGGAGGCTTGTCACCGGCCAGCGATTTTCGCACCAGACGCTCCACATCGCGGACGGATAATCCCTGTTTTGCGATTTTTGTCGCCAGTTCCTCGGCATCGGGCGCATTGATCAACGCACGCGCATGGCCCATCGACAGTTTTTCATCGACCACCAAGGCCTTCACACTCGCCGGCAATTCGAGCAACCGCATCAGATTGGCAATATGACTGCGGGATTTGCCAACGATATCGGCGAGCCGCGACTGGCTGTGGCCAAAGTCCTGGCTTAGCTTGGCATACGCTTCCGCTTCTTCGATCACGTTTAGATCGCGCCGCTGGACATTTTCGACGATCGCGATTTCCAGCGTTTCCTCGTCGTTGAGGTTGCGGACCACTGCGGGAATCTGGTGCAAGCGCGCGCGCTGTGCCGCCCGCCAGCGGCGCTCGCCGGCAACAATCTGGAAATTCTTGCCGTGCGGACGCACGACAATAGGCTGGATCACCCCGCGCTGCCGCATACTGTCGGCCAGTTCGTCCAGCGCGTTGGTATCGAAAGTCTGGCGGGGCTGATCGGGATTCGGGCGGATATCGGAAACCGCTATGGACCGCAAGCCCTCGATCACCGTGCCGCTGGCCGAAGCAGAACCCGGGCCGCCATTTTCCGCTGGCGCTTCGGTGAGGATCGGTTCCTCCCGCTGGATATCCCCGAACAGGCTGTTCAATCCGCGACCGAGACCGGTCGCCCGTTTCGCCGGTTTCTTGGTCTGCTCGTCGAGGGGTTTGTCCTCGGCCATCAGGCAGCCACCTTTCTGTCCGGAAGACGTCCGATCAGTTCCCGCGCGAGATCGATATAGGCGACCGACCCGGTACAGCGAAAATCATAGATCAAGGCGGGAAGCCCATGGCTGGGGGCTTCGGAAAGGCGGACATTTCTTGGAATGACGGTGTCGAATACGACATCGCCGAGACAGGCGCGGACATCGTCCGAAACCTGTTCGGTCAATTTGTTGCGCCGATCGTACATGGTCAGGACCACACCCATGACCGTGAGCTGGCGATTGAATCGCGCGCGTATCCGTTCGACGGTCTGCAACAGCTGGCTAAGGCCTTCGAGCGCAAAAAATTCGCACTGCAAGGGCACCAGCAAAGATTCGACGGCGACCATCGCATTCAGGGTCAGCAAACCGAGGGACGGCGGACAGTCGATCAGGCATATGTCCCATTCGCCGTTATCAGCCGCATCGAGCGCCTTTTTCAACCGGTGGGTCCGTTCCTCAAATTCGACCAATTCTACTTCGGCGCCTGACAGATCGACCGTGGCAGGCACGATATCCAGTCCCGGAACCTGCGTCTGATTCACACAATCGGCCAAAGGAATATCGTTAATCAGCAAATCATAGCTACTGTTAACTCGGTCGCCCTGCGACAAGCCAAGGCCAGTCGACGCATTTCCTTGGGGATCCAGATCAATAAGCAGGACTTTCCAGCCACTTGCGGCCAGCGCCGTGGCCATATTTATCGCTGTCGTTGTCTTGCCGACGCCACCCTTTTGGTTGGCAATTGCTATACGCACCATGTTCAGCTCAACCCTAACAATAGGTTTCTAGCCCTTTCCCACCAATATTCCGGCATCCGGCTCGGTCAAACTATGTTCCACGTGAAACATTTTTTGCCGTTTTGGCGACAGGCCTTTAAGCTCCCTTACCGCATTTTTGCCTTTAGGTAATAGCCAAAGCGTGTTTTCTGTGGAAAACCGGTGTGAAAGTGGGATGAGCCGATCCAAAGGTGCGAAAGCGCGCGCACTAATCACATCCGCAGGAAAGCTTTCGATATTCTCGAGACGATCGTGCAGAACGACGGCATTGTCGCCAATTCCGGTCTCGTCGACAACGCGGTCAAGAAATTCGCACCGTCGTTTTCGCGATTCAACCATCCGCACCTGATATGAACTGAGGATTGCCGCAACCATCCCGGGAAAGCCCGCACCCGTTCCTAGATCTAGCCAGATCCGGTTGCCGTCCGGGTTCGGCGCCAGACGGATAAGCTGGGCGCTGTCGACAACATGCCGCGCCCACATATGGTCGGCACTGGACTTCGAGATCAGATTCTGCCGCTGCATCTCGTCGCGAAGCATGGCGAGAAACAGCTCGAGCCGTACCCATGTTTCACGTGAAACATCAAAATTCTCGCGGATCCAGGCCTGCGCCTCGTCTTCGGTCACGCCGCAATATTCCGGCCGTCGCGACGACGCGCATGAACCAGAATTGCGGCCAGCGCCGCCGGCGTTATGCCTCTAATCCGCGACGCAGCCGCCAATGTTTCTGGTTGCGCTGTCGTTAACCGCTCGACCATTTCGTTGGAAAGTCCGGCAATCGCCGCATAATGCAGATCATCGCCCAGACGAACCTGCTCGTTCGCCCGCAGATCCCGCAATTCGGATTCCTGCCGTTCCAGATAGGGCGCATAGCGCGCGTCTTCTTCAATTTCCGCCACGAGCGACGGGTCAGCGCCGCGCAAAGATGCTTCCAAGTCTTCCAGAGACGCGATCGAAATATTGGGGAAACGAAGCCAGTTGAAGAGACTTTGCTTGGTACCGTCGCGCCGGACATTGATACCGCTCTTTGCCAGATCTTCGCTGGAATGAACCGATTGCAGAACACCCATTATAGTGTCTCGGCTATTCTGCCGATCGCCGAACCAGCGGGCCCTTTCGCCGGACACGCAACCCGCTGCGATGGCAAGCGGGGTGAGGCGGGTAGAGGCATTGTCCGCCCGCAAGCGCAGGCGATATTCGGCGCGTGCCGTGAGCATGCGATAAGGCTCGGTGACGCCCTGCAGAACCAGATCATCAATCATCACCGCCATATAGCTGGTGCCGCGATCCAGCACAGGCGCAGTCTTATCCTGAACCGCGCAAGCCGCGCCCAGTCCCGCGATCAGACCCTGGGCCGCCGCTTCTTCATAGCCGGTGGTGCCATTGATCTGGCCTGCACAATAGAGGCCCTCCAGATCGCGGACCTTCAGAGAGCGATCCAGCGCGCGCGGATCAATATGGTCATATTCCACCGCATAGCCCGGCACCAATATTTCGGCCTGCTCGAGACCTTCCATCGTGCGCACGAAAGCCAGCTGGACATCGGCGGGAAGCGAGGTGCTGATACCGTTCGGATAGACCAGATCGGTATCGAGACCTTCCGGCTCCAGAAAGACCTGATGGGAATCCCGGTCGGCGAAGCGGTGAATCTTGTCCTCGATCGACGGGCAATAGCGTGGACCCTGCGCATCGATCGCGCCGCTGAACAGGGGTGAACGATCGAGCGAGCCGCGAATGATCTCATGGGTTTCGGCTGTGGTCCGGCTGACGGCGCAAAATGTCTGGGGAACCGTTCGCCCATTCGACAGCGGCGACATGGTCCACTGGTCGTCATCAGACGGCTGTTCCGGCAGGGCAGCCCAGTTGATCGTCCGGCCATCAAGCCGGGGCGGCGTTCCGGTTTTCAAACGCGCGATCGGCAGACCGGCATCACGAATTTGCTGCCCGAGGGAAACCGATGCGGCCTCCCCTGTCCGTCCGCCTTCTATCGTTTCTTCGCCGCGGAACAATTTGCCGTTTAGGAAGGTTCCGGTTGCCAGGATGACGGCTTGAGCGTTGATCGTTGAACCGTCGGCCATGCGGATACCGGTGACCTGCGATTCTGACATGACCAGACTGGCGACCTCACCCTCGATAATCGTCAGATCGTCCTGCGCGTCGAGCATGCGGTGAATCGCCGCCTTGTAAAGCTTCCGGTCGGCCTGGATTCTCGGCCCCTGAACCGCTGTGCCCTTGGACAGGTTGAGCATCCGGTAATGGATCGCGGCCGCATCGGCGGCGCGCCCGATCAGCCCGTCAAAGGCGTCGACTTCGCGCACGAGATGGCCCTTGCCCAGTCCGCCAATTGCCGGGTTGCAGGACATCGCTCCAATGCTGTCTCTGGTAAAGCTGACCAGCGCCGTCGATACACCCATGCGCGCGGCCACCGCGGCTGCTTCGCAACCGGCATGGCCACCGCCCACAACAATGATGTCAAATGTCTGCGTCATAGCGCGGCCCATAGCGGAAGCGGGATTACAGGTCAAAACCTACCGTTCACCCCCTCCTGTTCCACGTGGAACAATCACTTGCCGATGCAGAATTTTCCGAACAGTCCGTCGAGCATATGCTCGGTGCTTGCCTTGCCAGTGATTTCGTCGAGCGCTTTGCGGGCCACGCGCAGATGCTCGGCAACAATCAGATAATCCTGTTCGCCTTCCATTGCATCCAGACTCTGGCAAGCCGCAGAGAGGCGATCCGCCTGGCGCGCGTTGACGCTGACCTGATCGGCGTCCGGTAATATATGCCGGGCCCTTTCGACAAGATGATCAACGAGCAAGTCCATTCCCTGACCGCTGACCGGCGACAGGGTAAATGCCGCTGCGGCCTTCGGCGTGTAATCCGGATGGTCGGAGCGCGAGCTGATCTCGATCAGATTGTCGCGATCCGGTCCTTCCCCCTCTTCTCCCAGCCACAGGATGATGTCCGCCTCGGCAAATTGTTGCCGCGCCCGGTCGATGCCAATCTTCTCGATGGCCTCTGCACCGGTTTCGCGAACACCGGCGGTATCAATGAAGAGAAAGGGAATCCCGCCGAGCGCAATCGGCACCTCGATCACATCGCGCGTGGTGCCGGCAATATCCGAAACAATCGCAGCTTCCCGCTCGACCAGCGCATTGAGCAAAGTCGACTTGCCGCTATTGGGCGGACCGCCGAGCACAACCCTGATACCATCGCGCAATTTCTCGGCCCGCGGACGTTTCAGAAGGATCTGCATTTCCTCGACCAGCAAACGGGCAGTATTTTGAATTTGCGCCATTTGCGCCGGGGCAACATCATCCTCGTCGGAAAAATCCAGCTCGGCTTCGACCAGGGCCGATAATTGCAATATCTTCTGCTGCCAGCCGTCGACCTTGCGCGACAAGGCGCCGCCCGCATTGCGCACCGCTGCCTTGCGCTGCAATTCGGTCTCGGCAAACAGCAGATCGGACAAGCCCTCGGCTTCTGCCAGGTCCATTTTTCCCGACGTGAAGGCACGGCGGGTAAATTCTCCCGGCTCGGCCCGGCGCAACCCGTCCATCTGTTCCAGCGTCTGTTCGATCGCCCGGATAACCGCCCGACCGCCATGACAATGGATCTCGGCCAGATTCTCGCCGGTTGCGCTATTCGGGCCGGGGAACCAGAGACACAGTGCCGAATCCAGCAGCTCTCCACTAACCGGATCGGTTATATTCGACAGAAAAGCAACACGCGGTTCTGGTGAATTACCGGTCAGCGATTCGAGCGCCTGCCCGGCCTTCGTGCCGCTGATCCGCAGGATTCCGATTGCCGCCGGCGGTTGCCCGCTGGACAGGGCAAAAATGGTATCGTCGGCGGTCATATTATCGAAAAACGGAGGCTAATCGGACTTTTTCTTGGTCGAAGAGGATTTTCCGCCACCCGATGCCGCGCCCATGGCCCCGGTCAGAAAAGAGGAAAACATCTTCAGGCCAGCCTCGC
Source organism: uncultured Sphingorhabdus sp. (assembly GCA_964022345.1). Taxonomy (GTDB): domain Bacteria; phylum Pseudomonadota; class Alphaproteobacteria; order Sphingomonadales; family Sphingomonadaceae; genus Parasphingorhabdus. Next base: position 157,649 of record CAXHZT010000001.1, read on the forward strand.
CCATCGGGGCGATGATCTTGGTGAAATTCTGCAATTGTTCGACCGAATTGGCACCCTGCAGGAATTTCGACATTTCCTGGACATAGCTTTCGTTCAGTTTCGCAACGTCGGGCAGACCGATCAGGCGGCGCGCCTCTTCCGGCGTGCAGTCCAGTTCAACGGTGACTTTCATTATGACTTCCTCTGTTTGACCGTCGAAGCGAGTTCCCCCCTCACTCAACAGGTTGATGTTCCACCTTGTCTGAAGCTGATATGGGGATAATGTAGCCAAAGAATCAAGAGATGATGCAAAGGAGCTGTAACGATGGGCGCGTTGGAACAAGTGAAATCGCTGAGCGGAGACGCTGAATTTCCCTGCTATGTGGCAAAGCCCGATGGCAAGGCCAGTGCGGCGATCATCGTCATCCAGGAAATATTCGGGGTCAACAAGGGCATCAAGGCCAAGTGTGATCACTGGGCGAGCCTCGGCTATCTCGCCATCGCGCCGGACCTGTTCTGGCGGATCAACGAGGCTACCGACCTCGACGCCGATGTTCCGGAAGAATTCCAGGCCGCGCTCAACCTGATGAACAAATTTGACCAGGATCAGGGCATTCGCGATATCGAAGCAACAATCCACTACGCACAGACCGCCATCGGCAGCCACAAAGTCGGCTGTGTCGGCTATTGCCTCGGCGGCCGCCTCGCCTTCATGACCGCCTGCCGGACCGATATCAGGGCTTCTGTCGGCTATTATGGTGTGGGTATCGACGGTCTGCTCGGCGAAAAGCATGCGATTGCCCATGAAGTCATGCTGCATATTCCCACCGCCGACGGATTTGTCCCCGCCGATGCGCAAGCCGCGATGCACGCCGGACTGGATGACCATCCGAAAGTGACGCTGCACGATTATGAAGGCCTAGATCACGGTTTTGCCGCCCAGTTCGGCGCACGCCGTGATGAAGCGGCCGCGACATTGGCCGACAGCCGCACCGAAGCCTTTTTCAAGGAGCATCTGGCATGAGCGCGCGCGCCAATCTGAAACTCTGGCACGACCATTTCGAGGATAAAGGCGGTTCCGGTCTGGCCGACCAGATTGCCGACGATGCCGTGTTCCATTCGCCCGTCGTGCACACGCCGCAATCCGGCAAGCCGATGGTCGTCGCCTATCTCAGCGCTGCTGACGTGGTGCTCGCCAATGACAGCTTCCGCTACGTCCGGGAAATTGTCGATGAATCGCAGAATATGGCGATGCTGGAATTCGAACTTGAGCTAGACGGGATCCAGGTCAACGGCGTCGATATCATCAGCTGGAATGACGAAGGCAAGATTCAGGATTTCAAGGTGATGGTCCGGCCGCTCAAGGCGATCAACAAGGTCTGGGAAGAAATGGGCAAGATGCTGGAAAAGATGAAGGGTTAGGTTATCCGGTTCGTAACGAAATTGGCGCGCTCATTCACACTCGCTTTTGGCAATTCTATTAGTTCATAACCATAGCGTCGCCACGCTGACGTTACCGCTTCATATGTGGCCTTTGCCTCAGGCCAATCCTGAATACGGTCTTGATCGCCATGGTAGATTTCCTTCCAAGGCGGTGCCACGAATATCGGTCCTGCATAGCGATAGCATTTGCACGCCAGACCAAGCTCATCCGGTATCCGCAGCCCCATCATTTCGAGAAAACCGGCGTTGTCCGGAAAACCCCGATCAAATAGCCACGTCTGCGAACCCCTATTGGCCCTAGTGAAATTTTCGGTATCCAGTTTCAATATTTCGGCGGCGTATAAATAAGGGCTTTTCCGTCGCAATTCATGACCATCCCATCGGGTCAAAACGGCCCGCCCTGATTCTCGCCCTATCGCGATTCCTTCCCCGGATAGCTTTTCACAAAGCGTGGTTTTTCCCGACCCCGGCCCGCCGGTTATGGCAGCGATACTGGCGGAACTCAGGATCACCCGAACAGCGTCAGCACCCCGATCGTCTGCTCATCACCCACCAAGCCAGAATAGATCATCTTGCCGGCGACATAGACGATAACCGCCAGACCCAGATAGGCGATCCATTTGTAGCGCTCGATATATTTGGCGATGACATTGGCTGCGAGGCCCATCAGCGCGACCGACAGCAACAGGCCGATGACCAGGATACCGGGATGTTCGCGCGCCGCACCGGCCACGCCAAGGACATTGTCGAGGCTCATCGACACATCGGCAGCGGTAACCGCCCAGACGGCCGCCCAGAAGCTTCTCTGGGCCTTCACGCCGCTGCGCTCGTCGCCTTCAATCTCTTCCGAACCCGGGGATTCGCCTTCGTGGAAAATCTCGCGATAGAAGCTCCAGCCCACCCACAGCAGCAGCAAGCCACCGGCCAGCACCAGACCAACGATCTGCAAAAGCTGAACCACGATCAATGCAAACAGGATGCGCAATATCAGTGCAGCAGCGATACCGATCAGGATAACCTTGCGCCGCTGTTCTGCTGGCAGGCCACCCGCGAGGGCGCCGACGACGATCGCGTTATCGGCAGCAAATACCAGATCGATCAAAACCACCTGGCCGAAAGCCGCCAGCGCGCTCGGCGTTCCGATATTGGAAAAATCCTGAACGATCGCCGCCCATATCTCCGAGAGAGAACCGAGACCCGCTGCAGCAGCGGAAAAGAGGGAAAGAATTTCAATCATGGAAAATATCAGGTCCGTAATAGTTCACGACCGGCATAGGGTCATAGAAATCGTGAAGCAAGCTGCGCCACAGTTGATAATCGTCTGACCGCCGGAATCGTTCCCGATGCGACTCCAGCCGGTCCCACAGGACCAGCAGCAGATAATGGCCCGGCTCCTCTGATGACGGACGAACCGCGATCGACTGGAAACCGGGTTGCCGGGCAATGACCGGTCTGGCTTTCGCCATCGCAGATTCGAAAGCATCCGATTGCCCGGGCCGAACCTGCAACAGGGCATGTTCCAGAATCACCCGGCGAACAGTTCGCTGCTACTGGTTCATGCTGTCGAAGAAATCGTCGTTGGACTTGCTGTCCTTCATTTTGTCGAGCAGGAATTCCATCGCATCGATCGTGCCCATCTGCATGAGAATACGGCGAAGGACCCACATTTTCTTGAGCTTCTCGTCCTCGACCAGCAGCTCTTCCTTGCGGGTACCGGACTTGCCGACATCGAGTGCCGGGAAGATACGCTTGTCCGCAACCTTGCGGTCCAGCACGATTTCCGAGTTGCCGGTGCCCTTGAATTCTTCGAAGATCACTTCATCCATCCGGCTGCCAGTATCGATCAATGCGGTCGCGATGATCGACAGCGAACCGCCTTCCTCGATATTCCGCGCCGCGCCGAAAAAGCGCTTCGGACGCTGCAGGGCGTTGGCGTCAACACCACCGGTCAGCACCTTGCCGGAGCTGGGAACGACGGTGTTATAGGCACGGCCGAGGCGGGTGATGGAGTCGAGCAGGATGACAACATCATGCTTGTGCTCGACCAGGCGCTTGGCCTTTTCGATCACCATTTCGGCGACCTGCACGTGCCGGGTGGCCGGTTCGTCAAAGGTCGAGCTGATGACTTCACCCTTCACCGAACGCTGCATGTCGGTCACTTCTTCCGGCCGTTCGTCGATCAGCAAAACCAAGAGATAAATCTCCGGATGGTTGTCGGTGATCGCCTTGGCAATATTCTGCAGCAATACAGTTTTACCGGTCCGCGGCGGCGCGACGATCAAGGCGCGCTGGCCCTTGCCCTGCGGCGAAATGATATCGATCACCCGCGCGGACTTGTCTTTCTCGGTCGGGTCGAGACTGTCGAGCTTGAGCTTCTCGTCCGGATAAAGCGGCGTCAGATTGTCGAAATTGACGCGGTGACGAACGGCGTCGGGATCGTCGAAATTGATCGAGGTCAGCTTGGTCAGCGCGAAATAGCGTTCTCCGTCACGCGGGGCGCGGATTTCGCCTTCGACGGTGTCACCGGTGCGCAGGCCGAATTTGCGAACCTGATTGGGCGATACATAGATATCATCGGGTCCGGCCAGATAATTGGCATCCGGCGAGCGCAGGAAACCAAATCCGTCGGTCAGCACTTCGATCGTGCCGACGCCCATGATCTGTTCGTCATTGTCCGCCAGTTCCTTGAGGATCGCGAACATCAGATCCTGTTTGCGCAGGGTGGAGGCACCCTCGACGCCCAGCTCTTCGGCCATCGAGACCAGGTCCGCGGGCGATTTTTCTTTTAATTCTTTTAAATGCATGGAGGTTTATCCAGATATGTCAGGAGGTAATTTTTCAATTCCGCATGTGCGCAGCTGGTTGCTGTCTTCGATTCACATGAAAATTCGCCCGGACGGGCTTTGGCGTCTAAATACGCCTTTGTCATTTGGGTGTCAACCAGAGCCGGTCAGAATGGCTTGACGATTACCAATATGACAATGATCGCGGCCGTAATTCCCGGCACTTCGTTGACCAGCCGCAAGGCCTTGTCGGTCATCGTCCGCTCGCCGCGGGCCAGTTTTTTGCAATAGCCCATCATCCAGCCATGATAGCCTGACAGCGCCAGCACGACGAGCAATTTGGCGTGAAACCAGCCCTGACTGAACGCGCCGATATTATAAGCGAGCGCCAGTCCAACGACCCAGACGATGATCAGAGACGGATTCAAAATGATCTTCCGGAGCTTGCCCTCGCGTTCGATCCATTTGGCATCTTCGTCCGAGCCAACGGCACATTCCTGATGATAGACGAAGAAACGCGGCATCATGAACAGCCCCGCCATCCAGAAAATCACGAATATAAGATGGGCCGATTTCAGCCAGAGATAGAGCATGGACAGAATTTCATTCATTGCCTCACAAGTGTAAGCAGCTTTTCAACATGTTCAATGGGCGTATCCGGTAAAATCCCGTGGCCGAGATTGAAGATATGCGGGCGATCTTCAAAAACCTGCAGGATATGCCGGACCGATTTTTCCAGCGCTTCGCCACCGGCAATCAGGGCCAGCGGGTCGAGATTGCCCTGCAGCGGCAGCGTGGCTGGCAGATTTTCATGCGCCCAGACGGGGTCCACGGTTTCGTCGAGGCCAATGGCATCAGCCCCGGTTTCACGGGCATAAGCGACCAGCTTGGCGCCGGCGCCTTTGGGAAAACCGATGATCGGCAGATCGGGATGAACCGCTTTCAGCCGCGCGATGATTTCCGCATTGGGCGCGATCACCCATTTTTCAAATTGCGCGGGTGACAGGGATCCGGCCCAGCTGTCGAACAATTGCAAGGCATCGACACCCGCATCGATCTGGCCGAGCAGATAGGTGACCGTATTATCGACAATGGCGGCGATCAGCTCGCCGAAAGCCGCTTCGTCCCGATAGGCAAAGCGGCGCGTGGCTGCCTGGTCCTTGCTGCCCTGGCCGTTGACCATATAGGTCGCGATCGTCCACGGACTTCCGGCAAAGCCCATGAAGGTGGTTTTGTCGTCGAGCTGCGAAGCGACGGACCGTACCGTGGCATATATGGCCTCAAAATGCTCGGGAGCGGCCTCCAGAGAGCCCAAAGCCGCGTCCAGCAACTTCGGAGCCAGCCGGGGGCCTTCCCCCGTCTCAAACCAGAGCTTCTGGCCCATGGCATGCGGTACGATCAATATGTCGGAAAACAGGATCGCGCCGTCGAAACCGAAACGCCGGATCGGCTGCAAGGTCACCTCGGCCGCAGCCTCGGCATCATAGCAAAGTTCCAGAAATCCGCCCTTTTTGGCCCGCAACTCCCGGTATTCCGGCAGATAACGACCTGCCTGGCGCATCAGCCAGACCGGCGTTTGATCACTTTTCTTGCCGAGCAATGTCTGCAGGAGAATTTTCTGTGATTCATGTCCATTCGGCATAGCGAGACGGTTACCCATTATATTATCTTATATATTATATTAGATTGTTGTTGATGATAGAGCGTGGAAAAGGCGGTAACCCGCAAGCGCCGCAATTACAAACAGATTGACAGGCGCTGGTTAATGAAAATTTGACCGATTCCGAAATGTCATCCCCGTTATCCACAGACTGTTGATGGAATCCATCAATGTTGATCCGCTGTGGATGAAATTGCGGACGTCGGGGAAGAATATTGCCCGACCACTTATCCACATTTTCATCCCTTGCTTTATCCCCCGTGAAATCACAAAGCTTAGGCCATGAATCGTCTCCACCTTCATCTGCTGTCGGATTCCACCGGCGAGACCCTGGAAAATATCGCCAAAGCGGCGCTGGCCCAGTTCGACGGTGTCGAGATTATCAAACATTTCTGGCCTATGGTCCGCTCCGAGAAGCATCTCAACCGGATATTGGTCGAAGTGGCGGACAATCCGGGGCTGGTGATATTCACCATCGTCAACCGCGACATCAGGGCAAAGCTGGAGCGCGAATGCCGACATCTGGGCCTGCCCTCGGTTCCGGCGCTCGATACGGTGACCGATGCGCTGTCCAATATGCTGGGTCAGGAAGCAAAGGCCCGGCCCGGCCGCCAGCATATTCTCGATGCGGCCTATTTTGCCCGGGTGGAAGCGATCCAGTTCACCATTGCCCATGATGACGGCGTCGGCTGGGAAAATTGGGAAGAGGCCGATATCGTGCTCGCCGGGGTTTCGCGGACATCGAAAACCCCGACATCGATCTATCTCGCCAATCGCGGCTACAAGACCGCCAATATTCCGATCGTGCCGGAATCGCCGCCGCCCGATTCCCTGTTCCATCTGAAAAACCCGCTGGTCGTCGGCCTGATCACCGGCGCATCGCGGCTGGTGCAGGTCCGCCGCAACCGCTTGCTGTCACTGAACCAGGCGCCGGAAACCGACTATGTCAACGAAGAGAAGGTCAAGGCCGAAACCCAATATGCCCGCCGGATGTTTGCCGACAATGGCTGGCCAATGATCGATGTGACGCGTCGTTCTATCGAGGAATCGGCCGCGGCGATCATCAATCTCTACAACGAGCGTCACGTTGCCGCCGGGGAAGATCAGAAGGCCGGTCCGGATGAATGATATGCCGCTGATACTGGCGTCCCGCAGCCAAGCGAGACAGGCCATGCTGGCCGCGGCCGGTGTCACGGTCGAAGCCATTGCGCCGAATGTCGACGAGGAGTCGCTCAGGGACGGCCTCAAAAGTGAAGGCGTGACCGCGCGCAATCTTGCCGACGCGCTCGCCGAGGCGAAAGCGGTCCGGCTGTCGCAGCGGATCGGCGCGGGTCTGGTGCTGGGCGGCGACCAGGTGCTGGCGCTAGAAGACGGCAGCATGCTCGACAAGCCGGTCGACCAGGCCGACGCAATAGCCCATCTGAAATTGCTGTCCGGCAGGAAGCACAAGCTGTTCAGCGCCGCCGTGATCGCCGAACAGGGCAAACCGGTCTGGCGCCATGTCGATATCGCGACGCTGACCGTACGCCCGCTGAGTGAAGAGTTTATCGCGCGATATGTGGAATCGGAGTGGGACAATATCCGCCATTGCGTCGGCTGCTATGAAATCGAGGGCCGCGGCGCACAACTTTTCTCCGCCATCAACGGCAGCCAGTTCACGATCATGGGCCTGCCGCTTCTGCATCTGCTGGACTATCTTCGTATCCGGGGTATCTTACCGTCATGACTACAGAAATGCCTTATGCCGAGGTGATCGGAGATCCGATCGCCCAGAGCAAGTCGCCGCTGATCCACAAATTCTGGCTCGACCGGCTGGATATCAAGGCGGATTATCGCGCCTGCCATGTCACGCCTGATGAACTGCCCGGCTATATCGAGCGGCGTCGCGCCGATCCGGCCTGGCGGGGATGCAATGTGACCTTGCCGCACAAGATTGCCATGCTCGATCTGGTCGCCGATCCGGGCGGTGTGCGGGACAAGATAGGCGCTATGAACACCATTGTCCGGCAGGATGACGGCAGCCTGATGGGGACCAATACCGACGCCGCGGGATTTTTCGCCCCGATCGCCGACACTGACTGGTCGGGCAAACATGCCGTGGTCATCGGTGCCGGCGGCGCGGCGCGGGCCGTTTTGTTCGCGCTGAAACAGGCCGGCATCGGCGAGATTACTATTGTCGCGCGCAACGGTCTGAAAGCCACCGGCTTGCTGATGCAGGCCTCGGCCAAGGGTGGCGTGATACCGATGGACGCGCAATTGCCCGCGGCGGATCTGCTGATCAATGCGAGCCCGCTCGGGATGACGGGCAAGCCGCCGCTCGAGCTGGATCTCGGTCCCCTGCCGGCCGATGCGCTGGTCTATGATCTGGTCTACGCGCCCTTGAACACCGGTCTGCTGCGCGCGGCCAAGAAGCGGGACCTGGCGGTGGTCGATGGTCTCGACATGCTGATCGGGCAGGCCGCGCTTGCCTTTGAACTGTTCTTCGGCGCGACGCCGCCAATGGAAGATGACGAAGAATTAAGAAAGCGGCTGATCGCATGACCGACCGGACGCGGCCCTTCATCATCGGACTCACCGGCTCGATCGGCATGGGCAAATCGACGGTTGCGCAGATGTTTGTCGATGAAGGCGTGCCGTTGTTCGACGCTGACGCTGCCGTGCACGAACTGCAGGGACCGGATGGCGCGCTGGTCGAAGAGATCGAAGCGCTGTTTCCCGGCACCACGAACAGCCAAGGCGTCGACCGGCAGAAACTGGGCGCGGCGGTGCTCGGCGATCCGGGCGCCATGCAAAAGCTCGAAAAGCTGATTCATCCTGCCGTGGGCGAGATGCGTATCGCCTTCCTTGAAGAGAATCGGCACCGGCCGATGATCCTGTTCGATATTCCGCTATTGTTTGAGAAATCGGGCGCACAGGGTATCGATCATATCGTCGTCGTCTCGGCCGGCGAAGACCATCAGCGGGACCGTGTTCTCGCCCGGCCGGGTATGACCGAAGAGCGGTTTTCCCATATCAAGGCGCTGCAAATGCCGGACGCGGAAAAGCGGGAAAAGGCCGATTCCGTTATCGATACATCCCTGCCCCATGCCGAAACGCGACAACAGGTGCAGAAACTTGTTCAAAAACTGAAAGCTTCCCTTGCGTAACCCGCTATTCGGTCCGATATTGGGTTTATGCGAGAGATAATTTTCGACACCGAAACCACCGGCTTTGATCCACAAAATGGGGACCGGATGGTTGAAATCGGTTGTATCGAAATGATCGACCGGATCGAAACCGGCCAGACGTTCCATTGCTATTATAATCCCGAACGGCCGATGCCCAAGGCGGCAGAAAATGTGCACGGCCTCTCCGATATATTCCTCTCCGACAAAAAACTCTTTGCTTCGGGTGCGGAAGAGCTGCTCGATTTTCTGGGAGACGCCAAGCTGGTCGCCCATAATGCGCAGTTCGATTTCAATTTCCTCAACGCCGAGCTGACATTGTGCGGCTATCAACCGATTTCGCGCTTCCGCATGGTCGATACGCTGGCCATCGCAAAATCCAAACATCCCGGAGCGAAACTGTCGCTTGATGCGCTATGCTCGCGCTACGGCATTGACCGCAGTCATCGCGTCAAACATGGCGCACTGCTAGACGCCGAATTGCTGACCCAGCTCTATATCGAATTGACCGGAGGCCGGCAGATTGGTCTTGGGCTGGCGGATGATAGCGCGCAGGACAATGACACGGTCGTGCGGCAATCCCTGTCGATACGGACCGAGCGCAAGACGTTCATCGCGCCGCGCGAATATCATGCAAGCGCCGAAGAACTGGCGCGCCACAAGAATTTCATGGAGGGGATTGAAAACCCGCTCTGGACGGAAGTGTAACTGCACCACCCTTTGCGTCACGGTGCAGAAAGAAGAGGAGAATATATATGGAAGTTCGTGTTTCAGGACATCAGGTCGACACAGGCGATGCGTTGCAAACCCACGTCGAGGACCGGATGAATGCGATTGCCGGTAAATATTTTCCCAAAGCCATTTCGGCCCACGCCACATTCGGGAAAGCGCCGCATGCCCAGTTCAAGTGCGATATCGGGGCTCATATCATGCAGGGACTGATGCTGAAATCCGAGGCGGAAGCTGGCGATGCCCACCAGGCGTTCGAGCAAGCCGCTGAAAAAATCGAAAAACAGCTGCGCCGCTATATGCGGCGGCTCAACGACCATCATGTCCAGGCGCAATATGCGGCGAAGCAGGAAGAGGCAGCCTATCGGGTGTTCAATTCGTCCGACGAGGAGGAAGAATCCGAACCGGCTGGCGATTCCCCGCCGATCATTGCCGAAACCAGCACCGATATCCCCGAAGCCAGCGTGTCGAACGCCGTGATGATGATGGATCTGCGCAATACCAGCGCGCTATTGTTCAAAAACTCTGGCACTGGCGTCCATAATATGGTCTATCGCCGCACCGATGGCACAATCGGTTGGGTTGAGCCGCAAAGTTCATAGAGATGGCATCGCCTTATAGTGGCGATTAGCAACAGGTCTCAGGTGGTTGAGCCGATGCGCTCCAGCGTCCAGATCCCGGGATGAATCGGAATTTGGCTGCGCTTCGCCGGGATTAAGGGAATGAAGGATGAGTATTTTGTCCGTTCGATTGGAACTGGCCGCTGTTCGGGATTGTCCCGGCGAATTTGGCAAGGATGATATTTTCCGGACGATCGCGAAAATCGGGCGGGATTGCTATCAGCTGGACGCCGAGGCGATAGAGCAGGGCCTGGCTGAACGGGAAGCTCTGGGATCGACCGGATTTGGCAGGGCGATCGCGATACCGCATACCAAATTGGCCCAGCTCGACCATTGCGTCGGTATTTTTCTGCGGCTTGCGGAGCCGGTGGAATTCGATGCGCATGACGGCAAGCCGGTCGATCTGATATTCGCGCTCCTGTCTCCTGAAAAAGGAGGAATCGAACATTTGAAATCGCTCGCTGCGATTTCGCGGTTCCTGCGCGATGACCATCTGGTAACGAAACTGCGTGGCGCTACCGGATCGGACGCGCTATACGCCTTGCTGAACAAGCAACGCGAACAGCGAGCCGCCTGACCCTTGTCTATGACGGACGAAACCCAGAATGTGCCGGAAAGTGGCGGTGCGCAGGAACATTTCCGGGCGCTGGAACGGCTATATGCAGCAGCCCCGATAAACCAGCTCTTCACCTCCCGTCTCGAAATCGAAAAGCCAGGTCTGGCAACAATCCGATTTGACGTCGACGAGCGATATTATCACGCGGCCGGTGCGGTACACGGAACTGCCTATTTCAAGATGCTCGACGATGCGGCCTTCTATGCCACCAACAGTCTGGTGTCGGACCGCTTCATCCTGACAACCGCGTTCAACCTTCTCTTCACCAAGCCGCTCAAGTCCGGGCCTGTGAGAGCAGAAGGCCGGTGGGTAAGCGGCAAAAGGCGGGTTTTTGTGGCCGACGCCCGACTCATTGATGCCGAGGGCGAGGAAATCGCACGCGGAACCGGGACCTTCATGCGATCACATATCCCGCTGGCTTCGCTGCCGGGCTATAAAAAGGATGATTGAGCCCCGGCTTTCTGCGGAAATGAAGGTTCAAACCCTTCTACGACTGGTTAACCAGCATGGCGGATTTGGCGCTGTTCTGAAAAAGGGAGACCGGATATCCGGTTCTATCCTTATCCAATGCCTGGAAAAAGGGGAAAACCCTAGGCTTCTGGAGAATATGCCGTCGCTCGACGGAGCCCCTAACTGGCAGCAGATATGGCCTCAAGCCACTGATAACAATAAGGAATTATCAGAGTATCTGGAGCAAAGATTCCGGTTTGACCCCGATATGTGGTTAATTGAACTGGACATCCCGGATGCGGAACGGCTCATCGTCCTAATGGGTCAGTAAACTTGACTTTTTTGCCCAGACCCATATTTGGCGCTCAACTTTGAAGCGCAGGTTGCCGCTGAACTGGTCAGAAATGACGAGCGGTAAACACGCAGACGGGGAGAACAGAAATGAACCGCGGGTTTTGGTTTTAGGGTTCATTTTCGGCAGTTTTGACGGGTCATGTCAGGATTTGCTCTGGTCTCACCGCATAACAAAACAGGTTTATGAGAAAAATTTTCCGTGCCACGAGCGTCTTGTCGCTCGCACTGACTGTTGTGGCGGCATTTTCCGTCACTGATGCGTCTTTTGCTCTCGAAGCAAGCGACGAGACTCCAGAATCCGAGATTTTTATTGATCCGGCCTTGCTGGAAGAAGATGAATCCAACCAGGCTATTATTTTCGGCGAACAGCAGGAAGTGGTCGCCGAGATCCCCGACGATGTCGTGGAATCGGACAAGATCGCCAATGGTGAAGCCGAAGCCGGCCTCATGAGCAGTGCCGATTTCACCAATGATGGGGCAACGTCCTTGCGTCAGCTGGTCCGCCAGCAATCGGTGACCGGTCCGCTGGACGCTGAAATGCAATGTCTTGCAGGCACCGTCTATTTTGAATCCAAGAGCGAATCGCTGAAAGGCCAGCTGGCTGTTGCCCGTGTGGTGCTGGCGCGCGTCGCTTCGTCGCGTTTCCCGGACTCGATTTGCGAAGTGGTCTATCAGCGCCGGCAGTTCTCGTTCATCCGCGGCGGCAAGATGCCTCGTATCAACACCGGGCATCGCCAGTGGCGCAACGCCGTGGCCATTGCCAAGATTGCCGCGAACGACGGCTGGGAAAGCTCGGTCGAGGGCGCGTTGTTCTTTCACGCCCGCTATGTCTCTCCGGGCTGGCGCCTGAAGCGTCTGGCGACGATCGACAATCATATTTTCTATCAGTGAAGACTGAACCATCACCGGACTTATGAAGGCTCCCTGACCGGGGGCCTTTATTTTGTTCTTTTTATGTTCTAGTCCTGCTTCATGACGATGATCGACGATTCGAGCGGCCTGCTGACAACGCCCGGGGTCCTGACCGGCGCGCAGGCCGTTGCCCGTGGCGTGGCGCGGATGTTTCAGCGGCACGATATCATGGTCTTGTCGGAAGTCAGCTTGCGGAACAGGCGCCGCGCGGACCTGATGGGCATTGATGCCAAGGGCCAGATTGTGATTGTCGAGATCAAGGTCGCGCGCAGCGATCTGCTGGGTGATGCCAAATGGACCGAATATCTGGATTATTGTGACCGCTTCTACTGGGCTGTGCCTGTCGGATTTGATGCCTCTCCGGTCGATGGAGCGGATTTCCTGCCCGAACGCACAGGATTGATCATTGCCGACGCCTATGATGCGGAAATGGTCCGTCCCGCGGCCACCAGCGCGCTGGCTCCGGCGCGGCGCAAGACCGAAACGATGCGGCTGGCACGCAGGGCCATGCAGCGAGCGGCTATTTCCGACGGGTGGATCAGTCCTGATCTGGCGTCACATGAAGGCGGCAGATAACAGGTTGCGCTAGCCTTCCGGTCCGAAAAAGCGCCCCTCGGTTTCCGGTTTCTTGTCGCTGTCAGCCTTTTCGATTTCTGCCAAGATCGTTGCAGCGCGGCGATCGCGTTTCGCATAATCACGCGCCGACAGACCGGCAAGCGTGTCCGTTTGATCCGGATCGGCTCCGTTGGCCAGAAGCACTCGGACCAGCTCCGAATCGCGCAGCTGGACGGCCCGGATAAGCGGTGTTTCACCCTGGTAATTCGCGACATTCACATCGGCTTTTTTGGCCAGAAGAATTTTGACGCCGTCGATGAAGCGCAGCTGGGTGGCGAGCATCAGGGGCGAAACGCCCTCCTTGTCCCGGACATTGGGATTGGCGCCTTGCTGGAGCAGGAAGCCCATCCAGGTTTTGTCGCGCCGCTCGACGACGATATGCAGGGCCGTCTGGCCGGAACTGCGGTCGCGAGTGTTGACGATAACGGAACCCGGCTCGTTGAGATATTTGGTCGCCTCCTCACCGTCGCGATCCTTGACCGCCTTCAGGAAATTATAGCTGTCGGAAAATTGCGCCTGGGCGGGGGCGGACAAGGAAATTGCCGCCGCCGCTACGCACAGGAAGTGGAGGAAAAGGCGCAGCCTGCCGGACAGGCGTATCGCTGAAGAATGAGTATCGACCATTTTTGCCCCGTTCTAGTGACCGGAGACTGCCGCCGCCGGTCGTTGTAATTGCTGCCTATCAATTATCTGTTGAATTTGATCAAGTAGCAGACCATGTCTGGCCGCGTAATGAACAATATCATCAAATTTGCAAAAATGATCCTGATTACGGGATTATTGACCTTCACCGCCGCTTGTAACCAGGCCTCCGACGGCAGCGCGGGCGCTTTGGCCGAGCCGCCGCTTGCCGGTGCGAGAATCGGGGGGCCGTTCACGCTGACCAATCAGGATGGCGGAAGAACCTCGGACGACCAGTTCAAGGGCCAGTACCGGATAATCTATTTCGGCTACAGCTACTGCCCCGATGTCTGTCCGGTCGATCTTGCCAATATCATGCTGGGTTTGAAGCAGGCTGAAAAAGCCGATCCGGCTCTGGCTGAAAAAATCCAGCCGATATTCATTTCGGTGGATCCCGAACGCGATACGCCGGCGGTGTTGAAACAATATGTTTCGGCCTTCCATCCGCGGCTCATCGGCCTGACCGGCAGTGCCGAGGAAATTGCCGCCGTCGCCAAAAACTATCTGATCATTTACGATATCCGCAACGACGAGGGGTCGAGCGAATATCTGGTCGATCATAGCCGCCAGGCCTATCTGTTCGGGCCGGAAGGCGAGCCGCTGGCTTTGCTGCCCTATGACGGTACGCCGCAGGATGTCGCGGATGAAATAGCCCGATGGGTCAAATAGGCTCCGATCAGCCCTTCTGGGAACTTCCGCTGGAAAAACTGGACCGTGCGCAATGGGAAGCCTTGTGCGACGGTTGCGGCAAATGTTGTCTGCTGAAGGCGGAGGACGAGGATGACGGCCAGATTTACATGACCAATATCGCATGCAAATTGCTCGATCTGAAAAATGCGCAGTGCAGCGATTACCGCCACCGCAAATTCCATGTTCCCGATTGCGTGCGTCTGACCCGTAACAAGCTGGAAGAATTTGAATGGTTGCCCGACAGTTGCGCCTATAAAATGCGCGCCCGCGGCCTGCCGCTACCCGCGTGGCATTATCTGATCTCCGGCGACCGCGAATCGATTCATGCCGCCGGTCAATCCATCCGTGGCAAGGTCATCCCTGAATCGAAGGCCGGTCCGCTTGAAAACCATATCGTCGATGGGCCGCTTTAGTCCTGCACGGTCCGATGCGCTGGCCATCAGCCTCGATGGTGTCAGCTATCCGTTGCAACTGCGCCGGTCAAAGCAGGCGCGGTCGATCATCGTCTCTGCCGATACGGTGAAGGGAGTCGTCCGGCTGACGGTGCCCACCTATGCGTCGGAGAATCAGGCGCTGCGATTTGCCCAGTCGAAATCGGACTGGCTCAACGCCCGCTTCGCCGAAGCCCTTCCGCCGGTTGCCCTGAAAGACGGCAGCCAGATCGCCTTTCTGGGCGAGCCCTATATCATCAGATGGTCGCCGGAGTTCAAACGGACGCCACTGCTAGCGGAAGAGGAATTGCGGCTTGGCGGGCCCGCGGAACATGTCGAGGCACGCGTGTTGCGCTGGCTCAAAAGCCAGGCACGGACGATTTTCGCGGACGATCTGGAATATTATTGTGACCGCGCCGGGTTCGAACTGCCGCGCCTGGCGGTCGGCGACGCGCGTCGCCGCTGGGGGAGCTGTTCCAGCCGGGGTGCGATCAGGCTGAGCTGGCGACTGGTCATGGCACCGCCGCATGTCCGCCGCTCGGTCGTGGCGCATGAAGTGGCGCATCTAAAGCATATGGATCATAGCCAGCGATTTTACGCGCTGCTCGACGAGATATTTGAATCGGACCGCCGCACGGCAGACCGATGGCTCAAAGACCATGGCCGCGGCCTCCATATGATCGGCGCCGAACGGCACGCTTCGGTGGACGACTAGAGACCGGGGACTATTGCGCTTCGGACCGCAGCGCTTCGGGGATCAGCGATTCCGGCGGGTTTTGCGGGGTCTGTGGCCGCGGCTTTTTGACCGGAGCGGGCTCCGGTTTGCGGGGCGCAGGATCGCCTCCACGACCGAGCACGGAATCGATCCAGTCCTGATCCAGCCGCGGATTATCTGCCGCTTCGCCATCTTCCATATCATATTCGATGCCCCGGCCGGTTTCGATCGGCATGCCGTTTTCGTCGACATATATCCCGTCTTCAGGCGCGCCGAACAGTTCATCCTCGTCCGGTTCCAGTTGCCACTCGGGCAGGACAAGCTCGGTATCGAATTGCTCGACCTTGCGGTTGGCAACCGCAACTTTCATGAACTGGGCAAAAGCAGAGGCCGGCGCGCGGCCGCCCTGCAGGCCGCCAACAGGTCTGGCATCATCGCGACCCATCCAGACGCCCGTTGTCAGGCCGCTGGAGAAGCCGAGGAACCAGCCATCCTTGTTGCTGCTGGTCGTTCCGGTCTTGCCGGCGACCGGTCGTCCGATTTGCGCCGCGCGGCCGGTGCCGGTGTTGACGGCGGTCTGCATCAGATCGGTGATGCCGGCGGCGACCCAGGGGTCGACCAGCACCCGGCTGCCGTCAAATTTGCTCTGGTATAAAATATCGCCCTTCATCGTCTGGACCTTGGTGATCCCGAACGGCGTGATCGCGACACCTTTTGCGCTGATCGACGCGAACGCCCGTGTCATATCCAGCAACCGGACATCGGAGGTGCCGAGCACCATCGACGGATTGGTGTTGATCGGCGTGGTGATGCCGAACCGGCGCGCCATATTGGCAATTGTCGTCGTGCCGATATCATTGCCGATTGCCGCCGCGACGGTGTTTTTCGAAAAAGCGAAAGCGGTGCGGACATCAATATCGCCGGCATAGCGGTTGCCGCTGTTGCGGGGTGTCCAGTTGCCGATGGTGATCGGTTCGTCCGTTACCGTGTCATTGGGTGTATAGCCGGCTTCCAGCGCGGCCATATAGACAAATACCTTCCAGGCCGACCCCGGCTGCCGCACCGCCTGTGTGGCGCGGTTATAATTGGACGTCACATAATCGGTGCCGCCGACCATGGCGCGGACAGCACCATCGCGGTCGATCGCCACCAATGCGCCCTGCGCGCCGCCCGGGACGCGGGACTGGATGGCGACCGTAGCAGCGCGCTGCATATCAAGATCCAGGGTGGTCCAGACTTCAATCGGCTCTACCGTTTCGTCGATCAGCAAATCCAGCTGCGGCAAGGCCCAGTCGGTGAAATAGCGGACGCTGTTCTGTCGGGGCTCGGGCGCGAGTTTGACCGATGCGGGATCGGTTTGCGCCGCCTCGGTTGCGGATATCGCTCCGGCATCCCGCATGACCTCCAGAACCACGGTTGCGCGGCCGATCGCGGCGGTGGCGTCGGCTGTGGGAGAATAGCGGGACGGGGCCTTGACCAGACCGGCTATGATGGCCGCCTCGCCGAGTTCGAGATCTCTCGCGCTATGCGCAAAGAAGCGGCGGGAAGCGGCATCAATGCCATAGGCGCCGCCACCATAATAGACTTTGTTCAGATAGAGTTCGAGAATCTGTTCCTTGGAAAATTTCCGTTCCATCGCGAGCGCCAGCAATATTTCCCGACCCTTTCTGCCAAAGGTCCGGTTGTTGTTCAGGAAGACGTTGCGGGCCAGCTGCTGGGTGATTGTAGAGCCGCCCTGCGCCCAATGGCCCCGTTGCATACGCACCTGCAGCGACCGCGCGATGCCGATCGGATCGACACCGGGATGGCTTTCATAGCGCCTGTCCTCGACGGCGACCATGGCCGCCTTCATGACCTGGGGGATGTCATCATATTCCAGCCACTCGCCGTAGCTGGGGCCCATCGAAAACAGTTCCTTGCCGTTGACGTCGAGGACCCGGATCATCTGTCCGTTGGGGGAGGATTTCAGATCTTCAAAGCCCGGAAGCGACGACCGGACGACCAGCACCGCGACCACCAGGGCAATCGCGCCCAGCAACCCCGCTACGAGACCGACTTTGGTGATACGCCACAGCCATTTGCGCACTGGTGTCTGCTGTTTGCTGCGTTTCTTGCCCCGCGCCATATAACTCCGTTCACTTTACGCTGAATGACATATTTTCTAGCGTATTAGTGCCTTACTGCAGCCTGAACGGAGAAAGACAGGAAAAAATCAATCCGTCTTGGGTTCGAAAGCCATTGCCGCGCTGTTCATGCAATAGCGAAGGCCGTTTTCAGCCGGTCCGTCCGGAAAAACATGGCCCAGATGACCGTCGCAGTTCGAGCAGCGAACCTCGACCCGGCGCATCCCGAGGCTATTGTCTTCCAGCTCGGTTACCGCTTCCGGATCGGCGGGTTCGGTGAAACTGGGCCAGCCGCAGCCGCTGTCGAACTTGCTCTGGGACTCAAACAATTTGGTCCCGCAGCCGGCGCAGAAAAACTCGCCATCGCGATATTCTGCATTCAGCGCGCCGGTGAACGCGCGTTCGGTGCCCGCTTCGCGCAGCACATGATATTGTTCCGGCGAGAGCTGTCGCCGCCATTCTTCGTCGCTCAACACTGTTTTTTCCATATCGTGTAAATGGGCGCTTGATGGCAGCCGGTCAAGGGATGGCGAGATGCATTGCTCGAACCGGCGTGATCGCGGTAGGGCGTCGGCTTAGCGGTTGCTGGCGGCTTTGCGCGCAATCAGCAGCAGTTCGTCCTCCACCAGCACGCCGTCCGGCAGGCCGCTGCTTTTCATCGCGATTTCCAGTTGCAGCACCCGCTCGATCAGGCGGCTGATATGGGCGGATGGCCAGATCGCCAATTGCCGTTTGAAATTGTTGCGGTCTTTGAAGAAGACGCTGGGATGGCCGGCAACGGAATCGATTGTTCCGCCCTTGTCGACCTTGCTCCGCAATTCGGCGAGCTTGGTAAGTTGCCGGAGCATGATCCGTATCAGGCCGATCTCGCTGATGCCCTGCGCCCGTGAATCGGCAATTTCGCGGGCCAGACGAACGGCATCGCCATTGAGCGCGGCGTTGATCAGCAGGCTGATATCCTCCTCGTCATTTTCGGCGCCGAGCAGCAGGAGAATATCGCTTTCCGGTTCTTGCGGGTTCTCCGGTGTCGCATCCAGATAGAGGGCGATCTTTTCGACCTCCATCCTCGCCAGCACCAGATCATTGCTGGTCAGTGCCGCAATTTCCTGGGCCATCTCCCGGCTTAAACGCAGCCCTTCGGTCTGCGCCATCGTCTGGATCGCCGCCGCTGCCTGCTGGGGTGTCGTTTCATAGCAGGTCGCGATCAATGCATCGGGTGCGGCGATGATGCTTTTCGCCAGCGCGGTCTTGTCGCCCATGCCCGGTGCGATGACAAATACCGGATCGCCGGCGGTATCGCTTGCCAGCAGATTGTCTATCGCCGCAGTCGCCCTGACCGCTTCACCGCTGTTCAGTCGCAGCACCAGATAGCGTTTGTCGCCGAATAAAGAGGCGGAATTGGCTTCGTCATTGAGCCGGGCGGGATTATCGCTGATGTCGGAAATGGTCAGGTCTACGCGTTCTGCGGACTGGGCGAGCGGCTGCACCAGTTCCTCGACCAGCGCCTGGCAGCGGGTGACATTGGGGCCGCATAAAAGGATCAGTCGAAATTGATCGGGACCGGCATGAAAGCGCCTGACGATATCTTCCGGTTTCGCCTTCATGGCTGGGGCGACGCGCTGGCCTCTTCCCGGGCGAACAGAGAAAGCCGGGTGACGATCTGGTTGGCCACGCGGGTCGCCAGATTTTCCAGTGCCGTATCTTCCGCCGCGAGCGTGGCATATTCCGAAGAGACCACGTCGATACCCGCGTCCGATCCGGCAGTGGCATCGAGCACGACAACGGAGTCGGAGAGACGGACCAATTGATAGCGGGCGCGCAGCGTTCTGCGCTCGCGCGTGATCCGGTCGTCGCTGCGCACGCCGAAACCGGCAATCTTGTCTTCCAAAGCGACGGTCAGCCGATATTTGGCCTGCTGCCCCTCGAAGGCGCCCAGCTGGTCTTTCAGCGCGTTGCGGGTTAGCCATCCGGCCTTGCCGGCGATCGGTTCAATCTCGACATTGCCCAGTTCCTGCGCAACGACTCCGTTCGTGCCGCCGGCGTAGAGCGGCCGCAGGTTGCAGCCGGCCAGCATCGCCGACAAGGTCACGACCAGGCCGATCCGGGCGATCATGGAACTCATATGACGATATTGACCAGTCGGTCGGGCACGACAATCACCTTCATTATTTCCGCTCCGTCGAGGCTACGCTGCACCTTCTCGGAAGCGAGGGCAAGCTCTTCGAGCTGCTCCTTGCTGCTGCCCTTGGCCACGGTGATCGTATCGCGCAATTTCCCGCGCACCTGAATCGCAATCGTGACTTCGTCATCGACCAACAGGCTTTCGTCCACTTCCGGCCATGGCGCGTCGGCGATCAGGCCGCTTTCGCCAAACAAGGCCCATGCTTCCTCGGCAATATGCGGGACCATCGGCGCAACGATCCGGGCAAGCGACTTGATCGCTATGGTCCGGTCTGCGGAAGGCTGCGATTTCTCGATCAGGTTGACCAGTTCGAATATCTTCGCGACGGCCTTGTTGAACGACAGCGCCTCGACGTCGCCAGCCACGCCGGCGACGGTCTGGTGGAGTTTGCGGCGGAGTGCCTTGTCTTCGCCTGTATCTTCACTGTCGGCGACAGCGATAAACAACCGCCACAGGCGCTGGACAAAGCGCCAGCTGCCTTCAATTCCGGCTTCAGACCAGGGTAGGTCGCGCTCGGGCGGGCTGTCGGAGAGCATGAAGAAACGCACCGCGTCGGCACCATATTGTTCGATGATCGGATCGGGGTCGACGACATTTTTCTTCGACTTCGACATTTTCTCGACCCGGCCGCGCTCAATACTTTCGATGATAACGTCACTGCTCGCATCAAATTGCTGTGCCAGATTTCTGGCTGTAATGTCGCCGTTTGAATCAATAAGTACTTCGTCCGGACTCAGCCATAACCGCGTTGAAACGTACTTCTCAGGGTACCTATTGAAGGCTTCGTTCTTCGAGATTTCCCCGTGGTATATTTGATTCATAAGATTCGCATCATGTCTGGATTCGAGCGATTTGAGACGGGCAAAGTAAGTCTCGTGCGTCACCATGCCCTGGGTGAACAGGCTTTCAAACGGCTCGGCAAAATCCAGCTTGCCGATGCTCGCCAGAGCGCGGGTCCAGAAGCGGGCATAAAGCAGATGCAGGATCGCATGTTCGACGCCGCCGATATATTGCGTGACCGGCAGCCATTGTTTGACCACTTCGGGGTCAAAGGGCCGGTCGTCGGGCTGGCTGGCAAAGCGCAGGAAATACCAGCTGCTGTCGACAAATGTGTCGAGCGTGTCGGTTTCGCGCCGCGCCGCCTTGCCGCATTTCGGGCAGTCGACATGTTTCCAGGTCGCGTGGCGTTCCAGCGGATTGCCCGGCGTTTCGAAATCAATATCTTCGGGCAGGACAACCGGCAGCTGGTCCTTGGGCACCGGTACCGGGCCACAATCATCGCAATGAATGATCGGGATTGGCGTGCCCCAATAGCGCTGGCGTGAAACGCCCCAGTCGCGCAGCCGCCAGGTCGTCTGGGCCTTGCCCCAGCCTTCGGACCCTGCGCGATCGATAATCGCCTGCTGCGCCGCTTCGACCGTCATGCCGTCGAGGAACGCGCTGTTCACGATCTTGCCGGGACCAGTATAAGCCTCGTCCCCGATATATTCGGCAGCGGTTTCATCGCCATCGGAAACCACGCGCTTGACCGGCAGGTCATATTTGCGGGCGAAGTCGAGATCGCGCTGGTCATGCGCCGGTACGCCGAATACCGCGCCGGTGCCATAATCCATCAGCACGAAATTGGCGACATAGACCGGCAGCTGCCAGTCGGGATCGAGCGGATGGGTGACGGTCAGGCCGGTATCGAAGCCCTTCTTCTCCATCGTCTCGAGCTCGGCGGCGGTCGTGCCGCCAGCCTTGCATTCTTCGGCAAAGGCCGCGAGCGCGTCATTCCGTCCAGCGAGTTTCTGCGTCAGCGGATGGTCGGCCGACAGCGCGACAAAACTCGCCCCGAAAATCGTGTCGGGCCGGGTCGAGAACACCTCCACGCTGGCGATATCGTCTTGCGCTTCGGCGAGCTGAAAATGGAATTGCAGGCCCTGCGACTTGCCGATCCAGTTCTCCTGCATCAGCCGCACTTTTTCCGGCCAGCCCTTGAGGTCGTCCAGGCCAGACAGCAGATCCTCGGCAAAGTCGGTAATTTTCAGAAACCATTGGCTGAGCTTGCGCTTTTCAACCTGAGCGCCGGAGCGCCAGCCCTTGCCGTCGATCACCTGCTCGTTGGCGAGCACGGTCATGTCGACCGGATCCCAGTTGACCGCCGATTCCTTGCGATAGACCAGACCGCCCTCGAACAGATCGATGAACAGCGCCTGTTCCTGGCCATAATATTCCGGTTCGCAGGTCGCCAGTTCGCGGCTCCAGTCAAAGGCGAAACCCAAAGTTTTCAGCTGGCTGCGCATCGAGGCGATATTGGCTCTTGTCCATTCGCCGGGATGGACTTTCTTTTCCATCGCGGCGTTTTCCGCCGGCATGCCGAAGGCGTCCCAGCCCATCGGGTGAAGCACTTCAAAGCCCTGCATCCGCCGGAAACGGGCGAGTACGTCGCCCATCGTATAGTTGCGGACATGACCCATGTGGATGCGGCCCGAGGGATAGGGGAACATCTCGAGCACATAGCTGCGCGGTTTGCTGCTGGCGTCGTCCGCCTCGAAAGTGCCGGCACTCGCCCAGCGCTCTTGCCAGCGTTTGTCCGCCGCCAGTGGATTGAATCGCTGATCGGTCATTGCGGCCCCATGATGTGGCAGGAAGGTTTAGTTGGTGATCGCACCGCGCCGCAAATCGCGCGCCTTGGTGAGGATGATCTGCTCGAGTTTCTGCGTGGTCGCGGCCTTGACCGGGGCGTCCACCCAGGTGCCGTTCTGCGCGACCTGTCGTGACGCTGCAACGCGCAGGGCGTCGGCGCGCAGATCCTGGTCAAGGATCGAGACATTGATCTTCATCCGCTCACCAGGATTTTGCGGGTTCACATACCAGTCGGTCAGGATCACGCCGCCATTGCTGTCGGTCTGGGTCAGCGGCATGAAGGATAATGCGTCCAGCGATGCGCGCCACAAATAGCTGTTCACGCCGATAGTGGTGACCTGGGACGCCGCGAGATCGGCTTTCGGCCGCTCTTTTCCGCCGCAGGCGGAGAGCAGGGAAAGCGTCAGCAGGCCAGCGGTTGCAGATCGCAGGATTAACGAGGAATTGAGGCGGGACATGAGGCGCTCCTGATTGCAATTTGCGCCGACACAAAATCCTGATGGCTGGATTTGTTCCGGACATGATATTATTTCAGCGCTCTCTATAAATGCTTTGCCGCAAGGGGCAAGCACAAGCGCATTTTTCGCTCTTGAGAAGCGCCGACTGAACCCCAGTTGAATGGTAGCCAAATCATCGCGGGTTCATCTGGATTGTGATAGGCAGTGGATCGATGTCCGCGGAAAAGCGTAACCGATCTGCAACAGTTGAATGTTAGATTCGGAAAATCGGGTAAAAGCAGTACGATGACTCGTGCAGAGCCGGTAAATTTGCTATATCAACGGACTGAATTAAGGGATTCGCCTTCGTCATGAAGAAAAAGGGTAGTCATTTTGGTTGGTTAGCGACGGGACTCGCACTGTCCGGTCTTGCCATGACTCCTGCTCTTGCCCGAGTGCTTTCCGACAATGACGATATGGTATCCCTGAAAACGCTCGGATCCATCGGCTCCTTCACCGTTGCCGGTGCCGACCCCGATCTCGTAGCAAAATATAATTTCAAAGCTTTGCGCGGCAATACGAATTTCAAGTTCACGCCATCCGGCGCGTCTCGCGATGGCGAACGTTCGGTGACCGTGGTTGTCCGGCAAAAGTCGGATGCTGTGTCGATTCGTGAAAATATTCTGGCCGCCGCACCCGGTTCGGGTGTGATGAGCAGCGCCAAAATCGCTCCTGTCTCTTATAGTCTGGGCGCGGCAAAGGGGCTGAAGAGTTTCGCAATTCCGGTCAAGAAACTGGGCAACAATCTGCCCGACCTTTCGGAAATCGGAGCGGACAGGCTGCCCGGCGGGGAAGACAGCGGCAAGAAGAGCCGTTTCAATCCGCGCATGTCGATTGATGCCAGCGCACCGATCAACGCGACACCGCGTGCTCTGGATGCCAGTGAAAAAGACTATACGCTCGACGTAGGCGGCAGCTATTCGCTGACCCGCAATCTTGATGTTACCGCCGGTGTGCGGATCAACAACGAGCGCGACCGGATGGCCCCGCTGACGGATAGCCGTCAGGACAGCCAGGCGGTCTATGTCGGAACCCAGTTCCGCTTCTAAATATCCAGACTAGCAGAAAGCGTCGATAGCCGCCCAGCCATGGGTCTGGCGAGTTTTGCGTTTCTGAAAGCGATCTTCGTCCATACCGCCGAGCAATATAACCGCGCCTTTGCATAGGGCAGCCAGCCGCCGGACCTGCGCGTGGTTCAGCGGCCGCTGGCCGGGGTGGGACCGCGTCGCAAAAACCGGGGACAGGAAAAATACATCCGCGCCGGCACGATTGGCCTGATGGATTTCTCTGGCATCATGGACCGGAGCGCTTTGAATCATGGCCCGTTTGTCCATCCGGTGCGATACCCGCCCGTGCACGCCGTCGGCGCGCCAAAGCTGTGCAAGTGCGGGTGGTCCGGCTAGCAGCACGATATGGCCGCAGCGCCGGGCAAGATTGCGCACCGTGTCGAAACGCGCCCGTCGCGCTGCCATATCCAGATGATAATGACGAAAAATGATTCCGCTGCCGGACGGCATGCCCCTGATGGCTTGTTCGAGACAGCCATCATTGCGCCGGTCGGTGAACAACCAGATGCGGGGCAGGTCTGGCTGCGTCGGCTCGGGCAGAACAGGGCAGGGCTGGTCTCGCAACATAAGCACGCCTATAGACGCAAGCTTGGCGAAAGAGAATGACTGAGAGAGATTCACACGTGGCAATTGCACCCCTTCAAGACATCCGCGGCCGGATGGACAAAGCCGCCCGGATAGCAGGCCGCAAATCATCTGAGATCACGCTCATCGCGGTGTCCAAAACCCGTAGCGCCGAAGAAATCCGCCCCCTGCTCGATGCGGGCCATCGCGTGTTCGGTGAAAACCGCGTCCAGGAAGCAGCGGACAAATGGCCTGCCCTGAAAGCAGAATATCCCGATATCCAACTGCATATGATCGGCCAGCTCCAGTCCAACAAGGCAGCCGAAGCGGTCGCTTTGTTTGATTATATCCATTCGGTGGACCGGCTCTCGCTGGTCAAGGCATTGGCCAAGGAAATGGATCGGCAGGACCGTCGCATCCCCTGCTTTCTGCAAGTCAATATCGGCGAAGAATCACAAAAGGGCGGCTGCGATATCAAGTCGGTCGCCCAATTGCTGGAGCAGGCCCGCGCGGCGGCTATTCCCGTCGCCGGTCTGATGGCCATCCCTCCGGACGATGCCAATCCGACTCCCTATTTCGCGCTGCTGGCCAAGCTTGCCCGGCACCATGATCTGGATGGACTGAGCATGGGCATGTCGGGGGATTTCGAAATCGCGATCAAGCTGGGCGCCACCCATGTCCGGGTCGGCACCGCGCTGTTCGGACCACGCGCCGCGCAGACCGCTTAGTCAGCTCTCGCCCTTTTTCTCGCTTTCCTTGGCTGCGCGATCCGCCTTGCGCTCTTCCGGCGTATCGGGCGCGACATAGCTGATTACGACATCGCCATTTTCGATCGTCGGCCGGGCATCGGTCGAAAAGAACAGCAGTCGCCGGTCCGGCTTTAACACGGCGAGAGGCTCCTCGCCGCCCTCCAGATTCTTGCGATAGTCTTCGACGGTGAATTTTTCGGTGATATTGGTTTTGCTGAACCGCCAGCCGGCCAGATCCCGGTCGAGCAGAGCGGAAAAATCGGCGCCGGATTCAAACAACAGTCGGCCATGACCGACCCGGCTGTTGCTCTGCCCGTCATTGGCCAGCCGGCTGATCTGTTCATAGCCCATTTCAGGGCCCAGATCGGCGGTGATCAACTGGTTTTTGCTGTCATTGTCGGTGGCGGCGATCAGATGCTGAAATTCACCCATGTCAATATTGTCATTATGGGCTTCGTCGAGCACGTCGCCCTGGTGAATGTTCAAACCTTCGCTGCGCGCCCGGCGCAGGGCGAATTTGCTGCTGTCGGTGATCAGCACATCAATATCGAGCGATTTCAGCATTTTGCCCAGCGCGATCGACCAGCGGTTGGCACCGGCGATTAGCACGCCTTCGCCCTTTCCTTGCGCGATGCCCAGCCGCTCGGCCACCCACGCCGCGGAAAAGCCATGCGCGAAAATGGTGGCGATGACGACGGCAAAGCTCAACGGCACGAGAGCTTCTGCCCCCGGGAAGCCGTGGTCGACCAGGCGGATTGCGAACAGGCCGGTGATCGCGACGGCGACGATACCGCGCGGCGCGATCCAGGCAATGAACAGGCGCTCGCGCCAGGGCACGGAGCTGAACAGCAAGGCGACCAGTACCGAAATCGGGCGCACGGCGAAGAGCAGCAATATCAGGAAAATGATGAATTGCGGCCGGAACTGCTGCACGGTCTCCCAGTCCAGCGTGGCGGAGAGAATGATGAAGACACCGGAAATCAGCAAAACCGCGAGATCTTCCTTGAAGCGGTAGAGCGCCTGACTCGAATAGATTTGCCGGTTGGCCATGACGATACCCATCACGGTCACCGTGATCAGGCCGGTTTCATGTTTGATAAGGTCGGCGATGACAAAGCCCGCGATTACCGTCACCAGCAGAAAGGGCGCCTTCAGATATTCGGGCACCAGTCCTCGGGGAAACAGCCATGTCAGTGCAAAGCCGAGCCCCGCGCCTATCAGGCCGGCAATGAAGCTGGCCGCCAGCACATCCATGCTGATGACCGCGATATTGGCATTGAGGCCCTCATAGGTGATATAGGCATAGATGCCGACGGCGAGCAGTGCGCCGATCGGATCATTCACGATACCTTCCCATTTCAGGATATTGCGCACCCGCGACGGTACCCGCAAGGTGCGGAGCATCGGACCGATAACGGTCGGGCCGGTGACGATCATGATACCGCCAAGCAAGGCCGATATTTCCCAGGACAGGCCGGCGCCATAATGCGCCGCTGCCGTGCCCAATACCCAGGCGATGGGGCCGGCTATGAACACCATTGCGGTTACCGCACCGCCCGCTTGTCTGAGTTCACGGAAGTTCAGGCTGAGCCCACCTTCAAACAGGATGACGGCAACCGCCAGCTTGATGATCGGTTCCTGCAGCGCGCCGAAATCGCGTTCGGGGTCGATAATGCCCAGAACCGGACCGGCAATGATGCCGACAATCAGCATCAGCGCGATGGCGGGACGGCCG
Organism: uncultured Sphingorhabdus sp.; assembly: GCA_964022345.1. Taxonomy (GTDB): domain Bacteria; phylum Pseudomonadota; class Alphaproteobacteria; order Sphingomonadales; family Sphingomonadaceae; genus Parasphingorhabdus. Next base: position 185,036 of record CAXHZT010000001.1, read on the forward strand.
GTCCGCCAAGCGATCCACTGTGCGCCGATACCGAGCAGGCCGATCAGCGCAATCTTGACCATCAGTGAATCTATTATTTCCATGATCTATCCTTGGCGGGTTTTTCGCCCTTATGCAAAAAACTTTCCGGGACCTGGAGATCAGGTGTTGCCGAAATGGCCGATCGCTTGCTCAATAACGCCATAGACGGAATCCAGTTCCTCGCGGCCAATACAATAAGGAGGCATGATGTAGACCGTATTGCCCAGAGGCCGAAGTAAAATGTTGCGATCCCGGAAATAGCCGAGCAGCTGCGGCCCGAGGCTGGACATATAATCGCCTGCGCCATCGTCGATCTCGAAGGCCAATATCGTGCCGCACTGGCGCAGGCCGCTGACGTTGGATTTCTGCGCAAGCCGTTCTGCAAAGGCGCGATGCGAGGCGATAATGCTGTCGATCCGTTCCTGCACCGGCTCGTCGCGCCAGATCGCGAGATTGGCATTGGCCGCCGCGCAGGCAATCGGATTGGCGGTGAAGCTGCTCGAGTGGAAGAACATCTGCGCCCGGTCTTCGGAATAATGCGCCTGGAAAATGGGATCACTGGCTGCGGTAACCGCCAGCGGGATGACGCCGCCGGTCAAGCCCTTGGCCATACACAATATGTCCGGTTCGACGCCCCCCTGTTCGCAGGCAAAGACGGTGCCCGTGCGGCCCCAGCCGGTCATCACTTCATCGGCGATGAACAGCACGTCATGCGCCCGGCAGATCGCCGCCATCTGCGCCAATATTTCGGGGCTGTAGACCTTCATCCCGCCCGCGCCGAGGATCAGCGGCTCGACGATCAGCGCCGCTGGCGGGTTTTCGCTGTCTTTGCAAAAAGCCTCCAGCTGATCGAGCGTTTGCTGTTCGGCTCCGGCTTCGGGAAAGGCGATGGTGCCGACATCGAACAGCAGCGGCGCATAAGCCTGGTTGAACACGCCGCGCGCGCCGACCGACATCGCGCCGATCGTATCGCCATGATAGCTATGCTCCATCACCAGAATCTTCTGCCGCGCTTCGCCGCGATTGTGCCAATAGCCGAGCGCCATCTTGAGAGCGACTTCGACCGCTGTCGAACCGCTGTCAGAAAAGAAGATATGGTCGAGCGAGTCCGGCAGGAAAGAGGACAGCCCCTCGGCCAATGCGCGCGCTGGCTCATGCGTCCATCCGGCAAAGATCATCTGGTCGAGCCTGGCGCTTTGTTCCTGAATCGCGCTGACGATTGTCGGGTGGCAATGGCCGTGGGTCTGCACCCACCAGCTCGATATTGCGTCGATGATCCGGGTGCCGTCGCTCTTGTAGAGGCACGCGCCTTCTGCCCGCGCGATTTCCGGGATCGGTTCGCCCAGACCATGCTGGGTGAAGGGATGCCAGATATTGATGCTCATGATCCGAAGTCCGCGATATTGAAATGGGTGGCGAAGGCGTCCCGCAACGCGTCTGGTGTGAGCTGGTCGAGTATCGGCAAGCGCCCGAGATGCGGCACGGCGCCGATACGGCAAATAGTCTGCTCGCTGTCGACATTTTCATCGCCGATGAAGGCAATGCCGTGGATGGGCACGTTGCGGGCGCGCAGAGCTTCGACGGTCAACAGGCTGTGGTTGATGGTCCCGAGGCTGGTCGACGCGACGATGATCACCGGCAGGCCCCAATGGGCAAAGAGATCGGCGAACGGCAGCTCCGGATTGACCGGCACCAGCGCGCCGCCGGCCCCCTCGATGATCAGCGGACCGTCAACCTGCGGGATATCCAGATCGTCCAGACCAATGGTGATGCCTTCCTGCGCTGCCGAATAATGCGGCGATGCCGGTATTTTCAGCCGGTAGCGTTCGGGCAATATCCGCGCGGGATCAACGCCGCCGATCCTGGCGACCGTCTCGCTGTCGGTGCAGTCGGCCAGTCCCGCCTGCACCGGTTTCCAGTAGCTGGCACCCAGAGCCGCGGTCAGCGCCGCGGAAAAGACGCTTTTGCCGATATCGGTATCGGTGCCGGTGATGACGAACCTGCCGCTCATGCCGCTTTCGCCAGAGCCAGAGCCTCGTGCAGGGCGGCTGCCAGATTCCGGATATCCTCCGGTGACACATTCAGCGTCAGCGATATGCGCAGGCGGGCGGTGTCGGCCGGTACGGTCGGCGGGCGAATGGCCCGGACATCATAGCCCTGCTCCTGCAGCATGGCCGCTACGCTCATCGCCACCCGGTCTTCGCCGAGAATGACCGGAAAAATCTGGCTGTCCTGATCGTCACCGAGCGACAGGCTGGCAAAGCAGCTCCGGGTCAGCGCGATATGCTCCGCCAGACCGGTCTGCAGCGCGGGATTGTCCGCGACATGGGCGATGGCCTGTTGCGCCAGATGCGCGGTCAGCGGACTTGGCGCGGTGGAGAAGATGAAGGGGCGGGCGCGGTTGATGAAAAATTCGCGCAGGATTTTCGGCATGGTCAATAGGCCGCCTTCGCCGCCCAGCGCCTTGCCACAGGTGCGCAACACCAGCACATTCTCCTGCCTGCCAATGTCACCGGCCAGACCGGTACCACCCTCGCCGAAAACGCCCACTGCATGGGCTTCGTCAATCACCAGCATCGCGTCATGGGCATCGGCGATTCGGGCAAGATCGCTCAGCGGCGCCCGGTCACCATCCATGCTGTACAGGCTTTCCACCGCGATCCACACGGTACCGGTGCCGCCGGATTCGCGCCAGACCTGAATGGCCTGTTCGAGCGCGTTGCAACCATTGTGCGGGAAAGCGGTGAACGCCGCGCGGCCCAGTTTCATCCCGTCATGCACACTGGCATGGACCAGCGCGTCATAGAGGACGAGATCGCCAGTCTGCGGCAGAGTCGCGAACAAGGCGGTGTTGGCGGCAAATCCCGATCCGAAGAACAGGCTGGACTCAGCGCCATAATGATCCGCGGCAAAAGCCTCGAGCGCCTCATGTTCGGGATGATTGCCACCCAGCAACCGCGACCCGCCCGATCCGTGCGCTATGCCATTGGCCATCGCGGTCTGCGCGACCTCTTTCAGATAGGGACTGCGGGACAGCCCGAGATAATCATTCGACGAGAAATCCCGGCCGGCCGGAATCGACAGCCGTCTCTTGCGCCCCGCCTTATCGAGCGCGTCCAGCTGGTCGCGATAGGGTTTGAATCGATCCATCACCGCGCCGTTAGCAGTCAGCGACCCGTGCTGGCCAGAGGCAATGCAAGCTGACTGTCATCGACCGCTTCTATGGTCCTGTCGCGAAAGGGCAGCGGGAAGCAGACGGGCTTTTCCTTCAGGCCGATGATCGCCTCCGCTGGTCCGCCGACGCAGGCCTCGATCACCGGGTCCTGCGCCGCCATGCCGCCGGTCAGCGCCCCGAAAGCGGGCATGATCAGATTATGACGCCCCCGGACAAAACAGCGGCGCGAAAGATGACGCCCGCGCGTGGCGATCCGGATTTTCGGGTGATAATGACCCGATATCTCAGGCAAAAGGCTTTCCGGCGTGGCCTCGTGGCGCAGCGCCAGCCCCTCGCCTGTCCACTCGTCGACCACCGTGCCGCCCCAAAGACCGGCAACATCGCGGTCATGATTGCCGGTGATCCAGATCCAGTCGAGCGCGGCGGTCATCGCCGTGAGCTGCCGCGCCGCTTCCGGTTCCAGCCGCGCCTCGCCTTCGCCGTCATGATAATTGTCACCCAGACAGAACACCCTCGTCGCGCCGGTCTCGCTCACCAGACCGGACAGCTCGGCCAGCGTCGCCTGGCTGTCATAGGGCGGCAGCATCTGCCCCTGCCGCGCAAAGAAACTCGCCTTTTCCAGATGCAGGTCCGCCACCAGCAGCGCATTTTTGGCCGGCCAGTAAAGCGCCGCCGGAGCGACGATAGAGAAGCGGTGTTGGGCGAACAGAAGGGGAACCATGAAGCTGCTATGCGATGAACAACTGCGCTATGCAAGCCACCGGGTTGGAATTTCTCGCGCAGCCGCACTATATGCGCAGCCATGACCGAATCTCCATCTTCCGTAAAAGTTGCCGCGCTCTATCATTTCGCCGTGGTCGACGATCCCGCTGCCCTGCGCCTGCAAGTGCTCGCCCTGTGCGAGGAACATGGCCTCAAGGGCACGATCCTGCTGGCGCATGAGGGCATCAACGGCACCATCGCCGGCGCGCCCGATGCGATTGATGCGGTGATCGACGGCTTGCGAGAGCTGCCCCGCTTTGCCGATCTCGAGGTCAAATATTCCGAGGCCAGCGCGATGCCCTTCCTGCGGATGAAGGTCCGGCTGAAGAAGGAAATCGTCTCGATGGGCGTCGATGGTGTCGATGCCGCGACCGAGAAAGGCGCCTATGTCGACCCTGCCGACTGGAACGACCTGATCGCCGACCCCGACACGATCGTGATAGACACGCGCAACGCCTATGAAGTGGCGATCGGCAGCTTCGATGGCGCGATCAACCCGAACACGGAAAGCTTCCGCGACTTCCCGGCCTGGTTCGACGATTTCTCGAAACAATTGCGGGAGGATTCGGACAAGGCACCGAAGATCGCCATGTTCTGCACCGGCGGTATCCGCTGCGAAAAGGCGACCGCCTATGTCAAGTCGCAGGGCTTTGACGATGTCCAGCATCTCAAGGGCGGCATCTTGAAATATCTCGAACATGTGCCCGAAACCGAAAGCCGCTGGCAAGGCGACTGTTTCCTGTTCGACCAGCGCGTCGCCGTTGGCCACGGGCTGCGCGAAGCCGATTATGGCCAATGCTACGCCTGCCGGATGCCGCTGAACGCCGCCGACCGCGCTTCGCCCGACTATATTCCCGGTGAGGCCTGCCCGCATTGTATCGACCAGCGGACCGACGAGCAGCGCGCCCGCTATCGCGAACGCCAGCGCCAGGTCGAGAAAGCCGCTGCCGAAGGCCGGCAGCATCTCGGCACCGAATGACCGACCTGCCGGTCCTCTACAGCTTCCGCCGCTGCCCCTATGCGATGCGCGCAAGAATGGCGCTGCTGGTCAGCGCAACGCCGGTCCGCCTGCGCGAGGTCGTGCTGCGCGACAAGCCGGCAGAAATGATCGCCGCGTCGCCCAAGGCCACGGTACCGGTGCTGGTGCTGCCCGATGGGCAGGTTATCGATGAAAGTCTGGCGATCATGCGCTGGGCGCTGGACCATAATGATCCGCAAGGCTGGATGCAGGGAAGTGCTGCAGAATCCGCACTGATCGCCGAAGCCGACGGCCCGTTCAAACAGGCGCTCGACCGCTATAAATATCCCACGCGCTATGAAAATGTTGACCCGCTGGAGCATCGCGCTGCCGGACTGGCCTTTCTCGAAAAGCTCGATGGCCTGATCCAGACTTCGGGACAGCTGCTCGGCGCGAAGCCGACTCTAGCCGACCACGCCATATTCCCCTTCGTCCGCCAGTTCGCCAACAATGACCGCGGCTGGTTCGATGCATTGCCATTGCCCGCCCTGCAGAAATGGCTCGACGACCATCTCGCCTCGCCTTTGTTCGCGACCACGATGCAGAAATATCCGCAGTGGGTGAGTGGCGATGAAGAGCCGGTTTTCAGTCTGGACGCAGCTGCTTAGGCGTCCGCTCAGGATTCGATCCGGCTGGCTCTGGGCTGGTCGACAATATGGCGGGCATTGCTTGGGGCCAGGAAATGGATCTTTCTTTGGGGAAAGTCGATCGCGACCTGGTCGAACTTTCGCAGCACGTCCATACCCATCAGCAGGGCGGGCTTGTCACCCAGGTCAAAGCGCTCGAACGGCGGAGCGTCGGCGAACGCGACCAGCAGGCTGGCGAAGCGCGCCCGGCCGATGCGAAATTCGCGCAGCCGGCCGATCTGCACACCCAGAGTCTCCCCGGTGACGGCGGTCAGCAAATTGTCATCGCCCAGCTGCTTCGCGCGTCTCAGCAACCGGTTCCGCAAGGCCATATTGGCGATTGAAATCTGGGCGCCGGTATCGATAATGACATTGACCTTGATGCCGGAAATCCTGGCATCGGTAAAAATCAGCTGGCCGGAGCGCCGTTTGGCGGTCACGATGATCTCGCGGGACTTCGGTCTTTTGCGGCCTTGTTCCGTGTCTTCGATGACGATCTGGTTGTTGAGAAAATCGAACAAGATGCGCTGGTCCTGCAGCCCGTCCAGACCCAATATGCCGTCGGCGCCGATGTGCCGCGCGGCCAGGACCGGCGAGATCAGCCCGCCATAGCTTTTCTGGCCCAGAGTCAGGCTGGGCACATAGACCATATCGACCATGCTGGTTCCGGCGATGCTCATCAATTTGGCCGGCTCTTCATCCTCCAGCGCCAGACTGTCGGCGATTTTCCGCGAAATCACGCTCCGTTCCGCACCGGTATCGATGACGAAAGAAAAGGGCCCCTGCCCTTCTATGCTCACCGGCACCGTCATCCGTTCCGCGCGATCCGCGTCGATATCGACAATTTCGCCCTTGGGACTGGTCAGGCTGCCCGGCGCGACCGGCTGGCCGAAGGGTATCGGATAGGTCAGCGCCAGCGCGGATGCCAGAAATGCCGGCATGATGCTCGTCAACAGGGTTGGCATCGTCTCTCCAATCTATTTTCTCCGGGCTACGACAGACTAGACGCTGTTTTGCGGCCTGTCCGATCTATACCACAAATTGTCCTTCTGCCTCGACCAACAACATTTTCAGACGCCCTCCGGCAGCAAAAAATAGATTTTCCGGTTGGCAAAATCGATCGCCACCCGGTCAAATTTGCGCAACGCATCCATGCCGAGGAAAAGCGCCGGTTTCTTGTCCAGCTTCAGTGCCTTGAACGGGGCGATATCGGCAAAGGCGATCGGGATGATTCCAAAGCGGGCGCGTCCGATCAGCAATTCTTCGGCAATGCCGTAATCCGCTTCGATCGAGCGGCCGGTAACATCGACAAGTTCGGTTTTCACCAGCGCGGACGAGCTGATACGCAGCCGCCGCTGCAGCGCCTTGTTGCCGATAGACAGTTCGCCGCCCGTGTCGATGATCACGCTGGTCCGGACCCCGGCAATCGTCGCATTGGTGAAAATCAGCTGGCCGGATCGCCGTCTGGCGGTCACCACGATCTCGCGACGGGAACGGCTTTTCAGCTTCTCGTCGGTATCCTCGACCGAGATATTCTTGCCGACAAAATCGAACAGGATCCGTTGCCCCTGCAAGCTGTCGAGGCCGAGGACGCCGTCCGCTCCGATATTGGCGGTCCGGAATGTCGGCGAGATCAGGCTGTCATAGCTGCGTTTTCCCAGCGTCAGACTGGGCACATAGACGGTCTGGACGATGGTGGTTCCGGCGAGCGCGATTATGCGGACTTCGTCTTCCACATCGAGCGCCAGCGCCCTGGCGATTTCCTTCGACAGGATAGTCCTCTGCGATGCCGTATCGATGATGAATTTATAGGGGCCGTTGTCGGCGATACTCACCGCAACCGTCATCCGTTCGAGCCGGTCCTTCGCGATCGCAATCTGTTCCGAATCGGACTGGAGAAATTCATCGGGCAGCGTGTCGGCGATACGGGCTTCGGTTTCGGGTTCGCCCGGAAGAGGCACGACGGGCTGGGCCGCGAGAAGCGACGCACAGACGGGCAGCAGCATCGTCGGACAAGCCATTCCGTCACCCTACGCTAAATCCGGCCGCTCTCCAAATCGCGCGCGATGTGATGACGGGGTCAGTCCAGTTTCATCGCCTCGTTGATCAAAGATTCCGCCTCGATGAGCAGCGCGTCATCGGTGGCACCCTGGGCGACATGTTCGCGGCCGATCATCACCAGTACCGGCACCGCCAGCGGGCTGACCCGCTCGAGCTCGACATGGATGATCGAGTCTGCGGCCCGGTCGAGCAAGTCGCCCAGCCGCCCGACATCGGTCATCCGTGATCGCGCATCGGCCCAGGCCGCCTGCATCAGCAAATGGTCGGGCTCGTACTTGCGCAGCACGTCGAATATCAGGTCGGTCGAGAAGGTAACCTGCTTGCCGGTCTTGCGCTTGCCCGGATGCTGGCGCTCGACCAGACCGCTGATCACCGCCACTTCGCGGAAGGCGCGCTTGAGCAGGTGGGAATTCTCGACCCAGTCAAAAAATTCCTCTTCCAAAATGTCGGCGCTGAACAGGGGGCGGGGATCGGTCACCGGCTCGACGCTGTAGCAGGCGAGCGCATAATCATTGGCGACAAAGCCGACCGGCTTGAGGCCGCGATCCTCCATCCGCCGGGTCAGCAACATGCCGAGCGACTGGTGCGCGTTCCAGCCCTCGAAACTGTAGCAGACCATATAATGGAGCTTCTTGTGCGGAAAGGTCTCGACCAGCAATTGCCCCGGCTCGGGCATCACCGAGCGATGGTCCTGCATCTCCAGCCATTCGCGCACATCATCGGGGAAGCGCGCCCAGCCGGCGCGATCGGTCAGAAAGCCGCGCACCCGGTCCGACAAATGGGTGGTCAGCGGCAGCCGCGCGCCGCCATAGCTGGGGATCATCGCGGCTTTCTTGGCCGCGCGGACGATGACATCGCTGGCATCCATCCTGATCAGCTCGAGGCTCAGTCCGGCGAAGAAAAACGTGTCGCCGACCGACAGCGTGGCGGCAAAGCCTTCCTCGACCTTGCCGAGATTGCGGCCATTCTTGAAGCGGACGCTCATCATAGCGGCGTCGACGATGATGCCGGCGTTGAGCCGGTGCTGGGCGGCGAATTTCGGATGGGTCAGGCTCCACACGCCTTTTGCGTCACGCCGCAGCCGCTTGAACCGGTCATAGGCCTTGAGCGCATAGCCGCCGTCGCGGGTGAAATTCAGCACCCGCTCGAACTGCTCTTTCGACAGGGCGCTATAGGGCAAGGCGCTTTGCACCTCGTCGAGCAGATCATCCTCCTGGAACGGTCCGGCGCAGGCGCAGCTCATCACATGCTGGGCGAGCACGTCGAGGCCGCCAGCGCGAAACGGCTCGCCGTCGCGGCGGCCCTCGTTCACTGCATCGAGCGCCGCCTGCGCCTCGAGATATTCAAAGCGGTTGCCGGGTACGAGCAGCGCCTTGGATGAAACATCCAGCCGGTGGTTGGCGCGGCCGATCCGCTGCAGCAGGCGCGACGAACCCTTGGGCGCGCCCATCTGGATAACGCAATCGATATCGCCCCAGTCGACGCCGAGATCGAGCGAGGCGGTGCAAACCAGCGCCCGCATCTGGCCCGACGCCATGGCATTCTCGACCTTACGCCGCGCCTCCTTGGACAGGCTGCCGTGGTGGATGCCGATGGGCAGCGTCTCGTCATTGATATCCCACAGCTGCTGGAAGGTGAATTCGGCGAGAAAGCGGGTGTTGCAGAAAACCAGCGTCATCCGGTTGTTGCGGATCTGCTCCATCACCTGCGGGATCGCATAGGTCCCGGCATGGCCGGACCAGGGCACGCGCACCGGATCGCCCTCCGGCGTCTCGGGCAGCATGATCGACAGATCGGCCGGTGCGCCCTCCGCGCCCAGCACATGGGTGACGGTATCGATATCGCCATAAGGCGCGAGCCAGGCGCGGAAATCATCGGGCTCGGCAACTGTGGCGGACAAGGCGACCCGCTGCATCTCCGGCGCGATTTTTTGCAGCCGCGCCAGCGAGAGCGCCAGCAGGTCCCCGCGCTTGCCGGTGGCAAAGGCGTGCACCTCGTCGATCACCACCCGTTTCAGCCCGGCGAACAGGGCAAGGCTTTCCGGCTGGCTGAGCAGCAGGTTCAGCGACTCCGGCGTGGTCAGCAGGATCTGCGGCGGTTTCACCCGCTGGCGCGCCTTGCGATTGGCCGGCGTATCGCCGCTGCGCGTCTCGACCGTGATCGGCAGACCCATTTCCGCGATCGGCGTCAGCAGATTGCGCTGCACGTCCACGGCCAGCGCCTTGAGCGGGGAGATGTAGAGCGTGTGGAGGTCTTTCCGTTCGCCCTGAGCCTGTCGAAGGGTCGATTGCGTCCGGCCGGGTGCTTCGACAGGCTCAGCACGAACGGTGGTTTTACGGGTGCTGGCAGGGGCCTCCTGTTCCCCCTGAGCTTGTCGAAGGGCGGGTTGCGCCAAGCCAGATGCTTCGACAGGCTCAGCACGAACGAGTTTCTTGTCCGCCTGTTCCACAAGCTCCACCAGCGTCGGCAAAAAGCCCGCGAGAGTCTTGCCCGCCCCGGTCGGCGCGGTCAGCAAGGCGTGGCGCCCTGCCCGCGCCGCCGCCAGCATTTCCAGCTGGTGCCGCCGCACGGTCCAGCCGCGCGCGGTGAACCAGTCGGTCAGGATCGACGGAATATTTTCATCGGCCATGGCGCTGCTCTTGCTCCGTCCTTCCTGCATCGACACGGCATCGCGCCTGCCATCAATATAGGGACGATATTGCGACTGGCAATCGCGCCTGATCCTTGCCCGCGCCCGAATATTCCCGTATTCACCGGCCGGAGCGATTTCAACATGGTCGCGCCAGCAGATCCAACGAGAGCGCCAAAGATGGACAACCGGACAATATCGAACAGCCGCATCGAATGGGGCTTCATGATCACCCTTCTGGTCATCATCTCGCTGGCCTTCGCGGTGCTGATCGAACCTTTTTTCGGCGCTGTCGTCTGGGGTGTCGTCGTCGCGGTATTGTTCCGGCCGGTCTACGAACGGCTGCTGGGCTATCTGCCGGGCCGGGCCAATCTGGTCGCGGCGATCACGCTGATCCTCATTCTCCTGCTGGTCATCGTGCCGGCCATCCTGCTCGGCATGGCGCTGGCGCAGGAAGCGGCCACCATCTATCTGCGAATGCAGGAAGGGGAGATCGATTTCGGCGCCGTCTTTGCGGCTTTTGAAAATAGTCTGCCGCAATGGGTGCAGAACCAGCTGGCCGCATATGGCTATGGCGATTTCGCCAGCATAAGGGCGGAAATCGAACAGTCGATATCCGCCATTCTCGAATTTCTGGTGACCCAGCTGCTCAGCGTCGGCCAGGGCGCCTTCCAGTTCATGCTCGCCTTAGGGGTCATGCTCTATCTGACCTTCTTCCTGCTGCGCGACGGCCGCGCGCTGAGCGACCGGATCGAACAGATGGTTCCGCTCGGAGAGGAAAAGCGGCGCATCCTCATGGAGAAATTTCTGGTGGTCATCCGCGCGACGATCAAGGGCAGCCTGATCATCGCGATCATCCAGGGCAGCCTCGGCGGGCTTGTCTTCTGGGCGCTGGATATCCGCGGCGCCTTGCTCTGGGCGGTATTGATGGGCATTTTCTCGCTGATCCCGGCCATCGGCACGGGCTTTGTCTGGGTCCCGGTCGCGCTCTATCTTTTCATCACCGGCGATGTCTGGCAGGCCGTGGTGCTGGTGCTCTGCGGCGTGTTCGTGATCAGCATGGTCGACAATCTCGTCCGGCCCACGCTGGTCGGCAGGGATACGCGGATGCCAGACTATGTCGTGCTGATCTCGACCCTCGGCGGACTGCAGCTGTTCGGTATCAACGGCATTGTCATCGGCCCGCTGGTAGCCGCTCTGTTCATCGCGATCTGGAGCATCTTCTCCGATATGCAGCAGGGTCAGGTGGAGCCGGAAAAAGCTAGCGAATAAGCGCTTGGCGCGCCGCTTCGTCCGCCATCGTCATCATCGACCGCGCATGGCGCAGCGCCACCGCATGATGGTCATGGCCATAGCCACCCCCTAGCGCGCTGGCGACGGCAATGTCGTGATCACGCGCCTTGCGAATGACCATCCGGTCGCGCTGTTCGAGTCCTGAATCGGTGAGCGCCAGCCGGCCCAGTCGGTCATCGGCATGCGGGTCGACCCCCGCCTGATAGAGAAGCATATCGGGTTTGAAGCCTTCAAGAATTTCCTGGAGAGCCACATCAAGTATCGCCAGATAGGCCTCGTCTTCCACCGCATCGGGCAGCGCAATATCACGGCTGGAGCGTGCCTTTCTGGTCGGGAAATTGCGTTCATTATGGATCGACAGGGTGAAAACATCCTCGCGCCCGGCCAGCAATACGGCGGTGCCGTCGCCCTGGTGCACATCAAGATCGACAATCAATATCCGGCGCGCGTCGCCTTCCGCCAGCAGCCGGTTCGCAGCGATGGCCAGATCGTTGAACACGCAATAGCCGGCGCCCGTGTCGGCCAGCGCATGATGGCTGCCCCCGGCGCTGTTCGCCGCATAGCCATGTTGCAGGGCAAGCTGCGCGGCCAGCCAGGTGCCGCCGGACGTATATTGCACACGGCTGGCGATCTCCGCGGACACCGGAAAGCCGATCCGCCGTTCTTTTTCACGTGGAACAGTCGCGCTCAGCACCTGCTCGACATAGTCCGGATCATGAACAGCCTCGATCCACTTGAGCTCCATCAGCGGCGGCTGATGGGCCTGGTGCAGCGGCGCATGCGTCCGGATCGCCTCCATTACCAGCCGATATTTGTCGAAGACAAAGCTGCCGCTGGCCGGGCGCGGCGCGACATAATGGGGATGGTGGACGATATGGAGCATGGATGGCCTAGGAACGCTTCCGCAGATGATAGGTCAGCGCCATGCCGATACAATGTTTGACGGCGTCGACGGGCAGTTCCTCTCTGCTGTCAAACACTACAGCCCGATTGCTGTCAAATGTCAGTTCCCCTTCATATAGCTGTCGGTAGCGCTCAATTAGATCGGTCTGGCAATGGACATAAAATGCATATTTGTCGGGCGATTTCTTGTGGCGATTGATTCGCACGGTGGTGCCGGACCCGGTTGCCGCCGTCAGAAATGCCGGTTCACCCCATTTGACCGTCTCTTCCAGCGGACCGATAGCCGGATTCTCGCTCGCAGCTTCCAGCACCAGCTGGCGGAGCTGAACCAGCCTTTCGGCCAGTTGCTCCGGAAGGTCTTGCCAGGCGGAGCGCGTGGGTTCGGGAATCTCGTCTGTCATTCCGAATCATTATCAGTCGGCTGGGCTTCTTGTCACGCGCCCCGTATCAACCGCCCCGGTCGCGCGCCTGTCGACTGGTCGAAGCGCCGGATAATCTCGCCGGAGACGATGGTCGCATCATAGCCGGTGGCGCGCTGGTGCAGGCGTTGCCCGCCGGCAGGCAGATCGCGGACGATCTCCGGCAGATGCAATTGCAGCCGCTCAAGATCGATCACGTTGATATCCGCCTTTGCTCCAAGCTTGAGCAGCCCGCGCTGGTCCAGCCCGACCGCTTTCGCAGCCTTGTGCGACAACATATGGATGGCTTCTGCCAGTTCGAAACTTTCCGCTCCCGGATTGCGGACATATTGGGTCAGCAAATAGGTCGAGTAGCTGGCGTCACAAATCGCGCCATAATGGGCGCCGCCGTCGCCGAGCCCCGGAATGCAATGCGGATGGCTCAGCATTTCATGGGCGCTGGCCAGCGTGCCATTCTCGTAATTGCCCAAAGCGGCGAGGAACAGCCCCTTGCCGTCGGTATCGAGCAGTCGGTCATAGGCGATCTCCTGCGGCGTGCAGCCCTTGGCCGCCGCCTGCCCGGCCATGCTCATCTCCTTTGGCGGTGCATAGTCCGGTGGATTGTCGAGCGGGAACAGCCAGTTCCAGTCGCGGGCCAGCGCGTTGAACGGATGGCCGGGCTCGAATTCCTCGCTCAGCAGCGCCTCTCGCAAGTCCGGATCGCGCATCGCCGCAACCTGCTCCTCTATGGACAGGTCGGCAATCTTCGCCCAGCTCGGGCAGAGAATGAACGGATGGACGGTCAGTTCCAGCCCGGCGATCAGGCCAATCGGACGCGGCATGATCTGGGCGGTTGCTTTGCCGCCATTGGCATGGGTGGCGTCGATCATATCGAGCACCTTGCGCCAGCGCGGGGGTCCGTCATTGCCGGATGCGAGCGTGAAAGTGGCCGGCCGGCCGGAGCTTTCCACCACCCGCTCGATCACCTTATATTCCTTGTCCCAGCCGACAAAGGCGTCGAGCACGACCTGAAAGGTTCCCGTCCCGGCATCCTTCATGCCGCCGCAGATCGCTTCCAGTTCGGCCACGTCCGCTTCAAATGTCGGGATCGACCCGCCGTCTGCGGTCTTGTGAATAGACAGCCGCGACGTCGCAAAGCCGATCGCCCCTGCTTCCATCGCTTCGCGCGCCAACCTGCGCATCATCGCCAGATCATCATCATTGGCCGGTTCGCGGGACGCACCGCGCGCGCCCATGGCGTAAACGCGCAGGGGGGAATGGGGCAGATAGGCGGCGATATCGATATCGCGCTTGCCCTTCTCGACCACGTCGAGATATTCGGGAAATGTCTCCCAGTTCCAGGGCAGGCCGTCGGCCATGACCACGCCGGGAATATCCTCCACGCCCTCCATCACATTGATCAGCATGTCGTGATCTTCCTTGCGGCAGGGCGCGAAACCGACGCCGCAATTGCCCATGATCGCCGTGGTCACGCCGTGCGAAGACGACGGGCTGAGTTCCTCCGCCCAGATGCACTGGCCGTCATAATGGGTGTGCACATCGATAAAGCCAGGGGTGACGATCTTGCCGCTGGCGTCAATTTCCTCGCGGCCTGTGCCGGACACTTGTCCGATCGCCGCTATCTTGCCGTCGCTGACCGCGATATCGCCGTCAAAGAGATCACCGCCGCTGCCATCGGCAATGGTCCCGCCGCGAATTACCAGATCATATATTTTGGTCATGTTTAGATTCACCCTCTCACAAGCTGAACGATGCCACCGATCAAGGTGCCAAGTACGAATATATAAATGGGCGGCATGCTGGCGTAGAGCCAAAGCAGCCGCTTTTCCGGGGCCCTGTGATAGCCCAGCGCATAGCCGACCCGCATGAACGGCCAGATCAGTCCGATGGCGGCGGCCCAATAGGGGCTGACGACATAAGCGAACAGCCACAGGCCGGGCAGAAACAGCACCAGATGCTCCAATGTGTTTTGATGCGCCCGGACATGGCGCTCATATTCCGGTGGCCCGCTATGCGATGGCGGCACGATCTGGAACCGGCCGCGCGCCAGTCCGGCCATCAACAGCGTGAAATAATAAGCGAGCAGAGCCAGCGCACTGACGATCGCCACATAAATATACGGGTCCATGATCCGCTAATCCCCATCCCTTTTTCAGACTGTTCTGAACGAAGGGATCGGGCCTGGCCATAGTGCATTTCGATAAGAAACTTGTTCCGGGAAGATTTTGCAAGCCAGGGCCTGGCTGCGGATATTCGCACCTGCCAGCCGGCGACCCTCATTCGGGGCGAGCAGGCCGAAGCACAAAACCAACTATTGGGAGATTTCCCCACTATTCAGCGGCGGTTAATCTGCACGTTAAGACCGAATTCAATCAAGCTATTGATATATAGTAATTTTATCAAACTGGCACGCCCTATGCAAAGCTATGTTCATCTTCGCAACACAAGTCGCGAAGCACCAGTTTAAACAAAAGGAAATTGAAAATGACCAACGTAAACATCCAGAATCAGGTAGCCGCCGCTTTTGCCGCTCTTTTCTCCGCAGCCATATTGGTTGTCGCAAGTGTTGGCCCGGCTGTTCAAAACTCCGCCGCCCTGATCGCATAGCCCCAAACAGAAGGAAGGAAAAAACCATGCCCCGCTTCACATTACGTCAGGAAATCGCCGCCGGCTTCGCCGCCCTATTCTGCTCGGCCATTCTCGTAATCTCGTCGGTCGGTCCGGCAACAAACGGCGCGACCTTCATCTGATGTCAGTCGACCGGTGTGATCTTGCCGGTCGATTGTACGGGACTAGTGCCCTGCCTGCTCGCCGCGCTTCAGCCCCGATAGTGCCAGTTGCTCGTCAATCTGCGCCATCAGCCGGTCGAGACCGTCCTGTGATTTGGCTTCGGCCCGGGCGACCAGCACATCCTGCGTATTGCTTGCCCGCAGCAGCCACCAGCCGTCTTCGGTATTGACCCGCGCGCCATCGGTGTCGTTGACATCGGCGCCGCTGGCCGAAAGCCGCTCCAATATTTCGTCGATCACCGCGAACTTGCGGCTTTCATCAACCTGGAAGCGCATTTCCGGCGTGTTGATCATATCCACCATATCGCTGCGCAACTGGTTGACGCTCTTGCCGATATTGGTCGCGGCCTGAATCAGGCGGATCGCGGCATAAGGCGCGTCATCAAAGCCGTAATAGTCATGTTTGAAAAACACATGGCCGCTCATTTCGCCAGCCAGTGGTGATCCGGTTTCCTTCATCTTCGACTTGATCAGGCTGTGGCCGGTTTTCCACATCAAAGGCTTGCCGCCCAGTTCCGCGATCCGGTCGTACAATGCCTGTGATGCTTTGACATCGGCGATGATGGTGGTGCCGGGCTCGCTCTTCAGCACATCCTCGGCATAGATTTGCAGCAACTGGTCGCCCCAGATCACCCGGCCTTCACCGTCAATCGCGCCAATGCGGTCGCCGTCGCCATCAAAGGCTACGCCGAAATCGAGGCCTTTCTCCGCAACCAGTGCCTTGAGATCCGCGAGATTCTTCTCCTCGGTCGGATCGGGATGGTGGTTGGGGAAGGATCCGTCGACATCGGTGTAGAGAAGATGATGTTCGCCGGCACCGCGTTCGCTGAGCAGCTTCGTCAATTTCTCGATCACCGGTCCGGCCGCGCCGTTGCCGCAATCCCAGCCCACCTTGAAAGCACCGCCGGTAAAATTCTTCAGCAGGCGCTCGACATATTCATCCTCGATATCGATCCGCTCGAACGTGCCGCTGCCCTGATCCCAGTCGCCCTCGGATGCCATGGTGCCGAGGCCGAGAATATCGGCGCCGAAAAAGGGGCGGCCCTGAAAGACCATTTTGAAGCCGTTATAATTGGCCGGATTGTGACTTCCGGTAATCATTATGCCGCCCTGGACCGTTTTCAGTACAGATTCGGCATAATAAAGCATCGGAGTGGGGCCCATTCCGACAGAAATGGCGTTGATTCCGGCATCATTGAGACCCCGCACAAGCGCTTCCTCGAGCATTGGGGAACTGGTCCGTCCGTCAAATCCGGTGGCGACTGCAGTGCCGCCATCGCGCGCGATCAAAGTGCCGAAACCCCGGCCAATGGCATAGGCATCCTCCGCTCCCAGCGTCTCGCCGATGATGCCGCGAATGTCATATTCCCGCAGGGAGGTGGAGTGGAATTCGTGAGATTTCGGGGCGTTCATGGACATGGCCTTGCTTTATTGGACTGGCCTTTGTTTCTAAGGCGCAGGTTCCTGAAAATCCAGCGATACTGTCAAAATATGACGCGCGGGCTACCGGCGCGAAGATGCTTCCAATTCTTCCAATAATATGTCGCGCGCCCGGTTGATCATCTTTGCCAGCTGCTCGTCCCCGCCATTGTCGGGATGATGTTCCGCCAGCCTTTGCTTCCACGCGGCATTGATTTCGATAAAGCCGGCGTCGTCACCCACGCCGAGGAGGGAGCGGGCCCGGTCCAGTTCGAAATTGCGCGGTTTGCGCTTCGGCTCTTCCACATCGCGGGCGGGAATCAATATCCGCCAGCCGCTGAGAAAGGCGGCTCCGGCCAGCATCGCGCCGCCCATGATCCAGCTGCCGCCGCGCAGGAAATTGGCACCGATCAGCGCGACCACCAGCGCCAGCCATTGATTGGCGGTCATCGTCTTGGCCTTCCCCGACAACACAAGCCAGGCGAGAATCGCACCGCCGAAGATGAGCAGTGGCGTCATCCGTCAGGCCACCAGCTGCGGCTTGGCAAGGCCGGGACTGTCGCCACTAGGCGATCCCTGGCCGATTTGCGGCAGCGCGAGATGTTTGACCAATTCGCGCAATTCCTGACGCGCTGCCAAATGGCTGGTCGCCAGACGGCCAAGATGCTGCTTGTCCAGCATGGTCAGCCCGGCAGGGAACAGCTCGCGATAAATCACGCGCTCGCTCAGGCCGGGAATGATCCGAAAGCCGACGCGCTGCGACAATTCGCCGAGCGCGGCAACGATCCGTTTCATATTATGCGCTTCGACATATTGGGTCCGGTTGCGCAGTAGCACCCAGTCGATCGTCGTACCGTCGGCCTTCGCCCGCGCCTTGCGCGCGTCCCAGATCAGTTCGGCATAAAAGCTCAATTTGCGGACCTTGTAGGTTTCCGGATCGACCTGCCCGATCAGATCAAAATCGACAAAGCTGTCGTTGATCGGCGTGACCAGGCTATTCGCCCGGGTGGCAACAAAGCGGGCGAACTTGTCATCGCGGCCCGGTGTGTCAAACAGCAGGAAATCAACATTGTCCGACATTTGCGCCATCAGCTGTTCAAGCCGGGCCAGATTGTCGTCCTCGAATACGGCATAGAGCGGCTGCGGCACATCAATGTCCAGTCGCTTCATCGTCGCGTCGCGATTTTCCAGATAGCGATAGGATGTGCGTTGCCGGGGATCGAGATCGATAATCCCGACCCGGTGACCCTGATAAGCCAGCGCGACCGCAACATGCACCGCAGTGGTCGACTTGCCCGTCCCGCCCTTTTCATTGGCGAAAACGATATGATGTGCGCTGCTAGTCACGTTTTGAGCGATACCCCTGTTCTTGGCCCTTGCGAAGGACGGTATACCGTCGCATAGCTTACAAGAGCTTTACAGCAAAATCTAAACGCAAAGAGTGATGCATGCAAATTGTTCGACAGCTTGACCCGCTGCGGGACGCTTTGGCGGATTTTCGCAACGCGGGGTATAAAATCGGGCTGGTTCCAACCATGGGTGCGCTGCACGCAGGCCATATGCGTCTGGTCGAAATGGCCATGGAACAATGCGATGCTGTAGTGGCGTCGATCTTCGTCAATCCGACCCAGTTCGGTGCCGGCGAGGATCTGGATGCCTATCCGCGCCAGGAAGCCGCGGACGCCGCGCTGCTCGATGCAGCGGGCGTGAAATTGCTATGGGCGCCAAGCGCGGACCAGGTCTATCCGGAAGGCTATGCCACGAACGTGACTGTCAGCGGGATCAGCGACGGTCTTTGCGGCGCGGCGCGGCCAGGCCATTTCGACGGTGTCGCGACAGTGGTGGCGAAGCTCTTCAACCAGGTCCGTCCCGATGCAGCCTTTTTTGGCGAGAAGGACTATCAGCAGTTGGCGGTCATCCGGCGAATGGCGCGCGACCTCGATTTCTCCCATGATATTGTCGGCGTGCCGACGGTCCGTGATCCTGACGGGCTCGCCCTGTCCTCGCGCAATGCCTATTTGACGGCCGAGCAACGCGCCCATGCCGTCGCGCTTCCGGACGCCATGCGGGATGCTGCCAAAGCAATCGCTGCTGGCGGCAAGATTGCCACGATATTGGAAGATGCCAAAGCCCGCCTGCTTGCCTCGGGCTTCCACAAAATCGACTATTTCGAGTTGCGCGAGGCCGATACTCTCGCGCCGCTCGAAGTTTTTACCGGCCCGGCGCGCCTTCTGGCCGCGGCCCATATCGGCCGCACCCGATTGATCGACAATATCCCCGTTCCCTAGGGCCACAGCAGACTTTTGTTAACTATAGCGAACGGAAAAATCGGCAGATTTTTCGCTTTCTTTGGGAAGGAAAAGCCATTTTCTGCGATTCGCGTTAACCATTCTTTTAGGAAATTGCGGTGAAAGTCCTCCTGTCGCCAAATATTGCGGCGATAGGAACAGGGACTGAGAATATGGGCAATAGCATGAAAAGCGCGGCCTTTTTGATCGAGAGCCGACTGGCGGAGGCATCACAAGGTAATGGCAACGCCTATTTTGATCTGGGCGTGATCTACTCCACCGGGTCGGATGGCGTCGACGTGGATTTAACCGAAGCGCATAAGTGGTTCAATCTGGCGGCGCTGTCAGGTCATGACGAAAGCAAGATCTGCCGGGCCGAAATCTCGCTTGAAATGACGGCGCGTGAAATAGCCGAAGCCCAGCGCGAAGCGCGAAGCTGGCTGCAGGAAACCACCCGCCGCGCGGCCTAGACTTTATCCGACTTTCTAAACGGCCCCATATCGGCCAGAAATTCGATGTCGGCAGCGACCGCTTGCCGTTCCCGCTTGAGATAATCCGCAATCGCCGCGCGAAATCCGGGATCGACGATATAATGGGCCGACCAGGTCGAAACGGGCTGATAGCCCCGCGCCAGCTTGTGGCTCCCCTGCGCTCCGGCCTCTACCGTCTTTAACCCGCGCGCAATGGCGGCGTCGATGGCCTGATAATAGCAAATCTCGAAATGCAGGAAAGGGATGTCGCGCGTGCAACCCCAATAGCGGCCGTAAAGCGTGTCTGCGCCGACCACATTCAGCGCGCCGGCAACCGGAGTGCCGTCCTGCATGGCGAAGATCAGCAGCAGCTTGTCCGCCATTTTTTGCTGCAACAGATCGAAGGCGCTGCGCGTCAGATAGGGCTGGCCCCATTTGCGCGCGCCGGTGTCCTGGTAAAATTCCCAGAAATAGTCCCAATGTTCCGCCTGAATATCAGCACCGGACAGATGGATGATGTCCACGTTTTCCTGCGCTTTCGCCCGTTCCTTGCGGATTGCTTTCCGCTTCCGGGAAGACAGGGCTGCCAGAAAATCATCGAAACTTTCATAGCCGTCGTTGCGCCAGTGAAACTGGCTGTCGGCGCGGATCATCCAGCCCGCTTCCCGAAAATGATTGAGCTGGTCCTCGTTCACGAATGTCGCGTGGACCGAGGAGATTCCGTTATTTTCCACCAGCTGCTCGGCCGCTCTCAGCAGCGGTACCGCAAGCGACTGGTCACGCAGCAGAAGGCGTGGCCCGGGGACCGGCGAGAAAGGAGCGGCTATCTGGATTTTGGGATAATATTGGCCCCCGGCATGTTCGAACGCATGTGCCCACTGCTGGTCGAATATATATTCGCCCTGACTGTGCGATTTGAGATAGCTGGGCAGACAGGCGGCGATTTCACCCGCGCCGTCTTCGATGATGATGGGCAGGGATTTCCACCCGGTGCCGGGCCCTACGCTGCCCGATTCTTCCATCGCGGAAAGAAAGGCATGGGAAACGAACGGATTATCCGGTCCGGCGCAGGCGTCCCATTGGTCGGCCGGAAGGCTGGCGATGCTGTCGGCAACGCGAGCGAGAATGTCAGCAGGAGTAGCAGAGGGATCAGACATTGCGGTTGATGATATCAGTTCTGCGGCATCTCATAAACCGGTTCGTCCGCATAGAGGGACGCGATTTTCTCCTGTTCGGCAGAGCGGACGGTCCAGGTCACCACCGGCAGACCGCGCGCACGCTGTGCCGCGGCAAAACGCGATGGCAGGTCTCGAATGTCATAGGCAAGAAAATCGGGCTTGGCGGTCCAAAGGTCGCGGTGACGGGCGATGCGGCCGCGCCAGTTCTTGCTGTCTTCTTCCGTGACGACCAGACCGCGGACGATATGGTCGGCGTTCTTACGAAACCACGCACCGACCAGCGGATTGAAGGACATGATGGCCGCCTTGCCGCCATAGCCTTCCAGCGCGCGGCGCACGGACAGGCATAGCGGGCCGACCCGCAGGTTGCGTGACTTTATCTCGATCAGTATGGGTACCCGCCCGGCAACCTGGGCGAGTGTCTCGCGCAGGCGCGGAATCTTGCCATGGCCATCATTGAGCTGGATCCGGTCAATATCTTCGGTGCGCAATTTTCCGATCGGGCCGGTTTGATCCGTCAACCGGTCCAGATCATAATCATGAAAGACGAAGGCGCGACCGTCGTCGGCGGCCTGCACATCGCACTCGATTCCGTGGCCCTGCTTGATTGCGGCTTCAAAGGCGGCCGGGCTGTTCTCCAGCACACCGTTGCCATGCAGCCCGCGATGGGCATAAGGCTGCCCTTTGAGGAATGCCACACGACCGGGCGCCGGAGCAGGCGCCAGCAGATTGTCGATCAGCGTGCCTATCACTCGGGTTTCAGGGCGACGATGGCATCAACCTCAACCGCCACACCGAGAGGCAGGGACGCTACACCGACAGCGCTTCTGGCATGCTGTCCCGCCGCGCCGAAAATGACTTCCATCATATCGGAACAGCCATTGGCAACCTTGGGATGGTCGGTATAGTCGGCCGTGCTATTGACGAAGACGCCCAGTTTGACAATCCGGTCCACCCGATCGAGCGATCCGGCAGCTTTCTTGATCTGGGCCGCAATCATCAGTGCACAGGCCTTGGCGGCCTGTTGCCCGTCTTCCAGACTCATATTCTCGCCCAGCCGTCCGGTGATCAGCTTGCCATCCTGCATCGACACCTGTCCGCTTATGTGGAGCAGCCCGTTAATTGCAACGGCCGGAACATAAGAGGCAACGGGGGCAGCGGGAGTCGGCAGATCAATGCCTTTGGCTGCGAGCGCTTTTTCAATATTGTCAGTCATAGAGGGAAACTCTCATGCATGGTTGGCGGGGTCAAGCTCTTGCGGTGGCAAATCCTTTGCCGGGGCGGGTTTGGCGATGTCAAATTTTCCCGATATCCAGCCGAGGGCTTCGCCCCATCTATCGATGCGGGCGTGGGCGGCGGGATTGGTGGTTATATGTTTCGCCAAAATGGGTTCGCCGACCATCTGCAGGCGCCATACATCGGGTGTGTGCTTGGCAACGCTGCCGTGCTGATGGCCCAGATCGTCGACAAAAACCGTGACCGGGGGCCGGTATTCGGCCACGATGCTTTTCAGCAATTCGCCCTTGCCGCCCTGATTTGTGTAAACCGGAAAATCGATGCCGACGGCCTTGAGCTGCTCCCTGCGCGCTACTTGCCGGTCGTCCATCAGATTGGTCAATATGACGACATCGGCCAGGCGGGACAGTTCGTTGATCGATTCCACAGCGCCTTCGATTGCGCCCTGTCGGTGCATTTCGGTGTCAAAAAACTCTTTCAGCATCGGCCAGATCTGTTCTGGCAAGACCTGTGTGCCGTCATGTTTGTGGCGCAAGGCGTTGGCAAAGTCGCTGCCGTTCTCCAGATCGAAATGTATATGCTTGGCGCTGTCCAGCCACTGCTGGAAAGGCACGACCATATGCAGCAGGACTTCGTCGCAATCGCTGATCAGAAGCGGTTTTCTATTCATGGAAATCTCCGGGGGCATTAAGATGGTTGGCCGCAGCGGCAAGCGTGGCGGGCGCGATGCCAATGGCTTCAGCACAAGCGATGAGATCGGGTTCGTGGTTGGCGAGAAAACCAAGCAGGGACGCGAGCATCGCCGGGTCTTCCAGGCCGGACCGCAGTTCATGCGGATCCAGGCCGGTCAGAGCAAGAAGCCGTTGTGCGCGGTCCTGATCCTGCAGCACCCAACCGAGCGCCTGCAAGGCGATGATTTCCTCATCCGGACCGAGATTGGGATTTGTTTCCATTGCCGCTTTCGCCTAATGGGTCGGCAGCAAGTTTGAAAGGGCAAATCCCGTCGTGGCAAAAAGAGTGTTGGTGGTTGAGGACAATGAGCTGAACCTCAAGCTATTCTGCGATCTGTTGCGGGCCCACGGTTTTGTGGTCGAACCGGTCAAGGATGGCCGGGACGTGCTCGACAAGGCGCGCAGCTTTGTACCGAATTTGATCGTGATGGATATCCAGCTGCCGCATGTCAGCGGCCTGGAACTGATTGAGCAGATTAAAAAGGACAGCCAGCTCAAGATCATACCGATCATGGCCGTGACCGCCTATGCCGGCAAGGGTGATGAAGACCGGATATTGAGTGCCGGCGCAGAGGCCTATGTCTCAAAACCCATATCGGTCGCAAAATTTGTCGAATCGGTGCAAAAGGTTCTGCACCGCTAAAGCATAGCCAAAGGCTGCTTATTTGATTTTTGCTTCCTTGAACTCGACATGCTTGCGGGCAACCGGATCATATTTGCGCTGTACCATTTTTTCGGTGAGATTGCGCGGATTCTTGCGAGTTACATAGAAAAAACCGGTATCAGCGGTGCTGACGAGTTTGATCTTTACATTGGCTGGTTTCGCCATGGTGCATTCCTTAAGGCAGAAGCTGAAATAAAAACAGCGACGCGATGGGGCGCCGCATTGGTTGTTGGGGCTAATGGTGAATGTAGTGGCCAATGTCAAGAAAAAGCCAGCACGGACCTATCGCTTCAGGATACCACGAAATTCACGGTTTCTTAACCATGTTTGCGCATGGTCCCGAGGGGAAGAGGGTCAGTTGCGATGAATCATGAAAGAAATCTGTTTGTTCAGACCGAGATGCTGAACCTTCTGGAGGAACTGCCTGCTGAGTTGCTGGAGCGGCACCCGCTGCAGTTTCTTATGCATCTGGACCATTTCCGGCAGAAAGCGGACCAGCATGGTCTTCAGGCGCTGCGGGACCTCAGTTCCGCGCTGGAAACAGCATTGCAGCCGGTCCTGCAGAGCGGCGGCGGCGGGACCACCACTGCCCGGTTCTATCTGGATGCCATGCGAACGGCTCTGGATATGCGCGAGATGAATGCGGTCATGACCGAAGCGCTATTGGCAAATGTTGCGCTACGCCTCGGCGGCCAGCCCTAGCGGCCCTGTATAGTGGATGCGTTTCTAACCTCGCTTTTTGCGCTGGCCCTGGCTGAATTTGGCGATCGGCCCCAGATTCTATGTGCGGCCCTGGCGATGCGATATGGCCGCGTCGCCCCGGTTATATCCGGGTTGGCCCTTGCAACATTCTGTAATTGCGTGATTTCGGCTGTGGCGGGAAGCGCCGTTCACCAGTGGATCAGTGAAGAACCGTTGCAGCTGTTCTACGCCCTCTCGCTGATTTTTGCCGGCGCGGGCATGCTCGCATGGCGCCGCCCGGTCGATCTGCTCGAAAACTGGAGCCTTGGACCGTTCTGGACTTCTTTTCTCGGGCTGTTCATTCTCCAGCTGGGGGACAAAGGGCAGTTCATACTGGCGGCCACCGCTGCGCGCACGGACATGTGGAGCTTTGCCGCGGCCGGCGGATGGGTGGGGGTGATGATTGCCTGCGTGCCAGCCATATTGCTGCGCCAGCAATTGGCCGACCATGTTCCGATACAGGCCGTACGATATGCCGGCGGAGCAGCCTTCCTGCTTGTCGGGAGCATTTTGGCGCTTGGTGCATGGGGGATTGTCTGACGTGCCGCAACAACCCGAATGCACGGTTCAAATCGATAAGGTCAATCTGTGATAGTCAATCTTCCCGTTGGAACGGGCCGACCGGCACCATTACCTTGTCTCTATGGTTTAGAAATATCTGAACAGGAGAAAGAAAATGACAACAGGTGACAACGCGAAAAAAGCAGTGGCCGAAGCGCTGAACGGAATATTGGCGGACAGCTTTGCGCTCTATCTCAAGACGAAGAATTTCCACTGGCATGTGTCCGGACCCCATTTCCGGGATTACCATCTCATGTTCGACGAACATGCCGCACAGATACTCGCGACCACCGACCTGATTGCCGAACGCGTTCGCAAGAACGGGCATCGCACGCTGACGTCGATTGGCGACATTGCGCGGCGACAGAGCCTGTCCGACAATGACGACGGCAAGGTCGCCGCGCCGGACATGTTGCAGGAATTGCGGGCCGACAATCTGAAGCTTCTGGAAAAATTGCGGGACGCCAAGGAGCTGGCGGCAGAAGCCGGCGACAATGCCACCGACGGGCTGCTGGACGACTGGACGGATCAGGCTGAAGAACGCGCCTGGTTCCTGCTCGAGATCGCGCAGAAAGACTGATTGAGAGCTTCCCGCGTTTGAAAGGCGCATGGCAAGAGGGAGGCGCCAAAGGTCCTGTGGCTTCCTTGCCGAGGCGGCACAAAAAAATGGCGGGTCAAAGCCCGCCATTTTTATTCAATGCATGGTTGAACGGTTATTTCGCAACCAGATTCACCGCGGCGGTCTTGCCGCGCTGATCAACTTCCAGTTCAAATTCCAGCTTGTCGCCTTCTTCCAGCCCACGCATACCCGCGCGTTCTACGGCCGAAATATGGACGAAGGCATCCGGCTGGCCGTCATCGCGCTGGATGAAGCCAAAGCCCTTGGTGCCGTTGAAGAATTTTACGGTGCCAGTCGCCTTTTCGCCGGTTAATTCTCTGCGTGGAGGCCCGCCGCGCTCTTCGCGAGCAGCTCCGCCAGCCGGCACTTCGATAAGGTCGCCCTCGATCTGAATGTCCGAAGCCGAAACTTTTCCGCCGCGGTCAACCAGCGAAAACCGCAAGGTCTGGCCTTCGGCCAAGCCCTTCAGGCCTGCTCTTTCAACCTGGCTGATATGGACAAAAACATCTTCGCCGCCACCGTCTTGAACGATGAAGCCGAAACCTTTTTGTGCATTGAAAAATTTGACGGTTCCGGTGCTTTCACCGACAACCTGGTCCGGCATGCCGCCGCCCCGCCGGGGGCCGCCTGAATCACTGTCCGGCCGCGTATATCTTTCTACGGGCGGACCGCTGTCACCTTGATATCCATCGAAGTTTTCGTCACCGAAGCCGTCGCGTTTGTCCCGGCCTCTACCTCGCCGGTTTCTGTCAAAGCCCATTCTTAAATCGTCACTTTCAATTCGCCCTACCTAAGTAATACCAATGTTACAGCGGACGACTCCGGAACACCGTTTTGCGCGAATCCCTATGCCGCACGGCACAATCATATAGAAAAATTGCGGAATAAGCGAACGAATTCGGTGTTTTGCTGCCCGGATGATCAAAACTACCGCTCTATCGCTTCTGCCGATTCCCCGCGGATATAATCGACTGCCAAGAGGCTGGGCCGGAATTTTTGTGAAAAACGGCGGCCAAACTAAACTTGCTGTTTGTGGCGGCCTGCGGCACATAGCATATCCGAACAATACGGTACGGTAATATTTTTCGGGCGCAGAGCCGGCCGGGCTTCCAACCCTTCAGGCCAACTGGTTGATTGGCCAGTGCCAAAAGCCGAGAAATAGAACAACCGAGAGATAGATAGACAGGCAATATTAATGGCAGTTTTTTTTCACGAGGAAGACCTTCCCGAGGGCGTATTGGCTGAAGGCGCTGTTGCGGTGGACACCGAGACCATGGGTCTCCAGACACCACGCGACCGTCTGTGCTTGCTGCAGATATCCGACGGCGGCGGAGACGAACATCTAGTGCGTTTCGGTCCTCAGAGCGACTATGCTGCCCCCAATCTTCGTGCCGTACTGGCCGACCCCGCGCGCTTGAAACTCTACCATTTCGCCCGCTTCGATCTCGCCGCCATCGAGCATTATATGGGCGTGATGGCCGAGCCCGTATTCTGCACCAAAATCGCTTCGAGGCTTATTCGCACCTATACCGATCGTCACGGACTGAAAGAACTGGTCCGGGAGCTTCTCGGCCAGGATATTTCCAAGCAGCAGCAATCCAGCGACTGGGGCAATCCCGAACTCAGCGAAGCCCAGCGGGAATATGCGGCATCCGATGTCCGCTTTTTGCACAGGTTGAAAGACGAGCTGGAAATCCGGCTCGAACGGGAAAGCCGCACCGCGCTCGCGCAAGCCTGTTTTGAATTTTTGCCTGACCGCGCCAGACTGGATCTGGCGGGGTGGCCCGAAACCGATATTTTCGCGCATGCCTGAAGGATTGAAGCCCCTCCTCGCTTGTTATGAGCCTGTTCGCGGGAAGTCGGCCTAGCCATGTCGACTGCCGCCAACCTCGTCCGTTCCAAACGCCAGGAATTTGCTGCTCCGAACAGCAAGCATGATCGCAACGTCAAATGGCTGCGTTTCATTCTTCCGGCGGGCGTAGGGGTTCTGGGATCAATGCTGGCTCTGGCCCCGTTCACCATGTCCGGTGAACTGAGCTTTGTTCTCGACAAGAATAGCGTGGATGTGGCCAAGGAGCGTATGCGGGTAACCGAGGCGCTATATCGGGGTGAAGATAGCGAGGGGCGGCCCTTTTCGCTGAAAGCAGGCTCGGCAGTCCAGAAAAGCTCGCAGGAAGCGATCGTTGAACTGAAAGATCTCTCGGCCCGGATTCTGCTGCAAGATGGTCCGGCCCAGATACGGTCGAGCGAAGGCAGCTATGACATGGACCAGGAAAATGTCCGGGTGCCCGGATCCGTCCAGGTTGAAGCGGCAAACGGCTATCGCCTCTCGACAAGCAACGTGACGGTCGACCTGAAGCAACGCACATTGAGCAGCGAGGATGCGGTGGAAGGTCAGACCAATATCGGGACATTTCGGGCGGACAAGCTCGAAGCGGATCTGGCCGAGCGGACTGTGACCCTGAATGGCAATGCCCGTTTGCGGATCGAACAAAATGGATTAAGAGGGCCGAAATGAAGTTGAACCCCATTCTTTCCCTGACCGCCGGCTCGGCTGTTTTGGCTTCGGCATTCTTGCTGTTCGTCGGCCCGGCACCTGCCCAGGTGTTTGGAAACCACAACAGCAATGCACCGGTGGATTTCAATGCCGGACGAATTGAAGTGCAGGACCGCGCTGACCGCGTGGTTCTGTCTGGCGCCGTGCGTGTCGAGCAAGCCGGACTGGTGCTCAACGCGGCACGGATGACCGTTGCCTACCGGAATGCCGGCGGAATTGAGATTGATCGCATCGATGCATCCGGCGGTGTTACGATTCGCAAGGCCGGCGACACCGCGTCCGGAAATGTCGCAATATATGACCTGAACCGTCGTCTGATTACCCTGATTGGCAATGTGACGCTCACACAGGGTACAAATCGTCTCTCCGGCGGCCGGGTCATCATCGATCTGGAGTCGGGCCGGTCCACTATAGACGGGCGCTCAACCGGAGGATCCTCGGTCGGTTCGCAAGACTCCAGCGGCCGGGTGTCGGGGACCTTCACCGTTCCGCAACGGAAAGACTGATCTCCCGACTTTTCTTTTAGAAATCCAGTTCAATAGCGGCATCGGGAAAGCCTTGCCGACGCGAGTGCTGGTGGTGCAAATTTATTAACAGAGAGAGACGCATTTCGGTCTGCCATGCACAAAGCTTGCCAATTCTGATAAAATTGGGGCATGCTGTTAACCGACAGACAAGGCAGCCTTTGCCAAAGAGGATCAATGATGAATGATATAGCCGCGACTGAAGCGACGACGATGGCCGATCCCGGCGCTGCGATGGCGAGTGATGCGATGGAGCATGGCCTTGCCGTGGTTTCGATCGCCAAAAGCTATGACAAGCGTTCGGTTCTGTCGGACGTGTCGCTGTCGGTGGGGCGTGGCGAAGTTGTCGGTCTGCTGGGTCCGAACGGAGCCGGCAAGACGACCTGCTTCTATTCGGTCATGGGACTGGTTCGGCCGGACGCCGGACGGATCATGCTCGACGGAGAGGATATTACGGCTCTCCCGATGTATCGCCGGGCAATCCTTGGCATCGGTTATCTTCCGCAAGAAACATCGATTTTTCGCGGTATGACTGTCGAACAGAATATAATGGCCGTGCTCGAGATGGTCGAGCCGGAAGCCGGCGTCAGAGCAGAAACGCTCGACCGGCTGCTCGATGAATTTGGTCTCACCAGATTGCGCAGTTCGCCGGCGATGGCGCTGTCGGGCGGTGAACGGCGGCGCTGCGAGATCGCCCGCGCGCTCGCGGCAAGCCCTTCGATCGTACTGCTCGACGAACCCTTTGCCGGCATCGATCCCTTGTCGATCGCCGATATCCGTGATCTGGTTTGCCAGCTGCGCGAGCGCGGCATCGGCGTATTGATTACCGACCATAATGTGCGCGAGACGCTGGATATCGTCGACCGGGCCTGCATCATCTATGACGGTCAGGTGTTGTTCGCCGGCAGTCCGGAAGACCTGGTTGCCGATGCCAATGTCCGCAGGCTCTATCTCGGCGAGGGCTTTGCGCTCTAGCCATGGCACTCGCGCCTCGCCTCGATTTGCGGCAAAGCCAGTCACTGGTAATGACCCCGCAACTGCAGCAGGCGATCAAGCTGCTGACATTGTCCAATCTCGAGCTGGAAACCTTTATCTCTGACGAGATCGAGAAGAATCCGCTTCTGGATACCGGCGAGATATCGACCGAGAGCGGCGAGTCCGGTGATGTCCCGGAGCTGCCCGCCGAACCGGGCGCGCAGGGCAGCGACGAAATATTGTCTGCCGGACCTTCGGAGGCCGAAGCGGCTCTGGATATGGAAGGGCATACGGACAGTTTTACCAATAACAGCCTTTCCGACAGCGATGGCACGCTGGATGGTCAGCTGGGTCTCAACGGGGCTAGTCAAGGCTCCGGTGCGACCGGCGATTCTCCGGATTTCGAGAATATGCTGGTGGCTGAAATCACGCTCACCGACCATTTGATGGACCAAGCCGGAGCCATTTTGTCCGGTATCGACCTGTTTGTCGCACAGCATATTATCGACCAGATCGACGAATGCGGCTATTTGCAGGCAGAGCTGCTGGAGCTGGCCCAGCGTCTGAACGTGGGACTGGCGGACGTCCGGCGGATATTGGCTATCGTCCAGACCCTTGATCCTGTCGGTGTAGGCGCACGAAATCTCGCAGAATGTCTGGCGCTGCAGGCCAAGGATGCGGATCGTTATGATCCCGCCATGGCGCGGCTGATCGACAATCTCGATCTGCTGGCCAAGGGCGCGCTGCCGCAGCTCAAGCGGATATGCGGTGTCGATGACGAAGACCTGATGGATATGATCAGCGAATTGCGCAATTATGATCCGAAGCCCGGCTGCAAGATCGGCGGCGGGGCGGTCGAGTCCGTGGTGCCGGACGTGTTTGTCGCGGAACGGACCAACCGTTGGATCATCGAAGTGAACAGTGCCACCCTGCCCAAAGTGCTGGTGAACCGCAGCTATTATTCCGAACTGAAAGACGGCGCGCAGGACAAGCAGTCGAAGGAATGGCTGAACGAATGCCTCGCCGACGCCAACTGGCTGGTCAAGGCGCTCGATCAGCGGCAGCGGACAATCGTCAAAGTCGCAACCGAAATCGTCAAGCAGCAGGAAGAGTTTTTCCGCAAAGGCGTAGCGCATCTCCGGCCATTGACGCTCAAGAATATCGCCGAGCAGATCGAGATGCACGAATCGACCGTCAGCCGGGTGACATCCAACAAATATCTCTCCTGCTCGCGCGGAACGTTCGAGCTCAAATATTTCTTCACCAGCGGCATCCAGTCCTCGACCGGTGGCGAGGCGGCGTCGGCGGAGGCGGTGAAAAGTCATATCAAGTCCCTGATCGATAACGAGGACCCCAAGAAGATCCTGTCCGACGACAAGCTGGTCGCCCTGCTCAAGGAGCGGGGGTTCGACATTGCCCGGCGCACCGTGGCCAAATATCGCGAAGCGCTGGGTCTGGGCAGCTCGGTCCAGCGGCGCCGGCAGAAGGCGCTCGAGGGCAAGGCCGCCTAGATCGGCTTGCGCAGCACCGCGAATTCCAGTTCCGTGGTCTTCGGCAGGCCGAAGCGCCGATCACCATGCGGGAAGGGACGCAGCTCGCCGGTCCGCGCATAACCGCGGCGTTTGTAATAGGCGATCAGATCCTCGCGCTGGCGGATGACGGTCATCTCGATCGCTTTGGCCTGCCATTGATCTCGCACAAATCGTTCTGACTCTCCCAGCAATTGCTTGCCGAGACCAGCCGCTTGCAAGGCAGGATCGACGGTCAGCAGCCCGAGATAGGCAAGCCCCTCACCGACACGGGAGAGCTGGACGCATCCGGTGATCGCATTGCCCTTCTTTGCGAGCAGTATCACCTGATTGTCCGCGGCGATAATCTCGCGCAACGCCTCGGCATCGGTGCGCTGGCCGTCGAGCAGATCCGCTTCATGGGTCCAGCCGCGCCGCGCGCTCTCTCCGCGATAGGCGCTCTCGACGAGCGCGCGGAGCGCCGGGATATCGCCATTTTGTGCCGCTACGAAATTCATGCCAGCCTTATCCCGTCCGCTTCCAGGAGCGCGCCGTCGATGACCCGGCCGGTTACCACGACCCGCTTCTCGACCTCGTCAACCGGCGTGCGCAGCAGTTCGAGCCGGTAGCGATGGCCGTCATCGCATTGCAGCAGAAAGCCGCTCGCATCGCGCTGCAGCAGACCGCTATATTCACTGGCACCCTGGTCTTCCGTCTCCATCATGCAGCGGCGAGCAATTTCTCGCTGATCTCCCATAGCCGTTCGGCGTCTTCATCCACCGTGATATGCGGCGCGCAATGCTGATAGGGCAGGCTATCCTCGCCCATCAGCTGCGCGACGTCGCAATCCTCGCAATAGACGCCGGGCATGTCATTCAGCAGCGGTGAGGTGGCGGCCCACAGGCTGGTGGTGCAGCCCTGTGCCGGCGTCTTGAAGATTGCGGCAACCGCTGGCGGCACGCTGCCGTCCTTGTTCAGCCAGCCCAGTTCGACCTGCTCTTCTTTCGGCAAATGGCGCTGCAGTGGCGTGAAAATCCCGCCCGGATGAACCGAGAAAGCGCGGCCACCAAAGGCCTGCATCCGGCGGCTGAGCGCATTGGCGAACAGGGCGTTGGCGCTTTTCGCCTGGGCATAGGCGACCCATTTCTGATATTCGCTATTTTTGAACTGGATATCGTCCCAGAGGATGCCACCTCGCTTGTGGGCAATCGAAGACAGCGCGACGACGCGTGGTGCGCTTGCCTTTTCGAGCAAGGGCAAGAGCGCCTTGGTCAGCGCGAAATGGCCCATATGATTGACGCCAAACTGGCTTTCCCAGCCCGGCCCGACGCGTTCCAGCGGGCAGGCCATGATACCGGCATTGTTGATCAGCAGATCCAGCGCATCGATGCTGTCATAGACCGAAGATGCAAAGCCGCGCACCGAATCGAGATCGGCGAGATCCATTTTCGCCGAGGAGACGTCGCCCTCGATCGAGGAAAGATTCTCTTCCGCCTTGGCCGGATCGCGAACCGGGACGATCACCGTGGCACCGGCATTCGCCAGTGCCCGGCTGGTTTCCAGACCGATCCCCGAATAGCCGCCGGTGACGATCGCGGTCTTGCCGGTCAGATCGATGCCGGCGAGTATCTCGTGCGGTTCGCTCTTGGCGTGAAAGCCCGATCCGAGCGGTTTCTGGTCTGCTGCTGCCATCTGTTGTTCCTTCATTCAGTGCCCCGGCGAAGGCCGGGGTCCATCTCCAACTATTGCGTCTGGCCCAACTGTCTGGAGATGGGCACCTGCCTGCGCAGGTGCACAATATGGCGATCGCCTACAACCAGATTTAAGCCTTCAATCCCACAACCTCCGACACCGGCATATAGTCATAGCCCAGATCCTCGGCGACCGCCTTGTAGGTCACATGACCATTCCACACGTTCAGCCCCTCGGCCAGATGGCGGTCATCGCGCAGCGCGCTTTCCCAGCCCTTGTTGGCAATCGCCAGCGTGTGCGGCAGGGTCACATTGTTGAGCGCATAGGTCGAGGTGCGCGATACTGCGCCCGGCATATTGGCGACGCAATAATGGACGATATCGTCGACGACATAGGTCGGATCTTCGTGGGTGGTCGGCTTCGAGGTTTCGAAACAGCCGCCCTGGTCGATCGCGACATCGCATAGCACCGAACCGGGACGCATGGTCGACAGCATGTCGCGGGTCACCAGCTTCGGCGCTTCTGCTCCGGGGATCAGCACCGCGCCGATCACCAGATCAGCCTCGGCCACACATTCGGCCAGATTGGCCTTGTTCGAGAAGCGCGTCTTGGCCCGCGATTCGAAATGGGTGCCGACCGATTCCAGCACGTCCGGATCGCGGTCGAGGATCGTCACATCCGCGCCGAGACCGGCGGCCATTTGCGCGGCATTGAAGCCGACCACGCCGCCACCGATAATCGTTACCTTGCCGGGGGCAACGCCGGGGACGCCGCCGAGCAGGATGCCACGGCCGCCATGGGCTTTCTCCAGCGCGGTCGCACCGGCCTGGATCGACATGCGTCCGGCGACCTGGCTCATCGGTTTGAGCAGGGGCAGTCCGCCGGTGCCGGTGACCGTTTCATAGGCAATGCAGATCGCCCTGGATTTGACCAGATCGGCGGTCTGTTCCGGATCGGGCGCGAGGTGAAGATAGGTGAACAATATCTGGCCTTCGCGCAGCATCGCCCGTTCTACGGCCTGCGGTTCTTTGACCTTGACCACCATTTCGCATTTTTCGAAGATTTCGGCAGCGGTCGCAGCAATGGTTGCACCGGCGGCGACATATTCGGTATCCTCCGCGCCTATGCCAAGTCCGGCGCCGGTCTCGACCAGCACATCATGGCCATTGGCGGTCAGTTCGCGGACCGATTCGGGGGTCAGGCCGACCCGATATTCGTGATTCTTGATTTCTCTGGGGGTACCAACGCGCATGGAGGAGCTCCTGTTCTGACGAGTCTAATCGCACATCATTACCAGCAAATGACGCTGCGCGCGAGACGCGTTGTAATTTTATTACCCTATTCTGAAACTTTCCTAATGGGCACCGGGACGGTGCAGATATTGCCATAACCGCCATGGGCCTCGATATATTGCAGCAGCGCCGGGCTGTAGCTGGCGAGATATTCATAGGCGGGCTGCTCCGCCAGCGGCAGTTCGCTGGCCAGCCGGATCGAGACGATTTCGATATATTCCGACCTGTCGGCATAGAAGCCACCCGGATCGGTGCCGAGCGGCAGATTCTGCAAATGCTCCAGTCCGTCGATCACCCGCCCGACCATGCCGAAGGTCGTGTCGAGGCTGCGCGCCGCTTCGCCGGTGATCACCGACATTTCCGCGCCCGTTCCCGTATCCGGCGGATCATAATGGGCAGGGGACAGGGACCCGCGACAGGTCAGCGGATAATATTTCGTCTCGCCGTCGACGGTCTTGCTACCAATCGGCCAGCCGCCGCCGAAACCGACTTTCTGTGCGCCGCCATTTTCGTAGATCATCTTCATCAGCGGTGGGATCGCCGTGCCCCGATATTCATTGCTATAGTCGACCGCCGCCTGCAGCGCCGCCATATCGGCATCGCGTCTGGCACCCAGCGCGGCGTTATAATATTCGCTCTCCGGAACGGTCTCGAGTCCCTTGGGCGGTGTCTTAGCGTCGGGATTGCCACCGAACTGGGTGACAAAATCCTTGGCGACGCGATAGATTTTGGTGCCGTCCCACCAGCGCGTGCGCGCGAAACTACGGACATTGCGGACATGACCGCCGGAGAGACTGGCGGGGAGTAGCTGGATCACGGCCTGCCGTTTCGTCCCGTCTGCCGCGTCGGGCAGGGTGAAGACCAGCAGGTCGCCCAGCGGGATTGGCAGCCAGTGATCGGCTGGGGCTGCGGCGAGGATTTCAGAGGGGCTTTTTTCTGCGACCTCCTCTTGCGCCAGGACCGGAGAGGAGAATGAAAAACACGCTGCGGCCAAGGCCCAAAAGGCGATGTGCGCGGATCGAAAATAGTTTTTCATGCGACTCTTTCCCTGCTGAACTTTACAAACTTTACACTGTTAAGAAAAAGAAAGCTTTCTGCCCTTGTAAAGGCGGTTTCCGTGCCCCGACCTGCGGCGGGGAACATTCTTTGGGTCACACAGGGTCACACACCCTATTCCGGAAGATGATCGGCGCACGGAAA
The DNA here is from genome assembly GCA_964022345.1 of uncultured Sphingorhabdus sp. GTDB lineage: Bacteria > Pseudomonadota > Alphaproteobacteria > Sphingomonadales > Sphingomonadaceae > Parasphingorhabdus. The sequence goes on from CAXHZT010000001.1 coordinate 220,387, forward strand.
TTGCTGGAAACCGAAGGTGGAAGGTCGAGGCAAGGGGGTGGAACATGAGGCCAGATTAATCCAAATTGTCGGATGTAGGAAAGGCAAAATTGTGCCCCGCCGCAGGGCGGGGTCCAGTCGAGTCCTGTCGTTGCGGTTTAAAAGGCGAAGGCGGGAATATTCTGGGCCCCGGCCTTCGCCGGGGAACCATCCGTGAATCACATATCATGATGTCGGAAAGCGGAAAGGCGTCCATTGTGTCCCCGCGAAGGCGGGGATCCATCTCCGGGTCAGCGGCTAGACGCCATGACAAGAGATGGGCACCTGCCTCCGCAGGTGCACTCCACTCCTCACTCTCCCGTCACTCGGCGCACCGGCACCGGAATATTGCAGATATCCGCCCCGCCAGCCGGGACAATGAAAAACGGATCACGCCGATTGGCGCGGGCATCGGCATATTGGGCGAAAACTTCGCTTTCGGTGTCGAGATATTCGAAGGCGGGAGATGCGCCTTTGGCCAGTGCATCGCCCAGCCGGATGGATATAATCGGCACGCGCTTGCTGGCGTCCTCGTAGAATCCCAGCTGCCCCTTGCCGCGTGGCAGGCTGGAGAGATGTTCGATCCCCTCTAAGATCCGCCCGACCACCGCAATATTGCGGTCGAGATGGCGCGGCGCATGGCCGATCACGGTGTAAAGTTCGGCGCCGCTGCCGGTATCGGGGGAATAGTTGCGGCCGACACCGACCGCACCGTAGCAGTGGATGGGCCATTCTCCGCCACTAGTGTCCGATGCTATTGGCCATCCCTTATAAAAATTGGCCCACCCTGCATAGATTTCATCAGAGAAATATTCTGATGGATGAATTGCAATCACTTTTTCCTTAGCTGGATCAACAAGATCATATTGCCATTCCGGCACCGTCTCCAACCCCTCCGGCAAAGCTTTCTGCTCGGTCTCGCCCGATTCCGGATTGTCGTAACCGGCGTCGCCCCATTGCACGACATAATTGTCCTGCACCCGGTTGATGCTGGTGCCATCCCACCATCGCGAAGCGGCGAGCTTGCGGATATTGCGGATCCAGCCTTGCGAAAAGGGTTCCGGCATAAGCTGGATGACCACGCGGCGCGCGTTGCCTTCCGCATCGGGCGCGAGGTCCATGACCAGCAGGTCGCTCGGCGCAATCTTCACCCAGTCGCTGGCCGGGGCCGCATCGACAATGGCATTGGGGCTGGGATATTCCGGCTTCTCGGCTTCCTGGGCGAGGGCGGGTGTCGCGCTCAACAGAGCGAATAGTGAAACGACGGCGCTGATTTTTCTCATAAAAACATCCCCAAAATTCCGTTCGTGCTGAGCCTGCCGAAGCATCTGGCCAGGCGCAATCGACCCTTCGACAAGCTCAGGGCGAACGGGTTTCTTTCCTGACGCGCACCCTAACGCGACACAATCGCTTGCGAAAGCGCGAATCCGGCATTAGGGAAGCGGCGCTGTCTGACATTCGACCGGATTCACGGGTCAGGCGGTATGTGCGGAGCCGTGGCAGAGTGGTCGATCGCGCACGCTTGGAAAGCGTGTATAGGGCAACCTATCGAGGGTTCGAATCCCTCCGGCTCCGCCACTTTTCCGATATGGCTTGTTGATCTGCACAGACAAAGCCGGAAGTTTCAAAAATAGCCGGGATACCGTATCCTGCTAAATCTTTTCTTCGTCGACATGCGGCAGCCATCTGATCCCCGTTGATGACTGAAGATCGGATATTGAAGCTGTCTACGCTGATGGCTGCAGAGCATAAATCCAAGACATGAATCAGTCTGGCGGCCCTTTAGGGGGGAAAACAAGATTGAAATTGACACCGGTTACCAAGGGTCATAGAAAGGCTTTCAAGACAAGTTATGACTGACCGCCAATAGACAAGGAAGTAGCCGCAATGTTTCAGAAAACCTACCATGCAACCCATCCGGACATGATGGAATCTGTGGACAATGACGCGCTTGTCGACCGTCATCTGGTCAGCGGGATGTTCGAGGATGGCAAGATCAACCTCAACTATTCGCATAACGAGCGCTTCGTGATTGGCGGGGCCGTTCCGGGAGCCGTGCCGTTGCAGATGCCCGTGCAGTCCGAGCCGGAATCCGCGAAAGGCCATCCGTTCCTCGAGCGCCGCGAAATGGCAGCAGTGAATATCGGCACGGCTGGCAAGATTACCGTCGACGGCGAAAGTTTCGAGATGGGCAACAAGGAATGTCTTTATATCCCGATGGGGTCAAAGGACATCACGTTCGAAGGGCAGGGCGCGCGTTTCTATCTGGCTTCGCTGCCCGCGCACAAGACGCTGCCGATCAAGCATATCACGCTCGACCAGGCGAATCCGCTGGAGCGCGGCGATCTCGCCAATTCCAATCAGCGGACTATCTATCAGCTCGTCATCCCGGGCATCTGTGACAGCGCGCAACTGCTGCTCGGGCTGACCGTGCTTGAAGAAGGCAGCGTATGGAACACCATGCCGCCGCATCTTCACGACCGGCGCAGCGAGATTTACATGTATTTCGACATGCCCGAAGAAAGCGACCGGGTGTTTCACTATATGGGCGAACCGGACAGCATGCGGCATCTTGTTATCGCCAATGAAGAGGCTGTGATCAGCCCGCCCTGGTCGATCCATATGGGGTCGGGGACCAAGAAATATGCCTTCATCTGGGCGATGGGCGGCGAAAATCTCGACTATACCGATATGAACGTTCTGGACATCTGCCAGTTGAAATGACCGCTATGTTTGATCTCAGTGGAAAGACCGCCATCGTGACCGGTGCCAATACCGGCATCGGTCAGGGCATCGCTCTGGCGCTGGCCGAAGCCGGTGCCAATATCGCCGCGGTTGGCCGCTCGCCGGCGACCGAGACAGTCGAGAAAGCGCGGGCGCTGGGTCGCACGGCGGAGATTATCTCGGCTGATCTTTCGACCATCGAGCCGGTCGACCGGATCATTGACGAAACCAGGGAAAAGCTCGGAAGCGTCGATATTCTCGTCAACAATGCCGGTATCATCCGTCGCAACGACGCGGTCGATTTTACCGAGGAAGACTGGGATGCGGTGATCGACACCAATCTCAAAAGCCTGTTTTTCCTGTGCCAGGCCGCCGGGCGCGAGATGATTGCAGCGTACGAGGCCGACGGCCGGATCGGCAAGATCATCAATATCGCCTCGATGCTGACGTTCCAGGGCGGCATACGCGTGCCCAGCTACACCGCGTCCAAATCGGGCGTGGGCGGGGTGACCAAGCTGCTGGCCAATGAATGGGCATCCAAAGGGGTCTGCGTCAACGCAATCGCGCCGGGCTATATCGCGACCAACAATACCGCTGCCCTGCAATCCGACGAGAATCGCAACCGGCAGATCATGGAGCGGATTCCCGCAGGACGCTGGGGCGATCCGTCCGATCTGGGCGGAGCAGCCGTCTTCCTGGCGTCAGGCGCGTCCGACTATGTGCAGGGGCATATATTGGCGGTCGATGGTGGCTGGCTCGCACGATAGATTTTGCCCGACCCGCCGGGCCGTGCTTGGCGGGATCGGGGCCTTTGCCCTGAGTGCTGGTGCCGCCAATGCTGCAACAATAACCTCTCCCACGATAGATGCGCCGGCCGGACGCTATCTGGGGAGTTTTCAATATGATTCGGCCGACAAGGTAACAATCAAGGCAAGGCGTTTTGCCGGTATCCGCTATGCGCGCGCCAAGCGCTTTCAGGCACCGCAGCCGGTCACCGGCGCCGAACAGTGGGCGGGAGATGGATTCGGTCCGGCCTGTCCGCAGCGGGGCGGAAGATATGAGCCGCAATCGGAGGACTGCCTTTTCCTCAATGTCTGGACGCCGGCCGGCGACGCCAAACATGTACGACCCGTGATGGTCTATTTCCACGGCGGCGCTTATTCGACCGGCAGCGTGACCGATCCGGTCAACGATGGCACGAATCTGGCGGCAAGCGGCGATGTGGTTGTCGTCACCGTCAACCACCGGCTTAATGCGCTGGGCTATCTCTATATGCCCGAGCGTTTCCCGGACAGCGGCAACAACGGGCAGCTGGACCTGATCGTCGCCTTGCAATGGGTTCAGCGCAATATTGGCGCATTCGGTGGTGACCCCGCCAATGTCACCCTGTTTGGCCAGTCGGGCGGCGGCGCCAAGATTGCGACGCTAATGGCTATGCCCGCGGCCAAGGGGCTGTTCCACAAGGCGATCACAATGTCGGGCCAGCAGGTGACCGCATCGGGTCCGCTCAACGCGACAAAACGTATGCAGGCCTTCCTCGCAGCACTTGGCGAAAATGTCGATCCGGCAACCGCCCCGATCGAGCAATTGACAGAAGCGCTGTCCGCCATCGATCCCGTGCTCGGCGGCAATGTCTACATGGGGCCAGTGCTCGATATGCAGCATTTGATGCGGCACCCCTTTTGGCCGGATGCCGCGCCGCAGTCCCGTGATATTCCGATGTTGCTCGGCAATACGGTCATGGAGACGCGCGCTTTCTACCATCCGGACAAGCCTCCCATCGCAGGCCTGACCATGAAAAATCTGGCCGAGCGGATTGCGCCGCAAATGCGGGTCGATATCCGGCCCGACTGGGTGGTGACGCAGTTTCGTGCCCGCTATCCCGAAGCCAGACCTCTCGAACTGTTTCACGGCATCGTCACTGCCGCGCGCAGCTGGCGCGGGCAGGTGGAGGAAGCCGAAGCGCGGGCAAGGGCAGGGCCGCCCGCTGCGGACAGGACGTTCGTCTACCAGCTTGATTTCGAGCAGGCCAAACATACAGACGATATCGCGCTGTCTTTCGGGACGGTCGCCGACGCCTCGGCTGCGCAACGGGCGATGAGCGAACGTTTGATGGAGGCCTTTGTCACCTTCGCCCGTACCGGCAATCCCGGTTGGGCGCCCTATGACATGACGATGCGCAAAACGATGATTTTCGATGAGGATAGCCGCGTCGAGCGCGATCCGCGAAAATGGGAACGGGAGCTGTTTGCGACCGTGCCCTATATCCAGCCAGGAAGCTGAAAACACAGGAGAGAGACGATGAAATATATGATTCCGATTGCAATGGGCTGCGCGATGCTGGCCGCTTGTTCAAAGCAGGACAATGAAGCCGAGCAGCCGGCGATACTGGACGCCGGCCCGGAAGCCACGATCACAAAGGTCGATGATATCCCCGATGCCGTGCGGTCTGCTGCGCTGGCAGAAATTCCGGGCATGGTGATCAGCGAGGCCGAACGCAAGGAACGCGACGGCATGGTCTTCTACGACGTGGAAGGAACGCGGCCCGATGGCAGCGAGGTCGAGCTGGACATGCTGGAGGAAGACGGCACCTATGTTGTGGTAGAGGTGCAGCGCGATCTGGCCTGGGCCGATGTCCCTGAAAACGCGCGTGCCGCAGCGCCCTCAGGCTTGTTCACGCCGGTGCGGGTGATCGAGAGCCTGCAGCAGGACGGAACCGTCATTTACGAGCTGTTTCAGGACGGCAATCCGAAAGAACCATCCGCAGAGATTGCTGTCAAAGACGGCAAAGCGAAAATGCTAACCGAACGCTGGAAATATTGACGGCGAAGGCCCGACCTTCAGAGCAACTGCTGTGCGTTCATCCAGTTCCATAGCAGCTCCGGCCAGATAGCAACCGGTAGACCCGCGGTTTTCATCAGGCCGAAGCCATGTCCGCCCTTCGCGAAATAATGGGCCTCGACGGGCGTTCCGGTCTCGCTGGCGGCTTGGTGCAAACGCATGCTGTTAGCGACGGGAACGACATCGTCATCCTCGGCATGGAGCAGGAACAGGGGTGGCATGTCCGCCCGGACATTTTGCTCGGGTGAATGAAGTGCGGTTAGGGCGGCATCCGGCTTAGTACCGATCAGCCGGTCCCGGCTGCCGATATGGGCGATCGCCGAATCCATCGACACGACCGGATAAATAGCGACCAATGCATCAGGGCGAGCGGGGGCCGCGTCCGCAATATCGACTGGATCATAGACGCCGGCATCAAAGCGCGTCATCAGGCTGGTGGCAACATGGCCGCCTGCGGAAAATCCTGCGAAGGCAATGCGCGCCGGATCGATCCGCTCCAGTTTCGCGCGGCTTCTGACCAGCCGAACTGCCCGCTGGGCGTCGGCCAGCGGAACGTCATTTCCGTTCGCCCAGCCGTCGGCCGGCAACCGATAGAATAAAACATAGACGGTGGTTCCTCGGTCCCGCAGAAACCGCGCCAGTTCATAGCCTTCCTTGTCGACCACGCAATATCGATATCCGCCGCCGGGGGCGATGATGACCGCCGTGCCGTTGGGTTCTGCTGGCCGGAAAATATCGAGACGCGGCTTGACGATATTCTGCGCGATGCGGTCGCTGGCCAAGGGATCATCACTGCGCTGAAGGACCTCTTCGGCAAGACCGTCAGGGATATCCAGTGTATCGTCTGGCCAGAGGAAGAGGCTATCGTCCGGACGGATGTGGGCCGGCCGGTTCCATCCGGAGCCGCCGTCAGAATATCTGCTGGCCGAAGGTGATTGCGACTGGGCCCCGCAGGTGGCTGCGGGCAAGACAAGGCCAGCCACTGAGCCTGCCAACAATGTGCGCCGACGAAGCGTCACGTCCTCACCGGGCTTCCGGCGCGATCATTTTCCTGTCCCGCGCATCGCCGCGTCCCGTTCGCTCAGATTTTCTGCCGGGGCGGGTCCCGTCTGGCCGGGATATAGTCCGGACAAGGGTTCCATCGTCTCCAGATCCCACTGGCTTTCGTCGAAGGCCGCGCGCACAGGCTCCGTCACCGCCGGATAGGCGCTGACCTCGTTTTCATCATCGATAATCTCGCCGCGGCCTTCCGCGACAAAATATAATATGCGGATCTCTTCCTTGTCCCGTGCCCACGGCCTGGCGCCCACGCTTGCGAGCACCGATGTTTCCACGTCGCGGGAGGAGAGGATGCGCATATCGTCAGTCGACGCCATCGGCTGTTTCACGGTGACCAGCCTGGCTTGGGTTTCACCATAGCGACCGAACATCGGCAGCGCCTTGCCATGCCGGTCAACGGCCAGATTGTCGCGACCATAATATTTCAGGTCGCCGTCACCGCCCAGCATCAGGAAAGGGAGCTCTTCGTTGGTATCATTGCCGCCCCGCATGACATTGCCGATCGCGGTTATTTCTCCGGTGACATATTCTTGTCCCGCCCATTCGAGGTTCATCAGATTATAGTGCACCGCGCGATGGCCGGGATTATAGATGACGTTGTTGACCATCAGACCCTGCGCGCCGCCTTTCAAAAGCGGATTGCGTTCGACATTATGCGCCCAGAGATTGCGGTAGAAGACAATACCGGTGGCATTGTCGTGAATCAACGAGCCTTTGCTGTGTTCGCCCTTGGGATGGCTGGCGTCGGCCAGGCCTTCGGCTGCAAGATTGTTTGAGAATGTGATATTTCGGCTGGTTCCCTGCCGCCATTCCTCGATGCTATCACCGGTGAATCGCGGGCCGGATGCAGACATGTTTTCATCAATGGCCCAGAGGAAGGTGCAATGGTCTACGATGACATTGCGAGCGCGCACGGTCGAAAAAGCGTCCGCTTCCCACCCGCTGCGCTTGGGTTGTCCGTCGACGCCGGTATAGACCCGCAGGTGGCGGATGATCACGTCATGGGTTCTGACGTCGATGCCGCTTTTGATGATGGTGATACCCGGTCCCGGCGCGGTTTGCCCGGCAATCGTGATATAGGGTTCATCGATGGTCAGATTGCTTCTGCCCATGTCTATGACACCGGCAACTTCGAATATAATGATCCGCGGACCCTTTTGCGCGATCGCCGCTTTTAGCGAGCCCGGACCGTCCGGAGCCAATGTGGTAACCCGGACAATTTTTCCGCCGGCGCCACCTCTGGTTTGCGCCGCGGGGCCAACGGCACCGGGGAAAGCGATTCTGTCTTGCGCGATCGCTCCTGAGGCTTGAAAGCCCGCAAATCCGGCCAATGCGATCCATATTAGCACCAATTTTTTGATCATTTTTTCTCTCCCAACAATTCTCTCTTGACATAAGTTTTCAGAAGCAGCAATAAGAATGACACCGGTTACCGTATAAAACCGGATTGAAATTAGCGTGAATGGAGGAGAGGCATGACCAATTGGTTCCACTTTTCTGAAAATTATGTAGCAACCTGTCAGCTGTTTTTTTGCTTTGCAGAGTAACCGGTGTCATTTTGACTATTCGGGCTGACTTTTGAAGAATTTTTGGGAGGAAATATAATGAAAAACAATTTTGGACATGCGCGCCGTTCCGCTGTCGCTGCGCTCGCGTGCAGCGTATCACTGGCCGGTTTGCTGGCCGCGCCTGCGCATGCACAGGATGGCGAGCAGACCGCGGACAGTGACGAGGTTATCGTCGTTACCGGCTTTCGGGGAAGCCTGAACGCGGCATTGGATGAAAAGCGTCTTGATGCCGGCGTCGTTGACGTCATCAAAGCCGAAGACATCGCCGATTTCCCGGACTTGAACCTCGCCGAGTCGCTGCAGAGGATCCCGGGCGTTGCGATCGACCGTCAAGCTGGTGAGGGACGCCGTGTTACGGTTCGCGGACTGGGCGGTGATTTTACCCGCGTCCGCATCAATGGCCTGGAAGCCATTTCGACAAATGGTGGTTCTGACGCTTCCGGCGGCACCAACCGTTCGCGCTCCTTCGATTTCAACGCTTTCGCTTCCGAACTGTTCAACGAACTGAAAGTTCGCAAAACCCAGTCTGCCGCTATCGAGGAGGGTTCGCTGGGCGCTAATGTGGAGCTGAATACGGGACGGCCTTCCGATTATGGTCCGGGGCTCACCGGAGCGGTTTCGGTACAGGGTTTTTACAATGATCTTTCCGAAGACCTCGGTCCTCGCGTGGCAGGACTCTTGTCTTACACCAATGCCGATGAAACATTCGGTGCGCTGGTGTCGGTCGCATATTCGGATCGCGACATTCGCGAGGAAGGTTTCTCGTCGGTCCGGTTCGATGATTTGGGGACGTTCCGGTCTGCAAATGGCGAAGATTGCACTGGCAATCCGACGGGCGGTGCCTGTGAGGAATTGCGCAATGCATATTATGCCCGGATTCCGCGCTATGGTCGGCTGGATTATCAGCAGGAACGTATCGGTATCACCAGTTCGCTGGAGTTTCGGCCCAGCGACCGGTTCAGTGTCACCTTCGACGGACTATATTCGAAATTCAACGGAGTCCGGGACGAAGAATTTCTGGAAGCTTTCGTGCGGAGCAACACCGACAATTTTGACGTAACCGATTATACCGTCAATTCAGACGGCGTGATCACACGGCTTGTTGCCAACGTGCAGCCCGATGCTGCAAACGGGCTCGTCCCGATCCGCAGCGAACATCGCCGGGATATCTTGTCCAATGAATATTACCAGATAACCGGCCGCCTCAAATATGATGTGACCGACACATTGCGCTTCGACCTTCTTGGCGGAATTTCGGTATCGGATTTTAAGGTGCCGCAGCAGGCAACCATATTCTTTGATGCTGCCAACGCGGTCAATGGCTATTCCTATGACTTTACCAATGGCTTCGATACGCCTGCGATCAGCTATGGTGATCTTGATGTCACCAACCCCGGGTCTTTCCTGTTCACGCAATATCGTAACCGTCCGCAGGGCGTTAAGAACACCTATGATACGCTGCAGCCGAACCTGACCTGGGAAGCCAATGACAATATTACATTGAGCGCAGGCTATAGTTACAAGAAATTTGAATTCTCCACTTTCGAAGGCCGTGCCGAAGGAAGTGTTGACGGTCTGCCAGGCTTCACAACTGCACCTGTGGTGTCGGATGCGCTCGCCGGACTGGTCACCGATTTTGGCAAGGGTCTAGGGGCGTCGGGTATCGACACCTCTTGGGTCTCGGCCAATTTTGAAGCGTCAGCTGCATTGATCGACCTGTTCAACATCGAACCGGTCCAGCGCCTCCAGGATACCCGCGGCGTGGTGGAAACAGATCATGGCGGTTACGTCCAGGCAGACTTCAATTTCGAGTTGGGCGGAATGCCGGTGCGCGGAGACGCGGGCGTGCGCTATGTCGAAACCAAAACCGCTTCGACCGGTTTTGTCGGCACGACCAATGTAACGCTCACCCGTAAATATGACGATTGGCTGCCATCCGTTAACCTGGTTCTGGAGCCGGGATCGGACTTCCTCATTCGCGGCGGTGTGTCACGGGTGATGGCGCGACCTTCGCTTGGCAACCTGACGCCGGGTGGTTCGATCGACTCCTTCGCCGGCCCTCCCTACAAGCTCAGCCTTGGTAACCCGGGTCTCGATCCCTATCGCGCATGGACTTACGATCTGAGCTTTGAATGGTATTTCCAGCCGGAAAGTCTGCTGGCGCTGTCATTGTTCCGCAAAGATGTCAGCTCGTTTTTCCTGTTGAGCGATACGGTCGAAACGACCTTCAGTCAGACCGGTCTGCCGACCTCGGTTGCTTCGCCGACCAGTCCGCTGGGTATCGACCTTGCGAACGGACTGGATCCGCGCGTAGACATCGAGCAACAGGTGAACGGGGGAGATGCCAAGATCGAGGGTCTTGAAATCGTTTTCCAAACGCCTTTCACCTTCCTGCCGGGTCTTCTGAAAAATTTCGGCGTAACAGCGAACTACACCTATGTGAAATCGGACGATATCATCGGCTTTTCTCCGCATAGTCTGAACGGAACGCTCTATTATGAGGATGAAAAATTCAGTGCCCGGGTCACCGGCGCATATCGCGACAAATATGTGACCCAGCGGCCGACCGCCAGCGGTCGCACCGAAGGCCGGGAAGAGCGGGGCGTGGCAGCGACCTTCAACCTCGACTTTTCGACATCCTACCAGCTGACCGAAAAGCTGTCGGTGACCTTCGAGGCGATCAACCTGACCGACGAGGTCGAGCACCAGACTTTCGACCGGTTGGAACTGCCGACCCTGTATCACCATACCGGTCGCAATTTCCTGATCGGAGCGCGGTATAATTTCTAGATAATTACCCCGCTTTGAATATCCGGCGTTCGGGTCTTCAATTCTGGTTCCAATCCCGGAATTTCACGGACCGTTTCGCCAGCCAGGGCCGATTTCCACTCTCCCGGAAATCGGCCCTTTCGCATGCGCGGGAAATAATGTGGGGAAGACAGACAGTTTGCCATCCGTCTCTTGGTGCCGTCAAAGCCTGCCCGCTAAGCTCTATTTCTCCGGAGCCGCCACCGACTGGCGCTCGACAAATGTAGACGCAAGCATGGCATATTCGGGTTCACTGATACCCGGTACGGGCGGCAGAAATTCGGAGACGAGCATGTGCGCAGCGTGCGCGCCCATTTCGCGTATCGGCCAGCGCACCGTACTAAGGCGGGGCCAGATATGGGTGGCGGTGGGGGAATCATCAAAGCCGATAATCGACAATTGTTCGGGGACGGAAATCCCGTTGCCTAGCGCGACTTGCATCACGCCCGCGGCCATTTCGTCGTTACTGGCAAATATAGCGGTCGGCCGGTCCTTCAGTGACAATAATTTATGTCCCGCCTCGGTTCCGGAATCTATCCGGTAATTGCCCTGAGCTATGAGTTCTTCGGACATCGTCAGTCCAGCGCCACGCAGGGCATCCTGAAATCCCAGCTCGCGCTCCCGTGCGGATCGAAAGCCCTGGGGACCTCTTACAAAACCGATGCGCCGGTGCCCGAGTTCAATCAGCTTGCGACAGGCCTTTTCGACGACTTCTCTGTCATTTGACGATATGCATTTTCCCGGTTCGTCAAGCTCGGCAGAGCCGATCCGGACATAGCGGACGCCCAGCGACTGGCACAATTCGGTCAGATCATCATTTTCGGAAATTGGCGGCAGGAGAAGCGCGCCAATTGGCCGCTGTTTCTCCAGGAATACCCTCACATTTTCCAGCATATCGTCGGAATCGCGATCCACGGGGCGGACAAGAAGCGCGAGATCACTATCCTTGATCGCATCGAGCACGCCATTCTGGAAATTGAGTACCGTCTGGGCATTCGGATTGTCATGCAGCAACACGATGAGAAAATTCCGCCGAAAGGCGAGTGCCCGCGCCTGCGGATTTGGCACGAAGCCCAGTTCCGCGATCACCGTTTTGACCTTCTCTCTGGTCTTCTCGCTGATCAGGGGAGACTCGTTGATAACGCGGCTGACCGTCTTTTTCGATACGCCCGCCAGGGCCGCAACATCGTTGATCGTTGGCTGTTTTGTCTTCGGACGATTTGCTCTTGTGGGCATTCAGAAAATCCGTGTGTTGATCGGTATCATATTTCGAACCCGACAGGGCAATTTCCAGCGTTATTTGTACGGCGGCATAGCGCAAATAGATCATTAGGTCGACCGCATGCCGAAAAGCAATAGAAACGAAAGCTACTTGTTTTTGACACCGGTGTCTATTAAGGAAATTTGGGCAAAGAGGAATTATCGGCATGCAAGAAAATTTGGGACACCAATCGATCGCGGAAGCTTTTGTCGAAGCGCGCAAGACGGCGTCTGCCTTTCACTCTTATCCCGGTGAAATTCCGCAATCGATGGACGACGGCTATGCCATTCAGGATATCGCGATTGCCCTCGACGGGCGTCCGGTTGGCGGATGGAAAGTGGGTCGTGTCCCGGCAGATCGAACGGAGCAATTTGCCGCCGAGCGACTGTCAGGGCCCATTTTTATCGATGAAATTGTTGACGCCCCCAATGGCGATGTCCCCTTGATGCCCATTTACAGCGATGGATTTGCGGCAGCGGAAGCGGAGGTCCTGCTGCGCCTGGGATCCGTACCCCAAGAAGAATGCAGCATCGACACCATCGGGCGATATATTGATGACATAAGGGTCGGAATCGAAATCGCCAGTTCGCCCTTTTCCGGAATCAACGGATATGGGCCGGCGGTAACAGTCTCCGATTTCGGCAATAACAAGGGTATCGTCCTCGGCCCCTCGATACCGAATTGGCCCGATGCCGATTTGCTGGCGATGCCGGTCAGCCTGCAAATTGACGGGGCAACCGTGGGGTCGAACAATATGGGGGACATGCTTGACGGGCCCTTCGGTTCGGTCGTGTTCCTGCTGGAGCTGCTCCGGAAGCGGAACATAGAAATTACCCCCGGAATCTGGGTTTCGGCAGGTGCCATTACCGGTGTCCACGATGTCGAGAGCGGGCAGACCGTCAAAGCGACATTCGGGGACAATCTGGAGGCCCGCTGCAAACTGGTGGCGATCTAGAGGGGCATCGTCGAACATCGTCCGAACCGCTATTGTGAGCGCGCCGGAAAGAGACAGGAGTTATGACATGAGCAATGATATCGCCGGGCAACTGGATGCCAGATTGGCCGCTGCACCGGTCGTGCCTCTTATCGAAGCGAGCGATCCCGACGTGGCAATCGCAACGGCCGAAGCCCTCAAGGCAGGAGGGCTCAGCGTGGTCGAACTGGTACTTCGGACCGACGCTGCGCTCGATTGTCTGTCGGCAATTGTCGAATCGACCTCGGATATCATTGTGGGTGCAGGTACTGTCCTCACCGTGGAGCAGGCCGAGGCCGTCCAGGCGCGCGGTGCGCAATTTGTGGTGTCGCCGGGGCTGGTCGACGATGTCGCCCGTTTCTGTATCGATGCCGGATTGCCGTTTTTCGGCGGCACAATGACCGCCGGCGAAGTGCAGCGGGCCTATGCGCTGGGACTGCGGACGGTAAAGTTTTTCCCGGCCAAGCTGGCGGGCGGGGTCCCGATGCTCAAGGCGTTCAGCTCGGTATTCCGCGATATGCGTTTCATGCCGACGGGCGGTGTTTCAGCCGACAATCTCGCAGAATTTTTGGCGCTGCCGTCGGTCATCGCCTGCGGCGGAAGCTGGCTGACACCAAAAGATGCAATCGCAGCAGGTGATTATGAAGCCATCACAAGATTGGCGCGGGAAGCGATCAAGATCGCCCGCCCGACAAATACATAGGGAAGGATAAGAGATATGGCGGAGTTTTTGTCATTCGGTGAAATCATGCTGCGACTGAAATCGCCGGGGCATGAGCGCTTTTTTCAGTCGCCGGCGTTTGAAGCGACGTTCGGAGGCGGCGAGGCCAATGTCGCCGTAGCGCTGAGCAATTACGGTCTGTCCTCCGCTTTTGTGACCGCGCTTCCGGACAATGATATCGGCCAGCACGCGATAAACGAAGTGCGCCGCTTTGGCGTAGACACATCGATGATCCGTCGCAGCGGCGACCGGGTAGGTATCTATTATCTCGAATCGGGCGCAAATCAGCGACCCTCGAAAGTGGTATATGACCGGGCCCATAGCGCAATCTGCGAATGTGGCCCCGGTGACTTTGACTGGCCGGCCATATTCGAAGGTGCCAAATGGTTGCATATTACCGGCATCACGCCGGCGCTTAGCCAGTCAGCCGCCGATCTCAGCCTTGAATGCCTCAAGGAGGCGAAAAAGGCGGGGGTGACGGTGTCCTGCGATTTCAATTTCCGCGGCAAGCTGTGGAAATATGGCAAGGCGGCGCCGGAGGTGATGACCGAACTCGTGAGATATGTCGATATCGGCATTGCCAATGAAGAGGACTGCCAGAAATCGCTCGATATCAGCGTCGACGTCGATGTGGAGACCGGCGAACTTGATACCGCAAAATATGAAGCCCTGTCCGAGAAAGTGCTCGCGCTTTACCCGGACATGAGCACCATCGCGATCACATTGCGTGAAAGCCATAGCGCGGACCGCAATGGCTGGTCCGCCTGTTTGCGTGACCGCGAACAGGGGTTCAAGCTCTCGCGTCACTATGAGATCACCGATATTGTCGACCGGGTCGGCGGCGGCGACAGTTTTGCCTCGGCGCTTATTTATGGCCTGAATGCCTATGATGACAAACAGCAATCGCTTGAATTCGCGGTGGCTGCGAGTTGCCTCAAGCACAGTATCCTGGGCGACTTCAATCGGGTCAGCGTAGATGAAGTGCAGAAGCTGATGGCTGGAGATGGTTCGGGAAGAGTGCAGCGCTGATCGCCAATTGAGGATAACAGGCTGTTCTGCATGGCCGAAACGGGGAGAGGCAATAATGCGATGCCGAGAGAACAAGACGACCGGGGTCCTGGCTTTGGGTGAGCATGCTGTCTTTTCCCGGCGGCAAATGCTTGTCACAGGCATCGCCGCCACCGCACTTGCCGGTTGTTCCAAGGCGCCGGGCTCAGTGTTCCGAACGGCCGAGTTTCATCCCGCAAGCTATCCCACATCCCTGGCGATCACCGAGATGGGCCGCCTGATGGAAGGCTATTCGGATGGCCGGCTCTCGATCAAACTATATGCTGGCAGCCAATTGGGCGCGGAACGGGACACGCTCGAAATGACGACCTTTGGCGGGATTGATATCAACCGGGTCAGTCTCGGTCCGCTCAATTCGATAGAGCCGATGACCAATATTCTGGGGCTCCCCTTCCTGTTCAACAATGTTGCACATATGCGCGATGCGATGGACGGCGCGCCGGGGCAGCAAGTCCTTCGCTCGCTGGAACCGCATGGCCTGATCGGCCTGTGCTTTTACGATTCCGGCGCACGGTCTTTCTACAACACAAAACGGCCGATCCGGACGCCCGAAGATATGGCAGGCATGAAGTTGCGCGTCCAGAACAGCGATTTGTACGTCTCGCTGATCCAGGAACTGGGTGCCAATCCGACCCCGATGTCATTGGGCGAAGTATATCAGTCGCTGGTGCAGGGGGTTATCGATGGTGCGGAAAACAACTGGCCATCCTATTTCGAAGGGCGCCATTTCGAGGTCGCGAAATATTATAGCCTGACCCGTCACGTTATCGCGCCCGAAGTGCTGGTCATGTCGCGGCAGCGCTGGGAAAAGCTGACTGCAAGCGAGCAGGAGATTGTCCGCAAATCCGCCCGTGAATCGGTGCCCTATATGCGTAAATTATGGGATCTGAAAACGCTGGATGCCGAAAAGACGATCCGCGCCAGCGGTGTGGAGGTGAATGAGGTGGACGACCAGCAGGCCTTTGTGGAGCGGGTCCAGCCCGTATGGCGCGACTATATCAAGACGCCGGCGCAACGAAGGCTGATCGACGAAATCGCGGAAATAGGGGCGGACCATGCTTGATCACATCACGGCGTTCAACGCCCGACTAAGTCAGGTGATTTTGTGGATAGCCGCAGCTGGCCTCGTCGCGATGACATTGATTATCGGCTGGCAGGTCTATGCCCGCTATGTCCTCAATGCCAGCCCGAGCTGGTCGGAGCAGACCGCGCTGCTGTTGATGACCTGGTATGCGGTGCTGGCTGCTGCGGCGGGCTTCAATGAAGGTTTCCATATCCGGATATTGGCGCTGCAAAATGCGCTGCCGGAAAAAATAGCCAGGCTGATGCGTCTGATGGCCGAACTGGTGGTCATAGCCTGTGGCTTCATGATGCTGATCTGGGGAATAGAACTTACCAATATCATTTCGAGCCACGTCATTCCCTCGCTGGGGATTTCCCGCTCGTGGGCCTATGTGCCGCTGCCTCTCGCCGGCGCTGCCATCATTTTGTTCTGCAGCACGCGGTTTGTCGGAGAATTGCTGAGGCCCGGCTGGACCGCGGAGAAACCGATCGAAGAAATTTTGGCCGACGCGGGAGATTTATGATGGAGCTGTTCATTCTGCTCGGTGTCCTTCTGCTCATGCTGGCGCTGGGCGTACCGGTCGCCTTTGCCTTGCTGACGGCAAGCGCCGCAGCGTTGCTTGCGCTTGATATTCCGCTTGCCGTGTCGCTGCAGAGAATGGTTGCCGGGATCAGCGTTTTCTCGCTGATGGCGATCCCCTTCTTCATCTTTGCCGGCGACCTGATGTACCGGTCCGGCATCGCCGGACGGCTTGTCGATATCGCCGAGGCCTCGCTGGGCCGGGCCAGAGGCGGGCTAGGACAAGTCAATATCGGTGCGTCGATGCTGTTCGGGGCGGTATCGGGTTCCGCCATCGCCAATGTGTCGGCCATGGGCTCGACCATCTCTCCGCTGATGGAGAAAAGAGGCTATGACCGCGACTATGCCGCGAATGTGAATATCACTGCGGCCATCGTCGGGCTGTTGATCCCGCCCTCGCATAATATGA
Source organism: uncultured Sphingorhabdus sp. (assembly GCA_964022345.1). Lineage (GTDB taxonomy): Bacteria > Pseudomonadota > Alphaproteobacteria > Sphingomonadales > Sphingomonadaceae > Parasphingorhabdus. Next base: position 237,479 of record CAXHZT010000001.1, read on the forward strand.
TCATTTACGCCGCCGCTTCCGGGACCGGCGTGTCGATCGGCGATCTGTTTCTTGCCGGCATCATTCCCGGCATCGTGACCGGCACCATGTTGATGGTGGTAGCGTGGCTGGTGGCCACAAAACGCGGCTATCCTGCGGGCATCTTTCCCGGATGGCGTCCGTTTCTGCGCGCGGTAACATTCGCGTTGCCGGGGCTGCTGACGGCCGTCATCATCATTGGCGGCATATTGAGCGGGATTTTTACGGCGACCGAATCCTCGGCTGTCGCAGTGCTCTACACGATCATGGTGGGCGTGCTGGTGTACCGCACGATCGGTTACCGGAAATTCGTCGAATCGGCGATGTCGTCGATCCGGATAACCTCCATGGTGCTGCTGATCATCGGCGCGGCGGGCAGTTTCGGCTATGTGCTGGCAATCCTTGAAGTGCCTTCGGACCTGGCCGGTCTGATCAACGCTGCGACGGACAATCCGATACTGGTCCTGCTGATCATCAACGTCATCCTGCTATTGCTCGGGACATTCATGGACATGTCGCCGCTGATCGTGATCACGACCCCGATCTTCCTGCCGATCGTCAGCGCGCTCGGGATCGACCCGGTGCATTTTGGCGTCATCATGATGCTTAATCTGGGCATCGGTCTGGTGACACCTCCGGTCGGGTCGGTGCTTTTCGTCGGTGCGGCGGTCGGCAAGATATCGGTCGAAGAAACCATCCGGACGATCTGGCCTTTCTATCTGACATTAATCGTGGCGCTTATGATGATCAGCTATATTCCTTCGCTGTCGATGGCGCTGCCCAATCTGATGAAATAAGGCGGGTACGTCTACTGCAGCGTAGCTTTACGGGATATGTGCCGAGGCGCATCGCGAAAGAATGCGAATGAGACCGGCTCTCTCCGGCTATCTGCTAGATGTCGTCGATCATCTCGGCCAGGGTCGCCAGACATTCTCGCGCCAGCAGGATGCAGCGTTCGGGGGACCAGCCCTGTTCGGCATCGGGCAGATCGCGATTGTCCTTGAACGGCATTTCCAGAGTCATCGCGACCGCGCCGAAACGTTCCGCCAACTGGTTGGTCGACATCGACAGATTGGCCTTGCCCTTGGCCGCAGTGGGATAGCCGAGCTTGGTCTGGAAATCCGGCGTGCGCTGGGCGAGACGGTTGCGATAGCCGTGATATGCCTCCAGCTGCGCGTCGGTGATCGAGGGAATGCCCTCGAAACCGGCAATAAAGACCGCCGGGATGGCTTCGTCTCCATGGACATCCATGGCAAAATCTACGCCGCTCCCGTCCATCGCATCGCGGACGCACAAGACTTCCGGAGACTTTTCGGGCGTGGGTTCATGCCATTCGCGATTGAGATTGGTCCCGGCGAAATTGGTTCGTAAATGGCCTCGGAACGAACCATCCGGGTTCATATTGGGGACGATATGGAAGCGGCATTTCTCCAGCAGCAACCGCGCATGGGGGTCGGCAGGGTCGGTCAGCATTTCCAGCGCGCCTTCCATCCACCATTCGGCCATGCTTTCGCCCGGATGCTGGCGGGCGTAGAGCCAGACCTGCTTGTCGCCGGTCCCCATCTCGAGACAGTCGATCGGCTGGCCTTCCAGACTATGGCCGAGCGCGCGGGCGGTCACGCCTTCGACCGCCGCCGTTTCGGCGACCAGATCATGATGGCGCTCGATGCTGTAAGGCGCGAAATAGGCGAACCAGACGATATTGCTGCTGGCCGTGTAGCGGATCGTCAGGGTGCCGCTTGCCTCGTCATAGCTGCTCGGCGCGCGGCCCCAATAGTCCCGGTCCTCGCTGACACAGGCGTCATAGTCCGGCCAGCCTTGCGGATAGGCCGATTCTTTCAGTCCGGTGATGGCCAGTTCCAGCTCGTCGCCGATTGCGCAGGTCACCCGGAAATGGAACCACTGGAAAAATTCGCTGTCCTTGTCCTTGCGGATGGACAATTTTGCGGTGGTGCCGTCGATGGCTTGGACTTCGATATTGCCGCTATCGAACGCGCTGGTGATATTTATGGTCATTTCACCCTGATAGTGGTTCCGGACTCTCCGGGGAAGTCCTTGAATAAGGCTTCGGCCAATTTGGATGCGGCGAGACCGGGTTGCGCTGCCGGAGACCCTTGCTTGGCCTCGACCCATGCGCGGCCTTCCCAGACCACCGTGCCGTCCAGGCGTTTGGCGATTCGCACCGACAATTCGGTGACGATCCGGTCCTTCGGCGGGCCGCTGAGGTTGATGCCGATCCCGAGACCAACGCCGGAGCCATAGCTGCCGGTGCTGCCACCGACTCCGACCGAGACGGGGGAGCGCGCTCCGCTGGCACTCAGGACTGCGCGATCCAGCGTGTAACGCACCACATAATCGCTATTGTCGGGCGTATCGCGGGCTTCGGAAAAGCCGACTCGCTGCAATTCGCGGAGCAAGGCCGCGTTGTAGGTCGCATATTCGATGCTGCGGCTATGGCCTTCGTCGGTGATATTGGGCTTCACGACCACGCTGCCGGACATGATCGGTGTGGCCTCGGCGTTGTGAAAGCGGGTGACATCCACGGGCGGGGTCATCGCCATACATCCTGATAACAACATTGCGGCCAATGCCGTCGCTGCTAATGATTGAAAACCGGCCATGATACGCACTCCTTACTTCGCCCCGCGCCATATTAGCGCATAATCCCGGCGACTGCGGTAAAAAATTGCATCCGGCCAGTGCCAGGTTTAACCGATTGGAGAGATCAGCGCGCTAAACGGCTGATAACGGGAACGGACGGGATCAAGTAAGAATGGCGAAACCCTTCACGATATTGGTAACCGGCGGGGCCGGCTATATCGGCAGCCATGCGGTGCTGGCTTTGCGGGATGCCGGCTGGCCGGTTGCGGTGATTGATAATCTGACCACCGGTTTTCGCTGGGCGGTGCCGGAGGATGTCGCTTTTTACGAAGGGGATATTGAGGATTCCGACCTGCTTGCCCGCATTATCAGCGACGAAAACATCGGCGCGATCATGCATTTCGCCGGCTCGATCATCGTGCCGGAATCGGTCGAGAACCCCCTCAAATATTATCATAACAACAGCGCCAAGAGCCGCAGCCTGATCGAATCGGCGGTGACCGGCGGGGTCCGCCATTTCATTTTCTCGTCGACCGCTGCGACCTACGGCATTCCGGAGGAAAGTCCGGTCAGCGAAAGCACCCCGCAGCGGCCAATCAATCCCTATGGCATGTCCAAGCTGATGACCGAGCATATGCTCCGCGATGTGTCTGCGGCGCATGACCTGAATTTCTGCGCGCTACGCTATTTCAACGTCGCCGGCGCCGATCCGCAGGCGCGGACGGGCCAATCCACCGCCGGAGCGACGCATTTGATCAAGGTCGCGGTCGAGGCGGCGCTGGGCAAGCGCGACAGCGTCGCCGTCTTCGGCACCGACTATGATACGCCCGACGGCACCGGCGTGCGCGACTATATCCATGTCTCCGATCTGGCCGCTGCCCATGTGCTGGCGCTGGAAGCATTGATCGCCGACCCGGCCCGGAACCATTTGCTCAACTGCGGTTATGGCCGCGGCTTTTCGGTGCTCGAGGTGCTCGATGCGGTCGACCGGGTCACGAACATGCGAATCAAGCGGGATATGGAAGGGCGCCGTGCGGGTGACCCCGATTCGCTGATTTCCGACAATCGGGCGATCATGGAGCGCTTCCCCTGGCAGCCCAAACATGCGGATCTCGATGAAATTGTCGCCCACGCGCTGGCATGGGAACGCAAACTCGTAGAAATTCGCGGAGAATAAAGCTGTTCGCTTGACTTTGACGGCAGTCGACCTTAATTGCCCTGCTTCAACGCAGCTAGGCTGCTTTCAAGAAATTCAGATAATCAAGGCGTGGTACCAAAATGAAAGTCCGCAACTCTTTGAAGTCGCTTAAAAACCGTCACCGGGACTGCCGCGTCATCCGTCGTCGTGGTCGCACCTATGTGATCAACAAGACGAATCGTCGTTTCAAGGCACGTCAGGGCTAATTGCCTTTTGTGGCAGGAATGTCTGCCATCTCCAAAATTGACACCGTCATCTTTGATATTGGTAATGTCCTCTATCATTGGGATTTACGCTGTCTTTTTGCCAAGCTGATTGATGACCCGGAAGAGCTCGACTGGTTTCTTGCCCATGTCGTGACACCGGAATGGCATTTCCAGCATGATGCGGGTCGGCCCTTTGCTGATATGGTTGCAGAGCGCAGCCGTGAATTTCCCGATTATAGCGATCATATCATTGCCTATTCCCGGCGGTTCCCGGAAACCATTCCGGGACCGGTCGAGGGAATGCTGGATCTTGTCCGCGCCCTGGCGAATCGTGGTGTCCCGTTATTCGCGATCAGCAATTTCGGCGCTGAATCCTGGGCGCAGTTCCGGCCCTCGGCACCGATATTCGAGATGTTCTCCGATATCGTCATTTCCGGAGAAGAAAAGCTGATCAAGCCGGACCGGGCGATTTTCGAACTGGCTCTGGAACGCTTCGGTCGCCGTGCCGATCAATGTTTTTTCATCGATGACCGCGCCGACAATATCGCTGCCAGCGAAGCCGTCGGCATCGCCGGTCATCATTTCAGGGACGCCGCAACCTTTGAAGGTGAGCTGAAGGTCCTGGGCTTGCTCTAGCCGCGCTTGAGCTCGTCGCCGCTCAGGCGGACGATATGCAGCAAATTGGTTGACCCCGGCGTACCGAAGGGCACGCCCGCACAAACAATCAGGCGCGATCCCGCTTGGCCAAGCTTGTGGCGCAGGGCCATGCGCTTGGCTTTGGCGATCATTTCCTCGAAATCATTCACGTCGCGGGTAACCACCGCATGGGCGCCCCATAGCAGCCCGACCCGTCTTGCCGTGTGACGATTCGGTGTCAGCACCAGCAGCGGCACGGCGGGACGTTCGCGGGCCATGCGCCGGGCGGTCGAGCCGGATGATGTGTAGCAGACAATCGCCGAGGTCTCGATCGTGCGGGCAATGTTATAACTTGCGGCAGCAAGAGCATCGGCGGTCGTTTCATCCGGCACGGTCTCGGTAAAATGCACCCGGTCGGCATAGGATGGATCATTTTCCACCTGCGCGGCGATCCGGTCCATCATGGTCGCCGCTTCGATCGGCCAGTCGCCGACCGCGGATTCCGCCGACAGCATGATCGCGTCGGCGCCGTCGTAGATCGCGGTGGCGACATCGGACACTTCGGCGCGCGTGGGGGTGGGTGACTTGATCATCGATTCGAGCATCTGCGTGGCGACGACCACCGGACGGCCCAGTTTGCGGGCAGCGGCAACGATTTTCTTCTGCAGCGGCGGCACCTGTTCCGGCAACAGCTCCACGCCGAGATCGCCGCGCGCGACCATCACCGCATCGGACAGTTCGAGTATCTCGTCGAGCCGATCAATGGCCGCCGGCTTCTCGATCTTGGCCAGCAGGGCGGCCTTGCCGCGAATGAGCCGTCTTGCCTCTGCGACATCTTCCGGACGCTGGACGAAGCTGAGCGCGATCCAGTCGACATCCTGTTCCAGCGCGAAGGTCAGATCCTTGCGGTCCTTGTCGGTCAGCGAGCTGACCGGCAGAACGACTTCCGGGACATTGACGCCCTTGCGATCGGAAATTTCGCCGCCGACAATCACTTTGGTCTCGACGCTCTTGCCGTCGGCTTTGGTCACTTCCAACCGAATTTTTCCGTCGTCGAGCAGCAATGTGTGCCCGGGCTGCAAGGTCCCCAATATTTCCTTGTGCGGCAAGGTGACACGTTTGGCATCGCCCTCTTCCTTGCGCATGTCGAGCGTGAATAGTGCGCCCTCCTTGAGCATCACCGGTGGTTTGGCAAAGGTGCCAATCCGCAGTTTCGGCCCCTGCAGGTCGGCGAGAATGGTTATCGGCCGACCGACTTTCTTTTCCAGCGCCCGGATCGATTTGACATTGGCAGCATGGGCCTTGTGCTCGCCGTGGCTCATATTCATCCGGAAAGCGTCGACGCCGGCGCGATACATTTTCTCGATCATCTCGGGGCTGCCGCTGGACGGGCCGAGCGTTGCCAGCACTTTGACCTTGCGATTACGGGAGAAGATCGACGATGCCATGCACAAATTCCTTAGTGGCGCTTTACCTGCGTGTTTCCTATTTCTAATTCATGACAGGATAATAACAAATAACAACGGAAACAAACATGACCGAACAAATATCCGATGCCGCCGCCGCCGCTGCCTTTCGCCGTCTGGTCCAGCATCTCCTGCACCGCCACGATGCGGAAAATATTGATCTGATGGGGCTGGCCGGCTTCTGTCGCAACTGTCTGGCCGACTGGGTGATGGAAGCGACGGTGGAAGCCGGCGGTTCAATGACCAAGGAGGAAGCTCGCGAGGCAATTCACGGGATGCCGGCAAGCGAGTGGAAGCAAAAATACCAGACCGAGGCAACCCCGGAACGGCTCAAAAAGATGAAGGAAAGCGTGGCCAAAAACGCCGGCGCATCTTAAAGACGGGCATCGAATCCGAACATGTTATTTCAAAGGAATGAAGAATGAGCGAAGGCAATGTTGCCGCAGACCAGCTGCGTCTGTTTATCGAACGTATCGAGCGGCTGGAAGAAGAGAAAAAGGGCATGGCGGACGATATCCGCGATGTTTACTCCGAAGCCAAGTCGCAGGGTTATGACGCGAAGATCATGCGCCAGATTGTCCGGCTGCGGAAGATGGAAACCCATGACCGTCAGGAAATGGAAGCCATTCTCGACACCTATAAGTCGGCGCTTGGTCTGGCCTGATGATCGCGATTCGGCCTGCGACGGTTGCTGACGCGCCACGCTGTGCCGAAATCTACGCGCCGTTCGTGAACGACAGCTGGGTAAGCTTTGAGCTGGACGCGCCCGACGAAGTGGAAATGGCCGGCCGGATCACCAGGGCACTGGACTCGCACGACTGGCTGGTCGCGGAAGCGGATGGCCTGGTGCTCGGCTATGCTTATGGCTCCGGCCATCGCACCCGGGCCGCTTATCACACAAGCTGCGATGTCGCTGTCTATGTCGATCCCGATCATAATCGACGCGGTATCGGACGGAGTCTGTACGAGGCGCTATTGCCACGGCTGAAGGCGAGAAAAATGCACGCTGCCTTTGCGGGAATCGCCCTGCCGAACGAGGCCAGTATTGCCCTGCACCGGGCAATGGGCTTCGACCCGGTTGGCGTCTACAGGCAAGTGGGCTGGAAAATGGGTAGTTGGCGCGACGTTGGGTGGTTTCAGCGGTTGCTCTAACGGCTGCAGGAGATTAACAGCAGCAGGTAACTGGTTCAGGATCTGAAAATATGGCAGGCAGGATAATCGTCACCACCACCCCCAGCGTTGAGGGCCACGCGATTCGTGATTATCGCGGGATCGTCATCGGCGAGGTGATTGTCGGGGCCAATCTGTTCCGCGACCTGTTCGCCAGCATCACCGACATTGTCGGCGGACGCTCGGGCAAATATGAAAATGTCCTGAAACGCGCGCGCGATGAAGCGCTGGCGGAGATGGAAGCCGAAGCGGCGAAGGTCGGGGCCAATGCCGTGGTCGGCGTGGATCTTGACTATGAGGTCGTCGGCGAAAAGGGTTCAATGCTGATGGTATCGGCGTCCGGAACCGCGGTTGTTGTGGATTAAGCAAATCGGGAATTTGAGGTAAAATGGCAGGCCATAGTAAATTTAACAATATCAAGCACCGCAAGGGCGCTCAGGACAAGAAGCGTGCGGCGCAATTTTCGAAGCTCTCGCGCGAGATAACCGTGGCGGCCAAGTCCGGCATGCCGGACCCGGATTTCAATCCGCGCCTGCGGCTCGCGGTCAACAGCGCCAAGGCGGTGTCGATGCCGAAGGACAATATCCAGCGCGCGATCGAAAAGGCGTCGGCAAATGAAGGCGATGACTATAGCGAGATCCGCTATGAAGGCTTCGGCCCTGGCGGCGTGTCGCTGATCATCGAGACGCTGACCGACAATAATAACCGGACTTTTACCAATGTCCGTACGATTATGTCGCGCAATGGCGGCAATCTGGGCGAAAGCGGTTCGGTTTCGCACGGTTTTGACCGGGTCGGCTATATTCAATATCCGGCCAGCGCCGGCGACGAGGAAACAGTCCTCGAAGCGGCAATGGAAGCGGGCGCGGAAGATATTTCTTCCGATGAGGACGGCCATGAAATCTGGACCGCGATGGAAGACCTGCACGAGGTTTCCGGAGCGCTCGAAAAGGCGCTCGGCGAAGCGGCCAGCGTGAAGCTGGCGTGGCGTCCGACGGTTCAGGTCGAAGTCGATCAGGAGCAGGCGGAGACCTTGCTCAACCTGATCGATCTGCTGGAAGACGATGACGACGTCCAGACGGTCTGGGGCAATTATGACGTGTCCGACGAAATCATGGAAAAACTGAACGCCGAGTGATGTGGGAATTTGCCGCCAAGGCCGCTCTGGCAGGAGTGATCGTGGCTCTGGTGGCAACCATCGCCCAGCGCCAGCCGAGTTTCGGGGCGCTGGTCGCCTCGTTGCCGTTGATCTCGATACTGGGCATGATCTTCCTCTGGTATGCGCGCCCTGACGCGGAAAATATGGCTCTGCACGCCGAGGCGACCTTTTGGTATGTGCTTCCATCTCTTCCAATGTTCCTGCTGATTCCGGTGATGCTGCGCAATGGGTGCAGCTTCTGGCTTTCGCTGGCGGCCGGGTGTTTGCTGACGATCAGCCTCTATATGATCATGGCCTTTGTCGGTCGCCGGATGGGGCTACCCATCTAATGTGGACGATCTGAGATGATCATTCTCGGTCTTGATCCGGGTCTCGGCACCACCGGCTGGGGGGTGATCATGGCCGATGGCAATCGCCTGTCCCATATCGCCAATGGCCAGATCAAGACCGATCCGAAAATGGCTCTGGCTAGCCGGTTGCTGAAAATCGATCTCGAACTGACCGACTTGCTGCAGGAATATAAGCCGGGGGGCGCGGCGGTCGAGGAAGTGTTCGTCAACAGCAATCCGCAGAGCACGCTGAAGCTCGGCCAGGCGCGCGGTGTGGTGCTGCTCGGCGCATCAAGAACCGGTATCGAAGTCGGCGAATATTCCGCTCGGACCGTTAAGAAATCGGTGGTCGGTGTTGGCAATGCGGCCAAGGATCAGGTGCAGGCGATGATCAAGATCCTGCTACCCGGTGTAAAGCTGGCGGGCGAAGATGCCGCCGATGCACTGGCCGTGGCGATCACCCATGCGCATCACCGGACACGGTGAGAGATAATCCGCCGTTCGTCCTGAGCCTGTCGAAGGACAGCCTCTAGCCGATAGGTGCACTTCGACAAGCTCAGTGCGAACAGAAACTCGCACGAAGACAATCCTTGGCACCATTTTCTTGGTGCCTTCGTGTCTTCGTATGAGACCTCATCTTTGAGGCCTGCTGGCGCGGGAAAGAGAAAAGAACAAAACAAAAACTCGACAGATTTGCCTGCTGCGCTAAAACACGCTTATGATCGCAAAACTGACCGGCACCATCGACGAAATCGGCACGGACAATATCGTGCTCGATGTAAATGGCGTCGGCTATCTGGTCTTCTGCTCGTCGCGCACCATCGGCGCGATTGGCGGCAAGGGCGATGGCGCGACCATCTATACCGAGATGCAGGTCAGCGAGACCGACATGCGGCTGATGGGATTTGCCAGCGGCTCGGAGCGCGACTGGTTCCGGTTACTGATTTCGGTGCAGGGCGTTGGCGGCAAGGTGGCGCTGGCGATCCTGTCGGCACTGGAACCGGGAGAAATTTCGCGGGCCGTGGCGACCGGCGACAAGGCGATGGTTTCGCGGGCAAACGGGGTTGGTCCGAAACTGGCGCTACGGATCGTCAATGAGCTGAAAGACAAGGTCAGCGGCATTGAGACCGATCCGATTATTGGAGCAGACGGCGCGGTCCACGCGCCCTCGAACAACAGCGCCGATGCGGTCAGCGCGCTGCAGAATCTCGGCTTCAAACCGGCGGATGCGAGCGCAGCGGTGGCTGCGGCAGATGCAGAGGCCGGGGATAGCGCGACACTTGATGCGCTGGTCAGGCTGGCGTTGAAGAAGGCGGCGCGGTGATGGATGGAAATGAGCGCCCACACTGGCAGCCGAGCGCATATAGCATCGCTGTCATGGCATCACGCGAAGCCGCGAAGCCGCGATGGGGGCAGGGCTTGCCGCACTATCTTCGCGCCTTCGCGGCTTTGCGTGAAAAACTGACCGTTGGTGATCCAAAGAACTGGGTTCCCGCTTTCGCGGGAAGGAGCGATGGTCTAGGTCGCTTTCATGACTGAAGACCGCCTCCAATCTCCCGAACGCAAGATCGAAGATATCGACGCCGCGCTGCGTCCGAAAACGCTCGACGAATTTATCGGGCAGGAAGCGGCGCGCGGCAATTTGCGGGTGTTTATCGAGGCGGCCAAGGGGCGCAGCGAGGCGCTGGATCATGTGCTGTTCTTTGGGCCTCCGGGTCTCGGCAAGACCACGCTGGCGCAGATTATTGCACGGGAATTGGGTGTCGGTTTTCGCGCGACATCGGGGCCGGTTATCGCCAAATCCGGCGATCTGGCGGCGTTGCTGACCAATCTCGAAGAAGGCGATGTCCTATTTATCGACGAGATTCACCGGCTCAATCCGGTGGTCGAAGAAGTGCTTTATCCGGCGATGGAAGACCGCGCGCTCGATCTGATCATCGGCGAAGGCCCTTCGGCGCGCTCGGTGCGGATCGACCTGCCGCAATTCACCCTGATCGGGGCAACCACCCGCCAGGGCCTGCTGACCACGCCGCTGCGCGACCGTTTCGGCATACCGGTACGGCTCAATTTCTATACGACGGAGGAACTGGAAAAAGTCGTCCATCGCGCCGCCCGGCTGCTCGATCTCGATATTGCACCCGATGGCGCCACCGAAGTGGCGCGCCGCGCACGGGGGACGCCGCGTATCGCCGGTCGCCTGCTCCGCCGGGTGCGGGATTTTGCCAATGTCGCGGGCACGAGACTGGTCGACCGGAAAATCGCTGATGAATCGCTCGTCCGGCTCGAAGTCGACAGCATCGGTCTCGACGCGATGGACCGGCGCTATCTTTACATGATCGCGGATGTTTACAAGGGCGGCCCGGTCGGGGTGGAGACACTGGCGGCGGGTCTCTCGGAACCGCGGGACACGGTGGAAGAGGTGATCGAGCCCTATCTGATCCAGCTCGGCCTGATTGCCCGGACCGCGCGCGGCCGGACGCTCAATGATCGCGGGTGGCAGCATCTTGGGCTGACGCCGCCTGCAGGGAAAGAGGTGGACGGAGAGTTGTTTGACTGATCTGTCGCCCCAGCGGAGGCTGGGGCCTAAACCAATCTTGGTTTGAGCCGCAAAATTGGTTTGGATCCCAGCCTTCGCTGGGATGACGAGTTAACTAAGCTGCTCCGCCGCTGCCCAAGTAGCATGGGTGCCGCTTGATATCCGGTGCGGCAAGATGATCGTGCAGACCGGGCCTGCCGCAAGATCCTTTGCATCGATAATGATACATTCCGACCGGTCCTGCTTCATGTCGGTAATGAAGCTGATCAAATAACCGTCATCCTCTGATTGGGCGTTGTCGCGCGGGATGAACGGGGCTTCGGATCCGAAGCGCTGCTCGCCAAAACTCAGATGTTCCGCTTCGCCGGTCTCGAGATCATGCTTCGTCAGCCCGTTAAACAGGAACCAGCCCGGCTCGCCGGTGACGCTATAGACATAGCGATAGGGTTTGCCGGCGATCTGCTGGTTGATCATCCCGAATTCGACCGGATAGTCGTTGAACAATGTCTCCTCGCGGGTCTCGCCGGTTTTCATATTGAAACGCCAGCGGTGCAGTTCGGGTTTGAAGCTGTGCAGGTCGATGCTCGCGCCCATGCTTTCATAGCCCGCCGGGAAATCGGTCAGCGGCGGCGGCACCGGATCATTCTGGAAATAGCCGTCGAGCACGACTTCATCGCCATCCTCATAAGCGTTAGACCAGTGCAGCACATAGGTCGGCTTTGCGTCGAACCATTTGATATCCTCGGGCTGGCCCATGCGCGGGATGATGCCGAAGCGGGTGGGCTCATCGGGATGATAGGCGGGAATATAGAGATTCCGCTCGATCAGTTCCGGCTTCCAGTAGAGCGGACAGTCGTTGAAAATCGCAAAATTTTCGGTGAACGCCATGTCGTGCGGCAGGCGCGCGCCCGGCAGTTCGATGGGCACAAAATGCTTGAGCGCATTGTCCGGCCCGACGACGCCATAATGGAGATAGGGCGCCTTGGTCGAATAGTTGAAGAACAGCAATTCGCCGGTGGCCTCGTCGACTTTCGGATGGGCGGAAATGCCGTCCTCAGGAACCCAGGCCGCCGTGCCCAGCGTTTCAAGTGTTTCCGGATCGAGCCGATAGCCTTCGCCACATTGATAGAAGGTCGAGAGGATCGCGCCGGCGTGGACGACGACATCGGTCGAACTGCTGTCCTTGACGCTGCCATGCGCGCCCCAGCCCGGGCGTTTGGAATCATCAGGCTTGCCCATGATCCCGACCCACAAGGGACCGCCTTCATCCTGCTCGGCCTCGAAGCCTTCGGTCCGGACAAAGCGGTTGCGATAGGTCGCCTTGCCGTTGCGCAGGCGGATCGTATGGATCATCCCGTCACCGTCAAAGGGGTGATAACGGCCGATACTGTCATGCACCGGATTCTCGGTGTTGCGGACATAGAGTCCGTCGATATCGGCCGGAATGGTCCCGATTATCTCGAGTTCATCCGTGTCCAGTTCCTCGAAAACCGGAGTCCAGGCACGATTGCGATAGGGGTGGTCATTCGGTTCCAGCGTCACTTTCACCTGATCCACCCCGGTAGCCATCAGTCGCGCAGCAATTCGTTGATGCCGGTTTTGGACCGGGTCTGCGCGTCGACCGTCTTGACGATCACGGCGCAATAGAGCGACGGCTGTGGTGCGCCATCGACAGCGACTTTTGGCGGCAATGTGCCTGGCACGACGACCGAATAGGGAGGGACTTCGCCCATCCATATCTTGCCGGTGTCGCGGTCAACGATCTTGGTCGACGCGCCGAGATAGACGCCCATCGAAAGCACCGCACCCTCGCCGACGCGCACGCCTTCGGCGACTTCCGACCGTGCGCCGATAAAGGCGCCATCCTCGATAATCACCGGATCAGCCTGCAAGGGTTCCAGCACGCCGCCGATGCCGGCGCCGCCGGAAATATGGACGTTCTTGCCGATCTGCGCGCAACTGCCGACCGTGGCCCAGCCGTCGACCATCGACCCTTCGTCGACAAAGGCGCCGATATTGACGAAGCTAGGCATCAGAACGACACCTTTGCCGATGAAGGCACCTTGCCGGACAATGGAACCCGGAACCGATCGGAAACCGGCTTCGCGGAAACGGTTTTCGCCCCATCCGGCGAATTTGCTGGGAACCTTGTCCCAGTGATTGGCGCCGCCGGGCCCATCAATGACCTTGTTGTCGTTCAGCCGGAAGGAGAGCAGCACCGCTTTCTTGAGCCACTGGTTCACGACCCACTCGCCATCTTTCTTCTCCGCGACTCTGCCGGTACCGTTGTCGAGCATGGCCAGCGCCGCATCCACGGCATCACGGACCTCGCCTTGCGTTGTCAGGCCGAGAGATTCGCGTTTATCCCAGGCGTCGTCGATGATGGTCTGCAATGCTGCGGTCATGTCGGTGTTTCTTCCTTCGCGTTGTGGAGGCCGGTGACCCAGCTTTCCAGATCGGTAATTTCGTGGTCAATATAGGCGGGATCATGTTCGCGGCCAGCCCATTCTGCGCCGGTGTTGATCCACACGGTGGTCATGCCCAAATCTTTCGCCGGACGCAAATTGCGGGCCATGTCTTCGACGAACAGGGCGCGGGTGGGGTCGATGCCGGTTGCGGCGATCATGCTGTCATATGCGGCGGGCTGCGGCTTGGGAACGAGGCCGGTGTCCAGTATGTCGTGCATCTGGTGAAACAGGCCATCGAGCCCGCGCTTTTCCAACACCCGCTGGGCATAGGGCCGGTCTGCATTGGTAAAGACCAGTTTTTCGCCGGGCAGCGCGGCAATGGCATCGCGAACCAGCGGAGCGGGCGCTAGGCGATCCATATCGATATCGTGGACGAAATCGAGAAAATCGTGAGGGTCGGTGCCATGATTGTGCATCAGCCCGGCGAGCGTGGTGCCATGATCGTGGAAAAAGCCTTTCTGGATTTTCCGCGCTTCAACCAGATCGCAATCCAGCGCCTGGGCGATATATTCGCCCATCTTGATATCGATCAGCGCGAACAGATCACACTCGACCGGATAAAGCACATTATCGAGATCGAAAATCCAGTGATCGATATGGGAAAGTTCGGGTAGCATTTGTGGGATCGCCTAGGCAATAGAATGTAATTCGGCAAGCGCCTGCTTACATCCGCGTCATTATTTCAGGCGTTGCACCCAGCGCCGGTCACCCTCAAATTTATTACTGATTCCGCTAAAGCGTAGAAAGTCCGCGCCTTCGGAGTCCGTCAGGTTAAAATATTCGAGCTGTAGAAAGTCGAGAATCTCTGCATCGGGCTGGTTTCGTGCAGCCCTCTCGACCTGATCGGTGTAGGGGTAATAGCGAAGCTGATAAGGTAGCAGAACATTGGAATTGAATTGATCCAGCAAGCGGAAACATCTGCGGGCGCTATCTTTCGTAATTTCCGTAATGTCCTGTATCTTCATGTCCTCCGCGCATTTCGGGAAGCTCTTGTCGGGCGGATTGGGAAGGGTTGGCCGTGCCGGCAAATTTTCCGACCGCCATGCGACTATCCGAGGGGACCACGATTTTGCAGGAGGCTCCTGCGGCGGAGGGTCAGGAAGATTGGGCCCGGCGGTATCCGGTTGACTCAGGTCAATGTCTCCCAGCGAAATTGGTGCATCATCGGACGGCGATGGTCTGACAAGCGACTCATTCTGTTCTGCCGGCTGTGGCTGAATATCATTGTCTGCTATCGCAATGTCATTGCCGGATTGTTCGAACATCGCGTTGGAATTGGCGACAACGCCACCGACAATCGAGGCCAGAACCCCTCCGACAAGCCAGCGCCGCGTACCTGAATGTTTGGGTTCCCATCGTTCAAACAAGATCAATAGGCCGCCGATCACACATAGTACAAAGGCGGCAATAGATGTGTAGAGAATGATATTGGTAGCGATGGGCGGCATGGGTTCCTCCAAAGAGGATTAGCTACATTTAATGCAACAAAGTCAAGCCCGCGCCTCTGCTTCGTCTACACTAGCGCTATTGTGGCGAAGTGCCTTGAGCACCGTATCGACAATACCATCCGCATCCAGGCCGGCTTCGGCATATTGAAGGTCCGGCTTGTCCTGATCCTGAAATATGTCCGGCAGACGCATGGTGCGGATCTTGAGGCCCGCGTCGGTCAGGCCATTGTCGGACGCATAGGTCAGAACATGCGCGCCAAGACCGCCGACGGCGGCTTCCTCGATCGTAACTGCGACCTCATGTGTCGTCAGCAATTTGCGGATCATTTCTTCATCAAGCGGTTTGGCAAAGCGCAGATCCGCAACGGTTGTACTGAGTCCGCGTGCTTCCAGTCTTTCTGCTGCCTTCTTGGCCTCTTCCAGTCGGGCGCCGAGCGACAGGATCGCAACCTTGCTGCCCTGTTTGACGATTCGGCCCTTGCCGATTTCCAGTCGTTCGAGCTTTTCGGGAATCGGAACGCCAGTGCCATTGCCCCGCGGGTAGCGAAAGGCGATCGGGCCGCTGTCATGCAAGGCGGCAGTATAGGTCATGTGAGCCAGCTCGGCCTCGTCCGCTGCGGCCATCACGACCATATTGGGAAGCGTAGCCAGATAGGTAATGTCGAATGATCCGGCGTGGGTGCTGCCATCCGCGCCGACGAGACCTGCCCGGTCAATCGCAAAGCGTACCGGCAGATTCTGGATCGCCACGTCATGGACAACCTGGTCATAGGCGCGTTGCAGGAATGTGGAATAGATGGCGCAAAAGGGCCGCATGCCCTGCGCCGCCAGACCGGCTGCAAAGGTAACGCCATGCTGTTCGGCAATGCCGACATCAAAGGCCTTGTCGGGATGTGCCTTGGCAAATTTGTCGACGCCGGTGCCCGAGGGCATGGCTGCGGTAATCGCGCAGATACGGGAATCGCTGTCGGCGAGCTTGGCGAGGGTTTCGCCAAAGACATTCTGATAGGCCGGTGGTCCGCCACCGGGCCCCTTGTTCTGCTTGCCGGACACCACATCAAACTGGGCGACGCCGTGATATTTGTCAGCGGCCTCTTCGGCGAATTTATAGCCTTTGCCCTTTTCTGTGACCACGTGAATCAGGCAGGGTCCCTCCGCCGCATCACGCACATTTTCCAGCACGGGAATCAGATGCTCCAGATTATGCCCGTCAATCGGACCGACATAATAGAAGCCCAGTTCTTCAAACAAAGTCCCGCCCATGGTCATGCCACGGGCGAATTCGTCGGTCTTGCGCGCTGCGTCGTGCAGCGGTTTTGGCAGCTTGCGGGCGATACGCCGCGCCAGCTGGCGGACGCCGAGAAATTCTCGGGAGGATACGATCCGGGCGAGATAGGCCGACAGGCCGCCGACCGGCGGTGCAATCGACATGTCATTGTCGTTGAGGATGACGACCAGCCGGTTGCCGGCCGCCTCGGCATTGTTCATCGCTTCATAGGCCATGCCGGCGCTCATCGCGCCATCGCCGATCACAGCAATGCCGCGACCGGGCTTGTCGTTCAGCTTGTTGGCAATGGCAAAGCCAAGCGCTGCGCTGATCGAGGTGGAACTGTGCGCGGCGCCAAACGGATCATATTCGCTTTCCGAACGCTTGGTAAAGCCGGAAAGACCGCCGCCCTGACGCAGGGTACGGATCCGGTCGCGGCGACCGGTAATGATCTTGTGCGGGTAGCATTGATGGCCAACATCCCAGATCAACCGGTCTTCCGGCGTGTTGAAAACATAGTGGATTGCCGTGGTCAGCTCTACAACACCCAGACCGGCGCCCAAATGGCCGCCGGTTGTAGAAACTGTGTCGATTACTTCCGCCCGCAGTTCGTCGGCAAACTGTCGAAGCTGCTCGGGCTTCAGTTTGCGCAAATCGGCTGGAAAAGAAACGTCATCCAGCAATGGTGTATTCGAAACCGGCATATTCACTCCCTGCTTGTGCCCAGCTTTAACGCCTTCGCAATGTTCTGTCGAACTTTCAGCAGGCCGGTCGTGAATATTTGCTGACGTCTGTCATTCCCTAACTGCATTTCTGGCAAATACCGCGCACCTCGATCACCGGCCTGATGGAGCTGAAGCCTTGAGTTTTCGCTACTTTTCGCACTTGTTCAGACAAGGGCTCATCGTCGATATGAGTCGCCTCTCCGCAGGTATCGCAGACCAGGAAAATACAATCATGTTCGCAGCCCGGATGACTGTTGGCGAGATATGCGTTCGCGCTTTCGACCCGCATGGCAAGATTGTTTGTGACGAAAAGGTCGAGAATCCGATAGACGCTGTTCGGCGCAACCCGCTTGCCGCGGGCGGCGGAAACCAGTTCGGCTATATCATAAGCCGAGGCCGGGCGGGAGAAACCCGCGAGTGTTTCAAATATGGCCGCCCTTGTATCTGTCCACTTTTCGCCAGATTTTTCAAGATTGGCGCGTGCCGCGTCGGCCAGAGATTCGCCGTGATGCTCATGATGATCATGTTGTCCCATGGGGACGATTTAGGGATGATTTGCCGCAAGGGCAATGGGAAGCAAATTAATGCGTGGCGCGGTAGTTCAGGTCATGGGCTAGTGCGAGCAAGCCGACCCCGAGCATCGTGTAGAAGACTTCAGCGCTACCATGACCACCATCATGGCCAATCGATATCGCACCCATCATCATCCCCAGACCCAGGCTGCCGATGGCTACCGGCATGATATAGCCGTGATCCATAACGCCACGGCCCAGACTATAAAGGCCGATCGCGATGGCGATTCCGAGGCCGATTTCATGGATCAGGGGATCAAGTAGCATACCGCCAGCCGAGGACAGGACTGCGACAATGGCAATGGTCGAGACACAATGTACAAGGCACAGACCAGAAAGAAGCACGGCGAGACGATCCCACAGGCCATCCCTGACCAAAAGGCCATCTTTGTTCCACAATTTCGTGGCCGTAAACACGACTCGCTGCCTCGCTCTGATTGTTCGCTTGGGTCCAATATAGAAATATGCGTGTTAAGATACAACATATCATTTTTAATTTCCCGCCTGCATCCGCGATTCTGGTTGTCAGGTCGCTGTTTTGATTCCAAATAGCCGCAGATGACCAAGCCGATCACCGCAGAGCAGCCAGACAGCATGGCCCGTCGCCGTCGCCCGATCGCGATTGCCAACTGGCTCTATTCCGTTGCCTTTCTGGTATTCGTCATGGTTGTTGTCGGCGGGATCACGCGGTTGACCGAATCGGGTCTCTCCATAACCGAATGGAAGCCGGTCACAGGCGCGCTGCCTCCGCTGAGCGAAGCGGACTGGTTGTCAGAATTCGAAAAATATAAACAGATTCCCGAATATCTTGAAATCAACGGCCCCGCGGGCATGACGCTGGCAGACTTCAAATTCATCTATTTCTGGGAATGGGTGCACCGGCTGCTCGGGCGTTTGATCGGCGTGGCCTTTGCGCTGCCGCTGCTGTGGTTCGCGGTGAAGCGGGCGATTCCGTCCGGTTACGGCTGGCGTCTGGTGGCTTTGCTGGCGCTTGGCGGATTGCAGGGTACGATCGGCTGGTGGATGGTCAGTTCCGGCCTCAGCGAGCGGACCGATGTCAGCCATTTCCGGCTGGCAGTACACTTACTGACTGCGCTTTTCATATTGGGCGGGCTGGTCTGGACGGCGCTTGACTTGCGGCAGCTGGCCGCCGGCCGGCCAAAGCCGTCGCGTCTGACGGGCTTTGGGCTGGCGACGATAGCTGTTCTGTTTGTCCAGCTTCTGTTCGGCGCTTATACCGCGGGCCTGGACGCCGGTTATGTGTCGAGCAGCTGGCCGCTGATGAACGACTATTTCGTTCCCGGCGGGATTGATTGGGGAACGGGTATCTGGCACGCGCTCAATAACGACCCCTATCTGATCCATTTCATTCATCGCTGGTGGGCCTGGGTCGCTGTCGGCTTTCTCGTCGTTCTCGCCCGGAAGGTCCGGACGATCGACCGCAGGGCGTCGATCGCCATCCACACTGCCTTCGGAATCCAGATATTGCTCGGGATTGCGACCGTCATGACGGGAATCAATATTCATCTTGCGGTGTTGCATCAGGCGGTCGGGGCACTGGTCGTCGCATCCTGCACATGGGGCGTACATCTGATCGGTCGGCCGCAAGCCTAAATGAGGCCACGGTAATATTATACCCTCCAGCAAAGCCCCGCTTTCGCTTGACTTGCGGAAAAAACAACGCCAATAGCGCCGCAGTCGGCCGGAACCTCGAGTCCGGCTTTTATCATTTCTGAATCTATCCACTCTCCAAGAAGGAGCCACCCCATGAAGGGTATCACGAAACAGACACAGTCGGCCAAGCCAGCTGATGTCGAAAAGAAATGGCATATCATTGATGCCGAAGATCTGGTCGTTGGCCGGGTTGCATCGATTATCGCCAATATCCTGCGCGGCAAGCACAAGCCAAGCTACACCCCTCATGTGGATTGCGGCGACCATGTCATCGTGATCAACGCCGAGAAGGTGAAGTTCACCGGCAACAAGACCAAGCAGAAAACCTATTACAAGCACTCCGGCCATCCCGGCGGCATCAGCGGCACGACTGCGGAAAAGGTCCTCGAAGGCCGTTTCCCCGAGCGCGTCATGGAAAAAGCTGTCGAGCGGATGATCCCCAAGGGACCACTTGGCTTCGCCCAGATGCGTGCATTGCACGTTTTTGCCGGTACCGAGCATCCGTATAACGGCCAGAACCCGGTGGCGCTCGACGTCGCTTCGATGAACCGTAAGAACAAGGTGGGCGCATAATGTCTGACGTAAAAACCGATCTCGCTGATCTTAAAGATATCGCTGGCCCGGCTGTGGTCGATGCACCGGCTGCTGCTGAAGCGGACGCCGAAGTTGTAGCCGCTGAGCCTCCCGTCTCCACCATGCCTTTGCGCGAGCAGGAGCTGGACAAATATGGCCGTGCCTATGCAACCGGTCGCCGTAAAGACGCGGTTGCCCGTGTTTGGCTGAAGCCCGGCAAGGGCAAGATCACGATCAACGGTCGTGACCAGGAAACCTATTTCGCTCGCCCGACCCTGCGTCTGGTGCTCAACCAGGTTTTCGCCATCACCGAGCGCGAAGGTCAATATGACGTGGACGTTACGGTTAAAGGCGGCGGTCTTTCCGGACAGGCTGGTGCGGTCAAGCACGGCATTTCGCAAGCCCTGACCAAATATGAACCGGCTTTGCGGTCGGCCGTGAAGGCAGAGGGCTTTCTTACCCGTGACAGCCGTAAGGTTGAGCGTAAGAAATACGGTAAGGCAAAAGCGCGTAAGAGCTTCCAGTTCTCCAAGCGTTAAGCGAACCCAAATCGAAATACGGAAAAGGCGGCCTGCGGGTCGCCTTTTTTATGGTTCTGGGGTTTGCGGGACCCGTCGCTGCGGTTTTGTAATCACGGCCCGGCTCGCGAAAAACAGAATGATGCTCGTCAGTATCGCCGATATCAGCATGACCCAGGCCGCTCCAACCGTGCCGAAGGCTGGCAGTAGGACTGCCATAAGCAGCCCGAGCGCGACCAGTCCGGCAAGCCGTGCCATGAGCGCATTTCTGGCGCGGCCGGCGGCCTGAAGCAGAGGTTCCAGTCCGAGCCCGGCCAGACTGATGATGGTCGCGGCCCCCAGCAGCAGCAGCAACGGGAAAGCGGCAAGATATTCGGGGCCTGAAATCAGGCTGATGATAATTTTGCCGAACAGCAGAAGGCCGAGGAAGAGAACGCCGCCGCTCAGCGCCGACACCCTCAGAGACCGCCAGAACAAGGCTCTGGATTTGCGCGACTGGCCTATGGCGAAAAGACGGGACAATTCCGCAAACAGGGGACGGGCAAAAACTTCCGCCAGCCTATTCAGGCTATTCGCGATCTGGTCGGCCAGACGGAACAGGCCTGCAGCAGCCGGGCCCACGAAAAAGCCGACGATCACAACCACCAGCCGTTCGCGGATCACGCTGATCAGATAGGCAAGATTGGTAAACAACAGAAACGCCGCAAACTCCTTGCGGCCTGGCGGTGGCACCGGGACCGACGCGGCGATCCGCATGGGATGATCATCTTCTTTTCTGCGCCAGACCATCAGCCACATCACCAGGAAACTGACAAATTCGGAAAGTCCCCAGACGATAAGGAACCCGGTCATTGACGGGAGGGTCATGAATAGCACCAGCGCTCCGACGAAGCGGACGATCGGGATGATTGCGTCGCCAAAGGCATTGCCGCCAAAGCGGTCCTGGGCCCGCAATATCCCGGTTGGCGTTGACCGAACCGACAGGAACACGATTACCCCATAGCCCATGATTGCCCTTTGGACCGGTTCGCTCCAGCCAAATTGGGCGGCGCCATAGGGCAGCATCAGCCACAACGCACCACATGCGACCAGTCCACCGATGAATTCGATCCAGAAATTTTGCGCCGACAATTTTCGAAAAGCCTGATGCTGGCCGGCCAGCAGATAGGGCACGCCAAATTGCACGACCGCTTGCCAGGTCTGCAATTTTAAGATTGCCGTCAGGACCTGGATGGACCCCACGATGACCATGAATTCACCGAATCCGGCGACTCCCAATGTGCGGGTCAATATGGCGAGATAGAAGATGCTCAGGACCGCGCCCACCCCCTTGGCGGAAAACAGCCAGCTGCTGTTGCGAAACACGCGGACTAGCGAATCTTCGCTACTGGACCATCTGGAAAGCATATTTCGCGACACAGGTTTCAACTTCCCCATTTTTGATCCGGCGGTTGAGCCTCTCTTTATCGCAAAATCCAGCTTTTTCTATCACTCTATTGTCATGGCGGCCTCTTTCACTCCGCATCATCCGATCGATGGAAGTGGCATGGACAGAGCCTGAGCGGCTGGCTAAGGCTTTGCTCATGAAATGGCTCGTCATGATCTCTGCACTGGTGCTTGCCGTTGGCGGCTTTGCCTGGTGGTTTTCTTCGCAGCCGGGTCCAAAGCAGCTGGATATGGTCAACAATGCCATCCCGGGCGACGGCGATGCCCGGCTCTTGGTGCAGGACCAGATTTATGACGAGGCGCTGGGTCTCGGACTCAATATCTGGACACCGAAAACCATGGCGACCAAGTCTCTGCCTGTTGTCGTGTTCATCTACGGTGGCGGCTGGCGCGCCGGGGCGAAGGACCAATATGCTTTTGCCGGGCGGGCACTGGCCAATCGCGGCTATATGGTGGTTCTCCCTGATTATCGGCTTTTTCCCCGCACCCGGTTCCCCGGCTTTCTGGAAGACAGTGCCAAAGCGCTGGCCTGGGTGCACGACAATATCGGGGTGCACGGGGGAGATCCTGAACGGATATTCCTGTCGGGCCAGTCCGCGGGCGCCTATAATGCGATGATGCTGGCGCTCGACCGCCAATGGCTCGGTAGACACGGCAAGTCTCCGGATCTGATACAGGGCGTGGCCGCATTGGCTGGCCCCTATGATTTCTATCCGTTCGATTCCGAAACCACGAAGCAGAGCTTTGGCGAATATCCCGATCCGGAAATGACCCAGCCGGTCAATTTTGTCCGGCCGGACGCCCCGCCGCTGTGGCTGTCCAGCGGAACCAATGATACGCAGGTAAAGCCCCGGAACAGCAAGATTCTGCGCGATAAAATCCTCGCGGCAGGTGGTCATGCTGAATATGTCGAATATCCCGATATCGACCATCTCGAGATCATGATGGCGGTAGCCAAGCCGTTTCGTCACAAGGCGCCGGTGCTCGATGACATGGTCGCCTTTTTCGACCGCCACAAGTGATTGCAGGAATTGGAAGCCCACTAGTCTTTTTTGCAGTGCAAAACGGTTGAGATAGCTGCACTTCTTGGTTATGCCGATCCGCAGAACAAGGGAATCCGACAGACATGGCTACTTTCACGCTCCCCAAGAATAGCAAGATCCGCAAGACGGGCGAGTTGCACCAGGCGCTGACCAGCGGAAAAAAGCGACCGTTCAAAGTCTATCGCTATGATCCGGACAAGGGCGAGAACCCGCGCTACGACACGTTTGAAATCGATACCGATGAATGCGGGCCGATGGTTCTGGATGCGCTGATCAAGATGAAGTCGGAACAGGATGCCACGCTGACCTTCCGCCGGTCCTGCCGCGAAGGCATTTGCGGATCCTGCGCAATGAACATCAACGGCAAAAATGGTCTGGCCTGCACCACCGCGATTGAAGATTGCGGTAGCAAGGTGACGATCACGCCGCTGCCGCATATGGAAGTGATCAAGGATCTGGTTCCCGATTTCACCCATTTCTACGCGCAATATGCCTCGATTCAGCCCTGGCTGAAAACGGTTACGCCAACGCCCTCGGGCAAGGAACGGTTACAATCTCCGGAAGATCGCAGCAAGCTGGACGGGCTTTACGAGTGCATCCTCTGTGCGTGCTGCCAGACCAGCTGCCCCAGCTACTGGTGGAACAGCGATAAATTCCTCGGCCCAGCGATCCTGCTGCAGGCCTATCGTTGGCTCGCCGACAGCCGCGATGAAATGACCGGTGAGCGACTCGACGAACTGGAAGATCCGTTCCGGCTCTATCGCTGCCACACGATCATGAATTGCGCCAATGCCTGCCCCAAGGGCCTGTCCCCGGCCAAGGCGATTGCCGAAATCAAGAAGATGACCGCCTCGCGCGAAGTCTGATTCGAAAGCCGGCGCCCATTCATGTCTGAAGCAGAGCGCAATTTTGTCATCAGCGAGCCCGATCCGGGCAATCCGGACTGGAAGATATGGCAGCTGAACGATCCCGATTGCTATAATAGCTTTCTGGGAAAGATGATTGTCCGGCGCGGCGGCGATGGTCTCGATGACGCTATCGCCCGGGTTCGCATGTTCCCGGAGCGAAAGCACCGTAATCTTGGCGATGCGGTCCATGGCGGAACGATGATGGGTTTCATCGACTGTTCGCTGTTTGCCGCGATGCGGGTACTCGACCTCGGCCCGTCCGGCTATGCGGTCACGCTCGAACTGCAGACGCATTTCCTCGGTTCTGCACGGATGGACGAGCCACTCGAGGCGCAAGTCGAGATCACGCGCGAAACCGGGCGTTTCCTGTTCATGCGGGGGCTGGTCGTGCAGGGCGACAAGGGCCAGGACAATATGGCTTCTTTCACCGCCATCGTGAAAAAGGCGCCGCGCCAGAAAACAGATTTGCAATGAGCAGCTTCTACCAGCGCTATCTGGCACTGATCGCGCAGGGGGAACTGAAACCCGATTCCGATCAGGAAGCCTGTGCCAAACGGCTTGCCCGTTTGCAGGAAGAACTGGAAGCCGTGCCGCCGCGCGGCAGCATATTGTGGCGCGCATTCGGCAAGAAACCGCAGGCGCCGGAAGGCATCTACATGTGGGGCGGGGTCGGGCGTGGCAAGTCGATGCTGATGGACCTTTTCTATAACAATCTCGGCATTCAGCGGAAGAAACGTGCCCATTTTCACGAATTCATGCTCGATGTACACGCCCGGCTCAATGAAGAGCGGAAGAAGGAACAGGGCGATCCGGTGATCCCGGTTGCCAAGGCACTGGCCAGCGAAGCGCGCTTTCTCGCCTTTGACGAAATGGTGGTCAACAACAGCGCCGATGCGATGATCATGTCGCGGCTTTTTACCGGACTGGTCGAGGCGGGGGTAACGATTGTCACCACCTCCAACCGCCCACCCGATGACCTCTACAAGGACGGCCTCAACCGCGAGCATTTTCTGCCGTTTATCGAACTGCTCAAAACGAAGCTCGACGTGATTTCGCTCAACGGACCGACCGATTATCGGCGCGAGCGGCTGGGGGACGTTGACCTTTGGCACGTGCCCAATGGAGAGGCCGCGACCAAGGCCCTGAGCGAAGCCTTTTTCCGCCTGACCGACTATCCGCCGGAGGATCGTGACCATGTTCCGTCGGCAGAGATAGAGGTGCAGGGCGGCCGGATGCTGACCGTGCCGAAGTCTCTCAAGGGTGTCGGGGTATTCTCGTTCAAACGGCTATGCGCGGAAGCGCGCGGCGCGCAGGATTATCTGGCGATCGCGCGCCATTATCATAGTGTTATCATCGTCGGCATACCGGTTCTTTCGAAAGAAAATCGCAACGAGGCCGCGCGCTTCGTCACCCTGATCGATGCGCTCTACGAATATCGGGTCAAGCTGCTGGCCAGTGCCGACGCCGAGCCGGATGCGCTCTATCCGGAAGGCGACGGGGCTTTCGAGTTTGAACGCACCGCATCGCGGCTGCTCGAGATGCAATCCGATGACTATCTGGCTCTCGGCCACGGGGCTGCGTCCTAGAGCAGGCTGAGGCTGTCCAGATCAATCGCCATTTGCGCCGGTCGTTCGGCCATGGCGGCGAACATCCTGTCGCCGCGCTCGGTCTGTTCGACATGCAGCGAGGCGTTGATCGCCATCAGAAAGCCGGAAAAGGTGTGGCGGCGATATTCGTCCCAGAAAATCTCGAAGGCGGGCGCGTTCGACCGGTTCGACAAATAAGTTCGGACTAGTTTCTCTTCCTGCTCGCGCCGTTCGGCGGGATCGGCGAAACTGGTTCCGATCAGATAGGCGACATCATTGGCCGGATTGCCGAGAGAGCAGGTCTGCCAGTCGACCAGCGCCGCGATCCGGCCATCGGCATGGAACAGGATATTGTCGAGCCGCATATCCCCGTGGGTGACGGTCAATTCCGGCGGTTCATGCGCAATATAGGAACCGATGCGGTCAACCAGCTCCTGTCCCAAGTCCAGTATTTCCGGCGAGAGCAGGGACGAGAATCGCTCGCGAAAGACCGGATAGCCGCCGGGCAGGCTGGACTCCAGAAACTGGCTGTTGCCGGTGCCGTGAGCCAGCCATTCCAGGTTGTCGAACCCGCTGGCCGGTTGAAAATTGTGGAGAGCGGCGGCCTCCGCCAATGTTGTCTCCACCTGAACCAGTGATGCTCCGGCCAGTTGGTCGCCTTGCAAAGCGGGTGCCATGTCTTCCAGAAGTAGCACAAATTCCTGCTCGTTTTCCGCGATGTCGGCATGGTAGGATTTGGGGCAGAGCGCGGCGCAATCTTTGGCAATATCCCGATACCAGCCGACTTCCATATCATAGAGATGGAAAATCGCGGCGGCGCCCCGGCTGACCGGATCGGCGCTCGGGCATTTGGCGATGAAGGTTTCCGGATGGCCTTCTTCCGCCCAGTCGCAGGTGAAGCGATAGCTGTCGCAAACCTGCCCGGTGCCGACCGGTTCATGGGTCAGCGATCGGAGCGATCCGGGAGTGGCAGCAAAAACCTTCTCGACGAAGGCGCTCTCAAATTCTTCGGGGCGCATAGGGAAGCGGCCGCTCATGCTGCCGGGTCCATGATGCCGGTCAAGCCGCTGGTCGCGTGCGAGCCGATGAACAGTTGTTCGACGACGCCGATGCCATGATGTTCCCGCCCCTCAATAGTCAGTACGGCATCGCTGAGCGCCTGAATATGGATGGTGGTCATGTCGATTGCCGGTGCGGGGTCGAGGGTGATGACATCATGGCCGACCTCGAGATCGCCGTGATCCATGCCGTGACCCCAGACCGGATGGAGATAGCCGAGGCCGGACATGTAGAATGTTCGAGCGGCATCGCCTGTGCGCGGTGTGATCGAGAGCGATCCGGTGCCGGTTTCAAGCTGCACCTGTTTGATACGGCGGGAACCGGAATGATAGCTGAGATCAATGGCCTTCGGCTCGAACTCGAGCGCGCTCCGGCCAATCGGATCGACCACGCCGCGGCGGTTCCACGGCATACCGTCGCCGTCGTCATTGCTGTGGAAGAAACAGGCGTGATTGTCGAAATTGAGCGGTGTCCAGAGCCACCAGAATTGCGGAAATTCGCCTGCCGGTGGTGGCTGTGATTCGGATGCTCCGACCTGCCGGATGCCCCAGCTTCTGTCGCGGGTGCCGCGGCAATTGGCGATATCGATATCCTGCCCGTCGACTGTGATGGTGCCCGCCCAGTCGCCGTTTTGCGTCATTCTGGTGTAATCCATCATCAGGCGCGGGCCTTCGCGGCGGATGAAGCGGGGCTCTTCGATTGGCTGGTGGCGAGCGGTAATAGTGATGTCGGCGGTGACCGGACTGTCATTACCCGCCACCGTTATCCGCAGTTTCTCTAGCGGTTCGACGATGGTGACGGTGATCGGGCCGACCGTCAGGTCGAGCCTTTCGCTTCCCATTCTCTTGGAAGCCCGCAGATTATATTGCTTGCCGTCGATCGAGACGCAAAAGGCGGCGTCCATGATATCGAGCTGGGGGTAGATGCCGAGCGCGGCGGCGAAGAAGATGCTGCAGTCCGCGCTATAGCCGTTGAAGAAATAGCGGTCGTAGAAATTGCGGTTGCCGCCCGATAAAGCCATTGGTTCCGGCGTCTGGTGCAGCGGATATTCGTCGCCTTTTGTCAGCATGTTGCATCCTCTTTTTCTTGGCATCATGGCATTTGAATTTCACTTTGCAACGCAAAAGATTGGAAGAATTGGAAGCATGTTCGCTGTTCCGTCATCCTGAACTTGTTTCAGGACCTCCAACGGCTCTCCCGCTTCCGGAGGTCCTGAAACAAGTTCAGGATGACGAGCTTGTAGCCCCACTATTGCTACTGCGAACCAATTGCAAAGATAGCGGTCAAATTGGTGCTTTCTGCGGTTGAATTTGTCATAACAGGGGCCTAATCCAGCCATTAAGTTACTTTTCGACTCTATATTAGGAGAATTTCCCACATGGCCCGTAACAAGATTGCGCTGATTGGCGCAGGCATGATCGGCGGCACGCTCGCCCACCTCGCTGCTTCCAGAGAAATGGGCGATGTCGTCCTGTTTGATATTGCCGAGGGTATGCCAGCCGGTAAAGCGCTTGATCTGGCGCAGGCCGCTCCCGTGGACGGATTTGACAGCAAGCTCAAAGGCACCAGCGACTATGCCGATATTGCCGGCGCCGATGTGATCATCGTGACTGCAGGCGTGCCGCGCAAGCCCGGCATGAGCCGCGACGATCTGCTCGGTATCAACCTGAAAGTGATGAAGGCCGTTGGCGAAGGCATCAAGGCCAACGCGCCCGACGCCTTTGTCATCTGCATCACCAACCCGCTCGACGCGATGGTCTGGGCCTTGCGCGAATTTTCCGGACTGCCGCATAACAAGGTGGTCGGCATGGCCGGCGTTCTCGACAGCGCCCGCTTCCGTCACTTCCTGGCTGACGAATTCAACGTCTCGGTTGAAGACGTCACCGCCTTCGTTCTCGGCGGCCACGGCGACACGATGGTTCCGGTTCCGGCTTACTCGACAGTCGCCGGTATCCCGATCCCCGATCTCATCAAGATGGGCTGGACCACGCAGGAAAAAATCGACGCGATCGTCCAGCGCACCCGTTCGGGCGGCGGCGAAATCGTCCAGCTGCTCGGCAATGGCTCGGCTTATTATGCACCGGCAACCAGCGCGATCATGATGGCGGAAAGCTATCTCAAGGACAAACGCCGCGTGCTGCCTGCCGCGGCTCACCTGACCGGCCAATATGGCGTTGACGATCTCTATGTCGGCGTGCCGTGCATCATCGGCAAGGACGGTGTCGAGAAGATCATCGAAATCGAACTGAGCGAAGAAGCGCAGGGCAATTTCAACGTGTCGGTCGATGCGGTTAAGGAATTGCTGGAAGCCTGCAAAGGGCTGGATAGCTCGCTGGCATAAGCCCGCTCGCCGTCCCGGAATGATCCGGGGTTTCAAGCGACAATATGGCGTGCTGGAAAAAGCCTTCAGCGAATGCCGGAATGAAGAGGAAGCAATTTTATGAGTATCTTGATCGACAAGAACACCAAAGTTATCACCCAGGGTATGACCGGAAATACCGGCACGTTCCACACCGAACAAGCTCTGGCTTATGGCACGCAGATGGTTGCGGGCGTTACGCCGGGCAAGGGTGGCACGACCCATATCGGCCTGCCGAACTATAATACGGTGGCTGAAGCCAAGGACGCAACCGGTGCGACTGCCTCGGTTGTGTATGTTCCACCTCCGTTCGCAGCGGACTCGATCCTCGAGGCGATTGATGCGGAGATCGAGCTTATCGTTGCGATTACCGAGGGCGTTCCCGTTCTCGACATGGTTCGCGTCAAGCGCGCGTTGCAGGGCAGCAAGTCGCGCCTGATCGGCCCGAACTGCCCCGGCGTTTTGACTCCCGACGAATGCAAGATCGGCATCATGCCGGGCAGCATTTTCCAGAAGGGCTCGGTCGGCGTGGTCTCGCGTTCCGGTACGCTCACCTATGAAGCCGTGCACCAGACCACAGCGGTTGGCCTTGGCCAAACGACAGCGGTCGGCATCGGCGGCGATCCGGTCAACGGCACCAACTTCATCGACGTGCTGGAACTGTTCCTCGCTGATGACGAAACCAAGTCGATCATCATGATCGGTGAAATCGGCGGCAGCGCGGAAGAAGAAGCGGCGCAGTTCATTGCCGACGAAGCCAAGAAGGGCCGTAGCAAGCCAATGGTCGGTTTCATCGCCGGTCTGACAGCGCCTCCGGGACGCCGCATGGGCCACGCCGGCGCGATCGTTTCCGGCGGCCAGGGCGGCGCAGAAGACAAGATTGCTGCGATGGAGGCTGCGGGTATCCGCGTGTCGCCTTCGCCGAGTGAGCTGGGCACGACGCTTGATGCGATGTTGAAAGAGCTGGTTTGATTGTTCCCCTGCGAAGGCAGGGGGCCATCTCCCGATTGTGTCAAGCGGAGCCAACGGGAGATGGGTACCTGCCTGCGCAGGTACACGGGTAGAAAGGACTGACGATGAACAAGCCCGGTTTTGTCTATTTCATGGCAAACCGGAAAAACGGAGCGATTTATACCGGATCGACCAGCGATTTGGTCAAGCGAACCTATCAGCACCGCAGCGGGCTGGTCGATGGCTTCACCAGGGAACATGATTGCAAGCTGCTGGTCTGGTTTGAAGCTTATGATGATCTGGATGAAGCACGGTTGCGGGAATTGCAGATCAAGAAGTGGAAGCGGGGCTGGAAGGTCACGCGGATCGAAGAAGAAAATCCCTACTGGCGGGATTTGTGGTTCGAGATTGTGAAGTGAATTCGCCGTCGTCCTGTGGTGCCCCTGCGAAGGCAGGGGTCCATCACGGAAACGACAGACAAAGCGGATTGATAGCGTTTCCGCTCTGCCGAGCCTGATCGTAACAAAAGGCGGTTGTGATCGGACGACAGATTTGGAGATGGGCCCCTGCCTTCGCAGGGGAACAAAAAGGTAAGACAATGGGTTTTGAAAATCAGGATTTTATCGGCTCGGAACAGGAACAGGGGCCCAGTTGGCAGCGCAAGCACTGGCCGATTGATGACGCCGACGAGCTGAACAGCGCGCTCGATCCCACGCAGATGGGCATCGAGATCAAGGCGACGGCGGACAAATCCGGCAAGTCGATGTCCGATGCCGAAGTTGCCCAGGCGGCGGAAAAGTCGATCCGCGCGATGATGCTGATCCGCACCTATCGGGTGCGTGGACATCTTGGTGCCAATCTTGATCCTCTGGGTCTTTCCAAGCTCGAGGAACCGGCGGACCTCACGCCGGAATTCCACGGCTTCACCGCCGACGATATGGACAAGCCGGTCTATCTGGGCGGCGTGCTCGGCTTCCAGACCGCGACCGTGCGCGAGATCGAGGCGGTGTTGCGCGCCAATTATTGTGGTCCGGTCGGGCTCGAATATATGCATATTGCCGATATCGAGGAACGGCGCTTCCTGCAGGAGCGGATGGAAGGCAAGGACGCCGAGATCCACTTCACGCCGGAAGGCAAGAAGGCGATCCTCAACAAGGTGATCGAGGGCGAGGAATATGAAAATTTCCTCGGCAAGAAATATGTCGGGACCAAGCGTTTTGGTCTGGATGGCGGCGAATCGATGCTGCCGGCGCTGGAAAATGTCATCAAATATGGCGGCCAGTCCGGCGTCCGCGACATTGTCTATGGCATGGCCCATCGCGGCCGCCTGAACATTCTCGCCAATGTGATGGCCAAGCCCTATAAGGTCATCTTCCACGAATTTCACGGCGGCTCGGCCAATCCCGATGATGTCGGCGGCTCCGGGGATGTGAAATATCATCTCGGTACCAGCACCGACCGCGAATTTGACGGCATCAATGTCCATATGAGCCTGGTGCCCAACCCTTCGCATCTCGAAGCGGTGGATCCGGTCGTGCTCGGCAAGGTCCGCGCGCAACAGGTGGCGCGCGACGATCTGGAAAAACATGACCAGGTGCTGCCGGTGCTGATCCACGGCGACGCGGCCTTTGCCGGCCAGGGCATTGTCTGGGAATGCCTCGGCTTCTCCGGCATCCGCGGTTACAATACCGGCGGTTGTATCCATTTCGTGATCAACAACCAGATCGGTTTCACGACCAGCCCGCAATTCGCGCGCAGCTCGCCTTATCCCTCGGACGTCGCAAAGGGCGTGCAGGCACCGATTTTCCACGTCAACGGCGATGATCCGGAGGCGGTGACCTTTGCCTGCAAGATCGCGATCGAATTCCGCCAGCGTTTTGGCCGGGATATCGTGATCGACATGTGGTGCTATCGCCGCTTTGGCCATAATGAAGGCGACGAGCCGAGCTTCACCCAGCCGATCATGTACGCCGCGATCAAGAAACATCCCAAGGTCAGCAAGCTCTACGAAGCGCGGCTGGTCGAGGAAGGCGTGATCGATGCGGGCTGGGCCGATACGACCCGCAAAGCCTTCGCCGACCATCTCGAAACCGAATTCCAGGCGGCGGCGGATTACAAGGCCGACAAGGCTGACTGGTTCGGCGGACGCTGGCAGGGGCTGCACATTCCGGCCGATCCGGAAACCGCACGGCGCAATGTCGAGACGGCGATTGACCCGAAACTGTTCGACAGTCTCGGCCGGACGCTGACCAGAGTCCCCGAAGGGCTGACCATTCACAAGACATTGGGCCGGGTGCTCAACGCCAAGGCCGAAATGTTCAAGAGCGGCGAGAATTTCGACTGGGCAACCGGCGAAGCGCTGGCTTACGGATCGCTGGTTTCCGAAGGCTATAATGTCCGCCTGTCTGGCCAGGACAGCGGCCGCGGAACCTTTTCCCAGCGCCACGCCGTCTGGGTCGACCAGAAAAGCGAAGAAAAATATGTGCCGCTGAGCACGGTGCCGCACGGCCGGTTCGAAGTGCTCGACAGCCCGCTCTCCGAATATGGCGTGCTCGGCTTCGAATATGGCTATGCCGGTGCCGATCCGAAAACTTTGGTATTGTGGGAAGCGCAATTCGGCGATTTCGCCAATGGCGCGCAGATCATGATCGACCAGTTCATCGCCTCGGGCGAAGCCAAATGGCTGCGCGCCAACGGTCTGGTGATGCTGCTGCCGCATGGCTATGAGGGCCAGGGGCCGGAACATAGTTCGGCGCGGCTCGAACGCTTCCTGCAGCTTTGCGCGCAGGACAATATCCAGGTCGCCAATATCACCACCCCGGCCAATTATTTCCACGTGTTGCGCCGGCAGATGCTGCGGTCTTTCCGCAAGCCGCTGATCATCATGACGCCGAAGTCGCTGCTGCGCCACAAGCTGGCCGTGTCGAAGGCGGAAGATTTCCAGGGCGACCATCATTTCATGCGGATATTGTCGGACACCAATCCGCCCGCGGACAAGGACGTGAAACGTCTCGTGCTCTGCTCGGGCAAGGTCGCCTATGACCTGATCGAGGCGCGCGACGCGGCGGGTGACAAGAGCACGGCGATCATCCGGATCGAGCAGCTCTATCCCTTCCCGGGCGAGCCGCTGGTGGTCCGGCTGAAACGGATGACCGGCCTGGAGACCGTGGTCTGGGCGCAGGAAGAACCGAAGAATAACGGCAGCTGGCATTTTGTCCGCTCCTATCTGGAAGACTGTCTGGAACAGGCGAACGTCGGACCAGTGGAGCCGGTCTATGCCGGACGCTCCGCTTCGGCTTCGCCGGCGAC
The DNA here is from genome assembly GCA_964022345.1 of uncultured Sphingorhabdus sp. Taxonomy (GTDB): domain Bacteria; phylum Pseudomonadota; class Alphaproteobacteria; order Sphingomonadales; family Sphingomonadaceae; genus Parasphingorhabdus. Next base: position 270,704 of record CAXHZT010000001.1, read on the forward strand.
GGGTCTGGCGTCCCGGCACAAGCAGCAGCAGGAGCGGTTGATCGCCGAAGCGCTGGGGCATGCAGTCAGCTAATATGTAAGGGCCGTTCCGCTGCCGTGGCAGGAACGCAGGAAGTTACGAAAGCAGAGTAGATATTATGGCAACAGAAGTAACAGTCCCGGTACTGGGCGAATCGATCACTGAAGCGACTCTGGGTGAATGGCTCAAGCAGCCGGGCGATGCGGTCGCCGCTGATGAACCGATTGCCAGTCTGGAAACCGACAAGGTGGCGCTGGAAGTGCCCGCGCCGGAAGCCGGCGTGATGGGCGCGCACCAGGTCGAAGTGGGCGACACGGTCGAGGTTGGCGCGGTGATTGCGACGATCGAAGCGGGCAGTGGCGCCAGTGCCGCTTCGGCAGCCAAAGCAGCCCCCGCTCCGGCCAAAAGCGAAGCCAAGGCGGATGAATCCGATGCCTCGATCACCCTGTCGCCATCGGTTCGGCGGCTGGTCCTCGAACATGGCGTCGACCCGAGCCAGATCACCGGCACTGGCAAGGACGGCCGGCTGACCAAGGCGGACGTCGAGCAATATGTGAAATCGGGCGCGCAGCAGGCGCCGAAGGCAGAGACGGGCGCGGCCAGCAGCGCGCCGGCCCCCCCGGCGCCATCGCAGGGCGGCAACCGGAACGAGGAACGGGTGCGGATGACCCGCTTGCGCCAGACCGTCGCGCGGCGCCTGAAAGAGGCACAGGATACGGCAGCCTTGCTGACCACGTTCAACGATGTCGACATGACCGCGGTGATCGAGACGCGCAGCAAATATAAGGACCTGTTCGCCAAGAAGCACGGGATCAAGCTTGGCTTTATGAGCTTTTTCGCCAAGGCGGCCTGTATGGCGCTGAAAGACGTGCCTTCGGTCAACGCGCAGATCGACGGCGAGGAAATCGTCTATCATGATTATGCCGATATTTCGGTGGCCGTCAGCGCGCCCAATGGTCTGGTCGTACCGGTCATCCGCAATGCCGAAGCGATGAGCTTTGCCGATGTCGAGAACACGATCGCCGATTTCGGCAAGCGCGCCAAGGACGGCACGCTGACGATGGCGGACATGCAGGGCGGCACCTTCACCATCTCCAACGGCGGTGTGTTCGGCTCGCTGATGTCGACGCCGATCATCAACCCGCCGCAGTCCGCCGTGCTCGGCCTGCACCGGATTGAACAGCGGCCGGTGGTCATGCCGGACGGTTCGATCGAGGCGCGACCGATGATGTATCTGGCGCTCAGCTATGACCATCGCCTGATCGACGGCCGCGAAGCGGTGACTTTCCTGGTGCGGATCAAGGAAGCGATCGAGGATCCGGCACGGCTTTTGATTGATTTATAAGCAGACAACCCAATATCCGTCATGCGGACACGGGTTTGCGATGACGGAATGAGAGACAGAATATGACCGACAATTTCGACTATGATCTTCTGATAATCGGCTCCGGCCCCGGCGGCTATGTCGCAGCGATTCGCGCCGCGCAGCTCGGTCTGAAGACCGGCTGCATCGAGAGTCGCGAGACGCTGGGTGGCACTTGCCTCAATGTCGGTTGCATCCCGTCCAAGGCGATGCTGCACGCTTCGGAACTCTATCACGAGGCCCATAGCGGCGCGCTGGAGAAATTCGGCGTGAAACTGACCGGCGCGAAGCTCGACCTGAAGCAGATGCTGGCCGAGAAACTGAAGGCGGTTGAAGAACTGACCGGCGGCATCGCGTTTCTGTTCAAGAAGAACAAGGTCGACTGGATCAAGGGCCGCGGCGCCTTTGAAGATGCGCACACGGTCAAGGTCGGCGACAAGAGCTACACCGCGAAAAATGTTCTGATCGCCACCGGCTCTTCGGTCACCCCGTTGCCGGGCGTCGAGATCGATAATGACAAGCATGTCGCGGTTGATTCGACCGGCGCACTCGAACTGCCCAAGGTGCCCGGCCATATGGTCGTGATCGGCGGCGGCGTGATCGGGATGGAACTGGGCTCGGTCTGGTTGCGTCTCGGCGCGAAGGTCACCGTGGTCGAATATCTCGACCAGATCCTGCCCGGCATGGATGGCGATATCCGCAAGGATGCGGCGCGGATGTTCAAGAAACAGGGCTTTGATATCCGCACCGGGACTAAGGTCACCGGCTGCACCGTCAAGGGCAAGAAGGCGACGCTCACCATGGAACCGGCCAAGGGCGGCGACAGCGAGACGCTGGAAGCCGATGTCGTGCTGGTGGCGATTGGCCGCAAGCCGAATATCGACGGGCTGGCGCTGGAAAATAGCGGCGTCGAAACCAACGACCTCGGCCAGATCGAGGTTGGTCATGACTTCCAGACCGCGGTTCCCGGTGTCTATGCGATTGGCGATGTGACCCCCGGTCCGATGCTGGCGCACAAGGCCGAGGACGAAGGCATTGCCGCCGCCGAATTTATCGCCGGACAGCAGGGCATCATCAATCACGACCTGATTCCGGGTGTCGTCTATACCTATCCTGAAATTGCCAGCATCGGCAAAACTGAGGAAGAGGTGAAGGACAGCGGGGTCGACTATAAGGTCGGCAAATTCCTGTTCGCCGCCAACAGCCGCGCCAAGACCAATCGCGACACCGAAGGCTATGTGAAGGTCATCGCCGACGCAAAGACCGACCGCGTGCTTGGCTGCCACATCATTTCGTCGCTCGCCGGCACGATGATCGCGCAGGTCACCCAGGCGATGGAATTTGGTGCGACCAGCGAGGATATTGCCTATACCTGCCACGCGCATCCGACCCATTCGGAAGCGATCAAGGAAGCGGCAATGGCGGTACAGGGCAAACCGATTCACATGTAAGGTCCGGTACGCGGGCGGGCGTTCGGGTCCCGGCCCATTGTCGCAACGCACCAGGCTTTGCTTGTGTGATGCGACCTTGTTTAAACGACAAAGGGGTCCCTCGGCCTATGGGAAAGGGGATTCCGGACTGCGCCGGAAAACTGCTGGGGAGCACGCCGCATGAATTCCGTCTTTTTATATAGCGCTCTCGGCTGGCTCGATCTGTTCGGGATCGGGGTCTTTGCCATATCCGGGGCTTTGGTTGCCGCGCGCAACCGGCAAACGCTCGTTACATTCGGCTTCTTCGCGCTGGTCACCGGTGTCGGCGGCGGTACGGTTCGCGATCTGCTGATCGGCGCGCCGGTTTTCTGGGTGCAGGATGCGCGCGTGCCGATCCTGTGTCTCAGCATCGCGCTGCTGGTGTGGGTCACGCCGGTAAAATTCTGGCGACCGGCTGCGGTCGACTGGTTTGATGCTGTGGGTCTGGCGGCCTATTCGGTGTTCGGCGCGGCCAAGGCGCTGCAACTGGGGATTGATCCGGTGCCGGCCGCTATCATGGGGATCATAACCGCCAGCGTCGGCGGGGTCATCCGTGATCTTGTTTCCGGCGAACCGTCCATCATTGTCCGACCGGAACTATATGTGACCGCCGGCGCGCTGGCCGCCTTTGTCTTTGTGCTGCTGGTGCAGACCGGCATGCCCGGCTTTATCGCCGCGCTGATCGCCTTCTGCTCCGGCTTCGCACTGCGCGCGCTAGCGATCGTCAAGGGCCTGTCGCTGCCCGCCTATCGCAGCGCGGAAGAAGAGGAATAGGCCAACACTCTGGCGATCCAGTCGTCAGATGCACTGGTCTTGCGGCCGACGCTGCTTGTGCATTCAAGACAGAGGGCCTGAACATCATCACGTGCGAGCAGACCCTGTGCGGTTGCCATGGCTTCGGCAAATATCGCCTTTTGGCGCCGGGTGATCCAGCCGATCACACCGGTGACCGGCGCTTCTTGCTGGCGGACAAAGGGAATGCCCTCGATCGACAGCCATGACAGACGGGTCTCCGGATCCAGATATTGCGGATGATATTCACCCTCGGCCAGTCCCGCCCGTTTCGCCGCCTCGGCCAGAGCCTCGGTCATGCCGCCAAATCCGTCGACCAGCCCCAGCTGCCGTGCTGTGCCGCCATCCCAGACCCGGCCCTGTCCGATGGTATCAACTTCCGCCGGCGTCTTGCCGCGCGCATCGGCGACCAGTTTGACAAAATCGCCATAGCTGTTTTCGACGCCGGCCTGCAGAATCGCATTCACGTCCTCGCTGAAGCCGCCGACAAAATCGGGCTCGCCGGACAAGGGCGTGGTCTGGACGCCGTCGGCGGTGACACCCCATTTGGCCAGAGCTTTTTCAAAGCTCGGCAGAACCGCGAACACACCAATGGAGCCGGTGATCGTATCGGGCTCGGCAAAAATATGGTCCCCGGCCGTGGCGACCCAATAGCCGCCGCTCGCCGCGACATCGCCCATCGAGATAATGATCGGCAGTTTCTTTTTCTTCGCTTCGAGCAAGGCGAGGCGAATTTCCTCGCTGGCAAAGGCTGAGCCGCCAGGGGAATCGACGCGGACAACGAGCGCCTTGAGATCTTCTTCGTCCAGTGCCGTGTAAATCAGTTCGGCTATCCGGCCGCTGGCAGCCATGCCCGGGCCGGTGCTGCCGCTCACGATTTCGCCGGCGACGGTGACGACACCAATGGCCGAGCCAGGGGTCTCGACCGGGTGGGCGGCGACGAAGTCATCATAGTCGATGCTCCTGAAACTGTCCGGAGCAACCGTTTCGTCCGTCCCGACCTGTTCGGCGACAAAGCGTTCGAAAGCGGTCCTGTCGCCCAGCTTGTCGACCAGCTTCTGCTGCGTGGCAACCGCCGCATAATCGCCGCCGGCAGCGGTGATAAATCCGGCCGGATCATCGGCAAAAGGCTTGATCTCAGCTTGCGGACGCGCCTTCTTGATTTCGGCCAGCCAGCTTTCCCACAAGGATCCGTAGAGCGCTTCGGATGCCTCGCGGGACGCAGGGGACTGGTCAGCGCGCATATAAGGTTCAACCGCGCTCTTGTAAGTGCCGACGCGGTAGATATTGGCGGTAACGCCCAGCCGGTCGATCAGGCCCTTGTAATAGAGACGGTTGCCGCCGGGGCCGGCAAAGATAATCCCGCCCATGGGGTCCATCCAGATTTCCGTGGCATGGGCGGCGAGCTGGTAGCTGTCGTCGCTATAGAAGCTGGCGAAAGCATAGACCGGCTTGCCCGCTTCTTTGGCCCGGGCAAGCGCCTCGCCGACATCGGTAAGGCTGGTCTGGCCGCCACCGGCGAAACTGCTGAGGTCGAGGACAATCGCCTTGACGCGGTTATCTTCAACGGTGGAATCAATCGCGTGTACGACATTCCGCAGGCGGAATTCGCGCGGGCTGTTGGCAGCATTGCTGGCCAGAAAATCCTCGAACGTCGGCGCTGCCGGCTCTTCGACAATCACCCCGTTCAGGTCGAGCAACAGGGCCCCATCGCGGATCGAGGCGATATTGGGCTGGGACGACAGCAGGGCATAGAGCAGGCCAAAAAACAGCAACATGGCGATCAGCACCATGCCGTCCTTGATTGCGACCAGAAACCGCCATGCCGCGCGCGCAAATTGCATATTCATATCCCTGTTTAGACCGGATTCATCCCTTCTATATGGGATGGAGGCCCGATATTACCAGCGGATAAGACGGGGAACCAGCAAGCGACCGACAATCGCGCATGTTGCGACGGCGAGAGAGTACCACAGCCCGATATAGAATATGCTGTTGAACGGGCAGTGCAGGCTATAGGCGGCCGCGCCCAGAGCGCCGGAGGACATGCCGACCAGCCAGCCGGCCCGTTCCAGTGCCACCGGCGCGCCGCGGCGCAGCCAGAGAACCTGTACCGTCGCTATGCCAAGGCCCCCCAGCATGCTGACGCCCAGACATTCAAAGCCGTAGCGCGGCACCAGTATCGCCATATTGCCGGGCAGGGTCATCATTGCCATGACCGCCGCCGTGGCCGGGAAAAGCAGGGCGGCAGCCAGCGCCCATATCCAGCCCTTGAAGCTGTTGCCAACGGCCGGCTGGCTCATTGCGATGACCGCATAGCTGCTGGTCAGACCGAGCAGCAGCAGGGCGCCGCCCCGCAGAAAGAACATCGGATGCGGCATGCCCATCAATATATCGCCGCGCACGCCGGCAATCATGGCGACCAGCGCCGTCAGAATTGCGGCCACGACCAGCGTAAGCGCAAAACCGTTGCGGTTCTTCAACGGTTTTACCGGCGTCAAATCCTCGACGAGACGATCTATCATCATGTCCGACATCATATATACTCTTCTACTCTCATTCTGTTTCTACCATCGCGGAGAGTTTCTTCAGCCCGCGATGGATATTCACTTTGACCAGGGATTCCGACTGGCCGGTCTTGGCCGAGGCCTCGATAATGCTGAGGCCCTCGATCTTGACCAGGCTGATCACTTCGGCCTGCTTCGGCGGAATCCTGTCGAGCAGCCGCTCCAGACTGACCTTGGCCGTCACTGTTTCGTTCTGCGGATCCGCGACCATATCCTCGTAGAGCTGGTCATGTTCGTGCCGGTATATCTTGCGCAGGCTGTCTATCCAGCGGTAGCGGCCGATAGCGGCCAGCCACGGCAGAAAGGGCCTTGCCGGATCATAGCTCGCCCGCTTGCGGTGCAGCGAGATCAGCGTCTCCTGCACCAGATCATCGATCGCCGCCGGGTTGATTTTGCGCGCATAATAGCGCCGCAGCCATTTCTCGCATTCGGTGAGCAGGCTGGAATAGCAAAGCTTGTCGCCAGCCTGGGCCTTGGTCATCAGACGCCGGAAGGTTTCTTCATTGGCGATCATCGGTTCAGCCGAACTTGTGACCGGTCAGCCGGTCGAGCGAGAATATTCCGCCACCGCGCACGGTCAATATGCCGGCCAGCGCGACCCAGAGAATATGCACCTGCCACCAGGCCTCGGGATAGACGAAAAACTGGATGACCAAAGTCATCACCAGCAGGCCGGCGGCGCCGATGCGAGTGAACAGGCCGAGCACGACGAGGATCGGGAGAAAATGCTCCGCATAGGTCGCCAGCAGACCGGTGATTTCCGGCCAGGGCATGCCATATTCCTCGCGAAACAGCAGAACCGTGGTGTCGCTCATCTGCAGCCAGCTGCCGTCCTCGACCTTGGTGCGGGCCGAGCGCCAGAAAATACCGGCCAGCGCCACGCGGGTGAACAGCAGGACGATCCCCTCCGGCACCGAACCGCTCACCAGGCGTATCATTTTCCGGATCATGGACTTCATATCAACTTCCCTCGACTGGCTTCAGCGCCCCGGCCTGCAGCAGCATGATTATAGGCTGCATCGCCGCGGCTTCCTCTCCCAGTTCGAGCGCATGGGCCAAAAGGTTACCCATGGTTGTGCATTCGGGAAGTTTTTCCGCAATGGCCTGCTCCGTCGCGGTCAGCGGATGGAATAATATCTGCGCTTCCGGCCGGGTGATCATCAGCGCGCGGGCATCTGTGCCGGCGAGTTCGGGCAGCGCCGGGGACAAGGGCGCGGTCAGCGCGACCAGGCGCATCGCCGGATGGGCGGCAACCGGAAAGGCCAGCAGACCGGCTTCGCCGAGCGATGCGATATCGGCGAGCGCGAGCGGCTGGGCCTCGGCGCTGCGATAGCTTTCCAGCCAGGCCCATTCGATCCGGGCGAGATCGATGTCCGCGCCGTCATGGTCCCGTTCTTCCAGAAAGGCGGGAAAGCCGGCACCTATTTGGTTGAGGTCGCTGGCCATGACGGAATGCTGTTCGACATAGGCACGCGAGAGGATGTGAAAATCCTCGTGACCCAAATGGTCATGCAGGCGGGGATAGCAGTCTTCCAGCGCCACCAGCCGGGCGTGGGAGATGGTATTGGCATGCGCCTTCAGGCCGAGCAGGGCGCGCGCCTTGTCCTCGGCGAACATATCGTCGGGAAAATGGGCCGGGCCCTTCTGCAGGCAGGCGACGAAGCGCGACTGGCCTTCAGCGAGCGAGGACATGGCGCACCGCCTCTGGCACAGGGGCGGCCAATATTGCTTCCGCCTTGGTGACTTCCGCCATCAGTACATCATATGCGGGAATATCCGTGTCCCATTCGATCAGCGTGGCGATCGGGCCGGTGCGGGTGATGAATCGGCGATAGAGGTCCCAGGTGACATCGCTGACAATCGAGCCATGATCGTCGATCAGCAGCGGCCCGCTGTCGTGGCTTTCCGTCGCGTGGCCAGCGAGATGGATTTCGCCGACGATTGCCGGATCGATCGCATCGATATAGGCATGCATGTCCAGTCCGACATTGGTCGCGGTCACCTCGACATTGTTGATGTCGAACAGCAGGCCGCAGCCTGCCTGGCGACAGAGTGCGTGAATGAAGTCGGTTTCGCTCATCTCGTCGTCACGATAGGATAGATAGCGCGAAGGATTCTCGATCAGGATCGGACGCTGCAGGCGGTCCTGCACCTTGCCGATTTCGGCCGCAAAATGATCAAGCGCTTCCTGTGTATAGGGAATGGGCAGCAGATCGGGATAGCGGTCATGGGCATTGCCGCTCCAGCTGAGATGATCGGAGACCATCGCCGGCTGGTAGCGGTCGCAGAGAGCGGCCAGCTTTTCCAGATCGTCACCATTGAGTCCGCCCGCGCTGCCCAGCGAGAGGCCGACGCTGTGAAAGCTCAGGGGATAGACTTCGGCGACGGCGGTGAGCCAGCGGTGCGCCGGTCCGCCATCGCCGAAGTAATTCTGTGGATGAACCTCTACCCAGGAGGGACGTTTGGCCGGTGCGTCATCGTCCAGCACATTGTTGTAATGCGCCGACTTGAGACCGATGCCACCCGATGGGGGGAGGGGTTGCGGCATCGTCATCACCGACGAAACATGAGGGTCAGGAATATCGGCCATCCACGGAATTTAGCGCGTTCAGCCCTTTTTGGGAACCGGTTTCGCATTGCCCTTGTGCGCGGTCAGCGTGCCGCCCATTTCGACGCAGCTGCCCTTCGCCACATATTTCCAGGCGTTGCCCTGATAGTCGGCGGTCGAGGTTCCGGCACATGTTGTGCCCGGACCGGCGGCACAGTCATTCTTGCCGGCAAGCGCGATGCCATAGCATTTTTCCTTGGCACCGGCTGCCTGGGCAGCGGTGGCGGAGAGAGACAGGGTGGCTGCCGCGGCGAGAGCAGCGGCTGCGGCGGTTGTTTTGACCAGAGTAGACATGGATTTTCCTCTTGTTGGAATTGGGGGACAAGTCGGAACCCGTCAGAACGGGCTCATATTGCCATTCGGCCTCGGCGATGCTCCGGTTACATCGCGCTTCCGTAGCAATGCGGATTGCATGGGAAACGAATCGCAATGCCTTGGAAATCCAACAAAAACGCAATGAAATATTTTCCGTCCTTTCCCTTGACGACGGATGAATAGCCATTACATGGACTTCGTTAGCACTCGAAAGGAGAGAGTGCTAATTTACACAAATTCTGCTCTGCCGACCGGCCGCAACGGCTGGTCTGAAGAGATTTGGATTGGACAAGAAAGGGAAATCTATGAAATTTCGTCCATTACATGACCGTGTACTGGTGCGCCGCGTTGAAGCGGATACCAAGACTGCTGGCGGCATCATCATTCCGGATAGCGCCCAGGAAAAGCCATCTGAAGGCAAGGTTGTCGCTGTCGGCAACGGCCTGAAAGACGACAGTGGCAAAGCCACTCCGCTCGACGTCAAAAAAGGCGACAAGATCCTGTTCGGCAAATGGTCCGGCACGGAAGTCACCGTCGACGGCGAAGAACTGATCATCATGAAGGAAAGCGATATTCTCGGCATTCTCGAGAAATAAGCCTTTCTCCCATCATCATTTCAATCAACTAAGCAGAGGAAAATATCATGGCTGCTAAAGACGTAAAATTTGGTCGCGACGCTCGCGAACGCATCCTCAAGGGTGTGAACACGCTGGCTGACGCCGTTAAAGTAACCCTCGGCCCCAAAGGCCGGAACGTTGTGCTCGACAAGAGCTTTGGCGCACCGCGCATCACCAAGGACGGTGTTTCGGTTGCCAAGGAAATCGAACTGAAAGACAAGTTCGAGAATATGGGCGCACAGATGCTTCGTGAAGTCGCATCGAAAACCAACGATGTTGCTGGCGACGGCACCACCACTGCAACCGTTCTTGCCCAGGCGATCGTCAAGGAAGGCATGAAATCCGTTTCTGCCGGCATGAACCCGATGGATCTGAAGCGCGGCATCGATCAGGCTGTTGACGTCGTGGTTGCGGATCTCAAAAAACGCTCGAAAGACGTCAAGGGCAGCGAAGAAATTGCCCAGGTCGGCATCATCTCCGCCAACGGCGACCGTGAAGTTGGCGAAAAAATCGCTGAAGCCATGGAAAAAGTCGGCAAAGAAGGCGTTATCACGGTTGAAGAAGCCAAGGGTCTCGACTTCGAACTCGACGTTGTCGAAGGCATGCAGTTTGACCGCGGTTACCTGTCCCCTTACTTCATCACCAACCCGGACAAGATGATTGCGGACCTCGAAAATCCCTACATCCTGATCCACGAAAAGAAGCTGACCAACCTGCAGCCACTGCTCCCGATTCTGGAAGCCGTTGTCCAGGCCGGACGTCCGCTTCTGATCATTGCCGAAGATATCGAAGGCGAAGCATTGGCGACCCTCGTGGTCAACAAGCTGCGTGGCGGCCTGAAGATCGCTGCGGTCAAGGCACCTGGCTTCGGTGATCGCCGTAAAGCGATGCTCGAAGATATCGCGATCCTCACCAAGGGTGAAATGATCTCCGAAGATCTCGGCATCAAGCTGGAAAGCGTTACGCTGAACATGCTCGGTGAAGCCAAGAATGTCACGATCGACAAGGATAACACCACGATCGTCGACGGCGCTGGCAAGAAAGCCGACATCAAGGCACGTGTTGAAGCGATCCGTTCGCAGATCGAAAACACCACTTCCGACTATGACAAAGAGAAGCTGCAGGAACGTCTGGCGAAACTCGCCGGCGGTGTTGCCGTGATCAAAGTCGGCGGCGCGACCGAAGTTGAAGTGAAAGAGAAGAAAGACCGTGTCGACGACGCGCTGCACGCAACCCGTGCTGCCGTTGAAGAAGGCATTGTCCCTGGCGGCGGTTCCGCTCTGCTCTATGCAACTTCGGCACTCAAAGGTCTTGAAGGCGTCAACGACGACCAGACCCGCGGTATCGACATCGTTCGCAAGGCGCTGCAGGCTCCGGTTCGTCAGATCGCTGAAAATGCGGGCTTTGACGGCGCGGTTGTTGCCGGTAAGATGCTGGACCAGAAGAGCAAGGAATTCGGCTTCAACGCATCGACCGATGTTTATGAAGACCTTGTCAAAGCTGGCGTCATCGATCCGACCAAGGTTGTCCGTGCAGCACTGCAGGACGCGTCCTCGGTTGCCGGCCTGCTGATCACCACCGAAGCGGCTGTGGCAGAAACGCCATCCGAAGACAAAGCCGGTGGCGGCATGCCCGACATGGGCGGCATGGGCGGCGGCATGGGCGGAATGGGCTTCTAAACCCGACCGTTCAGTCTACGCTGAAACCAACAAGAGGGGCTGGAAGGAAACTTCCAGCCCCATTTTTGTGACTCTCGCCAGAGCCATTTGCAAATCGGCCAAGCTGTGCAATGAAGCATGGCAATGATCTCAGCGACAGGATGCCCAACTATGCGAACCCGGATGTTTCTTTTCAGCGCAGCGCTGTTCACCGCTCTGCCGATGGTGCCAGCAACCGCTGCCACCCAACAGGCCACAGTTGCCGCAACAAGCGAAACCGACCGCATCAACGCCTGGTTCGACGAAAAATATGAGGAAGAGCTGGCGTTCAGCCCGATCGAACAGACCTTTATCGGGCGCAAGACCGACTATGGTCTGATCGATGATTTCAGCGACGCGAGCTATGACAGGCAGCTTGCCTGGTTGCGGGCGACCGTTGCGGAAATGCAGAGCGGGTTTGACTATGACAAGCTCTCGCCCGATGCGAAAATCTCTTATGATATCTGGCTCTATAATCTCGCGCAGGCGGAAGCCGGCCTGCCGTTCCGCACCAACCGCTATGCATTGCACCAGCATAATGGCCTGCAATCCTTTTTCCCGACCTTTCTGATCAACACGCACAAGGTCGAGACCGAAGCGGATATGACAGGTTTCATCCAGCGCCTTTCCGCGGTTGCGACGGCGCTTGACCAGCTGCTCGATCGGGCAAAAACCAACGCGGCCGCGGGAACCCGGCCGCCGCGCTTTGCTTATGAAGGGGTGATCGACCAGTCGCGGAAAATCATCAGCGGTGCCCCCTTCGGTGACGGACCGCCATCGGCGATCTGGACCGCCACCGAAGAAAAGCTGGCGGGACTGGTCGACAAGAAGGTCATTGATGCGGACCGGGCCGACATCCTGCGCGAGCAGGCGCGCGTTGCCCTGACCACTACCTTTGCGCCCGCCTATCAGCGTATCATCGCCTGGTATGAAGCGGACATGCCGAATACGGATGCCACGCCGAGAGGGGTTGGCGCGCTTCCCAACGGCAAGGCCTATTATAATTACCGTCTGGCCAACCAGACCACGACCGGGCTGACCGCTGATGAAATTCACAATCTGGGCCTCAGCGAAGTGGCACGGCTGCGTGCCGATATGGAGGCGGTGAAGGACCAGGTGGGCTTTGACGGCGATCTGAAAGCATTTTTCAAATTTATCCGCGAAGACGACCGCTTCTATTTCTCCGATGACGATGCCGGGGCGGACCAATATATTGCGGCAGCCAAGGGCCATATCGAGGCACTGAAGAAAAAGCTGCCGGACTATTTCGGCATTCTGCCAAAAGCCGACCTCGAAGTGCGCCGGGTCGAATCCTTCCGCGAACGCGATGGTGCGGCCCAGCACTATCGCAGTGGTACGCCGGACGGCTCCCGGCCCGGCATATATTATGCCCATCTCTCCGATATGCGGGCAATGCCGATCCCGACGCTCGAGGTGATTGCCTATCACGAAGGGCTGCCCGGCCATCATATGCAGATTTCCATCGCCCAGGAACTGACCGGTATTCCGGTGTTCCGCACGCAAGCGGGATATACTGCCTATAGCGAAGGCTGGGGGCTCTATTCGGAGACGCTGGCCAAGGAAATGGGCGGCTATCAGGACCCCTATTCCGAGTTCGGGCGCCTCACCAGCGAGATATGGCGGGCGATCCGGCTCGTGGTCGATACCGGCCTCCATGCCAAGGGCTGGAGCGAGGAACAGGCAGTCGCCTATTTCCTCGAGAATTCTTCCATTCCGGAAGCTGCCGTGCGCTCCGAAGTGCGGCGCTATCTGGTCAATCCGGGGCAGGCGACCAGTTACAAGATCGGGATGATCAAGATCCTGCAACTGCGCGCGCGGGCCAAGGAACAGCTGGGCGACAAGTTCGATATCCGTGCTTTCCATGATGCCATATTGGGCGGCGGAGCCTTGCCGCTCGGCATATTGGAAAAGCGCGTCGACCAGTGGATTGCCGATGTGACGGCCAGCTGACGGTTTCTGTCACGCTGGCCTTCACCGGCGACAGGCCGGGGCTGGTCCAGGCAGAGCCGCCAACTGCAACAGCTATCATCCAGCCTTCCTGCTTGGTATAGGCGATCGCTCAGGAGATGGAGCCCGGCCTGCGCCGGGTTACTGTGAGGGATAACGCGCGCCATGGTCTGCAGCAGCTTCGAACTTTTCAAAATCGGCGTGGGACCTTCGAGTTCGCACACGATGGGACCGATGTCGGCCGCAGCGATGTTCGTGGAGCGGCTGGCTACTGCCGGGAAGCTACAGGATGTGACGCGGCTGGAGACCTTGCTCTTCGGTTCTCTGGCGCTGACCGGCAAGGGGCACGCGACCGACCGGGCGATTCTTCTGGGCCTTTCCGGACAGCGGCCGGAAAATATCGAGCCCGATGCTGCGGATATTCTGGTGCAGCGAATCCGTTCCAGCGCGAAAATCAGCCTGAACGGTTTACAGGACATCGTTTTTGACGAGGCGGCGGACGTCATTTTCGACCAGAAAAAGCGGCTCGATTTTCACAGCAATGCGATGCGCTTCAATGCCTATTCGGGCGGCGAGATTATCGATACGCGAGTCTATTACTCGGTCGGCGGCGGCGCGATCCTCGACGAGGACCAGATCGGCAGCAATAATCCCGGAAGCGGCCTCTGGGATGTGCCGCACCCATTTTGCTCGGGTGCCGATTTGCTCCGGATCGCAGAGGAAAAGGGCCTCTCTATCGCCGATATCATGCGCAACAACGAGCGCACGGAAAGATCCGACGACCAGATAAGCGCCGATATTCGCGCCATCGCCGATGCGATGTCGGCCTGTATTGACCGGGGCATATTGCAGGGCGGGATCTTGCCGGGCGGGCTGCGGGTCAAGCGCCGCGCGCCGCTGATCCACGCGCGCCTGATGGAGCGGCAGGAGCGCGCCCTGTCCGATCCGCTGACCATTCTCGACTGGGTCAATCTGTGGGCGCTGGCGGTGAACGAGGAAAATGCCGCCGGCGGCAAGGTGGTGACCGCGCCGACCAATGGCGCCGCCGGGATCATCCCGTCGGTGTTGCGATTCTATCAGCGGTTTGCGCCCAAGGCTGATGAAGCCGGAGTGGAAATCTTCCTGTTAACGGCAGCGGCCATTGGTTCTTTGTTCAAGGAAAATGCTTCAATCTCCGGCGCGGAAGTCGGCTGTCAGGGGGAAGTCGGTGTCGCCTGTTCGATGGCCGCAGCCGGCCTGACTGCGGCGTGGGGCGGTACGCCTCTGCAGGTCGAGAACGCCGCAGAAATCGGTATGGAACATAATCTCGGCCTGACCTGCGATCCGGTCGGCGGGCTGGTGCAGGTCCCCTGTATCGAGCGCAACGCGGTAGGCGCGGTCAAGGCCATCGAGGCGGCCCGCCTCTCGATTCTCGGCGACGGCACGCACCGGGTCAGTCTCGATGAGGTGATCGAGACGATGCGCAAGACCGGCCTCGACATGTCCGAGCGCTATAAGGAAACCTCGCAAGGTGGACTCGCCGTCAATTTGGTGGAATGCTGACCGAAACGGGAGGATTATCGATGAAGAAGCTGGGCCTGGGTCTGATGCTGCTGGTGCTGTTCGGGATCGGCGCTGCGCTGCTGTTTCAGGAGCAGATCGGGGAGCGGCTCTTTGCCGGCGCGGTCGAAACCGCGGTGGCTCGCGATGTCATCGGCGATCTGCCGGACGGCATGCATGTCGCGCTCTGTGGTTCCGGATCGCCGTTGCCCGATCCGACCCGGGCCGGACCCTGTTCGGCGGTGATCATCGACGGCAAGCTGTTCATTGTCGATATCGGCGGCGGCGCGGTGCGCAATCTCGGGCTGATGGGCCTCAATCCCGGCGCGACCGAAGCCCTGCTGCTCACCCATTTCCACAGCGATCATATCGACGGCATGGGCGAATTGATGCTGCAGCGCTGGGCTGGTGGTGGCCGGGATACCCCGTTGCCGGTGATTGCGCCGGAAGGAGTGGAGGTGATCGTCGACGGGCTGAACGCCGCTTATGCCGCTGATGTGCAATATCGCATTGCGCATCACGGGGAAGCGACGATGCCGGCTTCCGGTGCGGGCGGCGCGGCGCAGCCCTTCACCATCCCCGAAGGACAGGACCAGATGATCGTATACGACAAGGATGGTATCCGGATCACCGCCTTTTCCGTGGCGCATAAACCGATTGCGCCCGCGGTCGGCTATCGCTTCGATTACAAGGGCCGTTCGGTCGTCTTCAGCGGCGATACAGTGAAACTGCCGGTCGTCGCCAATATCTGCAAGGGCTGCGATCTGCTGGTACACGAAGTGCTGAACACCGAGATGGTCGGCACGCTGGAAACGGCCTTTGAAAAGTCCGGTCGCAAGCGGCTGGTCAAGATCATGGCGGACATTCCCGACTATCATACAACGCCGGTCGAGGCGGCGGAGACGGCAAAGGCCAGCAAGGCGAAGATGCTGGTTTTCTCGCATATCGTTCCGGCGCTGCCGCTCGGCTATCTCGACACCTATTTCATGAAAGGCGCCGATGCCGCTTATGATGGCCCGATCGTGCTCGGCAAGGACGGGATGCTGTTCAGCCTTCCCGCCAATAAGGATAGTATCGAACAGGGCGATTTGCTTTAATTTGGCGGCAATTCCTGTGCTCCTGCGCAGGCAGGAGCCCATCTCCTGACATGGCGTCTAAATGCACAAGCGGGAGATGGGCCCCCGCCTTCGCGAGGGCACGACTATGACCATCAACCGATATTGGCGGCTGAATTCTCGCCCCGAAGCACAGGATGTCTCGGGCTCGCTGTCGCTGGAAAGCGAGCCAATGCCGGAACTCGCCGATGGCGAGGTGCTGGTCAAAGCGGCCTATCTGTCAATGGACGCGGGCACACGGATGTGGATGACCGAACGCGAGGACAGCTATCAGCCGCCGCTCGAACTGGGCACGAAGATGGTCGGACTGGTGCTCGGCCATGTCGCTGCTTCCCGCCATGACGGTTTTGCCGAGGGCGATCTGGTGCGTGGTTTTGGCCAGTGGGCCGAATATAGCGTGTTGCAGCCGGAACTGGCCGGGCTGGTCAAGGTCGATGACAGCATCGATGACATCAAGCAGCATTTCGGTGTGCTCGGCTTCAACGGCTGGACGGCGCTTTGGGGGATCAAGGAAACGGCTGCCGTGAAGGCGGGCGACAACGTACTGGTCTCTGCCGCTGCCGGGTCCACCGGTGTGCTGGCCTGCCAGGTCGCGAAGATATTGGGCGCCAATGTCTATGGCCTCGCCGGAGGGCCCGACAAATGCCGCTGGCTGGAAAACGAGCTCGGTATCACCCAAGCGATTGATTATAAGAATGACGATATCGCCGCCGAGTTGGCAAAAGTTGAAGGCGGCATCAACGCCTATTTCGACAATGTCGGCGGGCCGATACTCGATGCGGTATTGCCCAATATGGCGCTCTACGGCCGGATCGCGCTTTGCGGTCTGCTCGCGCAATATGAGGGCGACGGGCGCGGGCGGGGGCCGGAGCAGTTCGACCAGATTCTCATGAAGCGGCTGCGCATCGAAGGCTTTTTCTCGCCCGATTTTGCCGATCAGGGCGAGCGTCTGACGGTGGAGCTGAAAGGCTGGCTCGACCAGGGGCTGATCGACACGCCGTTCGACGTGACCGAGGGGATCGAAGATGTCCTGACCGCTTATGGAAAATTGTTCAGCGGCGGCAATATCGGCAAGGTGCTGGTGAAGGTCTAGGCTTTGGCCTGGCGGAAGCGCAGGCCCCAGAGCGACAGGCCCATGATGGTCAGCGCATAGCAGATCGCCATGACCGAAATCCCGGGCCATCCGGCATATTCATATGTCGCCGCGCCCAGCCAGCTCGATATGCCGCCGCCGATGAACATGATGACGATATAGATGGTCATCAGCCTTGTGCGGATCTCCGGCGCGCGTTTGAACAGGATTGTCCGGCTGCAGATATCCACCGATGCGCCGCCAATCGTATTGAAGATGACCGCAATGACCAGAAGGACCAGATTCTGGCCGGCAAAGGGGAGGATACAGACACCGATCAGCTGTGCCAGCGAGAAATAGATGCGCGCGCGTTCGGCGCCGATACGGTCTGCAAACCGGCCGGCAAAGGGCGAGCCGAAGACGTTGATGATGGCGATGATCGCCAGATAGCCTACCGTATCGACGCCATAGCCATTGCGCGGCAAGTGCAGGCCGATCGCCAGCCAGATCGCCAGAAACAGGCCGAAGGAAAGCGCCTGTATCAACCCGCCCAGCGGCACTTCCGGCAAAGATTTCATGATCGGCCAGAGCGAGCGGAGCAGCTCGCCATAGCGCGGCGGCACCACGTCCGAAGGCTTCTCGTCTTGTTTACGCTCCATGATCAGCGGCAGCAGGATCACCAGCAAGGCCATGCTCGCCACCCCGACCCAATAGGCCGAGCGCCAGCCGAAATAATGGCCGAGCAAGCCTCCGCCGACCCGGCTGCCCAATATGCCGAGCGTCACGCCCGCGGTCATGATTCCGGTGACATGGCCAATGCGTTCCGGGGCCACGCGCTGCGTGACATAGGCCGGCAGCAAATAGGGGGCGATGGTGACAAAGCCGAGCAGCGAGGAAGCGGCGACAAATATCACGAAGCTGCCGGACAGGGCCATGGCGAGCATCGCCAGAAACTGTCCGCCGACAAAGATCGTCACCAGCATGCGGTTGTTGATCCGGTCTCCGAGCGGCAACAGCAGCAATATGCCTAGTGCCAGGGCGATCTGGTTGAACGCCGGAGCCAGTCCGACGGTCGCGCCGCTGACACCGAATTCCTCGGCGACCGGCGTGATCAGGGGATGGAGATAATAGCCGTTGGCGATCACCGCCGCAGACGACAGCGCGAAGAGGAAGAGCCGCAGCTCGCTGATGCGCGCGGGTGCTTGGCTTTTGATCGGGGCGGGACTGTTCATTCCCCACTGCGCTTACGCGATAAGCAGCGCAGCGGAAAAGGAAATTCCGGAACTATGGCCTATCAATAATGTCGGCCAGATCCCGGGCCGCCTTTTCATAGACGCGGTCCAGCAGGGCGGCGAGCAATTCGGGGTCGGCGACATCGGGGTGGCCGCTGTCGAACGGCGGGTGCGGATCATATTCGAGACTGAGCTGGATTGACTCGGCCCATTGCTGTCCGGCGATTTCCGCCACCACGGTCAGGGCAAAGTCGATGCCCGAGGTTACCCCGCCGGCGGTAATGATATTGCCATCCTTGACCACCCGCGCTTTTTCATGCGTTGCGCCGAATTTTTCGAGCAGGCCGGTATAGGCCCAATGGCTGGTTGCCCGCCTGCCCTTCAGCAGCCCTGCCGCGCCGAGCGCCAGCGAACCGGTGCATACCGAGGTGACATATCGGGTAGCCGCGGCCTGATCGCGCAAGAATTGCAGCGTGGCTTCATCCTGAATGACATCCCGGGTGCCGAAACCGCCGGGCACGCACAGCAGGTCGGCTTGCGGGCAGCCGGTGAAATCGGTCGAGGGGAGAATGGCGAAACCGCTGTCTGTCTGTATCGGCTTGATATCCTTCGCCGCCGTGTGAACGACGGCACCGGGAATCCGGCAAAGCACCTGCGCTGGCCCTGTGAAATCAAGCTGGGTAATGCCGTCAAACAGCAGAAAGACGATATGGAAGGGTTTCGGACTGTCGGTCATGGGGCTGCTCCAAAGTTTGAGAGGCGCCCAGGCGATCGGCCTTTTTAAAATTCGTCCGCTCCCCGATGGTAAGCCATCCTGATCTCGCCAGTCACGAACAGGGCCAATATACCAGAAAATACGCTCGGCACCAAACCGGAACCGGCATCGGCCAGAATATATTCATGCGTTCCATGCTAGATAGGCGGAATGAACTATGTGGCGGAAACCGGCTGGCGGCAGCGCACCAAATCCATGGCGGGCGTGATCTTCATTCATGTCGCGATCGGCTATGCGCTGGTCAGCGCTATGGGCATGGACGTTGCAAAGACCGTGACCGCAAGTTTCAAGGTTATCAATGTCACACCGCCGCTGCCACCGGAGCCAGCCCCCGCCGAGAAGCCGGCGGAAGCCTTGGAAGAGGCAACCTCGCCGGAAAATCTGCAGGCTGCGCCGACCCAGATTGTGGCGCCGATGCCGGAGATCAAACTCAAGATAGAATCGCCCGTGATTGCCGCGCCGGTTGCCGGACCTGGAGATGAATCCAGCGCCGGTGCTTCCGATCAGGCCGGGCCGGGCTTCGGCAGCGGCGGGCAGGGTGATGGCTACGGCGGTGGTGGTATTGTCTCCGGTCCGCGCTATGTTTCCGGGGCGATCAGCCGCAAGGATATCCCGCGATCCGTTTGGCAATCCGGGAATCGGGGCAATGTGGTGGCCCATTTCACCGTCGGCACCGATGGCCGGGCAAGCGACTGCCGGATTCACCAATCCAGTGGTCACGCCACTCTCGATGCCACCACTTGCAGGCTGATCGAACAGCGTTTTCGCTTCGAACCGGCGCGGGACGCAAGCGGCCGGGCGGTTGCGCGACCCTATGGCTGGCTGCAGGAATGGTGGCAGGATGGGCGCGGGCCGCAGCGGGCCGACTGAGCCGCCCTACATGCCCATATATTCGCGTTTGCCGATCGCTACACCTTGCATCCGCAACAGATTATAGGCTGTTGTGATGTGGAAATAGAGATTGGGCAGGAAGAAGCTGAGCACATAGGTCTCGCCGTCCAGCTCGATAGTCTGTTCCGGACCGACCGGCATGGTGATTTTCATGCCGGCATTGCCATCGATCGTCGCATCATCGGTAGCGGCGACTGTCGCCGCACATTCGGCAATCCGTCCGATCAGGGCGTCGAATGTTTCCCCTTCCATCGGCAGGTTCGGCAGATCGTCGGGCGCGGTTCCGCTCATCCGCGCCGCGCCACGCACGGCAAATTCGGTGATCATCTGCACCTGCCATTTCAGATCGTTCATGTCGGGAAACAGGCGCGCGCCGAGATAAGCCTGTTCGGCGGTCCCGGCTGCCTCTGCGGTTGCCTTGGCCTTTTCCAGAACCGTGGTCAGGCCGCGAAACGCCTGCGCGGTGGAGTCTTTGAAAAACCTGGAGAGGGCAGTGGTCATAATATGTCTTTCTTAAAACGGATGGAACGGGAAGGGCTAGAACAGGCCGGCGAGCAGATAGCCGCCCAGCGCGATGAAGCTGCCGAAGGTGCTGAGCGCGCCAATGGCCCGGAAAGCCTGGAAAATCTTGCCGGTTTCAGCGCCATGTGAACCGGAAACCGTCGACAGGGCAATGGCGTGCAAAATGCGGCCGATGATGAAGACGATGGCGATGATCCGGACGATATCATTGGGCACCACCGTCATTTCCGCCAGTGCCAGCACGACGATGAACAGGGCGGCATTTTCGGCGAGATTGGCATGACGACGGACCTTGCGTTCCAGCGCCGGATCGTCGCCGGTCCCCAGGGCAATGCGGTTGCGGATGCGGTGCATGCCGACCGCAATCATCAATATCGCCTGCAATATGACAAGAACAGCGCCGGTAAAGGCCGCGATAATCGGTATGGTCATGGGCACTCTCCTGATAGTCGATCTTGTCCTGGCTCAACCTGCGGCAGGGGTGGCGCGATGACAAGATTTTTATCGGCGTAAAAACAGGATGTCAAAGCGACGGATTGCACCTTGCAGGTGCAAATTTTAGCCATGCAATGCCGGGCTCTTGCCGCTACAGTCTGCGCTTATGGACTGGGAAGATGTCAAGACGTTCCGCATGGTCATGGAAGTCGGCACGGTGCGTGCCGCCGCCAAGCAGCTTGGCGTGCACCACAGCACCGTAAGCCGCAGGATCGAACAATTGGAAAAGTCGCTCGACAGCCGTCTGTTCGAGCGCCGGCCAGAAGGCTATTTCCCGACCGCGTCGGGGGAGGATCTGGCGCGCGTCGCCGACCGGTTTTCTGAAGAGTTATTTGCGGTGGAACGCCATATCGCCGGGCGCGACAATGAACTGACCGGCACCCTCAAGGTGACCATGGCCGAACCCTTCGCAGTGGCCTTTTTCGCGGACCGCCTGCCCGAATTTTGCGATGCCTATCCGGGTCTCGATCTGCAAATCCTGACCAGCTTCGACTTGCTCGATGTCGCCCGGCGGGAAGCGGATATCGCGATCCGGATGGACAATAATCCACCTGATGCTCTGGTCGGCAAACGGCTGTTCTCTTATTATACGTCCATTTATGCCAACCCGGACTATCTGGCGCGTCAGGATTTTGAAAACCGGCCGGAAGATGCGCGTTGGATTGGCTGGAGCGAGCATGACGGCCGCTATCCCGACTGGACCCAGGACAGCGAATATGCGCGGGTGCCCGTCTGGGGCAGTTTTGCCAGCATGGCATTGCAGGTACAAATGGCGCAGGCCGGAATGGGGCTGGTGATGGTTCCCTGCATCGCTGCCGATGGCGTCCCTGGTCTGGTGCGGGCAACCACCCGCGATCCGGTACCCTCGCGCGATATCTGGATATTGACGCACGAGGATTTGCGCAGGACCGCCCGGGTTCGCGCTTTCATGGATTTTGCCGAAACGGTGCTGCGCGACAATCGGGCGGCCCTTGAGGGCAAGGTTGAAAATTAAAGCAGATACAAGCCGAATATTAACTACAAAAGGCAGCTTCTCGCGAGGGTTTCGCTCATTTTAATCATTTCTGTTAACCATGAAACTGCACGGCAATTCAATATATGCCGGCTATTGCCCGTCAAATGATTTCAACCATGTCCTATATGTCTCCTATCCGGCAGACGCTCATAATTTCCCTGATTGCAGTTTTGTTGTCATTCACCCTCACCGGCTCGGCCTATCTTCTCATCTTCGGGATGGACGAGCGGTTCTGGCAGGCGATGGCTATTGCAATCATCGTGCCCTGGGGTGTTACAATTCCGCTCTGTTTCTTTGCATCGAAACAGCGGTTCAAGCTTTCCAATCTGACGGACCGGCTGCAGGATACGCAGCTGAAACTCCGTCAGGCAAATACGGCGCTTGAGCATCGGGCCAATTATGACGGAATGACCGGATTGCTAAACCGGGACAGTTTTATCAGTCGCTTTGACGAGGCGCGGAAACAGCATGCAGCCAATATCCTGATGCTGATCGACGTCGACCATTTCAAACATATCAATGACAATTACGGACATCCGATCGGTGATGAGGCGCTGATGCTGCTCGGTCGCGTTTTCCGGAAAGTCTTGCGCCAGGGTGATCTGGTGGGACGCATTGGCGGCGAGGAATTCGGGATATTCCTTCCTGATACCAGCGTGCCGGAAGGACAGATCATCGGCGAAATGATCCGTCACGAAATCGAGAACACGGTTTTCAAGCCGCATGACAATATGCACCATGTGATAACCGTCAGCATCGGCATTACCGACATCGCGCCGCACCGGGAACGTTCGGTGCTGATGACAAATGCCGACACCGCCCTGTTCACGGCGAAGCGCCGCGGGCGCAACCAGGTCGTACTGTTTGAACCGAGCATGCGGGTCCAGCCGCTGCCGGTCCAGGATCAGGCAAGAAATATGGAATGCGCCATATCGGGTGCAAATTTCGGGTGACGCGCAATTTGAAATGACGAAGGCTGTCGGCGCTGCTAGTGCTTGCAGCCATGACGGACCCTACAGACAACAAACCCAACCATCTCTATCTCGTTGACGGCTCGGCCTATATTTTCCGCGCCTATCACCGCCTGCCGCCGTTGACCAACGTCCGCGGCGAACCGGTCGGCGCGGTCTATGGCTATACGACGATGTTGTGGAAGCTCGCCGACGAACTCAACAAGGCCGACGGTCCGACCCATATGGCGGTGGTGCTGGACAAGGCGGGCACCAGTTTCCGCAACGATCTCTATGATCAATACAAGGCCAACCGGCCCGAAGCGCCGGAGGATCTGAAGCCGCAATTTCCGATGATCCGCGATGCCACGCGGGCATTCTCACTGCCCTTAATCGAGGAAGAAAATGTCGAGGCCGACGACATGATCGCCTCTTATACCAAGGCGGCGCTGGCCGAGGGCTGGAAGGTCACGATTGTCTCGTCGGACAAGGATCTGATGCAGCTGATCGAGCCGCATGACGACAGCCGGGTGGACATGCTCGACACGATGAAAAACGCCCGGATGAACCGCGCCACGGTCGAGGAGAAATTCGGCGTCGGTCCGGAGAAGCTCGGCGATGTGCTGGGGTTGATGGGCGACAGTTCGGACAATATCCCCGGCGTGCCGGGCATCGGGCCGAAGACGGCGTCCAAACTGATCAACGAATATGGCGATATCGAAAGCGTGCTCGCCGCCGCGCCGGAGATGAAGAAATCCAAGATGCGCGACAATCTGGTCGAATTTGCCGAACAGGCGCGGCTGTCGCGCGAGCTGGTGACCCTGCGCGACGATTGCCCGCTGCCCGATACGCTCGAAAGTTTCCTGATCCAGGATATTCCCGATGGGCCGCTGCGCGAATTTCTGGCGGATCACGGGTTCAACAGCCTGCTCCGCAAACTGGGTGGCGACGGCCATGCCGAGCCGCAGAATCCTGATGTTGCGGAAAGTGCCGCGGCCGAACCGGTGGCAAAAATGCCTGACGCTCCCGCGATTGACCGGTCAAAATATGAATGTGTGCAGACGGTTGCGGCGCTCGACCAGTGGATCGCGCGCGCGACCGAACAGGGCGTCTGCGCGGTTGATCTGGAAACCGATAGTCTGGAAAGCGTGACCGCGCGGGTTGTGGGCGTTTGTCTGGCAACTGGTCCCAACGAGGCCTGCTATATCCCGCTCGGCCACGGCAGCGGCGACATGTTTGGCGAGACGCCGGAGCAGATTGGTCTGGAGGAAGCGCTGGCCCAGTTGAAGCCGCTGCTCGAGGATGATGCGGTGCTCAAGGTCGGACAGAATCTGAAATATGATATGGGCGTGCTGGCGCAGCATGGCATTAAAATTGCGCCGTTTGACGATACATTGGTGATGAGCTTCAACCTCGACGCCGGTCTGCACGGCCATGGCATGGACGAACTGTCCAAGCTGCATCTTGGCCATGAATGTATCAGCTTCAAATCGATCACCGGGACCGGCAAGAAGGCGATCGGCTTCGCCGAAGTGCCGCTCGACAAGGCGACCGAATATGGTGCGGAAGATGCTGATGTCACGCTACGCCTCTGGGAAATATTGCGCCTGCGGATGGTCCCGGAACGGGCGACCCGCGTCTATCAGATGGTTGATCGTCCGCTGGTTCCGGTGATTGCCGGGATGGAGGCCACAGGCGTGCTGGTTGACCGCGAAGAACTGGCGCGCCTGTCGAAGACATTCGCCGAGGAAATGGAAAAGCTGGAAGCGGATATTCACGAATTGGCGGGCGAATCCTTTTCCATCGGCAGTCCCAAGCAACTGGGCGAGATATTGTTCGGCAAGCTCGGCCTCAAGGGCGGCAAGAAGGGCAAGTCGGGTCAATATTCTACCGATGTCACGGTGCTCGAACGGTTGGCGGGCGACGGCGAGCCGATCGCCCAGAAGGTCGTCGACTGGCGGCAGCTGGCGAAGCTGAAATCCACCTATACCGATGCGCTGCAGGAGCAGATCAATCCGCAAACCGGGCGCGTCCACACCTCCTACAGCCTGAGCGGCGCGCAGACCGGTCGGCTGTCCTCGACCGAACCCAATTTGCAGAATATCCCGATCCGCACCGAGATCGGGCGGCAGATACGGCAGGCCTTTGTCGCTGCACCGGGCAATGTCATTCTAGCCGCCGACTATAGCCAGATCGAACTCCGGCTGGCGGCGCATATCGCCGATGTGGAGACGCTGAAGGAGGCCTTTGCCAATGGTGAGGATATCCATAACCGGACCGCGCGCGAGCTGTTCGGGGCCGAAGACCGCGACGCCCGCGCCCGTGCCAAGACGATCAACTTTGCCATTCTCTACGGCATCTCGCGCTGGGGCCTGGCCAAGCGGCTGGAGGTCGATCCGGATGAAGCGCAAGCGATGATTGACACCTATTTCGAACGTTTTCCCGGCATCAACCAGTATATCTCGAAGACGCTGCAATCGGTCCGCGAGACCGGCTATACCGAGACGCTATTTGGCCGAAAGACATGGTTCGAGCGGATCAAGTCCCCCAATCAGGCCGAACGGCAGGGCAGCGAACGCGCCGCGATCAACGCGCCGATCCAGGGCACCAGCGCCGACATCATCAAGCGCGCGATGGCAAGAATGCTCCCCGCGCTCGCCGATGCGGGTCTGGACGATGTCCGGATGCTGATGCAGGTCCACGACGAACTGGTCTTCGAACTGCCGGAGAGTGACGTGGAGGCCGCCAGCGCGGTGATCCGCACGGTCATGTCCGGCGCGGCGGAACCGGCGGTAAAACTGTCGGTACCGCTAGACGTGGATATCGGGACGGGCAAAAGCTGGGACGAGGCGCACTAGGCGGCTGACTGGACCCCGACGATGCGTCAGGTCTTTATCCAGAAGCGGATGAAATAGCCGACTGTGCCGACTGCCAGCACGCCCATCGCCCAATAGGCGAGCATCCAGAGCAGGCGCTTGGGCAAGGGCGCGCCGTCGGCGCTTTTGCCGTCGGTCGAGAGCGGATCAAAAGCCATTAGTGGTAACCGTCCGAGCCGACCTTGCCGCGGAACACCCAATAGGCCCAGGCGGTGTAGGCGAGAATGACCGGGACCATGATGCCCGCGCCGATCAGCATGAACATCTGGCTCTCATAAGGCGCCGCCGCTTCCCAGATCGTGACCCGGCCGGGGATGACATCCGGCCACATCGAGACGGCAAGGCCAACGAGGCACAGGCCGAACAGGCCGAGCGCGTAGAAAAAGGGTGCGGCTTCCTGCCGTTTGGAGAGGCTGCGGAAAAACAGCACCGAGACGACCAGCGTCGCCAGCGGGATCTGCGCGGTGGCCAGTACGCCGGGATAGGCGAGCCAGCGGCTGTAATATTCTTCCTCGAGAAAGGGCGTGGCGGCGCTGACCGCGATGATCGCGAGCAACAGCAAGATGCCGAGCCGGCCGGCATAGCTGTAGCACTGGCGCTGCAGCGGGCCTTCGGTCTTCCAGATCAGCCAGCAGCAGCCGAGCAGCGCATAGCCGGCCAGCAGGGCAAAGCCGGTCAATATGCTGAACGGGGTCAGCCATTCCCACCAGCCGCCGGCATAAGCGCGGCCTTCGACCGTGATGCCCTGCAACAGGGCGCCGAGGGTGACGCCCTGGGCAAAGGTCGCGATCACCGATCCGGCGGTAAAGGCGAAGTCCCACCGGGCCCGGTGCGAGGGATCGCGCCAGCGAAACTCGAAGGCCACGCCGCGCAGCACCAAACCCAGCAGCATGGCGATCAAAGGCGCGTAGAGCGCTGGCAGGATGATCGCATAGGCGAGCGGGAAAGCCGCCAAAAGTCCGCCTCCTCCAAGCACCAGCCAGGTCTCATTGCCGTCCCAGACCGGTGCGATGCTGTTCATCGCCGTGTCGCGGTCCTGGCCGACCTTGAAATTGGGAAACAAGATGCCGATGCCAAGATCGAACCCGTCCATGATCACATAGACGACCACGGCAAAGGCGATGATGCCAGCCCAGATGATGGTCAGGTCGATGCCGTTCATGACGCTGCTCCTTCTTCATGATCCCCTTCGAGCACCGCTGCCGCCGGGGTGATCCCGGCCGAGCGGATTGGCGCGTCGTCCGGTGTCGGTTCGTGTGCCTCGGGCGTTTTTGCCGCCAGCTTGAAGATGTAGACGATGCCGGCGCCGAAGACGATGAAATAGACCACGACAAAGGCGAGCAGCGACATCGCGACGGCCGGC
Source organism: uncultured Sphingorhabdus sp. (assembly GCA_964022345.1). Taxonomy (GTDB): domain Bacteria; phylum Pseudomonadota; class Alphaproteobacteria; order Sphingomonadales; family Sphingomonadaceae; genus Parasphingorhabdus. The sequence goes on from CAXHZT010000001.1 coordinate 297,964, forward strand.
GCGTCCAGCGGCGCGGCGCTCTCGCTCGTGCGCAGCAGGCCATAGATGGTGAAGGGCTGGCGACCGACTTCTGTGGTCACCCAGCCGGCGAGCACGGCGATGAAACCCGACGGCCCCATCACCAGCGCGGCGCGGTGCAGCCAGGTCCAGTCGTAGAGCTTCTTGCGCGCCCGGGCGAGCAGGCTCCACAGACCGATGCCGAGCATCGCAAAGCCGAGACCGACCATGATCCGGAACGCCCAGAAGACGATGCCGACCGGCGGCTCGTCTTCGTCGGGGACAGTATCAAGCCCGGCTAGCGGCGCATTGAGATCATGTTTGAGGATCAGCGACGAGGCCTTGGGGATTTCAATCGCATAATCGACCCGTTTCTCCTCGCTGTTGGGAATGCCGAACAGGATCAGCGGCGCGCCATCGGGGTGGCTGTCATAATGGCCTTCCATCGCCATCACCTTGGCCGGCTGATGCTCGAGCGTGTTGAGCCCGTGCAGGTCGCCCATGAATATCTGTGCCGGGGCGACCAGCGCCGCCATCCACATCGCCATCGAAAACATCTTGCGCGCGCCGGGATTGGTCTTGTCTTTGAGCAGATGCCAGGCACCGACCGCACCAACCGCAAAGGCGGTGGTCAGATAGGCGGCGAGCACCGTGTGCACGAGGCGGTAGGGGAAGCTGGGGTTCCAGACGATATCCCACCAACCCGCTGCGGGCACGAACTGGCCGACATCATTGATTGCATAGCCGACCGGCGTCTGCATCCAGCTGTTGACCGAGAGGATCCAGAAGGCCGAGATGAAGGTGCCGATGGCAACGGCGAGGGTCGCGACGAAATGCAGCTTGCGCCCGACCTTGTTGATACCGAACAGCATCACGCCGAGAAAACCGGCCTCGAGAAAGAATGCGGTCAGCACTTCATAAGCCATGAGGGGCCCGATGATCGGGCCGGCCTTGTCGGAGAAGACCGACCAGTTGGTGCCGAACTGGTAGGACATGACGATGCCAGAGACGACGCCCATCGCAAAAACCACCGCGAAAATTTTCAGCCAGTAGCGGTAGAGATTGGCATAGACGCCCTTGTCGGTTTTCAGCCACAGCCCTTCCAGCACGGCCAGATAACTGGCGATGCCGATGGTGAAGGCAGGAAACAGAAAGTGGAAACTGACGGTGAAGGCGAATTGCACCCTCGCCAGAAGAATTGCGAGTTCATTGTCCATCATATCAGGCCTCTTGCGCTCCAAATATCAATATCACTGTCGGCTTTGTCTTCGGCTTCCGCAATTGCAATGACCGCAGCATAAGCTTCGTTTTGCGAAAGAAACACCTTTCCGGAAAGCTGCTCCAGAAAGTGCGATCGCTGTAGCCCGTCCATCACTGGTCCCTTGACCTCCGACAGATGCAGGTGAATGCCGCCATCCTCCAGCCGGTGGTTGATCGCCTCGATGCTTTCCAGCGCCGACGCATCGATCGCGTTGACTGCCGAGCACATCAGGATGACATGACGGACGCTTTTCTGTTCAGCGACCTGTTCGAGAATGAATTCCTCGAGCCAGCGCGCGTTGAGATAGGTCAGGCTCTCGTCGATCCGGATGGTCAGGATGCGGGGATCGGTGAAGACCTTGTGCCGGTTGACGTTGCGGAAATGCTCGGTTTCGGGAACCCGGCCGACGATGGCGGCATGGGGCCGCGAACTGCGCCACAGGAACAGCGCAAGGCTGAGGCCGACGCCCGCGATCACGCCCGGCTCGACGCCGGCGAGCAGAGTGACAATGATGGTCGCTGCCATGGCGGCAAAATCCATTTTCGAATAGCGCCAGATCGTCCGCGGCGTCTTGAAGTCGACAAGGCTCAGCACCGCAACGATTATGGTTGCGGCCAGCGTGGCGATGGGAAGGGACGCGAGCAGCGGGGTCAGGAACAGCGCCGCCAAGGCGATGCCGACGGCTGTGAAAGCCCCGGCTGCGGGTGTCTCTGCGCCAGCGTCGAAATTCACCACCGAACGGGCAAAGCCGCCGGTGACCGGATAGCCGCCGGAAAAAGCCGCCGAGATATTGGCGGCGCCGAGACCGATCAGTTCCTGATCCGGGTCGATGCGCTGGCGGCGCTTGGCCGCCAGCGTCTGGCCGACCGACACGGATTCGACAAAGCCGATGATGCTCAGCAGCAGCGCTGGTATCGCCAGCGTTTTCCACAGTTCCAGATCGACAAGCGGAACCGAGAAAGGCGGCAGGCTCTGGGGGATATCGCCGACCACGCTGACCCCCTTGGCCTCCAGATCAAACATTATCGTGGCGATGGTTGAAACGGCAACGGCGGCAATCGGTCCGGCCTTGGACAGCAGCTCCGCCGGGCGCGCGGGAATGCCGATCCGCATCAGCAGCGGCTTCAGCCCCTTGCGGACCCAGAAGAGAAAGGCGGTCGCCGAGACGCCGATGATCAGCGTAGGTATATTGGTGGTGCCGATTGTTGCGGCAATGCTGGAAACCAGTTCGGGCATGGCCGCCCCGCTCGCCTTGATCCCGAAAATCGATTTCAGCTGGCTGGTCGCGATGATGATGCCGCTGGCGGTGATGAAGCCCGACACCACCGGATGGGAGAGCAGATTGGCGAGAAAGCCGAGCTTGAATATGCCGAGAAGCAACAGGAACAGACCGGAGAGCAAAGCCAGAACCAGGGCGGCAGCAATGAAGTCGGCGCTGCCCGGCGGGGCAATGGCGCTGGCGGCGGTGAGGGTCATCAGTGAGACCACCGCAACCGGTCCGACCGCCAGGGTCCGGCTGGTCCCGAATATCGCATAGGCGATCAGCGGCAGGATCGAGGCATAGAGGCCGATCTCCGGCGGCAATCCGGCGAGCATGGCATAAGCTAGGCTCTGCGGGATCAGCATGATCGTGACGATGATCGCGGCGACGCCGTCATTGGTCAGCGTGGTGCTGTTATAACGGCTGCCCCAATCGAGGATCGGCAAATAGCGGGAGATTTTCATGGGCCCGGCTTATTCCGCGTCGATCCGGTGCGGCTTGACCATCCATTCGCGGCCCTTGAGCATGCCATGCCAGTAGACCGGCGGCAGGATCGTGTCCTTGAGCAACCACGAAAGCCGCGAGGGCCTTGTGCCGTCGATCAGCCAGTTGGGGAAGCTTGGGAGCAATTTGCCGCCATAGCCGAATTCGGCGAGCACCACCTTGCCGCGCTCGACCGTCAGCGGGCAGCTGCCGTAGCCATTATAGTCAGCAATCGGCGGCTTGCCCTCCAGTGCGGCAAGCGCGTTGACGGCAACCACCGGCGCCTGTTTGCGCACGGCGGCCATGGTCTTGGCATTGGGCGCGCTGCACGCGTCGCCGAGCGCAAATATATTGGTATATTTTACGTGCCGGAGGGTAGCCGGATCGACATCGACGAAACCGCTTTCGGCGGCCAGCGGACTGGAGCGGACAAAATCGGGCGCCACTTGCGGCGGGACGACATGGATCATGTCGAACTTTATCTCGACCCTTTTGGTTTCCTCGCCACGCTTCTGCTCGAACGTGGCAATCTGCGCCGGGCCGTCGACCGCCACCAGTTTGGACTCGAGATTGAGATGGATGTCATAGCGCTCAACATATTCCATCAGCGCCGGCACATATTCCTTCACGCCAAACAGTACCGCGCCTGTATTGTGAAATTGCACGTCGATATTGCCCAGAACGCCCTGTTTTTCCCATTTGCTGCAGGACAGATACATCGCCTTTTGCGGCGCGCCGGCGCATTTGATCGGCATTGGCGGCTGGGTGAACAGGGCGGTTCCGCCCTTCAAGTCCTTGACCAGCCGATAGGTGTAGGGCGCGAGATCGAAGCGGTAATTGGACGTGACGCCGTTTTTCCCGAGGGTCTCGGGCAGGCCGTCGATGGCTTCCCAGTCGAGCTTGATGCCCGGGCAGACGATCAGCACGTCATAGCTGATCTGCTGTCCGTCGGCTGTCGCAACGGAGCCATTCTCAGGATCAAAAGAGCTGACTGCAGATTTGATCCACTGCGCACGTCTTGGGATCAGGTCCTTTTCCTTGCGGTGGGTATATTCGGCGGAAAAGGCCCCGCCGCCAACCATGGTCCAGCCGGGCTGGTAATAATGGTCGTCGGCCGGGTCGATAATCGCGAGCGAGATAGTCTTGTTCCGCTTGAGCATGCTGGCGGCGGTCGCGATACCGGCGGAGCCGCCGCCGACGATGACGACATTGAATTTTTTCGCGGCCGACGATGTGTCGGCCGTTTTGGCCTGCGCCATCTCGGTCAGTTTTGTCGACCGGGCACCGGAACGGCAATAGGCGAGAACCGGGGTCGGAAGATCCTGCAGCGCGGTTGCCATTTTCTCGCCGTCCTGATCGGTGATCGCCCCTGACACTGCCGGTACATAAGCGAACTGCAGGCCGGATTCCTTCGCAGCTTTTGCCACGACAGCAGAACGGGGATGGTCGCCTTCCTCCTCGTCGGGGCGGTTGCAGATGATCGATTTGAAGCCGGCTTTCGCCAATGCCGCGACATCGCTGAGCTCCAGTTGCGGCGATACACTTACGGTGTCACTCAACTTCGTGATTTCTGGCTTGCTCGTCATTGGACATCCTTCATTATCGAGTCTCTGCTTAACTTGTCACCCGGTGCGCGATCATGCCGGCCAGCAACGCGCCGACGAAGGCCAGAGCGGGCAGGGGGTTGATCGCCAGATCCGCCAGACCTGGTCCCGGACAAAGGCCGCTGATTCCCCAGCCGGTGCCGAACAATACCGCGCCGATGGTTAGCTTGCGGTCAATCAGCGTGGTGCCGGGCAACGAGAAATGCGCGTCGGCAAAGGGCTTGTCGAGCCGCCGCTGGATGATCCAGGCAATGGCCATCGGGATCATCGCGCCGCCCATGACAAAGGCAAGGGTCGGGTCCCAGCGACCGAAGAGATCGAGAAAGCCCTGCACCCGGGCAGGATCGGCCATGCCCGAGAAGGCCAGACCCGCGCCGAACAGGGCTCCGGCAAAAAGGGCTACCAAGATCTGTTTCATAGCAAGCCTCCTGCGCGCATCAGCGCGACCGTGACAAAGCCGCTGGCCATGAAGATGGCCGTGGCGATCAAGGAGCGCGGGGACAGGCGCGACATGCCGCAGACGCCGTGGCCGCTGGTGCAGCCCGAACCAAGCCGCGTGCCATAGCCGACCAGCAGGCCGCCGATGACCAGCGGAATGACCGAGGGCGGAAAGCGGGTCTCGATCCCGCCGGCGATCTGGGCGATTATGAAGGCTCCCAGCGGCAAGCCAATAACAAAGGCTATGGCTATGCCGCGTGGCGCTCCGCTGTCGGCAATGCCGGTGGCGCGCGCCGCCAGTCCGCTGACTCCGGCGATGCGACCGAGGCCAAGCAGCATCACGGCGGCTGCGACACCGATCATCAATCCGCCGATCAGGCCTTCCAGCGGCATGGCGTGGGGAAAGGCTCCGAGCATCAGACGCCGTTCAACGGAACTTTGAGGTAACGCACGCCATTGTCTTCCTCGGGCGGCAGATGGCCGGCCCGCATATTGACCTGTACCGAGGGCAGGATCAGTCGCGGCATATTCAGCGTCTTGTCACGTTCGGTCCGCATTTTGACAAATTCGTCCTCGGTCACGCCGTCATGCGCATGGATATTATTCTTCCGCTGTTCCGCAACGGTGGTTTCCCACACATATTCGTCGCGGCCTTCCGGCAGATAGTCATGGCACATGAACAGGCGGGTGGTGTCGGGCAACGACAACAGGCGCCGCATCGACCGGTAAAGCTTGCGTGCGTCACCGCCGGGGAAATCGGCCCGGGCGGTTCCGTAATCCGGCATGAACATCGTGTCGCCGACAAAGACTGCGTCGCCGATGACATAGGCGATATCGGCCGGCGTATGGCCGGGCACGTGCATCACCGTCACATCGAGATTGCCGATCTTGAACGTGTCGCCATCGGCGAACAGGCGGTCAAAATCCGATCCGTCGCGCTGGAATTCGGTTCCGGCGTTGAACAATTTGCCGAATACGTCCTGTACCGTCACGATATGCTCGCCAATGGCAATCTTGCCGCCGAGCTTTTCCTGCAGATAGGGTGCAGCCGACAGATGGTCGGCATGGGCATGGGTTTCGAGCAGCCACTGGACCGTCAGGCCCTGTTCCTTGACATAGGCAATCACCTCGTCGGCGGACTCGAAGGAAGTCCGGCCGGAAGCCGGGTCGAAATCGAATACGCTGTCGATGATGGCGGCGCATTTCGTCTCTTTGTCGTGCACCACATAGGTGACCGTGAACGTCGGCTGATCGAAAAAAGCCTTGATAACGGGGAGATGCTGCTGCGCGCGGGAGATTTGTTCCGTTGCATGAATCAGTGCCGAATCAGTCATAGATAATTCCTCAAATTCATATTTACATAAACTATGTAATACATTATATGTGTTGCGTCAATATGCTAACACTGCCAATTCTCGGGAGAGGTGAAAATTAATGTCAGACGCGTTGCAGGTAAAGTCAGGGTCATTGCGTATAGGGGACGTTGCCCCGGACTTCGAGGCGCGCACAACCCATGGCCCGGTCAAACTTTCGGATTATCGTGGACGCTGGCTGATCTTCTTTTCGCATCCCGCCGATTTCACCCCGGTCTGCACCACCGAATTTGTCGCTCTGGCACGTCATCAGGACCAGTTCGAAGCCATGGACTGCGCTTTGCTCGGCCTGTCGGTGGACAGCCTCTATTCCCATCTCGCCTGGGTGCGGGCGATCGAGGACAAGTTCGACGTCAAAATCCCTTTTCCGATCGTCGAGGACCCCAGCATGGCCGTCGGCCGTGCCTTTGGCATGATTGACGAAACCGCCGCCGATTCTGCGGCGATGCGGACGAGCTATTTCATCGATCCCGAAGGCGTGGTCCGCGCGACCACCTGCTATCCGCACGATGTCGGGCGTTCGGTTGACGAGATGATCCGCCTGCTCGCCGCCCTGCAACTTGCCGACAAGGCCGATGTCCTGATCCCGGAAGGGTGGCAGCCCGGTGATGATGTGCTTCAGATCCCGCCGCTCTCGGAGACGGAAATCAGCCGGGAGGACGACTGGTTCTGCCACAAGGTCAAGGCCCCGTGACGGCGATTTACGAAAGCCGCGACCGCGCCGATACTGCGACCGAGAAGTTGAAAATCTTCGCCCAGCCGCAGCGGCTGATGATCCTGTCCTTTCTGCTGCGCGGCGAAAACAGTGTCAGCGAGATCGATGCCGCAACCGGTATCGGCCAGCCGGCGCTCAGCCAGCAGCTCGCGGCGCTGCGACAGGCGGATGTCGTGAAGACCCGCCGCGAGGGCAAGCAGATCTGGTATGATCTTGCCGACGATGCCTCGCGCCTCTGTGTGCGGACGATGGAGGCCCTGCTGACCGACAAGCCCGATCCGCAGCAGATCATGGAGGCTGCGACCAGAACGGTCATCCCGAAGAAAAAGCCGGTCACCGGTACGGGGACGGCCGGCTTCGCGAAAATATTATAGAGCAGGAACACGAGCATGAGCAACGACAGCAATATTTCAGGCCAGCAACCGCAGGAATTGAAACCGGAAGACTGGGCCGGTGAAATGGGGCTCAAATGGCTGGCCAGCCTGTCGCTGTTTGAAGAGATGATCGCCCCGATAGGCGAGGCTCTGCTGGCGCGCGCCGCTTATCAGGACGGTGAGTCGGTGATCGATCTGGGTTGTGGTGGCGGCGCCACGACGCTGGCCATCGGCGAGGCGGTTGCGCCCTCCGGCAAGGTCATGGGTCTCGATATTTCGCCGGACCTGATCGCCGCCGCCCGGGAACGGGCCGACAGATCCGATGCCGGCAATGTGGAATTTACCTGCGCCGACGCCGCCACGGCGCAATTGCCGGACGCGCCTTATGACCGCCTCTTCTCGCGCTTCGGCAGCATGTTTTTTGAAGACCCGGTCAGCGCTTTCAAAAATCTCCACACTCTGGTCCGCAAGGGCGGGCGCATCGATCTGGCGGTCTGGGGACCGCCGCGCGACAATCTGTGGATGATGGAAATGATGGGTGTCGTCAGGAACCATGTCGAAATCCCCCCGGCGGTGCCGCGCGCACCGGGCCCCTTTGCCTTCGAGGATCTGGAATATCTCGGCGAGATACTGGACAGCAGCGGTTTCACCAATGTCGATGTCGCCGCCTATGAAGCCCTGCAACCGGTCGGCGGAATCGGTGCGACTCCGGAGAAAGCCGTCGAATTCGCCTTTGCCTCGATGGCGGTCGGCCGGGCGCTGAGCGACAAGGGCGATGCGGTCATTACCGCCGCCAGCAAGGAACTGGCCGACGTTTTTGCCCGGCACCATATCCCCGGCAAGGGCGTCATGATGAAAGGCAAGGTTTGGCTGGTATCGGCAACCGCATAGGCAACCGGTCTTTCATCACCTGTACTTCGCCGAAAGCTCGGATCGGTTCGTGACCGTCGATCACGGCTTTGCGATGGACACTGCAATCGACGCCTATCGCCATATGCTGACGGGCGGACTGATCGGCAAAATCGTGGTCAAGGTCGGTGATTGAAGGGGCTGGTAGTTCCATCGATTATGCCATATTGGCGGTCCATAACGATTCCTGATCATCCAGAGTATGAGCAGGAACGCTCTGCATTATAGCCCCCTGTTTCTGATTGGATTCGCTGTGTCCAAAGCAATCACGACGTCCCCCTTCGAAAATTTCGCGCCGGCCATTTCGCCGGTGACACCATTGCGCGCCGCTATCACCGAGGCCTATCGCAGGGCGGAGGCCGAATGCGTCTTGCCTCTGCTCGACGAGGCGCGCGTCTCGGCCGCGGAGGGCGATGCGATCGCCCGAACGGGTCACGACCTCGTCGAAAGCATGCGCGAGAAAAGTCGTGGTGGCGGCGTTGAAGGACTGGTCAAGGAATATTCGCTCTCCAGCCAGGAGGGAATTGCGCTGATGTGTCTGGCAGAAGCCTTGCTGCGGATCCCTGACAACGCGACCCGCGATGCACTGATCCGCGACAAAATCGCCACGGGCGACTGGCGCTCGCATCTTGGAGAGGGGCGCTCGATTTTCGTCAATGCCGCAACTTGGGGGCTGGTCGTCTCCGGCAAGCTTGTCTCGCCCGTGAATGAACGCGGGCTTGGGGCGTCGCTATCGGGTCTGCTCAAGCGATCCGGAGAGCCGGTGGTCCGGAGCGGCGTGAACATGGCGATGCAGTTGATGGGTGAACAGTTCGTCACCGGCGAGACAATCGATGAAGCGCTGGAACGGGCGCACAGGAAGGAATCCGCAGGCTTCACCTACAGCTATGATATGCTGGGGGAAGCGGCCATGACAATGGCCGATGCCGATCGCTATTATAGCGAATATGAGGCTGCCATCCACGCCATTGGCTCGGCATCCGGGGTTCGCGGCGTTTACGCGGGACCGGGCATCTCCATCAAGCTGTCGGCGCTCCATCCGCGCTATGTCCGCGCGCAAGCCGGGCGGGTGATGAATGAACTGCTTCCGCGCGTTCGCGCTCTGGCAGTTCTCGCCAAGCGCTATGATATCGGCTTCAACATTGATGCCGAAGAGGCTGACCGGCTGGAACTTTCGCTCGACATCGTGGAAGCGCTCGCCCTGGATGAAGAATTGTCCGGCTGGGACGGGCTTGGATTTGTCGTCCAGGCTTATGGCAAACGCTGCCCCTATGTCATCGACTGGATCATCGATCTGGCGAAAAGATCAGGCCACCGGATCATGGTCCGTTTGGTCAAGGGTGCCTATTGGGATAGCGAGATCAAGCGCAGCCAGACAGAGGGGCTTCCCGATTTTCCCGTGTTCACCCGCAAGGTGCACACGGATATCAGCTATATCGCTTGCGCCCGAAAACTGCTCGCCGCACGCGACGCGGTATTTCCGCAATTTGCAACGCACAATGCCCAGACGATGGCGTCAATCTATCATTTGGCAGGTGATGGCTTCAAGATTGGCGACTATGAGTTTCAGTGCCTGCACGGCATGGGCGAAGAGCTTTACGACGAGGTCGTCGGGCCGGAAAAGCTGGACCGTCCCTGCCGCATATATGCGCCGGTCGGAACACATGAGACCCTTCTCGCCTATCTCGTTCGCCGCCTGCTTGAAAATGGCGCAAATTCCTCTTTCGTCAACCGGATTTCCGACCCGAAAGTTCCGATCAGTGACCTGATGGTCGATCCCGTCACAGAAGCGGAGGGAATCGATCCGGTTGGCTCACCGCATCCGCTGATCTCGCTTCCGGTTGATATTTATCCGGACCGTCGAAACTCGCGCGGGCTGGACCTCAGCGACGAAAATGTCCTCGGCTATGTGTCGCAACATTTGCGGGGAACCACATCGGTTGACTGGCGCGCGGGACCGATGATGGCCGGACACACGGTCTCCGGCGAGGCGGAAGACGTGTTCAATCCAGGCGATCACCGGGACGTGGTCGGGCAGGTTGTCTGGGCGAAGCCGGACGAGGCGGCCCGCGCCGCGCGTACCGCGGCGGAAGCTTTCCCGGACTGGGCGCAATCCGATGTCGAGCAGCGCGCCCGCTCTCTGGAGACCGCTGCCGATTTGCTCGAGGACCGGATGGAGTCTCTGCTTGGACTGATCATGCGCGAAGCAGGCAAGTCTTTGCCCAATGCTGTTGCGGAAGTCCGCGAGGCCGTCGATTTTCTCCGCTATTATGCAGAGCAGGCCCGTGCAACGTTTGACGAGAATGTCGAACCGCTTGGGCCGGTTGTCTGCATCAGCCCATGGAATTTCCCGCTCGCCATTTTTACCGGTGAAGTTGCAGCGGCTCTGGTCGCTGGCAATACGGTGCTGGCCAAGCCCGCTGAGGAAACGCCGCTGATCGCCGCGCAGATCGTGGATATCCTGTATAAAGCCGGTATCCCCGAAACCGTGTTGCAGCTGTTGCCTGGCGACGGCTCCATTGGTGCCGCTCTGGTCGGTGCGCCCGAAGTTTGCGGTGTAATTTTCACCGGATCAACCGAAGTCGCCAAATTGATTCAGGCACAATTGGCCGAACGCACATTGCCGGATGGTTCTCCGTTGCGACTTATTGCCGAAACCGGCGGCCAAAATGCCATGGTGGTCGATTCATCGGCTCTGCCGGAGCAGGTGGTGCGCGACGTTATCGCGTCTGCCTTTGACAGTGCGGGCCAGCGTTGCTCGGCGTTGCGGATCCTGTGCGTACAGGAAGAAATTGCCGATGAGCTGCTGTCGATGCTCAAGGGCGCCATCGCCGAACTCAAGATAGGCCCGACCGACGAACTGTGCGTTGATGTGGGTCCGGTGATAACCAGCACCGCCTGCAAGACGATCACGGCTCATGTGGAAAAGATGCGCCAAGACGGACGCAAAATCGTGCAGCCAGAACTGGGTGAAGCCGTGCAGAACGGTACTTTCGTTGCGCCCACGATGATCGAGATTGACAATATTGGTCAGCTGGGCCGGGAAGTATTCGGCCCGGTCCTGCATGTGATGCGCTATGCCCGCAAGGAAATCGGCGAGGTTATGCGGCAAATCAATTCTACCGGATATGGCCTCACGTTCGGGCTGCACAGCCGCATCGACAAGACGATCGCAGAAATCACCGCACAGGCCCAGGTCGGCAACATCTATGTCAATCGGAACGTCATCGGCGCAATCGTCGGTGTCCAGCCTTTTGGCGGGCGCGACCTGTCGGGCACCGGACCCAAGGCAGGAGGCCCGCTTTATATCGGTCGTATGGTCAAAAATGCCCCGCGCAGCACCACCATCGAGCGCGGACCTGTTCTCGATCCCGATTATGAGGAACTCGCCAGCTTCGTGCGCCGGACCGAAGATGCGCCGGCGCCCTATGGCCACAAGGCACCGAGACTGGACTCCTTCGTTGAACTCCCCGGTCCCGTGGGGGAGAAAAACCTTTACGGCGTCCTTCCGCGAGGCCGCGTTCTGCTGCTGCCGGCGACGACAGAAGGGCTGTGTGATCAGCTGCTTGCCATTTTCGCAACGGGCAATTTGCCATTTCTCCCCGACAGCGAGGCGAACCGGGCCATTGCCGCCAATCTGCCGCCGAAGGTTCTGCAGCGCCTGCAATGGACAGCGGACTGGGAGACAGAGCCGCGCTTCTCGCAAGTTTTGATCGAGGACGCCGGCGAGGATATCCGCCCCTGGCTAAGGGCCGTCGCAGCGCAAAAAGGTTCGGTCCCGATCGTCCAGCTCGGCATTGGCAAAGGCGGATATCGGACGGACTGGTTGCTGGAGGAGATCGCCATGTCGATCGACACCACGGCCGCGGGCGGGAATGCCAGCCTGATGGCGGTGGTTTAAGCTGCCGCTCATTTCACGGGCGGAAAGCGGTGTGCGTCGAGCGATTGTTGGTCAATATCAGCGTTGAGTTTTCTATCTGCCAAGCAGACTGTCGACAATTAGCATCTTGTTCCAGATTAGATAATGCTTTTCAAATTTTCCGGTGTGGGCGGCACTGCGATTACATAAGAGATGGGTATGTGAAGAGAAAGTGCATACCGGCTGCTAAATTGATTGGACGCCTGACAATGATAACGGATAACTTTAAGTCGGTTTTTAGAATAACCAAAAACCGTTCCTTCTTATAAACTTGCTTTGAATAACAATTTGTTATATATAATTCTATAAAATTGTTGTGGGGGGCCGGAATGATGCAAAGTAAATCAGTAATAATTTTAGGATTATCTTCCATATTATTACAGGGTTGTGCAATCTTAGGTTTTAAGTCAACACCTTGGCCTTCTAGTACCAATATATATGACAAAGAAGCGCTCAACTTTCTGCAACAAGACCCCGCTGTTGATAGCAACCTAGGCAAAGGATTAAAGACCCGCTCGTTTGACAGCGACGATAGGTTGATTGGGTTTTCGACCTCTGGCGGTGGTTCCAGAGCGACCGCTTTCACTCTTGGTGTTATGGCTGAACTACAGCAAATAGAACTTGATGCTGCTACGGGTGAAACAGCACTCGATCGGATAGACTTCACGTCTTCAGTTTCTGGAGGCGGTTGGGCGATTGCCCTGTATCTTGCAGAACGGATGCGAGACGAAGAATTCAATCTAGCGGCTGAGAAAGAAAATATTAGCGAACGCTTAGCTGACGAAACACAAGGGCGGTTATCCTGTTGGTATCCAAAAATGAAAGTTATCATTGGCAAAGAGGTTTCTAATGCCAAAAATGTTACTTTTGCGACAATCTATAATCCGTCAAGAGAAACTCCCTTACCCGCCGCATATTTTAATGCCGCCATTCTGCCTTCCCAGTCTGCTTTCGTATTTAACGATCAATTTATCTCAGACTATAAAGTTGATAAATTCGGCGCTTGCGGAGTTGATCTAACCGAAGCCATTGGCAGTTTAGCAGATGTCCCCCTTGCTTACGCTGCAACTGCAAGTGCCTCAGTTCCCGGCTTCTACAGTGCCCATGCAAAAACTAAGCTTTGTGATGACGCGAATTATCGCGAGGCTTCATTTTGCCACGCAATTAAACCGAAGAACAAGCGAAGTTACCTGAGAATAGCTGACGGTGGTCTTTATGATAATATCGGGTACAAAACTGCATTTGAAGTGATGGCGTCGCAAAGTGATCGTGCAAAATACCGGCAGAGGACTCTCATTTTAGTCAACTCTGCAGCTACTTTAGATCTGCGCACGGTGAAAGAATCTGATCGCAAAAGCAGTTTTTTTGCATCAATGGCAAAAAACGGCACCTTCGCTGTTCAAGATTCAACATTTCCACGCTTTGCTAAAAATATCGCTCCTGCGATGGGCATCAAAAATCTAATACTGCTTGATTTTAAGAGTACATCTGGCTTCGACATAGCTAAACTGAAGGGTGAAGATATCAGTGAACTTAAATATTTGGCCTATTACGCGGCACACAAAGTCCAGTGCTATGGGCAGATGAAAAAACCTACGAAAGGAAGGTTTCCAAACTCACCCCCTCCAGTGGCAGAGAGTCTGACTTATCTTCAAGAAACGCGAAAGGGTGATTGTCTTGCAGAGAATTTCTATCGCTCGGGAAATTTAAACAAAACGAGTTATAAGTTTGACCCCGTCCTTTTTAGGGTCCTTTGGGAATTAGGTCAGCTCAGCGTAAAAATGAATAAATCGGATATCATCGAGGCGCTCGACTAGATATTAATTATAAACTCTACCTAATTCTATAGTTATTATACAATAACTAGGACCTTTCCGTCTAACCGGTGACGCGATGCAAAGTGCAAATTGCTGCGAGTTCAGAAGGTATAGCGCAAGAGTCTTAGCTACAGGTATTGCTACAGCGGCAATTCCGTGAAACACTATATTTTAACGGTTTAGAAGAATGGTGCCGCTTAGAGGATTCGAACCTCTGACCCCCGCATTACGAATGCGATGCTCTACCAACTGAGCTAAAGCGGCTTCGATGAAAGGGATGAGCTTCCACTCTTTCCCTTTTCACTGATCGCGGGCCATTACCAGCAGAGCTTTGCCGTGACAAGTCTGCGCGGGTGATAATTCGTCCGTTGGTCCCAGGCCGTCCGCCGTTGCGAAATTCCCTGTGTTTGCCGTGGCTCGGCCATTTACCGGATATTTACCATGAGCAGTGCATAACCGGTGGGAAACTAGTGCAATTGCAACGGAACAGCATGGAAAATCTGCAGAATTATGGCGAACTTCGCGATCAGGATATGGGCGCTGTCCCTGCCTATACCGCCTATGAGGATGATGACGCCGCTATGGAAGCGCCGCCAGTCATCGGACAGGACGAGCGCCGCATGCACGTCCGGGCCTATAATTACTGGGCCGGCCTGCTGGGTGAGCATCATTTCCCAAGCGTCAAGGATCTCTCGCCCGAATCGGATGACGATTTTGGCCAGAACAGCGTTTTGCTGGACTTTACCGGCGGTATTGAAAATCCCACGATCCGGTTTCTCGGCCGGGCTCTGCGGGACGAATGCGCAATTGACGGTTCCGTCACCGCCGTCGCCGAAGTGCCCGCACGGTCCCTGCTTTCGCGGATCACCGACCATTATCTGCAGATCATAGCCAATCAGGCACCGGTCGGCTTTGAGGCCGAGTTCGTGAACCAGCGCGGCCATACGGTCCTCTATCGAGGCATATTGCTGCCCTTTTCAAGCGACTATGACACCATCGATTCCATCTATGGCGTGATCAACTGGAAAGAAGTCGCTGCCGATAGCGTCCGGCAGGAAATAGAGAATGAAGTGTCGGAAGCCATGCTATCCGCCCCGGCCAAGATCGAGGCAGGACCTGTCTGGGAAGACGGACCCAATGCATCCACGCTTTGCGAAATGGAGTCCTCTTTGTCCCTGGCGAACGGGGTCGATCACGAGGATGATCTTGCACTTGGCGACAAGCCTGCCGATGACGCCAGCCTGGCTGACCGGTTGGCGGCTGCCCGCAGCAGCGCGGAACACGCGGCCCGTTGCGATCAGCGCAGCCGTTCGGCGCTCTACGCCGCCATTGGCGAAGCTTATGATTTCTACCTGATGAGCGAACAATATCCGGATGACTACAGGATGCTGCTCGAAGATTCCGGGCTGGCGGTACAGGATCGCGCGCCCATGACGCCGATCGTGAAACTGGTATTTGGCGCGCAATATGACAAGACCAGGCTGACCGAATATGCTGCCGCGCTCCGATATGCGAAGCGCCATGCTATTGCCCAAGGCACGTTTGGCGACTTTCTGGGACAGCATGACGGTGGCTTGAAAGCCATTGTCGCCAGCGAACGCGAAGCAGTCCGGCCAGCCAGCCTGCTCTTCAAAGCCCGGACGGTGCGTGACGACCTGTTGGCAAAACTGCGTTCAGCGCCGTCCCTCAAGTTGCAGGATATCGACCCCGGCGACTCCGAATTCGTTGTGCTGGTCGCGCGCAGGAATAGGGCTGGAAAGCTGAATATCGTTGGTCCGGTTTGCGGCAATGAAAAGCTGATGGGCCAGGCACTCAAGCATACCCAGATATAGACTCTCCGCTGCCTTGGGCTATCCGCGCCAGGGAAGTGACGACACCTGGTGGTTGCATATGTAACCAAAATGCCACTGTTCTTACTATTCGCCAAATCACCATCGATAAGCGGTGGCTAAACCCTTGAGCGTGTGCGGGATTAGGCGCATAGCGTGAGGATGCCGACGACCTTTTGTCTCGTCTTGATCCACTTGGGGGGGAAATGGCTGCCAATCGCGACCGAAAAACCACGCGAAAACACTCAAATCCGGACGGGCTAGAAAAGGCCCTGGTCGGTGCCTTTCTTGAAAGCGCACTGCCGGGTGAGAATATAGGTTTTGACAGAAAAGCCTGCGAAGAAGCGGCCCGTTTCACGTTGCAATGCGCGCAAGAACGCCGCACCGGTGACGCCAATCTGTTGCTTGAAAGCGTCAGCGGATCGCAGAATCACCGCCATTTGCGTCTGGCGATCGTCAATGACGACATGCCGTTTCTGGTCGATTCGGTTTGCGCTACCATCGCCGGTTTCGGCTTGACCGTGGAACGGCTGATCCATCCGGTGGTCGCGGTGCGGCGGGATGACAAGGGTCAGCTCGTCGAAATCATCGAACAGCCGACCAGCGGAGAGAAACGCGAATCGGTTATTTATATCGAACTTGAACGGACCGATGCCCGCATCCGGCGGGATCTGGTCAAGGCGTTGCGCGCGAATCTCAGGGATGTTGCTGCTGCAGTGACCGACTGGCTGAAGCTGCAAATCGTGCTCGGAGAAAATGCAGACGCGCTGCCCGAAGGCGAAGGGGCTACATTGCTGCGCTGGTTCCTCGACCGCAACCTTACCCTGTTGGGCCACGAAGTCGTCGATATGGCAGGTGACCGGTCCCAGCGCTACGGGCTGGCGCGCGTGCGATCCCATGCGGTGCTTTCCGATGAAAGCCGGCGGCGGGCCTTTGCATGGTTTGAAAAGGGCGGGAAAGCGCCCCTGATCATCAAGTCCAACCAGCTTTCGACGGTTCACCGCCATGTGCTGATGGACCTGATCATCGTACCGGTAAGGGACGGCGCGGATGTCACGGGCCTTTCGATCATTTCCGGCATGTGGACGAGCGCCGCGCTGGCAGCCGCACCGGAAAATGTGCCAGTGCTGCGGACCCAGCTTACCCGGCTTTTCGACAAGTTCGAATTTTCCATCTCGGGCCATGCTGGCAAGAGCCTGACCCATGCGCTGACATCGCTGCCGCATGATCTGCTGATCACCTTTGCGCAGGATGATCTGGAGAAGCTGGCACTGATATCGATGTCGTTGATCGATCGTCCACGGCCCAAGCTGCACAGCGTGATTTCGCCGCTGGCCCGTCACCTGTTTGTATTCATCTGGCTGCCCCGTGAACAGCTATCGACCGAACGCCGCCAGAATGTCGAGAATATGCTAATCGAGGCAACCGGCGCCAAAATATTGAGCTGGTCCAATACGCTCGAGGAAGGGGGCGTATCTTCCCTGCGATATACACTCGATATGGGAAGAGACGGGCGTATCCCCGATCCTGATGTGCTGGACCAGGAACTGGAGAATATGGTCCGGGGCTGGAAACCGGAAGTCGAGCGCAATCTCAGAGAAGCCGGGCAGGAAAATCGCGCGGCAATCTTGGCGCAGCGCTATGCCAATTGTTTTCCGGGAACCTACCAGTCGACCTATGGTGCGGTGGAAGCGGCCAAGGATATCATGCGGCTCTTCCGTCTCGAACGCGGCGGTCAGCGTTCAACACGGCTGTACCGGCTGGCAAGCGACGCGGACCATCTGTTGCGTCTGAAAATCTACCATCTCGGCGGCGCGCTGCCGCTATCGGATGCGGTCCCGACGCTGGAGAATTTTGGTTTCACGGTGCTCGAATCCGTTCCGACGCCGCTGGACGACGGCCGGCTGGGCTTCATTCATGATTTCCTGCTCGAATTGCGGTCGGAGGAACGGTGTGACACGCTGATTGCCCGCGCCGACGAAATCGAGGCAGCGATCACCAGCGTCCTGGATGGCGAGGCTGAAAACGACGCCTTCAACCAGCTTATCACAACAGCAGGCATCGATGCCCGCTCCACCGTGTGGATGCGCGCATGGTTCCGTTATCTGCGCCAGACCGGCCTCAGCTATGGTCTGGTGACGGTGGTCGAGGCTTTGGCCGAAGCGCCGGAGGTTACCGCCGCGATGATCCGGCTCTTTCGCGCCCTGCACGACCCGGCATTCAGTGACGATCGCGCAGAATCCGCCGGGCTTTCCGTTCGGGAAATGGACGCCGCTCTGGTCAGCGTCCACGCGATCGACGACGACCGCATCCTGCGGCTCTTCCGCGCCGTGATCGAATCGATTCTGCGCACCAATGCTTTCGCCTACCAGACCGGCGAGGCTCTCGCTTTCAAGATCGAAAGCGCCAAGATTCCCGAATTGCCGGCCCCCGTGCCGTGGCGGGAAATATTCGTTTACAGTCCGCGCGTTGAGGGTATCCATCTTCGCGCCGGTCCGGTTGCTCGTGGCGGCCTGCGCTGGTCGGACCGCCGGGACGATTTCCGTACGGAGATATTGGGTCTGATGAAGGCCCAGCGGGTGAAAAACGCCGTTATCGTCCCGACCGGAGCGAAGGGCGGATTTTTTGCCAAGCAACTGCCTTCGGGTGACGATCGCGACGCCTTTGTCGCCGAAGGCATAGAGGCCTATAAAATCTTCATCACCGCCCTGCTGTCGGTGACCGACAATATTGTCGAGGGCAAAGTCGTTGCTCCGGCCAAGGTCGAACGGCTGGATGATGACGATCCCTATTTCGTGGTAGCGGCGGACAAAGGCACGGCAAGCTTCTCGGATATCGCGAACCAGATCGCCATTGACCGCGGCTTCTGGCTGGGCGACGCTTTCGCCAGCGGCGGCAGCAACGGTTACGATCACAAGGCGATGGGAATAACCGCGCGCGGAGCCTGGGTTTCCGTCCAGCGGCATTTCGCGGAAACCGGAATCGATATCCAGACCGAACCGGTCAGCGTGGTCGGTGTGGGTGATATGTCGGGCGACGTTTTCGGCAACGGCATGTTGCTGTCGAAGAGCCTGAAAATCGTCGCGGCCTTTGACCACAGGCATATTTTTATCGACCCGACACCCGATCCGGCCAAAAGCTGGGCGGAACGCAAAAGACTGTTCGACCTGCCGCGATCCAGTTGGGACGATTATGACAAAAAGCTGATTTCGAAAGGCGGCGGCGTCTTCTCGCGCAGTTCGAAGACCATCAAGATTTCGAAACAGATCGGGCGTCTGCTTGATCTGCCGACCGACGTCGAGACGACACCGTCCAAACTGATGACGGCGATCCTGGCGTGCAATGCCGATTTGCTGTGGTTCGGCGGTATCGGAACCTATGTGAAAGCTGCGTCGGAAAACCATATTGAAGTGGGCGATCCGGCCAATGACAAGATCCGGCTGGATGCAGAAAAATTGCGGGTCAGGGTTATTGGTGAAGGAGCCAATCTCGGGATTACCCAGGCGGCCCGGATTGCCTTTGCGGCCAAGGGCGGACGCATTAACACCGATTTCATCGACAATAGCGCCGGGGTCGATTGCTCTGACCATGAAGTGAATATCAAGATCGCGCTCAATGCCGAGCTGGCCAGTGGAAAATTGAAACCGGCTGCGCGCAACATCCTGCTGGAATCCATGACCGATGATGTCGGCGCTCTGGTGCTTGAGGATAACCGTTTGCAGGCTCTGGGTCTGTCCATTGCCGAAAAGGGCGGCGTGAAATCACTGCCTTCCTATATTCGCCTGATCGACCAGTTCGAGGAGCAGGGGCAGCTGAACCGGGCAGTGGAAGGCCTCGCCAGCAATGAGGACCTGATCCGGCGGGGACAGGAAAACCGGGGCCTGTACAGACCCGAACTGGCGGTGCTGATTTCAACGGCCAAGCTGGCATTGCAGGATGCGATCGAAAATAGCGGTCTGGGTGACGATCCGGGGCTGGATAGCGAACTGCTCCGGGCTTTTCCGGAGGCGATGCAGGAAAAGCACGCAGCGGCGATTGTTCATCATCAGTTGCGGCACGAAATCATTGCTACCAAGCTGGCCAACCGGATGATTAACCGTCTCGGGCTGATCGACCCGTTCGAACTGGCGGTGGAGGAGGGCTGTACTCTCGGCGAGGTTGCGCGCGCATTTGTTATGGCCGAGCGTCTGTTCCATGCAGACCGATTGTGGCACGCGCTGGAGACCGCCGACATATCCGAAGACATCCGGATCACCTTGTTCGACCGTCTGGCCTATGTCCTGCGTTCGCACATGGCCGATCTCATGCGGATTGGTGTGTCGGACGACCGGATCGACGAGACCGTCAATCTACTGGCGCCAGGCGTGAATGTGCTCAATGAGAATGTTGAAAATCTCATCACCGCAGAAGGCCGTCTACAGGCGGCCAAACAGGTCAAAGCCCTGATCACTGCCGGGGCCACGGCGGAAATCGCAAATCAAATCGCCAATATGTACAAGAATGACGGTGCCGCAGGCATTGCCTATCTGGCGCATAGCCGGGAAATTGATCCACTGGATGTGGCAACGGCCTTTACCCGGCTCGGGAGTCAGCTTGGTCTCGACTGGGCGCAAATGACTGCGACCCGGATCAACCCGTCCGATCCCTGGGACCGTCTGCTGGTATCCGGCCTGGCGCGTGATTTCCAGCAGATGCGGCTGGATTTCCTGCGCCGGACCCGCGGCAAGGACATGCAGCAATTTGTCGAAAGCTGGGGCGAGCGGAATATCGACAAGGTTGCGCAGTTCCGGAAAATCATGGATCGGGCGCAACAGACGCCGAAGCCGTCGATTGCCATGCTGGCGCAGATTGCCGGACAGGCGCGGCTACTGCTCTCGCGCTAGATCCAGTGTCCCAGCGTGTGGAGGGACAGGCCGACCAGTCCGCCGACGAGCGTGCCATTCACCCGGATGAATTGCAGGTCGCGACCGACGGCATTTTCAACCCGGTCGGTAATTGTCTGGGTGTCCCAGCCGCGGATCGTCTCTGACACCAGCTTGACGATATTGTCGCCATAGCTCGACACCACGCCGATTACAGCGCGCCGCCCGAACCGGTTGATCTGACGGTTGAGCTGTTTGTCCTGTTGCAGGCTGTTGCCCAGTTGGATCAGGGCATCGCCGAACTGGCCGGCCAGGGCAGCATCCGGATCGCGCGCGGCACGAAGCAGCGCTTCCCGGCCCTGTTCCCAGATACCGTCAAGCCAGGACGCAATGGCCGGGTTTTCGATCATCTCGAGCTTCCACTCGTTCACTTTTTGCCTGAGCTCCGCATCGTGCTGAAGCTCGGCAGCAAGCTGCTCCAGGCTTTCTTCCGTCTTCGTGCGGACAGGATGGTTGGGGTCGGCTGCCATATCGGCCAGCAGCTTGTAAAGTCCGTCGAGCACTTCGTTGGCGACCCGGTCATCCAGACCGGTCCAGCGCATGACGGCGTTGGCGCGATCGGTGACGATATTGCGGATCACGGCCTCGTTGGTGTCGAGCGTCCGATAGGCCCAGCGGATCGTGGAATCGATCAGCGGACCATGACGGTTCTCTGCCATAACCACTTCCAGAATCTGTCCCATGGGCGTCGCGATGTCGAGGCCCACGGCCTGTTTCTTGACCGCTCCCTTGAACATCGTCCCCAGACGATCCTTGTCGAGCGAGGCAATGGCGTCGCCGAGCAGCCGCGAGGCTCCGAATTTCAGCCGGCCTTCTCCACCGCTGGGCGATTTCAGAAACCGACCTACGCCGCTGGCGAGATCGACATGGCGCATGCGCTGGGCAACCAGCCGCGAAATCAGGAAATTATCCTTGAGGAAATTGGCCAGCGTGTCGCCGATCCGGTCCTTGTTGCGCGGGATGATTGCGGTATGCGGTATCGGCAGACCCATCGGATGGCGGAACAGCGCGGTGACGGCAAACCAGTCCGCCAGACCGCCGACCATGGCAGCCTCGGCGAAGGCGCGGACAAAACCGAGTGCCGGGTGCACCTCTTCATAGCTTTTGGTGACGAAATAGATGATCGCCATCACCACCAGCATGCCGGTGGCGATGATTTTCATGTCTCGACCGGCATTGCTGCTGTTGGCGGCAAGCGTTGGGCCGTCCTTGTTACCTGATTGTGACGATATAGGCTTCACTCGGCAGGCTGGGCTTCTGTATCGGGCCGGTCGTGAAAATCATCGCCCGGCTTGTAGGTGAGCATCTTGTTGCGCATCCATGGTCCAACGCGCCGTTCGAACCCGTCCGCCAGGCTGAACCCGGCCGGGACGATCACAAGGGTCAGCAAGGTGGAAACGATCAGGCCGCCGATCACGACGACGCCCATCGGCGCGCGCCAGGCGCCGTCACCCGACAAGGAGAGAGCGGTGGGCACCATGCCGGCGGTCATGGCGACTGTGGTCATGACAATGGGCTGGGCGCGCTTGTGTCCGGCATCCATGATCGCCTCGTATTTCGGCACGCCTCTTTTCATTTCCTCGATCGCAAAATCGATCAGCAGAATAGAGTTCTTACTGACGATACCCAGTAGCATGAGCACCCCGATCAGCACCGGCATGGAGAGCGACAGGCCCCAGACCCACACCAGGAATATGCCGCCGAGAGGGGCTAGCGCCAGCGAGCCCATATTGACCAATGGCGACATCACACGCTTGTACAGCAGGACCAGTGTCGCGAAGACCAGCAAGATACCGGAAATCAGGGCGATCATGAAATTCACGGCCAGTTCGGCCTGCCATTCGTCCTCGCCAAAGGCCTCGTTCGAGACGCCCGTCGGCAGATTTTTCATAATCGGCAGGTCGAAAATTTTCTCCATTGCATCGCCCTTGATGACATCGGGCGCCAAGTCCGCTCCAACAAAGGTGCGGCGGTTCTGATTATAGCGCTGGATCGAAGTCGGTCCCGAACCAAAGCTTACTTCGGCTACCCGGCTGAGCGGCACCGTGCCGCCACTGGCAATCGGAATCGGCAGGTTCTGAATGGTCGTCAGATCGTTTCGTGATTCGAGGGGTAACATAACCCGGATCGGAATCTGCCGGTCCGACAGCGAGAATTTCGCCGCGTTCTGGTCGATCTCGCCAAGCGTGGCGATACGGATCGTCTGGCTGAGCGCGGCAGTGGTCACACCGAGCTGCGACGCGAGATCGAGATAGGGCGTGATAATGATTTCCGGCCGGCTCAGATCAGCTGCGATCCGCGGCGCCCGGACAAGATTGATATCCTTCATCTGCTCGACCAGTTGTGCGGCGGTCGCATCGAGCAATTCCGGGTCGGATCCGGTCAGCATGATCGAGATAGCACGACCGGTCCCCCCCCCGCCGTTTTGCGACTGGAAGGAGATCCGGGCATCGGGAATTTTCTGCAGTTCCGGCAACATGCGGCGTTCGAAGTCCGTCGACTTTTCGTCCCGCTCCTCCTTCAACGATACGAAAACCGAAGCATTTGTCTCCCGAACCCGTGTCAGGGCGCGTTCGACTATCGGCTGTGCGTACATCAGATTGGATACCCGATCGGCGATTTTTTCCGTTTGCTCAAGAGTGGTACCGGGAACAACTTCGATCTCGACCCGGCTTGTGTCCTGATCTGTCTCTGGCTGGAACTCCTGTGGTGTGACCGCAAATAATATCACCGTCAGGACAAAGGCTATCACCCCAACGCCCATCATCCACATGCGGTGGTCATTTGCCCTGGCCCAGAACCGGCCGGAGCGGAAAGCATACCAGTCGCCAAATCGACCGCCGAAACCCTGGGCAAGCGTTTTGCAGAGAAATGCAGCGAACCGTGCGGCGAAGAAGCCTGCTGTGACACCGGCAGCGAGGCTCAATATTGCCCGAAGAAAGTCGCTTGGGATCAGTGTCTCGAAAAGGCCGTTCAGAGTAAAGCCGACGCCAAATGCCGGAACCAGAAATGCCAGAACGATCAGTATGAACAACACGGAGCCCGCCAGATATTGCCACCAGGCGGCTTTAGCCGGAACAAGGGTTTCCCGGATGCGGTCCGCTTCGCTGCGGTCGAGAACCCATTGCAGCAGCCGCATATAGCGATCCATCCAGACGCCTTCGCCATGCTCCGCGTGGCCCTTGGCCTTCAGGAAATAGGCGGCAATCATCGGCGTGATCATGCGCGCGACTGCCAGACTCATCAGCACCGAAACAACCACCGTAATACCGAAATTCTTGAAAAACTGACCGGAAATCCCCGGCATCAACCCGACTGGCAGGAAGACGGCGACGATGCAGAAAGAGGTGGCGACCACGGCGAGGCCGATTTCATCGGCAGCGTCGATCGAGGCCTGATAGGCGGTTTTCCCCATTCGCATATGACGCACGATATTCTCGATCTCCACGATCGCATCATCGACAAGCACGCCCGCAACCAGACCGAGCGCCAGCAGCGAAAGGAAGTTGAGGTTGAATCCCAGCAGATCCATGAACCAGAAGGTCGGGATTGCCGACAAGGGAATGGCGATGGCCGAGATAACCGTCGCGCGCCAGTCACGCAGGAAGATGAAGACCACGACCACCGCCAATATGGCGCCCTCGATCATGGCGAGCATCGAACTCTTATATTGCGATTTCGTATAGTCGACGCTGGTGCCGAGCGGGATGAATTCGATGCCCGGATTTTCGGCCTCGATCTTGTCCATGATTTCGATCGCTGCGTCATATACCGTGACGTCGGAAGCACCGCGCGCCCGGTCCATGGAGAAATTGACAACCTCCACACCCCTGACCTTGCTGATCGAGCTGCGCTCGCCAAAGGAGTCGCTGACCTCGGCCACATCACTGAGTTTTATCACCTGTCCATTGGGCAGGGCGATCTGCGTTTGCGATAGTTCATAGGCATCGTCGGCATTGCCCAAAACGCGGACCGACTGGCGGGTGCCGCCCACTTCCGCGCGGCCGCCGGCGGCGTTGATATTCACCTGGCGCAGCACGCTGTTGACCTGATTGGCGGTTACGCCGAGTGCCTGCATCCGGTCGGGTTTCAAAATGACGCGGATTTCTCTGTCGACGCCGCCAAAGCGGTTGACTTCGGCCATGCCGTTGACGGTCAGCAGACGCTTGGCCACCGTATCATCGACGAACCAGCTGAGCTGTTCGACGGTCATGTCATCGGCTTTGACCGCAAAAAATCCTATCGGTCCGCCGGCGACGTCGACTTTCGATATCTGTGGTTCCAATATGCCGTCGGGCAGCGATCCGCGAACCTGGTCAACGGCATTTTTCACTTCGTTGACGCTGTCGTTGACGTCGGCGCCAATTTCGAATTCGACAAATGTGCTGCTGCTGCCTTCGCTGGCTGTCGAGCTGATATTCTTGACGCCGCTGATCGACCGGACCGCTGCCTCTACTCTCTGGGTGATCTGGTTCTCGATTTCCGTCGGAGCCGCGCCTGGCTGCGAGATTCTCACCGAGACAGCCGGAAATTCAACGTCCGGGTTGTTCACCACGTCCATGCGGTTGAAACTCAGCAGACCGGCAAAGAGCAATGCGACAAACAGCACCATCGGCACGACCGGGTTGCGGGTGCTCCAGGCGGAAATATTGCGAAGATTCATGGATCAGACCTCAAATTCGCGCATGGATCAGGCGCCGCCGGCATTTTTCTGGACTTCTGGCCGAACGGTTTCACCGGGGCTCAGGAAGCCGCCTGCACGAAGAACCACCTTTTCTTTCCCGTTCAAACCGGAAGTGATCGAAAGTCCGGCGCTGGATACCGAGCCGACAACCACATCGCGCCGCACCGCCTTGTTGTCAGCCCCGACGATATAGACGAAGCTGCCCTTGCTATCGTTCTGCAGGGCCGATTCCGGTATCACGGAAGCCTGCGATGTGCCGCTTTGGATGCGCGCGCTGGCAAAGCCGCCGGGCCGCAAGGCGCTGTCATAGCCCAGCGAAACACGGGCTACGCCCTGACGGGATTGTGGGTCGATGACAGGAGAGATTTGCCATATCTGGCCAGTGACAATCTTGTCGGTGCCAACCGGCGTGACCTGCGCGACGGTACCGACCGAGACATTGGCCAGATCATTTTCCCCGAGCAGCGCCTGCAATTCCATTTCCCCATTTTGGGCCATCAGGAACAGCGTTCCGCTGCCCTGGGTTACGGTCTGTCCCGGCTCGACATTGCGGGCAAGCACCAGTCCGGCCTTGGGGGCAACGATGTTCAGGCGGTTGTTGCGGGCGCGCGCTTCATTCAGCTGCGCCTGTGCCACACGCAGACGTGCGGCAGCCGAATCGCGGGTAGCGGTCAGCCGGTCAATATCGGCCTTGGAAATAAATCCGCGGTCCACAAGTTTCTCCGCGCGCTCAAGATTGGCTTGCGCGAGATTGAGATCAGCGCGGGAAACGCCCACGGACGCCTCCAGGCTGGCGGCTTGCTGAGACTGGACTGCCTGATCGATACTGGCCATGATCTGGCCTTGTTTTACCCAGTCGCCGGCATCAACATAGACGTTGGTCACGCGACCGCCTTCACCAACCACACTGACTTGAATTTCGCGCCGCGCTGCAAGCGTTCCGGTGGCATTGATGGTCCGTGTGACCTGCTGCATCCCCGGGCTCATGACCGTAACGGTCGGCGCCTGGCTTGCCGTATTGTCCTCAGCCGCACCGCCGACGAAATAATTATATGCCATATAGGCCAAAAGAAGCGCGAACAGGACGGCCGCAACGATGATCAGCCGGCGGCGAGTGGTTGCCCGTGCCTCGGCATCATCTGATAATGCGATATCTTCGCTGGGGATGGTAGATTCATAGTTCATTATGTTACTCTTCAGTCGGGCTCTTATCGCATTTTTTTAAGGCAATACACAAAAGAATCGCTGATTTTCCGGCTAAATCGGCTTTTGCTCCAGCTGTATTACATAAATATGGCACCGGCAGCAAGCCGGAACAGAAATCGGCGGGCTATTCAACCCCAAGATCGACCAACGAACGACATCATCTTGTGAAAGGGCCGGTTCGCAAACGAACCGGCCCTTCGAAATTTGAAATTGGCTTTAAAAAGGCAGGGTTTAACGTACCCGGCCGCGCTGGATGAGATTCAGGATCAGCAGCAGGATGACCGCACCGGCAAAAGCGGTGAGCAGCCCGACGATCGAAAATTCCTGAATACTGCCGCCAAAACCGAAGTAACCGCCGACGAAATTGCCGATTACCGAACCGATTATACCAACAATGATGTTCCAGAAGACGCCCATGGAAGCATCACGCCCCATGACCATGCTAGCCAACCAGCCCGCAATACCACCGACGATCAATGCAATAATCCAACCCATATATACCTCCTGTTTAAGGCGAGCCTGACAGTTTTCCGCTCGCTAATACAGCTGCATAGAGGATTTTGGCGATGACTTGAAGAAATAAAAAAGGACCGCCGGTTCTTGTCCGACGGCCCTTTCCATAATCTCGACGAGACAGACGGTGGTCAGTATTTCTGCTGACGTTCGTACAGGTCCCGATAATGCTGGATCCGCGTGACCCGCAGTCCGGGCATTCCGGAGCGATCTACAGCCCGTTGCCACGATGCGAATTCTTCCAAAGAAAGATCATATCGATCGCACACTTCATCTACGGTCAGCAGGCCGCCGTTGACGGCTGCAACGACTTCCGCTTTGCGACGCACAACCCACCGCGTCGTACCGGGTTTTGGCAAATCTTCGATGGTGAGAGGCTCACCAAGGGGTCCGACAACTTGCGCTGGTTTTATTTTTTGGTTTTCAATCATACTACAACCTCAATTTTGCCTTGCGGCATTTTGCCCGTTTTCCGTTCCGTCTGGACCTCATACGGTCAGAGCTTTTCGATTACCTAAATTGCCAAGGTAAACGTACTGTTCACTAATTCGATTATCTTTGCATTTCGTTTGTCTTCCGTTTCGTTAAATCCGGCCTGAAGCATCCTGTCCTGAAGAGCATTGCCGTTCTGTCGCCCGTCATGTCGGACCGGGTGCGCCCAGCGAAAAAAGCCATCCGGTCATTCAGGAAAGACGTGCGTTTTCCCGCAAAATCGACGGGCAAGCCCTGTTTCGCTGCAACAAACGTCCGTGCCGACTGGCTCGATGCCTGCCGGGCGATCACCCGTGCAAGCAACGCGTGATGGTCCGCAAAAGGTGCGGGTGCATCATCGCTGCTCTTCAATGCCGTTTGTTCCAGGCCTTTATGGTCGAAATTCATTTCCATAGACGCTGGTCTAGCAGCGAAGGTATAAGCATAAGTGAAAGCGGCGTTCACCTAGTCTTAGGACTCGTTAAGCAATCCTTTCTTGCATTGCGGCGTTTCGTACCAAAATGGATCAGGTCGGCACAAAATACGCGAAATGCTCACTATGCTGGCGCGGACGGAAGGATTTCTCTAGGGCGTGCAATTGTTATGACGGATAGAATCGACGGAAATTTTCAGCTGGGTGACGACCTGACGGGCAAACGCATTGTCGTGGCCATGTCAGGAGGCGTTGATTCGAGCGTGGTTGCTGCCTTGGCGGCCCGGACCGGGGCGGAAACGATCGGCATCACCTTGCAGCTATATGATCATGGAGAAGCCGTGGGTCGGGTCGGTAGCTGTTGTGCGGGTCAGGATATCCGGGACGCACGCGCAGTGGCCGACCGGCTCGGTATCGCCCATTATGTCTTCGACCACGCCAGCCGGTTCAAGGATTCGGTGATGGATGTCTTTGCCGATGAATATATGGCCGGCCGGACTCCCATACCCTGTGTGCAATGCAATATGGGAGTGAAGTTCACCGATCTGCTGCAACTGTCGCGCGAGCTGGGCGCTGACTGCCTGGCCACCGGTCACTATGTGCGGCGGGTTGACGGTCCGGATGGCGCCGAATTGCATCGTGCGCTCGACCCGGCGCGGGACCAGAGCTATTTCCTGTTCGCAACTACTCAGGACCAGTTGGAATATCTGCGCTTCCCGCTTGGCGATATGCCAAAGACCCAGGTCCGGGAGATTGCCGAAGATATGGGGCTGGCCGTCGCCTTCAAGCCCGACAGTCAGGATATCTGTTTTGTTCCCAATGGCGACTATGCGAGCGTGGTGCGTAAATTGCGCCCCGATGCCGATGATGATGGCGAGATTGTCCATATGGACGGCACGACAATGGGGCGGCACAAGGGGCTCATCCATTATACCGTTGGCCAGCGAAAAGGACTGGAAATCGGCGGCCAGGCCGAACCGCTTTACGTTATCCGGCTGGAGCCGGAGACAAAGCGCGTCATTGTCGGACCGAAAGCCGCATTGGCGGTTGCCTCGGCCTCGCTTCGCGACATCAACTGGATCGGCGGCGACTATGCCGGTCCGGTCGAGGTCAAGGTCCGGTCCATGTCAAAGCCGACGCTGGCGCGGCTCGAAGGCAATAAGCTGCAATTCCACAACCCGGAATTCGGTGTTGCTCCCGGTCAGGCGGCGGTTTTCTATCACAAGGACCGGGTTCTTGGTGGCGGATGGATCGTCAGCACCGCTGCGGTCGAGCAGGATTGGCTGGCGGGCGCTGAAGTCTAGGCTATTCCGCTTGCAGCTGGGCGTCGGTTAGCATCACACAACCCCAGCCTTCCCGAAATTCTGCCGTGGCCGACTCGATCAGAAGCGCGGAAGCGGTGACCCGGTTGCGCTCTTCGTCGACTGACAGGCCAATCAATTCCATGCCGGGTTCGAAATCCTTTTCGCAGTCTTCAATGTCCCGTCCACCGACATAGTGGCAGGAACAGGCCACCCGGGCACCATAAGCGGTGCCAATGGCCAGCTGCCCCTTGATCGAACTATAGTTATAGGCAAGCAGGGCGACGAGAATGAGCAGGAAAACCGCCCCGGCATATAATGCGGTACGCTTGGTTATGCGTCGATTGGGTGTCGCGTCTTTTACGGTTGCCATGACGGCTTCTATTGGTGCAACGAAGGCATATGCACAAGATTAAACTCGTCATGATATCAACGCTGATGGTTGTTCTCTCCAGCTGTGGGCAGTCTGGTGAATCCGCCGAGCCCCGTCAGAAAAGCGCGGCAGAGTTGGCCTATATATCGGACGAGAGCCCGATCGCAAAAGCACGGCTGGACGCTGCTATTGCACCCCTGTTCGAAGATCCGGCCATGGCCGAAACCCGCGCGTTTCTGATCATGCACGGCGGAAAAGTCATCGCCGAACGCTACGGCGAAGGCTATGATGAAGACACGCGCTTCATAAGCTGGTCGATGGCAAAAAGCTTCACTGGGGCGTTGATCGGATTTCTGGTGGCCGATGGCAGGCTGGTGCTCGACGATCCTGCTCCCGTGCCCGCCTGGCAGAGGTCTGGCGACCCGCGCGGGGATATCACCCTGCGTCATTTGCTGCATATGTCCTCCGGACTCGACCATACAGAAGTGGGGGAGCCGGGCGGCAAAACCCTTTTCGAGGCCGACACCAACCGCATGCTCTTTCTGGATGGCGCGCAGGATATGGCCGCTTATGCTGAAGCACGGCCGATGGAAGCCAGGGCGGGCGAGAAATTTGAATATAGCACCGCCACGACCATCATTCTTTCCGACATTATCACGCGGACGCTGACCAAGAGCACAGATCCTGACGTTCGGCGCGACGTCACCTTGCGGTTCATTCGCGGCCGGTTGCTCGAACCGCTTGATATGGACGGTACCTATCCGGAATTTGATCCGAACGGTACCTTCCTCGGCGGCAGTATCATTCAGGCCACGGCGCGCGATTATGCGAAATTCGGCGAATTCTTGCGCAATAACGGGGCGCGCAAGGGTGCGCAGCATCTGCCGGTGAGCTGGGTCCATTTCATGAAAACATCATCGGAGAACGACCCCGCCTATGGCGGTCATATCTGGCTGAACAAACGGCGGCCGGAAGGACGCAATCAGGTGCTATTCCCGGATAACGGCCCCGACACCATATTCGCGGCGCTCGGCCATCTCGGCCAGCAGATTGTCGTTTCGCCGGACCAGAAGCTGACAGTGGTCCGGCTGGGCAAGACGCAGGACGACGTACTGGCACCGATGAGCGCGCAGATTGGCCGCATCATGGCACTGTTTCCCATAAGCGGTTAGCGCAGGGCCTCAGGCTCCGGCGCTAGAGACGAAAGGTGCCGTCCACCACCGTTACGCATTTTCCGCCCAGCCACGCCCGGTCGCCATCCAGCCGACAATTGACATAGCCGCCGCGCTGGCTGGCCTGATAGGCGGTAAAGCTGTCGCGCCCCAGCTGCCTGGCCCAGAAGGGCGTCAGAACCGCATGGGCCGAACCGGTCACGCTGTCTTCGTCGACTCCACCGCCCGGCACGAAAACCCGGCTGAGCACATCGCTGTCCTGGCCCGGGGCCGTGCAGATAAACTGCGCATTGCCCAGTGCGGCGAGCGCTTTCAGGTCCGGTTTCAGGGCCAGTATCTCGTCGGCACTTGCATAGCGAAGAACATGATAGCGCCCTTCGTGAAACTGGGTTTCAACGGGATCACCGCCAATCAGCGCGATAATTTCCGGCATGTCTTTGGGTTCGGGGGGATAGGCGGGGAGGTCCAGCGCATAACCCTCGCCATCGCGCACGACGGTCAGGATGCCGGCCTGCCGTGTCCGGAAAGTCACCTGCTGGCGATCGGGCTCCTGCGACAATAGGATATGCCCGCTGGCGAGCGTGGCATGGCCGCAGAGCGCTATTTCCACCGCTGGCGTGAACCAGCGCAGTTCATAATCGGCCTTGTCGCTGTCGTCGGGCAGATAAAAGGCTGTCTCGGCGAAATTATTCTCCTCGCCAATGGCCTGCAATATCTCGTCTTCGAGCCATTGATCGAGCGGCATTACCGCTGCCTGATTGCCGGTGAAGGGCCGGTCGGCAAATGCATCGACATGAAAATAAGGCAGGTTTGTCATGGGTAGAGCAGTCCTTCCGTCCAGTTGTCTCCGTCACGAACAAAAGTCCGTCGTTCATGCAGCCGGTGCGCCCGGTCCTGCCAGAATTCAAACCGTTCCGGCGTGAGGCAATAGCCGGACCAGTGCGGTGGCCGGGGGACATCGCCGCCCTCGAAGCGTTCCGTCATTTCCGCAAAGCGTGCTTCGAAGGTCGCGCGGTCCGAAAGCGGACGGGACTGGTCCGACGCCCAGGCCCCGAGTTGCGAGTCCCGGCTGCGCGAGGCGAAATAGGCGTCTGCCAGACTATCGGCCACCGTCGCAATCCGGCCTTCGATCCGGATCTGGCGGCGCAGGCTTTTCCAGTGGAATAATATCGCGGCCTTTGGATTTTCAGCGATATCACCGGCCTTGCGGCTCTGCTGGTTGGTGTAGAAGATAAAGCCGTCGGGGCCGTGGCCCTTGAGCAGGACCATCCGGGCCGAAGGCTGGCCATCGGCGTCGGCGGTAGCAATGGTCATGGCATTGCTATCATTGAGCTCGGTTGTACGCGCTTCGGCATACCAGCTCTCGAACAGGGAAAAGGGATCGGTCATAGCTGCCGTCTATCACCCGGCGCGCGGCCAGCAAACAAACAAAATTTTGTCCGGCGACAAAAGGCCGTTTTCTGCTAGAAGCACGGCAAGGAGAGGGCGTTATGAATTGGGACCTGATATTCACGATCACCAACAATTATGCACTGCTGATGTGGCTGATTCTTGCATTCGCGCCGCGGTCCAACAGTATAATGACCGGCCTGTTCTATGGCGGGGTCGGGCTGCTCGCCCTCGCTTATGCCCTGATCGTGATCCCCATGACGGCGGGTCTGATTGACGGCGGCAGCGGCGGTTCGCTGGACTTTTCGAGCCTTTCGGCAATCCAGCAACTGCTGTCCAGTCCCGACGGCGCAACCGTCGGCTGGATACATTATCTGGCCTTTGATCTGTTTGTCGGAATCTGGGTGGCGCGCAATGCGGACAAATACGGGTTTGCGCGCTGGTTGCAGATACCTATCTTGCTGTTCGTACTGATGCTGGGTCCACTGGGGCTGGTGCTCTACCTGCTTTTACGTTTCACGCGTCATAGCAAGGTTGCAGATGCCGTCATGCCCGAATAAGACACTGGTGTTGAAAATGAGTAGAAAATCCCAATCTCTGCGGGATAAGGATTTGAAAAAGGGTAGATAATGATAGATCCCTATCAAGCATTGGGTGTTGCAAAGGGCGCAAACGAAAAGGAAATCAAGAGCGCCTATCGTAAGCTCGCGAAGGAATTGCACCCCGACAAGAACAAGGATAATCCAAAGGCGACGGAGCGCTTCTCTGACGTCACGAAAGCCTATGACCTGTTGCTCGACAAGGACAAGCGCGCGCAATTTGATCGCGGGGAAATCGATGCGGACGGCAACCCCACCGCACCCTTCGGCTTTGGCGGCGGTGGCGGTTACCAGCGCGGTCCGGCCGGGCAACAGCATGATTTCGGCAATGCAGGCGCCGATTTTGGTGACATTTTCGAAGGTCTTTTTGGCGGCGGCGGTGGCGGATCGCCCTTTGGTGGACGCCAGCGCAGCGCTCCACCGCCGAAGGGCGCCAATGTTGCCTATCGCCTAAAGGTCGAATTTATTGCCGCGGCAACGCTGCAGAAACAACGTATCACGCTGGAGGATGGCAAGACCATCGACCTCAGCCTGCCAAAAGGTGTCGAGGAAGGCACCCAGATGCGGCTTAGCGGCAAGGGTCGCCAGGGTCCGGGCGGCAATGGCGACGCGATTGTCACCATCCATATCAATTCCCACCCGTTTTACAAACGCGATGGCGACAATATCCGGCTGGAACTGCCGATCAGTCTGAAAGAGGCCGTGGAAGGCGCAAAGATCAAGGTGCCGACGGTGGACGGTCCGGTGATGCTGTCGATTCCTGCCGGGTCGAGTTCGGGCAAGACGCTGCGATTGAAGAACAAGGGATTTCACAGCAAATCCGGTGTCCGGGGCAATCAGCTGGTAACCTTGATGATCACGCTGCCGGAAAAAGACGAAAAGCTCGCCGAATTTGTGAAAGACTGGAATCCGAAAGACAATCCCCGCGCCAGCATGGGTGTGTAGGCTTGAATCGCGGTCCCCTGTCCGATTTGTCTCCCGAAGCCCGCCGCGAGGACGGGGGACAGTCGCGATTATCCGGGAACCGGGCGACGGATAAGCTGGCCGACGAAAGTCCGTTGCGTCAGGCATGGATCATTCTGGAGCGTACAGCGGTCGGCGTCTACTATGACGGCTTCACCTTCGCGGGGAATTTTGCCTATCTGTCGTTGCTCGCGGTATTCTCCTTTTTCATCATTGCCGCGGCGGTCGTCGGCGGTTTCGGTCAGACCGCAGTCGGCACCGATTTTGTAGAGGCTTTTCTGGTCACCGTTCCGCCATCGGTCGCGGCGGCCCTGCATGATCCGATCAACGATGCCATGACGGCGCGGACCGGCCCCTTGTTGTGGCTCAGCGCGATCGTGGGGCTGTGGACCACCACCAGCCTGATCGAGACTATCCGCGAAATTCTCCACCGGGCCTATGGCGTCCAGGCGCAGCGCGCCTTCTGGGAATATCGCCTGACATCGATTGTACTCATTCTCGTTTCGGTATTTTTCGCCATGCTGGCGCTCAGCGCGCAATTTGTAGTGGCCGGGATCAGTGAATTTCTGGGAACCTATTTCCCGGCCCTCGAGGGCGATGCTCTCTGGGTCTCGCTATCCAACGCGATTCCGTTTCTGGTGCTATTTGCGACGCTCTATCTTCTGTTCCGGTTGCTGACCCCCCGGCAATATCGGCCGCGCCAATATCCCAAATGGCCGGGCGCGGTGTTCATCAGCGGCTGGTGGCTTATGATTACCGGACTGCTACCCGTTTTCCTGAAATATGCATCAAATTACCAGCTCACCTACGGTAGCCTTGCCGGGGTAATCATTACCTTGATTTTCTTTTATCTCGTCGGTCTGGGAATGGTAATCGGCGCGGAGATAAATGCTGCGCTCGCTGAACGGCCCTCCAGAAACGGACAGGACGAATGATACGCTGGAAAATCATCCGGATAG
Source organism: uncultured Sphingorhabdus sp. (assembly GCA_964022345.1). Lineage (GTDB taxonomy): Bacteria > Pseudomonadota > Alphaproteobacteria > Sphingomonadales > Sphingomonadaceae > Parasphingorhabdus. Next base: position 332,929 of record CAXHZT010000001.1, read on the forward strand.
CGTTTATCAGCGGCGATTATCGGAATTCAGGAGACCATGGCAATGAGTGATTTAATGAAAGGCAAGCGGGGCTTGATCATGGGGCTTGCCAACAACAAGTCTCTGGCCTGGGGTATCGCTCAGCGTCTGGCCGCCGATGGCGCCGAGCTGGCTATCAGCTATCAGGGCGACGTGATGGCCAAACGGGTCAAGCCGCTGGCCGAAGAACTGGGCTGTGATTTCCTGCTCGATTGCGATGTCAGCGACATGGACCAGCTCGACGCGACATTTGCCGAAATCGAGAAGCGCTGGGGCAAGCTGGATTTCGTCGTTCACGCGATCGGTTTCACCAACAAGGAAGCGCTGCGCGGCAAATATTTCGATGTCACGCTGGATGATTTCCTGATGACCATGAATATCAGCGTTTACAGCTTCACCGCCGTCGCCAAGCGCGCTGCCGCGCTGATGAGGGCGGGTGGGTCCATGCTTACCCTGTCTTATTATGGTGCCGAGAAAGTGATCCCGCATTACAATGTCATGGGTGTGGCCAAATCCGCGCTGGAAACCTCGGTCAAATATCTGGCCAATGATGTCGGTCCTGACGGCATCCGGGTGAATGCGATTTCTGCCGGCCCGATCAAGACCCTGGCGGCTTCCGGTATTGGCGATTTTCGCTATATTTTGAAATGGAACGAGCATAATGCACCGTTGCGGCGTAATGTGACGATCGATGATGTCGGCGCGTCGGCCCTCTATTTCCTGTCTGATCTGTCCGCTGGCGTGACGGGTGAAACCCATCATGTCGATGCGGGTTATCACACGGTCGGTATGAAGCAGGAAGACGCGCCGGATATCGCGCTGGATTGACGATCACCGGTTTCCGGAGGAGCAAAGCCGGGAGCCACATCAAGTTTATAAATGCGGAGAGCGAGTTTTGAGTTTTAATATCTTCGGCCACGCCTTTCGCTTTTCTACCTGGGGAGAAAGCCACGGCCCTGCACTTGGTGCGGTAGTGGACGGCTGTCCGCCAGGACTGGAGCTGAGCGAGGCCGACGTGCAGCCGTTTCTGGATGCCCGGCGTCCCGGCCAGTCGAAATATACGACCCAGCGGCAGGAACCGGACCAGGTCAAAATTCTCTCTGGTATTTTTGAAGGCAAGACCACCGGCACGCCGATTTCGCTGATGATCGAGAATGTCGATCAGCGGTCCAAGGATTATAGCGAAGTCGCCAAAGCTTACCGCCCCGGCCATGCCGACTATGCTTATGACCAGAAATATGGCTTTCGCGACTATCGCGGCGGTGGCCGATCCAGTGCGCGGGAAACGGCATCACGGGTTGCGGCCGGTGCTGTGGCGCGGCTGGTGATTCCGGAAGTCACGATCCGCGCATGGGTGGCCGAAATCGGCGGCGACGCCATTGATCCGGCAAATTTTGATGCCAACGAGATCGGCAATAATCCGTTTTTCTGTCCCGATCCGGCAGCGGCCAAGCGCTGGGAATCCCTGGTCGATGGTGCGCGCAAGGACGGCAGCAGCCTCGGCGCCATCATTGCCTGCGAGGCGACCGGTGTTCCAGCCGGTTGGGGAGCGCCCATCTATGCCAAGCTGGACAGCGAAATTGCCGCAGCAATGATGACGATCAACGCGACCAAGGGTGTCGAAATTGGCGACGGTTTCGCCGCTGCTCGCCTGCGCGGCGAAGAAAATGCCGATGCGATGCGGCCCGGTAACAACGGCCCGCGATTTGACTCCAATCATAGCGGCGGCACCGCAGGCGGTATATCCACCGGCCAGCCGGTTTTCTGCCGGGTGGCGTTCAAACCGACCAGTTCCATCCTGACGCCCGTGCCGACCATCTCTCCGGACGGCGAGGCGACCGAAATATCGACCAAGGGCCGTCATGATCCTTGTGTTGGTATCCGCGGCGTGCCGGTGGTCGAGGCGATGATGGCGCTGGTGCTCGCTGACCAGAAATTGCTCCATCGGGCGCAATGCGGATGATATCTCCGTCGGACATAACGCCCCCGGGAATCGCATGTCGCGCGCCGGCGGGCTCCATTGAAGGTTGTCCCTGATCCATGATCGATCTCATTCTTCACGTCATTGATGAATATATCCAGGCCAACAAGGCGGTCATCGGTCTCGTGATTCTCGGCTTCCTGTTTGCCGGGTTCATCATGGAGCGCTTTCCCGCCGCAGTGGTTGCGGTGCTGGGTGCCTGCATGTTCCTGTTTCTCGGGATCATCGATTCCGACGGTCTGTTTTCGGTCTTCTCCAACACCGCGCCGATCACGATTGCCGCGATGTTCATTCTCTCGGGCGCCTTGTTGCGCACCGGGACGATCGACGCAATTGCAGGATTCATCATCAAGCGCGCCAAACGCCGTCCCAAGCTGGCGGTTGCGGAAATGTTTCTGGGCGCTTTTGTCGCCTCTGCTTTCATGAACAACACACCGGTGGTGATCGTTCTGATCCCGATCATATTGCGCCTGTCGCGAGCGACCGGTTTTTCATCGAAGAAGCTGCTGATCCCGCTGAGTTTCATCTGCATATTGGGCGGTACAACGACGCTGATCGGCACGTCGACAAACCTGATCGTCGATGCGGTTGCGCGTGATCAGGGGCTGGCCGGGTTCGGGATATTCGAAATCACGCCTTACGGCCTGATCGCAGCTGTTGCCGGCACGGTGATGATGGTCCTGTTCAGCAGCTGGCTATTGCCCGGCGGAGAAGTAAAAGGCCAGTTTGACAGCAGCGATGAAAGCGCCTTTCTCACCGAACTGACCGTGCGCAACAGAGCGTCGGTGATTGATAAAAAACTGTCTGCCGTGGCCGAATTGCGCCGGGCAGGAATCGAAGTTACGGCCGTGAAGCGATTGAGCAGCTATATTCGTCATGATCTTGACTTCCACGAGCTGCAGGCGGGCGACCGGATCGTCGTGCAACTGGATCTCGCCGAGCTGATCTCGCTGCGTCAATCGGAGGATTTCAAGGTTGGCATAGTACATAAGGGGGACGCCGGTCCGCTGGGCGAGGAACTGGTCGAGGCAACGGTGGCGCCGAGCCATCCCAGCATCGGCAATCGGCTGTATGACATACCGTTCCTGTCGCAGCTCAATGTCCGCATATTGGGCATGACCCGGTATCGCAATCTGCCGCGGTCCGACCTGACCAACGCCCGCATCCACGCGGCAGACCGGCTGCTGGTGACCGGGTCCAGCGAAGACATCCATCGCATGTATCAGAACCCGAATCTGTTCGGTGTCGGCCAGACCAAGATTCGCGCCTTTCGCAGGGACCGGGCGCCCATTGCCATCGGCGCTCTGGTTGCGGTGGTGGTTTTGGCAGCCTTCAATGTCATTTCGTTGGCCGTAGCCGCCATATTGGCGGTCGGTGCCATCCTGCTGGCGCGCTGCATCGATGCCGAAGAGGCCTGGGGTTCGATCGACGGGAATGTGCTGGTTCTGATCTTCGGGATGCTCGCGGTGGGGCTGGGCCTGCAGCAGGCCGGCAGTGTCGACTTGCTGGTGTCCGAACTGACGCCTTTCTTGCGCGAAGTGCCGCCGTGGGGTCTGGTCTTCGCGATTTATGTCATGTCCGTTATTATGACCGAGATCGTGACCAACAATGCGGTAGCCATCATCATCACGCCGATTGCCATAGCGCTGGGCAATGATCTGGGTGTCGATCCCCGCCCGCTGGTGATTGCGGTGATGTTCGCCGCTTCTGCCAGTTTTGCCACGCCGATAGGCTATCAAACCAACACGCTGGTCTATGCAGCGGGCAACTACCGCTTCACCGACTTCTTCAAGGCTGGTATCCCACTGACCTTCGGCGTCGGTCTGTCGACCTGCCTGGCGATCAGCTTCTGGATGTAGCCCCGGCCTAAAGACTTGCCGGTGCCCGCTGCTGACGATAGGCAAAGACAGGGAAATTTACAGGGGTTGTTGCATGCTGTCATTCTGGTTCAAGATTCCGCTTTGGCAGCGCGTTATCGCGGCGCTTATTCTCGGTGTGATCACCGGGCTGGTCTGGGGGCCGGAATCCGAAACCATCAAATGGATCGGTGATTTTTTCATTAAGGCGATCAAGATGCTGGTCGTCCCGCTGATCTTCTTCTCGCTGGTCGCTGGTGTGGCGGCGCTGGGCGATCTCAAGAAACTGGGCAGCGTTGGCGGTCGGGCGATGATCCTGTTCGTGATAACAGGACAGATAGCCGCCTGGCTGGGTCTCGCGCTCGGCACCTTTTTCCAACCGGGCAATGGTGTCGATACCGACGCGATCGAAATGGGCGCGACCCCCGTTCCCAATGAGACGACTGCCGTCGACATGATCTTGTCGATCGTCCCGGACAGTCCGGTTCAGGTGATGGCGGACGTTCGTGTATTGCCGCTGATCGTATTTGCGCTGCTGATCGGTATCGGCATTTTGATGGCCAAGGAAGACGGCAAACCGCTGGCCAAAATTTTCGATAGCGGCGCCATCGTCATGCAGAAGGTCACGATGATCGTGATGGAACTGACGCCGTTTGGCGTCTTTGCGCTGATGGCGTGGGTCGCGGGCACGCTCGGCATCGATGCCCTGATCTCGCTGGCGCAGCTGGTCGGACTCAACTATCTCGGCTGCCTGCTGATTATCGGGATCGTCTATTCGGGGATGATCAAGTTCGTTGCCAAATTGCCGCCGATCGATTTCTTCCGCGGTATCGTCGATGCTATCGCGGTCAGCTATTCGACCGCTTCGTCCAATGCGACCCTGCCGGTGACCCTCCGCTGCGTCGAACGCAACTTGGGTGTCAGCAATTCGGTAGCCAGCTTTGTGGTCTCGCTAGGCGCGACGATCAACATGAACGGCACAGCCATGTATCTCGGCCTGGCCACCCTGTTCGGCGCGCAGATATTCGGCGTTGACCTGACTTGGGGCGATTATCTCTTGATCTCTATCACCTCGACATTGGGCGCGATTGGCGCGGCAGGGATTCCCGGCGCTGGCCTGATCATGATGGCGCTGGTGTTCGGCAGCGTGGGCGTGCCGCTCGAAACCATCGCCTTCGTCGCTGGCGTCGACCGGATCATGGACATGATGCGCACGACCACCAATGTCTCGGGTGATGCAGCCGTAGCGGTGACGGTGGCAGCAATGACCGGCGAGATTGACCGCGAGGAAATGATCTCGGCGGACGATGTTTAAACCTTATCGGAGGTGAGCAAGAAAACCCGTTGGTGTGAGTGCAACGTGATTGTTCAGCGGTGGCCGCAACTCGAAAGCTTTGGGCCCTCTTGAAAAGTCATACAATCGCATGAGCGTCCATTTTTCTCGGTTGTGGTCAGCAACCAAGCATTCGTTTCTGCTTATGTGAAACGGAGTGCGTTCCCAGCCACTCGTGGTTTTTACTTCTATCCAGCGCTCTCGACCATCAGGGAAATATGAGAAAATATCATAGCCTGCCGCCATATTTTCTTGTGCCGTCCATCTGACCTGATTCGCCAAATCGATCCTACCTGCATTTCGTAGGGTCGCCACTTCATGCTCAAGCACACATTTTTCCCCCGCGTCACCCAACTGTCGATTGCGCGCATCGCGACCCGCAGGATCGCCAAGATCAATGACTCGGTCGAGCGTTTCAGGTTGAATGGGAGGAGGTTTGTTTTGGAACGCAGGCGGGGGACCGATCCATAAAAGCTGATTCTCGAGCAACGTCTGATTTGCTGGTTCTGAGATATTTGTCCCTTTTTCAATCGGATTCCAGTCAGCTCTCTCGTCGAGCAACCTCAATACACCTAGGATGAGAGAATTCTGAAAATTTGATGCAGGTTTGTATCCGGTGATCCAAGGTTGGCCTAAACCTAGCAATACTGCGCTGATATTCTGGTGCTTAAATTCAATCGAGCCCTTACTTCTGCCGATTGTTCTTTGTAATTCCCTATTGTGTGCTGCTTTGTTGTATTTCGTGCCGTTAAGCTCATTTATGAGCATAGAGAAATAGTCGGCGACGGCTAAGTCGATTTCTAGATCGGACCAGTCATCTCCGCGTTCCGGCAAAATGAAATACCCTCTTCAGTCTGCAAATGGATCGGTCACCAATATCGTATCGTCCCGCTCCGGCGACGTGCTCACTAATGCCACAGGACACTGGATCAGTTCTTCCACCCGCCGGATATATTTGATCGCCTGCGCCGGAAGATCGGCCCAGCTGCGCGCGCCGGCGGTGGACTCGCTCCATCCTTCCAGCGTCTCGTAGACCGGTTTGACCGCGGCCTGGTCCTGATGGTGGGGCGGCAGATAATCGTATGTGACGCCATCGAGTTCGTAACCGACACAGATTTTCAGTTGCTCGAATCCGTCGAGCACGTCGAGCTTGGTCAGCGCAATGCCGGCGACGCCGGATACCGCCAGCGCCTGCCGCACGAGCACCGCATCGAACCAGCCGCAACGCCGCTGACGGCCGGTTACGGTGCCAAATTCATGGCCGCGCTCGCCGAGCCGCTGGCCAATTTCGTCGTCCAGTTCGGTCGGGAAGGGCCCGGAGCCGACGCGGGTTGTATAGGCCTTGGTGATCCCGAGAACATAGCCGGTGCCGGAGGGACCAATGCCAGAGCCGCCTGCAGCGGTGCCCGAAATCGTGTTGGAACTGGTGACAAAGGGATAGGTGCCGTGATCGACATCCAGCAACACGCCCTGCGCGCCTTCAAACAGGATGCGCTTGCCGTCGCGGCGCGCTTCGTTGAGGCGTTTCCAGACGGGCTGGGCATATTGCAGGACGCTGTCGGCAATTTCCTTCAGGTCATTGAGCAGCCGCTCGCGGTCCACCGGCGGTTCGCCAAATCCGGCACGGAGCGCGTCGTGATGCGCACACAGCCGGTCGAGTTGCGGCCCCAGATCATCGAGATGGGCGAGATCGCAGACCCGGATCGCGCGGCGACCAACCTTGTCTTCATAGGCCGGGCCAATACCGCGCCGAGTTGTTCCGATCTTGCCCTTGCCGCTGGCATCCTCGCGCATCGCGTCAAGATCGCGGTGAATTGGCAGGATCAGCGGGCAGGTCTCGGCGATGCCGAAATTGTCGGTATTGATTGCCACACCCTGTCCGGTCAGTTTCTCGATTTCGTCGCGCAAATGCCAAGGGTCGAGCACCACGCCATTGCCGATGATCGACAGCGCGCCACGAACGATGCCCGATGGCAGCAGCGAAAGCTTGTACACGGCGCCATCGACAACCAGCGTATGGCCTGCATTATGGCCGCCCTGAAAGCGCACAACGACATCGGCGCGCTCGGCAAGCCAGTCGACAATCTTGCCTTTGCCTTCATCACCCCATTGTGCGCCGATTACCGTTACATTGGCCATTGAATCACTTTCTTATACTGGTTCCGGCTGATCGCCGTTTAGAATATGGGAACATCCGAGCGCCTCGGCCCGGTCTTTGTCTGAAAGGGCCGCCACCGTGCGCCAGCCTGATTCCCGCAATTGCGCGGCAATATCCTTGTCATAGCCGATCGGCAAAAATATCTGCTCGCTGGCTTTGGCACCAAAACCGGCGTCGATCAGGGGATTGGGATAGAGCGAGAAGCCGACCGCGGCTTCTGTTTCGCCGTCCGGGTGCACGATTTCATAACTGCCGCCGCGGCCCAGGGCACCGATGAAACTGTCGGCATAGAGGGTGAAGCCGAACCAGTTCTGATATTCAAAACCGTGGCGTTCGGTCGGGTCGAGAGTGAGGCTGGCTTTGCCCTTGATGCTGGCGGCAATCCGGGAAATACCGTCCAGTCGTGAACCCAGCAGACCATCGCTGTCGAATTCCCGCATTTTCGCCATCGCGTCGTCGAATGGGCCGGTTGCCTCGATCAGCGGTAGATAGCCGGTGGCCCCCATCGCGTTGAGCCCGCCGGCATCCTTCATGTCCAGTTCGCCGCGGACCTCGGCAATCTGGGCCTCGTTCAAGGGCAAGGGACCGGTGGCCAGAATATCGATCAGGTCGGGGAGCGTGAAGTCGACAGTGATGCCGGAAACACCCGCCCGCTCGAGCGCTTCGATCGCGACCGAGACAATTTCGCTGGCGGCAATGACGCTGTCGCTGCCGATCAGTTCCGCACCGATTTGTAAACGGCTGCGTTCCGGTTGCAACTGCCCCGAGCGCAGTTTCAATACCTGGCCCGAATAGCTCAGCCGAAGTGGCCGCGGCCGGTCCGCCAGACTGGTCGTGGCAATCCGGCCGACCTGCATTGTCATGTCCGGACGCAACGCCAGGGTGCGCTGGGAGATCGGATCGACAAACCGCATCAGATCGCTTCGCGAAGCGCCCTGCATCCGGTCGGTCAACCCATCCTCATATTCGACCAGCGGCGGTGTGACCCGCGCATAACCGTGGCTGGCCAGCGTATCGAGTACATCGCGTTCCAGTCGCGATGCCGCCTCGGCATAAGGCGGCAGCGCGTCGTGAAATCCTTCGGGCAGAAGATTGGATGGTTTTCGCATGGCCCTGCTCCATAGCCCAAGCAAAGGCTCAGGCCATCTTTTTTCTTGGGTCTCGCCCTATTGAATCAAAAGCTCAGGGCCTTGACCGTTTTGACGCCTTCCAGCTGACAGACCGACCAGAGGACGGGCTCTTCGACCGGTGAATCGATCGAGAGCAGCAATACAGCTTCGCCACCCGGAGCATCGCTGCGACGGCCAAGGTGGAAGGTGCCGATATTGACGCCCGCCTCGCCCAGCGTCGAACCGACGCGCCCGATAAAGCCGGGCTCGTCGCGGTTGACGATATAGAGCATGTCGCCTTCCATATCCGCCTCGACCTTGATGCCGAACATCTCGACCAGCCGGGGCCCGGACGATCCGAACAAAGTGCCGGCAACCGATTTCTCGCCTTCATCGGTAGTGACGGAAACCCGGACCAGAGTGTGATAGTCGCCCTCGCGCTCGTGACGGATTTCGCGAACGTCGAGACCGCGTTCCTTCGCCAGATAGGGCGCGTTGACCATGTTCACGGTGTCGCTATAGGCCCGCATCAGTCCGGCCAGAACCGCTGCTGTGATCGGCTTCTGGTCCAGTTCGGCTGCTGCGCCTTCCACTTCAACGGATACGCCCTTGATCTGGTCGGCTGCAAGCTGGCCGACGAGAGAGCCAAGCTGGGTGGCAAGCGCCATATAGGGTTTCAGCTTCGGTGCCTGTTCAGCCGAAAGGCTCGGCATGTTGAGCGCATTTTCGACGCCGCCATTGACCAGATAGTCGGCCATCTGCTCGGCGACCTGGATTGCCACATTCACTTGCGCCTCGCTGGTCGATGCCCCGAGATGCGGTGTGCAGATCAGGTTAGGCGTGCCGAACAACGCGTTTTCCTTTGCCGGTTCCTGAGCATAAACGTCCAGGGCCGCGCCGGCAACGTGGCCGGATTCGAGAGCCTCTTTCAAGGCCGCTTCGTCGATCAGGCCGCCGCGCGCGCAGTTGATGATTCGCACGCCCGGCTTGGTCTTGGCGAGCGCTTCAGCCGACAGGATATTGCGTGTCTGGTCAGTCAGCGGGGTGTGCATCGTGATAAAGTCGGCGCGGGCGAGCAGGTCGTCCAGCGAGACTTTCTCGACACCCATTTCAACCGCGCGTTCCTCGGTGAGGAACGGGTCATAGGCGACAACCTTCATCCGCAGGCCGATGGCGCGTTCGGCTACAATCGAACCGATATTGCCGGCGCCGATCAGGCCGAGTGTCTTGCTGGTCAGCTCGACGCCCATGAATTTGGATTTTTCCCATTTGCCGGCCTGCGTCGACATATCGGCGGCGGGAAGCTGGCGCGCGAGAGCAAACATCAGCGCAATGGCATGTTCTGCCGTGGTGATGCTGTTGCCGAATGGCGTGTTCATTACCACGACGCCCTTGGCGGAAGCGGCGGGAATATCGACATTGTCGACACCGATACCGGCGCGGCCAACCACTTTCAGATTGGTCGCGGCTTCCAGTATTTCGGGAGTGACCGTGGTCGAGGAGCGAATGGCGAGGCCGTCATATTCGCCGATGATCTTCATCAGTTCTTCCGGTGTCTGGCCGGTGATTTCGTCAACTTCGCAACCGCGTTCGCGGAAAATCTCGGCGGCTTTCGGGTCCATTTTGTCGGAAATAAGTACTTTTGGCATAATAATGTTCCTTGTCGGAATGATCGCGCCGGCACGGGCCGGCTTCTAGACCAATGGCTTTACAGCAGGGCATTGGTCTGGCCCCGGCTTGCGCCGGGGCGACACAATTAGGAAAGCTCGGCTTTCACCTGAGCATAAGCCCATTCGATCCACAGCAGCAGACGGCGAATGTCTTCCTGCTCGACCGTCGAACCGCACCAGATGCGCAAAGACGGCGGGGCATCGCGATAGCCGTTGAAGTCATAGGCAATGTCCATCTTCTCGAGCATTGCTGCGATCTTCTTGGGCACGGAAGCCTTGGCGTCGTCGTCGAGGCTGTCATACCATTCGCCCTGGAACACCATGCAGACACCGGTGTTGGTCCATTTGGCCGGATCGCTGACCATATTGCGCATCCACGGCGTCGCCTCGAGCCAGTCGTGCACGGTTTTGGCGTTGCGGTCGGCACGGGCGTGCAGTTCGGACAAGCCGCCGATCGACTTGGCCCATTCGAGCGAAGCGATATAATCTTCGGTTGCAAGCAGCGAAGGTGTGTTGATCGTCGCGCCTTCGAAAATCGCGGTGTTGAGCTTGTCGCCCTTTTTCACCCGGAAGATTTTCGGCAGCGGCCAGGACGGGGTGTAGCTTTCGATCCGCTCGACGGCACGCGGGCTTAGGATCAGCATGCCGTGACCGGCTTCCGATCCCATGACCTTCTGCCAGCTGTAGGTGGTGGCATCGAGCTTTGACCAGTCCATCGGCTGGGCAAAGACGGCGCTGGTAGCGTCATTGATCGTTACGCCTTCGCGGTCGTCGGCAATCCAGTCGGTATCGGGAATTCGCGCGCCCGAAGTGGTGCCGTTCCAGGTGAAGACAATATCGTCACCCTTGTCGATCGTGGTCAGGTCGGGAATTTCGCCATAATCGGCTTCGAGGACCGTGAGGTCGGCAGGCTTGAGCTGCTTCACAGCGTCCTGGATCCAGACATTGCCGAAGCTTTCCCATGCTGCAACCGTCACCGGACGGGCGCCGAGCATGTTCCACATCGCCAGTTCGACGGCTCCAGTATCGGAGGCCGGAACAATGCCGATCAGATAGTCGTCGGGGATGCCGAGCAGCTCGCGACTGAGGTCGATAGCATATTTCAGGCGCGCCTTGCCGGTCGCGGAACGATGCGAACGGCCCATGGCGATGGTGTTGATCTTGTCGAGGGACCAGCCGGGGAATTTGGCGGTCGGACCCGAAGAAAAATTCGGGCAGTCAGGACGCAATTCTGGCGTCGGTATAGTCGTATCAGTCATTTAAACGCTTCTCCTTACAGAGAGCTCGCGCGGCGTTGGGACCGCGTGGCCCGGCGCCGCTTTGTATGGTGCGGCGCAGCATGTCAAGCGCGTTCTTGGTTGCGAATGATACCGGCTATTGCTTGCGGAAAAGAACCTTGCCGCGGCGCGAAACCAGCAGTTTTTCGAGCGATACAGGGTGAAAATAAGCCTCTACCCGTTCGCCTTCCGGAGTGGTGCCATAGACTTCATAGCAGCCGCCATCGACCTTCGATTTTTTGACGGTCCAGCCCTGTTCCACCAGTGCGGCTTCCAGTTGCGCTTGCGTTTTCCAGCCGGATTGCGGTCCTGCGTCGCAGGTCATCTTGCCAGTGGCGAGGGCGGGCGAAGAAAGGCTGGCGGCGGCAAAAAGGGTGGCGGTTGCGAGGGCGATTGTGGCATGTTTCATCTTCATTCTCCAATTTTGCGCGGTTTGCAGCGATTCGCGCTGCCCGGCCTGATCCGGTCTTGTCGCAAAGCAGACACTGGCGCGCAATGCCTTCCTAAGCCATGGCAGGACGAATGGTGCCGGAGCTCGGCTGATGCCTTTTCTTGCGTCTTGCGGGCCCGGCGGTCCAGCAATAATTTGTATCATTTTGTCGCACGAACAGCTTTGTTTAAGCAAACCAATTGTTAACCATATCATGCCAGACGGTCGACTATGAGTATAGTGATTGAAAAGGCGCGAGCGATGCGCAGTGTAATTATCATCGGTATGTTATCAGCGCTGTTGAGCGCTTGTGGAGCGATTCCGGGAGGCCGGAGCGAGCAGGCACAACGGCCGCCGTCTTCCGCCGGACTGGGTGCCTTCGACCCCAGCCCTTCCGCTCGCCAGTGCTTCAGTGATCTTGGCAAGGCGAATGTCCGTTTTTCCCCTTTGCCGAACCGTCAATTCAGCGGCGGTTGCAGCCAGATCGACAGTATCAAGCTGCTGGATGTCGGCGCCGATGTCACCAATCTCGGACCGGTCAAATGCGAACTGGCCGGTAAATTTGCTGCATGGACCGAATATGCCGTGAAACGCGCGGCGCGCAAATATCTCGGCAGCGATCTCAAGCGGATCGAGACAATGGGTAGTTATAGCTGTCGCAATATCGCCGGATCCCGCAAACTGTCGGAGCACGCGCACGCCAATGCGATTGATGTGTCGGCCTTTGTGCTCGCCGATGGCCGCAGGATAACCGTCGAGAACAACTGGAAGAGCGGTCGCCGGGAAATGCAGTTTCTCGCCGCGATCCACGACAGTGCCTGCAAGCGCTTCGGCACCGTTCTCAGTCCCAATTACAATGCCGCCCATCGCGACCACTTCCATCTCGACATGAGCGGAAACGGATATTGTCGATAGGACGATAAGGCCACTGGTCAGCCCCATATCTATGCTTTAGGGCAGGGCTATGACCAATAAAGATCTCCACGACCGTCGTTTTTACCGTGCCAAGCAAGAGGCCGAGTTCGCTGAAAAAGGCGATTTCGGAACGCCGCAGACCCGCGACCCGGCCTACCGGCTGGCTTTTCAGGATACCGATTTCCTGCTCCGTGAGGAGTTGCGGCCGGTCCGGTTCCAGCTTGAGCTGCTAAAGCCCGAAATGCTTCTCGACGAAGCGGGCATCGGATCCACTCTGGTGATGTACGGATCAGCACGCATCCCCGAGCCAGACAAAGCGGATGCACTGATCGAGGCGGCGCCGGACGAGGATTCTCGCAAAATCGCGGAGCGGTTGAAAGAGAAAGCCAAATATTATGACGAGGCCCGCAATCTGGCGCGGCTGGCCAGCGCCTGCGGCATTTCGGACAACGGCAAACGCGATTTCGTTGTCTGCTCCGGCGGCGGCCCTTCGATCATGGAAGCGGCCAATCGCGGCGCAGCCGATGCCGGCAAAGAGTCGATCGGGCTGAATATTGTCCTGCCGCACGAGCAGGCGCCCAATGAATATGTCACGCCGTCACTGAGTTTCCAGTTCCACTATTTCGCGCTGCGCAAGATGCACTTCCTGCTGCGCGCCAGAGCTGTTGCGGTATTCCCCGGCGGCTTCGGCACGCTGGACGAGTTTATGGAGCTGGTAACCCTGGTCCAGACCGGCAAGATGGAGAAGCTGCCGATATTGCTGTTCGGCAAGACCTTCTGGAACCGCGTGGTCAACTTTGATGCTTTGGCCGACGAAGGCACGATCAGCCGCAAGGACCTCGAGCTGTTCCAGTTTGTCGAAACCGCAGACGAGGCCTGGGATATTATCCAGCAATTTTACGAACTGGATTGCGACTAGGCAATCCGGGCTTCGGCTTATTCTTCAGCCGCAGCTGCGTCCGCTTCAACCGCTTCTTCAGCCTCGGCATCAGCGCCGGCTTCCGCTTCCGCTTCGTCCGCTGCCGGTTCTTCCACCGCCGGTGGAGGCGGCAGCGGGATGTTCGATCCCTGCGCGTTCAGATAGACCATCAGATTGGCGCGGTCTTCGGCCTTGCCGAGACCGGCGAAGGTCATCTTCGTGCCATTGGCATATTTGCGCGGCGAGGTCAGCCAGGCGTCCATGGCGGCCCAGTCCCAGTTGCCGGGAACGCTTTTCAGCGCATCGCTATAGGCAAAGCCGGCGACATGGCCATGCGGCTTGCCCATCGTGTCCCAGAGGTTCGGTCCGATGCCGTTGGCACCGCCCTGATTGATCGTGTGGCAGGCCGCGCATTTGGCGAAAACCTTCTCACCGGCCGCAGCATCGGCCGTCTGCAAAAGGGTTTCAATCGCGGGGCCAGCGTCAGCACCGCCACCGGAAGCGTCGACGCCTTCGATCACATAGCCCATGACTTCAGGGCGCTCGTGCTGGCCGGCGTGGAAATATTTGCTGCTGAGAATGGAAAAGCCGAGGGCAGCGATGCCGCCAGCCAGTACCCAGCCTGCGATGGTGTTGTTGTTGCTCATATTGTCTCTCAAACCCCTGAGTGAGCGGCGGCCATGGGCCTGCCAAATTTGTGCTGTCTGTAAAGAGGGCGAAGGGCCAACGCAAGGCCTCAATTGCCGCTAAAGGCGCAATTGTCGATGCGCAATTCGATGCGGCTTCCCGCGCAGACCACTTCCCTCTTGCCCAGTCCCGTCCGCTTCGACTATCGCGGCGCAGGAGAAGAGAGGCACGATGGACAGCTTTCCACAAAACGCACTGGGTATGGTCAACAAAATGACCGAAAAAGGCGCTGAAATGCCGGAAAAGGCGATTGCCTTTCAAGGCGCGCCCGGCGCCAATTCGCATCTGGCCGCGCTCGACTATGCGCCCGAAGGACTCCCGGTTCCCTGTTTCTCTTTCGAGGATGCGATTGATGCGGTGAAACAGGGGACGGCCGGCAGCGCGATTATTCCGATTGAAAATTCGCTGCACGGCCGGGTGGCGGACATCCACTTCCTGCTGCCCGAATCGGGCCTCTATATTGTCGACGAATATTTCATGCTGATCAAACATTGCCTGATGGCGAAATCCGCGAATGCGGATGTCCGGACAGCGATGAGCCACCCGCAAGCGCTCGGCCAGTGCCGGCACTATCTGCGCAAGCGCGGGATCATCCCCATGGCCTATGCCGATACCGCCGCTGCTGCCGCTTATGTCGCCCAGTCCGAGGACCCGCACGCCGCGGCCATCGCGCCGAAGCTGGCCGCGCAGATATATGGTCTCGAACCGCTGGAAGACGCGATCGAGGATTCGCCCGACAATATCACCCGTTTTGTCATCCTGGCTCCCGATGCGGTAAAGCCTGCGGCCAACGGCCCGCTGATGACGACTTTCATCTTCGAGGTCAAAAATGTTCCCGCCGCGCTCTACAAGGCGATGGGCGGCTTTGCGACCAATGGCGTCAATATGACCAAGCTGGAAAGCTACCAGCAGGGCGGCAGTTTTGCGGCCACCGAATTTTTCGCTGATATCGAAGGCGCTCCCGGTGATCCGGCGGTTGACCGGGCGCTGGAGGAACTGAGTTTCCACTGCAACAGCGTGCGGATATTGGGAACCTACCGGCAAGCGCGGCCCCGAACCCCGGCAAGATAACGCGGCCTATCCGTTCGACGATTCGACATCATTGCCAAATAGCATGATCATGGTTCCCAGCATGGCCAGCAGCATGAAACCGATGCCGCTCCATCTTTTCCAGCGCCTTGAACCCGCGTGTCCAGCCGACGATCAGGATCAGGATATACATGCCGGACGTGAGCAGCTTGGCATTGGCGCTATTGTCAAACGCGGTCAGGCTGACCCCGAATGCGCCGAACAGATTGAGATAATAGCTGACCGAAATGGTGAAGGCGAAGACCAGCGCCCATGAGGCGGCCAGTTCCAGCCGGTCGGTCCATGGGTCCTGCAGCGGATGGTCGACGTTGCGCTGCAATATGTTGAACCGGATGGCCGCGCCAAACAGGAAGGCCCCGAGGCACAGGCCGGCCATGACCAGCGGCGCGATATAGCCATAGTCGGATACCAATATCGGCGCGAGCACCAGAAATCCGCTGCCGATGATCGAAGCCAGCGGTGTCACCGTTGCGCGCCAGACGGTCGATTTCGACAGGCGCGGGGAGAGCAGCAGCAGTCCGGTGGCGATGGCCGACAGGATGATGAAGATATTCAGCAGCAAGATTATGTCCGAAGATCCCGGAGGGTGACACCCACAAATAGGCTTTTCCACAATATTTTGTCGATGGGTTTCTTGCCGAGGCGCTCGAGCCGGGATGCGGCCGGTATATAGGGTCACACGGGTCACACCCCCTTTAGTGGAAAGACGGACCTTTGCTGTCCGGGCCATCCCGGTCACCAGAGCCATCAAAACGGTCATCATCATAACCTTCGGGATTGGCTTTTTCCCAAAATCCCGGCTGATCCATCATGCCGCTACGCTCGGCACGCGCCCATTGCAGATCGTCCCAGTCGTCCGCCTCGTACGGATCAAGATCGGACGTATCGACATCTTCCGGTGCCATTGCGGCTATCCGTTCGCGTTCGTGAAACATTTCGAGCCGCTCGAGCAACTCTTCACCGCTCGCTTCGGCACTGTAGGGGTTCGGTGGCGGGGCCCGGCGGGCTTGCGCCGCTCGATCCTGCGCCTCGAGCATGGCAGAGCAATCATCGCCTTCGCCGATTGCTTCGACCATTGCGTCAAAATCCGCCGCCGCCTCGCGCACTGGCTCACCGGCCAAATCCAGCCCATCGGCCTTGGCATCGAGCCGGGCCAGCGCCGCGAGCAGCAGTCCGGGGGAAAAACGCGTCCGCTCGCCGACTTCCTCGCCATGATACCAGACCGTCTCGGTCCAGCCGTTGAGCCCGGTATCGAGCAGCGTTTCGGCATAAAGATCGCGGGCATGGATCAGCGCCGCATCCCACGCCCGGTCAAAGGCGCGCCCTTCCTGTCGTCGGCGCAAGCGATAAGCGCTTTCGCGACTCATTCCGACATAGGCGGCTGACGACTTTACGGATCCGCAGCGTGCGAGCGCTTCCAGAAATTCGCGCTGTTTTTCCGGGGTCCAGCGAGGTGCGGGCTGGTGGGGAGCATCGGTGGTATGCGGCAGGTCAATCATAGCATTCATCCTCTTTATGGTTGTAAAACGATCAAAATATAACCTATATGGTACTCTGTAGGAAAGAGGGTGCGAGCCTGACAGAATATGTCGACGATATCAGCGAGACCATCGCCGTTTCCCAGGCAAATTTCGTCTCTGCGCTTGTCATCATGGCTTGACCCTATAGCCACTAGAGGGTGCATAGGCCGCCGCAGTGCCATTATTCGAAAAGGACTGTTGTCGTGTTTTCCAGCTACCGGCGTTTTCTGTTGCTTTGCTCCTTGCCTGTTTTCAGCCTCCCGATGCCACTCGCTGCGCAGGTGACCGGTCCGGTCGAGACAGGCCCGGACCACGAACAGGCAGAAGAGGAAAATGACTATATCATTGTTCAAGGCACAAGGCTCAACCGCCGGGTCCAGGACGAACCGATTCGCGTCGAGGTCCTTGCCGGCGAAGAAATCGAGGAAAAGGCGATCATGCGGCCCGGAAATATTGCCATGCTGGTCAACGAGACGGGCGGCGTGCGGGTGCAGGTCACATCCCCCGCGCTGGGCGCTGCCAATATCCGTATTCAGGGGCTGGAGGGACGCTATACGCAATTGCTGGCGGACAATCTGCCGCTCTACGGCGGTCAGGCGGCTTCGCTGGGGCTGCTGCAGATTCCGCCGACCGATCTCGGGCAGGTGGAGGTGATCAAGGGCGCGGCATCGGCGCTCTATGGGGCGTCGGCGCTGGGCGGGGTGATCAATCTCGTCTCGAAGCGGCCGGGGGATGAATTCGAAGCCGACATTCTCGCCAATGCCACCACCCGCAACGGGCAGGACCTGACCGCTTATGTCGCCGGGCCGATCAGCGCCAATGCCGGCCTTTCCCTGACCGCCGGGGCGCACCGGCAAAGCGGTCAGGATATCGACGGTGATGGCTGGTATGACATGGCCGGCTACGACCGTTTCACGGCCCGCCCGCGCTTCCAGTGGGATGGTGACGACGGCTCGTCCCTCTATATCACGCTCGGCGCGATGACCGAGGACCGGGTGGGCGGCACTCTGACCGGAAGCACGGTTCCTGACGGCACGACGTTCGTGCAGGCGCAGGACACAGAACGCTATGATGCCGGGCTGGTGGCGGAAAAGCCGATTGGTGATCGGGTCACCCTGCATCTGCGCGCGTCGGCCATGCGGCAGGATCATCTGCATCGCTTTGGCGCGGTTGTCGAAGACGACCGGCACAGCAACGCCTTTGTCGAGGCTTCTGTTGCGGGAACCAGCGGCAGCACATCCTGGGTCGGCGGTCTTGCTTATCAGTCTGACAGCTTCCGCTCGGACAGCTTTCCGGCCTTTGACTATAGCTACAAGGTTCCGGCAATCTTCGCCCAGATCGAGCAGGAGGCGACCTATGACCTGACGCTTGCTGCGAGCGCCCGGGTCGATTTCCATGACGAATTTGGCACGCGGTTCAGCCCGCGCCTGTCGGCGCTCTACCGGCCCGGCAACTGGACCGTCCGGGGATCGGTGGGCGGCGGTTTCTTTGCACCGACACCCTTTGTCGACGCGATCGAGGCCGCCGGCCTGTCGCGGCTGGAGCCGCTCGGCGATCTGGAAGCCGAAAGCGCGCGAACCGCTTCGCTCGACATGGGCTATGCCGACGGGCCGTGGGAAGCCAATCTGACCCTGTTCGGCGCAGACATCAGGAACAGCACCAGGCTTGAGGATATTGCAGCCGACCGGGTGCGCCTGGTCAACGCCAGCGGTACAACCCGGATTCGCGGCTCCGAACTGCTGCTGCGGTACAAGCAGAACGGCTTCACGGTCACCGGAAGCTATGTCTTCGCCGATGCGACCGAGCCCGACCCGACCGGTGCAGGCCGCCAGCGGGTGCCGCTGACGCCGCGGCATACCGGTGGTCTGGTCGGCATGTGGGAGGAACATGGCAAGGGGCGGATCGGCGTGGAGCTTTACTATACCGGACGGCAGGATCTGGAGGACAATCCTTTCCGGACCCGTTCGCGACCCTATGTCCATCTCGGATTGCTCGGCGAGATCGTGCTCGGCAAGATCAGCCTGTTTGCCAATGCCGAAAATCTGCTCGATGTGCGGCAGTCGCGTTACGATCCGCTGGTCCTTCCGCAGCGCGCCGCAAGCGGTCAGTGGACGGTGGATGCCTGGGCGCCACTCGAAGGGTTCATCCTCAATGGCGGGATACGCCTGCGCTTTGGCGGGCACTGATATCGCGATCGGAAGTTCCGCTCGCCCGCGCTGACCGGGTCAGGCGTGGAGCAAATCTCCAGCCGATCCGTCGTGGCGGCCCTATTTCTTGCGTTTTTTGCGTTTCGCGTAGCGTTCGTCGCGAGCGGCCTTTTTCTCGGATTCGGTCAGTCCGAGCGCGAGTTTCGGCTTGGCCTGTTCCTTGGCGGCTTTGCGCTCGGCCTTCTGTTGCTCGAAAGCGGCGCGCTTTGCTTCGCTGGCGGCGGCCTGTTTTTCTTCGCGGGCAAGCTCGGCGGCTTTGCGTTCGGCAATGACTTCAGGGCTGAGCGGCGGCTTTGCCTTCAGTTTTTTGAGGGCGGCCTGTTTGGCTTTGGCGGCCATTTGAGTGCGTTCTTGGAAGCTGGGTGGTGAAAATGGCGGCATGTGGTTTCATGGTTCCTTGGTTGAGCGGCGGGCCTGAATATCGGTCGTATCCCGCAAAGCGAGGCTCGGCGTACAGTCATTCGGGCCATCGGGCAATGTTTTAGCAAGTTGTCCGGACGGGAACGCACCCTATTCGGCGGATGGATAGCGGAGCGCCGCCCCGATACAGCGGCTGCAGTGCCGCTCTTAATATTTTATTTGCGGTTTACCATTAACCCCGACCGTTCTCACGTCGTCTTGTCCCCCTGGGCAGGGCGATACAGGCGTTCGAGGGGGGACAATGATTTTTACACGACGCCAGTTCATGGCGGGTGCGACTGTTGCGGGTGCTGCCGGATTGACGGGTTGCACCGGGCGGTTCGGTTCTGCCAACTCCTATCTGACGCCGATATTGCAGCCGCAATATCACAATATTGTGACCCACTGGTGCGATGTTCTTCTCCAGCAGATACGGGACCAGCGGGTGCCACCGCCGCGCGCGGCCTATAATCTCGCCATGCCGACGGTTGCCGGCTTTGTCGCAGCCAACGCCATTTACCAGCGCTATGAAGACCCCTTCGGCATCGGCCCCGCTCCTGCCGGTGCGGATCCCGCAATGGCCTATGGCGTGGCTTTTGCCACCGCGGCCTCGGAGGTGTTCCAGCAGCCTTTTGTCGGCGAGCGCAGGGATTTTGCCAATGCCATCGGGGATGGCGAGGCCAAGTCGCTGGGCGCCGCATGGGGCCGGAAGGTCGGTCTGCAAATCGTCAAGATGCGGACCCGCGACGGCTCCCAGCCGAGCAAGGTCAACTATTATCTGGACCGTTATCAACGGCGGGACGACGCGCTGCAATGGACACCGACCGGGCCGCTGTACAGCGCGCGGCCCGGCCCGGCATTCGACAGCTTCTCGCGACCGCTATATCCCGGCCACGGCCGGATTACCCCTTGGACGATGGGCCGCGTCGAGAATTTCCGGGCACCGCCCTTTCCCGATCCCGCCGGCCCGGCTTTTGCCGCCGATTTTGATCAGGTGCGAATCCTGGGCGCGGCGGACAGCCGCGAGCGCACGGCAGAGCAAAGCGAGATCGCGATGTTCTGGGAAGACGGTCCCTGGGGCATTACGCCACCCGGCCATTATATGCTGATCGCGATACAGGTGCTGCAGGACCGCAATCTGTCCTTCATCGAATGGGCGCGGGCAATGGCGCTGATCGGGATGACCCAGTGCGATGCCTCGATCCATGCCTGGGATACCAAATATCATTATGATGTGATCCGCCCGGAAACCGCGATCCGGCACCGTGCCCCGAAATTCGGAAACCGCGATCCCCGGGTGCAACGGGAACAGCAATGGCGCAGCTATATCCCGACTCCGGAATTTCCTGCCTATACGTCCGGCCATTCGACCTTTGGAGCGGCCGGCGCCATGATGATTGGCCAGATATTGGGTACCGACAAGGTGCGTTTCTCGCACCAGTCGCCCGACCAGGTGCTTTGGCCGCAATTGCGCGGGGTCACCCGCCACTGGACGAGTCTCAGTCAGGCTGCGGACGAAAACGGCATGAGCCGTATCTACGGCGGCGTCCACTGGATGCGCGATCATATAGCCGGGATGGATGCCGGCAAGGCGATTGCCCGCCATGCCCATGACACTTATTTCCGGCGGAGGGTCTGAGCGATGTATCGCGGATCATCCCGCCTGCTGTTGCAATCCTTGGTCCTGGGCGCGTCGGCTCTGTCGGCCGGGTCCGCCCATGCGCAGATCAGCCTCAACTATGACAGTCTCTCCTCCTTTGAAGAGCCGCTGGCCTTTGCAATCGGCGAAGCCACTGTCCGGGTGGGTGGGGTTGTCGACGTGCCGGTCCAGCTGACCGTCGACGACCGCGTGTTCGACGGCGATGTCGATGTCAGCCTGGTCACCAATCTCGATATCAATATCGAGATGCAGCTCGCCAACCGGTGGAATGTCGGCGTCTCCTATTTCGGGCAATATCACGAGAATACACAGGATTATGAGGATAATGTCGCGGCCTTTGTCCGCACCAGCTGGGGTAGCCTGATCGGCGGCAACGTCGATGGTCTGGTGCGCGAAGCGACCAGGCGGCGGCGCGGCGTCGGCAACGCGGCTCTCGCCTTTGACGATTTCTACGGCCGGATCAACCGCTGGGGCGGCGGCTATAGCGGGCGCTTTGGCCCGACTACGCTCAGCGGCATAGTCGATGGCGACGGCCATTTCGAACTGGGCGCACAGTTCCAGCGGCCGATTGGCCGAAAAGACTATCGGCTGGCCGCACGGTTCGGCAGGGCCCGGTATCTCGCAGCCGACAACGTCACGGATTTCTCCACCATCGGCGCCGGGGTCGTCGGCGAATTTGTCTATGGGAGCAGCCTGTTCGACATCGGGTTCGGCTATGAGAATCTGCAGTCCGGCGCGCTTGATGTGGACCGCTGGTATGTTTCGGGCGGCACACAGACCAAGGTCGGGGTGCTCAGCCTGTCCGCTGCCGGCCATTATGGCGAGCTGGATGGCACATCTGAATCCTCTGCGTCGCTCGGGGTGCGCTATGACATAGCCCGCGGCCTGTCGACCAATCTCGGCGTCAATGCCCGCAAGGCGCAGATCGCGCGGGATGGCATATCGGTGATCGACGAAGACGAAACCAGCGCGACCGCATCGGTACGCTACAGCTTCTAGACGTCCGGTTTATTGAGGGGCGGCTATTTACCGGCCAGTTTCTTCGCGTCTGCCAGATGGGTGCGACCGATGCGAATCTCGGTACCGCATTTGAGGCAGGCCATCCACACGCCGCCGCCGTCATGGCGCAGACCGGCTATCCAGTCGCGCCGGACCAGATGCGAACGGTGCAGACGGATGAATTCTTCCGGATTGAGCCGTTCTTCCAGACCGGTGATCGTCTGGTGCAGCAGATAGCTGACGCTGCCGACATGCAGGCGCATATAGTCGCGCTCGGCCTCGACCCGGTCGATTTCGGAAGCGACAATGCGCCGCAATTCCGATTTATAGGGAACCCAGAATTCCTCGGCCCAGGGCGATTCTTCGCTTTCCCCGGGCCTGGGTTCGGCGGTGCGTTGCTGGACCCGCGAAAGCGCCAGCGTCAGGCGCTCGCTTTCGACCGGTTTGAGGACATAGTCGATCGCGGCCACGTCGAAAGCCTCGACAGCAAAGCGGTCGAAGGCGGTGACAAAGATAATCGCCGGCGCATCCGGCTTGCCGGACAGCGCGCGGGCCACGTCGAGCCCGTCCTTGCCCGGCATCGCGATGTCGAGCAGCAGCAGGTCCGGTTTCAACTGTTCGGTGAGACGCAGCGCCGCTTCGCCGTCGCTCGCCGTCCCGATCAGATCGATATCCTTTTGGCGCGCGCAGAGCAGCTGCAGGCGTTCGATCGCCAACGGTTCATCATCGACAATCAGCGTCTTGAGCGGTTTGGATTCAATTTCTTCCATCATGGATTATCCAGCATCAATGGTAGGGTGAGTTGCGCAATATAGCCGCCTTCCACCGGACGTACAGTCTGCAGACTGGCTTGCCGGCCAAAGCGCGTTTCCAGACGGTCGCGGACATTGGCCAGACCGATGCCATTGCTCATCTGGCTATCCTGCAAATCCACCGGCCGGGGATCGCCATCATCGGCGACCGTGAGGATCAGATTGTCCCCGTCAGACCGCGCGCTGATCGTGATGGTGACCGGACGCTTGCTGTGCGCGACGCTGTGCTTGATCGCATTCTCGACCAGCGGTTGCAGGATCAGCCCGGGTACCAGAACGCCCAGCAGGTCGTCGGGGATATTCACTTTCGTCCGCAGCCGTTCGGGGAAGCGGACCGCCTCGATATCGAGATAGAGATTTTGCAAATGCACCTCTTCCGACAAAGGCACGTCTTCGAGCGGGTCGCCTGACAGGCTGGTGCGATAGAATTTGGACAGGTTGAGGATCATTTCCTCCGCCTCTTCCGGCTGGCTGCGCATCACCAGCGTGCTCAGGCTGTTGAGCGTGTTGAACAGGAAATGCGGATTGACCTGATAGCGCAGCGACCGGAGTTCGGCATCCTGCGCGGCCTGGGCAAAGCGCGCGGCCTTGCGTTCGACCTGGCGGACCTTTCCGGCATAGCTCAGCGTGAGATACAGGGATGTCCAACTGACGATGAAGAAGAAGCGGGACGTGGCGTCTTCGAAAATCGCTTTAAACGCCAGATTTTCCTGCGACATATATTTGCGCATTTCCTCGACATGCGCCTCGTCCCACAGATTTTCCGGATAATAGACGTTGAAAACATAATGGTTGAACGAGGCGATGATGATCGCGGCGGGGATGGCCGCGGCAAAGGCGGTGATGATCCGGGTGGACAGGGCTTTGTCCTCGAACTGCCGCAGGACCAGATAGAGCAGATAGGTGATACCGATACCGAATATCGTCACCACAATGCGTCGCATCGCCATTTCGCCCTGGGCCGGCCAGTCGCCGACAGAGATGCGCAGGGTCAGGATGATGACGTAGAAAAGCCAGAATCCGAGAATCGACAGGATTGCAACCTGATGTCCGACCGACGGCTTGTGGTTTCCGAGTTCAAATTTTCTCATATTCATTCAATTTATGGTTTCGAACGAGCTTAGGGCAATATGGTATCAATTGTCTCTAGGGGAATCGTGACCGGTCGAAACAGGCTTGCGGTTGGTCGAAACTTTCTAAGTCCGGCGCGTAATATTCGGACTTCCGTAGGCCTGCGCAGATTAAAACCGCTTATGTTTAACCGATTGCTAACCATGTCCGTGTCAAATGGCTTTGTGGGATGAATTGAAAAGGAGTCCCGAAGCCATGACCAAGGAAGTACAAGCCGTGCCCGGTGCAATGACGCTGGCCGAGATGAAAGAATTTGCGGGATTCAGTTCTGCAACGCAGCGCTATATCCGCCGTTCGCTGGATGTCGGTCTCGAACGGTCCGATGCCATCGAGACGTGGTCGCGCGACAAGGTCGAGGAAGCGGGAATCAAGGTCCAGATGTCCCTGTACCGGCGCATCCGCGATATTCGCAAAGCCATTCCCGAAGATTGCGCGATCGACAGTATCGAGGCGTTCATGCCGGCGCTGATTTCGCTGGCTGCCTATGATCTGGGGCAGGGGCGCATAAAGAGCTTTCCTGCCTTTCGCTTCCTCTACGAGCGACTGCTGGGCCCGGATTCGCGTCCGTGGCTGCCCGGCGCTTTTTGCGCAGCATCATCCTTGCCGCATCTGCACCCGAAAACCCGCAAGGGCCTGTTGCAATCGATCAGCGAAGCCGCCGCGACGGCACCCGGCTGGTCGAGCCGCGAACCCAGCTTCTTTCCCGAATGGATTGATAAAGTCGACATGAGCAAGGCGGCGCACTGACCACCATCGTCTAGGCCCTGAGCCTATGCGGTCGCCGGCCGTCCCGTAATGGCCGACTCATATTCGCTTTCGGCGCGCCGGATCAGATGCCGGTCATCTTCGTTCCACGGATGAAATCCGGGCAGGAAGAATTTGATCCAGGGAATGATGATCGCCCGCGCGATTCCCGGCTCGACCAGCAGAAATTTCAGCAGTCTGAGCTTCACGCGCCATCCGGTCATGCCGTCTTGCGCCAGCAGATCGAGCGTGTCGGTCCAGCGATTGCCCCAGAAATTCCTGGTGATCACCAGCATCATCAGCGCTTTCACTTTCCAGCGTTGCCAGCGGCTCCAGTCGCGGGTCGCGTAGAGCCAGGTGTCATAGGCAACGCCCTTGTGCTCGATCTCTTCGAGCGCGTGCCAGCGCCACAGGTCGGCGGTTTCCTCGTCCGAATCCTTCCAGTGACGGGCATTGACCAGAAATTGCTGCGCCATGATTGCGGTGAAATGTTCGAGGATCATCGTCGCCGCGAGATTGGTGATTTTCGGGCGACCTTTGGTCATGGCCAGCGATTCGGTAATACGCTGTTCGATCCGGCTGGTATCATAACCATTTTCCTCAACCCGGCGGTTGAGCGCCAGATGTTCGCGGCTGTGGATCACTTCCTGCTGGACGAAGGCGCGGATTTCCTTCTGCAGCTTCTGCGGCGTGTGGTCGCGGAATTCTTTCACGCTTTCGATGAAAAAAGCCTCGCCGCGGGGAAAGGTGAGCGACAGGCAATTGTAGAAAGCGGTCGCAACGGGATCGCCGTTTTGCCAGTATTTTCCGGGGTCATAGCCCTCTTCCCGCCCGAAACGGCGGTCGCGGGGCGTGATTTCATGGCCCGCAGGCGTGGGCGTATGAATGGTTTCCGGTTCCGGGCTGTCAATGCGGGGCATATTCATGGGATGTTTCCATTTCGCGAAATGCGGCCTATAGCTAACACCAATGATAATAAGGTTACTTACATAAATGTCAATAGCGAAACGACGACTCTCTCCTGAAGAAAGCCGCGGGATGGCGCTGGCGGCGGCCCGCGATCTGCTGATCGAAACGGGCCCGCAGTCGGTTACGTTGAAGGCAGTGGCCGGCCGGATTGGCCGCACCCACGCCAATCTGCTGCACCATTTCGGTTCTGCCTCGGGCCTGCAAAAGGCTCTGGCCGTCTATCTGTCCGACGAAGTGTGCGGCATGATTGCGCAAGCGATTATCAAGTCCCGGTCGGGCGAAGGGTGCGCACGCGATATTGTCGATCTGACCTTCGATGCTTTTGACAAGCAGGGTGCCGCGGCGCTCTGGTCGTGGATGATGCTCACCGGCAATGAAGATGCGCTGGACCCAATCGTCGAGGCGATCCACAAGCTGGTCGACGATGTCGGGGACGACGGCCACAAGGATCGCGAGATGCACGAAGACACGCTCGCGCTGGTTCTGATGGCGCTGGGCGATGCGCTGATCGGTGAACGCTTGTCGGGATCGCTGGGGCTGTCGCGCAACAGCGCTCGTGATATGGCAGAACGGCAACTGGAAGATGGGCTGGATCGGATCGAGAGCGGGCAGGACGTTTAGGCTTCCCCAGTCCGGTCAGTCCGTGGCGAACAATTGGTCATCGCTGGCAAAGGCCTTGAACTCGAGCGCATTACCGCTGGGGTCCTGAAAAAACATCGTTGCCTGTTCACCGGTCTGCCCCTTGAAGCGGATCGTCGGCGCGATCACAAAGGCGAACTTGGCTGCGGTCAGCCGGTCCGCGAGCGCCTGCCATGCGGACATTGTTAGCACCACACCGAAATGCGGCACCGGCACCTGTTCGCCGTCGACCGCATTGGCGAGGGGCCGCGCGGTAAAATTTTCGTCGAGATGGGCAACGATCTGATGCCCGTACAAGTTGAAGTCGATCCAGTGCGGGGCGCTTCGGCCTTCTTCGCAGCCCAAAAGACCGCCGTAGAAACCACGTGCGGCTTCAAGATCATGGACCGGAAAGGCCAGATGGAAGGGTCGCAGCGGCGTGGACCGGTCAGTGTTCATATTTGCGCTGCTTGTCTTCAGGGGCGGCGAGGGTGAAGCAATGTTCGATATCGAGATCCGAACCCTGGCCGCTTGCTTCCTGCTCCCTGGCCTGGGCCAGCAGGATATCGCTTTCCCGGCCGCTCAGCCCTTCGGCCCGCATCCGGTCGCGGGCGCGGCTGTCGAGCACGGCGGCCAGCGTCCTCAGATCCTGCGCCGTCTTCGACAGGCCTTCGCGATCGTGAACTTCTTCATAGGCCAGTTGCAATATGCCGGCGCATTGCGTCAGATCCGGCTTCGGCTTCGGCGGGACCGCAGCGTCGAGCAACGGCAGGCATATGTCCATCTGCGCTGCGACGACCGCGTCCGGGTCGGCGGCCTCTTGTCCCGAAGCCTGCTGCGCGGCGACAGCCGCCAACATGTCCTCGCGGACCTGTTCCCTGCTTCTGCCGTTATCGTCCATGATCCGCTGGCCAACCAGCCCCGCGTAGATGGCGCCACGCTCGGTGAGCAGCGGATAGTCTAGTGCGCTGGCCACGCCGCGCTCTTGTTCCGATGCCACGATTGCCAGCGTGGCGACGCAGGAAAGGTCCCGCTGCTGACTTTCGCTGAGCGGTAGTGGCCCGGCTTCCGCCGGTTGAGCCAGGGCAAGCATCATAAGAGACAGGAGGTGCATGGCTCTCCAATAGCAATCAAATCCACCGTCCGGCAATTAGCAATTGAATGGTGATCGCGAACACGGCAAAAGCCGCTTGTGTCAAAATTCCCGCCAATGATCGCCCGCCATCCTTATGCCGTCTCGCTGTTTGCGGGGGGCGTGAGCGCAACCGGTTTTGCGCCGCTGAACCTCTGGCCGCTGACTCTGTTGATGCTGGCCCTGTGGATGGCGATCGTGTCGCAGACGGAGAGCCGCAAGGCCGCCTTTTTCACCGGCTGGCTCTTCGGGCTGGGCCATTTCATCATTGGCCTGAACTGGATTGCCAAGGCTTTCACCTTTCAGGCGGCGATGCCGGAGTGGCTCGGTTATATCGCGGTGATTCTGCTGTCGCTGTATCTGGCGGTGTTTCCCGCTCTGGCGGCTCTCGGCGCATGGCTGGTCGGCAGGGAGCGCCCGCCGGTTTTCATCCTGTCATTCGCGGGCTTCTGGATCGTCACGGAATGGCTCCGCAGCTGGGTCTTCACCGGCTTTATCTGGAACCCGCTGGGCAGTATATTGGTGCCCGAACCCGTCGCCCTGCTGACCGGCGCGTCGCGCATCATCGGGACCTACGGTCTGTCCGCTATTCCCGTGCTGTTGGCGGGCCTGATCATGCTCGCTGTCTATCGCCACTGGAAAGGGATCGGACTGCTGGCCGGGCTGGTCCTGTTGTTTGCCGCCACCGGCTTTTTCATGTCCGGAGCGGCGCTGTGCGGCGCGCCCGGGAGCGGGGCGTGCGACGAACATCAGGTGACCGTGGTCCAGCCCAATATCGGCCAGCAGGATAAGTGGAAGGCCGGCTACGAACAGCAGAATCTGGCAAAACTCGCGGAACTGACGCTCCGCGAGGGTGACGGGCCCCGCCTCATCTTCTGGCCCGAAGCGGCGATCCCCGACTATCTCGAAACCGGCTATCCTCCGCGCTATTATTACGGACGTCCGCCAGAATTTGTGCGTCAGCAGCTCGGGACATTGATGAAGCCGGGTGACGTGCTCGTCCTGGGCGCGCTCAAGCTGGAGTTTGACCCGCCCGGCCAGCGGGCCGTCGGCGCGCGCAACAGTATATTTGCGATGGATGACGACCAGCAATTGCTCGGACGTTATGACAAGGCGCATCTGGTGCCCTATGGCGAATATTTGCCGATGCGACCGCTGTTGGAGGCTATCGGCCTGTCCCGTCTGGCACCCGGCGATTTCGATTTCTGGCCCGGTCCGGGGCCAAGGTCGCTCGATCTGGGCGGTTTTGGCAGGACGGGCCTGCAGGTCTGTTACGAGATCATCTTCTCGGGCCAGGTCGTGGATCGCGACAATCGCCCCGATTTCATTTTCAATCCGTCCAACGATGCCTGGTTCGGATCTTGGGGGCCGCCGCAGCATCTTGCGCAGGCGCGCTTGCGGGCCATCGAGGAAGGCCTGCCGGTCATCCGGTCCACCCCGACCGGAATCTCGGCACTGATTGACGCGGATGGCCGGATTGTCGCCAGCGTGGCGATGGGTGAGGCGGGCCGGATAGACGCCGCCCTGCCGGCGCCGAAACCGCCGACGCTTTTTGCCCGCTACGGGAATATCCTGCCGCTCGGTCTGGCGCTGATTTTGCTGATCTCTGCCATTGCTATCCGCGTGCGCGCTCGTTAAAGCACATATAAACCTTTCCTTATGTCCCATAGTCGGAAGCCGTTTCCGCCTTAAAATCAGGATTTTACCATGCGCTCAGAATTTATATTCACCTCCGAATCAGTCTCCGAAGGCCATCCCGACAAGGTTTCGGACCAGATTTCCGATGCCATCGTCGACCTGTTCCTTGCCAAGGATCCGGAAGCACGCGTAGCCTGCGAGACGATGACCACGACCGACCGGGTGATTTTGGCGGGCGAAGTGCGCGGCAAGGGCATGATCGATACCGACGGCAACTGGGCACCGGGCGCACAGGAAGAAATCCAGACCGCGGTCCGCGAAACCGTCAAGAAAATCGGCTATGAGCAGGACGGCTTCCACTGGCAGAATCTGGCCTTCGAAAATTATCTGCACCCGCAGTCGGCGCATATCGCGCAGGGCGTGGATGAAAGCGGCAACAAGGACGAGGGTGCCGGCGACCAGGGTATCATGTTCGGCTATGCCAGCGACGAGACGCCGGACCTGATGCCGGCCACGCTGCAATATTCGCATCAGATACTGAAACAGATGGCAGCGGACCGTCACAGCGGCAAAGCGCCGTTTCTTGAACCCGACAGCAAAAGCCAGGTAACCTTGCGCTACGTCAATGAAGTGCCGGTCGAAGCCGTTGCTCTGGTCGTTTCGACGCAGCATGCGCCGGGCTATTTCAAGGACAGTGACAATCCGGCGCTCTACGAAGAATTGCGCGACTATGTGATGGGTGTCTTCCATTCGGTGCTGCCCGAAGGCTTTATCACCGACAATACGGTGATCCACGTCAACCCGACCGGCCGTTTTGAAATCGGTGGCCCGGACGGTGACGCCGGACTCACCGGACGGAAGATCATTGTCGACACCTATGGCGGCGCGAGCCCCCACGGCGGCGGCGCTTTTTCCGGCAAGGATCCGACCAAGGTTGACCGTTCGGCTGCCTATATCACCCGCTATCTGGCGAAGAATATCGTCGCTGCCGGTCTCGCCAAGCGCTGCGCGATCCAGTTGTCCTACGCAATCGGTGTGGCCGAGCCGCTGTCGATCAATGTCGACCTGCACGGCACCGGCACGGTGAGCGAAGAGAGGCTGGAAGAAATTCTGCCGAAGCTGGTGCGGCTGACGCCCAAGGGCATCCGCACCCATCTCGGCCTGAACAAGCCGATCTACGGCCCGACTGCCGCTTATGGCCATTTCGGTCGCAAGGCGGATGGCGACCTGTTCACCTGGGAAAAGACCGATCTGGTGGATGCGCTGAAAGCTGCTATCTAGGGCGGCCTCCACAGCTGAAAGCCAAAGGCAATGACCGCTTATAAAGACGGCGATCCGACCACCATCCGACAGTTATACGGGCGGCGGCAGGGCCATGCCCTGCGCGACCAGCAGGTCGAGCTGGTCGAGAAGCTGTTGCCGCAAATAGCCGTTCCCACCGAAGGGCCGGTTACCGCGGCGTCGCTGTTCGGCGCCGACCGTCCACTGCATTTTGAAATCGGCTTCGGGGCCGGCGAGCATTTGGCGACCCGCGCCGACATGCTGCCGGATCATGGTTTCATCGGCTGCGAGCCCTATCTCAACGGCGTGGTCGGAGCGTTGCAGCATATCCGTGACGGGCATCTGGCCAACGTCCGGCTGCATATGGGCAATGCGCTCGACGTGCTCGAACGGATACCCGACGGCGCACTGAGCTTCGTCTACCTGCTCCATCCCGACCCCTGGCCAAAGGCCCGCCATGCCAAGCGGCGCTTCATGAACCACGGGCCGGTCGACCTGATTGCCGCGAAACTGAAACCCGGCGGCGAATTCCGCTTTGGCACCGACCATCCGGTCTATCTCGACTGGGCCTGCATGATCATGAACCAGCGCGATGAATTCGAGTGGTTGTGCGACAGTCCGGAAGACTGGAGGAACCGTCCCGGCGGCTGGCCGGAGACGCGCTACGAGGCCAAGGCGCGGCGTCAGGGCCATGATGTCTGGTATTTCCGTTACCGTCGGAAATAAACCAAATTGCTGTCGGCCAAGGCCGGTCCAGGCCATTGAGATTTCGACGCTTTTATAATCTTCACAAAGATTTAACCGTAAAATTTAAGCATGATATGATGCTGAATTTTAACCTGTTTTATCTATCGAACCCTTAACCAAAATACTTGGTCACCAAGATATTGATTTGGCACGGGGGATCGCTGACAGATATGAGCAGGACTTTACCAATCGCCGAGGCTGTGATCGCGGCCGGCGAGCCGCGTAAAAGCGCAACACCCGATGACCTTCTTATTCAACCCCGAAACCGGCATTTTGCCAGCGCCGTTATCGAACGCCGCCGCTGGGTAGGCGGTGATCCGTTCGCGTCGGCTTTTTTCAATGCCCTGTCCGTTACCTTCCCGAAAGGCGAATTGTTCTTCATCGAATCGCTGAAGAAGTTCCGCGACCGGGTCCCGCCCAGACTGCAGCGTGAAATTCGCGCCTTCATCCAGCAGGAGGCTATCCACAGCCGCGAGCACCATTGTTTCAACCAGCATCTGGAAGATTGCGATCTGGACATTTCGCGGCTGGAGCAGGCGATAACCGACGTCACCGACGGGATTCGCCGCATGCCGGAGGTTTCACATCTCGTGGCGACGATGTGCATCGAACATATTACCGCGATCCTCGCCGCGGAAGTGATTGCCAACCCGGAACATTTTGAGCAGGCCGATGAACATCAGCGCAATCTCTGGCTCTGGCATGCGTCGGAGGAGATCGAGCATAAAGGCGTGGCCTATGACACGTGGCTGCATGTTTCCCGGGACTGGAATCCGCTAAAGCGCTGGTTCGTCCGCAGCAGCTTCATGGCCAAAATCTCTCTGGGCTTCACCAAGAATCGCGCCAAGGGCGTACTCGACCTGTTGCGGCAGGATGGCATCTCCGGCCCGCGCGCGTGGTTTGGATTGTTCCATTATGCGCTGATCGGCAAAGCCCCGTTCCGTCGCACCCTTTGGCCGCTCCTACAGTTTTTCAAACCCGGTTTCCATCCGTGGGACATCGACGATCGCCATCTCATCAGGCTTGCCGAGAGCGAATATGAGGCTGCTGTCCTGAAAGAAGCCGAGGCGGAACCGGCGTCAGCCACGCCGGTGGACCGCCGCCGCTCGGGCCGGCTCAAGAAGGTCGCCTGATCGGGTAAGTCATGCCGCCATCCGGCGCATGACCTCGCCGTCCTGCTGGTCATCCAGCCGGCAGGAAAATTCGACCGACCGAATATTCCGGCCCCTGCCG
Source organism: uncultured Sphingorhabdus sp. (assembly GCA_964022345.1). Classification (GTDB taxonomy): domain Bacteria; phylum Pseudomonadota; class Alphaproteobacteria; order Sphingomonadales; family Sphingomonadaceae; genus Parasphingorhabdus. Next base: position 365,461 of record CAXHZT010000001.1, read on the forward strand.
CGGCTGAATCGCTGGACGGTTTCGCCGGTCGGCCGGAACCCCAGTTTGCGCAAAACAGATCCCGATGCCGGATTGTCGATGAAATGGCCCGCCACCAGATGGTTGTGACCCAGTGACCGTGCGTTATCCAGCACCGCGCGCCCTGCTTCGGTGGCATAGCCTTGCGCCCAATAGGGGCGGGCAATCCAGTAGCCCAGCTCGGCATGGCCCGTTTCCTGCCGGTCGATACCGATGCAGCCTACCAGCTGTGGTGGATTTGCCGTCCGGCGGAAAATCAGCCAGCGCGGGCTGGTCGTTTCAACCCTCTGGGCCAGAAAAGTCCGGGCATCTTCCGGCCTGTAGGGCCATGGCGCCCTGGCAAGGTTGCGGACAATTGCCTCGTCATTGATCGCGGCGAACAGGGCCTGCGCATCTTCCGGCCAGCCGGGTCTTAACAATAATCTTGGTGTAACGGCAAACATCGGGACTCTCCATCATCATATTCGTGGCGCCCCCGACTTGACTGGTTACCCGGCTAACCGGATCCCGTTACAAGATCGTGACGCTATGACAGGGAGACAAAAAAAGGGAGAGGATGACCCTCTCCCTGAAATTGCTGGTTCCGTAGAACCTGCCGGGTCATCCTTCTGGTGGATAACCCTTTATTGATTATCCGGTTATTCTGCGGCTTCCGCCATGGCATCCACGGACACATATTTGCGACCGAGCTTGCCTTTGTGGAATTCCACCTTGCCATCAATGAGCGCGAACAACGTGTGGTCCTTGCCCATGCCGACATTGCGACCCGCATGGGTCTTCGTTCCGCGCTGGCGGATGATAATGTTACCGGCGACAACAGCTTCGCTGCCAAATTTCTTGACGCCCAGGCGACGACCTTCTGAGTCGCGCCCGTTGCGGGATGAACCACCTGCTTTTTTATGTGCCATGGTTTAGTCCTTCTTCTTGGCAGCCGGCTTTTTGGCGGCTGGCTTTTTCGCTGGCGCTTTCTTTGCAGCAGCGGCTTTTGTTTCGGTTTTCGCAGCAGCTTTTTTCGCTGGTGCTTTCTTGGCTGGTTCAGCCTTGGCTTCAGCAGCCGGAGCAGCCTTGGCTTTCGCCGCTGGCTTTTCTTCCGACGGAGCAGCTTCCTTCTTGGGGGCTGCTTTCTTCGGAGCCTTTTCGGAACCGATAGCGCTGATCTTCAGGACCGTATGCTGCTGGCGATGGCCGTTTTTACGACGATAGTTATGCCGGCGGCGTTTTTTGAAGATGATTACCTTCTCGCCTTTTTCCTGCGCAACGATCTCTGCCGCTACGGTCAGACCCTTGACGTCCTTGATGTCGCCGCCGTCGCCGGCCAGCAAAACGTCGTCGAGAGTTACCGAATCACCAGCTTCACCAGCTAGTTTTTCGACTGCGATAATATCTCCTGCGGCAACCCGATATTGTTTGCCGCCGGTGCGCACAATTGCGAACATGGCTATTTTCCGTTTCAAATTTATGGTTCCAGCGCACAAGACCGTTAACGCGAGTCCTTCGGCTCACGCTGGAAAGAGTGGGCAGCTAACCGATGGAACTGGCGCTGTCAACCAGCTTAAGGCGAATTTTGGCTATTCAATGTGGTCCGGCAGGCCTCCCCTTCTCCCCGGAAGATTCGCCGTTGCAGAGGGGATAAGCCTCTCCTAAAGACTGGGCAATGAAAAAACTCTCCGCTCTGGTGACGATTATCACGGTTACGCTATCGGGCTGCGCGATGCAGCAGGGCGACTTTCCGTCGCTGCAGAAGCGTCCTTATGAAGATGATTCGGCGATGGTCGAGCCCGAGGTGCCGGTCAATCTTCTGTCGTCCCTGCCTGTGGACGTGCGGACCCGGCTGGAAGCCGCGGTGGCGCAGAGCGGCAGCGCGGACAATCTGTTCCGGACGCGCCTTCCGGCCGTGAAAAGCCGAGTCGATGCGGCCCGCGGCGCAGCGGTGTCGAGCGAATCGTGGGTTGTTGCGCAGACCGAACTGGCCGCGCTGGAGATGGTGCGCAGTGCGTCGGTCGAAGCGCTCGCTGATATTGATGCCTTGTACCGGACGCAGCTTGAGCGCGAGATAGAGCTAGATCAATCGGGCGGGACCGCCATCATCGCCAAGCAGCGTGACGCTGTGCAGGCGCAGGTCGACCGCCAGCAGACCGAAATAGACGCGATGAAGAACCGCTTGCGCTAGGCGAGCGCGTCGATGGCCGCTTTGTGGGCCTTCGCATTTTCCACATAATGGGCGACTCCCATCCGCATGCCGGCAATGGCCGGTTCGGTCAGGTCGCGCATATATTTTGCGGGCGATCCGGCCCAGAGCTGTCCGGACGGGATCCGCTTGTTCGGGGTCAGCGTCGCTCCGGCGGCAAGCATCGCATCGCCCTCGATCACGCAGCCGTCCATCACCGTCGTGCTCAGGCCGACAAAGGCGCGGTCTTCCAGCGTCGCGCCGTGCAGCATCACCATATGGCCGACCAGCACGTCGTCGCCGATGATCGTCGGATTGCCATTGGGCGTCGCCGGCGTGGCGCTGTCGCAATGGATGGTGGTGCCGTCTTGGATATTGCTGCGCGCGCCGATCCGGATGAAATTCACGTCGGCGCGAATCACGCAATTATACCAGACGCTCGATTCGGGGCCGATTTCGACATCGCCGATAATCTTGCAGCCGGGCGCGATAAAGGCGCTGGGATGGATTCTCGGGCTTTTGCCGTTGAACGGCAGAATGAGGGCTTGGGTCATGCGTTGGAGCTCCAGTCTTCGGCTTCGATTTTGTAGACAATGGTCGGGTTCAGGTCTTCGCCATAATCGGGATCGTGAAAATCCAGTTCTGGACGATGGGTCATGCCGAGGCGTTTCATCAAGCCCCAGCTCGGCTCGTTGCCGGCAACCGTCAGGGCAACGACATAAGGGGCGTTCCAGCGGCTGAAGGCAGCGTCCAGACAGGCCGTTGCGGCTTCCCGCGCATAGCCTTTGCCCCAGGCATCCTCGCGCAGACGCCAGCCGATTTCGTGGGCGCCGGTCAGCTTGGGTTGCGGCGCGTTGACCCTTTTTAGGCCGCAAAAGCCGAGGATTTCTCCGTCGGACTTGCGCTCGACGATCCAGAATGTGTGGCCGAAGTCGCGGTCATAGCCTTCCAGCCGCTGCATCGCGGCGTCGAATTTCTCGCGGCTCTGCACCCCGCCCAGCCAGCGCATGACATTGCGGGTATTGAGATGCTCCATGAACGGCTCGATATCGCTCGCGCGCCATTTGCGCAGGATCAGCCGGTCGGTTTCCAGAACAATATCGCCGGTTTTCTCAGCCATTCAGCAAACGCGCGGCATCGGCGGCGAAATAGGTGAGTATGCCCGAGCATCCGGCCCGCTTGAACGCGAGCAGCTTCTCCATCATCAGCGCGTCATGGTCGCCCACGCCGGCTTCGGCGCCGACCTTGATCAGCGCATATTCGCCGGACACCTGATAGGCGAAGACCGGCACGTTGAACTCCGATTTCGCGCGATAGATGATGTCGAGATAGGCGAGGCCGGGCTTGACCATGATGCTGTCGGCACCCTCGGCGATATCAAAGGCAATTTCGCGAATAGCCTCGTCGCTATTGGCCGGATCCATCTGGTAGGTTTTCTTGTCGCCCTTCAGCAGGCCTCCCGAACCCACCGCATCGCGGAACGGTCCGTAAAAGGCGCTCGCATATTTGGCCGAATAGGCCATGATCTGGACATTGTGATGGTGCGCCAGTTCCAGCACGTCGCGGATCGCACCGACCCGGCCGTCCATCATATCGGATGGCGCGATAATGTCCGCGCCGGCATTGGCCTGGTTCAGCGCCTGCTTGGTCAGCATCTCGAGCGTGCGGTCATTGGCCACATAGCCGCTGTCGTCGAGCAGTCCGTCCTGACCGTGGCTTGTGTACGGATCCAGCGCGACATCGGTCAATATGCCGATATCGTCGCCCAGCGCGTCCTTCACCGCCCTGGTGGCGCGGCACATCAGATTGTCGGGGTTGAGCGCTTCCTTGCCGTCATCGCTGCGCTTGTCTGCCGGTGTATTGGGAAACAGGGCAAGGCAGGGAATGCCGAGATCGCGGGCTTCCCTTGCCCGTTCGACAATGCCGTCCACCGACCAGCGCGAGACGCCCGGCAGCGAAGCGATCGGCTCTTCCACCCCTTTGCCCTCGGTAATGAACAGGGGCCAGATCAGGTCGGACGGCGACAGATGCGTCTCCCGCACCATCTGGCGGCTCCAGGAATGGGTGCGCGTGCGGCGCAACCGGCTCTGCGGAAAGGAGGCTTGCTGTGACATGGGCAAGGCTTAGCCGAGCCGGAAGCGGCGCTCAACTCTTCTGTGCAACAGTCTGGAGGCCGGGAGCCCGGCGCTAGCTCTTCAGCGGTTTGTTGAGACGGTTGATCTCGCGCTCGGGTTCCGCCTGCGCCGATGCGCTTTTCAGCGTACCCAGCGCCGCGCCCGGTTCGACGCGCTGCAATTTCTGCAGCTCGGCCTTGAAGCGGCGGAGCTCGCGCCCGCCCAGTTGTGCGCGCTCGACAAATTTGACCGATTGCGGATTGATCGCACGGCCGCCGCGATAGAGCTCATAGTGGAGATGCGGGCCCGTCGACAGACCGGTCGAACCGATATAGCCGATGATCTGGCCGCGGCGCACCTGCCGCCCGTTTCTCACCGCGATGCGGCTCATATGGGCATAGCCGGAAGCCAGACCGCCGCTGTGCCGCAGCTTGACATAATTGCCGAAGCCGCCCTTGCGACCGGCATAGATGACGGTCCCGTCGGTCACGGCATAAATGGGCGCGCCATAGCCGCCGCCAAAGTCCAGACCGCTGTGCATGCGCTTGTAGCGCAGGATCGGATGGCGGCGCATGCCATAGCCGGACGTGACCCGCCCGTTGGTCGGCCGTGCCAGCTCGCCGCTCGATTGCCCGACGCCGGAGGCTTCAAACCAGTTGGTCCGGCCGCCGCTCTGCCATTTCAGCATTTGGGCCTTGGCCTTGCCGTCCCGCTCGAGGCCGGCATAGATCAGGTCGCCCACTTCGACCTCGCCGGTTTCGGCACGCCGATAGGAGAGAATGATATCAAATTCGTCGGTGCTGCGAATGTCGCGCGAGATGGACATTTTGCTTCCGATGACCTGCAGATATTTTTGCACGGCATCGGCCGGCGCGCCGGCAGCGCGAGCCGAGCGATAAAGGCTCGAACCGACGGTTCCGGTAATCCGCAGCGGCGTGTCGTCCACGAGGATCGGCTTGCGGTTGAGTTTCAGCTTGTCGCCATCGCGGAGCACTTCCAGGTTAAGGTCGAAACGGGCGCGGAACGCCAGTTGGTCGAGCGGGCGTGGCTGACTTTTCGCCGGTCGCCGGCCGAGCACGACATCAATCTTGGTGCCCGGCTTGATATCGCCGAGTGGTAGCGCTCCGCCCACCAGATCGGTGACCTGGCTTGCTTCGTCGCTGGCAACGCCGGCGCGCTGCAAAACCCGCCGCAGGCTATCGCCGCGGCCCAATGTGGCAATCAGCTCGATCGACGGACGTTCGGGGCTCTCCGCCAGCGGACGCACCGCGTCGGTCGCCGCCATTCGCAGGCCGGTATCGGACCCATAGGCCAGCGGCGCGATCATCTGGGAACGCGCCTGATCCGCGCGATAGCCGCTCAGCGCTTCCGCGCGATGGCCGGCGATCGGACCGAAATCGGGTAAACAGGAAATGGCGATGGCGCATAGCAGGACCAGCGTCGCGAGCCCGCGGAACCAGACCGGACTGCCGATATCCAGGCCAAGATCGGGTACCCAGTCAATTTCGGACAGAGAGTCCCGCCATTCGGCCAGTCTTTCCCGGAAAGCGGGCGAGTCGGCGGACGATAACAACAGGGCCCCCGGGGCTACAGTTGCCGTCCCCTGAACTTGCATGTCAATATCGTCGATACTCTTGAACAAACCAACCCCTTGGCGACGCGTTGGGACATTTATTATGCCCACATCCTCTGTGCAGGAAGTTGGTTAAAGTCAAATTAAGCCGCCGTGCAGGCGGTTTACATGCGGCGAGCCGTGTAAATTCACGGTTATCCGGTCCACCGCGGTGCTTTTTCCGCCAAGACGCTTGCAACTCTGCGCCTGATCGGCTGTTGTGCGCATAATGTCCCCGCTTTCCCCGCCGTCCCTTGTCGCCGTTCTGGGCCCGACCAATACCGGCAAAACCCATCTTGCCATCGAGCGCATGTGTGCCCACTCGAGCGGGATGATCGGCTTTCCGCTGCGCCTGCTGGCGCGCGAGGTCTATGACCGGGTCGTGGCGCTCAAGGGCGCGAGCCGGGTCGCCCTGGTCACCGGCGAAGAGAAAATCATCCCGAAAGACGCGCAATGGTTCCTGTGCACAGCAGAAGCCATGCCGATGGACCGCGAATTTGCCTTTGTCGCGATCGACGAGGCGCAGATCGGCATCGATCCCGAGCGCGGCCATATTTTTACCGACCGGATGCTCTACGCCCGCGGCCGGGAGGAAACCATGATCCTGGGGTCGGAGAGCCTGCGGCCGCTGATCGAAACGCTGCTTCCCGAAGCCGAAATTATCACCCGGCCGCGCTTTTCGACCCTCAGCTATGCCGGGCCGCGCAAGCTTTCGCGCCTGCCGCGCCGCTCGGCGGTGGTCGCCTTTTCGCTCGAGGATGTTTACGCGATCGCCGAAATGTTGCGGCGCCAGCATGGCGGCGCGGCCATCGTCATGGGCTCGCTGTCACCGCAGACCCGCAACGCGCAGGTCAAACTCTATCAGGATGGCGAGGTCGACTATCTCGTCGCGACCGACGCCATCGGCATGGGCCTCAATCTGGACGTGACCCATGTTGCCTTTGCCGCGCTCCGGAAATTCGACGGCCGGCGGAGGCGCCCGCTGACGCTCGCCGAAATCGGCCAGATTGCCGGGCGCGCGGGCCGTCACCAGAAGGATGGCAGCTTCGGGGTGCTGTCCGGCCTGGCCTCGTCGGACGAATTGCAGTCCGAGCAGATCGAAAATCTGGAATCGCATCATTTTCCGAAGCTGGAATGGCTCTACTGGCGCAACGCCGAGCCGGATTTCCACACGCTTGACCGGCTGATCTTTTCGCTCGAGGAAAAACCGGTGGAGCGCCGCCTGCAGGCAGCGCCGGAAGCGGTCGATCTCGCGGTGTTGAAACGGCTGGCGCAGGATCCCGCGGTCGCCGCGCACGCCCGTTCGGCCGACCAGGTGCGCCTGCTCTGGGAAGCCGCCAGCATTCCGGATTTCCGCAAGGTCGGAGCGGACCATCAGGCGCGTTTTGTCGCATCGCTCTGGCCCCATCTCGCGCGGGGCAGCGGCAAGATCCCCCACGCCCGGATGGCGCAGGAAATTGCGCGGCTGGAAAATGTCCAGGGCGATATCGCAACGCTCGGTGCCCGTATCGCGGCCGCCCGCAGCTGGAGCTATATCGCGCAGAAATCCCGCTGGGTGGAACAGCCCGAAGTGATGATCGACCGCACCCGCGCGCTGGAATCGCGGCTCAGCGACGCGATGCACAGCCAGTTGACCCAGCGCTTTGTCGACAAGCGGACACGGGTTTTGATGCGCGGACTGCTGAAAGACACAGTCCCGCAGGATGTCGCGATCGGCGATGATGGTATGGTGTTGGTCGAAGGGCTTGAAATTGGAACACTCAAGGGCTTCCAATTTGTCGTGCCATCCGATAGCCGGAGAGAAGACCGCAAGATGCTGCTTGCGGCAGCAGAGAGATATTTGGGACGAATTATGACGGAAAATGCAGATGCGCTCGCCAAGGCACCGGACTCGGTTCTGGCGCTAGTCCCCGACGCGGCGGGTCAGCCGACGGTCAAATGGGGCGACGCGACGCTGGCAGTCCTGAGCAAGGGCAAGACTCTCTTGCAGCCGGAAATCAAGTTCGACCGCTCGGTCAAGGATATGACCGCCGAAGATGGCCAGAAAGTCGTCGATCGCGTCAAAGCCTGGGTCGAGGCGATGAAGGCCCGGCATCTTGAAGGTCTGGTGAAAATAGATGCACTGGCCAATGATCCGGAAACGCCGCCGGCTGTGCGCGCCCTGTTCGCCCAGATCGTCGATGCCGGAGGCATTTTGTCCCGGCGCGATATCGACCAGGCGGTCCGCGCGCTCGACAATGACATGCGGGGCCACGCGCGGCGCGCGGGTCTGGTATTCGGCGCGCTCGATATTTTCCATCACGCCCTGATGAAACCCGGTGCGGTGCTGTGGCGGACGGCGCTGTTCGCTGCCTATGACGCGCAGCCGATGATCGATCAGGCCCCGGACAATGCGGTGCATCTCAAGGAAGCGAATTTCGCGGCTGCCAGCCATGCCTCCCGCCTTGGCTTTCGCAAGATTGCCGAGGAATATGTGCGGGTCGACATGGTGGAGCGGCTGGTGAAACAGGCCCACGACGCCCGCAAGCAGGGCGAGATATTCGCCGTCGATACGGCCTTGGCAACCTCGCTCGGCCTGTCGACAGCCTGCCACGAAGCGTTGCTCGCGCTCGCGGGTTTCGTCAAAAGCGCGGACAAGCCGGCTCCGGTCGCGACGCCGGTAGACGATGCCGTTGCCGCACCGCAACCTGCCGCTGACCAGGCGAAGCCGGAGTCCGGGGACCCGGTCGCGCCAGACACGGCAGAAACCGCAAGCGCGCCGTCCGGCGAAGCGCCGGCACAGGACAAGGCGGAGGCGGAAACGCCTGACGCCGCCGTGCAATATTGGCGCTGGAAAGGGATGGCACGGAAAAAGAATCACCATCAGTCCAAATCCAGGGGCAGGCCGGCGAAACAGGCAAAAAACACGCCAGGCAAGCGCAAGCCGGAACCCGTTCTTGCGACCGCCACCGGCGCCTTTGCCGAGTTGGCGGCGCTCAGGGACAGCATGAAAAAATAGGATATAGGCTTGAGCGAGGAAAGATCGGAGCAGATTGCGGCGGGACAGCAGGTGCTGCGGATCGACAAAGTGCTTTGGTTCCTCCGCTTTGCCCATAATCGCGTGATGGCACGCAAACTCGCTGAGAAGGGCCATGTGCGAATGAACGGACGGCGGATCGAGCGCGGGCATGTCAAGGTCCGGCAAGGCGATATTCTGACCATCCCCCAGGGCCGCGATGTGCATGTTGTGCGAATATTGTCGCTGCCCGAACGCAGGGGCAGTGCCGCGCTGGCGCAATCCTGTTATGAAATATTGCAGACTGGCAATTGAAACAGGGGCCAAACCAACTGTTGACGTGCCAGAAATTGCACAATAGCTAGGATGAAATTTCCGCTCTGAAACGGCGGACTGGTATTGGGGAGTTCACGACCAGATGACTTATGTTGTTACAGAAGACTGCATCAAATGCAAATATATGGACTGCGTCGAAGTCTGTCCGGTGGACTGCTTTTACGAAGGCGAGAATATGCTCGTCATCAATCCCAGCGAGTGCATTGACTGCGGCGTCTGCGAACCCGAATGCCCGGCCGAGGCAATCCTTCCCGACACCGAAGACGGGCTGGAAAAATGGCTCGAGGTGAATACCAAATTTTCCGAAGAATGGCCGAACATCACGGTCAGCCGCGATCCGCCAGCCGATGCCGAAGAATATAAGGGCATGGAAGGCAAGTTCGAAGCATTCTTCTCCGAAAAACCCGGCGAGGGCGATTAGAACCGGATCTGGCCGGACTTTTTTCCGGCTCTTTCTGTTGCACTGCAACTGGAAAAACCTGACACTGAATGCCGGAAATGGTCATTTCTGGCCATGATCAGTTGTGCAATGCAACGATAAATTGCTTTTTTGTTACGAATCTGCTAAAAGACGTACGTAATCGGCTGAACACACGAAGGAGTTGGTGGTGTTTGGCCGTTAAATATATGTACGAAAGGGTTATTTCGTAATTACGAAATTGGAACGTGACCAGCGTTCTTCTCCAACCAATCAAGAAAGGCTTTTTATGGCTGCGAATGTGCTGTCCTTTGATGTGGGCGATTATGTTGTTTACCCAAAACATGGCGTTGGACGGGTTATTGAACTGCAAAATGAAGAAATTGCGGGCATGCAACTCGAACTTTATGTTTTGCGCTTTGAAAAAGAACGGATGACCCTGCGGGTTCCGACCAACAAGGCAGAAGGCGTCGGAATGCGCAAATTGTCTTCCGATAAAACGCTCCGCGAAGCCATGGAAACCCTGAAAGCCAAGCCCAAGGTCAAACGGTCGATGTGGTCGCGTCGCGCCCAGGAATATGAAGCTAAGATCAACTCGGGCGATCTGGTATCGATTGCCGAAGTGACCCGCGATCTTTTCCGGGCCGATGACCAGCCCGAACAGAGCTATTCCGAACGGCAGATTTTCGAAGCGGCGTCCAGCCGTCTCGCCCGCGAACTGGCGGCGATGGAAGAAACCGACGAGCCGACGGCTCTGGCGAAAATTCTCGAAATTCTGAATATTGCGGCACCGCAATATTATGAAGTGAAAGAAGATTAATCGATAACGTTCCGGCGTTCGTCGAAATTGCAAAAGGGCTGGCGCAGCGATGTGCCAGCCCTTTTTTGTCCGGAAGAAAGAGAATTTTTAGTTTGATCTCTTTCGGCCATAGGCGTATTAGTACGTTAATACAGCAACGGAGGCATGGATGAAGAGTATATTGTTTTTGGCACCCTTATTGGCGCTCGCGGCTTGCGAAGGGTCGATTGTCGATGCCGTGGGCGATGCCGCATCTAGCTCCGGCAGCAGCTTTCCCGATGGTATTGCCATTGGCACCAGTGCCAAAGATCCGGGCGCCTTCGAAGGCGTAACACTCGCTGGCCCAGACAATATCGTCTTCACCACTGGTGAAGGCTTTTCAATTCGCGCAGAAGGCGATGCCGAGGCGATTGAGCATTTGCGCTACAAAATTTCCGGTGACGAGATCAAAATCGGTCGCGACAGTGATGGCTTGTCGTGGAGCGATAGCGCCAAAGCCACCATCCATGTCAGCGCGCCCTCCTTGAAAAGCGCCAAGCTTGCCGGTTCGGGGAATATAGATATTGATGCAATGACCTCGGATTCGGCAACGCTGAGCATTGCTGGGTCCGGCGATATCCGGGTGGCGAGAATTGAAACGGCGTCGCTCCGTTCCAAAATTGCCGGATCGGGTAGCCTGACTGTTGCCGGTACAGCCCAATCTGTTGATGTATCGGTGGCCGGATCAGGCGATATCAAAGGCAAGGACCTCAAGGCGGACGACGCCAGCATATCGGTCGCCGGAAGCGGCGATGTCGAGCTGTCCTCCGACGGATCGGTCGATGCCAAAGTCATGGGATCCGGCGATGTCCGCATCCATGGTGATGCAAAATGCAAGTCGCGGGCAATGGGAAGTGGCGAAATCAACTGCGGTTGAGCGCCGGGCCATCATGCTGAAATTGCTTGGCGATCTGTCGCGCCTGTGGCAGATTCGCCAGCGATGACGAATTTATGGGAAAAATATGCGGTTCCGAAGCTGATCCGCTGCGCCTGTTCGCAACCGGCGGTGATGAAAGACCGCAGCGAGATCGTGCCGAAAGCCGATGGCGATGTGCTGGAACTCGGCTGCGGGGGCGGGATCAATCTGCAATTTTATGATCGAGCCAAGGTCAAGAAGCTGACCGGCCTCGATCCGTCCGCGGAACTGCTCGATTATACCCGGCAGGAAGCGAGCGAACGAGGCTTCGATATGGAGATCCGCGATGGCATCGGCGAGGCTATGCCGTTTGCCGATGCCAGCTTTGACACAGTGCTGACCACCTTCACGCTCTGCTCGGTGCAGGATGGCCAGCAGGTCCTGTCGGAAATGCGGCGCGTATTAAAACCGGGCGGCAAAATCCTGTTTCTCGAACATGGCCGGGCACCGGACAAGGGGCCGGAGAAATGGCAGAAGCGTATCGAACCGGTCTGGAAGCATATCGCTGGCGGATGTCACCTGCATCGACCGGTGGCCAGTTTGATCGAGGCCAATGGCTATAGGCTGACGGAGAACGCCGGCCATTATGCGCCCAAGACGCCGCGCTGGCTGGGCTGGATGGAATTTGGCGAGGCCCGACCCTTATGAGAATGCTGCCAGCCCTGCTGTTGACGGTCGCATTGCTGCTGGCGTCCACGGCCCAGGCCGCCGAGCGGAAATTCTCGATCTTCGGATTTGACGATATCCGGATCGGAAATGGTGTCGATGTGGTGCTGACGTCGGGCAAGGGTGCCTCGGCGCGGGCGGAAGGCGAGAGCCGGGAACTTCTCGACCGCGTCTCTTTGCAGAAAAACGGCAAGCAGCTGGTCGTTTCGGTGCGACCCAAATCACTGAACGGTGATGATTATGACGGAGATGCGCCGGTCACCCTTTACCTCAGCAGCTATGCGATCAGCAATATTTCCCATCTCGGTTCGGGCCGGGTAACACTGGATATATTGTCGGGGCGGACACCCCGTGTTCGGCTCGGCGGCTTCGGGACCTTGCATATCGATGCGGTTGACGCCGAGCGGCTGGATGTAGCGATGACCGGGGGTGGCCAGCTGGTCATGGCAGGAGAAGCGCGCGAGGCCCGCATCGAGCTGCAGGGCGCAAGCATTTTTGAGAGCCCGAACCTGACGGTTGAAAAGCTGATGCTCGTTCAGCGTGGACCAGCGAGTAGCCGGATGACGGCGACCCGCGAAGCGATCATTACCAACAACGGCACCGGCCGAATCCATATCGTCGGCAAGCCCAATTGCACCGTGCGCACCGACGGTGCTGCCGAAATAATTTGCGATCCCGACCGTTAGATCAGTGAACGGTCCCGATCGTCTGGTCGAGTGACAGCAAAACACACAGCCGTTCCACCTGCCGCCACTTGCAATAATGGATATGATTGCCGAGCGAGCGACTCTTGTCTGCGCGATTGGCCGCTTCCAGTCCGGCTTCTTCGCCATAGTTGGAAATCAGCAATTCGGCGTCACTATAATGGGTGGAGTCAATAAACACGGGTAGTTGCATCAAAGGCTCCTTTGTCAGGAAGCGACCCTGCCTCCGGATTGAACCAAGAGCATTACCATTGACCTGTGGAAATATCTTCAAAAGCTAAGGTTAACAATAGGTTAATAACATGTTGGACGGGAAGTTCTGGTCATTGGACCGATCGTCGTTTAGGACGCCGGCCATGAATATTGAAAATCCGAAACATGCTTCCAATTCTTCCGATAAACAAGCGCCGACCAGCACCAGCGGCGGCGGCGTATTCATTGCCATCGGCGCGATCGGCGGGGTTTTCGCTGGTGGTTTTCTAGGGCAGCCTTCCGCCGGTCTGTTGATCGGGCTGGCGGTCGGGTCGCTGGCCGCGCTGGCGATATGGTGGACGGGGCGCTAGGCATTCAAGAGCGCGCTTGTCAGGACCTTTGACGCCACCTATTATCGGCTCATGCTGAAACATATACGAAATATCGCGATACTGCTCATCATCCTTGGTGCTGGCGCAGCCTATTATTTCTCCCGTGGTGATACGGCCCGGCTGCCGCTCGAGGCAACCACCGGCGTGGAACCTGACCTGACCAACGTCCGCACGGAAAAATTCCCGACCATCAATATTGCCAAGGCCGAACCCTGGGGCGAGGGCGAGGGCCCGGTGGCAGCCGAAGGCTATGTGGTTGAGCGCTTTGCCGAAGGGCTGGACCATCCTCGCAGCATGTTCCGCCTGCCCAATGGTGATCTGCTGGTGGCGGAAACCAACAGTCCGCCGCGGACCAACAGCGGAATCGAAGGCTGGATCATGCGCAACCTGATGAGCAAGGCCGGAGCGGGCACCGAATCGGCCAACCGGATCAGCCTGCTGCGCGACAGTGACAAGGACGGCAAGGTCGACGAGACATTCGCCTTTCTGGAAAATCTCAACTCACCCTTCGGCATGGCGCTGATCGATGACACGCTGTACATTGCGAATACCGATGCGGTTTACGCCTATCCCTATGCCGAAGGCGATACCAAAATCACTGCCGAAGGGCGGAAGGTCGCCAATCTCAACGCGGTAGCGCCCAACAACCATTGGACCCGCGACCTGCTTGCCAGCAAGGACGGGAAATACCTCTATATCTCGGTTGGATCGAACAGCAATATCGGCGAAAATGGCATGGACATCGAGAAACAGCGTGCCGCCATCTTGCAGGTCGAACTGGCGACCAATAAAAAGTCCATTTACGCTGCCGGGATGCGCAATCCCGTGGGTATGGCCTATCTGCCCGGAACCGACAAATTCTACACCGTGGTCAACGAACGCGACATGCTGGGCAGCGATATGGTGCCCGATTATCTCACCGAAGTGCGCTGGGGTGCGCATTATGGCTGGCCCTGGCATTTCTGGGGCGGCCATGTCGACCCGCGGGTCGACCCGAAAAACCTCGATCACCGGCAATATGAGCGGCGGCCGGACTATGCTCTGGGAGCGCATGTAGCGCCGCTGGGCCTCGCCTTTTCCCATGGCCAGGCGCTGGGCAAGCCCTTTGCCACCGGTGCGGTGGTCGCGCGCCATGGTTCTTGGAACCGCCAGCCCCTGTCCGGCTACGACGTGATCTATGTCAATTTCAACCAGCGCGGCGAGCCGGAAGGCAAGCCGGTCACGATCCTGAGCGGTTTCGTCGATGACGAGCAGCAGGCGCGTGGCCGTCCGACAATGGTGGCCTTTGACCAGACCGGCGCCCTGCTGGTCAGCGACGATGTCGGCGGCATTATCTGGCGGGTCTCGCGCAAGGATGCGGCCAAACCGGCCGCAGTGGCCGAAGACTAGGCTAGGACAGAAACGTGCCGGCCCGTCCGGCCAGTTCGACAATATATTGCCATGCCACCCGGCCCGACCGGCTGCCGCGCTGCTTCGCCCAGAGCAGGGCATCCTCGCGATCGAATTCCAGCCCGTGGACCTCGGCATAGCGGGTGATGATCGCGAGATAGTCGTCCTGTGATGCGGCGTGGAAGCCGAGCCGCAGACCGAAACGGTCGGAAAGCGCCAGCTGGTCATCGACTGCGTCGCGCGGGTTTACCGGATCGTCCTGCTCGCTCATCTGGCGCGGTACGATGTGGCGGCGGTTCGAAGTGACATAGAGGCGGACATTGGCCGGCCTCTGGCTGGCACCGCCCTCCAGCATCGAGCGTAGCGTGCGCGGTTCGCTGCTGCCCTCGGAAAAGCCGATATCGTCGATGAAGATGACAAACCGCCGCTGGGATGATGCCAGAAGTTCGAATAGCGCCGGGAGCGTCTCCAGATGGTCCGACGGTGCCTCGACCAGGGCAATATCCTCGCCTTGCGCCTGCAGCGTCCGGACCACCGCCTTGGCGAGAGCTGATTTTCCCATGCCGCGCGAGCCCCAAAGCAGCACATCATGGGCGGCGTGACCCTGCGCGTGGCGGGTCGTATTGTCCAGCAGGCGGTCTTTCTGCTGATCAATGCCGGTGAGCAATTCGATTTCGGTCGGCTGGAACGGCGCAATCGCCCTTGCGGTGCGTCTGTCCCACAGAAACGCCTCACCGGACGCCAAATCGAGCGGTTCTGCAGGTGGCGGAGCCAGACGTTCGAGCGCATCGGCAATGCGTTCCAGCACGTCCCTGTTGCCCGTGTCGGTCATGATCAGCCGGCCAGCTCGGCGCTGCTCAGGCTGTATAATATATCCGCTCCGCCCGTTGCTGCCGCTTTCAGGCCCAGCGCTTCGGGGACGATATGATCGAGATAATAGCGGGTGGTCACCAGCTTGGCCTTGAGGAAAGGATCATTCCCGTCGCCCAGTTCCGCCTTGGCAATCCGGTGCTGCTTCTTCATCAGCATGCCGCAGGTCGCGGTCGCCAGCATGGTCATGAAGGCATAGCTTCCCGCCAGCCGGTCATCGATCGACGCGTCGCCGCTCGCCATCCACTGTCTGATATTCTCGCAGCTGTCGGCCAGCCCCAGCAGGCTCTCTTCATCCTTCGCCTCGTTGCGAATTTCGGCGATAAATGTCTGCATAGCCTCGCCGCCGTCCAGCCCCAGTTTCCGGCCAACCAGATCGGCGGCCTGAATGCCGTTGGTGCCTTCGTAGATCGGGGCAATCCGGGCGTCGCGGAAATGCTGTCCGGCCCCGGTTTCCTCGATGAAGCCCATGCCGCCGTGCACTTGCACGCCGAGCGAGGCGACTTCATTACCGATATCGGTGCCATAGCCCTTGATCAGCGGTGTCAGGATTTCGGCGCGGGACTTGGCTCCTTCGATACCGAGGGTGGCGCGGTCAACGCTCGACGTTGCATAATAGAGCAACGCGCGAGCTGCCTGGGTCAGTGCCTTCGACCGCAGCAGCATACGCCGCACATCGGGATGCTCGATAATCGCTACCGGTTCCTTGTTGCCGCTGCCAGCGCGGGCTGACTGGACCCGTTCTGTGGCATAGTGGCTGGCTTGCTGCGTTGCCCGCTCGGCAATCTGCACGCCTTGCGAGCCGACATTGATGCGGGCATTGTTCATCATCGTGAACATCGCCTTCATGCCGCCAAATTCGCCACCGATCATTTCGCCGATACATTCGCCCTGCTCGCCATATGCCATGGCGCAGGTGGGCGAGGCATGGATGCCGATCTTGTGCTCGATCGACACGCAGGTCACATCATTGGGCGCGCCGGGCTTGCCATCGGCATCGAGATGAAATTTGGGGACGATGAACAGCGAAATGCCGCGCGTTCCTTCCGGCGCTCCCGGAGTACGCGCGAGCACCAGATGAATGATATTGTCGGTCAGATCATGTTCGCCGAAGGTGATATAGATTTTCTGGCCCTTGATCCGGTATTTGCCAGCATGCTCTCCCTCGGTGATCGGTTCGGCGGTGGAGCGCAGCGCGCCGACGTCGGAGCCAGCCTGCGGCTCGGTCAGGTTCATCGTGCCGGTCCAGGCGCCGGAAATCAGATTGGGCAGATATTGGGCCTTCTGCTCGTCGGATCCATGGACATGGATCGCCTCGATCGCGCCGAAGCTGAGCATGGGGCACAAGGTGAAAGCGAAATTGGCTGCCCCGCAGGTTTCGAGGATCAGCGCCGAGAGCGAATAGGGCAGGCCCTGGCCGCCACAATCTTCCGGGCCGTCAATCGATGCCCAGCCGCCTTCGACGAATTGCGCATAAGCCTCCTTGTAACCCTCGGGCATGGTCACGCTGCCATCCTTCCAGCGCGCTCCGACCGTGTCGCCGATCCGGTTGAGCGGTGCAAATTCGCCGGCAGCAAATTGACCGATGCCTTCGACAATCGCCTCGACCATATCCTCGCTCGCACCGGAAAAGCGCTCGTGGCTCGCCAGTTCACCGATATCGGCGATATGTTTGAGCACAAAATTCTGTTCGCGACCGGGGGCTGTAAAACTCATCTATTTGCTATCCGTTGTTGCCTGATTTTCCGCTGGGCTATAGCGCAGGGTCATGTCCGGCTCAAATGATCATATTGGCGGCGAAGCGCGCCGTTACGGCAATGCCACTATTGGCGAGGCCGTGGCCCGTCTGCGCGCAGGCGGACTGGTCGCTGTGCCGACGGAAACCGTCTATGGTCTGGCTGCCGATTCGACCAATGCTGCCGCCGTGGCGGAGATATACCGGACCAAGGGCCGACCGGATTTCAATCCGCTGATCGTTCATGTTCCAGATCGCGAATCAGCCGGAAAACTAGGCAAATTTAACGACCTCGCGTCGTTGTTCGCGGAGGCCTTGTGGCCGGGGCCGTTGACGATTGTGGTGCCGAAGCGTGAAAATTGCCCGGTTGCGGCTGCTGTGACCGCCGGTCTCGAAACGATCGCCCTGCGCTGTCCGGCGCACCCGGTGATGCGCGAGTTGCTCGAACAGTCGGGGCTGTATCTCGCCGCGCCGTCGGCCAACCGCAGCGGCGGGATCAGCCCGACAGCGGCGAAACATGTCACGCGCAGTCTGGGCGAGAATGCGCCGTTGATACTTGATGGCGGCCCCTGCGAACGGGGGATCGAATCGACGATAATTGCGGTCGCCGATGGAGAGTATCGGATATTGCGACCTGGTCCGGTCACAGACGCGCAACTGGAAGCCGTTGCCGGGAAAGCACCGATATTGACAGAAACGAACCTGATCGAGGCGCCCGGACAAATGCTGTCGCATTACGCGCCATCGAAGCCGCTGCGCCTCAATGCTGAAACCGCCGCGGATGATGAATATCATATCGGTTTTGGAAATGTGCCCGGTGACCGGAACCTGTCAGCGGATGCGGATCTTGCAGAAGCGGCTAGTCTTTTGTTTGCCGCGCTCCATGATGCTGACGCGAGCATGAAATCCCGCATTGCCGTAGCCCCCATCGCGAGCGCCGGCATCGGAAACGCACTGAATGACCGGCTGCGCCGCGCTGCAAGCCCCAGATAGCCGCCAGTTTACACAACATTACAGGCCATCGCCTTGGAGAAACGGGATATCTGCCATAGGGTAAAGCGATATAGCGCAAGCTGATGCTGCGCTTCGACCGGAGAGGGAGAGATATCGTGACTGTTTTGCAAAAGTCTTTGGCTGAGTTTCTAGGGACATTCTGGCTTGTTTTCGGAGGCTGCGGGAGTGCGGTGATCTCGGCAGCATTTCCCGAAGTCGGAATTGGCCTATTGGGGGTTTCTCTCGCTTTCGGACTGACTGTCGTTACCATGGCCTACGCCATTGGCCATATCAGCGGGTGCCACCTCAATCCGGCCGTTACCATCGGCCTCTGGATGGGAGGGCGTTTTCCAGCGCACGAAATTCCCGTCTATATCATCGCGCAGGTCGCTGGCGCGACAATTGCCGCCGCCGCGCTCTATCTGATTGCTTCGGGCAATGCGGACTATAGCCTTGCGGTAAACGGCTTGGCATCCAACGGTGTCGGCGAACATTCGCCCGGCGGTTTCGCGATAGGCTCTGGCATCGCGATCGAAATATTGCTGACCTTCTTCTTCCTGCTGATCATATTGGGTGCGACGGACGGCCGGGCACCGGCTGGCTTTGCACCACTGGCGATCGGCTTGGGATTGACGCTGATCCACCTGATCAGCATTCCGGTAACCAATACCTCGGTTAATCCGGCGAGAAGCACCGGTCCCGCCCTGATCGAAGGCGGTATCGCATTGTCGCAGCTATGGGTTTTCTGGGTGGCACCAATCGTCGGCGCGGTCCTGGCAGGTATCGTCTACAAGGTCATGGGCGGTTCCGGCCAAGAGATCGTAGGCACAGAAAGTTAACACTGACTCTTTAATAACACATTTCAAGGGCCGGGTTTAATAATCCGGCCCTTTTTGGTTTGAATTCGCAATTTTCTATTGGACCGCGCCCGATAGCGACTTAAGACAAATGGATTAGGGGTGGTAGTGCGCAATATGACGCTTGGCAGAACGATAATATCGATTTTGGGCGGTCTGGTTTTTATGACCGGATGCAGCGTCGGCGAACCGGAAGCAAAATCCAAGTCAAACGAACCGATCCCCGCAGCCGTGACGGCTGTTCAGCCAGCGAGCGAGAATGAAACGCTGACTGCCGCTGGCACTGTCCGTTTGCGCCGGGAAACGGCACTGGGCTTCACCACCGATGGTAAAGTGGCGTCGGTTCGTTACGAAGAAGGGGACCGGGTCAAGCGCGGTGCAATTCTCGCGGCTCTGGATAACAGCACTGTGGCCGCAGACCTTAGCACAGCGCGCGCTGAACGCGATCGTGCCGAAGCCGAATATGGCCGTATTGAGAAATTGTTCAAAGACGGCTGGGTAACCAAATCGCGGCTCGAACAGTCGGAAGCAGCGGCGCGCGCAGCCCGGGCACGGATCAAGGCCACGGAATTTGCCAGCCGCACGTCCTATATCCGCGCGCCGAGCAACGGAATCATTCTGTCGCGGAATATTGATGCAGGGCAGATTGTGGCCGCTGGCATGACCGCAATAGTCCTGGGCGAAATCGACAAGGGCTTTGTATTGCGGGTTCCGATGACCGATGCCGATGCCGCCCGTATCAGCGTCGGCATGCCGGCCAAAATCTCGCTTTCTGCCGTTTCGAAAGTGCCGCTGGATGCTGTGGTCAGCGAAAAAGACGGACGGGCGGATGAGCGGACCGGAACATTCGAGGTAAATTTTCTGCTTCCGGCCAGCGACCTTTTGCGATCAGGGCAACTGGGCATGGTCGAATTGCCAGTGTCCCGCCAGACCGGAGCGACCTTCGCAATCCCCGCCAATGCGATATTCGGCGTACGGACCGGCGAAGGGCTGGTGTTTGTTGTGGATGACAAGAACCGGGTAAAGCAGCGCAATGTCCAGATTGGCAAATTGACTGACACAAATCTGGAAATCCTCTCCGGACTGACGGAAGGGGAGGTCATTGTCACTCGCGGTGTCGAGAAGCTGCGGGACGGCGATCTGATAAAGCCCATCCGGGCAACGCAATGACGGCGCTCTTGAATCAGGAGGGTCGTCGGGCCTGATATGCTTGCCCGGTTCGTCATTTCCCGCTGGCAACTCAGCCTTGTCCTTTTCGCCCTTCTGGTTGTTCTCGGCCTTTCTGCGTTCGCCAATATTCCCAGAGCTGTCGACGCCCATTTCCCTATTCCCGCGGTCAAGATTATCGCGATCCAGCCCGGTGCGGATGCGCAGGAAATGGAAGAGACGGTCGCCAAGCCGATCGAGGATGTCGTTCAGGGTCTGGATGATATCGTCGAAGTTCGATCTACAAGCACCGACGGCGGAACCTCTATCTCCGTGGAATTCAGCGAATGGACGGGGGACGTTGACGGATATTTCGATGATGTCGTGCGCGAAGTCTCGGCCATCCGCGATCAGCTTCCCCCGGAATTGCAGAAGCTTGAATATCGCAAGATCCGAACGACCGAGGCTGCGGTCATGCAGGTGGCCTTGGTCAGCGAAACCGCTTCCTGGCGGCGAATGGAGAAATATGCAGACGATATGGTGGACGTGTTCACGCGCAACGCGGGTGTCCGAGAATCACGGATTTTCGGTCTGCCGCAGCCGGAAGTTAGCGTCGAGGTCAAGCCGGATCTCCTTTCCGAACTGCGCGTCCCATCCAGCGCGATAGCCGATGCCGTCCGTCAGGGTGGCGCAGACATCCCGGGGGGGGCCGTACAGAGCGGGGAGCTCAGATTGAATGTCGAAGCCGGCGGCGCATTCCGAAACCTAGAAGCCATTCGGGGGTTGCCATTGCGAGCGTCGGACGGGTCGCTGCTGACCGTCGGTGATGTCGCCGAAGTGAGCTGGGGTGCCGAGGAACAGATTTACCGGACCCGGCATAATGGCCAGCGGGCCGTGTTTCTTACGGTAACGCAAAAAGACGGTGTGGATGTCACTCGGCTTAAAAAGGAACTGGATGTCGAGCTGGAGCGCCAACGTTCGATCCTGCCGCCCGATATCAAACTGGTCATGCAGTTCGACCAGAGCCGCGATGTGAAGCGGCGATTGAGCGAACTGGCCCGCGATTTCGCCATTGCTATTGCTCTGGTGATCTTCACTCTGCTGCCGCTTGGTTTTCGATCCTCGGCGATCGTCATGATCTCGATCCCGTTGTCGCTGGCGTCGGGCCTGCTGGTTCTCTACACCATGGGATATAATCTCAGTCAGCTATCCATCGCGGGCTTCATTGTGTCCCTGGGGTTGCTGGTGGACGACAGCATTGTCGTGACGGAAAATATCGCGCGGCATTTGCGTATGGGCAAGACGCGTACCCGGGCTGCGATTGAGGCCAGTCTGGAAATCCGCGCTGCCGTGATCGGTTCTACCGCCGTTCTGGTGCTGGCCTTTGTACCGTTACTGTTTCTGCCCGGTGGTGCCGGGGCGTATACCAAGTCCTTCTTCATCGCCATTATCGCGACCGTGCTTGCTTCGCTGCTAATTTCCCTGTCGCTAATCCCGTTTCTAGCCAGCCGCATGCTGCGGCGCGATGAAGACCCGGAAGGTAATCGGGCGCTACGTTGGGTCAATGACAAGATTCAGCGCTTCTACCGCCCCTTTTTGCACATTGCTCTTGGCGCGCCGGTCAAGACGGTCGTGCTGGCGTTGACTTTGTGTCTCTCGGCGTTTGCGCTTGTTCCGGTCCTCGGCTTTTCGCTTTTCCCGTTTGCCGACGCGCCTTATTTCCGGGTTGCGGTCGAAGCAGAGCAGGGCAGCAGCCTGGACCGAACGGACCAGATCGTCGGTGAAGTCACGAAAATTCTGGAAACCGAACCCAGCATAAAAGTGCGGGCAGAAAATATAGGCAATGGCAATCCGCAGGTGTTCTACAATGTCGGACCCAGGGCCGAGCGGGTTAACTATGGCGAAGTGCTGGCCGTGCTCGACAAATGGGACCCGCGTGAAGGACCGAAGATGATCGACCGGTTGCGCGAGCAACTTGACCAGATTGCCGGCGCACGCGTGAAGATCGAACTTTTCCAAAACGGCACTCCGGTAGAAGCGCCGATAGTCATAAGGGTCGCCGGGCCGGAGCTCGACAAGCTCAAAGAGCTGTCCGGCACGATAGCGGAGGTCTTGCGGAAAACGCCCGGTGCGCGCGATATTGTCAATCCGGTGGAGACCGACAAGATCGATCTCGACATTGGTCTCAATGAAAAGAAAGCGGCGCTGCTCAATATACCGTCGGGCGAGCCGCGCCGTGCCATCCGGCTGGCGATCAACGGCGAACGGGCAGCCTCCTTCCGCGATCAGGAAGGAGACAATTATCCGGTGACCGTCCGCTTCCCGTTCGAGGGAAGCCTGCCGATGTCGGTTCTGGACAAGATTTACGTCGCCACAAGGGCTGGTGATCCCGTACCCCTGTCCCAGATAACCGAGCCCAAGCTCACCAATGTTACCCCGCAAATCCAGCGCTACCAGCTGCAGCGAACGGTGATGGTCACGGCGCAAGTCAATTTTGGCGAGATCCCGTCGACAGTCAATGACCGCGCCGTGGAGCAGTTGGAGAAAATTGAATTCCCTGACGGCTACACATGGTCGGTCGGCGGCGAGGCGGAGAAAATCGGTCAGACGTTCGGAGATTTCGGGCCTTTGATCATTACTGCGCTGATGTTGATTCTGGCGGTTCTGGTTGCCGAGTTCCGGCGGTTTCGGGAAACCATTGTTGTCGCCGGTGTCATCCCTCTCGGGACGTTCGGCGGGCTTGTCGCGCTGTTCGTCACCGGCAACTCGCTCAGTGTCATGGCGATTATCGGCTTTATCGCGCTGATCGGCATCGAGATCAAAAACTCGATATTGCTGGTCGACTTTACCACACAACTGCGGGCCCAGGGCATGGGTCTGCGCGAAGCGATCGAACGGGCGGGCGAGGTCCGGTTCCTGCCAGTGCTGCTTACCTCGATCACGGCAATCGGCGGATTGACGCCGCTCGCGCTATGGGGCGGCGCATTATATGGGCCGCTGGCGG
This sequence comes from uncultured Sphingorhabdus sp., assembly GCA_964022345.1. Classification (GTDB taxonomy): domain Bacteria; phylum Pseudomonadota; class Alphaproteobacteria; order Sphingomonadales; family Sphingomonadaceae; genus Parasphingorhabdus. Next base: position 388,823 of record CAXHZT010000001.1, read on the forward strand.
CGATTATTATCGGCGGCCTGATCAGTTCGACCCTCTTGTCTCGCGTCGTCACACCCGCCATGTATCTTCTTGTCGCCAGAGGCGATGAAACAAGCACAAGTGCAAATGACGGGGGCGAGGCTGCCGCCGTGTAAAGGAGTTTCTATGGCAAAGCAGGAAGCGATTTTCGCCGGTGGCTGTTTTTGGTGCACCGAGGCAGTGTTCAACGATATCGCCGGGGTTACTTCCGTCGAAAGCGGCTATATAGGCGGCGAGAAGCCAGACCCGACCTATCGCGAGGTTTGCTCGGGCACGACGGGGCACGCCGAGGCAATCAAGGTCGGTTTCGACGACGATGTGGTGAGCTATGCCGATCTGGTCGACATTTTCTTCGCGACGCACGACCCGACACAGCTCAATCGCCAGGGCAACGATATCGGCACCCAGTATCGCTCGGCGATTTTTCCGCTGAATGACGAGCAGCGCGCTGAAGCAGAAGCCGGAATAAAGCGGGCTGCAGAAGGCCGTGCGGAACCTATTGTCACCACCATCGAGGGACCGGCGCCCTGGTACGTGGCGGAAGACTATCATCAGCAATATTGGGCTGACGAAGGCCGCAGCAACCCCTATTGCGTCGCCACCATTCCGCCAAAACTGCAAAAATTGCGAACCAGTTTCGCAGACAAGCTGAAGGACTAGGACAGAATTATGAAACCGATCAGAAAAGCCGTTTTTCCTGTTGCCGGAATGGGCACCCGGTTCCTGCCAGCGACCAAGGTCATGCCGAAAGAACTGTTTCCGATCGTCGACCGGCCACTTCTGCAATATGCCGTGGACGAAGCGCTGGAGGCCGGGATCGAGCAGATGATCTTCGTCAATGGCCGCGGGAAGGGCATGATCGAGGATCATTTCGACATGGCCTACGAGCTGGAGCATACGATGGCCTCCCGATCGAAAGACCGGTCGGTTCTGGAAGGTACCCGTCTCCGGCCGGGCGATTGCGTCTTTGTCCGGCAGCAGGAGCCGCTTGGTCTCGGTCACGCGATCTGGTGCGCGCGGGACATCATCGGTGACGAGCCTTTCGCGATTTTCCTGCCCGACGAATTCATGGTCGGTTCGCCCGGTTGCATGAAACAGATGGTCGGCGCCTATGAAAAGCTGGGCGGCAATATCGTTTGCGCGCTCGAGATTCCGATCGAGGATACACCTTCTTATGGCGTGATCGATCCCGGTTATCGCGACGGTCCGATCACCGAGGTCAAGGGGCTTGTGGAGAAACCGGCAGCCGACACCGCGCCATCCAATCTCATCCTGCCGGGGCGCTATATCCTGCAACCCGAAGTGATGCGGATCCTGGAGACACAGGCGGCGGGCGCGGGCGGAGAAATCCAGCTGACCGACGCGATGGCGCAGATGATCGGCCAGCAACCGTTCCACGGCATGACCTTTGACGGCAAGCGCTATGATTGCGGATCGAAGCAAGGCTATGTCGAAGCCAATCTGGCGCTGGCACTGGCCCATCCGGAGATCGGTCGCGATATTCGGGTCATGGCGGAAAAACTGCTGGCGCAATGATGACCGGCTCCGCTATCCATGCAGACCCCATCCCACCAGCCGCTCAAGGCATCTGAGGAATATTCCATGCGCATTTCCATATTATCCGCGGCTCTTGTTCCCTTGCTATTGTCCGGCTGCGTAGCGAGCAAGATCGTTACGGCGCCGTTCAGGGCGGCCGGAACAGTCGTCGAGACGGCGGTCGATGCGACCACCCAGAGCCAGTCCGAGAGGGAAGAGGATCTGGGGCGTAAAGTGCTTGCCGACCGGAAGAAGCAGCGCGATCTTTGTCTGGATGAAGCGCAAAGCAAGGAAGAGCGCCGCAACTGCAAAGAGGCCTACAAGCGCGACGAGTAGCTCAATCCGTTTGTACCAATAGCGGTGGTGGCTGCTTGCCATCAACCGGCGCCATGCTCGCCATCTTCACGATTTCCTCTTCGAACAATTTCACCCGCTTCTTCCAGCGATAATGGGTTGATGCGGAGAAGATGCCCTTGCCATGTTCCTTGCCATAGCGGGTCCAGAAACGGATCGCGGCTTGCGGATCATAGCCGGCATTGGCCATCAGCCACACCGATAGCCGGTCGGCCTCGATCTCGGCTTCCCTGATCCGGCTGGCGCTCTTGCCAAATTGTCCGAAAAAGCCGCGGTTGACCTTTTGTGCATCCAGCCGGTCGCGATGTTTCAGCAGATTATGGGCCAGTTCATGCGCCACCACCGCGGCGAACTCATCATCGCTCAGAAAATATTCCGCCAGACGTGATGTCACCGATACGATTCGGCCATCGGCCGACGCGCCGCGGTCGTCATCTACTGTGATCTGGAAACGGCTGGGGCAGGCCGGGCGGGCTTGCAGGATCAGCTGGACCTGTTCGCCGCCGCGGAGAATTTCGAGCCGGACATCACCTCCGGCCAGCGCCTGGTCCAGCGTGGCGTTGACCGCAGCAAGACGGCGATAACCCGGCAATTCCTGTACAATCTCGGGACTATCGAGCGGAATATCGTCCACTTTCATGCCGTTTATCGCCAATATGTCATCCCCCGGCATCAGCCCGGCCGCTGCAGCCGGGCTATCGGGTGCCACGGCGTTGACCGCAACCGGGCCGTCGAAGCCGAGCGCAAAGCGCGCGACCGAGTGGTCCGGATATTGATTGACGTCGTGGAGCAGGGCACCGGTTTGCGCGACCGTGCCGGTGCAAAACGGGGTGTTGGCCTCGACCAGCCGATAGCCGATCGCGTTTATCCTCTGGTCCAGCAGCTGCAGTCCCTTGAGCGCCAATATGCTGTCCGGATTGAAACCGTCTTCCGGTGCCTCCTGGGCAAGCAGAGGGCCGGCAAATAGCAGGGTAAGCAGGGCGAGGGCGATACGGATCATGGGGATATCTAGCCGATAGTGCCTTGCGGCAGGTTGAACGGGCTTTGCATAGCGTTATCGGTGAGGTTCCACCAGACCAGTATCAAAGCCGCGCCCAACAATATCAGCGCGGCGATCTTCTGGAACAGTGGCTGCACTTGGTCGGCACTACCCAGATTGCGTGCCTTTGATGCAAGCGCGGCATAAAAGGTCAGGCCGGTGGTTTCGGTAAACACGGTCAGACCGGCTAGGATCGCGAATTGCAGCAGCAGATTGCCGTCCGGGTTGATGAAGGGCGGGATGAACGCGGTGTAGAACAGCAGCGCCTTGGGATTGGACATGTGAACCGCCAGACCATTGACAAATCCCTTGGTGAAACCGGCGCGTCGGGCGGTCTGGCTGGCGAGCTTGCCGGCACTGCCCTGCAGCATCCGGAATGCCATCCATGCCAGATAGGCGACGCCGATCCAGCGGAGGACGGCATAAGCCGTCGGCACGGCGTTGATCAGGGCAATGAGGCCAAAGGCGGTCAGCGCGTACCAGATAAAATTGCCAATATTGACCCCGACGATCGGCCCCAGGGCCCCGCGCATGCCGCCCGCCGGACCATGGGGCAGGGCATGGCTAACAACAACCATGGTGGCCGGCCCCGGCGTGAAACAAAACATCAGGTCGGCGACGACAAAAAGCAAGATGGTCTCAAGCGGCATTAATTTTCGGGCCTGTTTTCCTGATGAACTTTACAAACTTTACAGTGTTATGAAAAAATCACTCTGTTTACGAATTTTGCAGATAGAGACAGCCGGGAACAACCCCTATATATGGCGGAAAAGTCGCGTTCGCAGCAGGGTGGATCAGCATTTTCCTGTTCATCAGGAGAGGCTACTAAATCCGGACGATGTAGGACAGCAAAACTGTGCGCAGCTCTGGCTAGCGCAAATTGTCCTTCAGAAAGTCCACCAGAGCATCGACCCGGGCCGGCCGCAGACGGGACGGGGGCATGACAATATTGAGGGCGATATCGCCGATGCGGCATCCCGGAAGAATATTGATCAGATCACCGGCGTCCAGTGCCTCCTGGCAGAGAAAGTCGGGCAGATAGCCGATTCCGCGTCCGGCAACCAGCGCCGGCAGCATGACGTCGCCATTGTTGCTGCGGAACCGGCATTTTGGCCGCACATTGGTGACATGGCCATCAGGCCCGGTCACCGGCCAATGTTCGGGGCTCGGCGTGTTCGAGTAGATGAAGCAATCATGATCGCCCAGATCAGCCGGACTTTCCGGCTCGCCCTTGCGCTCGACATAGCTTGGGGCGGCGATGAAATAGCCGTCCATCTTGCGCAGCTTGATCGCTCTCAGGCTGCTATCGGGCAGCGCGCCGATCCGGATCGCGCAGTCAAAGCCTTCCTCGACCAGATCAACCCGCGCGTCATTGAGCTGCAGGTCGACGGTGATTTCCGGATAGGCGCACATGAAGTCGGCGATCACCGGCGCGAGATGCGAGAGGCCGTAGCTGAGGGGTGCGGCCAGACGCACCTGTCCCTGCAACAAATGGGTTGTATCGCGCGCGGCCTCCATCGCTGCTTCACCGTCCATAGCGATCTGCCGCGCATGCGGGAGCAGCGCCTTGCCCGCGGTGGAAAGCGAAATCCTGCGCGAGGTGCGGTGAAACAGCACGGTGCCGAGAGACTCTTCCAGCCGGGATATGGCCTTCGAGATCGTGGGTTTGGACAATGCCAGTTCCTGCGCGGCAGCGGTAAAGCTGCCGAGCCGCGCAACCGCCGCAAAAATCGCCCAGGCTTCGTAATCGGGTAATGCCATGGCACCGTATTAAACAATGTTTGGAAACAATCAAATTCAATATCGGATATTTCAGAAACACCGAGGTCGTCCTATCTCTTTCTCAAGCAGAGCGGAAACAAGGCCCGCTCGAACAGGAGAAATACCATGATGGAAAAACGAGAGTTCAAGGATCTGGCCCACGTCGACCATGAATGGCTGCAGGCCCGGCATCATTTTTCATTTGGCAATTATTGGGACCCGGCCCGCATGGGCTTTGGCCCGATCCGGGTGTGGAATGATGACGAGATCAAGCCAAAGACGGGCTTTCCGATGCACGGCCACAAGGATATGGAAATCATCACCTATGTCCGCGAAGGGGCGATTACCCACCGCGACAATATGGGCAATGAAGGCCGTACCGAAGCTGGCGATGTCCAGGTGATGAGCGCCGGCACCGGCGTGATGCACAGCGAATATAATCTGGAGGACGAACAGACCCGTCTGTTCCAGATCTGGATCGAACCGCGGGCCGCGGGCGGTGCGCCGCGCTGGGATGCGAAAGCTTTTCCAAGAGGCGACCGTTCCGGCCAGCTGGAAATCCTCGCCAGCGGTTTCGAGGAGGACATCAAGGGTGGTGCGCTGATGATCGGAGCGGATGCACGCCTCTATGGTGCTACGCTTGGCGAAGGAACGACGATCGAGCATCAGATTGCCGATGGCGCCCATGTCTATCTGGTCGGTTCCACCGGCCAGGTCCGTGTCAATGGCGAGCTTGTCGGTCCTCGCGATTCCCTGGCGATCCGGGACGTCGCATCGCTGCAGATCGAAGCCATTGACCAGGCCGAGTTCGTCTTTGTCGAAGCGTGGGAGCCCCAAGACTGACTCCCCGCACCCGGAGGGGCGCTCCCTATCCCCCTGATCCCCGGAGCGCCCCTCCATTTTTTCTCAAACCATAAGGAAACTACCCATATCATGACCCAGTCCAACCATATCCTTCGCGTTGATGCCAGTGCCCGAAAAGCCGGCTCGTCCTCCCGTGCCCTGACCGATGCCCTGATCGCAAAACTGGGGCCGGACGATATCGTCACCCGCGACCTTACCGAGGCTCTGCCCTTCGTAACGGAGAATTGGGTGGGCGCCAATTTCACCGACGAAAGTGAACGCACCGATGCGCAAAAGGCGGAACTGGCCCTGTCGGATATGCTGGTCGACGAACTTGTCGCGGCGGATACGCTGGTGATCGGCACGCCGATCTACAATTTTGCCGTGCCGGCGGCGCTCAAGGCATGGATCGACCTGATCGCCCGCGCCCGCAAGACCTTCCACTATACCGCCAATGGTCCCGAAGGGCTGCTGAAGGACAAGAAGGCCTATGTGCTGATCGCATCGGGCGGCACCGAGGTGGGCAGCGAGATCGACTTTGCCTCCGGCTATCTGCGTCACGTGCTTGGCTTTGTCGGCATCACCGACGTGACGATTATCGCGGCCGACCAGCAGATGATGAAGGGCGAGGCGGCGCTCGACCAGGCGCTGGCGGATGTTAGCAATATGCAAGTTGCCGCGTGAAAACAAAAGCGTGAAAAAACTGGATTGACTCGGGTGGTCTTTCTTGTGTTTTCGTTTGGGGCGTGCAGCAATCGCTTAATCACCGGCTTTTGACACTGGACAGATAATGCTCGCAAAATCGGGAAAGTTACAATATCGATGTAGCTGATGGCACAGCGTAAAAAACTTCCTCAACTATTGATGACTGTCGCTGTGGTTGTTCTTTTCGCTTCGCCAGCCCTCGCAACAACATTCGTTAAACAGAAATTTGTGTGCCCAATCGGAGGAGAGAAATTTGAAGCTAATGTTGTTGCTAGCAATAGCACCTTTGGTCAGCGTCCAGATGGTAAACCTTATAGCCCGTTGCCGGTTTATCCGATCGTAGAATGTCCACAGAACGGGTTTCTCCTTTTCGATGAAGAATTTACCAGTGATGAACTGCAGCAATTGCGAATTGCCGTCGAATCAGCCGAATTTCAAGCTATGCGCGCTACCGATACGCCGCATTATCGGGCCTATTGGTTGAAGGAGAAGGTCGGGCGCGAACCACTTCAGAAAATATGGTCGTTGACGCAGGCGGGTTGGGAGACTGATCAGGATTGGGATAGAAAAGTGCGTTACAAGGCGGCATTGATTGCTGAAATTACTAGTTTGAAACGCACCGAAGACAATGCTGACAGTTGGTTCTGGTATAATCTACGAGCAGCCAACGCTTTGCGAGAACTCGGCTATTACGGGAAGGCTGACGCGTTGCTTGACCGGGTTTATCAAACTGACCAGATTCCTGCCGATGAAGACAATGCCAAAAACGCTGCATTCTTTGTCGAGGAGTTGCGTGCGTTAATTGCAGAGGAGAATCCGGTCGTGGAACCTGCCAATTTGGTTCCCTCCGAGATTGCTGCATTTCGCTGCGTTGTTCCACATTCCGTTCTTTCTTCTAGTGAATTGAAGGCTTGTGAGAGCAAGGAGATTATTGACGCAATTGAGAGTGTTACCGCTAAAGATGGCGGTCAGAAGTTAAATGGAAGCGCCGCCATCAAATATATCAAGAGCAAACGCGAGGTCGCTGAATAGATGTTATTCTGATGAATAAAAAGGCCCCGCCGGATCATCTCCGGCGGGGCCTTTTTTCATTCGGCTCCAGACGAGAAAGACTATTCGTCTTTGTCTTCGTCGGTCTGAGCGGCTTCAGTGTCGCTTTCCTCGATGCCTTCACCCATGGTTTTCGCCATGTGGGAATCGCCGGTTGCGGCTTCATCGCCTTGCGCCAATTCGGCTTCGTGCTGTTCTTCGGCACTGTCCGCAGCGATCAAGCTTTCCTCGACCGGTGTTTCACCGAAAACATCCTCGGCTGTAGGCTCGGCTTCGGCAGCAGAGGCAGCAGCACTGGCCACTTCTTCCGCCTTTAGATCCGCAGCAGCCTGCATCGCGTCCAGCATTTTCTGCTGTTGCGCCCGCAGGGCCGCATCGCGGCTGGTTGCCGCGATACGCGCGCGGTTCATGCCCGCACCGGTACCGGCCGGGATCAGGCGACCAACGATCACGTTCTCCTTGAGACCGATCAGCTGATCCTTCTTGCCCTCGACCGCCGCCTGGGTAAGCACCCGGGTGGTTTCCTGGAACGACGCGGCAGAGATGAAGCTGCGCGTCTGCAGGCTGGCCTTGGTGATGCCGAGAAGAACCGGCTTGCCTTCAGCAGGAACCTGCTTCTTGGTCAGCTTGGCGTTATACTCGAGCATCTCTTCCAGATCGACCTGTTCGCCCGGCAGCAAGGTGGTGTCGCCACCATTGGTGATTTCAACTTTCTGCAGCATCTGACGAACGATCGTCTCGATGTGCTTGTCGTTGATTTTCACGCCCTGCAGTCGGTAAACTTCCTGGATTTCCGATACGAGATATTCGGCCAGAGCCTCAACCCCGAGAACTTCCAGAATGTCGTGCGGATCCGGAGACCCGGAGACCAGATTGTCGCCCTTCTTGACGAGATCGCCTTCCTGAACGTCGATGACTTTCGTCTTCGGCACCAGATATTCGACTGGCTCGCCTTCTTCCGGAACAATCGCGATCTTCCGTTTCGCTTTATAATCGCGAACGAATTCAATCCGTCCGTCGATCTTGGCGATGATCGAATTGTCCTTGGGAATCCGCGCTTCGAACAGTTCGGCAACCCGCGGCAGACCACCGGTAATGTCACGGGTTTTCGCAGCTTCGCGAGAAACACGCGCCAGCACGTCACCGGCAGCAACCTTGGCACCGTCTTCGACAGACAGGGTTGCGCCATTGGCCAGCATATAACGACCGGTTTCGCCGCTGTTTTCGTCCAGCAGTGTCAGACGCGGACGGAGGTCTTCCTTGTTCGCGCCGCGACCCGAAGCCCGATATTCGGTGATCACGCGCTGCGCGATACCGGTGGCTTCATCGGTCTGTTCGGTCATCGTCTTGCCTTCGATGACGTCCTGGAACTTGATGACACCCGGTTTCTCGGTGATCATCGGCATGGTGAACGGATCCCATTCGGCCAGACGATCGCCCAGTTTCACCTTCGCGCCATCCTTGATCAGCACGCTGGTACCATAAGGCACCTTGTCGGCAGACCGTTCGCGTCCGTCATTGTCGATCACGGCGATAATACCGCTACGCGCCAGGGACAGGAAGCGCCCGTTCTTGTCTTCGATGACCGGCATGTCGCGATATTCGACAACACCTTCAGCCACAGCTTCCAGATTGGACTGCTCGTTGAGCTGTGCCGCGCCGCCGATGTGGAAGGTCCGCATCGTTAGCTGCGTGCCTGGCTCACCGATCGACTGGGCTGCGATAACGCCGACAGCTTCACCGATATTCACCGGTGTACCGCGGGCAAGATCACGACCGTAGCACGTGCCACAGACGCCCATTTTCGATTCGCAGACCAGCGGCGAGCGAATGCGCGCGGACTGGATGCCGAGCTCTTCAATCACCAAAATGGCGGCCTCGTCCAGCAACGTGCCGGATTTGATCACAACGCTGTCGTCTTTGCTGTCGATAATATCTTCGGCCATGGTCCGGCCCAGGATACGTTCGCCAAGCGAAGCGATGACCGAACCGCCCTGGACGATGGCTTTCATCTCCAGCGCATTTTCGGTGCCGCAATCTTCTTCGACGATCGTGCAATCCTGCGAAACGTCGACCAGACGACGGGTCAGATAACCCGAGTTGGCCGTTTTCAACGCCGTATCCGCAAGACCCTTACGGGCACCGTGGGTGGAGTTGAAATATTCCAGAACCGTCAGGCCTTCCTTAAAGTTCGAGATAATCGGTGTTTCAATAATCTCGCCGGAAGGTTTCGCCATCAGGCCGCGCATGCCGCCCAACTGTTTCATCTGGGCTGGCGAACCACGCGCACCGGAGTGGCTCATCATGTAGATCGCGTTGATCTCGCGCTCGCGGCCATGTTCGTCCTCTGGCGTCGCGGCCAGCTCGTCCATCATCGCGTTCGCAACCGTGTCACCACAGCGGGACCAGGCGTCGATCACCTTGTTATATTTTTCCTGCTGCGTGATCAGACCGTCCTGATATTGCTGTTCATAGTCAGCCACCAGGGTGCGGGTTTCCTCAACCGTCGCATCCTTGGAATCCGGAATGATCATGTCGTCCTTGCCGAAGGAAATACCGGCACGGCAAGCGTGGCGGAAGCCAAGACCCATGATCGCATCGGCGAACAGGACCGTGTCTTTCTGACCGGTGTGACGGTAGACTTGGTCAATCACGTCGCCGACTTCTTTCTTGGTCAGCAAGCGGTTGACGATGTCGAACGGCACCAGGTGCGATTTCGGCAGACATTCGGCGATCAGCAGACGGCCCGGCGTGGTTTCGAAACGCTTGAGAATGGGGTTGCCGTCCTCGTCGGTTTGCGGAACGCGGGTGGTGATCTTGGAGTGCAAGGTCACAGCGCCGATTTCCAGAGCCTGATGCACTTCGGCCATATCAGCCAGCAACATGCCTTCGCCCGGTTCGCCTTTACGATCCATTGTAAGATAATAGATGCCGAGAACCATATCCTGCGAAGGAACGATGATCGGCTTGCCGTTTGCTGGCGAGAGGATGTTGTTGGTCGACATCATCAATACGCGCGCTTCCAGCTGGGCCTCAAGGCTCAGAGGAACGTGGACTGCCATTTGGTCACCATCAAAGTCGGCGTTGAACGCGGAGCAGACCAGCGGGTGAAGCTGGATGGCTTTACCTTCGATCAATACCGGTTCGAACGCCTGGATGCCCAAACGGTGAAGCGTCGGTGCGCGGTTCAGCATCACGGGATGCTCGCGGATCACTTCCTCGAGAATGTCCCAGACTTCCTTGCGCTCTTTTTCGACCCATTTCTTGGCCTGCTTGAGCGTCATCGAAAGGCCCTTGGCGTCAAGGCGCGCGTAGATGAACGGCTTGAACAGTTCCAGGGCCATTTTCTTCGGCAGACCACATTGATGCAATTTCAGCTCGGGACCGGTCACGATAACCGAACGGCCGGAATAATCGACGCGTTTGCCGAGCAGGTTCTGACGGAAACGGCCCTGCTTGCCCTTGAGCATGTCGGACAGCGACTTCAGCGGGCGTTTGTTCGCACCGGTGATGGTCCGGCCACGACGGCCATTGTCAAACAATGCGTCGACCGATTCCTGAAGCATACGCTTCTCGTTACGGACGATGATGTCCGGCGCGCGGAGTTCCATCAGGCGTTTCAGACGGTTGTTCCGGTTGATCACGCGGCGATAGAGATCGTTGAGATCGGAGGTCGCGAAGCGGCCGCCATCGAGAGGCACCAGCGGGCGCAGCTCGGGTGGAATCACGGGAATGATTTCCAGGATCATCCATTCCGGCTTGTTGCCCGAATCGATGAAGCTTTCGACCACTTTCAGGCGCTTGATGATCTTCTTGGGTTTCAGCGTCGACTTGGTCGTCCGCAGATCTTCCATCAGATCGTCGCGTTCCTGCTTCAGATCGAGGTCCTGGAGCATGATCTTGACAGCTTCGGCACCGATACCGGCAGAGAAAGCGTCTTCGCCATATTCATCCTGCGCTTCGAGCATTTCGTCTTCGGTCAGCAGCTGGAATTTTTCCAGAGCCGTCAAACCGGGTTCGATAACCACATAGCTTTCGAAATAGAGCACGCGCTCCAGCTGCTTGAGCTGCATGTCGAGCAGCAGGCCGATGCGCGATGGCAGCGATTTCAGGAACCAGATATGCGCGACAGGAGCAGCAAGGTCGATATGACCCATGCGTTCCCGGCGGACTTTGGTTACCGTGACTTCGACACCGCATTTTTCGCAGACGATGCCCTTGTATTTCATGCGCTTGTACTTGCCGCACAGGCATTCGTAATCCTTTACCGGACCGAAGATACGCGCACAGAACAGGCCATCGCGTTCCGGCTTGAAGGTCCGGTAGTTGATGGTTTCCGGTTTCTTGATTTCACCAAAGGACCAGCTGCGGATGCGCTCTGGCGAAGCAAGACCGATCTGGATCTGGTCGAATGTTTCCGGCTTTGCGATCGGATTTGCAAAATTTGTTACTTGGTTCATGTCTTAATTCCTCTTGGGCTTTCGCCCCAAATTTCAAATGCTGGGTGGAGTGAAACTACCGCTTCACTCCGCCGCTATCGCAATGCCGTCGTCATCATCGCCTTCTTCATCTTCGTCACCGAAGCTGGAGAGCTGGACGTTGAGGCCGAGCGACCGCATTTCCTTGACCAGAACGTTGAAGCTTTCCGGAACGCCAGCTTCGAATGTATCGTCACCCTTGACGATCGCTTCGTAAACCTTGGTCCGGCCGATCACGTCATCCGACTTGACCGTCAGCATTTCCTGCAACGTGTAAGCCGCGCCGTAAGCCTGCAGTGCCCAGACTTCCATTTCCCCGAAACGCTGTCCGCCAAATTGCGCTTTACCGCCAAGAGGCTGCTGCGTGACAAGGCTGTAAGGACCAATGGAACGTGCGTGGATCTTGTCGTCGACCAGATGGTGCAGTTTGAGCATGTAGATATAGCCGACGGTCACCTTGCGGTCGAACTTGTCACCGGTACGGCCATCGTAAAGATTGACCTGACCGCTGCGATCCAGACCCGCCAGTTCGAGCATGTCGGAAATATCGCCTTCATGGGCACCGTCAAACACCGGCGTTCCCATCGGGACACCATGGCGCAGATGGCCGACCATTTCGACGATTTCAGCGGTATCGCGGCTATCAATATCTTCGTGATATTGTTCACCATAGATGACCTTCAGCCGTTCCTTCACAGCGTCCGGTGGCGGTGCCGTTTCCGGGTTCGGATTGGCGATACGCCACTCCGCCAGTGCTTCGGTAACCTGCTCGCCGAGGCCACGTGCGGCCCAGCCGAGATGGGTTTCGAAAATCTGACCGACGTTCATTCGCGAAGGCACACCCAGAGGGTTGAGCACGATGTCAACCGGGGTACCGTCTTCGAGGAACGGCATGTCTTCCTGCGGAAGAATGCGGGAGATAACGCCCTTGTTGCCGTGACGGCCGGCCATTTTGTCGCCCGGCTGCAGCTTGCGCTTCACCGCGACGAAAACCTTGACCATCTTCAATACGCCAGGAGCCAGTTCGTCACCACGTTCCAGCTTTTCGCGACGGTCTTCGAACCGTTCGTTGATCAGCTTGATCGCTTCGTCATATTGCTGACGGGTGGCTTCGAAATCGGACTGAACCTGATCGTCCTTGACCGCGATTTTCCACCAGTCGACCTGTTCCAGTTCGGACAGGCTTTCCTCGGTGATCGTCGCGCCCTTCTTCATCGGCTTGGGTGCGGACGTCGCAGTCTGGCCAATCAGCATGTCTTTCAGCGTGTTGAAAGTTGCGCGATTGAGGATGGCGCGTTCGTCATCCCTATCCTTGGTGAAGCGCGAGATTTCTTCGCGTTCGATCGCCAGGGCGCGTTCGTCCTTGTCGATGCCGTGGCGGTTGAAGACACGGACTTCGACGACCGTACCGGCAACGCCGGGCGGCAGGCGCAGGGAGGTGTCACGCACGTCAGACGCTTTTTCACCGAAGATGGCGCGGAGGAGCTTTTCTTCCGGCGTCATTGGCGATTCGCCCTTGGGCGTGATCTTGCCGACGAGAATATCGCCCGGCTCGATTTCCGCACCGATATAGACAATGCCCGCTTCGTCGAGGTTGCGCAGGGCTTCCTCGCCGACATTGGGAATGTCGCGGGTGATGTCTTCGGGGCCAAGCTTGGTGTCGCGGGCCATGACTTCAAATTCTTCGATGTGGATCGAGGTGAAGACGTCGTCTTTCACAATCCGTTCGGAGATGAGGATACTATCCTCGTAGTTGTAGCCATTCCAGGGCATGAAGGCGACGAGGCTGTTCTTGCCGAGTGCCAGTTCGCCCATGTCGGTGGACGGACCATCGGCAATCGTGTCGCCCTGCTGGACGATTTCGCCGACCTTCACCAGCGGACGCTGGTTGATGCAGGTGTTCTGGTTGGAACGCTGGAATTTCTGCAGCGTGTAGATGTCGACACCGGATTTGCCGGCTTCGACAGCGCCCGATGCGCGGATGACGATACGGGTGGCGTCCACCTGATCGACGATGCCGGCGCGGCGGGCCGCGATGGCTGCGCCAGAGTCGCGGGCCACGGTTTCTTCCATGCCGGTTCCGACAAACGGTGCTTCGGCTTTCACCAGAGGCACAGCCTGACGTTGCATGTTCGATCCCATGAGCGCGCGGTTGGCGTCATCGTTTTCCAGGAACGGAATAAGCGAGGCGGCAACCGACACCAGCTGCTTCGGACTAACGTCCATCAGCGTGATGATGTCGCGCGGCGCCATCAGGAATTCGCCAGCCTGACGCGAGGAAACGATTTCCTCGACGAAGCTGCCGTCTTCGGTCAGCTCGGCATTTGCCTGAGCCACGGTGTGCTTCTGCTCTTCCATTGCGGAAAGATAGACAACGTCATTGGTGACCTTGTTATCGACGACTTTCCGGTATGGCGTTTCGATAAAGCCGTACTGGTTGACACGGCTGAACGATGCCAGCGAGTTGATCAGACCGATGTTCGGGCCTTCCGGCGTTTCAATCGGGCAGATACGGCCATAATGGGTCGGGTGAACGTCGCGGACTTCAAAGCCGGCCCGTTCACGGGTCAGACCACCGGGGCCCAAGGCTGATACGCGGCGTTTATGGGTGACTTCCGAAAGCGGATTGGTCTGATCCATGAACTGCGACAGCTGCGAGGAGCCGAAGAATTCGCGAACCGTTGCAACCGCAGGCTTCGCATTGATCAGATCGTTCGGCATCACGGTGGATACGTCGACGCTGCTCATGCGCTCCTTGACGGCGCGCTCCATGCGGAGAAGGCCGACGCGATACTGGTTTTCCAGCAGCTCGCCAACCGAACGGACACGACGGTTGCCGAGGTTGTCGATGTCATCGACTTCGCCCTTGCCGTCTTTCAGATCGACCAGGGTTTTGACAACCGCGAGAATGTCTTCCTTGCGCAGGATCGTGTAATCAGCCGGCGCATCCAGCTCGAGACGCATGTTGAGTTTGACGCGGCCCACAGCGGACAGGTCATAGCGTTCCGGATCGAAGAACAGGCCTTCGAACAGGGCTTCAGCGGTTTCGCGCGTTGGCGGTTCGCCAGGACGCATGACGCGGTAGATATCGGAAAGCGCGCCGTCACGGTCTTCGGCCTTGTCGACCTTCAGCGTGTTGCGGATCCACGGACCGGTTGTGACATGGTCGATGTCGAGCAGTTCGAGCGCGTCGATGCCGGCATTGTCGATCTTTTCGAGATTTTCGGCGGTGACTTCGTCACCGGCTTCGATGTAGATTTCGCCGGTTTTCTCGTTGATCAGGTCAAAGGCGCTGTAGCGACCGAAAATTTCCTCGGTCGGGATCACGATGTTTTTCATGCCATCGGATTCGGCTTTCTTGGCAGCGCGCGGGGTGATCTTGGTCGCCGCTTCGAAAACGACTTCACCGCTCTGCGCGTCGACAATATCAAAGGTCGGCTTGATGCCGCGCCATTGTTCGGCGACGAATGGAATGGTCCAGCCGTCTTTCGCGCGCTTGTAGACGATGCGCTCGTAGAACAGGTTGAGGATATCTTCTTCCGAATAGCCCTGCTTGACGATCTTGACGATTTCGGCGCTCTTGGTGCGGCCTTCGTCTTCAATCTTGCCACCGTTGAATTCGATAGCGCCCATGGGTTCGCGGATCGTGATCAGATTGCCGTCAATCTCGAGAATTTCGGCCGGCTGCTTCATGCCGCTGACACGAACCATCTCGCCGACCTTGAAATCAGGCTTCTTTTCTTTGACTTCGAGAATGGCGTCGCCCAGCGAACGCAGCAATGCGGTCACCGGCAGCTTGCGCTTGCGGTCGATACGGACGTTGACGATGTCTTTCGCGTCAAATTCAAAGTCGAGCCATGAACCGCGGTAAGGAATGACGCGGGCGGCGAAGAGGAATTTGCCGGACGAGTGGGTCTTGCCACGGTCATGGTCAAACAGGACGCCGGGCGAACGGTGCATCTGGCTGACAATGACGCGCTCTGTACCGTTGATGACGAACGTGCCGTTCTTGGTCATCAAAGGCATGTCGCCCATATAAACGTCTTGCTCTTTGATATCGAGAACCGAGCGTGCTTCTGTTTCGGGATCGACCTCGAACACGATCAGGCGAAGGGTCACCTTCATCGGCGCGGCATAGGTGATGCCCCGCTGACGGCATTCCTCGACGTTATATTTGGGATCTTCGAGCTGATAGTTGACGAAGTCCATTTCGGCGGTGCCGGCAAAATCGCGGATCGGGAAAACGCTGCGCAGCGTCTTTTCGAGGCCGGAGACATATCCGATCGAAGGATCCGAACGCAGGAACTGCTCATATGATTCGCGCTGAACCTCGATGAGATTCGGCATTTCGATGACTTCGTGGATGTCGCCGAAGATCTTGCGAATACGCTTCTTGCGGGTGGGGGTCGGAGCCGTCGTTTTGACCGAAGCTGCTTGGGTAGCCATATAGTTTTGCCTTCTCGCCATCGCCGGGAAAACCGGCGGAAAATCAAAATGTGGAGGCGCTTCAAGACAACAAAAGCCGCATGTCTCCCGAAGCGGGAAACTGCAGCTTTTTAGCGTCCTGAAAACCGTGCAAATTTCATTTCTTCTGGCGCGCCGCGCGACTGCACGCCCTGTCTCGAAATCTGTGGTGAGCGCGGGATATAGGGCGATGCGAGGCTTTGGTCAAGGGGAAGCGTGGTCTGCCGGTGTGAGCAGGCAGGGTTCGCGTCCGGAAGATCACGGCCTGATCATCCGGTGGAACATCTCCTTGAAATTGCCGCCAAATCGTCTGTCCCATGGTGAAACAAGGCTTAACCAATCGATGCCTTCGCTTTCGATGCCGCTAGGACGGTATTTTACAAGTGGATAGAAGTGGGGGAGAGCAGATGCGGGTTGAAACGGGCGAGGAAGTCATCATCATTGGCGGGGGATTTTCGACGATGGCTCTGGTGCGGGAGCTGAAGCGCACCGGCCAGAGCTTCCGCATCATTTCTGACCAGAAACCGATATGGAAGCAGCTGGAAGAAAAGGACGAGCTCGGCTTTGACCTGGTCAGTTCCATCCACAGCAGCTTCTACAGTTGGGAACTCGTGGCTTTGCTGGAAAAGCAGAACGGCGAGATGACGGACGGCTATCCCACCGCCCGTGAATATTATGACTATATGAAAAAATACGCCAAAATCTATGAAGATGCGTTCATCGAGGGTTTTGTCAGCGAGATTGTCAACCATGACGATCACTCTGTTGTCCGCCTGGCGACGGGCGAGGAATATCGCGCGCGGCATGTTGTCATCGCCACCGCCTTTCGCCGGAAAATTCATGAGTCGCTGAAAAACCTGAAGATCGACGAAAGTTTTGCCGGCAAATCGGTTGCGGTGACCGCGCACGGCGATTCATCAAATCTGATCATCGCCAAGCTGGTCGGGCACGGGGCCAAGGTCCATCTGGTCACGAACGGCTGCATCATGCTGGACAAGGTGTTCGCGACCTATTCGCCGCTTGATGACGGTGCCCGGCTGGTGTCGCTGGACCAGTTCGAGTGCCAGAACGTTCGCGAACTGTCCCGCCGTACCTATCAGTCCTTCAACGACGCGGGCTATCAGAAGGCTGTGCTCTATCCCTGGCTCGCGAAAATCGTCGACCGCAACAGCATGGCTGTGCGGCAACCCGTGGCGAACCGGCCGCGGCACGATCTTCGCACGATCTTCAAAGCCAAAGCGCCGATTGAGAACGGCCATATTGCTATCAAATATTGGCCGATTGACAGTTACAAGGTATTCTGTGGCGACAATCTGGACGAAGAGATCGGCAAGGGATTGCTGATCAATGACTTGCCCTTCTTTGTCGAACACGGGTTCGTCGAGCTTTGGGACAAGGACAAAAGCCAGGTCGACCGGAGTGCGATGACCCTGAGCGAGGGGGGGCGGAGTGTCGCGTTCGATCTGGTGATCGACGGCGATCATGAGGAGCCGGCGATCCCCGCCATTCACTACGAGCAGGATGGCGAAAGCCGCACCTTCAAATATCAGCATCGCGACACATTTCTGGGGGTCGTTCCGCCGGAACTGTCGAACATCTATACGGTGGGCTTCACCCGTCCGATGACCGGCGGCCTGAACAATATCACGGAAATGCAGTCTTTGCTGGTTCACCGGATGATCGATGATGCGCCCTATCGGGAACGGATTAACGGCAATCTCCATGAGCGGATTGATCGCTATAACAAGACCTTTTACGTTGATCGTCCGGCCAAGCCCACCGACCATCTTGTCTGGTACGGCATCTATACGGACGAAGTCGCAAAGACGCTCGAGATTCGGCCGAGCATTCGCGATGCCCGCAGCGTCTATGATGTCATCAAATATTATTTCTTCCCCAACAACGCCTATTATTTCCGGGAGAAGGGACGGTACAAGGTGGAAGGCGTCGACAAATTGATCCGGGAAATCAGCCGTCACAATCGCGACTATCGGGTGTTGATGATGTTATTGCTGCGCTACCCGGCATTCGAGCTTGTCGCGCTGGGAACGATCGCGCTCGCGCCGATCCCGTGGTGGAGCAAGATCATCCTGGCGGTCATCCATTATCGCTTGCCGTTCACTTCCCTTCTGGTTGGAAAGCTCGGTATTCCCTCCAAGGACAGCAAGCTGCTCTTCAACTATCGCCGGGCCACCGTCTATCCGACCTTTCTATATCCGGTGCTGGTCGGCGCGGCATGGCTGGCAGGAGGCGTGCCGGCGGCTTTCGGCCTCTCGGCTGCGATGCTGGTCTATATATATGCAATGGTCAATCTCGGGACATTTCTCGGCTGGAACCGCAAGATTTTCTGCGACATGCGATCGAAAAGAAGCCCGGAAAACCGGCGATTCTTTGACCGGTATCTGGAGGCCTTCCGCCGGGTGGCCAAAGCGAAAAAATCCGGACGGAGTCTGGTCGGGGCTGTCGAACCGGCGCGGAGGGAAAAAGCGAAGGTCGTCGCGGAATAGCTGCCGGTCTGTGATCAGTCGCGCGGCGCGTCTGACCGGCTTTGCCACCTTGCGGATCCCCAGATCCGGATCAGCCGGTCGACGCGATCGCTGAAGGCACCGGTCAAGCCATTCGCATGCGCACAGCGCTTTTGCTCGACCAGACAGGCTTCACCCGTGTCGAGCCGCAAGGTCGTAATCTGCGATGCGCCTTCAGCGATGCCGATCTGGGCCGGATGCTGAAGATCGCCGACTGTCATCAAGACAGGTTTGGCGGGAAGGGCTGGCGTTTCACCGTTTAGCAGCGCCAGGATGATGGCACGATAATCGCTCAGCCCGACCGGCGCTTCGGCCGAAAGGCCGGGGCGGTTGGTGACCAGAAATGTCCCGTATTGCCGGATGTTGATATTGTGACCGTGGCCCAGAAAGCCTTCCTCGAACAGGTCTTCGCCATGGTCACCGGTGATGACCACGACGCTGTCCTCCCACATGCCTTTGCGCTTCAACGTCGCAACCAGCTCGCCGAGTTGCTCGTCAGAATGGGAGACCGCGTTCCAGTAGGTTTGCTGCAGCTTGTCCCTTTGTCCGGCGCTGATTTCCGACCGGGGCAATGGTCTGTCCACTAGGTTAAGCGCCATGCCCTTGTGGAAATAGGGAAAATGCGGGGACTGGAAGTTGAAATAGAGGAATTGCGGCAGCAGCCATTTCGAGGGCTGCCGATATGCGTCCGCAAAGGCGTCCAGAAGATGCTTCTCGTCGATCAGGATCGAACCCTGCGCGCCGTTGCTGAACGCGCGCAGATGTTTCAGCCTCTCGCCATCCAGAAATATATCGGCATTTTCGCGCATGCCGACGGTTTCGGCAATATCGCCGAAACCCTCCGGCTGGCCGGAAAAAACGGCGATTTCATAGCCGCTGGCTTTCAGTTCGCGAAACAGCGACGGAGAGCCGCTGGCGGGCTGCAGACTGCCGGAGAACAGCGACTTGAGCGATGCGGTGGTAAAGCCGACATGGCTGAAGACCGGGGAAACCAGACTGCCCGCTTTGGCGATCGCTTCGAGATTGGGAGCGACCGCCTTGCCGTTGATACGCTTGCCGATCACGTCATGGCGGGTGCTTTCCATGATGATCAGGATCAGATGGGGCCGGTCGCCGGCTATCGTCGTGACCGGCGGCTGCGGCGTCATCGGGAGCAACTCCAGATCGCCACCATAGCCATCCTCGTCGATCCCGTTTCCCGGTATATCCATGGCCAGCGGATAACGCGCGCTGTTGAACGGATGCCGGTCCGGCATGCCGGAAATCCAGCCAAAGCCGTCATTGTCAAAATCTGTCAGGCGGTTGGCCGCCGTCGTGAAAAGCCCCCAGGCTAGCGTGCGGTTCAGGCCATTTTTTACATCGCTTGAAACCATCGGCACGGCAATCGCGAGTATCAGTGTGAGGAAGAATGTCGCCAGGACGAGGCGGCCATGGGCGGCCCATTGCAGATGGTCGGCGCGCACCGGAAATTTGCGGGACAGCCAGCGAAATAAATAGACATAGGCAACGAGGCCCAAGACCAGTGCCGCGACACCGAGGAAAATCTCGTTCGAAGCAAAAAGCAGAGCATCGGTCAGGCTGCCGCCGCCGAGATTGGCCATCAAAGCGAAGCTCATCGTGTCGCTGAAATATTGATGCAGCTGGAAGGTCAGGGCGAGCAGCAGGATATAGGCTCCGCCGACGATCGTCGCCAGAAAGAACAAGGGCGGCCAGGACCGTCTGCTCCGGAACAGCCGGACGATGATCCACCAGACAGCGAAAATCAGCAACGCCATTGCAGAGATATAGCCGGCAAAGAAGAGACTGCGCTCTGCGAGTGTGTCGACCGCCTGCGACTGGCCAAAGCCGCCCGTGAACAGTCCGAACTTGCGATCGGCAAGCGCAAGCTCCAGCGCGGTAAGTACGCTCATCAGGCCGAGGATCAACCCGGCGAAGAGCTTCCCTTTCCTGTCGTTTCTGGTGAAAAGGTCCTGCATGGTTTCTTGTTCTAGATCCCGTCTATTCTGCGCAAGGCAAAGCTAGCAGAAGCAGGTAAAAGGCGGGTTAAGCACCATTTAGCCCCGGTCGCGCGACGCGGTTCAGCTGCCCCGAAAATCGGTCATCACCACAACATTGCGTACCATATCCGGATCATATTCCACCTGTCCGTCCAGTATCAGCATGGCCAGACCGTGGACCAGCGACCAGGCGTGCAATGCCGCGACATTGCGTTGCTCGATGGACATATTGTCGGGCATGGTCGTCGCAATTCCGCCGCGCAGCTGCATGAAGGCCTCGCCCATTTCCGTCGGGTCGCAATCGAAATCCACCTTGCCGACGCGGGTGTAGATCAGCCGGAACAGGGAGGGGTTCTCGACGGCCCATGTAACATAGGTGATGCCGACTTCGATGAAGCCGTTGCGCCCGCCGCCGGCTGCTTCGGCGGCCCTGGCCTGGTTGGCACCCAATCGGCCGAGCGCCTCCAGTGCCAGCGCGTCGAGCAACGCGTCCTTGTTTGGGAAATGCCGGTATAATGCCGTGGCCGACACCCCCAGATCGCGGGCGAGAGCGCGCAGGCCGAGGTCGGGATGATCCTGATCCTCGATCCGCTCCATCCCGATTTGCAGCGCCGCAGCGCGCAGGTCACCGTGATGATAGGGCGCGCTCACTGGAAGAATTGGAAGCATGTTCCACTTTCCGCCACTCTTATGTTGACACTGTTATCATTGTCGGTCATGTTAACAGCATAAACATTGCGACTCGGTTTGCCAAGCTGGAAGAGAGGATATTGCCAATGATGCACGTGATTTCCTTTGCATGGTCCAAATCGTCTGTCGCCGACTGACAGCTGTTTCAACCCGGAAGGAAATATCCATGGCCTCTGTAATTGAAAAAACTATCCGTGCCGCCGTTACGCCCGTCATGGGCGCCGTGTCGAGCTTCAACCGCAAGCGGCTGGAAAAGCCCGAGGGCGGGCACCCTTATCTGACCGGTGTTCACAAGCCGATGACCGAAGAGGTGACGCTGGCGGACCTGGACGTAGACGGCGAAATCCCGGCGCAGCTGGACGGTCGCTACCTGCGTATCGGTCCCAATCCGGTCCAGGCGCCGGACGAGGCGAGCTACCACTGGTTCACCGGTGACGGCATGGCCCATGGCATCCGGATCGTTGATGGCAAGGCGGAATGGTATCGCAACCGCTGGGTCCGGTCGAACAAGGTGAGCGACGCGCTGGGCGAAGAGCGCAAGCCGGGCACCCGCAAGCCGCGCACCGATAATGCCAATACCAATATCGTCGGCATCAACGGCCGGACCTTCGCGATCGTCGAAGCGGGGGGCTTTCCGGTAGAAATGTCTACAGAACTGGACACAATTGCGCATAATCCGTTCGATAATACCCTGAATCATGCCTTTTCTGCCCATCCCCATCTCGATCCGGCCACCGGCGAGATGCACGCCATCTGCTATGACGCGCCGGTGATGGACAAGGTCTGGCATGTGGTGCTGGACAAGGACGGCAAGGTCCGCCGCGAGGAACCGATCCCGGTGCGCCAGGGGCCATCAATCCATGATTGCCAGATTACCGAAAACCATGTGCTGGTTTTCGATCTGCCGGCGACTTTCTCGATGAAGCGGATGCTCGCCGGTTTCGAATTCCCCTATGACTGGAACCCGGACCATGGCGCGCGGGTCGGTCTGTGCCCGCGCGAGGGTCTGGGCATGGAAACCATCTGGTGCGAGCTGGACGAGCCCTGCTATGTCTATCATCCTGCCAATGCCTTCGAAACCGCAGACGGCAAGGTGATTGTCGATGTCGTGGTGCACGAAAGCACCTACGCGCGGACGACCTTCGGTCCCGGCGGCGAATGGTCACGGCTGGAACGCTGGACCGTCGATCCGGTGAGCAAGAAAGTCGACCGCAAGATTCTGGACGACCGGGCGCAGGAATTCCCGCGCTATGACGAGCGGAAAACGATGCAGCCCTATCGCTATATCTACGATATCGCGCTGGCGGGTCGTCCCGACGAACTGGACATGGCGGGCACCGAATTGTTCAAACATGATCTGGAAGAGGGCAGCAAGCTGGTGCGCGATTTTGGTCCGGGCTGCCATCCGGGAGAATTTGTCTTCGTGCCCCGCTCGCCGGATGCGGCCGAGGACGAGGGCTGGCTGATCGGTCTGGTGATCGACGCGGAGCAGGAAAAAACCGAATTGCACATTCTCAACGCCGACGATTTTCTCGGCGAGCCGCAGGCGGTGATCCATCTGCCGCATCGCATCCCTCCGGGATTCCACGGTAACTGGGTGGCGGGTTAAGGCAATCTGTTGACGAGCGCTCCCCCATTGCAGGGGGAGCGCTCAATCACAGTGGCGATAATCAAGAGCGGTCCTTATCCCGTCTTTTCCCTGCGGGCTGTTGCCGGAGCCGTTTTCGACCCAACGCTCTGCTCGCCCATATCGCTGACCAGCGGCGCAGGCTCCCTCGTCGGCGCTATCCGCCCCGATATTTCGGCGGCGGGTATGGCCTTGCTGAACAGATATCCCTGAACCTGGACGCAGCCTTCGAGTTTCAGCTGTTCTAGCTGATCGCGGCGTTCGACGCCCTCGGCGGTTGTTATCATGCCAAGACTATTGGCGAGGCCGGTGACCGCCCTGACGATTGCCCGGCAGTCTTCGCGGCTGTCCACTTCATCAACGAAACAGCTATCAATCTTGATCTTGTCGAACGGGAAGCTGCGCAAATAGTTGAGCGAACTATAACCGGTGCCAAAGTCGTCGAGCGCTATGCGCACGCCCAGCGAGCGGATTTTGTGGAGCAATTCCACATTGGACTGGTTGTCGTTCATCAGAACGGATTCAGTGATTTCCAGCTCCAGCCGGTGCGGTGCGATGCCGGTGGCAGCCAGGGCGTTGATAATGGTTGCCATCAGGTTCGGACTGCGCATCTGTGCCGGGGACAGATTGACCGCGACGCTCAGATGCTCGGGCCAGTTGACCAGTTCGTGCAGGGCTGAACGGACGACCCATTCGCCAAGCTGAACGATCATGCCCGTATCTTCTGCGACCGGGATAAAGTCATCCGGCATGATGACGCCTTTTTCGCTGTGGTTCCAGCGGAGCAGCGCTTCATAGCCGATCGTCTCGCTATTTTCGATATCGATCAGCGGCTGGTAATGGAGAACAAACTCGTTGCGCTTCAGCGCCGCGCGCAGGTCCAGTTCGATATTGCGGCGTTCCTGTACGGCGTCATGCATCGATGCTTCGAACACCGAAACACAGCCGCGGCCGTTTTCCTTCGCGTGATATAGCGCGATATCGGAATATTTGATCAATTCCTCTGCGCTGCAGTCGCCCTGCGGAGCCATGGCGATGCCGATGCTGGCGCCGGTGATCACCGCCTGGCCTTCGACCATTACCGGTATCGCGATGCTCTCGACAACTTCATTGGCGATGTCGATGACATGTTCGGTCGATCCGCAATTGCGCAGCAATATCGCAAATTCGTCACCACCCAGACGCGCCACCATGCCTTCAATGCCGATTACTTTTTCCAGGCGGCTGGCGACGGCTTTCAAGACAATGTCGCCCGCACCATGTCCCATCGTATCGTTGATCGATTTGAAATGATCGAGGTCGAGATAGAGGACCGCCAGTTTCTGGTCTTCCCTCATGCGCGAGATAGAACGTTCCAGCGACTGGTTGAACAATGCCCGGTTGGGCAGATCGGTCAGGCTGTCGAAATGGGCCAGATGCGCGACCCGTGCCTCGGCGTTTTTCGCGCGCGTGACATCCGCTGCGACGCCGCGAATATGCTTGCTTTCCCCGGAACTTGTCCTGATCCGCCGGCCCGAGAGTTTCCACCAGCGCTCCTCGCCGGCAATGATGATCGGGACATGGATGTCCCGAAATGCCTTGCCCGAAGACAGGCTTTGGACGAGCTGGTTGCGCTCCGTCGAATCTTCAAACAGGTCGACCAGCGGCAGATTGCGGAGATCGCGGATTTCCATCTGAACCGCGGTGGCAAAGCGCGCCGACGGACTGACAATCCGATGATCGGCATTCACTTCCCAAAGCCAGTCAGAGCTTTGCTCGGCATAGTCAAACAGCAAAAGCCGGACGGTTTCTGCGGCATTTTTCTGTTTCGCAGCATACAGGTGGCGCTGCGCGAAGTTGAAGAAAAACAATCGGTATATATAGGCGCTGCACAGCGCGAAAAAGGTCATCAGGGCTGCAGCGGTAATGCCGCCATAGCCCTCTGCGGCGATGAAGGCGGTTGCATAGCACAGGGTTGTGATGATCAGATTATAGGTCTGGGCCCGGGGGATGCTGCCATAGACGAAGCCGCCGACGGAAAGGCCGCCCATCGCCAGTATCGCGACATCCAGACTGTAGGGAATTTGTCCAAAGGCGAAAGGTATCGCCATGATGCTGGAAAAAGAGGCGCTGGTGATGATGCTTTCGACATGGATTCCCTTGATAGCCGCTTTGCAGTCCGCGGTATCGGGGTCGAAGGCAACCTGCCGGAAATAGTTGCGGGTGCCCATGAAAGCGGAAATGGCCAGACAAAGAAAGGCAATTGCAATGAACGTGGATTCGGCAAAGGCGAAGAGTATGAAAAGCGCATAAATGCCCAGCGGGATCGTAATCAGCGCGCCGATACGCGAGATCTGGCCAAAGGATTTCAACTGTTCGCGAGCCACGAGTTCGGACGTCTCATGATCGCTATTGATCTTGAAGTTCCAAACCTTCTTATGCATCTCCAGCAACCGCTGAAGGGTAATTGTTTCACCCATATCCACCCCAAAATGGTACGATTTCAATCGTCCTTGTGCGGCCTTAAGCGAATAGAGTTCTTACAAAGTTAATTTTGGTAAATCAGACGTTAGCGTGCTGGCCGGTCCGGGGTTCGATTCGCTGTGATTATTAGAGAAGGGTCAGGAATCTGGCTGCGGCATCGGCAGCCCGTGTGGCTGCTGCCTCGAGATTGGCGTGGAAATCGTCCGAGCTGTTGCCGTTCGCGCCGTCGCTGACCGCCTTTATGCCGGCCCACGGAATTTCGAGCAGTGACGCGATCTGGGCGACCGCTGCGGTTTCCATATCGACCAGATCGGCCTGCAAGACATCGCGCAAATAGCCGGAGCGATCGGGGCATTTGACGAAACAGTCGGCTGTTGCAATGCGCGCTTGCGGCAGCGCCAGAGCTTCGGGCATCGGATGGGCGGTAAAGGGACTCCAGTCGGCCGGACCAATGGGCCATGCGCCGGCGTTATAATGGGTGAAGCCGTCATGCTGGCCGAACTTTTCGAGCGTGCCGTAATCGGCCTGCAGGGATTCGCCCAGATAGAAACAGTCGCCTTGCTTGGCGCTGACATGGCCGGCGGTGCCGATCACCAGAAACAGGTCGGGGGCGAAGCGGCCGTGCATATAGAGGGCGGCCGCGCCGGCGTGGACCTTGCCGATACCGGAGCACAGGATCGTGACCTGCTTGCCGTCATGGTCAAGTTGGCGGATGGGGCCGAACGGGCTGTCGAACCGCTCGACAGCATCGTCCCGGCGGAAAGCGTCCGCCTCGTTCCGGACTCCGGTGATGATCGCGATATTTTCAGTCACCGGCAAAGGCCATCAATGCCTTCGGCGCCATCCCGGCAGCGGCGAGCTTCTGCGCGCCACCGAGACCGGGCAGGTCGACGATGAAAAGGGCCTGGCTGACAATCGCGCCCTGCCCGCGGAGCAGGTCCGCACCGGCCATGGCCGTCCCGCCGGTGGCCAGCAGATCGTCGACCAGGAGCACCCGTTGTCCCCGCCGGACGGCGTCATCGTGCATCTCGATCCGGTCGGTGCCATATTCCAGCGCATAGTCGATGCTGACCGCCTTGCCGGGGAGTTTTCCGGGCTTGCGCAGCATCACCTTGCCCTTGCCAAGCGCATAGGACATCGCCGCCGACACGATGAATCCGCGCGCCTCTATACCGGCGATCAGGTCGAAACTCTCCGGGTCGACCAGCGCGATCATCCGGTCGATGGTCTGGCGAAAGGCCGGTCCGTCGAGCAGCAGGGTGGATACGTCGCGAAACTGGATGCCCGGTTTCGGATAGTCGGGTATCGTGCGCACCAGCGCGGCGAGATCATCATTATCGGTCATCCGCGGGAGTCTAGAGCGGCGCGGGTCCGCTGCAAGGAAAAAGGCGCGCGATCAGATTTTCATGGCGTAACGACGGCGGGGATCGCCTTTCGCCAGATAGCGCGACACAAAAAACATCGCGACTGTCAGGATCGCCAGATTGGTGGCGATGAAGCTCAGCCAGAATTGGGAAGGGGTCAATGTGGTGACGAGGCCGAAGCGGGGATTGGTCGAAAGCTGGCTGAACCCGGCCATCAGCAGCCCTGCATAAGAGAAAGCGAAGCGGATCTGGTGATTGCGCAGCCATGCCGGGTCGCGCGTCCTGCGCCATTTGAACAGGGCGAATATCCCGACAAAGGCGCTCACTCCCCCGACCAGAATGAACAGGTGGAAAAAGCCCCAGCCGCTTTCGCCAAATTCCAGCACCGTTGCCGGCACGAATATAACGACGCCGGTGGTGACCATCATCGCGGTGACATAGATGCAGGCCCAGAACCGGTGGCGCCGGTCACCCTTGGGCAGGGAAAAGACAATGAGGCCGGTGAGGATCGCGACCGCAGCAGCGATGACATGAATTTGAATGAGTAGCGGAAAAGTGAACATCCGGTGCCTCCGATACAGGCCGCAACCAATATCGCCCAGAATATACCGGTTCACCATTCTAGTCAAAGCGGGTGAGGGCAGGGTCCGGACAGGCCAGTCGCAACCGACAAGGGTAAGCATCGGTAGGCAGGCGGGCCGCCTTGGATCAGGTCGCCTATCGGGCCATCACGGCCAGCATGAAAAAGGGCGGCTCCCGAACCGGAAGCCGCCCCAAATTTTTGCAATAAACCGTCAGGCTTATTTGAGTTCGACGGTACCGCCGGCTGCTTCGATCTTCGCTTTGATTTCTTCAGCTTCGGCTTTCGCAACGCCTTCCTTGATGGCTTTAGGCGCGCCTTCGACGAGGGCTTTGGCATCGGTGAGGCCCAGAGCGGTAATCGCACGGACTTCCTTAATCACCTGGATTTTCTTGCCGCCGTCGCCGGTCAGGATTACGTCAAATTCGGTCTGCTCTTCAGCAGCTTCGCCACCGCCTGCAGCAGCAGGACCAGCGACAGCAACAGCAGCAGCAGCGGAAACGCCCCACTCTTCTTCCAGTGCCTTGGACAGTTCAGCCGCTTCCATGACGGTGAGTTTCGAAAGTTCTTCGACCAGTTTTGCAATATCAGCCATTTTAAATACGCTCCAATTTTCTAAATATTTGAAAAGTTAAATTCATTCACCCGTAGCAGCATAAGCGCTGGTTACGCGTGCAACACTGGTCGCCGGCTCGACAAGAACCCGTGCGATTTTGGTTGCTGGTGCCTGAAGCAGGCCAACAATCGTTCCGCGCAGTTCGTCAAGCGAAGGCATGGATGCCAGTGATTTGACGCCAGCTTCGTCGAGAAGGGTGTCGCCCATTGCGCCGCCAACGATTTCCAAACGGTCGTTGGTTTTTGCAAATGCAACCGCGATTTTCGCAGCCGCCACCGGATCATCCGATGTTGCGAGCGCGACCGGACCAGACAGCAGATCTGCTATCGGGGCATAGTCGGTTCCTTCCAGAGCCAGCTTGGCAAGGCGGTTTTTAGAGACTTTGAAGCTTGCGCCTTCGTCCCGCATTTTCGTCCGCAGCTCGGTAGACTGAGCCACAGTCAGACCCAGGTTGCGTGTTACCACGACCACCCCGGCCTGTTTGAAAACAGCGTTCAGAGCGGCAACCGCTTCGGTCTTTTGACCACGATCCATATTTTGCTCCTTCACATGGACTGCGTTTTGACGCGCAACCCATTACTTCAATTGCGTCATCCTGAACTTGTTTCAGGACCCCGGGAGGCAACGTGCTTCCCCGAGAGATGCTGAAACAAGTTCAGCATGACGAGCGAAAGAATTAGCCTGAGCCAATTCCATATAATCCGAAGGGGGGTTTTGGCCGCTTTGCCGCATTGAAAACGCTGGCTGCGTGCCCGTGTGTTGCCACACGAAAAAACTGATCCCCGTCTAGGCTGGAAATTAAGAGGGTCAAATTACCCTCACCCGCTGTCTCGGACGGAAATTGTGATTCGTTTTACGGAACCGCAATTTGTAGGGCAGCCATTAACGGGTGGGGCATGGATGTCAAGAGTTGTGGACGTGCGGCTGCCGGATACCGATCTAAAGGCGAAGGGCCGACAGATTGGCATTTTCCGCTCCGCGCCGAACTGCTACATCCCCTCCATGCCACAGCAATCCCTCCACCCATTGATATTTACCGATCTCGACGGCACGCTGCTGGACCATAGCAGCTATTCGGCAAGGCCAGCCGACAGACTGATCCAAAAACTTTGCGATCAGGCCCTGGCGGACGTCATCCCGGTCACCAGCAAGACCTATGCGGAACTATGCTGGTTGAAGCAGGACCTGCCCTTGCCCTTCTCCATCTGTGTGACGGAAAACGGGTCCGTCATTCACGGGCCCGACAATCTGGTGCAGGATGACGGAACGCCGCCGGGCCACCGGACATTGGGGGTCCCATATGCGGAAATATGCGACCGAATCGGCAATCTGTCCCGCTCCCAGCGCCAATATTTCACGGGCTTTTCCGACATGACGGTCGAAGAGGTGGCCGATGCCACCGGGCTGGCCATGGATGATGCACGGCGGGCCAGAGAACGCCAGGCAACGGAACCCTTTCTCTGGACCGGCTCCGCAGCGGACCTGCGATCGCTGGAAGAAACGGTCGGCGATTACGGCCTGCGGGTCCAGCAGGGCGGGCGTTTCTATCATTTGACCGGGCATGCCACCAAAGTGCAGGCGATGGATATTGTCGCGCGAGCCATTGCCGGACAAATGCCGGACCGCGACATTGTATCCATTGCCCTGGGGGATGGCCCCAATGATCTCGCCATGATCGAGGCAGCGGATTTCGGGGTGATCATGCCAAATCCGGCCGGCGTTACGATCGAGTCGGCGCAAGCCACCGTCCGCTCCGCTCCGTTTCCCGGTCCCGCCGGCTGGGTGGTCGCGGTGACAGAGATTTTGGCAGAATTGGGTTTAAACATTCCCGAAAGCTGATTAGGCTCGCCGCTTCGCAAGCGCAGGGACATTTATGGCTGATTTCCATCAAAACGGTAGTATTTCGACACTTCATAATCTGTCCGGCCGGTCGGTAGAATCGCTGGAAGCGGATTTGATGGGGTTCCGCAAGGCCAATCCGATGGCGCTGGTGTTACCCAGCCTGTTTTCCGAACTGGAAGGTCCTGCGCTCGAAAATATCGTCGATGAGCTGTGCGACGTGCCCTATCTCGACGACATCATCATCGGACTGGACCGTGCCGACAAGGAGCAGTTCGAATATGCGAAACAATATTTTTCGCGGCTCCCGCAGCGGCATCATATTCTCTGGAACAGCGGCCCGCGGCTGACCGCGCTCGACGCGGAACTGAAGGAGCGCGGCCTGTCACCGGCGGAACCGGGCAAGGGCCGCAACGTCTGGTTCTGCTTCGGCTATTTCCTGTCTGCCACCAACGCCCAGGTGGTCGGGCTCCATGACTGCGACATATTGACCTATGACCGCGAATTGCTCGCCCGCCTGATGTATCCGGTGGCCAATCCGACTTTCCCCTATGTGTTCTCCAAAGGCTATTATGCGCGAACGACGGAGGAAAAGTTCAACGGCCGCGTCGTGCGGCTGCTGATCGGGCCTTTGCTGGCTGCGCTCAAGAAAGTCTGCGATCCCAACGACTATATCACCTATCTGAACAGCTTCCGCTACGCGCTGGCCGGCGAGTTCGCGATGGGCCGGCAGGTCGTCAAGAATATCCGTATCCCGTCGGACTGGGGTCTGGAAGTGGGCGTTCTTTCCGAAGTCTGGCGGAACCAGTCGACCCAGTCGATCTGCCAGGTCGAGATTGCCGACAATTATGATCACAAGCACCAGTCGGTTTCGCATGACAATCCCGAAGGCGGTCTGTCGAAAATGAGCATCGACATCACCAAGTCGCTGTTCCGCAAACTGGCAACCGATGGTCAGGTATTCTCCTCCGGCACCTTCCGCACGCTGAAGGCGACCTATTTCCGGATCGCGCTGGATCGAATCGAGACTTTCTATAACGACGCGGTGATGAACGGCCTGACGCTTGACCGGCACGAAGAAGAAACGACGGTCGAATTGTTTGCGCAAAATATCATGACCGCCGGTGAAGTGTTCCTGGAATCGCCGAACGAAACGCCCTTCATGGCCAACTGGAACCGGATCAACAGCGCCATTCCGGATTTCACCGACCGGTTCAAGGAAGCGGTCCGGCTGGATAACGAAGACTAGGCCGGAGAAGACTGGGCCGGATCAGGTGCCACGTTGCTGAACCAGACGGTCCGATAGGGCGACAGGCTGAAATCACCCTCGATGTCGGTGATGATATGGCCGGAGATCAGGTCCCACCATTGGTCACCGGCGATCAGATTGATGTCCGCCAGTGACAGCATTTTCTCGTCCTTCGTCACATTGGTAATGGCGAAGATGCTCTGTTTCCGCTCCCGGCTCTGCCGCCAGATGCCGAATAGGCCTTCGGGCAGCGCCAGGGTGAATTGCACCGCATTGGGGTGAAAGGCCTGCTGCTGCTTGCGGGTCTCGACCAGCGCCAGAAAACGGTTAAATACCTGCGCCTCGACGGCTTCCGGATCGGCCAGTTTCGCGGTAATTTGATCATAGTCCAATTGGGACCGGTTGATCGACCGGTTGTGGCCGGTCCGGTTGACATCCTCATAGCCGTTTGGCGTTGCCAGCAGGCTGTGGATATAGATCGCCGGGATGCCTTCCAGCGCCAGCATGATCGCCATGGCGGCCATGAACCGCTCGATCTGATATTCGTCCGGCCCGTCCAGCGTTCCCTGCATCGCCTCGAAAAAGGAGATGTTCATCTCATAGGGTTTCTCGGTGCCGCCCGGCCCGCGCCGCATCGACACCCGCCCGCCAAAGCCCTGGATAGTGGCCAGCATCTGGTCGACCTCGCCCTGCGGCAAGGCGCCTTCGGTCGGACGCAGCCCGATCCCGTCATGGCTGGCGGTGAAATTGAGATAAGTGCAGCCGGTCAGCGCCGGCGGATTGCTGCGGGTTAACCGCTTCAGATAGAGCGCGTTGCCAGTTAGCAGCGCATGGACCAGCAGCGGCGGCAGCGAGAAATTATAGATGACATGCGCTTCGTTCTGGTTGCCGAAATAGGTCAGATTCTCGTGATTGGGGATATTGGTTTCGGTGATGATGACCAGCGTCTCGGCATGGTGGTCCATCAGCGTCCGGAGCAGACGGATGATCTCGTGGGTTTCGTCGAGATTGATCGAGGGCGTGCCGATTTTCTTCCACAGGAAGGCGACCGCGTCGAGCCGGAATATCCGCACGCCATGCTCGATATAGGCGGCGATGATCTTGACAAATTCGATCAGCAGCTCGGGATTGGTGAAGTCGAAATCCAGCTGATCGCTGCTGAACGTGCTCCAGACATGGCGGTCGCCGGACGCGGTCCGAAACGGTGTCAGCAGCGGATGGGCGCGCGGGCGCACCACCTGTCCGAGATCGGCGGCGGGATCGGCGGTATAATAATAATCTTTGCCCGGTGCCTCGCCGGACAGGAATTGCTGGAACCAGGCGGATTTGCTCGATCCGTGATTGATCACCAGATCGCCCATC
The DNA here is from genome assembly GCA_964022345.1 of uncultured Sphingorhabdus sp. Classification (GTDB taxonomy): domain Bacteria; phylum Pseudomonadota; class Alphaproteobacteria; order Sphingomonadales; family Sphingomonadaceae; genus Parasphingorhabdus. Next base: position 421,383 of record CAXHZT010000001.1, read on the forward strand.
AGCCGATAGTCGCCGGCAATGGCTTCGATATCGGACCAGTCGCCCAGCTCCTCGTCGACCGCGAGATAGTCGATCACTCCGAAACCGTCGTCACAGCTATAGGGGAAGAAGGGCAGGATATGAACGGCGCCGATGGTCTGGCCGATATGCTGTTTCAGGAAGCGGTGCAGCGTCCGCAGCGGCCGCTCGCCGTCTGACCGGATGGTGCCGCCATAGGTGATCATCGCGACATCGCTCTCGTCCCACAAATGCTTGTCGGCGATTTCCGAGCGCGGGATCATCTGGCTCTTGTCGGGCCAGAACAGATCGACGATCCGTTCGGCCAGCGCTTCGCAATCCTGATCGGGGTAGAGCGCGCCCAGATGCGCCGTGAGCCGTTGCAGAAGATGGTCGATAGTGGCGCGATCATTCATGGCTGCTCTGTCACTCCGAAAATCTTCTTGACCCCGGCGAAACAATCGGGCCCTTATTGTGCAGTGCATCAAACAACAAATCCCGATTCAATAAAAGCTTTTTTAGAGGATCTCTATTTGCAGGCGCTGCAACCCGCGCTGCCGGCCAAAGCCATGCGCGATGTCCAATGGCCCCAGGCGACGGGCCGGACCTATCTGCTTTCCATTGGCAAGGCGGCCACGCAGATGGCTGCTGCCATTCTGGATCGCCTACCGGAAAATGCCAACGGCCTGATCGTGACGCGCCAAGGCTATGTCCAGCCGGGATTCGCGCCGGATAATTTTCAGATCGTCGAGGCGTCGCATCCGGTCCCTGATTCCCTCGGCGCCGAAGCCGCGCAAAGCGCCCTGCAGGCAGCGGACGCGCTCGGCGCAGATGATCTCTTGCTGGTGCTGATGTCCGGCGGGGCAAGCGCATTGCTCCCCGCGCCGGCCGACGGGATATCGCTGGCCGAAAAACAGGCCGTCACCCGCGCCTTGCTGCGCAGCGGTGCGCCGATTGGCGAAATGAATAAGGTCCGCAAGCATCTCTCGGCGATCAAGGGCGGGCGGCTGGCCGCGAGAGCCTGGCCGGCGGCAACCCATATGATTGCCATTTCCGATATTCCCGGCGACGATATCGCGATGATCGGGTCGGGGCCGACGGTTGCGGACAGCTCGACCTGCGCCGATACGATGGCGATTGCCGCGAAATATGACATCGAGCTGCCGCCCGCAATTGAGGCGCACCTTCTGTCAGGCGCGCTCGAAACCCCAAAAGCGGATGATCCGAAGATGCAACGCGCGACCGCCGAACTCTGCGCCCGGCCAGCGGACATGTGCGAAGCAGCGGTCGAAGCCGTCCGGTCCATGGGCTATGAACCGGTCATGCTCGGCGACGCGCTCGAGGGCGATGCACTGGAACTCGGGACGGACCATGCTGCGCGGGCGCTGGCCGCCAAGGCCAGTGGTCGCAAGGTTGCGCTGATATCAGGGGGCGAGGCGACCGTGACCTTGCGCAACCGCGATGGTCGCGGTGGCCGTTGCACGGCCTATCTGCTGGCTTGTGCCCTGGCGCTGGACGGGGAAGCGGATATCTGCGGATTTGCCGCCGACAGCGACGGCATAGACGGATCAGAAGACAATGCCGGCGCCTTTCTGTGGCCGGGCGTTCTGGAGAATATGGGCGGGGCAGGACAGGCACGCGAGCTGCTCGAACAGGACAATAGCTATATTGCCTTCGAACAGGCCGATGCTCTGTTGATGACCGGTGCGTCCGGCACCAATGTGAACGATTTGCGGGTGCTGCTAATCCACTAGCGGCTATGGCTTTTTTCCGCATCAGGCCACCAAAGGCGCATCTTCCGGCCTATTGATCGTTCTGCGGCAGCCCGTCCTTAATCTCGTAATAATCACCCTTGTCGGCGACGAAGATATGGCTCGCGATTTTTGTGTCCGTTGGTTTGTCGAAGCACCCCATGGCAATGGCGATCTTGTCATGATGGATCGGGTCCCAGAACAGAAAGGACCCGCAGGTATCGCAGGAACCGCGCCGCACTTTCTCCGATGACTGGTACCAGCGGATATGGTCCTCGCCCTCTATGGTAACGGCGCTGGTCGGGACATCGAGCGAAGCCCAATAGTGGCCGGACTGTTTGCGGCAGAGGCTGCAATGGCAGGCATCGGCTGCGGGCAAGTCACCGGCAACTTCGATCTGGATGGCACCGCAGAGGCAGGAACCCTTGTGCATATTTTTCTCCCGTGATTTGTTCGGGAGCAATCTTAAAGGAAAAATGGTGGGCTTTGAAAGCCGGAAAATGCGGGTTGCGGCTCAGATACGCGTCACATTCACGCTTTGCTCGACCATATTCATGCTGCCGAAGGCGGTGAGAAAGGAAACATCCGTGGCGTCGCGGCCGATTCCGATCACCGCCATATCCGACGGCTGCGCCATGCCGGTCGGGTCGATCAAGTGCCAGCGGCCATCGAGAAACACTTCCGGAACGGCGTGGAAATCCTGCGGCTGCACGTCGGGCGCATAGGTGCTGGCAAAGCGGGCCGGGATGTTGGCGGCGCGGGCCATGCTGATCAGGATATGGGCATAGTCGCGGCAAACGCCCTTGCGCGCGGCAAAGCTTTGCTGGGCGTTGCTGTTGGCGTTGTCGACATCGGAGCCATAGGTCATGGTCCGTTCGATATAGTCGGCCATGGCTGCCACGAGCACGCCGCCGGACAGACCGGAAAATTCGCTGGTGACCAGCTCGTCAAAAGCGTGGACCGAACAATATAGCGAGTTGAACAAATAGGGCACGGCTTCGCCGGGCAAGTCGGACAGGACGGTGGCGGGCAGGGCGGCAAAATCCGGATTGGCGCGATCGATTGCGACCTGCGCCGCATAGGAGACGGTTAGCTGATCCTGCTGGGTGGTCCACAGCCTGGTGCCGATTCCATCATGAGCCCGGACGATCATTTTGCTGTCGGCGGGGCCAATATTGATGTCCGCGCGGGTGAGTGTCTGGTCGGCCGTCGCCGCTGGTTCCACCTGGACCAATATCGTGCAGGGCGCTGCGAGGCGATAGGACAGGTTTGCGCTGATCTGCAAGAGGGTCATATCGGTCCTTATAGAAATTATCGGGCATGAAAAAAGGCCGGGATCGCGCCCGGCCTTTTTCTCATAACTTTATGTCAATCCCGGCCTTCGCCAGGACGAGGCGTGACGAATCAGGCGCCTTCGATCTCGCCGAGGTCAACCTTGAGGCCTGGGCCCATGGTCGTGCTCAGTCCGACTTTGCGGACATATTTGCCCTTGGCACCGGCCGGCTTGGCCCGGACAACAGCGTTGACGAGCGCATCGAAATTCTTGCGCAGATCGGCTTCGGAGAAGCTGGTCTTGCCAATGCCGTTATGGATGATACCGGCTTTTTCGACGCGATATTCGATCTGGCCGCCCTTGGCATCCTTGACCGCTTGCGCAACATTCGGGGTAACCGTGCCGAGTTTCGGGTTAGGCATCAGGCCTTTTGGACCCAGAACCTTACCGAGACGGCCGACAACGCCCATCATGTCTGGAGTTGCAATGATGCGATCATAGTTGAGATCGCCGCCCTGCATGGCTTCCATCAAATCTTCTGCGCCAACGGTATCGGCACCGGCTTCTCTTGCTTCGTCTGCTTTCGCATCCTTGGCAAACACAGCGACGCGGGTTTCCTTACCCGTGCCGGCAGGAAGCGAGATGACGCCGCGGACCATCTGGTCGGCATGGCGGGGATCGACGCCCAGATTGATTGCGACATCAAGTGTCTCGTCAAATTTGGAGGTCGAAGCGAGTTCTTTCAGCGTCTTGATCGCTTCATCGATGCTGTACAGTTTTTCGCGGTCAACTTTTTCGTTGATTGCCTGCATTTTTTTGGAGAGTTTCGCCATGTTCTTATCCCTCCACCACGTCGATGCCCATCGAACGCGCGCTGCCTTCGATGATTTTCATGGCCTGCTCGATGCTGTTCGCATTGAGGTCAGCCATTTTCGTTTCTGCGATTTCCTTGATCTGCGAAGACTTGATCGTTCCGCCAGACACTTTGCCAGGTTCGCTTGAACCTTTTTTCAGCTTGGCGAGCTTCTTGATCAGATAGCTGGCCGGAGGTGTCTTGGTTTCAAAGGTAAAGCTGCGATCGCCATAGACCGTGATCTTGGTCGGGATCGGCGTGCCTTTTTCAAGCTTGTCCGTAGCCGCGTTAAACGCCTTACAGAATTCCATGATATTAACGCCGCGCTGACCCAGTGCCGGGCCGATTGGCGGGGATGGGTTTGCAATACCGGCTGGTACTTGCAAATTGATATAACCATCAATTTTCTTAGCCATTTGGCAGTCCTTTCATTCTTTCGGTCCTTCGACAAGCTCGGGATGAGCGGGTCTCCAACACCTCAAATTAAGCGGTCAGACAGAAGCCGAGACTTCCTCCCGCGGTGGTATTCGGCGGCTGAAAGCCACCAAATTCTGTTATGCTCCGGACTTGGGTCCGAAGCATGAAAACTAGCTGATCAGGTCGACTTCGCCGAAGTCCAGTTCGACCGGGGTTGCGCGACCGAAGATGGACACGGAAACCTTGACCTTGTTCTTGTCGAAATCCAGTTCCTCGACAATGCCGTTGAAGCTGTTGAAGGGTCCGGATTTGACCTTGACCTCGTCGCCAATTTCGTAGGCGACCGTGATCCGTTCTTTCGGAGCGTTGGCGGCTTCTTCCTTGGTGTTGAGGATGCGGGCCGCTTCGGCTTCGCTGATCGCCTGCGGCTTGCCGCTGCTGCCGAGAAAGCCGGTAACCTTGGGCTGGTTCTTGACCAGGTGATAGACATCATCGGTCATTTCCAGCTTGGCCAGAACATAGCCGGGGAAGAATTTCCGCTCCGACTGGATCTTCTTGCCGCGTTTGACTTCGGTGATGGTCTCGGTCGGGACCTCGATATCCTCGACCAGCTCGGTCAGGCCAAGACGCTTGGCGTCCGCCTCAATGGCTTCCTTGACCTTGTGTTCAAAGCCCGAATAAGCGTGAATGATATACCAGCGTGCCATGCGAATAACCTAAAAAAACTGAGTGGGGCGCTTAGGCAAGGCTGAGGAGCCAGGCCACGATCCCGTTAAAAACCGAATCAACGCCGAGAAAAAACAGACCAAGAATGGTGGTCATGATCAGCACGAGGATCGCCGTACGGACGGTCTCGGGCCATGTCGGCCAGACGACCTTGTTGGTCTCGGCCTTGACCTGATTCATGAATTCGCCTGGATTGACTTTCGCCATGCTTGATTCCCTAAACTTTCTCGCCGGTTTCCACATAAACTCCGGGTGTCAGTCATTTGACTGTGTTCGGATATATGCATGGTTTCGGAAAGAACCAGCCCTTTATACCCAGATTCCCGGATTCGCAAGAAAAAGAACCGGATTTTACCGGACGGTTGCCGCATTGATCAGCGAGCCTATCCAAGGGAGATGCTCGCGGCCGACGAACAGCTGGTCTGCAATGACATAAGAAGGTGATTCGAAAATTCCGGATTCCTCTGCCGTGGAGCGGATGGAATCCAGTTTTTCACGGGCCGATTGCATGTCGGGAAGAGCAAGGTTCAGGGACGAGAACAGGCCCGCTACCACCGCCTCGTCATTGAGGTCCGCCTGATCCGTCCAATAGGCATCGAAGGCGGCGCGGAGAAACGGCACCGGGTCATCGTCCAAGCCCGCCAGGGCGGCAAGAGCGGCATCGCTATCCGCTGGAGCCTTAGCGAAATGCATCTCCCGCCCCTGAATCGCAGCATAATGCAAATGGGTGTCGCGCCGGGCGATGGCGCGGACGCGGCGATGGCGCTCGCCGACTGTCTCGTCGGGTTGTTCTTCGGGAATGGAAAAGGGGCGGACCGAGAAGGGAAGCCAGTCGACAGGAACGCCGGTTTCGCGCACCAGAGCCAGTGTCGGTTCGAGTGCAAGGAAGGACGCGGGCGATTTGAAATCGATGAAGACGGTCAGCATGGCAATGCCTCCGCGCCGTCAATCTCGTAAGCGATATCGGGCGCGGTACCTTCGCGTCCCTGCAGGTGCCAGCGGACATAAGGGAGATGTTCACGGCCAAACAGGATCGTGCCGTCAAAGACATAGGTCGGCACACCGTAGATACCGCTTTGGTGCATCTGCGCTTGCAAGGCGTCATGCTTCGCGCGGCCCTCGCCTTGCTCGAAGGTGGCAAAGCCGGTCGAGCCAATACCGGCCTGCTCCAGACAGGCTTCGACCACGGCAACATCCTCAATATCAAGCTCCCGCCGCCAGAAGGGCGGATAAACCGCTTCAAAATAGTCACCGAGGCGGTCACGATCTGTCTGCATCACCCAGGATATGCCGATATTGGGGATCGATGAATCCCAGATTTTCTCGGTGCCCTTGAGAATCAAGCCCTGGCGCTCGACATAGCGGCGGGCATCGGCATAACCATATTTGATCCCCACCCACTGGCTGGTGCTGCGGTTGCTTTCGACCACCTTACCTTTGCTTTTACGCGCCGAGCCCAGATAGCTTGGGATATCGAGCGTTAGCGGCCGCCAGTCGAAACGCATGTTCAGGGATTTTTCCAGCGCCAGCGTCGGCCGGATGGCGGCAAAGGCATAAGGACTCTTGATGTCGACATAGACGATCAGCGGGGCGTCGCTTTCCAGGGCTTTCATAATGGTCTCCCTTCGACGGCAGTTTAGATTTGCGCCAGAATCCTGCCCGGGTGCATGCCGTCAACATAGCCCATGAAGGGCGGGTGGATATTGTAACCCAGTAGTTCCTGCACCCGCTTCGGGAGGCGCGCAACTTTTTCGGGAGACACCGCGAGCAACTGCTGCTCCAGCGGGCGGCACCAGCCCTTGCAGAATTGCGGCGTCACGATCAGGCGATGGGCATCGGAACTGTTGCCGCCGCCGCGATGCCACAAGGTCCCCTTGGCGACCATCAGCGCGCCCGCCGGCATGGTCGCCTTGATCATATCGGGATGGTCATCGCTGCTGCTATTCTGTTTGTCGGTAACGCCGGTCCTGAAATCGGAACCGCGATTGGCACCGGCCGGCTGTTCGTCACCCCATTTGTGGCTGCCGGGAATGATTTCGGTGGCGCCATTGGTCTCGGTCGTGTCGCTGATCGACCAGAATGTCGACAGGCTGAGCGGATCGCGCGGGCGCGCCAGACCGCAATGGCTGTCATCGAAATGCCAGGGCTGGACGGTTTCGCCGGGATGCAGATTGATCGCGAGGCAGGCATAGAGCAGACAGCTTTTCCCCAGTTCCCGCTCGGCAAAGGCCAGTTGCAGCGGATGGGAGATCAGATCGGCAAAGACCGGGTCCTTGTCGAGCATCCCGTAAATGCGATTGGACTGGGCGCCTTCGAAATTGTTGCGGCCGCGGATGTCGGCATCGATCCAGGGTTTGAGCGCCGCGCGCTGTTGATCCAGCTGTTCGGGGCTCAGGACGTCGGGGAAGATGACATAGCCTTCCTCCTGATACTGGTTCCAGGCATCGTCAAAACTACGGCCATGCAAATAGCGGCTCAGGTCTTCTGCCGCTGTTTCAATCTCGCTCGCTACAGTCATGGATCCGCTCCGTGTTTTGCTTATGGAGCCTGTCTAGCGGCTGTTTGAATTGAATTCAATTCAAACAGCCGCTAGTAGAACGGGATATGGAATAAGGAAGGCGGGTCGTGACCGGTCAAAGCAAGACAAGAGAAAGCTCCGACCGCAAGATAATGCGCGCCGCCAGAATATTGGCGGCGGCGGAAAAGATCTTGCGCGAAGGCGACGGAGAGCTTGAAATGGGTCAGGTGGCCGAGCAGGCCGGCGTGTCCGTCGGGCTGGCCTATCATTATTTCGATTCCAAATCCGGCATGCTGGGCGCGATCATCCACGCCTTTTACGATCGCTATAACCAGGTGGCCAACCAGTATATCGATCCGGATATCGAATGGGGCGTGCGCGAAAAACGCCGTTTAATGGCGGTCGTCGAATTTCTCTACCATGATCCGATGGCGCCGGTCATCCTCGGGAAAATGGCCCGGACCAATCAGGTCGCGGCGGTGGAAGCCGCCCGTCACGAAGAGATGATCGAAATGGCGATCCGCAATATCAACTCGGGCATCAAGCGGAGGGATATCGGCTCCCATATTGATCCGACGATAGCCGGCGCAGCCATTACCGGAGCGATCCGCAGCGGGATCATCCACGCCATGGGTATGGAGCCGCGACCGGATCCGGCCAAGCTGACACATCAGATATGGGGGATGATCGCAGGGGCGCTCGATATCGAGCGATAAGCCTCAATAGCGCTCGATCAGATCCCACTTGTTGCCGAACGGATCCTGCCATTTCACGACCATGCCATAGAGTTCCTCGCGCGGTTCCTCGAGAAAGGCGATGCCGGCGCGCTGCATGATCGCATAGTCGGTTTCGAAATCATAGGTTTCCAGAAACAGGAACACACGGTCCCCGGCCTGTTCGCCGATTATCTCTTCCTGGGCTTCATTGGTGGCCTTGGCCAGCACCAGGCGGGTTTCGGTGCTGCCCGGCGGTGCCACCAAAACCCAGCGCTTGTCTTCCGAGATCTGTGTATCTTCGATCAGTTCGAAGCCCATGAGGCCGACATAAAATTCTATTCCCTGATCATAGTCTGGAACAATCAGGGTGATGGCGGAGATGAACTGGGGCATGAAGATTTCAGTATATGGAGGAGAGAAATGGCAGGAGTGCACGGACTCGAACCGTGGGCCCTCGGTTTTGGAGACCGATGCTCTACCAACTGAGCTACACTCCTGCACGGGCTGTATCACCCTTGCGAAACAGCCGGTTTGCGCGCTCTAGCGTCCCGAGATGCTTTCGGCAAGCGTGATTGTTCCATTCCACCGAAATTCCAATATGGTTAAATTAGTGGCAATTACCATTTACTCCTTGAAGGAAGGGGCGGTTTACTACTTGGGGGTGATTATGGCCCTGTCGCTACCCTGATCGACTTCGCACACATCCGGTTCGGAAAGCGTCGAGCACCGCCAAACCCGCGTTCAGGAGGTAGCCATGTCAGATATCGGACCGAATGATCCGCCGACAAATAGCAACGATGTCGGACAGGAGCTGCCTTATGCCATCGCCTCGGAAGAAGACCGGTGCGCGCCGCGCCACCGCCTCTCGATCCCGGCACGAATGCGCTTTTCATGCTCGAGCAGCTTTGCGGTGGAAGTGACCAATATGTCTTTGGCAGGTTTCGCCTGTGATGCGGTGCTGGACGCCTATCCCGGCCGTCTCTGCTGGTTGACGCTTCCCGGCCTGGAGTCGCTTGAAGCCGAAGTCATACCCCATAACGAGAACGGGATGGGTTGCGCCTTCAAAAATCTGCTGCATCCCGCTGTTCTTCGGCATTATGCGATGAAGTACCCGGCAGGATAGAATCGGACTAGCATTTCCTCGCGTTTCCTGACCGAATAGATGCTGCTATATCCGGCGCTCCCATCTGGTGCGGAGGACATATGACAGACGCTGCTGACTCTATTCCGAACAAACCCGAACCGCTCAAGGTTCTGCGCATTTTCCGGGGCAAGGACGCGCCCAGTCTCGATGAGGCGGGGCATATGACCTATGTCGATGACGATCCGGTCATTCTCGATGGCGCAGCGAAGCTTGGCGAAGCCGGCATCGGCGAGGGGGCTGTGCTGAAATGCCTGTTCAGCGGCTTCGGCTTTTCGCTCCACTATGTCTGGTTCAAGCCCGGCTATCCGCTACCGCTGCACAGCCATGACAGCGACTGCCTCTATTATCTGATCAGCGGCGATATCCGCATGGGCACCGAGGAGATGGCCGCGGGCGACGGGTTCTTTCTGCCCGCCGGCACGCCTTACACCTATACGATCGGGGATGAAGGCGTCGAACTGCTCGAATTCCGGACGCAGGAGGATTTCGACATCCAATTCAAGGGCAAAACCGAATCCTATTGGGAAAAGATGCTCGAAAAGCTCCGCGCCGAACAGCCGAAATGGAAAGAGGCGCTGCCCCCGGTCAGGGACTATCGCAACGCCTGAACCGGGGCCTAATTCCTCTTATTCCGCAGCTTGCAATTGCGGCGCAAAAATCCGGTTCAGCTCTTCATCATCGGCCTTGGTCAGGCGGTCCACCCACTGGTGAAAAGCCTGTCCGCCGCCTTCGTTGCGGCCGAACCAGACCTTGTCGATCAGACCCGATTGCAGGGCTTCATGCTGCCGTTTCCCGGTTTTATAATCCTCTTCGGCAACCACAACTTCGAGAAAATCGAACTGCTCGCGCGCGCCCTGACGGACGGCGTCATCGGACGGTTCATGTTCCATCACATAGAACTGGGTCGTGTAACTTTCCCCGACTTTCTCGCCCGGGAACAGCTGCGAGATCATCGCTCCGCGCCCGCCGCCGCCGTAGAAGCTGGCGATCGAGATATGCGGGAAGATCGTCCAGACGCCCTGCAACAGCGCGTCGATAGGCCAGTCCTTCTCATCCATCTCGGTGAGATCAAGCTGCTCGTCGCTGCCGGTTTTCTGGATGAATTTCGATGGGGAGGAAAGGCGCTGGTGCGGGCCCCAGGCGAAATAGTTCGCGCGGTTGAAAAAGTCGGAACCGAATGTGTCCTTATGCAGGACCGGCAGATGGTAGAAATCGAGATAGCCGTCATAGGCGGTCTTCCAGTTCGGCCCCGGAATGGTCCGCTGGTCAAACAGGTGCCAGCCGTCGAAGCCGAAATGCTCGAGCAGGCTGTCATAGCCGCAGAGATAGGATTCGATATCCAGTTTGCTGTTCGGATCGAGCGTCACCCAGATCAGGCCCGCCCGCTCCAGCGTCGGGAATTTCTGCAGGCAGAAATTCGCCTTGTCGACCGTCCCGAAATCTTTTGGCGAGGCGATCGCGAGCAGGTCGCCATCATTCTTGAAGGTCCAGCCGTGATAGCCGCAGGTGAAGCGTGACGCCTTGCCGCTACCCTGCGCCACCGGATTACCGCGATGGGTGCAGCTGTTGAGAAAGGCCTGTGCGGTGCCGTCTTTCTGCCGCGTGATCAGGACCGGGATGCCGGCCATTTTCATCGCCTTGTAACAGCCCGGCTCGGGCAGTTCGCAGGATGGCGCCATCATCAACGGCAGCCGCTTGAAGATCAGGTCTTTTTCGCGCTCGAACCGCGCTTCGTCGGTATAGTCGGACGCTGGCACTGCGACCACGTCATCGACCAGTTCCATTGTATCCGCCTTGCCATGCTCGACCAGCGAACGGGTCATTTCCAACAATTGCTGCCGCGACATTTTTCTCTCCTCAGATTCCGGCAGAGATTATCAGATTCGCGCGCGCCGCAAACTATTCTTTATGCGAAGGGGGGTGGACCGGCAATTTCGCCGGATCGGGCTCGTTGCGGGTCCAGATCCAGCTGCCGCTGATCAGCGCAGCGGCGATCGGGATGAGGTTCCACGGCAGTTTGACAAACAGCAGGGCGAGCACACAGCTGACCGCAAAAGCCGCCGTGGCGGCCCATTTGCCGCGCCGCGTAATCGCCCGCCGCTCGCGCCAGTTCTTGATATGATGGCCGAAGACATGATGCTCGACCAGCCAGGCTTCCAGCCGCGGCGAACTGTTGGCGAAACAGAAGGCGGCGAGAATCATGAACGGCACCGTGGGAAGCAAGGGCAGGATGATGCCGATGCCGCCCAGGCCAAGCGAAGCCAGTCCGGCCACCAGATAAAATTGTCGTTTCATGGCTGCGCTTTATCATGCTTTGTGCGGAATGCCGACCGATTCGATAAGGCGGTTTTGACCGGCGGCGTGGTCACACTCCTTTTGTCAGGAGGGCGGATTCCGGAGAGGATGCAAAGCGCAGGAGGCAATATCCGAGCAGGCCGGAAACCACCGAACCGCTGATCACACCCAGCTTGACCGTTTCGATCTGCTCCGGATCGACAAAGGCGAGATTGCCGATGAACAGGCTCATCGTAAAGCCGATGCCGGTCAGGCAGGCGAGCCCGTAGAGCTGCAGCCAGGTGACACCGGCGGGGCGTTTCACCAATCTGATCTTCGTTGCAATATAGATGAAGCCGAACACGCCGATCTGTTTGCCGACCACCAGACCGGCGGCGATGCCGAGCGCCAGCGGTGCCATCAGGTCGGTTATTTTCAGCCCGGCGAGGGACACACCGGCATTGGCAAAAGCGAATATCGGCAGCACCAGAAAGGCGGTCCAGGGGTGCAGGATATGCTCGAGATGTTTTAGAGGAGAGCTGCCGTCCTTGGCGGAGAGCGGGATTGCCAGCGCGGCGATAACGCCGGCGAGCGTGGCATGGACGCCGGATTTCAGGACACAGATCCAGAGAAATATGCCGACCAATATATAGGGCGCGGTGCGGATCACGCCCAGCCGGTTCATCGCGAAGAGCAGCACCGTTCCGCCGCCGGCCAGCAGCAAGGAGGTGCTCGAGACGTCGGCCGTGTAGAACAGGGCGATGATGATGATCGCGCCGATATCGTCGATAATCGCGATCGCGAGCAGCAATATTTTCAGCGAAACCGGCGCATGTTTGCCGAGCAGGGCGAGCACGCCGAGCGCAAAGGCGATGTCGGTTGCAGCGGGAATCGCCCAGCCGTTGATATTCTCCGGCACGGTCCAGTTGAAATAGAGGAACACCAGGGCGGGGACGGCCATGCCGCCAATGGCTGCAAGGAAGGGGAGTGAGGCTTGCTCGATACTGGAAAGCTGTCCTTCGATAAGTTCGCGCTTCACTTCCAGTCCGACCAGGAAGAAGAAAATCGCCATCAGCCCGTCGTTGATCCACAGCGACAGCGGTTTGGCGATTTCCAGCGCGCCGAACTGCAATGCCACCGGAATGTCGAGAAAGGCCAGATAATAAGGATTGAAGGCGCTGTTCATGGCGACCATTGCCGCCACCGCCGCGCAGAACAGGATGATGCCTGCGCTGGTTTCCTGGGCTATAAATTCCTGCAACGCCGCGCTCGTCTTCTTTATCATTCGGGCTTTTTCCTCTTTGCGGGCTTCTGGTTCCAAAAATCGGGGCGGCCAGCGATCCGGGGAAGTGCTGCCGCCCCAGGAGCGGGGGAGGGATTGGCAGGGCTATGCGGTGCCCCGTAGCTGACGATTTTGTTCATCAGCACCGATATGGTTGATATGCCGCACGCAACGTGATAAATCCAATCGAATGAAATTATGATAATCAATAGACTGTCTCTATAATTTGGAACATTGCCATGCCGACCTTACGCCAGTTTGAATATCTTGTTGCCGTCGCCGATCAGGGGCATTTCGGTAAGGCGGCCCAGGCTGCCGGTGCCTCGCAGCCAACCCTGAGCCATCAGTTGCGGACGCTGGAGCAACGTCTGGGCGTTACCCTGGTCGAACGGCGGACCCATGGCGCGGAGCTGACTCCGGTGGGCCGGGAGATTGCCGCCCGCGCGCGGCAGGTTCTGGTCGAGGTAAAGGATATTCGCGATCTCGCCGAGCGGGCGAGCGACAGTCTCGCGGGTATTTTGCGTTTCGGCGTATCGCCCACGCTGGGTCCCTATCTGATGCCACCGGTGATTGCGGCCCTGCACCGCACACGGCCGGACCTGCGCTTTTATATGAGAGAGGGTATTCCCGATCTGCAGGCGATGGAACTGACCAAGGGATCGATCGACATGCTGCTGGGGCCCCTGCCGATCGAAGGCGAAAATCTGCATATCGAACCCTTGTTCCGCGAGCCGCTGGTGCTGGTGGCACCGCCGGACCACCCGCTGGCATCACGGGTTCATCTGAAGCTTTCCGATCTGGCAGGCGTGCCGGTGCTGAGCTTGGACCGACGGCATCATCTTCACCGGGACGTGGCGCGCCAGTGTCAGCAATATGACATGAATCTGCTACGCGATTATGAGGGCACCAGTCTGGACAGCGTTCGGCAGATGGTAGCGTCCGGACTGGGACTGGCGATCCTGCCCGAACTCTATGTTCGGTCCGAACTGTCCCGCGGGGGCGACGTCGCACTGCTTGATGTCGAGGGCTGGGCCGTCACACGCAGCATTGGCGCGGCCTGGCGCACCAATGCCGGCTTTGCCAGCGAATATGCCGCAATCTCGGAAAAAATCGCTGCCGAAGCCCGGGTCCTGATGGCCGGGTGACGTGCCAAATATTTGTTGATTTCGGCCTGTGCGAATGAAGCGGATATGGCTATCCCGCATCCATGACCATTGATCTCGATCTGCTGCTGAAGGCTTATGCGTCGGGCATATTCCCGATGTCCGATGCCCGCGATGATCCGGATACCTTTTGGGTCGAACCCAGAATGCGGGCGGTTATTCCGCTCGACAGTTTCCAGATGTCCCGTTCGCTGCGCAAAACCATTCGCGCCGACCGTTTCCGGGTAACGGCTGACCGGGCCTTTGCGCAGGTGATAGCAATCTGTGCCGAGGAAGACGGGGAACGCAAAGAAACCTGGATAAATGCAACCATCGAACAGGCGTTCAACAGGCTGCACGATCTTGGCCACGCGCATAGTATCGAATGTTGGCAGAGGGATGACGCAAGCGGAGAAGAGATTCTGGTCGGCGGTCTCTATGGTCTCGCTATCGGTGGTGCATTTTGCGGGGAAAGCATGTTTTCACGCGCCCGCGATGCATCGAAAGTGGCGCTGGCCTGGCTGGTGGCACGACTGAAGGTCGGGGGCTTTGGTCTGCTGGATTGCCAGTTCATGACCGATCATCTTGCCTCACTGGGGGCAGTCGAGATCAGCCAGGAAACCTATCTGGAAGCCCTCGAAAAGGTAAGGGATTATTCCCCCTCCTCGAGTTCGCCAATCAGATCCCCGATCAAATCTGCAGGGGGATTGCTGGGCGCGGGTGCGGGCCGGGCTGCGGCGGGTGCCGGTGCGGGGGCAGCGGCTGGCGCTGCCGGAGCGGTTGTGGACTCCGGAACGGTTTCGTTCGGCGCACTGGATGAACTGTTGGCAAGATTGGACGAGGATGTCCGCGGAGCGGTCGGATCGGCAGAGTCTGCGGGTGGGCTCTCTTCGCCCGGGAAACTCATCGCGCAGCTTTTGACCCAGACGTCGTAAACCGGATGTTCGACGACGTTCAGCGATGGCGATTCGCGGAACAGCCAGCCGGAGAAAACACGTTTCCACTGATCTTCGCCGGACCGGTTGGGAGGGCGTTCATTGACCAGAAGCTGGACGAAGGCCCCCTGTTCCGGGGTTAGCTCCCATGGGGCGGTGCGTTCGCAAGCCCGAAGACGGACTATCGCGCGACCGATCCGGATAGACTGGCCCGGGCGAAGTTCCAGATCCCGCGTAAGTCCGTTGCGCTTGTTGAGAAAACCCAGAGTGGCCACGCGTTCGGCCATCGGCGTGCCAATTTGATCGGTAACCGACGCTACCAGATCCCCGTCGGTTGCTGCCGCTTCCGCCTTTTCGGCTGCCTGTCCGATCGCCTTTTCATCCACGTCATCGCTGCTGAACCAGCTGCATCCCGTCAGGAGGATGGTTGCCGCCAGCATCGTGAACAGATTCGAGTGGCGAATCACGGCTGTCATTCCGCTTCGGCAGGATTCCAGGATTCATAGTCCCCGGTCGCTGCTGCGCGATGGCCACCTCTTTCCAGGGCACCCGCTGGACGATAGGCTTGCGATGTACCGGTCAGGTTGCCGCTTGGCTCTTTCTCCCAGATGCGCGGCTGCGGCAGATGGCTTTCGGGAATTTCGTCATAGCTGTGATGCAACCAGCCGTGCCATTCCGGAGGCACCCGGCTGGCGTCGTTGGATCCGTTATAAATGACCCACCTTCTCCGCGCCGGAATGCCCGAGCCAGCCTTTTTGGACTGATAATAGATATTGCCGAACACGTCCTCACCGACGCGCATGCCCTTGCGGGCGCTGAACAGGGCCGTGCCGATCGTCGCGCCGTCCCACCAAGTGAATATTTTCGCCAATATGTTCATGGCGTCCGCTTAGCCCCGCAGCCATGCGCTTCGCAACGAAAAAATGTCAAAGGCGAGGGATGATCGAGGATGCCTGGACGATCCTCACCAGGTTACCATGTCGCCCGGCCCTATGCCGAGTTCTGCTGCCCGCCCGGCCGCAATCTCCAGCACTGCGGCAACCGGTTCGCCGGACTGGACGGGTTCGAGCGAATAGGGAACAGTGTTGGCCGCGACAGATTCAATCGTGCCGTCCCGCCGAACGAATATGATATCAAGGGAAATGACCGTATTCTTCATCCAGAAACTGGCCATACGGTCCGCCGCAAAGGGAAAAATCATGCCTTTGTCGGGTGCCAGTTCGGTGCGGAACATCAGCCCCTGGCCCTGCTGTGCCCGGCTTTCGGCGACTTCCACCACCAGATCGTGGGTCGTCTCCGCCGTCCGGATGCGTAGCGGGACCTGTTTCAGGCCGGCGGGCGAGAGCGGCAGCTGGCTTTGCGATGCCTGTTCCGTCGTATCGCCAGTCCGCGCATAACAGGCAGAGAGACTGGAGGCGGAGAGCAGGATGAGGGCGAACGCGCCCGCTTTGGATATATTTTTCATGGGCAAGGAAATCTGTGTCAGTCGGAGGGCGGAAGGCAGACTTGTACGGCCATATGTCCGCGGTCGCCGTCTCTGATGCGTACCAGCAGTTGCTGGCCTGGCGCGACTTCTCCAATTCCCGCATCACGAAGCGTTTCCATATGCAGAAAAATATCGCCGTCAAAAGCGCTGCTGATCAGAAATCCATAGCCTTTCGCGCGATTGAACCATTTTACCTCGGCATCGGTAAAAGGCGAATTTTCGTCGACGATGTGCAAGGCCTGGCGTGCGCCGCCTTGGTCGTCTCCTGTTCCGCAATGGGAAAGGTCGATGTCGAGGATTTTCGTTGCCTGCAGTCCCTTTGGCGCGACGACATATTCGCAGGTGACCACTGCCATTTCCGGCAACTCCCGCTTGCCTTGGGACTCGAGCAGGCTCCAGTGGACCAAGATGTCTGATTGCGGGGCGGAATCAGGTTCGCCTGAATCGTCTGCTTCAGGGACTATAAACCCAAATCCGCGATGACTATCGAACCATTTGACTCGCCCTTTGGCGCGCAACGGTTCCGCATCTGCCGAGGGATGGGCACCTTCGCGGGCATCGGCCGTGTTGTTGCCCGCAGCGTGATTACCCGCAGCGGCTGGTTCCGCAAATAAGCTTGCCACGATGCTTCTCCGAACAAAACTAAGCTAAATCAAGAGTCTACTACTTTTCGACTCGGCGAGGGGCTTATATCATAATAATTCTAAACTAGCGATGCCTGCTACAGAAGAAGGCTAGGCAATAATGCTAGGCCAATTCAATCTTCCGCCGCCACTTGCTCACCGGGTTTGGCAAAGACAAAGCGTGATGCCAAATCAAAATCGTGACCGGCCCGTAAAAAAGCCTGTAATTGTTTGTTACATTTGTCTGTTTCTTGCTGGGTTTCGGCATAGGGACCAATTCTTCTCTTGCGGGCGAATTTGTCGGCGGCTTCCCATTTACTGGATTCACTAATTCGAAATGCTTCGCGTCCGTCTTCTTCGTTAATGCCCGCCTGATATAGTGCTTGCGAGACACGCCGCGTGCCGTAGCCGCGCCTAATCAGGGCCGAGGCCTTGGTCTGGGCATAAAGGGCGTCATCAATATAACCTTTGGCAGCAAATTGCTCTACCAGTTGCTCGACTGCGGGCGGATCGGGGTCCTGCCACTCCCTTTCCCGTATTTTTCGTTCCAAATATCCAGCGAGTTTTTTCCGGCTCGTTGCATATCGCTCGACATAGCGTATAGCGAGCCGATGCAAGCTCTTCTGATTTAACGTTTTACCGCTGTTTTTCAACGCTTTGACCTTCAGCTATGACGTTTGCCCTTTTTGTGCCACAGTCGGGCCGAAATTTAAACGCCAGAGGTTATCAATGACAATGGCAGAAGAGGCTATGGGGAGGGTGAAACGACCGAAAACTCCCTTACCGAAAGAAAAAGATTGGTTTTTAGGAAGGCTTGACCTTCCGGAAATGGATATTTGATGACCGAACTGACACCAACCCCGACTTCGGATGAACTTCCCCGCCGCTTCTCCGATTTTGAAACTCTGGGGGAGGCTCTGGACTATGCCGCGCGCGGCGAAAAGGGTTTTAACTTCCACGACGCCCGGGCTTCTCTGGTCCGCGTCTATCCCTTCAGCGAATTGCGTGACGATGCGCTGGCCGCTGCGAAACGGCTGATCGCATTCGGTATCAAGCCGGGTGACCGCGTCGCCCTGATCGCGGATACCGAGCCGCAATTCTGTTCGCTGTTTTTTGGTGCTGTCTATGCCGGCGCGCTGCCGGTTCCGCTGCCTTTGCCGACCTCCTTCGGCGGCAAGGAAAGCTATATCGACCAGATCGGTGTGCAGCTGGACAGCTGCGATCCTGCCCTTTTGCTGTTCCCCGACGAAATCGCCGAATTGGCAGAGCCGGCCGGCCGGTCTCGCTCGATTGCGGTTTCCGGCTGGGACGCGTTCGCGCAACAGGATGCTCCCGAGGTGGAACTGCCCACTGCAAACAGCAGCGATATCGCCTATTTGCAATATTCGAGTGGTTCCACGCGGTTCCCGCATGGTGTCGCGGTGTCGCACGAGGCGCTTTTGCACAATCTCGGCTCGCACGCCCATGGCATGCTGATCAACAGCACCGACCGCTGCATTTCCTGGCTCCCTTTCTATCATGACATGGGCCTGGTCGGCTGCTTCCTCTCGATGGTCGCCAACCAGGTGTCTACCGATTATCTCAAGACCGCCGATTTCGCGCGGCGGCCCCTGTCCTGGCTGGACCTGATCACCCGCAATCCGGGCACCTCCTGCAGCTTCTCGCCGACCTTCGGCTATGAGATCTGCGCGCGGCGCATCGGCAGCCAGTCCAATGTGCAGGAACGGTTCGACCTTTCGCGCTGGCGACTTGCGGGCAATGGCGCCGACATGATCCGGCCCGACGTGATGCAGCGCTTTACCGATGCGTTTGCGCCCGCAGGATTCGACGCCAAGGCCTTCCTGCCGAGCTACGGTCTCGCCGAAGCCACGCTGGCCGTAACCCTGATGCCATCCGGCGAGGGCATGGAAGTCGAACTGGTTGAAGAGACCGAATTGTCCGGCGAGAAAAAGAGCGATGGCAGCCGTCCGAAACGCTATCGCGCGATCGTCAATTGCGGGAAACCGGTTCGTGACACCTTGCTGGAAATCCGCGAGGAAGATGGAACGGTGCTGGCAGAGAAGTCTGTCGGTAAAGTCTGGATGAAGAGCCCGGCGGTCATGGAATGCTATTACCGCGACCAGGAAGCGACCGACGCCTGCCTGGTCGATGGCTGGCTCGATACCGGCGATATGGGCTATCTGTCGAACGGCTATCTCTACATTGTAGGGCGCGCCAAGGATATGATCATCATCAACGGCAAGAACCACTGGCCACAGGATATCGAATGGGCCGTCGAACAATTGCCGGGTTTCAAGGCCGGTGACATCGCTGCTTTTGCGATCACGACGCCGGGCGGCGAAGAAACGCCTGCCGTTCTGGTCCAGTGCCGGACCTCCGATGAGATCGAGCGGCTGCGGCTGCGCAACGAGATCAGGGAAAAGGTTCGGGCCATAACCGGAATGAATTGCGTGATCGAGCTGGTGCCACCCCGGACTTTGCCCCGGACGAGTTCCGGCAAGCTGAGCCGCGCGAAGGCGAGAAACCTCTATCTTTCCGGCGACATTCAGCCATATGCGATCGCTGCCTGAGGCTGGCTTTTGCCGGCTGAAGGGGCGGGATAGAAATATTTAGGGCAATCCTTACCATTCGCTAAGAATTTGGGCGTAGGGACGGCCCGTGTTTAGAAATATTGCCCCATCCGGTTTGCTTCGGAATATTCCGCTCAGCGTCTTGCTGGGCCTGAGTAACCCTAAAGGTGTCGATTGGGGGCGCGTCCGTGCGCTGCAGTTTCAGGGTGTACACGAACATAATCTCCTAAAAGTCGTTTCGGCGATCGTGTGCGGCCTTCTGACGGCGCAATGGGGGTTCGGCAGAACCAATATCGTCGTTCTGGCAATCTGGCTCGCTGCGCTGTGCGGGCTGTATCTCTACTCCCATGCTTTCTCGAAAAAACAGAAAGCCGTGCAGCGCAAGAGTGTCGATCGATCCGATATGAATGCGATGTATCTCTTTTCCCTGACCGGCGGCGCGCTGTGGGGTTCCGTATTCCTGCTGTTCACATTCACCACCGACCTCATGACGATGATACCGATATGGGCGACCATAATCTGTCTGGTCGTGGGATCGGCAATGATGTTTTCGGCCATGCCGCTGAGCAGCATCTTATTCATTCTGGCTTCCTGCATCCCGATGATCTTCGGCTGGTATTATGTCGGAAGTTTGCAGTTGGCGGCCGCAACCCTGGCGATCGCGGTCTTGCTGATTTCGGCATGCCTTATGACCGGACGGTCGTTCCTCGATCGCAAGATTGCCGAAGCGAGCCTTAACGAGAAAAGCGAAGTGGTCAGCTTGCTGCTGAAGGAATTTGAAGACACAGGCGCCGATTGGCTCTGGCAGACCGATACATCGCGCCGCATCACCCATGTCTCGCCGAGATTTGCGCATGCTATCGGCCAGTCCTCCGAAGAGATTGAAGGCAAGCCCTTTTTGCAGCTTGTCGCAGGGGAAGCCTGGGAGAGCGGAAATTTTTCAACGGCACTGCACGAGCTGGCCGACAAGCTGAAACGCCGTGACGCCTTCAGCAATATGCTGGTGCCCGTCCAGATCAATGGCGAGACCCGCTGGTGGGAATTGTCCGCGTCGCCGAAAATCGACGATAGCGGCGTCTTCCATGGTTTCCGCGGTGTCGGATCGGACATCACGGAACAGCGCGAATCCGCTGACAAAATCTCGCAGATGGCGAGGTTTGATACGCTGACCCGCCTGCCGAACCGGTTGCAACTGACAGAAGCGGTCGGAAAAGCGATGGCGACGGCGGACAAATGGAACAGCCGCTGTGGCTTCATGATGATCGATCTCGACCGGTTCAAGGCCGTCAATGATACGCTCGGTCATGCGGTAGGGGACCGGTTGCTCGCCCGAGTGGCGGACCGGCTCCGGTCGATCATGACGGACAACGAGCTGTGCGGCCGTCTCGGCGGCGATGAATTTGCCATCGTCGTCAACGAGGCGAGCGATACGCAATATGTAGAAATGCTCGCCAAAAAGATTATCGATACCTTGTCGCAACCCTATGAGGTGGACCAGCATACATTATATGTGGGCGCCAGCGTCGGGACCGCGATCGGCCCTCGCGACGGGCGTACGGTCGAGATGTTGATGCGCAGTGCCGATCTGGCGCTTTATCGCTCGAAGGATCGTGGCGGCGGCGCCTATACCCAATATGAACCGCAGCTTCACGTACAGGCCGAGGAACGGCGCGTGATGGAAATCGCTCTGCGCAAGGCGCTGAAGAATGACGAACTGTCGCTGAATTACCAGCCTGTGGTCAGTGCCGATTCTGGCGGAGTTGTCGGTTTCGAAGCCCTGTTGCGCTGGACCAGCCCCGAATTCGGTGTCGTGTCACCGGCGAAATTCGTGCCTCTGGCAGAAGACGCACGCCTGATCGTCGCGATCGGCGAATGGGTGATGCGGGCTGCGTGCCGGGAAGCGATGAACTGGCCTTCGACGATCAAGGTCGCCGTGAACGTATCGGCAGACCAGCTGACCGATTCGAACTTCCTTCCCATGGTTGTATCTTCACTGGAAGAAAGCGGGCTTCCGGCCAATCGTCTGGAAATCGAAGTGACGGAAAGCATCTTCATGCGCGAGGGCACCGGCGCTGCCGAAATGCTCGATCAAATCATCGCGTTGGGCGTCAATCTTTCGCTCGACGATTTCGGAACCGGCTACAGCTCGCTGGGCTATTTGCGGAAAACGCGTTTCACAACGATCAAGGTAGACCGCAGCTTCGTCCAGGGCGCCGCGAAAAATGCTCCGGAAAGTCTGGCCATCATCCGCGCGGTCGTGGCGATGGCCGATGCGCTGGGCATGTCGACAACCGCCGAGGGCGCGGAAACGGAAGAAGAGGTCAACGTGATCCGGAAACTGGGTTGTCGGAAAATCCAGGGCTATTATTTCGGTCGGCCAATGCTCGCTGACGATGCCAAGCAACTGTTCGACACATTCGCAGCCGGCAGTCCGGAGCAGGATAAAAAATCGGCATAAGCGCTCGGGCCGACTATTTTCTCGTCAGTCTTTTCTCGATGCCGCGCCAGATTCTGGCATAAGCCTGGGCGGCGGGGCTGCGCGGCGCGAAATCGCCGATCGGTCTGCGCAATTTGGTCATATGCTCAACGGCGCTCGACATCGGGATCACGGGCCATTTGGGCTTTCTGGTCAGACCTTCGTTATGGATTGTCCGTCTCCGGTCGACCATCGTGTAAACCGGCAACATCGGCGCATGTTTCTTTCCGCTGCTGTCCAGAAATGTCTGCACATCGGTAAGGGCCCGTTCCGATAACGGAGACGGAATCACCGGAACGATCACAATATCTGCATTGCGCAGAATCTGCTCGCTCGTCTCGGTCAGGCCGGGCGGGCAATCCAGAATGATCCGGTCATAGCCCTTGCCCATCTGCTTGAGCAGTTTTCCAAGATGGCGCTTCTTGTTGATCTGGAAAAACAGCCGGTCGAGCCCGCGCAGCGATACGTCCGCTGCCAATAGGTCGAGATTTTCTATGTCGGTCGGCTTGATCAACTTGCCCGGTTTTACATCGCCTGCGATCATCGCGCGGGCCCGGTCCTTTTCCGATTGGTCACCCTTCAGGATGAAGGAGGAAGCGCCTTGCGGGTCAAGATCCCACAGGAGCGTCCGGCGCGAGCTGCCAACAGCGCTGTTCCAGGCGAGGTTGACCGCAGTACAGCTTTTGCCGACCCCCCCTTTCATGCTGTATATCGCGATTACGGACATTATCTTCCCACGTCGTTTTTACCCGGCCCGCCGAACGCAAATCGTTTCAGAGTATCTCTTGTACGATCTCCTGGGGACGACACAGCCTGACACCCTTGTCAGTTTCAACGAGGGGCCGGTTAATCAATATTGGTTCTTGCGCCATCGCATCCAATATCTGGTCGGCCGTCGCGTCGTCTTGTGTCAATCCCAGCTCCTCGGCTGGCGAACCGCGGACTCTTAGGCCCTCCTGGGGTGTCATGCCAGCATCGCGGTATAGCTGTTCCAGCTTGGCACGGCTCGGCGGATTCTTCAGATATTCCACCACAGTCAGATCAACGCCGGGTGTCTCTTCCAATATTGCCAATGTCTTGCGTGACGTACCGCATTTCGGATTATGCCAGATCGTTGCTTTCATGTTTCTCTCTCGATTCGCCAAAAGCGTTTCATAAACACGATTTGGCAAGCCGGTTCAAAGAAAACTCAACGGGAAGGAAATGTGGCACGCAGGACCCAAAGGCACTTAATCCTTCGGCGTCAGCGCGGGTACGGCCTTTGCCGCATCATCGGGGTCAATGCCGGGTGGCGGAGCGGCGCTGAGGACCGCTTCACCACGGGCCACCCGTCCGGCGCGCTGGATTGCTTCGCGGATCCGCGGATAGGTACCGCAACGGCAGATATTGGTAATCGCTTCGTCAATGGCCGCTTTGGACGGGTTGGGGTTCTTTTTCAGCAGCACCGCGGCAGCCATGATCATTCCCGACTGGCAGAAACCGCACTGTGGCACGTTCTCTGCCGCCCATGCCTGTTGCACCGGATGGCTGCGATCGCGCGACAGTGCCTCGATTGTGGTAACGAAGCGGCCTTCCATCTCTCCGATCGTGACCAGGCAGGAACGGATTGCTTCGCCATCGACCTCGACCATACAGGCGCCGCAATCGCCGGTGCCGCAGCCATATTTGGTGCCGGTAAGATTGGACGCATCGCGCAGCGCCCAGAGCAGGGGCGTTTCCGGGTCCATCCGGTACTGGACCGGACGGTCATTGACGGTGAATTTGGTCATAGCGTCCTGCTCGTCATCCTGAACTTGTTTCAGGACCTCCTGCGAGTGGCTTATGCAATAAGAGATGCTGAAACAAGTTCAGCATGACGAGAGCGGATATATTACTCCCGCCAGCTTTTGTCTTCGCGATCGATCAACCGTACCATCGCGTCAAATTCCGGGACGCCCTGCTGCAGCGGATCGATCGAGGCCTGCGACAGATTGTCGAGATGCTTCCTGATCACGTCTTCGCTGATCATCACCGGCTTGCCCATTGACAGGGTCTGCATCTGGATTTCGCAGGCGCGTTGCAGCACCCAGTGGTTGAGAAACGCCTGTTCGAGCGTCCGGCCCATCACCACTGGCCCGTGATTTTCGAGCATCATCATCCGTTTCTTGCCAAGGCTGGCGAGAAAACGCGGGCCTTCGTCCTCGTGTACCGTGATGCCCTCGAACTTGTGATAGGCCAGGCGCGGGACGATCGCGGCGGCATAGAAGTTGATCGGCTGAAGGCCGCCCTCGACCGACGATACCGCCATGGTTGCTGTGGTATGTGTATGGATGATCGCGTGGACGTCCGGCAATTCGCGATGGAACAGGCTGTGCTGCGTGAAGCCGGCCTTGTTGACCGGAAAGGTCGAGCCGTCCAGCGTGTTGCCGTCGATATCGATCTTGACCAGGGTCGAGGCGGTGACTTCGCTGAAATGCAGACCATAGGGGTTGATCAGGAAAGCATTGTCTTCGCCAGGCACTTTCAGGGTGACATGGTTGAATATCAACTCGTCCCATCCGAGATAGGCGAAAATCCGGTAGCAGGCTGCGAGTCTCTGGCGGGCCTTCCATTCTGGTTCGCTGCAACTGGACCGGATATTGATTGCGGTGGCCATTTTTCTCTCTCCTCGAATCGGCGGACATCCTCTTGTTCATCCATCCTATAGCAATGGCATGGAAAGGCGAATGCAAAGCGGCTGCGGGCGATGCGGAAATTCGTGGAAAAGCTTGCCTCGACAAGAGGAAATTGGTAGGCGGCCCGAGATTGAAGCAGATTGATTCTGCTGCAAACCCTTTTTTTATGGCTTATTGAATACGCAGCCGGACCTGATTTTTCCGGCTTTGTTACAGTTTTGAACGGAGTTACTCAGTCTTATGCAAATCATGGTTCGCGATAATAATGTTGATCAGGCGCTCCGGGCGCTCAAGAAAAAATTGCAGCGTGAAGGCGTTTATCGCGAAATGAAGCTTCGCCGCCATTATGAAAAGCCGTCCGAAAAGCGTGCGCGCGAAAAGGCAGCTGCCGTCCGCCGTGCTCGCAAGATGGACCGCAAGCGTATGGAACGCGACGGTCTTATTTAAGCGCTTCGGCTTCACGTTCATAAGGTAGCCTGACCATGTCCGTAACGACGGTTCCGATTCACCCTATCAAAAAGGGCTCCCTGACCAAGATCTGGCTCGGGCTTCTGCTGGTTGCCGTTCTGGCGGCGGGCCTTGCCTATGCCGGTACACGGGATGTCGTTCTCACCGGAGCGTCCAACGAACAGTTTCTGGCTGCCAATGCAGACGAGGACGGGGTAGAGACTACTGCCTCCGGTCTGCAATATAAGGTGATTACGCCAGGTGAAGGACCATCGCCGACGGTCACCGACACAGCGCTCGTCAAATATGAAGGCACGTTGCGCGACGGCACGGTTTTTGATGCCAACGAACAGGCTCCGATGCCGGTTGGCGCGGTCGTCCCCGGTTTTTCCGAAGCGCTGCAACTGATGCAGAAGGGTGGCGAATATCGCATCTGGATTCCTTCGGACCTTGCCTATGGTGAAGCGTCGCCCGGTGAAGGCGTTCCGGCCAATAGCCTGCTGATTTTCGATGTGACCCTGCTCGACTTTATCTCGGCGGCTCAGATGGAAGAATTGCGTCAGCAGATGCAGGCGCAGGGCATGCCCGGCGGACCACCTCCCGGACCCTGAAAATTTTATAGCGTTAGACTAGGTGCGTTCCGCCTGAGCGACCGCATCAGACGCGCGCAGTGCGGACAATATCCGCATCAGATGGTGGACATTGTGCACTTCCAAATCCACATCGAATGTGTGGAAAGGGCCGTCGCGGTGCGAGAGGCGCAAGTTCAGGATATTGGCATTGTGAAAACCGAAAATGCCCGCCATTTCGGACAATGTCCCCGGTTTGTTGTGCAAGACTACGCATAGCCGCGCCGCGGCGCCGTCGCTCTCGTTGCCCCAGCTCAGATCCACCCAGTCCGCGTCCACGCCATCAGCCAGACTCTGGCAGTCAATGGTGTGAACCTCGACATTCTTGCCACTGCGGCGCAGGCCGACAATGCGGTCCCCCGGGACAGGGTGACAACATTCGGCGAGATTGAAGGCAACCCCCGGCGTCAGGCCCTTGATCGAGATGGCACGATCCTGTTCGGGCCATTGCCGTTCGTCGTCATTGTCGTTGACGCTGCCGGGCATGATCGCTTCCATCACCTCGCGGTCGCTGAGCTGTCTGGTCCCGATCGCCATCATCAGATCGTCAGGGTCCTCCATCTCGAGCCGTTTCAGGGCTGCCTTCATTGCTCGCTTTCCGATTTTGCCCGGAAGTCTTCCGATGATTTCCTCGTACAGCTCGGTGCCGATCGCGACCATCTCGTCGCGTTCCTTGAATCTGACATTGCGACGAATTGCCGCGCGCGCCTTGCCGGTGATGACGAAGGAGAGCCAGCCTGGCTGGGGTTCCTGACCCTTGGATTTGAGGATTTCGACAACATCGCCATTCTGCAATTGCGTGCGCAGCGGAACATGCCGCCCGTTCACCTTGGCGCCGACCGCCTGGTTGCCGAGATCGGTGTGCACGGCATAGGCAAAGTCGACGGTGGTTGATCCTTTGGGCATTTGCAGCAACGTGCCTTTCGGCGTGAAGGCAAAGATACGGTCCTGATACATCGCCAGCCGCGTGTGCTCGAGCAATTCTTCCGCGTCTTCGGCCTGGTCGAGAATCTCGATCAGATCCCTTATCCAGCCGGCCTGGCCGTCGGGGCGGTTGCCCTGTTTATAGGCCCAATGCGCGGCGAGGCCGAATTCATTGTCTTCGTGCATGCGCTGCGAACGGATCTGGATTTCGACCCGCATATTATTGCCGTGCATGATGGTGCTGTGGATCGAACGGTAACCATTGCGTTTGGGCGTGGAGATATAGTCCTTGAACCGGCCGGGGACCATTTTCCATTTCTTGTGTAAAATGCCGAGCGCCCGATAGCATTCGGAGCTGTTGTCGGTAACAACCCGGAATGCCATGATATCGGTCAGCTGTTCGAAACTGACATGCCGCTCCTGCATTTTGCGCCATATCGAATAGGGATGTTTCTCCCTTCCGCTGACTTCCGCCGCCAATCCGCCGCTTTCCAGTGTCTCCTGAATCGAGCGCGCGATTTTCTCGACCTGACCTTCATCCCCCTCTTTGATCGCCTGCAATCTTTTGGTGATGGTGTCATAGGCTTCCGGCTCCATATGACTGAATGCCAGCAGCTGCATCTCACGCATATATTCATACATGCCGATCCGCTCCGCGAGCGGCGCATAGATATCCATCGTCTCATGCGCGATCCGCTGTCGCTTTTCCTCGCTCTTGATGAAGTGGAGCGTCCGCATATTGTGCAGCCGATCGGCGAGTTTGACGAGCAGCACACGGATGTCGTCCGACATGGCCAGCAGGAATTTGCGCAGATTTTCCGCGGCTCTTTCATTGTCTGTCTGGGCTTCGATTTTCGAGAGCTTGGTCACACCGTCGACCAGTCGGGCGATTTCCTTGCCGAAAAGCTTCTCGATTTCTTCGGATGTTGTGAGCGTGTCCTCGACCGTGTCGTGGAGCAGGGCGGTGACGATGGTTTCCTGATCCAGTTTCAGGTCGGTCATCAGCCCGGCGACCTCTATGGGGTGGCTGAAATAGGGATCGCCGCTGGCCCGTTTCTGGCTTCCATGTTTCTGGACGGAAAAAACATAAGCCCGGTTGATCAGATCTTCATCTGCTTCGGGATCATAGGATCGCACCCTTTCCACCAGTTCATATTGCCTTAGCATGATATGAAGATGGTGCCCTTTCAGCGCCGGGGCAACAAAAAAGAGCGCCGAAGCCTGCTCTTGTCTCCGGGGGAGCGGAGACAAGGCTCGGCTTCGGCGCTAGAGCCGACCGGCGGGACCAGAATTCTGGTTGCCTAAAGGAGCGAGATACCGGTCGGCGGGGATATCGAAGTCAGTCGTTGCATTTCGCAAGCGCTGCGGCGTCAAAAGCCTCGCCCTTGTAAGCGAAATTGGCGACCGGACCGAATTCGTCGGCGATTTTGGCGCACATCGTCCGCGCGGAAGAGCTGCTCTTCGTGCCAATGCACTCTGTACCGGAGCAGCGCACGACAGCACCCTTGATGATTTCCTGTGCGGCTTCGACGGGCGCTTGCAATTCTGCGGTATAGGCGATGGAAGTGCCGCGGGCCTCGGCGGTCGTCGCGGTGAACAGGGTCAGGGAGGTCATTGCTGCGACGCAGAAGAGGATCGAAGCGCGGAGCGGGCTTTGGGAGAGAAGCATGATATGTCCTTTCATCAGTCAGTGTTGAGGCCGCTGTGATGTGGCCAAGGGGAAGAAATTCACTGTTGCAATCTAAGTTGCGAATCACTACTTAGATTAGTAGGTTTTAAGTTGCAACTAAAAACTTATAATTTTTTCGCACTGGCCAAAAAACTGGTTTAGGAACGGTTCATGGATAAAATCAGAGAAAATCTATCGAGTCTGCCGGAAGACGAGTGCAGTCTGCCCGTATCGCTTGAAGTCATCGGTGAACGCTGGTGCTTCATGATCCTGCGCGCCGCGCTTAACGGCGTGGGACATTTCGAGGATTTTCTGTGTGAGATCGGTATTGCCCGCAATATATTGGCCAACCGGCTTACCCGTATGGTGGAAGCCGGGATCATGACCCGCCGCCCTTGTGATCATGACAAGCGGAAAGTCGAATATCGACTGACCGACAAGGGGCAGGATCTGCTGCCCACAATGATCGCGCTGCGGCAGTGGGGAGAAAGATGGGAAACCGGCGTTCCGTCCAACCCGATATTGTGCGATTCGCGCGACCGTCAGCCCATTGGCCGGATCACCATGCGGGCGCATGACGACAGGGTTCTGGAAATGGCGGACCTGTGCTGGATCGACGAGTCGGAATTCGAGCCGGATGCCGACGGTGCCCGGCGCGACGACATTGTCGTCCGCAATTTGAAGGATATCGGCGAGTCCTCAGCGGCCTGAAGGCGCCGTCAAACCGGCGCTACTCGGTCGCGTAGATGCTGTTGATCGGTCGCGCCATCACGCGGCGGACCATGGGTTCGAAAAAGTCCAGCGGCGCGGTGTCATAATTGGCATCGAAAGCGGTCTGGTCATATTTCGCGCAGAATTCCGCACAATCTTCAAAATGTTCATGGCCCCGATATTGCTCACGCATGTCCCGGTCCTGACCGAGATAGTGGAAAAAATAATAGCCCTGAAAAATACCGTGCTTTTCGGTGATCCAGTGATTTTTCTCGCTGACAAAGGGTTTGAGAATCGCAGCGGCGATATCGGGGTGGTTATAGGTGCCAAGCGTGTCACCGACATCGTGCAACAAGGCCATGACCACATATTCCTCGTCCCGGCCATCACGATGCGCGCGGGTCGCGGTTTGCAGGCTGTGCTGCATCCGGTCGATCGGGAAGCCGCCAAAATCGCCGTCGAGCAGTTTCAGATGGTCGAGCACCCGGTCGGCGACTTTGCTCGCGAAAGGCCCGAAATGGCCGCCGATAATCTGCCAGTCTTCCTGCGTGCCCTCTTCCATGGAAGGGAATTTTGCCCGGACTTCGTTGGGACCGCCCATGATGCTCTCCTTTATATGCTGCCGGCTATTCAAGCAGATTTTCAGGCCCGGCAATGCAAATCATTTGCCATTTCCGTCAAAAACCTGCCGTTTCGCGGCTTATTTGTCCAAATGATAGGCGATTCTTTCCCAAGCGGCAATGCCCCGCTATAGATAGCGGGATGGCCGTTATGGAAATTCGCCCCCAGCCGTTTTTTGGCAACAAGAACCGCGCATTCTGGAACCTGCAGTCTGCTGGCTGGGCCGGTGCGCTCATCTTGCGGGCCGTCGGCGGAATTTCAAACGGCTTGCCGCTGAGCTTCCTGGTTCCGGTCATCATTTCGACGATTACCGGCTATTCCATCTCCTTGCTCTTGTCGGTGGTGTACAAGAACCTGATCCATCGCCGTCCGATTGTGACGTGGAGCAGTACCGCGGCGATCCTGACGGTCGCTGCTTCCTTATATGCGTTTATCGATGCCTGGGTGTTCCTTATCCAGAACCCGACAACAGAAACCGCTTTTGTCACATTGTTCCTCGGCTCGCTGTTCCTCGGCATCATGCTTCTTGGAGCCTGGTCGGCGCTTTACTATGCAATCAATTTTTTCCTGCGGGTTGAAGAGCAAAATGACCAGCTGCTCCATCTGGAGGCCCAGGCGACGCGCGCGCAGCTCGCCATGCTGCGATATCAGCTCAATCCCCATTTTCTGTTCAACACGCTGAACAGCATCTCGACACTGGTGCTGCTGCGGCAGACCGAACCGGCCAATGCCATGCTGTCGCGCCTGTCCTCTTTCCTGCGCCATACTCTGGTCAACGAAGTGCACAGCCGGGTGACGCTCGCGCAGGAGGTTGAAACCCTGCATCTCTATCTCGATATCGAGAAAATGCGCTTTGAAGAACGTCTGCGGTCGCATTTCGATATCGATCCGGCCGTTCGGGATGCGCTTTTGCCATCCTTGTTGCTTCAGCCACTGGTGGAAAACGCGATCAAATATGCGGTGACCCCGAAGGAAGAAGGCGCGGATATTTCTGTGTCGGCCCATCTGGACGGGAAAAAACTGCGAATAGTGGTGTCCGATACGGGGCCCGGGCAAACCGGTCCGGTGACGAGCAAGTCCGGTTCTACCGGCGTCGGGCTTGGCAATATTCAGGAGCGATTAAACCAGGCTTATGGAGAAGCGGCGGTGTTTGAAACACGGTCGTCTCCCGGCGAAGGCTTTTCTGTCTATATTGCCCTGCCATTCGAAACGCGGGCACAGATCGAAAGGGAGGCGGCTGACGATTCTGCGACTAACGAACAAGTGAGAAACGAGAAAATTTTTGGGGAGCATGCATCCAGTGATGACCATCAGCGGGAACCGGTGAACGCGCCGGCGATGGCATCTCTTCAGCATAAGGACATAAAAACATGACGATCAGGACGATATTAGTCGATGATGAAAAGCTGGCCATTCAGGGCCTGCAGATTCGGCTCGAGAAATTTGACGATATCGAGATTGTCGATACGTGCCGCAATGGCCGGGAAGCGATTCGCAAGATCAAGACGCTGAAGCCGGATCTGGTTTTTCTGGATATCCAGATGCCCGGTTTTGACGGTTTTTCGGTGGTGCAGGGGATTATGGAGATCGAGCCGCCTTTGTTCATATTCGTGACGGCCTATTCGGAACATGCGGTGCGTGCCTTCGAAGCAGAGGCAATCGATTATCTGGTCAAGCCGGTCGAGGAAGACCGGCTGGCCGACGCGATCGACCGGGTGCGCAAGCGCCTGCTGGAAAAACGCGGCGGAGCGGAACTTGAAAAGCTGAAGAATGTGCTCAGCGAAGTGGCGCCAGACGCAATGGCCAATATGGATGATTCGGAAGAACCGGCGTCGGCGAATCGCTATGAAAAGCTGATCAACGTGAAGGACCGGGGACAGATTTTCCGGGTCGATGTCGATACGATCGAACGAATTGATGCTGCGGGCGATTATATGTGCATCTACACAGCGGATAACAGCCTGATCCTTCGCGAGACTATGAAGGACCTCGAAAAACGGCTCGATCCCCGCCATTTTCAGCGGGTGCACCGGTCCACGATCGTGAATTTAAGTCAGGTGCGCGAGGTCAAGCCGCATACCAACGGGGAATGTTTCCTGGTGTTGGGCTCCGGCGCGCAAGTGAAAGTGTCACGCAGCTATCGTGATGTTGTCGCGCGGTTCGTCCACTAATAGCTAGTCTCGCCGGTTCCGGAAAAAATCGAGCAGCAATTTGCCCGAGATTTCCTCGTCCATCCCGGAGTAGACGTCCGGTTTGTGATGGCATGTCGGCGATTCGAAAAACCGCACTCCGCTGTCTACCGCACCGCCTTTGGTATCACTTGCGCTGTAATAGAGCCTGCGAATGCGGGCATGGGCGATGGCGCCCGCGCACATCGTGCAGGGTTCTAGGGTAACCCAAAGATCGCATTGCTCAAGCCGGTCACTGCCCAGAAACCGCGTTGCTTCGCGAATCGCGACGATTTCGGCATGGGCAGTCGGATCATGATCAATCCGGGTACGGTTATGGCCGCGACCAATGATTTTCCCGTCCCTGACGACCACCGCGCCGACCGGCACTTCACCGGCCGCGACCGCCGCATCGGCCAATTTCAGCGCATCGGCCATGAATGAGGTATATTTTGTTGCCACCATCGCCTAGGATTAGCGCGGAACCGATGCGAAGACCATAGCCGGGCGGTTCATGCAAAATGGCTCCGATATGCTTGACGCATGGCCCGATTACGGTTAGGGGACCGCTCTTTCCCGCTGGGAATCACTCAATAACAAGAAATTGGACTTTTACGATGTCGCGGATTTGCGAACTGACAGGTAAGACTCGGCTGGTAGGCAATAATGTGTCGCACGCCAAAAACCGGACCAAGAAAACATTTTTGCCCAACCTGCAAAATGTAACGCTTTTGTCCGATACACTCGGCAAAGGCGTAAAGCTGCGCGTATCGACGCATGGTCTGCGTTCGGTGGAACATGTTGGCGGTCTCGACAACTGGTTGCTGAAAACCTCTGACGACAAATTGAGCCTGCGTGTAAAGCGCCTCAAAAAGGAAATCGCGAAAAAGCAGGTTGCTACCGCTTAAGCGATCAATTTTTTTCTAATGTTGAAAAGCCGGGGGTTTCTCCGGCTTTTTCGTTTTGGGCGCCGGTTTTAGGCTTTGTGGGCGTGGTTCCGGCGTCCAGCAGCCGGAATTTGAACAATAACGATTCCTGCAGCGCGCTGAAATTATCATCGGAAGCGATCCATACGATCGTTTCGTCACCCTTTCGAGTCACGGCCAGCGCCTCCATATTGTCTACCTTGAGTGGCGGTTTCAGCGTGGCAATCGGGATGGACGTGGCGACGTTTCCCGGCCGAAAATCTTTCAGCTGTGCAATCGATACAATAGCCGAAACGCCTTCGAACGGCGTGAAGCGCCGGTGAAGCATCAGCGCCGACCGGTCGTCGAGCAATGCTGCATCTGTCAAATTGTAGCCGCTGGGCGGCTGATATCCGAAAAGCACGGCCTCACTGCCGGCTTCGGCCGGATCGCTGGCAAAGATCAGCGCCTGATAGCCGCCCTTTGCATATGTCGCCGCCTCCGAAAAAACCAGAAAACGGCCATCGGGCAAACGGAGCATGGCTTCAGCACCCCCGTTATTCGGCCATTTCTGCATCGCTTGCGGATATTGGACAGATTCTTTGCGCGCGAAGGTGGGATCATAGCGCCATATGCTGTGCTGATGCTCATAACCCACCCAGAATTGGCCGGTCTCGGGATCGTGGAGGAAGGACTCGGAATCCCAGTTCTGCTGGGCGAATGCATTGGGCTTGGCCGGACCTTCCGGCAGTGGCGCAATGAATGGACGGACCGCTCGATTCTGTTGTTCGTCCAGCGTAAACCCGACCAGCGTCCCGTCGTCGCTCAACATCAGAAAACGGTCGTCCGGGAACAGCAGCATCGAGGATATGCCGCCGACTTCTCCATTATCGCTTGAGATTTTCCAGCCGGCCAGAAAGGCAAGACGCCCAACGACGGTGGCTTCCGGGTTCTTGGCATCAAGGGCAATCGGCTCCAGCGTGATATATTGACTGTCATTGGCCGGCGGCACAGGACCGCGCACAAAGGTGACGGGCACAAGAAAGAAGAAGAGCGACAGGCAAGCTAGCAAGCGGGGCATGATCCCGCGATAACCGATAAGTGGTTCCAAATATATTCTATTCTGGACGATCGCGCGACACCTGCGCTAAACGCCGGACAATCAGTCAGGAAAGCGTGAATATGAAAAAAATCTATCCGGATGCGGCGGCCGCTCTCGAGGGCCTTTTATTTGACAACATGCATCTCTGCGTCGGCGGTTTCGGCCTTTGCGGGATTCCGGAAAGGTTGATCGACGCGATCCAGAATGACGGGGTCAAGGGTCTTACTATCGCTTCCAATAATGCGGGTATCGATAACGAAGGTCTCGGCAAGTTATTGCGTTCGCGGCAAGTGAAGAAGATGATCTCTTCCTATGTTGGCGAGAACAAGGAATTTGAACGGCAGTTTCTCTCCGGCGAGCTGGAAGTGGAATTCTGTCCGCAAGGTACGTTGGCCGAACGGTGTCGCGCCGGTGGCGCGGGTATTCCGGGTTTCTACACGAAGACGGGTGTTGGCACGCAGGTGGCCGAGGGCAAGGAACATAAGGATTTCGACGGCGAAACCTATATTCTCGAACGCGGAATCTTTGCCGACCTCTGTCTGATCAAGGGCTGGAAGGCGGACAAGGCGGGCAATCTGATGTTCCGCAAGACCGCCCGCAATTTCAACGCGCCGATGGCGACCGCAGGCAAGATCTGCGTCGCCGAAGTGGAGGAAATTGTCGAAGTCGGCGAGCTGGATCCGGACTGCATCCATTTGCCGGGCATCTATGTCAAACGCCTGATCAACGGTGCGCCTTATGACAAGAAGATCGAATTCCGGATGACACGAGAACGCGAAGACGCCTGATGTCCCGGCTTCGCCTGTCCCTGATCGCGTTGCTATCTCTCCCGCTGCTCTCCGGCTGTGTGGCTGCGCTGCTGCCGCTTGCGGCGATCGGAACGATGGGGAAAACGCAGATTGACCGGGCCAAGGCTAAACGGGATCTGGTCGCATCCGGTGCTATCGATCTGGCGATGCCGGTTGGCAAGGTGACGCTCGGTTCCGACAGCGGCACTATCAGCCGTTCTTCCGATGCAGAAAAAACATTCACCGGCCAAGGCGGGGCCGTCGAAATTGCCGAGGTCGGACTGGAAGGGGATGCGGCCGATTATATCTCCCAGTTTTTTCAGCCCCCGGGCTCCAGGGCTTCCCCTTATGCTGATTTCGCAGTGCATGCGTTGAGGCAATCGGCCCGGCTGGAAGCGGGAGAGGGCGTTCAATCGGTGGTGCTGGTGCCCCGTGTCGATATTTTCAAGCCGGAGACCGTAGCATGTGCCGGCAAGCCGCTGGCTGTTGTGATCGATCTGGATGACACGGCGGGAAGCAACTGGATCAAGGCTGAAACATTGTACCGGCAGAATGGTTTGATCGAAGCACTCAGCGGTCTGCGAGCCGCCGAGATAAGCGTCATCTGGTTGTCTGATCAGCCGGTTGCAGCATCGCAAAGAGTTTCGGCGATACTCGACGAGGCCGGATTGTCACAGCCGGATTCGGATGACTTTCTTTTCCTTGATCGGGGAGAGGACGATCGCAAACAGGTGCGCCGCTGGGATGCAGCGCGCAACTATTGCATTGTCGCGATGGCAGGTGATGATCGCGCGGATTTTGATGAACTTTACGCCTATTTGCGGGATCCCGACGGGGCTATCACGCTCGAAAACATGTACAATAACGGCTGGTTTCTGACGCCTCCGCCACTGGTGGAAGCGACAAGTGCAAAGCCAGAAGACAAAGAAGGATGACTATGCCCTGGACTCGCGATGAAATGGCCGCTCGGGCGGCAAAGGAACTGCATGACGGCTTTTATGTGAACCTCGGGATCGGCATTCCGACGCTGGTCGCCAACCATATCCCACCGGGAGTGGAGGTTACCTTGCAAAGCGAGAATGGTATGCTCGGCATTGGACCGTTTCCCTATGAGGAGGAAATTGATCCCGACCTGATCAACGCCGGCAAACAGACGATCAGCGAACTGCCCTCGTCGAGCTATTTCAGCTCCTCCGACAGCTTTGCGATGATTCGCGGCGGGCATATCGATCTGACCGTATTGGGCGCGATGGAAATTGCGGAAAATGGCGATATCGCCAACTGGATGATCCCCGGCAAGATGATCAAGGGCATGGGCGGCGCGATGGATCTGGTCGCCGGCGTGAAGAAAATTATCGTCGTGATGGATCATTGCGCGAAGGACGGCAGTCCCAAGTTCATTCCCGAATGTACTTTGCCGCTGACCGGGACCAATGTCGTCGACATGATCATCACCGACCTGTGCGTCTTCCAGCGCCCCGACCATGACAGCCCGTTCCGCCTGATCGAGCTGGCGCCTGGAGTGAGCGCCGATGATGTGGCGGCGAAAACCACCGCTGCCTATGAAAACGCATTATAAGGCGCGGACGTGAGAAAATCTCCGGCGCTGCTGATCGGACTGTCGGCATTTTTGCTGGTCGGCTGGTACGCCTATCGCACGCTGGTCGCGCAACCAGCCGGCTTTCCGCTAGCGGCTTCGTCGGTTCTGGATCCCAGCTACAAACTGCCGGAAAATCCTGAAGATTGGAAAGGCAAGATCGACTACCGGGGGCTGGATCATGGGTTTGCGACGCTGGCGGCGCAGCCGGAAATGGCCGGGCTGGCGGTTGCAATCATCGAGGACGGCAAGCTCAGTTTCGTTCACAGCTATGGCGTGACGGACAAAACCAATGGAGATCCGGTGACACCGGAAACGGTGTTCCGGTGGGCTTCGGTGTCCAAGGGGGTTGCGGGTGCGCTTGCTGCCAAATTGGCGGCAGAAGGCAGGCTTGATCTCGACGCCCCTCTCGGCGGGCAGGGTTCGTCGCTCAAGCTGCCTGGCGGAGCGGAGTCGCAGATTACATTGGCCCAGCTGTTGTCCCACCGCACGGGCCTCACCAAAAACGCCTATGATACCAAGCTGGAGGACGGAGAGAGCCCGGCGCTGTTGCGGGGCCAGCTGGCGCAAGCCCCGCTCCAATGCGTGCCGGGCACCTGTCACAGTTATCAGAATATCGCTTTTGATGCGGCCAGCGAAATACTGGGTCAGGCGGCGGGGACGCTATATTCGAACGCGGTAGAAAAGCGGCTGTTTGAGCCGCTGGGCATGACGAGCGCGCAATTTGACATGGCAGGCCTCACTGGCGCAAAAAGCTGGGCGCGGCCGCATCGCGGCGATGAAGTGCGCACCTTGTCCGAATCCTATTGGCGGGTTCCCGCGGCTGCCGGGGTGAGCAGCAATATTGTCGATCTTGCCCGCTGGATGCAGGCGCAAATGGGCGAGAAAGAAGATGTCCTCTCGGCGGAGGAACTGGCTCTGGCCCATACTCCTCTGGTGAGAACAGCGCGCGTCTATCGCGGTGATCTTGCCCGGGCGCTGCGCGATCCGTCATATGGCCTAGGCTGGCGAAGCTTCCGCTATGCTGGCCGGCAGCTGGTCGGACATAGTGGCGCAGTGGACGGGTTTCGCTCGACCATGATATTTGATCCAGCCGCACGCACCGGTGTCGTGGCGATGTGGAACAGCGGCTACGGTCGCCCGTTCGCTCTGCCTTTTGCTGTCCTCGACAGCTATTATGGTGAACCGGTGCACGACTGGCTGGACTTGGCCAATCTGCCATCCCCGCCGGTGTCGCCGCCGTTAAAGCAGTGAAGGTCGGTCCTGCTGCGTTCCGCGCAGCGCGGTGATCTGCGCGCGGTCGATCAGCTCGTCACCGGGGATGGTCATTCTCCGCAAGAAAAAGAAGGCGGCTGGCGGCAATAGCCTCCCGTGCCCATATTCGGGCGTCGGCTGATGCGCCGGATCGGAAACACGGGACCTCGATATCGATATCGACATGCGGGCCAAGCAAGGTGACGAATTTCTGCAAGGGAAAGACACCCTGTCCGGGGAGCATCCGGTTCATCGCTTCATCCAGATAGTCACTGGACAGACGCAAATCCGGACCGTCGCATAGCTGGGCGTAGCCGATGATCGCCGGATCGGCAGCTTCCAGTTGCGTAAGGGTGCCGCCCGTCCGGAACAGATGGAGCGCGTCAACCGCGATGGCCAGATTGGACTGGTCGAGACGACCGTGCAAATCAACGGCTTTTTGCAGGCTGTTGCAGCCCGCTGCGAAGCCGGTAAACTCCAGTCCCACCTCCAGTCCTCGCTCCCGGGCCATCGAACATAGAGCCGCGAGCTGGTCTTCTGCGCGTCCCGGCATTGTCTCGTGGATATGGGTGATAAGACGTTTGGCGCCCAGTGCCGCAGCGCAGTCGATGGCCGGCAGATAATCGGTGACATCGTGATCAGCGGTGACCGGGAAATATTCGGCGTTCAGAATAGAAACGCCGCATTCGTCGAGCAACGCACGCATCTTCCTTTGGTCATCGGGCGCGACGACAGGAAACATATCACGGCCATCTTCATGCGCAGGGGAGGCGGTGAACAGACAGACACGACTGATGCCCATTTCTTTGGCGAAACGCACGAGACCCTCTGGTCCGCCGTCCATCATGGTGATCTGATGCAATGCCAGGTCGCGCATCCGGCAACCCTAGAACAGCATGAGGCATGAACGCCACTGGTTTGACGGCTTTGCGGCTAGTCAATCTGCTAGCTGTATCATGTCATGGCGTCTCTATGTATTCCATGGAAAAGCCGATCAGAGAATCGCGCAAAGAGGACCATTGCATGACCGAAGAAGATATTATTTCCGTTGCCGACATGGTGCGTTTTCACGCGCAGGAACAGCCGGATTCCGTGGTTTTCACCTTTGAAGGCGACGAGATGACCTATGCGGCACTCGACGAAGGCAGCAGCCGGGCGGCGCAGGCGCTGAAATCGAGAGGCGTCAGCAAGGGCGACCGGATCGCCTATATGGGCAAGAACAGTCACCTCTATTTCGAAATATTGGTCGGCGCAGCGAAGCTGGGCGCGGTCATGGTTCCGGTCAACTGGCGGCTGGCTCCGCCGGAAGTGGCCTATATTCTCAATGACTGCCAGGCGAAAATTCTGTTCATCGGTCCCGGCTTCGATGAGCTGGTGCGCAAGATCGATTCCGATCTTGAACATGTCGAGCTGATCCTGGGCAGCGAGAAAGCCGAGGGCGAGTTCGCCAGCTACCCGGAATGGCGCGACGGTTTTGATGCGATCGATCCGATGGTGCCCTGCGCCGAGGAAGATGACGCGCTGCAGCTCTACACTTCGGGCACGACCGGTCATCCCAAAGGGGCGATCATGACCAGCGGTTCGATTTTCTCCTCGCGCAGTTCCGGAGACGCCGAAGATGATCTGATGGACTGGCAAAAACCGATCCCCGGTGAAATCACCCTGCTCGCCATGCCCTGTTTCCATATCAGCGGAACCGGCACCGGACTGGGCGTGATGTTCACTGGCGGCAGCGCGGTTGTGCTTCCCGAATATGATCCGACCCAGGCGCTGGACCTGATCGAGAAATATACGATCTCGAAAATCTTCATGGTGCCGGCGGCGATCCAGATATTGCTCAACCACCCGCGCGCGAAGGAAGTCGATTTTTCCGATCTGCAATATATCACTTATGGTGCCTCGCCGATCCCGCTCGAACTGATGAAACAGGCGATGGATGTGCTCGGCTGCGGCTTCGTCCAGATGTACGGCATGACCGAGACATCAGGCACGATCACGACGCTCAATCCCGAAGACCATGACGTGAACGGCAATGAGAAGATGCGCTCGGTTGGCACGCCGCTGCCCGGCGTTGAAATCAAGATCATCGACCCCGAAACCGGCGAGACAGTGCCACCCCGCACGATTGGCGAGATTTCCACCCGGTCGGCCAAGAATATGAAGGGCTACTGGAACCGTCCGGAAGCGACCGCCGAGACCATCGATGCCGACGGCTGGCTGCGCACCGGCGATGCCGGCTATCTCGACGAGGACGGCTATCTCTATATCCAGGACCGGCTGAAGGACATGATCATCTCCGGCGGCGAGAATGTCTATCCCGCGGAAGTCGAAAATGCGCTTTATGCCAATCCCAAGGTTGCCGACGTTGCGGTGATCGGTGTTCCTGACGAAAAATGGGGCGAGGCGGTGAAGGCCTGCGTGGTTGTCAAAAAGGGCGAGACGCTGACGGAAGCGGAACTGATCGCCGATGCGCGCAAGCGGATTGCCGGTTATAAATGCCCCAAATCGATCGATTTCATTGACGCCCTGCCGCGCAATCCCTCGGGCAAAATCCTCCGTAAGGACCTGCGCGCGCCATATTGGGAAGGCAAGGACCGCGCGGTCAACTGATCGATCGCTCGTGACCGTGATATTGTTCCGATCGTGCTGAGCTTGTCGGAGCACTGTGCTAGCCGCCCTTCGACAGGCTCAGGGCGAACGGAAAGGGGGGAATGCAAATGACAGAATTGGTGCTGCGGGAAGACCGGGATGGCTGGATTCTGTTGACGCTGAACCGCCCGGACAAGCTCAATTCCCTGACGGTGGCCATGTTCAGGGAGCTACGCGACCATGTCTCCGATCTGCGCAAGGACGACAGCATCGGCTGCGTGGTCCTCCGCGGTGCGGGCAAATGTTTTTCCGCCGGTCATGATCTCGGCGATATTGCCGAAGGCGAAGCGGTGCCGTCGCCCGGATGGCATTCCGAAACCTTGCGGATGCTGGAAAAACTACCCAAGCCGGTGATCGCTGCCGTACACGGTCACTGCTACACTGGCGCGCTGGAAGTGGC
Organism: uncultured Sphingorhabdus sp.; assembly: GCA_964022345.1. Lineage (GTDB taxonomy): Bacteria > Pseudomonadota > Alphaproteobacteria > Sphingomonadales > Sphingomonadaceae > Parasphingorhabdus. The sequence continues at coordinate 462,084 of CAXHZT010000001.1, forward strand.
TCTGGCGGCGGACTTCATTCTGGCCGCAGACACTGCGCGTTTCGGTGATACCCACGCCAAATGGGCGCTGACCCCGGTCTGGGGCATGAGCCAGCGCCTGCCGCGCCGGGTCGGCATCGCGACCGCCAAACGGCTGATGTTTACCGCCGACATGATCGACGCCGACGAAGCGGTGCGGATCGGTCTGGCCGCGTATGCCGTGCCGCTCGCGCAATTTGACGCGGAGATTGAGGCATTGGCGAACAAGATTGTCGCCAATTCCGGATTTTCCCATGCCGCGAACAAGCGGCTGCTGGAGGCAACCGACGGCGGTCCGCTAGATGCAGGCTTGCAGTGGGAAGTGATGGAGAGCGAAGGCCATGGGCCGGACATGCACGAGCGGATTTCCGCTTTTATGGGCAAGGGCAAATAGAGCGACCGGCGCTCAGGCGAGCGTCTCCATATCGATCACGAACCGATAGCGCACATCGGACTTTTCCATCCGGTCATAGGCGTTGTTCACATCCTGCATCGCGATCATCTCGATCTCGGGCAGGATATTTTTCTCTGCGCAGAAATCGAGCATTTCCTGGGTCTCGGCGATCCCGCCAATTCCGGAACCGGTAAGGATCCGGCGTCCGAGCAGATGACCGCTGTGCATTTCCGGCAACGTGCCGATCACCCCGACCAATACCTGCGCGCAATCCACTTTCAGCAGCGGCATATAATGCGCCACCGGGTGCGGCACGGGTATGGTGTTGAGGATCATGTCGAAACTGTTCGCGGCGGCTTTCATCGCCGCGCGGTCGGTGGACAACAGGATATTCTTGGCGCCCAAAGCCTTGGCATCTGCCATCTTGTCTGCGGTGCGGGTGAGTACGGTGACGTCTGCGCCCATCGCGGCGGCCAGCTTCACGCCCATATGGCCAAGTCCGCCGAGACCGACCACGGCAATCTTGCTGCCCGGGCCGACTTTCCACTGCTTGAGCGGGGAATAGGTGGTGATGCCCGCGCAGAGCAGCGGTGCCGCCGCCGCCATATCCATGCCATCTGGAATGCGCAGGACGAATTCCTTGCGCACGACGATCTTGTCGGAATAGCCGCCATAAGTGGTGCTGCCGTCGCGGCGGTCCGTGCCATTATAGGTTCCGGTCATGCCGCCGTTGAGACAATATTGTTCGAGACCCTGTTCACAATGGTCGCATTCGAGACAGGCGTCGACCATGCAGCCTACTGCGACCCGGTCGCCTTCGGCGAAATCCGACACATCTTCGCCGACAGCTTTCACATGACCGACGATTTCATGACCCGGTACCACCGGATAGGTGCTTCCACCCCAGTCATTGCGCGCGGTATGCAGGTCGGAATGGCATATGCCGCAATGCGATATCTCGATCAGAACATCGTCGTGCCGCAGGCCGCGGCGGTTGAACGCAAATGGCTCCAGTGGCTTGTCCGCTGCGTGGGCGGCATAGCCCTTGGTCGGATATTCGTTGGTCTGGGCATCGGTCATATTGCTGTCCTAAAAAATGAAAAGGGTTCCGGCCGGAAAGCCGGAACCCTGAAGGCAAATCAATGCCGTTGATTGAACCCCGTATCAAGCACGGAGCCCATAAGGTCTAGAACTGGACGCGCTTGGTGAAGCCGCCGTCGATGACCAGATGCGCGCCTGTGGTATAGCTGGAGGCCGGGCTGGCGAGGAATACCACGCCGCGGGCGACGTCATCAGCGGTGCCGAAATCACCGAGAGCAAAGCCGGCTTTCGTGCCTTCGTAAAATTCCGGCATGCCCTTTTCGATTTGCGACCAGTTGCCGCCCGGGAATTTGATCGGACCGGGGGAAACCATGTTGACGCGGATACCCTTGGGGCCGAGCGACTGGCTGAGCTGGCTGCCAAAGGTGATCAGCGCGGCTTTCATCGCGTTGAAGGCCTGTGGCGCGACGAAGGTTTCGAAGGCTGCTGTAGAGGACATGAAGATCACGCTGCCGTCATCGGATTTTTCCAGATGGGGTTCGAGAACTTCCATTGCCTTGACCGCGCCGAGTATGTCGGTGTTGAAGGTGACTTCCCAGTCACCGGTTGCGCCGGCACCGGAGGAGCTGACATTGTGGATGAAAATATCGCAGCCACCGAGATCGCCTGCTGCTTTTTCCAGCCATTTGGCATAGCCGTCGAGATCGGTCATATCTAGCGCATCGGCGAATACCTTGCCGCCATGGGCTTCGAGTTCCTTTTTCGCGGTCGCGACCTGCTCGGCATTGCGCGAGAAGAAGGCGACATCAGCGCCTTCCGCTGCAAAATGTTCCAGCGCAGCGCGCCCGAGGCCACGGCTTCCGCCGGTGAGAATGACTTTCTTGCCCTTGAGTCCTAAATCCATTGTCTTCTCCTTTGTGTTTCGTGAAATCGGGGTTAGAATTTTGCTATGGCCGGTTCGCAACTCCAGCCGATGCCGCGGCGGAGCAGATCATAGATGATCGGCTGCTGCCAGCCGGAACGGTCCACTTCCGGCCACCAGTCGAGTACCGGCTCCATATCATAATGGCCGCGGCAGTGACCCATGGTCAGATAAAGCACCGCGCCTTCGCCCATCCGGCGGATATAGAAAACGGGATGGCGGCTCTTCTTGATATCGCTGTGGATGAAGCCGCTGATATCGTCGGTGCCATTATATTCGGTATCAAGCAGAACATCGAGTTCGGCGCGGGTTTCGACCAGATATTGCTCGTCGATGGTTTCAAAACTGGGAATGCCCTTGACCAAAGGATGATCGGGCTGGGCATTGTCGACCGTGAACGGAATAATCGGCGGGTGGGACAGGAAGCGGGTACCGAGCGTGTCGGCAAAGACCGGCATTTCGTCCGGCGCGTCGACGAGGCCATTGTCCAGAAATTTCAGAACCGCGTTGGTTCCGTGCAGGGCAAAATAGCGGCCACCGCCGTTGACGAAATCCTGAATATTCTTTTGGGCTGCCTCGCTGGGCTGCAGGTCGCAGGTATAGCTGACGAGAAAATCCGCATTCTTGATCGCTTCGAGATTTTCATAATCCTCGAATACCCGCACGCGGATGCGGTCATCCTCGGCGAGCAGTTTCATTACCTCGAGACGGGCGTAGTCAATATCATGATATTTGCCAGCGGCGACCAGCACGCACTGGATCGGTTTCTGGTCGGGGCGGCGTTCGGGCGCTTCGCTCATCTATTCTTTTCCTATCACGGGGTTTGTCTGGCCATCCCAGTCGAGATGCATCTGGCGCATCGCGGCAAAGCCGTCGAGGCCGGCCTGCGGGATCTGCAGATATTCGATAATCGTACCGGGGCCGCCGCCATAATCGGCGTAGAAAGCACCACCGACGCCACCGGGCAGGCTGACTTCCTGAATCACGTCGCCACCCGCTTCTTCAGTCAGCGCTCGGGCATGATCGAGATCGTCAACTACCAGGCAGAGATGCTGGACTCCCTGTAGGCCCTTCTCGCGCCAGTCCTTGAACATCGAGGGCGCATCATTGTTGGGGCGGATCAGTTCGACCTGGACATCACCCCAATAGCCGATCGCCATGGAGAACTGGATATCGGACGGCTCGCCGCGATATTTGACATTTTCCACCTCGACTTTCTCGGTGTGGAAAAACGGGCCGGCGCCCATTTTCTGGGTCCAGTAATCGAGCGCCGCATCATAATCCTCAGGCACATAGCTGATCTGCATGATCGTGCCGAGCTTGGCGAGAGAGGCCGGTTTCTCGCTCATTCGCTGTCCTGCCAGACTTTCGAGGAGGGGCGCTCGCCAATCCGGTCGACAAATTTCGCCAGATTGTCCGTGCCTTCGGGCAGCGACCAGCCGACGGTATAACCGAACTGGATGAAGCAATAGGCGATGAGGTCGGCCATGGTGAACTTGTCCTGGCAGATATAGTCCTTGCCCGCGAGCTGGCCGTCGAGCCATTTCCATTTATTGTCGGCCATACGCGACAGGTCAGCCGCGCCTTCCGCGCCGACGACATCCATCCGCGGTTCGAACATTGGCCGTCCGGCGCCGCCACGGAAGCCGAGCGTCATCGGCACGGCTATTTCCAGATCGATCCGGCGGGTCCACATCCGCACTTCGGCGCGCTCCTGCGGCGTTGACCCGATGAGCGCGGGTTCGGGATGGGTTTCTTCCAGATATTCGGCGATCGCCATGATCTCGCTCAGCATGAAGCCATTGTCGAGTTCGAGCACCGGCGTTGTGCCGAGTATATTCTTGTCCGCGAATTCCGGCTGCCGGTTTTCCGCTGTCAGAATGTCGATATGAACACGTTCGACATCGAGCCCCTTCTCGAGGATGAACATGCGGATGAATCGGGGATTGGGACCAAGGCTTGAATAAAGCTTCACGTGAGATTTCTCCTTCGGGGCGGATTCGCTTCCGTCTCTATATGATGTAAAGATACACAGGTAATCGCCGAGGGCTATCCTCTCAAAAACAACAGGCGATGCTGCCAGATTCACTAGTGGCCGAGCGGCCTCTTTAGGTTATTTTGATGAAACAAAGACGTTTAGTTTTCAGGAGAAGATGATGGTTGAGACTTTAACCGGACATAATCGGTCGAATGGCATTTCCTATACCGAATTGCTGGAAGGCGACAAAGTTGCGCCGCCTGCAGTGTTCCTTGAAGAATCTCCCATGGAGCCGGGCGTCACCACCGTCGAGGTCAGCCGCTACTGGTCCAAGGAAGAGCATGACCGCGAAGTCGAGAAGCTCTGGAAACGCGTCTGGCAGATGGCCTGCCACAAGGATGAAATCAAGAATGTCGGTGACACCTTTGTCTACGATATTGCCGAGCTCTCCTTTTTGGTGGTCCGGGTCTCCGAAGACGAGATCAAGGCCTTCCCGAACAGCTGCATGCATCGCGGCCGGGCGATCTGCGACAATCACAAAAAAGGCCAGAAGGCGCTGCGCTGCCCGTTTCATGGCTGGTCGTGGGAGCTCAATGGCAAGCTCAAGGAAGTGCCCTGCCAGTGGGATTTCCCGTCGGTCAGCGAAGAAACGCACAGTCTGAAGGAAGTCAGCGTCGGTGACTGGGGTGG
>CAXHZT010000002.1:0-190365 GCA_964022345.1 uncultured Sphingorhabdus sp.
GCGGAGTGGTGACGCAGCGGATTGCAAATCCGCGCACCCCGGTTCGATTCCGGGTCGGGCCTCCAATATTGCGACAGCGGGTTACAATCCTCTCGTGCAAATATTGCACAATAGTCTCTGCAAAGCAGATTCTTGAAAAATCAGTAGTTCACTATCGATAAAGCAATTAGTGTTACCACTGATTATGGCCAAGTCCGCAAATAGTACAGCAACTGATCAGGCACCCGAGCGCGAAACCTTTTTGGAAAGGCGACTGGCGCGCAGCGAGGCGGCTCGTGAGGAAGCGGAACATCTTCTGGAAACGAAAAGCCGCTCGCTTGCCGCTGCGGAAGAAATGTTGCGGCAGAAAGAAGCCGATTTGCTCGAACAGGTCAATCGGCAGACGCTATCGTTGGTCAGCGCTCAAAAATTGGCCAATGTCGCGACATTTCACGGGGATGAAGATCAGCGCTTTGTCGGTTCGAAAAACTTCGCCGAGGTGGTTGGTTCAAAAACGCCGGTCACGAGTTTTGAGCAATTTGCGAAAATGGTTCATCCCAATGATCGCGAGGACGCTATGGCGATCTTGCTTGCGGCTGAAAAAGGAGAACTGGTCGATAAAAATGTGGAGGAGGACTTCAGATTTTGTGACGATTACGGCCAAGTGCGCTGGCTGCGCTGGTCCGTCACCCAAAAGCGCTCCCCGGACGGCATTAGATTTTTCGGCTATGGTGCTGTTCGCAATATCACCAAAGAGCGCCAAGCCGAGCGGCAGGAACGGATATTGCTCAAGTTCAGCGAACGGCGCGCCCGGCAGTTGCAGAAGCTTACTGAGGAACTGAATGCGGCAAGAGCAGAAGATCTGCATAAAAGCCAGCAGTTGATCCAGCGCGTTTCCGAAATGGAAACCATGGGCCTGGCTCTGGAAGACGCCCGTGAAAAAGCCGTCGCGGCGGATAAGTCCAAATCGAAGTTTCTGGCTATGATGAGCCACGACATCCGCACCCCGATGAACGCCATCCTCGCCACGCTTGAGCTGCTCAGCATTTCCGATTTGAAACCCGAGCAAAAGAAGCAAGTCGAACTGGCTAGAAACTCAAGTGATCAACTGTTGTTTCTGCTCGCTGACATTATCGAATATGCGCGAGCGGATGGATGGACGCTCGACCTGAAAACGGAAGAAATCGATATACCGGAACTCGTCGAACGGGCTGCCGACACGTGGCGACCGCTCGCCCGCAAGAAACTGCTGGATATTTCCGTTAATATCGCGCCCGAGTGTCCCCAGTTCGTTCTCACGGACGGCACCCGGACCCGGCAGATAATCGACAATTTTGTCAGCAATGCCGTCAAATATACCAATGATGGTCATATCAGCGTTTCGATCGAGATGTTTACCAAGTCTGGCCGACCTTATCTGAAATTGAGCGTCGCGGACACGGGGCAAGGCATAGAGCCGGCTCTTCAGGAGCGGTTATTTGACGAATTCGATCGAGGTAGCGCAGCGGGTAGCGAAATCGAAGGTACCGGGCTTGGCCTTTCGATATGTAAAAGGATTGCCTCTGATATGGGCGGCGATATCGGCATAGAAAGCGAGTTCGGCAAAGGCAGTATATTCTGGTTTTCTATCCCCGTGACAATCAGTGACGGATCGAAAATCGCAGACAAGGACTCGACACCGGTTCTGCCGAAGAAGCTGTCGCTCGATGGCCGGCCCCCTAGAATTCTGGTTGCCGAGGATGTCGAGGCTAACCAGATTGTGATTGCTTCGATGCTGGAAACGCTCGGGTGCGAGATCACGATTGTAGATGACGGTTCCAAAGTATTGCCGGCGCTCGACAAGGAAGATTTCGACGGCATTTTGATGGATGTGTGGATGCCCACCAGCGGCATGACCGCCACGCGAGAAATTCGGGCAAGTAAAGCGCATGCGCAAATTCCGATCTACGGCGTGACTGCTTTTGCTGCGGATGACGAGCGATCTGCGGTTTTGGCTTCAGGAATGGATGGGGTAATCTCCAAACCCATCAACCTTGCAGGATTGCAATATGCAATCGGGCAAATCTGCGGACTGGGCGAGCAATTGACGTCATCGGGATCGGGCAATGGCCATACGATCCCCGATTTCCGGCAGGTGGACGTCATCAATATGGAAAAATTCGAGGAGCAGCTGCTGTCCGTACCCGAAAGCCGGAGAGCAAGCTTGGTCGAAGCTGTCATTGCGGATATCGAAAAGTGGCATGAAAAATTCGCCAATGCCTGGAAAGATCAAGACAAAGAAGGTGTGGCAAGTGCGCATCATGCGTTGCGGGGAATTTGCAACGGCTTTGGCGCATATTCTCTGTTGGAGAAAATCGACTCCGTTCATCAGAAAGGAGCGATTGGCGACGCGAGAGCGTTGCTCCCGATTCAGGATATCATGGAATTCACGATAAATGCCATTCGCCGGCCTGGTAGGGAGCAGGCCGGCGAATGACCCGGGTGGGGCGCAGGAGACCTAATATGCGCCTCTTCCGGTAAGGACGGCGGGCACCGTCTGGGTAATGAGTTTCAGATCTTGCATCAGAGACTTTTTCGTCAGGTAATCCAGATCCATATCGACTTGCCGCTCGAACGGGATGTCTGCCCGCCCAGAGACTTGCCAAATGCAGGTTAGGCCCGGTTTGCCGCGCAGCCTGCCGCGTTCTTTGTCGGCATAGGATAATACTTCATTTGGCAAGGCGGGCCGTGGACCGACAATGGACATTTCCCCCGAGATGATGTTCAAAATCTGCGGAAGTTCATCGAGCGATGTTCTGCGGATCCATTTCCCAACGCGCGTGATGCGCGGGTCCTTTTTGATCTTGAAGCAGATCGAATCCCGTTCGTTCTCTTGGGACAGCTCTGCTTTTCTCGCTTCTGCATCCTTATACATCGATCTAAACTTCCAGATTTTGAATGGCTTTCCATCGCTGCCGATCCGTGTTTGCCGAAAGAAGGGCGAGCCGCGATCTTCCATTGTGATGAATAAGCAGATCGCAGCCGCCAATGGTCCAAGCAAAAGCAGTGCGAGCAACGCGATAGAAAGGTCCAGAGAGCGTTTCGAAGCTGCCGCATAGCGCTCGGCATGTCCGCGCGCGACAAATGCGTGGCGAATGGCATGGCCCACAAAATGCAGGTTGCCCCAGAGATAACGCTTGGCCAGTCGCCGTGGCTCCATGGCAAAGCGCCAGCACCATTCCAGACCCATATCGCGCAAGATCTGGGGGGCACGAGGAATGGTATTGGAATAATAGTCGAACAGTCCCCCGACACCCATTATGACGGGAACGGTTATCTGGTCGCGATATTTTGCGATCCATTTTTCCTGGATGGGAACGCCCATCCCCACCATCAGGATCGATGCTCCGGAGCCGTTGATCATATCAATGACCTGCTGATCGGTAACATCCGAATAATATCCGTTTTGGGTTCCGGCGAAGCATAGGCCGGGGAAACGCTTGCGCATATTCTGGGCTGTCGCCGACGCGACCCCCGGGTTACCGCCGAGGAGAAATATCGACTGCTTGGCGCGCGCTGCCGCCTTGCATATATGAGGAAACAGATCTGTTCCGTTGAGGTTGTCGATGTTCCCGGAGCCAGCGAGCGTTGCAGCCAGACGCAAACCGGAGCCATCGGGAAGCAAAATATCTGCGTCCTCCAGGCAGTTCCGATACTGCTCGTCCGCGCGCGAGATATTGATGCAATGCGCATTGACGAATTGCACGATGTTGCGGTCGTCATTGGCAGCAGCGTCTACGATCTTTGTGGCTACGTAATCAAGAGAGCCGTTCGCCATCGTCAGGTCAAACAGGGACGCCGTGCTATCTTTATATAATGATATCGCCAGCTCCGAAATCTTGCTCCGCCCTATAAGGTGATGCGAGATTTGCCGGGCTTCACTTGGAGTAAAACTAGCAGCGGATTGATATAAACTCATGATGTAGCTCCAAAATTGTATTGGTCCCATCTGAGCATTTCTTGTGCCAGAAACTCATTTGCCAATCATATCATGAGTTTAGTTGGTTAACCGGAAACTATGCTTCTATTAAGCAAGCGCAAAATGCGACGAGAGTTGCAAAATGCAATAAATCTCCCTCAGATTGCGACAGAGTAGTTGTGCTGAATTATCCGGTAACCATCAGATGTAGGTGACATCTGGGATTTTCATAAACTGGCATGACAATTGAACTGTGTAGCCCGATCCAGTTCGGGAACCAGTTTATGACTTTCGCTATACCAGTTTTCAAAAGCACAGATGCCAAACCGATGATGCGTGCATTATTGGCTTTCGGCTCTGCTGAAATGGTGAACCGCATCGTCCGTATATTGGTGGTCATCGTGATTGCCCGTCAACTGGTGCCCGAACTGGTCGGCGTAGCGGCGCTGACGCTCAGTATATTCGAACTCGTGCGGGTGCTCGCCAATATCGGCGTGGGGCAAAAGATCATTGCCGCGCACGACGACCTGTTGGAGCGGACATGTAATTCTGCATATAAGATTTTCTGGCAATGGTGCGTTGCCGTTGCAGTCATCCAGTGTCTCGTCGCCTTAACCCTCTATATGATTTTTGATCAGCTTCTGGCCGCCCAGATGCTTGCCGTCTTATGCGGTGTCTATTTCTTCATGCCTGGCGGGCTGGTGCAGTGTTTCCGACTGATGCGGGCCAAGAAACTTTCGACGGTCGCCAGAATCGGCGCCTCGCAAACCATTGCCGACCATCTGATAACGGGTGTGCTGGTACTGGCATGGGCAAATCCGTGGGCGATTGTTCTGCCCAAGCTGCTCACCGCGCCGCTTTGGCTGATCATGATGCGCAACGCTGAACACTGGTCATTCGATGCAACCAAGGGTGTTATAGGCCGGGCTGAGATATTGAGTTTTGGCGTTGCGATATTGGCAACAGATATTCTTCTCGCTTGTCGGAACAATCTCGACAAATTGATTGTCAGCGGTTTGCTCGGCGTGACTGCCTTGGGCAGTTACTATTTTGCCTTCAACGCAGGCATCGGAATTCTGGGCGCGCTGGCGACTGCTTTTGGCACTGTCATCTATCCTTATCTTTGCAATCCGCAGGGGCAGGGTCGCTCGCAGGCTGTGCTGAATCTTATCATAACCACCGGACTGGTTGTGTTCGGGATCCTCTCGGCAGCGCAATTTTTTCTCGCGCCAATTTATGTGCCACTCGTTTTTGGCGCCCACTGGACTCACGCTATTCCGCTAATCCAGATCCTCTCTCTTGCTGGCATTCCACTCGCAATGGGTGCCGTTACGTCGGCCTATTTGCGGGCGACCGGTCGGGCAAAGCTGGATGTCTGGATTGGCCTTTCCGTTTGCACGGTCACTCTCGGCGCCATGTTTGCTGGAGCACAGGTCGGACTGATCGAAGCGGCCATCGGCTGGGTTGGCGGCACAATTCTAACCATCGGTACTTTTGTCATAATCCTCACCACCAAATGGCGCGTCGGTCGCCTGGAGACAGTAAAATGAACAATCCATATTATTCGGTTATTTTGCCGGTCTATAATGCCTCATCGCATCTCTCGGCAGCGGTCCATTCGGTACTCGATCAATCATTTCGTGATTTTGAACTTATCATGATTGACGACGGTTCTACGGATGACAGCCTGTCGATTATGATGTCCCTGGCTGCCAAAGACGAGCGTATCAAACTTGTGTCGCAATCCAATCAAGGTGTTTCTGCAGCACGCAATCTCGGTCTGGAACTGGCGCGGGGCGAATTGGTGGCTTTTATCGACGCCGATGACATGTGGACAAAGCACAAGCTGGCGATCCACAGCGTTTTTCACGACCGCCGCAAGGAAATTTCGGTTAGTTACGCAAAGATTGCGTTTATCGGCAGCAACGCTGCTGACGGACATGATGCAAAGACCCGTTCGTCAATCAAGCCCGATGCTTTGACCGTAGACCAAATCGTCGCCGAAAATCCGGCGTGTACAATGTCCAATATCGTTGTGTTGAAAAAAGCGGCCGATGCGGTTGGCGGCTTCCTTCCCGGCATGTCTTATGCGGAAGATCAGGAGTGGCTGGCGCGCATGGCCAATGCCGGACATCTTATTCAAGGAATAGATGCCTATCTGGTGGATTATCGTCTCAGCCCCAAAGGATTGTCGATTGATCTGCCGGCAATGTATTCCGGCTGGCGCCAGCTGGCAGCCAAATATGCAAATGGACAAGCAGTCCGCTCGGCCGAAGCGATTTTCTGCCGCTATCTTTCGCGCCGCGCGTTGCGGGCCGGCGCGCCCGCAAAAGTGGCATTGGGTTATGCAATGCAAGGCATTCGCTCGGATCGCTCCGCATTTCTGGCAGACCCGAAACGGGGGTGGCTGACCTTTGCTTCTGCCATCGCGGCACTGATGATGCCGCGTTTTGCCCGTATCAATCTTTTCGCTTGATTTTCAGTTTACAGCAAAGGCTTTTCCTATGAACTATCCGTCAATCTCTGTTGTCATGCCGGTATTTAACGTCGAAAAATATGTGTCCGAAGCAATAGATTCCGTGCTGGCCCAAACGTTCGCCGATTTTGAGCTTATCATTGTCGATGACGGAGGCACGGATAGAAGCATGGATATATGCCGGTCTTATAACGATCCTCGCATCCGCATCATTTCCCAGCCAAACAGGGGACTTGCCGGTGCCCGAAATACGGGCATAGCGACATCTCGCGGTGAATATATCGCTCTGCTGGATTCAGACGACAGCTGGAAGCCGGAGAAGCTGGCGTTGCACAAGATCCATCTCGACACAAATGTCGAGGTTGGCGTCAGTTATAGCGGCTCTCGATTTGTTGACGAGCAAGGCAAGCCGTTGCGCCAGGCACAGCGGCCAAAGCTCGAGAATATCACTGCCAAGGACATTTTGACGCGCAATCCCGTGGGCAATGGCTCGGCAGCGCTCATTCGCAGATCCGCGCTGGAGGCAGTCGCCTTTCCTCACGATGACGAACGCCAGCGTATCTGCTATTTTGACGAAAGCTTCCGGCAATCCGAAGATATCGAACTCTGGATAAGAATGGCGCTCGCAGGTAGCTATACATTTGAAGGCATCGGCGGATTGCTCACACGCTATCGCATTGTCTCGGGCGGCCTGTCGGCAAATATCGCGGCTCAATATGACAGTTGGAACCGCGTGATCCAGAAGACTTCCAGCTACGCACCAAAATTCGTTGCGCAATTTGGCGGTGAAGCGCGAGCATATCAATTGCGATATCTGTCGCGCAGGGCTGTGCAAATGGGTGAAGGGGCATTTGCCCTCTCCCTGTTCAAAGAATCGCTTTCCATCTCCGCTGCGCCGCTTCTCCGGGAGCCGTTCAAGTCTTTGACGACCTTGTTGGCGGCTGCAGCGGTGCGCTACCTGCCGACCGGCACAGCAGAAAAACTGGCGAAGACCTGGACCGGTGGGAGGATCGTAGCATGACCAACCGGCCCAAAATCACACATTTGATCGACGACATGTCATTGGGTGGCGTATCCAAGAGCCTGGAGCTGTTCCAGAATGCCGCTCTCTGCAGAAATTATGATTTTGCAGTCGAGGAAGCTCATCCGGACTGGAGCATCGCGCCCAAATTCGACGCGGCGGCTATCGTTGTGCATTTTTCAGTCAGCTGGCGCACGATGCCCTTTCTCTATTCGCTGGCCTCCCGCAATCCTGGCACCAGACTAATCCTGGTAGAACACAGCTATTCGCGGGAATGGGAGGAACTGAACGTCCCGGAAAAAGGCCGCTTCCGGTCCATGTTGAAGCTGGCCCATAAGATCTTCGATCGCGTGATATGTGTTTCCCAGGCACAGGCGCGATGGTTGGAGGAAACCGTCGGACTATGTGCTCCGAAACGCGAAGTCATTTACCCCTGGAGCAATATGCAGGGTCTGGCACAGCTTGCCCGGCCCCATTTCTCGCAGAAAGAACCGATAGTTATCGGAGCATATGGTCGCTTCGTTGAAGCGAAAGGGTTTGAACAGCTGATTTCGGCGATGAACATCCTGGGTTCTCAAAACAATATTAGCTTGCTTGTTGGCGGCTTTGGCCCGGACGAAGAAAAGCTGAAGAGAATGGCCGCATGCCATCCCGGAATATCCTTTTACGGCAAAGTCGAGAGAATAGCCGACTTTCTCGATAAATGTGATGTCATTGCCGTGCCTTCCTGGTTTGAATCCTATGGCCTTGTAGCAACAGAAGCGAGGCTGGCTGCGCGTCCGATATTGGTTTCCGGAGCGGGGGGATTGCCCGAACAGGTTGGTGATGCTGGCCTGATTGTTGATTTTGCTGATCAAGCCGCAGTCGCCAAATTGCTCCGACAGATAAGGCGCTTGCCACTCGTAAACATGTCCGTTGCCGCACGTGATGATTGCCTTCGCGTGACCGAACAACGGGTTGCGTCGTGGCTGGACCTGCTGGCCGGACTCGAGCTGGATGTCAGGCAAATGAAAGCAGCATGATTTTCTCACGTCACGCCTGTCGATAACATTCAAAAAATGGCCCTCACCATCGTGGGGGCCTTTCTTTGCATTGGCGCGCCACTCGAAGGGTATTAGTGTGGGGCTATACCGATCAAGCGCGATAGCACCACGTCCGAGTTCGAGATTATGGGTGTCTGGGTCACCGAAAGCAGCGTGCTTCGTCCCGTATCCGCGTCTTCCTGTGCTGTCCGGAGAGGTTCGGAGCGAGGCATTGCTATCGAAGTTGTTGCCTTAGGCGGCTGGCTGACGATCACCCTCTTGCAAGGCCATTCCCACAAGTACGAGGCCCGGCCAATAGAGATAGGCGAGTGATTCGAGGTTCTCGCCAAAGCTGTACATGAGCATGAGCATGATCATCGACAGGCCCACGCGCCCCAGGTCGGACGTGAACGCGGAACGGATCAACTGGCTGATGCTCGCAAGCAGCGGAACTGCGAGCGCAAATAACCCCAGAAGCCCCTTTACGAAAAGCAGCCCGTACCAGCTGTGGTGGCTGCCGATCGGCATATATTCAACCAGATGCGGGCCCCGTTCGACAACGCCATGACCGAACCAGAAGGCTTCGGCCTGCCAACGCTCGAGCGCAATGCGGCCTAGGGTCTCGCGTACTCTGGTCGAATTAGCGCGAGCGCCGGAGAATTCGGATCGGGCAACATTCAGCAGTTCCAGAATGTCATATGCAAACCAGCCGATCAGGAGAATGACAGGAACGACAAGAAACCAGATGGTTGGTTTGCTAATCTGCCTGAAAATGAAGGGGATCGGGATGATCACGATCAGGCCGACAAGAGCCAGACGCGATTGTGAGAGAAATATGATCACAAGGGCCGCGGCAATGCCCCAGCTCTTCCATCGTCTGTCTTTTTCCCGGATCGCACAAATAAGATAGACCAGACCGATCATCCCCGCAGCCGGCGACCAGGGCGCGAAGAACTGCCAACGCGGCATTCCCGATCCGGGTTCCAGTGTATATAATATGGTGGCAAAATATTCAGGGCCAGAACCGCCAACGATGCGCAATGGGGATATCCAAAGCATCTCGGGAAGGCCAAAAAATGGCGCCGCAAGAAAAAGCGGCAGCAGGAGAATGGTATATTTGCCCGTCTTGCAGATGGCCCGGTATATGACCTCGGCCCGGATTGGCAGTACAGCGCCGGCAAAAATGAACAATGCGATCAGCAGCCAGCCTTTTGCCCAGCCTATCGACGATTTGATTGTTGCAGTCGTGCCCAAGTCAAAATTGAAATGTCCGACCAGCAGGATCAGGAGCATCGCAGCCATTCCTGCGAGCCATATATTGACCGACCAGTGCGGCAGCGCCAGCCGCTTGGTTACTGGGAGAGCCGGCGCGATATAATAGAAATAGAGGGCTTGCAAAGCCAGCCCCAAACCCAGCACGGGACCGGCAATATACAGTCCGCCTACCAACCATAATAGCCAAGTGGCTATTATGGTGTGATATACTAAACGTTCGGAGCTATTTTGCGGATGATTTGACGTCTGAACCACAGCAATCCCAGTCCGATTAAAATGATGATGGTCGCACCTGTCGCGCCTGCAATAGCCAGCAAAGCGGAGGGGCTGGATGGAGATTGAGGGAGCGAGGGCTGCTCCAGCGTCTGGACAAGCGGATAGGACGCGAACGGGTCCTGTTTGTTCGTATCGATACGGGCCAGAGCGGAAGAAAATACCGCTTCGGCAACACGGTGGTCGCGGACGAGGTCCGCCAGTTTCGAGGCCTGTTTCACCAGCTCTTCGCTATTGGAGGACTGCAAAGCGATGTCCTTCAGAATTTCCGACAGTCCAGCCTGTGCGCCGGCGCTCTGGGAATTGGCGATCACCATGCCTTGCATCAAGTTTGATCGACCGTCAGAAATTGTAATGTCGGCATTTTTTAATATCGCGG
This sequence comes from uncultured Sphingorhabdus sp., assembly GCA_964022345.1. Classification (GTDB taxonomy): domain Bacteria; phylum Pseudomonadota; class Alphaproteobacteria; order Sphingomonadales; family Sphingomonadaceae; genus Parasphingorhabdus. The sequence continues at coordinate 10,384 of CAXHZT010000002.1, forward strand.
TGGCGCCCAGTCCTGTCAGGGAGCGGCCCCGTTTTACCAGTGCCTCCCGGAGCTGATCGCGTTCGGAATTTGCCTGAACCATATCCCCGTGGTTGTCGCCCAATGTTGCCGCTTTCTGCCGTGCGTCGACTTCCAGAGCGGCATAGCGGTCCGCAAGCTGCTGAAACACCGGATCGGAGCGCAGGCGCAGAGCCGTGTTAGCGCCACCGACACCCTTGCCAAGAATGGACGAGAACCGGCCGGCTTCTGCAGATTTCTGTTTCAGGGCAATGCGGGCGTCACGCTCTTGCTGCCGCAGCGCATCCATATTGGCGATCCGTGTGTTGAATTGGTCAAGCGAAACCAATCCCGTTTTTGCCTGGAAATCCAGTAAAGCCTGCTGGGTTGAACGCACTTTTTTCTCCAGCAACACCAGATTCTTGGTATCCGAGCTTTCCCGCATCTCGGCTTCATTTTTGCGCAGGTCTTCAAGCTGGTCGAGGAAGCTGTCTTTCAGAGCGATAGCCCGCTTGTTAGCCTGGTCGCCACTTCCCCCCGACACTTCGACCTGGATCAGATTTGTCTGATCAATCAGCTTCACCTTTGGTGCGGGGAACGCCCCCTCATCATCACCCGATTTTTTTGCGCTTTCACGAAGGGTGATATCGGTCATCAGGAGTCGCTTGTAATTTTCCGTCGGACTCAGGTTCGCGCTGGAAAATGCCGAGGTAATTGAGGATTGGGCCTGTCCGATACTTTCCAAGTTCAACGAGCCACCAGCACCGGAACCGGGTAAAATGAGCGTGAACTTGCTGCGATACTGGTCGGGTGCCAAGGCGAGATACAAGGCCGTTAGCACCCATATGACCGCTATCCAGATTCCTGCTGTTTTGAGATACCGTTTGTGGCGCAAGCGCATGGGAGGCCGATTTTTTAGGGCAACCCAAATCCGCTCGGGCAAACCCGGGGGATCGATGACGTCGTGTCTCACAATCAATCTACATTCTTGAGGAGAAAATATGGAGATGCGGTTTCACCGACAAGACTGACGACATCGCGAAGATTCATCGCCATGCTGTCATAGCAAGCCAGGCTGTCACCCGGCATCAAATAGGGGTCTTTCTGGTCGCGGTCTGCGTGCCGCACAAGTTTTTCGATGGACCGCTGGATAACGACCGATTGACCATTGACCGGGTTGCGAGACATCAGGACCACCTTGCGTGCCGCGTTCATTGCCGAGCCTCCGACGCAGTTGGCTGCAACCATGGCTTGCGAGAGCCGCGTGCCATAGGGAAGGCTGGTGGCGTCACGCCCGATTGCCGATGACGCGTTGTTGCTGCTGGGCCGGGAAAGGTTCGACATATAAACGCGGATGCCAGGGGCAGTGACTTGTGACGGTTTCACCAGATCATCCTGAAAACAATTTCGTGATCCGACGATAATTCTGTCATTGGAAGTCAGGGCGATATCGTCAATTGCATGGCCATAGATCGCGCCGGTAAGGTCAATTCGGGCCCATTGCCCGCCGCGTATCAGATAGACCGATGCAAGATCGGCGTCCGGCCGTATGCCGCCTGCTGCCCTGAGAGTAGCGGTCAGGGAACGGCTGACATTCCGGTCGCCTGAGTCGCTATTGCTCAGATTGACACCGCGGGTTTCCGCATTCCGTTCCCCGACCCGGATCATGCCAGGCTCAAATACGGCGCCGCTTACCGCAACGCTAACTCCGCCCAGTTCGATCAATTGCAGCCTTACGCTGTTTTTCAGGCCACGAATGAGTCCGGCGGCGAGCAACTGCTGCGCGATTGCTCTTTCTGCGTCGCCGATAGACTGCCCCGCAACCGATATCACCAGCCGCCCGTCCAGGATGATCGTTCCATTTGCCGCCAGCACATATGTCCGGGACAGGCTGTCTTCATCCCCGGCGACTTTCAGGCGGACACGATCGCCTGACGCAAGCAGGTCGGGTGTTCCGGCGAGCATGTTCGAGGGGACCTGTGTGGTAGGCAATTCGGCAACTGGAACCATCGCATTGCGGCACTGGATATTGTTTGGCGCAGGCGCGTCCCATTGCTGGGGGGCATATTGGCTGCCTACGGCATTGGATGGTCGTTCCATCGTGGCGCAGCCGGCCAGGAGAGAGGCGGAAGCGACGAGAGCGATTGTCTTGTGCATATTGGATCACCTGATTTTGTTCAGGTCTTGAATTGCAACCACCGTGCCAGTCCCGCATTTGCGCGCATTGCGATGATTAACCACCCGATAACGCCAATAAACCGGGTGTGACTTTGCATTTTGCAAACCTTTTCGTTGCATAATGCAAGGAATGTCATATGCAAACTGCAAGAATATTTTGGAAAATGGCCGATTTCTGCCATTCGCATTTTGGCATAAATGCTGCTTGGTAAGTGGAAACCAATATATGGTACGCGAACAGGAGCAAATATTATGAAGGGCATAATTTTCACAGAATTGGTGCGATTTATGGAACGCGTTCAGTCCCCGGAGTTCGCCGATCAGGTCCTGACCGGAGCGGCTTTGCCCAATGAAGGGGCCTTTACATCAATCGGCAATTATCCAGCCGAATATGCGTTGGCCATGGTCGGCGAAGCATCCCGTCAATCCGGGATAGACGCGGCCGAGCTTTGCAGGCTGTTTGGAAAATATCTCTATGATCGTTTTACCGTCCTGTACCCGCATATCATGGAATCGTACAAGACAGCCGAAGCCTTGTTGACCCATGTCGGGAGCCATATCCATACAGAGGTTCGCGTGCTTTATCCTGACGCCACACCCCCTCAGGTAACTGCCGAAGTCGAAGGTGATGCGACAGTGGTGCGCTATGAATCGCATCGGCCGATGGCGGCCATTGCCCATGGTCTGGTTGAAGGATGTATGAGCCATTATAACGATCAAAGAACGTTGGAATGGACCTGTGCTGCCGATGGCAAGTCCGCAGTTTTCACTATCAGGGGTTAAACATTGGCTGGTCAGAAAATTCTAATTGTCGAGGACATTGCCTCCCTTTCGATAGCCTATGCAGGACATCTGGAATCTGCCGGCTATCAATGCGTCATCGTAGACAATCTGGCCGATGCAAGTGCCCAACTGCGGCCGGAAAACTCCGGATTTTCCGGCGTCCTTCTGGATTTGCAGCTACCCGATGGAAATGGCCTCGACTGGCTGAGAAACGAAGCCGAGATCGTTTCCCGGATATCGATCATCGTTGCCACAGCGGACGGATCGATCAATCGTGCTATCGATGCCATGCGTCTGGGTGCTTATGATTATATGGTCAAACCCTTGTCGCCAGCACGGCTGGTCACAGCGATGCACGGGGCGGTTGAAGTAACGGACGCCGCACAAGCCCAACCGAAAGACTTGCCAAAGTCGGCGCAATCCGACGGTCCGTTGCAGGGGTTCATCGGTGACAGCCCGCCTATGCAGGATGTCTACCGGCAGATAAAAAATGTCGGTCATTCCAAGGCTACTATCTTCATCACGGGCGAGAGCGGAACCGGCAAGGAAGTGTGCGCCGATGCAATTCACAAATCCGGACCGCGCGGGAAAAAGCCGTTCGTCGCCATAAACTGCGGTGCAATCCCCGAGGATTTGCTGGAATCAGAACTTTTCGGCCATTTGAAAGGGTCCTTTACCGGCGCGCTTTCGGACCGGGTTGGTGCCGTACAGGCCGCCCATGGCGGGACGCTCTTTCTCGACGAAATATGCGAGATGGAATTGAAGCTGCAGGTCAAACTGCTCCGTTTCCTGCAAACCGGTACAATTCAGCGGGTCGGGGCTACCCAACCGGAGAATGTCGACGTCAGAATAATATGCGCAACCAATCGTGACCCCGCTCTAGAGGTGGCACAAGGGCGTTTCCGCGAAGATCTGTTCTACCGGTTGGCCGTTGTCCCCATAAAGCTGCCGCCGCTCCGCGAAAGGGGAAGCGACATCACATTGCTTGCGAACAGTTTTCTTGAAAAGTTCGGCGAAGAAGAAGGCAAAGCATTTGCACCTTTGACGGCGGAATTGTCGGCCAGTTTCGAGAATCATAACTGGCCCGGCAACGTGCGCGAACTGCAGAATCTTATGCGGCGGGCGACGGTCATGTTTAGCGGGCCGCACCTTGATGCAAATATTATCACTGAATTTGTCGATCCTTCGACACAGTCCACAGCACCCATGGTTCGCGAACCGATGCCGTTCGTGACCATCCCAAGCGATCTACCTGGAGACAGTCTTGCCGCGTTCGACGGCATGACCTTGGATGAAGTCGAACAATTGGTCGTCGAGCGGGCCATTCAAAAATGCAACGGGAGTCTGACCAAAGCAGCAAAAGCCCTTGGGGTCAGCCCGTCCACGCTCTATCGAAAACGCGAAAAGTGGGACCAGCCTGTTCCGAAAGACTGAATTGGACCACTGTCTGGCCCGGCACTGAACGCGGATCTCTTTCCATTCGGTGATAGCGGCGTTACTATCTCGCATGACCGATACATCCACCATGACCTATGCGCGCTATCTGGCGCTAGACTCATTGCTCGACGCGCAGCATCCCCGGTCCGATCTGGACGATGAGATGCTGTTCATCATCATCCACCAGACCAAGGAACTGTGGCTCAAGCAGATCATCCGCGAGATGCGCTTCGCCAAGCAGCAGATCAGGACCGATGCACTGGTGCCAGCCTACAAGGCGCTGGCGCGGGTCAGCCGGATCCAGGCGGTGATGACGCTGAGCTGGGACGTATTGTCGACGATGACACCGAGCGATTATACGCGGTTCCGTCATGTTCTGGGACCAAGCTCGGGTTTCCAGTCCGACCAGTTCCGGACCGTCGAATATATGCTCGGCCTCAAGGACAAGGCTTTTCTGAAATATCAGGAGGATCGCCCGGAAGCGCAGGCGGCGATGCAGGCAGCGCTGGACCAGCCGAGCATCTGGGATGATGCGATCGCGGCGCTGGCGCGGGCCGGTTTCGATATTGATCCGGAGCTGCTGGACCGCGATTTTTCGCAATCCCATCAACCGTCGGAACAGGTCGAGGCGGCGTTTCTCGAAGTCTATCGCAAGCCCGAGCAATCTTGGGAACTCTATCAGCTGGCGGAAAAACTGGTCGATCTGGATGATGCGATGGCGACCTGGCGGCACAAGCATGTGCTGACGGTCGAGCGGATCATCGGCGGAAAAATGGGCACCGGCGGCACGGCGGGCGTTTCCTATTTGCAGAGCACCGTGGCGAAGCGCGCCTTTCCCGAACTATGGTCACTGCGTACCCAGCTATGAGCTGGAAACATCTGTTCTCCCGCTCTCTGTCGGCCAATCCGGAGCGGCTGCATTTTGCCGCCCACAGCCACCATCTCTGGCCCGATGCCAGCTATGAAGGCCATATGGCTGCCTGGCAGGACGCGGCGGCGTTGGCGGATCACAAATGGGACAAGATCATGGGGCCGGTCTGGTCCGAAGCGCAGCAGCATGTTGCGAATGAATTGAACCTGCCCGACCCCGCGACGCTTTGCTTCGCGCCGAATACCCATGATTTTATCGTCCGCCTATTGTCTGCCATCCCGAAGCGGCCGGTCCGCGTGCTCGCGACCGATGGCGAGTTTCACAGCTTTCGTCGGCAGATGACCCGCTGGGTCGAGGCAGGGGAGGTCGTCCTGCAAACGGCTTCGCCGGACAGCTTGCTGGAGACGGCCCGATCCGGGCATTTCGACCTGATATTTGCGAGCCATGTGCTGTTCAATTCCGGCGCCATTGTCTCCGTGCTGGACGAGCTTGCGGCGCTGGCGCGTCCCGAGGGACCTTGGGTTGTGATCGATGGCTACCATGGCTTCATGGCGATCGAGACCGACCTGTCGGACATCGCCGACGGGATATTTTATCTCTCGGGCGGGTACAAATATGCGATGGCCGGGGAGGGTGCCTGCTTCCTGCATGCCCCTCCGGGCTATGCCGGACGGCCTGTGGTGACCGGCTGGTATGCCGCCTTTGACGATCTTGCCTTGCCACCGGGAGATGTCGGCTATGCGCCGGACGGGCGGCGCTTTCTGGGTAGCACTTTTGATCCCTCCGGCCTTTACCGCTTCAACGCGGTGCAGAAAATGCTGGCTAGTGAAGGCCTGACAACGGCGGTAATTTCGGACTATGTCGCTGGCCTTCAGACGCAGTTTCTGGAGGACGCACCGCTGGCGGACTTTGAATTGCTTAATCCGCTTGGTGACCCTCAGCACGCGCGCTTTCTCGCTTTTCGCGGGGAAACCGCGTCCGCGCTCCATGATAAGCTGGCCAGGCAGAATGTCGTGACCGATGTCCGCGGCGATGTCCTGCGGATCGGCTTCGGTCTTTATCATGACCGCGACGATGTGGACCGCTTGCTAGAAATAATAGGTGAGCCGGGCTGAGCAATTTGCCGCTACGGCCTGACAGCCCTGGCCCGTCACTCAGCGGCTTTCGAGATTTTGGCCGCACATTTTTCCATTGACCTGAGCAAATTCAGCCATAGGCTTAACCGATCAATTAAAGCCGCGTTGAAAAGGACAGACCATGAGCATTTCCGTCGATATCCAGAATGATGTGGCTCTTATCACCCTCGATGACGGCAAGGCCAATGCCGTCAATTTCGACCTGATGATTGCGCTCAACGAAGCGCTGGACAAGGCCGAGGCGGACGCCAAGGCGATCGTGCTGGCAGGCCGTGAAGGCCGTTTTTCCGGCGGTTTTGATCTTGGCATGATGGGCAGCTTCACCCGCGACGATTCCGTTCGCCTGCTCGACCGGGCTTCGGAGCTGGTGCTGCGGCTCTATGGCGGACCGCTTCCCGTTGTCGGTGCCTGCACCGGCCACGCGATAGCCATGGGCGTCTTCCTCCTGATGTCCTGCGACACGCGGGTTGGCGCCGCCGGCGAATTCAAGCTGGGCGCGAATGAATCGATCACCGGCATGACGCTGCCGGTATTTGCGGTGGAACTGGCGCGCGACCGGCTCAGCCAGCTGCACCAGACCCGCGCGATGATCCAGGCTTTCATCTATGATCCGAAAGGCGCGGTCGAGGCGGGATATCTGGATATGCTGGTGGAGCCGGACAAGGTGGTCGGGCAGGCGACGGCCATTGCGGGGCAACTCGCCAAGCTGCCGGGTCATGCCTATGCCTATCAGAAATCGGCGATGCGCAAACCGGCGCTGGACGCGATCCGGGCGAGCATCGGCAATCATCCCAATCTGCGGAACTAAGGCTCTAGTCCCCAGTTTTTAGCGATGCTGGTCGATCAGGATCGGATTGCCATCGGGATCGGTGAGCATGATACTGGCCGGACCCTTGTTGGTTTCGGTCTGGCTATCAAGTGTCACTCCCGCTGCCAGTAATGATTTCTCAATCGTCCGCACATCGTCAAAATCATCCAGATTCTGTGCATTTTGATCCCATCCGGGGTTGAAAGTCAGCATATTCCGGGGAAACATCCCCTCGAACAGGCCGAGCGTGGTTTCGCCATTCTTCAGGATCAGCCATTTCTGGTCTTCATCGCCGCCGGACATAGTAAAGCCCAGTTTTTCGTAGAACGCTCTGGATCGCGCGATGTCCTTGACCGACAGGCTGATCGAAAAGGCTCCGAGTTTCATCATCATTCTCCCTGTTGCGCATTGGGCCGAACGGACTTCGGCTATTGCCCTTCTAGCAGATATTTCTGCCAGAACATCAGGCTTGCCCAGAATTGATAATCGGCATTGGCTTTCTTGCGGAAGCCGTGCCCCTCATTCTCGGCCAGCAGATGCCAGGCGGGACGGTCGTTGGCGCGCACGGCTGCGACGATCTGGTCGGCTTCGCTTGCCGGGACGCGGGGATCATTGGCGCCGGTGACGACCATCAGCGGAATGCTGATCTCGCTGGCGCGGACGAGCGGGCTGATCTCTTCCAGTTTGGCGCGCTGTTCGGGGATGCGCTCGTCGCCATATTCCACCCGTCGCAAATCGCGCCGATAGGCTTGGGTATTTTCAAGAAATGTGACGAAACTGGAGATGCCGACAATTTCCAGGCCGGCCTTCAGTTTCTTGTCGTAGCGCAGCATCGAGGCCAGCGTCATGTAACCGCCATAGCTTCCGCCGGTCACAGCGATGCGCTTGCGGTCGATATGCCGGTCCTTGCGCAGATGGTCCAGAAACGCCCCGATATCGAGCACGCTGTTCTCCCGCCGCCACGGGCCGTTGTCGAGCGATACGAATCTTTTGCCAAAGCCTGTAGAACCGCGGACATTGGGATAGAATATCGCGACGCCCAGTTCGTTGACCAGATAATTGTTGCGTCCCAGAAAACGCGGGGTGGCCTGACCTTCCGGACCGCCGTGGATATTGATGATCAGGGGCCGCTTGCCCTTGTGCCTTGCAGGGTCAGGACGATAGAGAAAACCGGACATTTTCTCGCCGTCAAAACTCTCTATCTCGACCAGTTCGGGCGCGACATTGTCGGCGGCGTCCAGCCCGCCGGTCTCGCTTCTCGTCCAGCGGGTAACCGCTAGCGTTTCCGGATTAACACTATAGGCATCAATGCCGGTGCGGTTGCTGTTCAGTGTCAGGCCGAGCTCGCCCCAGGGGGCAAATTTGATGCCGCTGACCACGCCGGTGGGTAGCGTATCTACGGCCCGTATTCCGCCGTTTTTCGTGTCATAGAATTTGAGCGCCGACCGGCCTGCCTGATTGACCTCGAAGGCGATCCAGCGGCCGTCCGGGCTGATGTCGAAATCGGCGATGTCCCAGATTTTCTCGTCGACCAGCGGTTCGAACAGCGATGTTTCGAGATTGACGATGCCCAGCCGCTTGACGTCGCTGCCGTCGTCGGACGAGGCCCAGAGCCGCCCGTCGGGCGCGAACTTCAGCCCTTCATAGGCGACCGGCACGCTGCTGTCGGTCAATTTTCGCAAGCTTCCCTGCGCGATGTCGATCAGATAGAGCTGGTTGTCGGTGACCGAGACATAGTTGAACACCAGCAACTGCTTGTCATCCGGCGAGAAATCGATCGGAAACCAGCCGCCACCGGTCGAGGCGACCAGCATTTTTGCGCTTTCCGGGCGGGCCGGGTTCATCAGATAGATGTCGTTATACAGTCCGGTGCGCTTGTTCGAGCCGAAGGCGACCAGTGTGCCGCTGCTCGACCAGGGGCCCAGATTGTTGCGGCTTTCGCCGTCGGTGAGCATCTCCGGCTGACCCTTTTCCAGCGCGAAAATCTGGTTCACCTCGTTGCCGCCGCTGTCCTTCTGGAACAGCAGCGCCGAGCCGTCGGGCGCGTAGCGGGCGGAATATACCGGTTCGCCGGCGAAGGTCAGTTGCTCGCGCTGTCCCATCGGGGTGGTGACGCGGTGCAGCTGGCTGGTGTCGGCGAAGCGGGTGGTAATCAGCATCGCCCTGCTCTTCGGATCCCAGTCGACAAAACTGGCGGTGCGATATTCCATATAGGACCGGGTGCGGTCGACGATTTCCTGTGGAATATCAGGCACCTGGTCGGCTACCAGCGCCGCCGGGCGCGGCGCGACCGCTTCCCCCGCAACAGCCCCGCTCGCGCCCGCTAGGGCCAGTATCGCCATGCCAATCCGGCAAAACCGCGCAAAAACCATTCCCGTCACTCCCTGCTTTCTTTCGTCATGCTTATGGACGAATGGGTGCAAAAGCAATTAGGGGTGAGTGATGTTCGATGGAAAATCTCCCTTTGTCCTGCTCGACGATGTGCGGGCCTGTGATGCAGCTCCGGCGCGGCTTTACAGCGATCCGGTGGAGATCATCCGGGCGGACAAATTGGAAGAATTGGAAGCATGTTTTGAGTCCCTGTCGCGGGCGCGATTGGCGGGACAGCATGTGGCGGGCTATCTGTCCTATGAGGCGGGGCTCGGGCTGGAGGCGCGGTTGCGGGACAAAATGCCGACGGATTTGCCCGCCCCGCTGGCATGGTTTGGAATATTCAATTATTACAAGGAGTTAAGTCCTGATGCCGTCGCCGAAGCCTTGCCCGACCGCAACGGGGCGTGGCTCGGGCGGCTAAAACCCTCCATCGCGCGCGAAGCTTATGACGCGGCGTTCGAAAAGGTACAAAAATATATCAAAAATGGCGATATTTATCAGGCCAATCTCACGTTTCGCGCAGAAATGGACTTTTCGGGACATCCGCTGGCGCTTTATGCCGCGATCAGGGACCGGGCGCAGGCCGGCTATGGCGGCGTGGTCTTTGACGGGAGCAACTGGATGCTCTCCTTCTCTCCGGAACTCTTCTTCGCGCTGAAAGACGGCCGGATCACCGCCAAGCCGATGAAGGGCACCGCCGCCCGCCTCGCCGATCCGACAGCCGACGCGGCCGTGCAGGACCATATGCAAAGCGACCCGAAGCAGCGCGCGGAAAATCTGATGATCGTCGACCTGCTGCGCAACGACCTGTCGCGAGTGGCACAGCGCGGCAGCGTCGAGGTGCCGAAGCTGTTCGCGGTCGAGACCTATCCGACCATCCATACGATGACCTCGACGGTTACCGCGCAGCTGCAGGACGGGCTCGACGCGGTCGATGTGATCCGGCAGATTTTCCCCTGCGGCTCGATCACCGGCGCCCCGAAAATCCGCGCGATGGAGATTATCGACGAGCTTGAACTGGCCGCCGGCGGCCCCCCCAATGGCTCTGGCCCGCGCGGCATCTATTGCGGCTCGATCGGCCGGATCGACGCGCCCGACGAACAGGGCCGCTCCGACGCCGCCTTCAATGTCGCGATCCGCACTTTCTTCCTGCAAGAGGGCAAAGAAACGCTTTCCATCGGTCTCGGCTCTGGCATAGTGGCGGACTCGGATGGGGATGACGAGTGGCGGGAATGCCTCGCCAAGGGGAGATTTGCGAAAGTGGATGCCAATGCGGAAGGAGGCCATAGAGTCGACCTGATCGAAACCATGGCCTTTGATCCCGCCAACGGCATCAAGCGGCTGGAAGCGCATCTGGAACGGATGAAGACCAGCGCCGCCACCCTGCAATATGAATTCGACCGCCACGCCGCCCGCAACGCGATCCAGGCGATCACCTTTCACCAGGACAGCCCCGCGATGGTCCGCCTGCACCTCGGCCAGTCCGGCGCGCTGGCGATCGAACTGAAGCCGATGCCCGCCCCGCAGGACGGCCCCGTCCAATGCCGGCTGGTGCCGATGCAGGCCGACAAGGCGGATTTCCGCCTGCACCACAAGACCAGCGACCGGCGGGTCTATCAGGTCGCCAGCGAAGACGGCGGCCCGGGCGAGGACGCCCACCCGATCTTCGTCGATGCCGAGGGCTATGTCACCGAAGGCGCGATCTGGAATATCTTTGTCGAGCGTGACGGGGTGTTGCTGACGCCGCCGCTGGGCCGGGGGGTGCTGCCGGGCGTGCTGCGCGCGGAACTGCTGGAGAGCGGGCAGGCGGTCGAAGCGGACCTGACTGCGGCGGATCTGGCGGGCGGGTTTCTGGTGGGGAATAGTGTGCGGGGGTTGGTTGCGGGTGAGGTTGCGGGTTAGGGTGCTGTCACCAAGAACCCGAGCGGATGAAAATGGTTCGTTTGTATTAACCAAGAGGTAGAGGCCGTCATTGATAATGACGAGATCGCGAGTTCAATTCTCGCGAGTGGCACCATTTTTCTAAAAAATTGAAATGTATGAGCATTGTTCTTTGGCTCTGTAGCATCGGATGTAGCTCGATTGATAACTGTGGAAATTATGTTCGTTTCCAGCTAGCGATTCCTGAATGTCGATTAATATTGTGACCAGCCGCGAGACGATCGAATCGTATATCGATGAAATTCAGGCAGCTGGTGACTCTGAACGGAACGCATTCGGGTTTTTAGTGCCTGGCGCTTATAAAGAATTTGTATATCAAGAAAGAGCGGTCATTGCGATATCCGACGACGATCATTCGTTGGCAGGTTATGTACTGTACGGTGGAGCGTTCCCGCAGGCAAAAATATTTCAAACATACGTATTACCGGACCGAAGAGGTCAGAAGGTTGGTGAAAAACTGCTTGCCGCAGTGTTTCAGCGCTTGGAAGATAAGGGCTTCTTGAGCGTAGTCGCAAACGTCGCTTCCGACCTAACCGATGCCAATAGTTTTTATGACAGCATGGGTTTTGATATTGTCACCACAAAGCCCGGTGGGAAGACGACGCAACGGCTCATCAACGTTCGCGCACGAGATTTGTCGACACCCAGCCTTCTAGATTCTCTTGAACGACCTTCTAGCCCGGTTCATTCGATTGCATTCCGGTCACCTTATCAGAGCAGTTCGCCACTATACATTTTGGATTTGAACGTAATCTTTGACGTCACGAAGAAACGACCAAGGTCGAAAGTCGCGCAAGGTGTTATCGCAGCGGGAATGGAAAATGGTGCGAGAATTGCGATTACAGATGAGCTGATTGCTGAACTTGAGAAGCACACGTTGCCCGACAAACCGGACCCTATTCTCGGCCTTTGTCGAGCTCTTCCTCGTCTAAGGCTGCCTTCCAGCGATCAGCTCAGAGAATATCGCGAAAAGCTGTTGCCGCTTGTCTTCCCAGAGAAGGCGAATGCGGGAACCTTGAAAGCAAATGATGAAGCCGATTTGCGCCATTTAACGACCGCAATCTTGGAAAATGCAAAGGGCTTCATCACCTCAGACACTCCAATTCTGAGAGCGAGTACAGAATTAGAAGCTGTTTTCGGGTTAGCAATTTTGTCGCCCAGTGCATTCGGCCAAGGCTTTGCTGTAGAGTATGGCGGTGCCCCAAGCACCTTCGCTTCTACTAAAAATGCTACCATCGAACGCTGTCACTTTTCAGAGACTGACAAGACGTGCTTAAATTCACTTCTGTCAAAGTTTCATCTGCCCGAGCAGGTCGTGCGTACTGTCACTGCGGCAGGTACGGCGAGTGCCCCGAGACGGCGAGAATTGGTACGATCTAATGGTGCCTTGATTTGCTTTGCATCTTGGGATGCGCCTTCTGCTGCGTCCGGTGAACGCCAACTCTATGTGTACGCAGACGAAGGGCATCCGGATGCGTCATTGGGAATTAATAACCTACTTGAATCTGCGTGTCGCGATATTGGGCATCAGAATGTTGCAATTTTTTCACTCAAAACCTTAGTTCATCAACATCTAGTCCGTTCAACCGCCATCTCTTTTGGGTTTCATTCAGAAATAGCAGATAGACCGAAGAATTCTATGCTCCGTAAAGCATGTCTTGGTCGTGCAATTGTGCCCGAACACTGGAACAAATTAAAGGATGATGTAGAAGAGGCAATTGGGATAAAGGTATCTGGCTCTTTGAGCTCCCATGGCTCAAACCCCATTAAGATTCAGGATGCGAAAGGCAACCAGATTGCCGTAAGCCTTTTAGAGTTAGAGGAATTGTTAAGCCCAGCTGTTCTCAGCGCGCAAGATAGACCTGGTGTCATATTTCCCATCTGGCCTTCTTACGCTGAAGACTTGTTTCATGGTGGGCAGCAGCCTTCATTCCTCGATCAGCAATCAGCAATCCTAAAACCAACAAAAGCGTATATCGGTGGAAATTATGGTTCAGTGCCCGAAGGAGGTCTGGCGTTCTTCTATGAATCTTCAAAGCAAAATGGGCGAAGCGCAATTATCGCTGTTGCTAGAATTCTCAAGCGTTACTCTTTGACTAAGGAGCAAGCCAAATCGATTAGCGTTGATCGAGGCGTGTTACCAGATCAAGCTATTGATGGAATCACCGATTACAAAAAACTTACGACGGTAACGGACATCGACAGCATCATGCTTTTCGCAAATCCGATTGGTTACAGAGAACTTGGTCAATTAGGTTGCGATAATGGGACCAACTTTATTACATCCACGCCAATCAACCCAGACCAGTGCATGGCTCTCATTCGAGCAGGAGCGCCCTACATTGGATAAAGCTGACATTCTTATTTCGGTGCAGAAACGATATTTTGAAAGTATTGTGTCAGGCAAAAAATCTGTCGAACTTCGTAGACGAGCGCCGAAAATTTCACACGGCTCAAGAATTTGGCTTTACTGTAAATCGCCAATCGCGACCGTTGCAGCAGTTTGCAAGTTACAACGAATAGAAACCCTACCGATTGAAGAGATTTGGGAACGGCACAGGCACTCTCTTGCTATCTCAAAACCTGAATTTGATGAATATTTGTGCGGTCGGGAAAGTGCTACGGCCCTAGTCATTCAAGATGTGGAGTTATTGCGCAACCCGCTTCATCTTGATGCAATTCGCTCTATTAAAATCAACTTTCAACCACCGCAATTTTTTATGCATCTAAGAGACGATTGCGCTTTGACTGATCGACTTAAGCTTGAGCTTGCCTAAGCGAGCATCCGATAAACGCTTGCCCGAATAATGTATTTCTCTTCTGCAATTGCAGCCGGCGCATGACCAACGCCTTCCGTCGATTCACCACACCGGCGCAAGGCCGCCTCGTAATCTGGGGCGCTGCCGTCCTCCTCGCGCTTTATGCCGGTATCTTGCTGTTTGCCTCTTATGATCCCGCTCTGCTGGGCCAGCTCTGGTTCCTTCCCGGCATCGGGGCGCTGGCGGCGGTGATTGCCAATACGTCGGGGACCGGGGGCGGGGTGGTGTTTGTGCCGGTGTTCAACGGGCTGCGCGAGCACGGGGTCATGGCGCTCGATCCGCTGCGGGTCACCGCCGCGTCGATGGCCATCCAGTGTTTCGGCATGACCATGGGCGGGCTGCGCTGGACCGACCGTCTGCTGCACCAGCCGGATGCGGCGGCGGACACGGCGGTCGCGGCGGGCGCGGGCTATGTACGGGTCCGGCCGCGCGATTTTGCCCTGGTGATCGGGGCGGTGCTCGCCTTTGCGCTGCCGGCGCTGCTGGCGATGCAGCGCCTGACCATGGTCGACGGGCAGATGATCCTGCTCGGCTACAAGATTTTTTCGATTTTTCTGGGCCTCGCGCTGATCATCACGACATGGACGATCAACCACAAAAGGGCGGAGCGGGCGCGGCTGGAGAAGATCGACCTGCTGATCCTGATGCTGATCGCGATCCCCGGCGGCGCGCTCACCGCGCTCTTCTCGGTCGGCGTCGGGGAGCTGGTCGCGCTCTATCTGTTCATCCGCCATTATCCGGTGCTGCTGTGTACCGGCACCGCCTGCGTCATTTCCTCGATCAGCGTGCTGGTCGGCATCGTCTGGCATATCGAGATGGACACGGTGGCGTGGGAGATCGTGCTGCTGGCCGGACCGGGCGCGGTGCTCGGCGCCTTTCTCGCCCGCCCGATCGCTCTGTGGCTGGGCGCGAAAAGGCTGAAGACGCTGGACGGGACGTGGATTGTCCTGTCGGCAGTCTATCTGATCGTGCTGAACTGGGTTTTTTGAGCGGGACGGCGGGGCGCTGAACATTCGCTCCTGCCGCTGGAACCGAATATCGCGGCCGGCGTTTTTCGCTCATGATCCACGATTCCTCCCTCCGCATCCCCAGCCTGGTCTACAGCAGCGACGAGGAGCCAGGCATATCGCGGGTGCGGCGGGGGCGGGGGTTTCAATATCTGTTGCCCGACAAGAGCCATCTGAAATGCAGCGTCGAGCTGGCGCGGATCAAGAAGCTGGGCGTGCCGCCTGCCTATACCAATGTGTGGATTTGCGTGAAGGCCAATGGCCATATTCAGGCGACCGGTTTCGATGCCGCGACGCGCAAGCAATATCGCTATCATGACCAGTGGCGCGTCTATCGCGACCGGCAGAAATTCGACCAGCTGGCGGAATTTGCGACGCGGCTGCCGCGCATCCGGCGCAAGGTGAACGCGCTGCTGCGGCCCGATGGCTCGGCCGATGTGCGGAGCAAGGAAGTGGCGATTGCCGCGCTGGTGCGGCTGATCGACCGGACCGCGATCCGGGTCGGCGGGAGCTCGCGGATGAGCAAGGGGGCGACCACGCTCGATATCGGCAATATCCGCTATGACGAGGACAGGCTGCGCCTGCGCTATCGCGCCAAGGGCGGGAAGCGGGTGAGCTGCAGCCTGCGCGACACGCGGCTGCAGAAAATACTGGAGCAGATTGACGACCTGCCGGGCAAAAGACTGTTCCAATATGTCGGCAGCGACGGCGCGGTCCGTCCGCTCGACAGCGGCGATGTCAACGACTGGCTGAAAGAGGCGTCCGGCATGGACAGCCTGAGCGCGAAAATGTTCCGCACCTGGCACGGCAGCGTCGCCGCGATGGATGTGATTGCGTCGGAGGAGAGTCCGACGATCAAGCAGGCCTGCGAAGCCGCCGCCGCGACCCTGCGCAACACGCCGGCGATCTGCCGCAAGAGCTATGTCCATCCGGCGGTGTTCGACCTGGTCGAGATGGAGGCGGCGGAGCGGACGGCGATGATTGACGGGCTTGGCGCGGATATCGCGGGCCTGCGGGTGGGGGAGAACCGCTTTGTCGGGTTGATTGGCGGAGGGCGTTGAGGGCTTCTCTTCCGGCTTCAAGATGGTCGTCCCAGCGTAGGCTGGGGCCCAACCCGATCCTGCTTTCGCACACCGCCACTTGGTTTGGATCCCGGCCTTCGCCGGGATGACGGTTTTCCCGCGAAGCCAGGGGATGCCGCACGGGGACATCTAATCCCTGACCGCAATATCCCCGCCGCTCACAACAATGCGCAACCCATGGTCCATTCGCGCCGCAGCAGGCCGTAGACCAGCATGTCGCACAGGCCTTCATGCGTACGCTCATGTTCGCGCAGGCAGGCTTCGCGGGTGAAGCCCAGACGCTCGGCCAGCGCGACTGAGGCCAGGTTCCGGCTGTCGATTTCCGCGAACACCCGGCGGTGGTCTTCCCGTTCAAACAAATGGGTAATCAGCGCGGCGGTGCAGGCGCGGGCGACGCCCTGGCCCTGCCGGTCGGCGACCGTGACATATCCCAGTTCGCTCACCTGATCGTCCCCGGCCGGGACCGCGACAAAGCGGCCCACAAGGGCACCGTCGGATTTGTCGATTGCGACCCAGCTGCGGCCATTCCATTCCGGATCGGTGAGCCAGGCGCATAGTTCGGCTTCGCTCTCGAAACGCGGCCGCGCGAGAAAGCGGCAGGCCTCCTCGCTCGCAAATGTCTCGAACAGGGCCGCGCTGTCCCCGGGCTCCAGCTTGCGAAGCCGATATTGGTCGGTCTCGATCAGTGGCGTGTCCGGCATCGGGTCACCCCCTTGTTCCTGTCCGCATCCGGCGGCTTGTCACGATCACTGGTCGGCCTTGCCGGCCTTTGATGCCGCCACGAGGGCGTCCCAGCTTTCCCAGTCGATCGCCCGGCCCGGATAGGCGACCTTCTCGAACGGCCAGTCGCTTTCGATCCAGCGGCTCGCCCAGGCATAAAGTTCGGCGTCAAAGCCCGCGCCATATTCGGCCTTGGTCACCCACATGCGGACCTCGGCGTCATGGCCGTCCACGCTGCTCGGGCGGACATAGAGCGAGCCACGCTCGCGGCTGCCGTCCGGTGTCAGCACGGCATAGGCAAAGGACTCGCGCTTCTGGAAGCGGGCCTGTTCGGTTTCCATGTCCCGCATGGCATCGGCAGCGGAAATATCCTCGTGCGGCCAGCCGGTGCTGCGGGTGAAGGTCTGCTGCAAATGTTCGATCGAGGACATATAGGCCGCGAAATCGATATCGACGAGGTCGGGGCCGAGCGGGACAAGCTTGAAATTTTCGGTTTCCACCAGCGTCGGCGCATCGAAATCCGCCGGTATGAGGGAGGAGGGAGCCTCCGCCTCCGGGGCGGCATCCGGCTCTGCAATTGCGGCAGAGCTGGCCATTGCAAGGGCTGCCGCGGTGGCCGGGCCGCTCGTCATCACCAGCATTGCCGCCGTCAGGGCTGCGCCCGTCATCCTGAAATTCATCATGCTTGCTCCCCGATCATGCCTGTTTCCAAGGATTGCATTCACGGGCGCCCGGCGCAACCGTTCAATTGTTCCGGGACGGATCTGGCCGGATTTCCTGCAGGCGGGGAGGGGGATCGGTCACCGCTCGGGTGCGCCATATGGGGGCTTTCCCCGCCTTCAAAAAATTCCGGAAATATCCGGAACGATCTGCGCGCGCGTCCGTAGATTCCCTGTAGCCACGTGGCAGCGGCCTTCCCCCTTTCTACGGCCCGCCATGCGGCTATCCCTGACAAAGGGCCCTGAAACCTAGAGGAGTGAGATAATGATGTTACAGGATGAGAAAAACAGCACGGTGATTGGCAGCGACCGCGTCGATGGTACCGCCGTCTATGGCCCGGACAACGGCAAGATCGGATCGGTCGACAAGCTGCTGATCGACAAGCGCGGCGGCAATGTCACCGATGTGGTGATTTCCGCCGGCGGCTTCCTCGGCATTGGCGACGAGAAGCACAGCATCCCCTGGTCGAAGCTCGATTATGACACCGACCTCGGCGGCTATCGCATCGATGTCACCAAGGAGCAGTTGATGGACGCGCCGCGCTTCGGCAATAACGAGCCGGACCGCCCTTATGACCGCGACTATCAGTCCAGCGTTTATGAATATTGGACGGTGACGCCTTACTGGTAAGCAGCGGCTGGCCAGTGAGCCAAATGCAAGAAGCCGGGCGAAGCGATTTCGCCCGGCTTTTTCATGCGCGGCGCTGGCGCGCCATAGAGGGCAGCTGGACCGGCTAGTCGTCGCCGTCGACCTTTTCGGGCAGGCCGTCGTGGTCGGTGCCGGCATAATCTTCCAGTTCCTCTTCGGTCATGCTGTCATACATGTCCTTGGACGCGCCCTCGAGGTCGCCGACCTTGGTTTCGCCGCGCTTGGCGGACAGGGCCGCTCCGGCGGCGCGCTGCTGGGCTTTGGATTGGGCTGGCATGATAGTCTCCTTTGCTTGCTGGTGGTTGATGCTGTGCGGGGCCCTTTCAGGACGGCGGCTTCCCGTCTTCTTCTCCCGGGTCCCAGTGCGAGGTGAAGGGCGCGCTGGTGATCAGTACCGTCAGGATGACGGCGGTGATGATCACCGCCAGCCAGATTTCGCCGAAGCCGCAGATCAGGCCGATTGCGCCCGCCGCCCATATTGACGCGGCAGAGCCCGCACTCTGAACAAAGCTGCCCTCGCGAAACATCGCGCCGGCGCCGAGAAAGCCGATGCCGGTGATCACGCCCTCGAAGACGCGGCTGGGGTCGATATCGCTTTGTGGATCGCGGGTGGATTCGAGCAATTCCATCGCGCCAATCGCCAGCGCGCAGGCGGCGATGGAGATGATCACGAAGGGCCGGAAGTCGATCGGCTTGCGGCGGATGAATCGCTCCAGCCCGATCAGGAAGGGCAGCAGGGTCGCGGCACCAAGCCGCCACAGCGCTTCGGACCAGGCAATCGTATCGGGGCCGGCGAATATATCCGTCATGGCAAAAGAACGCGTAGGCCAGGCATTTGTTGCAGCGTTGCCGCGAGAAAAAGTCAGGGGCCGCCGAAGCCGGATCAAAGCGGGAATGTGCCCGGCTCAAAGGCCGGCATCCGCTCTGATCCGCTCTTCTGCGGCCCCTTGGGGACTGCCTTCAGACAGTAGTGGTTTCGCCTAGAGCGGAACCCGGGCGTGGTCGCCCATTTCGTCGCCATCCATCGTCATGCCGGTCATCATCTTGAAAATGCCGACGACACCGGGATCGGCTTCCCAGATTTCCGCGTCGGCGAGGTCAAGCCGCAGCATCAGCAGGCTCGGGTCCTGCCGGCCCTGTTCATACCAGGCCTCGACCGGCTTGCTCCAGTGCTTGTCGATGATCGCCGCGTCGGTCTCTTCGGTCAGATTGCCGGAGACACAGGCGAAAAGATCATGGCCTTTGGAGACAAATTGCATCATTGCTGGACCGCCCTTGGCGAGCCGGTTGTCGCGCGAGGTGTAGAACCAGATCGCGCTGTTGGCGTCCTTGTCGAGCTGCGCGCGCATCGGGATGCTGTGCTTGCGTTCATTGTCGAGCGCCATCATCACGAACGGGCTGTCGGCGATCGATTCCCAGAATTCCTCGCGGATTTCGTCGCGGTCGGTTGTATGGTCCATATCTTTGTTGCTCATGGTCAGTTTCCTTTGTTCCGTTTCATCTTATCAACGCGCAGGGCGGATAAAGTTTCAAAAAATTCGGGAAAATTCGGGAGGTATTGTGGTGCGGCGGTTCGGGCTACCCGGTGATTTGTACCGGATTCGTGCGCAAACACTGTCGCCCCAGCGCAGGCTGGGGCCCAACCCGCGTCACCTCATCATAAGGCTGGTTGCGGTGCAGGCGCATTGATATTAGGCACGCTGCTTACTTCTTTGCACAAGGACGCATCATGACCGATCATCTGGAAACCCCGCACCTTGAAACCATGGCCGTACACGCCGGCACCGAACCGGATCCGACGACCAACGCAAGGATTACGCCGATCTACCAGACGGCCTCTTATGTTTTCGATGATGTCGATCATGCCGCCGACCTGTTCAATCTCGATGCGTTCGGCAATATCTACACCCGCATCATGAATCCGACCAATGGCGCGCTGGAAGGCAAGATTGCGGCGATGGAGGGCGGCGTCGGCGCGCTCGCAGTGGCTTCGGGCCATGCCGCGCAGATCATCGTCTTCCATGTGCTGATGGACCCCGGCGCGCATATTGTTGCAGCGAAGAAGCTTTACGGCGGCTCGCTCAACCAGCTCGCCCATTCGGTGAAGAAGTTCGGCTGGAACGTCACCTTTGTCGACGCCGACAATATGGACGAGGTCAAGGGCGCAATCACTGACGATACGCGCTGCGTCTTTATTGAGAGTCTCGCCAACCCCGGCGGTGTGGTGCAGGATATCGAGGTGATTGCCGATATCGCCCATGAAGCCGGCATCCCGCTGGTTGTCGACAATACGATGGCTTCACCGATGCTCTGCCGTCCGATCGAGCATGGCGCGGATATTGTTGTCGAAAGCGGCACCAAATTTCTCGGCGGCCATGGCAACAGCGTCGCCGGCCTGATCATCGACAGCGGCAAGTTCGACTGGACCAAGAGCGAGAAATTCGCCTTCCTCAACCAGCCCAATCCGTCCTATCACGGCAAGGTCTTCACCGACGCCTTCGGCCCGATGGCCTTCATCCTCGCGGCGCGTGCCCTGTCGCTGCGCGATCTCGGACCGGCGCTGGCCCCGCAGAACGCTTTCTATATATTGACCGGCATGGAAACGCTGGCGCTACGGATGGAGCGGCATTGCGAGAACGCGCTGAAAATGGCCGAGTGGCTGCAGGGTCGCGACGAGGTCAGCTGGGTGTCGTACGCCGGGCTGCCAGACAATGAATATCACGCGCTGGCGCAGAAGTATCTTGGCGGCAAGGGCGGCGCGGTGTTCACCTTTGGCCTGAAGGGCGGATTTGAAGCGGGCACGAAACTGGTGTCGGCGGTCAAGCTGTTCAGCCATCTCGCCAATATCGGCGATACGCGCTCACTGATCATCCACCCGGCCTCGACCACCCATAGCCAGTTGTCGGGCGACGAACTGGTTGCCGCAGGCGCCGGGCCGGACGTGGTGCGCATTTCCGTCGGCATCGAGCATATCGACGATATTATCGCCGATATGCAGCAAGCATTGGAATCCTTGTGATGAGCGATGGTGCCAATGATGATGGTGGCGATTATGTTTATGACGAAGAGACCGGCGAATGGCTGAGCCCCGAAGATGCCGCGGCCAAGTCAGCGGGTCCGGAAGTCGTTGATGCGGTCGGCAATGTCCTGACCGATGGCGATGCCGTCACCCTCATCAAGGACCTCAAGGTCAAGGGCGCGGGACAGACGCTGAAACGCGGGACGCTGATCAAGTCGATCCGCCTGACCGGGGACGCGCAGGAGATTGATTGCAAGCATGACGGGATCAAGGGTCTCGTCCTGCGCGCAGAATTTGTGAAAAAGCGCAGTTGATCCATTCTCCCTGTTGCAGTGCAGCAGCAATGATATTAGGCAGTCACGCTTATTCCTTGAGACAGGACTCCCCATGACAAAACTTTCTGCTGCAATCGGCCGTATTCAACCTTCCGCTACCATGGCCATGTCGGGCCGGGTGACCGAACTGAAAGCGCAGGGCATTGACGTCATTGGTCTGTCTGCCGGAGAACCCGATTTTGACACGCCGGACTTCGTCAAGGATGCCGCGATCAAGGCGATCCGAGACGGTGAAACCAATTATACGCCGGTTGACGGGACGATGGCGCTGAAGGAAGCGATCGTTGCCAAATTCGCACGCGACAATGACCTGACCTATACGCCCAAGCAGATTTCGGTGAACAGCGGTGGCAAGCAGTCGCTGTTCAATGCGCTGGTGGCCACGCTTGACCCGGGCGATGAAGTGATCATCCCCGCGCCTTATTGGGTCAGCTATCCCGATATCGTCAATTTCGCTGGCGGCACGCCGGTAGCGATCAGCGCCGGTGCGGAACAAAATTACAAGATCACGCCGGAGCAGCTGGAAGCAGCGATCACGCCGAAGACCAAATGGCTGATCCTGAACTCGCCCTCCAACCCGAGCGGCGCCGCTTATAGTGCGGACGAGCTCAAGGCGCTGGCGGCGGTGATATTGCCGCATCAGGACATGATGGTGATGACCGACGATATGTACGAGCATATCTGGTACGCCGATTTCCCGTTCACCACGATCGCCCAGGTCTGCCCGGAATTATTTGACCGGACCCTGACCGCGAATGGTTGTTCAAAGGCTTATGCGATGACCGGCTGGCGGATCGGCTATGCCGGCGGACCGGAATGGCTGATCGGGGCGATGCGCAAGCTGCAGTCGCAGTCGACATCCAATCCCTGCTCGATTTCACAGGCGGCCGCCGTGGCTGCGCTGAACGGCCCGCAGGATTTTCTGGCCGAGCGCAACGCGGCTTTCGAGAAGCGGCGCGATCTTGTGGTTTCCATGATCAACGATACGCCGGGACTAAGCTGTCCGACGCCGGAAGGTGCCTTCTACGTCTATCCTGATGCCAGCGGGTTGATGGGCAAGACCACGCCCAAAGGCGCGGTGATCGAAACGGACGAAGATCTGATCGGCTATTTCCTGGATGAAGCACAGGTTGCCGCGGTGCACGGAGCGGCCTTCGGTCTCTCGCCGGCGTTCCGGATCAGCTATGCGACATCGGAAGAGCTGCTGACCGAAGCCTGCACGCGAATTCAACGGGCCTGCGCGGCGTTGATTTAATACCTCAGGCGCCGGGCGCTTGCTCTGTCTCACGGCAGTTCGCTGCGCGAACGCCTCCGACGGGGCGGGCTACCGCCCGGCGCGCGGTCGCGCTTGCCTCGCTATGCTCGGTTCCACGACCCCATTTTCGCTGGCTTCTAAACGAGGCGAAGCCGAGGCAAGGGCGCCAATAACAGGTGGCGTCCGCCGCGCCTTATGGCGCGATAGCCAAGCGGGCGGATGCCCGCGCCCGGCGCCTGAGGTCTTATAAAGACTCCCATATCGATAGAAAATCTTCTCGCTGGCAAACTGAATATGACCTTGTGATCAGGTTCACAGCCGCGACAGGAAAGCTATATTAGAGGGTGTAACCAACAGGCGGGATGTTTCGAACCAATCATAACCCCCCAAGGAACCGGCCATGATGAAATTGTTCAAATCCGATCTTACCTACAGCCTCGGCGGCGGCTTTCTGGCCGGCGCGCTGATGCTGTTTTTCATGCAGCCCGCCGACCAGCCGGCCGATGCCGGACAGACTTTGTCCTCCACGGTTAGCGCCGCAGCACAGATAGCGAGCTAGGCTCCGGTGGGGCCGACCCTGTCCCGGACGATCGCCTTTGGCGCCAGCCTGGCCTGTGTCGCCGTGGTCTGGGCCGGGGCGCAGAGCGCGCTGCCCGGCGAATATGATAAAGGGTCGGCCTTTGTCGCGGAGGCCCATGCGGCCGAGAAAGCCGTGATCATTCCGATGCCGCGTGTCGACGCTGCCGAGACCGGCAAGCGCGCCGTGGCGATTTTCGCCGGCGGCTGTTTTTGGGGTGTCGAGGGCGTGTTCGAACATACAAAGGGCGTGATCAGCGCCTCCTCCGGCTATCATGGCGGCAGCAAGCGCAGCGCGTCCTACAAGCTGGTCAGCGCAGGGCTGAGCAGCCATGCCGAGGCGGTGCGGGTGGTCTATGATCCAAGCCAGATCAGCTATGGCAAGCTGATGCAGATATTCTTCTCGGTTGTTGCCGATCCGACCATGCTCAACGCCCAAGGGCCCGATCGCGGCAAACATTATCGCAGCGCGCTGGTGCCGGTGAACGCCGGTCAGGCCAAGGCGGCGCGCGCCTATATCGCGCAGTTGGAAAAAGGGCGCTACTGGAAGCGGCCGATCGTGACGAAGGTCGAGAGCTACAAAGCCTTTTACCCGGCCGAGACCTATCATCAGGACTTCATGCAGAAAAACCCGCGCCAGGCCTATATCGTGCGCTGGGACAAGCCCAAGGTCGCCAATCTGAAACGGCATTTCCCCGAGCAGTATCGCGCCCGGCCGGTCAGCTGAGGGCCGTTTAACGCTACGTTAGCTTTGGCCCGCTATCCTGCAACAAGCTCGGAAAGGCTTGAGACGGATAATGGTAAATCAGGAATTTGAAATAATGCTGTCCCTTGCGGCCATAGCCGTAGGGTTCGGCATGTTGTGGATGGCGAGAAGCCAGCCCGACTGAGGGCCGGGTCGCCGGACCGCAGACCCGGCGCAAATCCAAAAAAAAGGCCCTCGTTTCCGAGGGCCTGATGATTATTTCGGGCTGAGTACCATCAGCATCTGTCGGCCTTCCAGCTTGGGATAGGCCTCGACCTTGGCGGTTTCCTTCATGTCTTCCTGTACCCGCACGAGCAATGCCATGCCGAGCTGCTGGTGCGACATTTCGCGACCGCGGAAGCGAAGGGTGACCTTCACCTTGTCGCCATTGTCGATGAACTTGTTCACGTTGCGCATTTTGACGTCATAATCATGATCGTCGATATTCGGACGCATCTTGATTTCCTTGACGTCCTGAACCTTCTGCGTCTTGCGCGCGGCATTGGCCTTTTTCTGGGCCTCATATTTGAATTTGCCGACGTCGAGATATTTCGCAACCGGTGGCTGCGCATTCGGAGAAACCTCTACAAGGTCGAGTCCAACTTCTGCTGCTCGCTCGATCGCTTCCCGCGTGTTCATCACGCCAAGGTTTTCGCCCTTGTCGTCGATGACCCTTACGGTGTCGGAATTGATCAGATCGTTGAAGCGCGGTCCGCCTTTGACGGGCGGCATGGGGCGGCGAGGTGGTGCAGCTATGTTAAATACTCCTGAGTGTTGGTCTATGGTGGCTCATTAGCCGCAAAGCTTATCCGAATAAAGCCTTCTTGATGGCGAAAGAGTCATTAGCCATGAATTTCGTGGTTTCAATGCAACAGCATCGGCAGATATATCGCTATTCTTTCGCTGATTTCAAGTCCGGTGCCAATGCTTCCTCCCGGAGCTTCTCGACCACTTCGTCCAGCGTCAGGAATTCCTGTTCCTTCTGGCCAAGCCGGCGCAGGGCTACTTTGCCCTCTTCGGCTTCCCGCATGCCGACCACCAAAATGTTCGGCACTTTGCCAACGCTATGTTCGCGCACCTTATAATTGATCTTCTCGTTGCGCAGATCGGCCTCGACGCGGATGCCGGCGGCCTTCAGTTTTTCGACGACCTTCTCCGCATAGGGATTGGCATCGGTGACAATGGTCGCGACAACCGCCTGCGTGGGCGCGAGCCAGAGCGGCATTTTGCCGGCAAAATGCTCGATCAATATGCCGATGAAACGCTCGTAACTGCCGAAAATAGCGCGGTGGAGCATGACGGGGCGATGGCGGTCGCCATCTTCGCCGACATAGCTCGCATCCAGACGTTCTGGCAGAACGCGGTCCGACTGGATCGTGCCGACCTGCCAGGTCCGGCCGATCGCATCGGTCAGATGCCATTCGAGCTTGGGCGCGTAGAAAGCGCCTTCGCCGGGTAGTTCTTCCCAGCCATATTCCTCGGTCGCCATGCCGGCATCAATGACCGCTTGCCGCAACTCGTCCTCGGCCTTGTCCCACTCTTCGTCGGTACCGATCCGTTTTTCGGGCCGGAGCGCGAGTTTGATGGCATAGCTCTCGAATCCCATGTCCCGGTAGACGCGATCGGCCAGCGCGCAGAAAGCCTGGACTTCCTCGACGATCTGATCCTCGCGGCAGAAGATATGGGCATCATCCTGCGTAAACTGGCGCACGCGCATCAGCCCGTGCAGCGCGCCATGGGGCTCGTTGCGGTGGCAGCAGCCATGTTCGAACAGGCGCAGCGGCAGGTCGCGGTAGCTTTTGATTCCCTGACGGAAGACCAGCACATGGGCCGGGCAGTTCATCGGCTTGATCGCCATCATGTCTGCGGTTCCGGTAACCACCGGACCGTCGCCTTCGGCATCGGGAACCTCGTCGGGGACAGCGAACATATTTTCGCTATATTTGCCCCAGTGGCCGGATTGTTCCCACTGGCGGACGTCCATCAGCTGCGGCGTCTTGATCTCGTCATAGCCGGCACCGTCAATGGCGCGGCGCATATAGGCCTCGAGTTCGCGCCAGATGACAAAGCCCTTGGCGTGCCAGAAGATGCTGCCCTGCGCCTCGGACTGGATATGATAGAGATCCATTTCCTGGCCGAGTTTACGGTGGTCGCGCTTGGCCGCTTCTTCCAGCCGCACGAGATGCGCGTTGAGCTGCTTCTTGTTGAGCCAGCCGGTGCCGTAGATACGCGACAGCTGCGGGTTGCGCTGGTCGCCGCGCCAATATGCGCCGGACACGCGCATCAGCTTGAACGCTTTGGGATCGAGCTTGCCGGTCGAGGCGAGATGCGGCCCGCGGCACATGTCCATCCAGTCGTCACCTGACCAGTAGACGGTGATCTCGTCGCCCTCGGGCAGCTCGGCGGCCCATTCGGCCTTGAACGTCTCGCCGTCCTTCTGCCAGCGGGCGATCAGATCGTCGCGCTCCCAGACTTCGCGGCGCAGCGGCTTGTCGGCGGCGATGATCCGCTTCATTTCCTCTTCGATTTTCGGCAGATCCTCGTCGGTGAACGGGTCACCGGCAGGCGCGAAATCATAATAGAAGCCGTCGTCGGTCGACGGACCAAAGGTGATCTGGGTGCCCGGGAAGATGTTCTGCACGGCCTCTGCCAGCACATGGGCATAGTCGTGGCGCGCCAGTTCCAGCGCGTCTTCCTCGTCGCGCGAAGTGACCAGCGCCAGTTCGGTATCTTCCTCCAGCGGGCGCATGATGTCGCGCAGCTCGCCGTCAATTTTCGCGGCCAGCGCGGCCTTCGCCAGACCCGGTCCGATGTCGGCGGCAATCTGCGCGGGGGTCGTGCCCTTGGCCACTTCACGCGCACTGCCGTCGGGAAGGGTGATTGTAATCTGGTCGGTCATCGCATTATCTCAATATTCATCGTGAAGCGCCATGGCATAGAAAACGGCGCGCCGAAAGATGGTGTCTGCTGTTTTATCCGCGATTTCAGGAAGAGACACCGTCCACCCGAAACCGGGTGGCGGTGGATGCGATCAGGCCGCGACCATCCGTCCCCCGGAATGGGAGGTGATAGTGTTGGTGGTGGTGATCGTTATCGGAACCATGCCGCTGATCTAGTGCCGACAGGCCGGAAAATCAACATTCATCGGGAACAGGGTCACAGGAATGTCGGCCGCAATATCAATTACCATCGACATTATGTCATGGAAACTTGACATATCGAAGCGAATCGACCATATAAGTCAAGGAAACATGACATAATGTCCATGTAGCTTGATGGAGGCTGACGATGAGAATGAGAAAATGCCAAGGGCGCGCGATGACCCCGAACGAAAATATCGCGATGTGGGCGGCGCTGGTGATCCTGTTTCTGGGCGCGATGGGATGACCGGCAAAGGTTCTCCCGGCGTCTGGCAGCGATTCTGCCGCCTGCTGAAACCGGACTGGATGTTCGGCTTCATCCTGCTGGTCGGTTTCGGCCTGCTCGCGGTTTCGATATTCGACCCGAACGAGGCCCGCCCGGGCAATGTCACGCCGGTCGTCAAGATCGTCGGCGCATCGCTGCTGGTTCTGCTGATATCCTATATCGCGACCTATGCAGCCGCGCTGGACCGTCGCAAACTCGAGGATTATTTTTTCCAGATGATGGCCAATGGCGCCATTGTCGCCATCATCACGGCCATTTTCGCCAATATGGTCTGGCTTGTTTTCGAAAAGCAGCTCGGCACGATGAGCGCTGATAGTCTCGTGGCCATATTGATAACGGCGTGGGGGCTCGGCTATTTTTTCTATCGCATCAGGGGGCTGAACCAATGAGCAAGATGCCTGTATATATGAAGCGCTACTCCATCCGATTGGCGATATTTATGTCGCTATATACCGCCACTCTCATTGGTGGACTGAGCTGGATGAACAGCGCCAATCCTCCCGGCGAAGCGGTGGCGGTCTTGTTGGCCATTTTGACGGCGCTGCCGATACTGGGCGTGTTCTGGGCGATTTTTCGTCTGCTGGTGGAAATGGACGATGAATATCAGCGCCTGTTGATGGCCAAGCAGATCATTGTCGGAACCGCGATGACATTGGCGATCGTGACAGTCTGGCAGTTTCTGAATGTCTATGATGTGCTGGCTCAGGGGCCACAATGGATTGGCGCTATCTGGCTGGCGATGTTCGGTATCGCCGGTGGACTGGTCCGGTGGAAAGCATGAAGAACCGGCTCAAGGTTCTCCGCGCCGAGCGGGACTGGTCGCAGGCCGATCTCGCTGACCGGCTCGAGGTCTCCCGGCAGAGCGTCAACGCGATCGAAACCGGCAAATATGATCCATCCCTGCCGCTGGCCTTCCGGATTGCCGACTTGTTCGCCATGCCGATCGAGGCAATATTCCTGCGCGATTGAGTACTGATGAAAATAGGGGATGCGCCGGGACAAATCTTGTTTTAGGCTCCGTTCCATGTCTGACCCTGCGAACATCTGGCTTTCCGATAGTATCAACGCCCGGAAGCGTCCGGTAAGGATCGAGGTGATCGGCAGCACCTTTGCGCTTTACGAGCCGCAATGGCGCAGCGAAGCCTATTTTTTCGGTGATCTGGTGTACCGCGGCAAAGAAGGGGACTCGCATGTCTTCGGCATCGAAGACGGCATCAAGGACCGCCCGCAATGGAAGCTGGGGGTGAAGGGAGAGATACCCGCTGAACTGGCGAGGCTTCTCCCCGAGCCCAAGCGGCCCCTGCTATCCAATATCGGTATGCTGATCATCGCCTTTCTGTGTCTGGGAATCGTCTATTTTGCGGGAACCTGATCGCCGGCAATATTTGCGTTGCACCTGCGCAGGCAGGTGTCCATCTCCTGAGCAATATTCCGACGAAAGAGATTGTTGACCTGCTGAACGCGCGTCAACGTGCCTTCTCATCGGTCGTTTTTGAACTATAGGACAGAAGATGGACCCCCGCCTTCGCGGGGGCACTTATTGGGTGACTATATGGAAGACGAAATCTTGTATCTCAACCGTCCCGGTGGCGTTTCTCTGGCTCATTGTTACACGGCCCCGAAACCGGGGGTGAAAGGCACGACGCTGGTGTTCCTGCCCGGCTATATGTCGGACATGGAAGGCGGCAAGGCGCTGGCGCTGGACGCATGGGCCAAGCAACAGGGCAGGGCGATGCTGCGCCTCGACTATGCCGGATGCGGCGCCAGCGGCGGTGATTTCGAGGACCAGAGCCTGATCGACTGGCGCGAGGACGTGCTGTTCCTGATCGACAAGGTCACGTCGGGATCGATCACCCTGATCGGTTCGTCAATGGGCGGCTGGCTGATGCTGCTGGTTGCATTGTCGCGGCCGATGCGGGTGAAAAATCTGGTCGGCATTGCCGCTGCTCCCGACTTTACCGACTGGGGCTTCACGCAGGAGCAGAAACTGACAATCCTGCGCGAAGGCAAGCTGGAGGAGCCCAGCGAATATTCCGACGACCCCTATGTCACGACCCAGACCTTCTGGCAGTCGGGCGACGCCAACCGTCTGCTCCACAAGGAAATCGCCTTCGACGGCGCGGTGCGCCTGCTGCACGGACAGAAAGATGCTGATGTGCCGTGGGAATATAGTCTGGAGACCGCCAGAAAAATCCGTTCAGACGATGTGCAGGTCCATCTGGTAAAGGACGGCGATCACCGGCTGTCGCGGGATCAGGACATTGATCTGCTAATCGACGTGGTTTCGCGACTGGGGTAATCCCGGCCTGACTGACACCCGCTTTATATCGGATAATCGCCCATGATTTCGTCACTGTTCCTGCCCCTGCTGATGCAATCGGCGACCCCTTATGGTTCGCCGGTAGATCCCGTGCTGCGCCCCTCGGAAGTCAGGCGGGAAGCGCCCGTGAGTGACCCGGTGCCGCGGACCCTCGATCCGGTGGATAGCCGCTTCAATCAATGTATCGACCAGGCGGCAAATGATCCGGACAGTGGTTTGCTGGCGGCAAATAGATGGCAGATCGAAGGCGGCGGCTATCTGGCCCGCAATTGTCTGGGTTTCGCCTATGCGGAGCAACAGGAATGGGCAAAGGCGATCCCGGAATTCGTGCTCGCCGCCGAGGGCGCGGTGGCTGCCGGCGATAACCGGGCGGCGATTTTCTGGTCACAAGCGGGTAATGCTGCGCTGGCCAGCGGCGATTATCCAGCGGCTTTGAAACATCTCGGCACTGCGCTGGACCAGGATATTGGTGACGGCCTGCTGAAGGGCGAAGTGCATCTGGATATGGCGCGGGCGTTTGTGGCGCTCGACCAATATGACGAGGCCAGGAAACAATTTGTGCTGGTTCACGATCTTGTCCCGCAAGATCCGCTCGGCTGGCTGCTTTCGGCAACGCTGGCGCGCCGGATGGGCGATCTTCAGCAGGCAAAAACGGATATTGCGCAAGCCGCCAAACTGGCGATCGCCGATCCGGCTGTGGCTCTCGAGGCCGGGAATATTGCCTATCAGGCGGGCGACACGGCGAACGCCAAGAGCAATTGGGAACAGGCCGTCAAATTCGACCCCGACAGCAGCGCCGGCAAGGCCGCCTCCCGCTACCTTGCGCAACTGGTGGACAGCGTCGAGGAGTAGTTTCTCCCAGACGCCGGTTCCCGGCCAGCGCAGCGAACAGCGCGCCCTTAATCGAGATAGAAATTCACCGTCGTGACCACGCGCACCTTCTTGTACGGCGTGTCGGTCACGCCATAGCCGCCGGCATCGCCGTCGCGGCTGTTGATGCTGAAATAGCCCTGGGTGGCGGACTTGATGCCGCCGACATCGGTGCCGCTGTCTTCGGCGAATTGTTCGGCCGACTTGCGCGCGTCCTTGGTGGCTTCGGCGACCATTTCCGGTTTGATCTCGTCCAGCTTGGTGAAGGTGTAGCTCATGCCCGACCCGTCCTCGAGGACGACGCCGCGCCGGACCAGATCGAACTGGCGGGCGACGGCGGCCTGGGCCTTGTCGATATCATTGGTGCGCAGGCTGAGCCGCTGGCGGATGGTATATTGGGGGATACCGTTGCTGCTATATTGATTCACATTGGCGCCGGTCGGTTTGAGCGCATCCGCCTCGAAACCGAGCTCCTTGAAGAAGGCGGTGATCGCGGTCGTGTCGCGGTCGATGTCGGTCTGGGCGCTCTGCAGGTCGGTGGACTGGGCGCTATAGGCAATGGTCCAGGTGGCGAGGTCGGCGGTTACATCGCGCTCGGCCAGGCCGCGCACGGTGACGCTGCGGTCGGCCATTTTCGCGCGCAGCAGCCCGTCGCCCAGCAGATAGCCGCCAACCACCAGCCCCACCGTTAGCAAACCGGCGCTCGCCAGCCAGACCTTGTTCCTGCTCTCGATAAATTTCTCGCTCATCTCTCTTTCCCTCCGTCCCAAAGCCGCTTAGGCTGTTGCAAATGACCCGGTTCGCCTCTGCGATAACAGCGATGAACCGTTTCTGAATAGCGACGAACGGAGATTATTGTGGCCATAAAATATCTGCATACCATGCTCAGGGTCAGCGACCCGGAGGCGACCGTTGCCTTTTTCGGACTGCTCGGTCTGGAGGAGGTGCGCCGCTACGACAGCGAGCAGGGGCGCTTCACGCTGATCTTTCTCGCCGCGCCGGGGCAGAAGGATGTCGCCGAGGTTGAACTGACCTATAACTGGCCTGCCGAAGACGGCAGCGAACCAGAGCAATATGGCGGCGGCCGCAATTTCGGCCATCTCGCTTATGCGGTCGATGATATCTATGCTCTGTGCGAAACATTGATGGACGCTGGCGTGACGATCAATCGTCCGCCGCGTGACGGCCATATGGCCTTCGTGCGTTCGCCGGACAATATTTCGGTCGAGCTGCTGCAGAAGGGCGAACGGCTGCCGGTGCAGGAACCCTGGGCGAGCATGGAAAATATCGGCGAGTGGTAAGTTTCCTTGGCTGCTAGGCTGACCCGGTTCCGGTTGGCTGTGCTGCATTTTCTGTCGGCAGATCAATCCACACGATCCGGTTGCGACCGCTGTTCTTGGCGTCATATAGGCGCCGGTCTGCGATGGTCATCAATTCGCGCAGCGAACTGGGACCCGATGCGGCGGCGACTCCGACAGAGAAGGTGACCGGTTCCCGGATTTCCGGCACCTGATCATGCACGGCCTTGATCAGCATTTCACAAATTTCGGTCAGGACGTTGGCGGGAAATTGCCGGTGGCTTTCCTGCTTGTCCTTTCGCATCAGCAGGGCAAATTCCTCTCCGCCGATGCGGGCGGCGAAATGGCCTGTCGCCTGCAACTGCCGGCCGACGACCCGCAGCACCTCGTCACCGATATCGTGACCGTAGCGGTCGTTGACCCGTTTGAAAAAGTCGATGTCCAGCAAGGCCAGATGACTGTAGCGATGGTCCTTCTGGTTGCGCCGGAATTCCCGCTCGAAGGAGCGCCGGTTGCTGATCTTGGTCAGCCCGTCGGTGTCGGCGAGCAGAGTCAGCTCGATCTGCTTGTCCAGAGCGCTCTGATGGGTCTGCCGCAAACGGAAGACCCGATAGGCAACGCCCAGGGCCAGTACGACGGATTCAAACACCAGCAGAAAATAGAGCCCATAGTCGAGGATCGACCAGCCGATGTAGAGGTCCATGCCGCGCGCCGCCCGTTCCATTCCGAACAGGACAATGGGGGTCCAGCCCGCAATCTGGAACCAGATGGCCTTGCTGCCCCGTCGCAGCGCGTGGACCATGGCGTAGAGTACCACCAGAAACATCGGTATGAAGGAGGCGTGGTAATAGTTTCGCGCATCCATATCGAAGCCGGCGTCGACCCGTATGACACTCGCGGTGACCACGATCGGCAATAAAGCCGACAGATAGATCAGCCGTTCCAGCCAGCGCTCGATCTTTCCGTCTTCGACAAAGGACACGAGGAAAAAGCCGCAGGCTGCGACTCCGATCGCTGGCGCCCAGTAGTTGAGCAGCATTTTGGTGATCAGGCTGGTTTCGGGAAAGGCGATGAAAATCAGGCCCGAGGAACTGAACGTATAGGTCACCGCAGCGCAGATCATCACGCTGTGCCACAGCATGAACCTATATCGCATCGCGCCGAAGAAGAAGAGATTATAGATGAGCGGCATGATCGCCATGCCGCACAGCAGCGCGAACATGACGAGCAGTGGCAGCTGCTGTCCGTCGGATTGTTCAATCGACTCCAGCTGCATCAGCGACATCGATGGCGTCACTTTCGGGTTGTCGATTGCAATATAGACATCTCGGATCTGGTTGCGGATCAGAGGGTCTTCGCTACCCGGCACGGGCAGCGCATAATTGCCTTTCGGCCGCGATCCTGCGGTTAGCTCCCGTTCGGAGAAAAGCGATGACAGGACCGTGCCGTCCTCGAGCCGTGCATGCGCCTCCATCGTGCTCAGACCGTTGTTGTCGCCCTGCAC
The DNA here is from genome assembly GCA_964022345.1 of uncultured Sphingorhabdus sp. Classification (GTDB taxonomy): domain Bacteria; phylum Pseudomonadota; class Alphaproteobacteria; order Sphingomonadales; family Sphingomonadaceae; genus Parasphingorhabdus. The sequence continues at coordinate 44,252 of CAXHZT010000002.1, forward strand.
CTCGATGCCACCGGCGGGCAGGTGATCGAGCGGGAAGGGGATTTTGACCCACACTCTTGGCCCGGCGACGTCATATTTATTGTCGCTGCAATCAAAATCTCCGCCGCGCTGCAACAGCGTAGAAATGTCCATATCCCGGGCGCTGCTTTGGGTGCACAGCTTGTCGGCCATGGGAATTTCGGCCAATGCCGGAGAAGACAGACATAAATAGGCCAGAAACACGACGAGTAGGCGCAATGGACACCCCTTTCCAAAATCACTGCTGCAGAAGCCGTTTTGCTAGGCGCAAAACCTTATTTTGCCGTTAACCATCGACAGGTTCCATTTTCGGGAGTAATTTGCCGCCCATGTTAGAAATCATACGCATTCCCGTATTGTCCGACAATTATGTCTGGCTGGTCCACGAACCGGAATCGCAGGAGACGATGGTCGTCGATCCGGCGGTCGCCGAACCGGTGCTGGCCGAGGCCGCAAAGCGCGGCTGGACCATCACCCAGATCTGGAACACCCACTGGCACCCTGATCACACCGGCGGCAATGCCGCGATCAAGGAAGCGACCGGCTGCCGGATCACCGGCCCGGAAGCCGAGAAAGACCGCATCCCGACGCTCGACGTGCTGGTGAAGGAGGGCGACACGGTCAAGCTCGGCGACGTGACCGCCGATGTTATCGATGTACCGGCCCATACCGCTGGTCATATCGCCTTTCATATCCCGTCGGAAAAAGTAGCGTTCGTCGGCGACACCCTGTTCGCCATGGGTTGCGGGCGATTGTTTGAGGGCACGGCCGAACAGATGTACGACAATATGCGCAAGCTGGAGGCGCTGCCCGATGCGACGCGCATTTACTGTGCCCATGAATATACGCAGAGCAACGGCGAATATGCGCTGGTCGCCGAACCCGACAATCTCGCCCTGAAAGAGCGGATGGCCGAGGTTCTCACCCTGCGCGAGCGGGGCGAGGCGACGGTGCCTACGACGATCAGCCAGGAACGCGCCACCAACCCGTTCATGCGGGCGGCCTCGGCAGCGGAACTGGCCGAGCGGCGCACCGCCAAGGACAATTTCTAGGCCCGTCCCCATGCTTTCATCCCCGGTTCAGCCGCTATCATGCTATATGCATCGCCCTAGGGGGCTGTGCAGAGGAGACAGGTGATGAGACAAGGGCTTTTGATGATACCGGCGGCCATGCTGCTGGCGGCACCCGCGATGGGCGGGGAAGCGATCGAACTTACCGAAAAACAGCAGGCCGCGCTGGATCAGCGTCTCGAAGGACGGACCGCGGGCCCGGCCCAATCCTGCATCAACCAGAATGAACAGCGCAATATGACGGTGATCAGCGACGATATCCTGATCTTCGGATCGCGCCGCAATGCCAAGACCATCTATGTCAACAAACCCTATGGCGGCTGCAACAATGCGGAGCGCAGCATCCTGTCCTACCGCCGGACGGGATCATCGCTATGCCGGGGCGAGATCATCAATCTGGTCGACAGCGCCAGCCGGATGACGATGGGCAGCTGTACCTTCGGCGAGTTCGTGCCTTATACAAAAGACGCGGACTGAATGGACCGGACCGGGGCTTGCTGGTCCCGGCGGCAAAATGGACAGATAACCGCCTTTTTATTTTCTGTGACCTTTGCCTGGAAGCCGCAGATTTCCAGCCATTACCGGTCGTCAGCCAGGCGCCTAGTGTAACCTTCCGATTGGACCGTCCATATGGATTGTCAAAGAGCCTGTCCCGCGCCAGTCGCGGGACCTGCGGCCATCATAAGCGATTCCCCGCCCTGTAGGACAGGCTTTTAATCCCGCTCGCGATTCCCCGGCCTTTTGTCCTGGTTCAGGGCAGCGCGATGTTTGGTCAGACGCTGCTGATAGTCTGCGCCGTCGCCATATTCCTCGAACAGGCGCTGCCGCTTGTGCTGGCCGCGGACCTTCAGCGCGTGCTTGATCGGGCACCAATATTGTTCGGTGCGTCCGGCGACCTCCCGGACATAGGCGATCACGCCATTGGCATAGCTGCAATAGGTGCAGTTGATTTTCTCGATCGCGTTCAGATAGGACAGTTTCCTGCGGTCATAGACGATATAGTCGTGCCGCCGGACGCGCTCGATCCCATAGGCGCGAAAGCAGATCGCCTGATAGATGGAGACTGACAGGTCGAGAAAGGCAAAAGGCAGCAGCAGGGCATAGATGAACGGCGCCGTCAGGATCACCGAAATCTGCGCCTCGGATATATAGCGCAGCACCCCGACGCGCAGCGACCGGTGCATCGCCTCGAGATCGCGGTCGAGTTCCGCGCGGCCCTTGGCCAGCCGCTCGCCCATCTCGGCCCGTTCCTCGGCGACCCGCACTTCAAGCTCCGCCTCCAGTTCGCGGATGCGATCGACGATGGCGCTTGCCTTGCTGTTCACTGATATGTCCCCTGTTGACCAGCCGCCATATTTCACCGGTTTCGCCAGAAGGGCCAATCCGTATAGCTACCTAGCGCGAGGGGATTGCCTTCTCCCGTGCGGGAGAAGGATAGGAAGCCTTGCCGCCGAAGCCTTGGCGCAGGCGGCTAGGCGCAGTTGGATGAGGGTGTTCCGCTGGTTGGGTGCGGTGCCACTGCGGTCCGGTAAACCCTCACCCAGCTCCGACTAGGCAGCAAGCTGCCAAGTCTGCGCGACCAGTTTGTTTCGGCTTCAGGTCGAAGTGATCCCCCGGATCACTTCTAAAACATGCTGGGAGCATGTTTTGCCTGCAGCAGAACCAAACTCCCGCACGGGAGAGGGGGCGGCGCTACCGGCAATAGCGCGAGCCGCCGCGCCGGGCCTGGTCGAAATGCAGGTGGTCCGCGTGGGCCTTGTTATAATCCGGTGACAGGGTCGTCGCGAACAGGGTGCAGGCGCCATCCCGCACATCTTTGAGGAAGCGCGACCGCTCGTCATCCGCGTCCCAGTGGCCGGCAACCGAGAGCGTGCGCCCGTCGGCGAGGCGGAAGGCGGCGATGTCGATCGCATTGGCCGAAGCATGTTCGCTATAATTGCCCGTCTGCCCGCCGCCGATCCGCCGGCAGCTGTAACTGCCATAGGTGGTGATCCCCTCGACCGTGGTGCCGAGATGGCGGGCGGCGGCGGCTTTGACAATCTGATTTTCCCACAGCACCAGACTGACCGCTATCGGACAACTGGTCTTGGCGGCGGGGCTGTAGGCGATGGCCTGCGGCTGGTCGCGGGTGAGCGTGACGCCATTGTCATAACCGCATTGCGGGCCGGCATCGACCGGGGGGAGGGGCGAATAGCCGATGGCCGCCTCCTCGAGCAGCGCATGGCAAAAGGGCGTATCGTCGGCGAGCGCATCGATTTTCCGCGTGGTGAACGGCCCGATGGGCGCGGCCAGCGACAGCGGCGTCCACGGCATCCGGTAATCATGCCTGATCCATTCGTAACCGCGCAGAGCCAGCGCCAGAAGGATGATAAGAAAGATGATCCGGAAGGAGATAGTCAAAGATCCTGTTCAGGGCCCGCGGGTGTTGGGGGATGTCCTGTTTAACCGTCGCGAGAGGGAAAAGTTCCCGTCTTGCACTGCTTGCCGGGACTGTGCGCCCGTCGGAATCACACGAAGCCACTAAGCCGCAAAGCGATTATTCCCCTTCTCCCGTGAGGGAGAGGGATAGGAAGCCTTGCCGCCGAAGCCTTGGCGAAGGCGGCTAGATGCAGTTGGATGAGGGTGTTCCGCTGGTTGGTTGCTATGCCACTAGGGGGCAGTAAACCCTCACCCAGCTCCGACTAGGCAGCAAGCTGCCAAGTCTGCGCAACCCTCTCCCTTGAGGGAGAGGGGAAAGTTGTGCCTGTTATTGTATTTTCAACAGGTTGCTATTGAAAATACGCCCTACATCCACCATATCATCGTTGCGTTCGGCGATAGCCCGCGATTCCATGACGACATTCCGGAATGCCATTATCGGGAATACCCTGTAATAGCTACTCGGAAACACGTTGTTGAGACCTTCGGGGACTCTTGGCTGACGATTTCTAACATTAGGATTCGTGGTTTGCTGAACGTAGATGATTAGGAGAATTTTTATGGTATCTAATAATGATAACGATAAGAACGATCTTGGTCGCGAAAAGATTTTGTTGCTGACGGCTATCTTCGGATTTGCCAAAGTAATATTTGAAATCGTGATCAAGATTGTCAGCTATGCCCGTTCAGTTCCAAAACTTCGACTATCGCTACAATAAAAAAGGAAAACCTGTTTTTGTGCCTAATGATTTAGGTCGCAAAATAGGATACGATATTAAGTCTCAGGTCGAAGACGCGGTGGACTTTGATGAGCATTTCTATCATTTGCGGAAAGGTGGTCATGTTGCAGCTATACAAGCGCACCGTCAGCACCATTATTTCGCGAAAATCGATATCACCAATTTCTTTTATTCCGTGTCGCGGCGGCGGATTCAAACGGCTTTAACTGCTAATGGCATTTATCGTGCTAGACATTACGCGAAATTCTCTTGTGTAAGAAACCCTTTCGGAAACCCGAAATACTCGCTGCCATATGGCTTCGTTCAATCACCGATCCTCGCAACTCTAGTCCTACAACACTCTGAGGCAGGCCAATTACTACGAGACGTGAGTGATGAAATTGTAGTCTCCGTTTACATGGATGATATATCGATATCATCTGATGATCTAACTGCATTGCAACAAGTGTATGACCAGTTAATAGGCGTGCTGCCGGAAAATGGTTTTGAAATTAACCCTGCCAAAGCAGTAGAACCGCATCCTTATTTGATCGTTTTCAATTGTGATCTTGAACAGGGACGGACGCGCGTGACCGACGAGAGAATAGCAGAATTTTTAGCCTCCGCACCCTCGCAAGAAGCCGAGGATGCATTCGTGTCATACTGTGTTTCAGTTGAACGGGGGAATACCTAACTAGTAAGGTTGTTGCCTAAATCTACAGCAATGCCTCTTTTAGATCGCCTCTCTTTTTCACTAGAGCGTTTGGTTATTTCACTTTCCAATATTTTGGCCTAGGAATACTCCATGAACATTTTCGACTTCATATCACAAGAGCAGCTGGAAAATCTACCAGAAGAGCCACGGATGGCTTTTGCAGCCTTTGTAAAATGTTCAATGGATAGCTTGAAAAAGTCCTTTGAAAACATGGATCTTAATGAGGAGCAAGAATGGAACGACTACCAACGTGCGCGGCTCGATATGATGAATGTAATTTTAGCCGCTTCAAAGCGATTCGAAATAGAGCCATTCGCTTCCATGCAGGTTCCCAGAGTTGGCAGCAATAACCATCAAGAAATAAACCAATTTGAATCTGATTTACACCATTACATGACCCAAATCGTGCTTGATAATGTACTTCGGCAACGGTCAGATTCAGTAAAGTTATCTGAAACGGCAAGAGATCGAATCCGTCAGCACGTTCATCATCTTAAAAAGTGCGTTGACGAATCGGAACTTGATGAAAGCAAGAAAAGGGTTCTTCATAACAAAATTCTGGAATTTGAATCTGCATTGGACAAGCAGCGCCTGAGCTTGTTGAAGGTATCTTGGATATCGATCCAAATATTGGCAATACCGGGAGCAATGTGGACCTCCGCAGATGTCGTGAACAAATTGATGGGTAATATTGCTCAGACGGTGGCTATTGAAAAGTCAGCTGAAGAAGACGAACGAAAGCTGCCTGTCCAATCCGAACCCAAAGCTTTGCTACCGCCGCGACAAGATGGTTGGGGGATTGGTTTGAGTGAAAATTCGGGCGGGGCTTTTGACAATGATCTAGACGATGACGTACCTTTTTGAGTAGCCTAACATCGGCACCCAATTACAACCTTAAAGCACGATCCGTCCCATAGCGCCCGCCATTCTCACAACCCCACTACTTCTTATACAACCCGTCCATCCGCTCCTGATATCTTTCCCGTATCACATGCCGCCGTATCTTCATGCTCGGGGTCAGCTCTTCATTTTCGATCGCGAATGGTTCGTCGGCGAATTCGAAGCGGCGGACTTTTTCGATGACGGAGAGATCCTTGTTGACCCGGTCGACTGCTTCGCGCACCGCCGACTTGAACGCCGGGTTGGCTTGCAGCTTGATGAAATCATAGGCCATGCCCTGTTCGCGTGACCATTCGAGCGCCCATTCCGGATCGGGGACGATCAGGCCGACCATATAGGGTTTCTTGTCGCCGCTGATCATTGCCTGCAGGATTTCCGGCTGGATGGTGAGCATGCCCTCGACCTTTTGCGGGGCGATATTGTCGCCCTTGTCGTTGACGATCAGATCCTTCTTGCGGTCGGTGATCGCGACCCGTCCGGCTTCGTCGATATGGCCGATGTCGCCGGTGTGCAGCCAGCCGTCCTTGAGCACCTTGTCGGTCTCTTCCTGGTTGCGCCAATAGCCGTGCATGACCAGCTCGCCGCGGACCAGGATTTCGCCGTCTTCAGCAATCTTGACCTCGGTATCGACCATCGGCGGGCCGACCGTGTCCATTTTCAGGCCAGTGCGCGGGCGGTTGCAGGCGATGATCGGGCCGGATTCGGTCTGGCCATAGCCCTGCAGCAAAGTGAGGCCGAGCGACTGGAAGAAGGTGCCGATTTCCGGGTTGAGCGGCGCGCCGCCGGAGACCATTGCCTTGATCCGTCCGCCGAAGCGTTGCTGCACCTTGGGGCGCAGCGTCTTGTCGAGGAACAGGTCCATCAGCTTGTCGCGCTTGCGGCCCTTGCCTTCGGCTTCGCGATTGCCGATGGCGAGCGCCTTGCCGAGCAGATAATTGGGCATCTTGCCCTGCTTCTCGACGGTTTTTATGAGGCGCGCGCGCAGCACCTCGAACAGGCGCGGGACGACGACCATGATCGTCGGGCGCACTTCCTCGATATTGGAGGCGAGCTTTTCGAGCCCCTCGGAATAGAAAATCTGTGCGCCGAGGCCGATCGGGAAAAACTGGCCGGCGCTATGTTCATAGGCGTGGCTGAGCGGCAGGAAGGAGAGGAATATCTCGTCATCCCAGCCGAAATCGCTTTCGATCACCTCGGCGGGGCCCTTGGTGTTGTGCAGGATCGCGCCATGATGCTGCATCACGCCGCGCGGCTTGCCGCCGGTGCCGCTGGTATAGATGATGCAGGCGGTCTCGTCGCGGGTGATGCTGGCGACCTGCTCGGTCACTTCGGCGACATCCGCGTCGTTGCCCTGGACAAGCTTGTCCCAGCTGTACAGGTCGAAATCGCCGGACTGGCCGATGCGCAAATCGTTGATGCCGATGATGATATTGGCGTCGGCAGAACTGATCACCGACGGCAGCAGGTTTTTCGCCAGCTTGATGTCTGAGACGATCACCGCATGGGCGCCGCTATTGTCGAGAATATGCTGGTGATCGGCCGGGGTGTTGGTGGTGTAGGTCGGCACGGTGATGCAGCCGGCTGCCATGATGCCGAGATCGGCGATACACCATTCGGGGCGGTTCTCGGAGACCAGCATCACCCGGTCACCCTTTTTCAGGCCGATGCGCTTCAGCGATTTCGCCAGCGCCGCGACCTGCCGGGCGGCTTCGGTCCAGCTGATCGCCTGCCAGGCGCCGTCGGTCTTGGCGCTCAGAAACGGCTTGTCGCCGCCCTGCCGGGCGCGGTCGAAGAACATCGATACCAGATTGGGAAATTGATCGATTTCAAGATAACGGTTTTTCGGCTGTTTCTGGCCCACGCAACAATTCCTCTCTCACGCTCCGGATCGGTTCCGGGCTTGGATCATTTTGCAAGGACTAGCGCGGTTGAAACCGCTGGGCAATTCTTTAGGTGAAATCTGTTGCCGGCATGCCGGCCGGTGCCAGCACCGTCACTGCCAATGGACAGGGCCGTTGGACCTGGTCTATAGCTTCAGCCCATATGAAAATGACCCGTCTTATCGCTGCTGCGGCAGCGCTTCTCACCGCTTCCTGTGCCCCGACCGGGCAGATTGAAACCGCCACTAATCCGGTGTCAGCCGCTCCGGCGACGCAGCAGGACGAGCCATTCGTTATTGCTGCCAATCCGCTGGCGGCCAAAGCGGGGCAGGATGTTCTGAAACGTGGCGGCAGCGCCATAGATGCGGCGATCGCCGTGCAGGCGATGCTGTCGCTGGTGGAACCGCAAAGCTCCGGGCTCGGTGGCGGCGCGTTCCTGACCTATCTGGACGGCGCGACGGGCAAGCTGACCATTTATGATGGCCGGGAAACCGCACCGGCACAGGCCAGTCCGACCATGTTTCTGGGGCCGGACGGCAAGCCGCTGGGTTATCGCGATGCAGTCACCAGCGGTCGCGCGACCGGCGTGCCGGGTGCCGTGGCGATGCTGGCGATGGCGCATGAGGACCATGGCGCGCTCGACTGGAGCGGCCTGTTTTCGGCGGCCGAGCGAACTGCAGAGGAGGGCTTTGTCATCAGCCCGCGGCTGGGACGCTTTCTGGGAATCCCTTTTCCGCAGCTGAGCACGCCCGACGCGACCGCTTATTTTGCCAAAGCCAATGGCGAGCGCAAGACCACCGGTGACCGGCTGAAAAATCCTGAATATGCAGACTTCGTCAGGCGTCTGGCGGCCAACGGGCCCGAAGCGCTGTATCGCGGGTCCACGGCGGCAAAGATTGTTGCCAAGACTCGCGCCGCGCCGCTCGAAGGCCGGATGACGATGGCCGATCTGGCTGGCTACACGCCGGTCAGGCGCGAGGCGCTATGCAATCCCTATCGCGTCTATCTGGTCTGCGTGCCGCCACCGCCGTCGAGCGGAGTGGCGCTGTTGCAACTGCTGGCAATGCTGGAAAAAACCGATATCGCCACGCGCGGACCGGAAGATGCGCAGGCCTGGTTCCTGTTCGCCGAGGCGAGCCGGCTGATGTATGCCGACCGCGATCAATATGTCGGTGATCCGGCTTTTGCATCGGTCCCGGTCAAGGGCATGCTGGAACCGGCCTATGTCGCCTCGCGCGCGGCGCTGATCGACGAAAGAGCAGCGACTTCTCCCCCACAGGCCGGGACTCCACGCGGTGCGGTGCAGGCCGCCACGGATAAGACGTTGGAACCTGCCGGGACATCCCATTTCATTGTTCGCGATGCCCAGGGCAATGTGGTTTCGATCACGACGACGGTGGAATCGATCTTTGGCAGCGGCCGGATGGTCGACGGTTTCTTCCTCAACAACCAGCTTACCGATTTCTCATTCAGCCCCGCTGACGAGAATGGGCATCCTGCCGCCAATGCAGTGGCGCCGGGCAAGCGGCCGCGCTCGTCGATGACCCCGACCATAATGCTCGACGGTGATGGCAAGTTTGCGGGTGCGATCGGATCGGCCGGTGGCAACAGCATTCTTGCCTATGTGGCGAAATCGCTGGTTGGCGTGATCGACTGGAACCTCTCGATGCAGGATGCGCTGGCGCTGCCCAATCTGGTGGCGCGGGGCCCCAGATTTGGCGGAGAACTGGACAAGTTCGCGCCGGGCGTTGCCGACGGGCTGGCCGCGCGCGGGATTGATCTGCAGCCGGGGCAGGGTGAGGACAGCGGCGTGCACGCCGTGATCATCCGCGATGGCAGGATCGATGGCGGCTACGACCCGCGCCGCGAAGGTGTGGTGCTGGTGGGGACCGGCGAATAGCGTAGCAACCGGCTTTATGCCGCGCCGACTGCTTCGCTGATATTGGCAAAGCCGTCCTGTTTGACCAGTTTCGCCAATTGGCAGTTCATCGCCGCAGCGATGGTCGGGCCTTCGTAGATCATCGCGGTGTAGAGCTGGACCAGCGAGGCACCGGCGCGGATACGTTCATAGGCGTCTTCTGCGGTAGCAATGCCGCCGACCCCGATCAGCGGGATTTTGCCGCCGCTGGCCTTGCGAAAATCCTTGAGGCGTTGCAGCGCGAGATCCTTCAGCGGTGCGCCCGACAGGCCGCCGGTCTCGGACCGGTTGTTGGATTTCAGATCGGGCCGGGTGATGGTGGTGTTGGAAATGATCAGCGCCGCGATCTTTTGGCTCATGGCGACATCCACAATATCGTCGATATCGGCGGGCTCGAGATCGGGCGCGACCTTGAGGAAGACCGGGGTTTTCGATTTGCCCATCGCGTCCATGACGGCGGCGAGCAATTCCGCCAGAGCGCCCTTGTCCTGTAACGCGCGCAAGCCCGGCGTGTTGGGCGAACTGATATTGACCGTCAGATAATCCGCCAGCGGCGCCATATTCTTCGCGCCAATGACATAGTCGGCGATCCGGTCCTTGCTGTCCTTGTTCGCGCCGATATTGATGCCGAGCACGCCCTTGCCCATCCGCCCGCGCATCCGCTTGAGCCGGGGCAGGGCGTCTTGCTGGCCCTTATTGTTGAAGCCGAGCCGGTTGATCACGGCCTTGTCCTCGACCAGCCGGAAGATACGCGGTTTCGGATTGCCCGCTTGCGGCAGCGGAGTCAGCGTGCCGACCTCGGCAAAACCGAAACCCATGCGGATCAGGGCATCGGGCACTTCGCCATTCTTGTCGAAACCGGGCGCCATGCCGACCGGATTGACGAATTCGAGACCGGCGACGCTGGTTGCCAGAACGGGATCGCATTTGGGGGCGGGGCCCATCGGGACGGTCTTCAGACCGGCAATGGTCAGGCCATGGGCGCGTTCGGCTTCGAGCGCGAAGATGACGGGCTTTGCAAGGTTATAGAGCATGGCTGCGCTATGGCATTGGATGGAATATTGAGCAACGCAAAACCCCTGTGTTCCCGCGAAGGCGGGAATCCATCTCCCGACCTGCGCTCTTCACGCAATAGCAGGAGATGGACCCCTGCCTTCGCAGGGGCACACTAAGCTGGAAACCCGAATATTATCTGCTAAACCGCTCCCAGAAAAACATTGAGGACTCAAGATGATTGCCACCCCACAATTTGATTTCCAGCTTGGCGAAATGGCGGACCAGATCCGCGACACCACGCGCCGCTTTGCCGAAGAGAAGATCATGCCTTTGGCCCAGAAAATGGACCGCGAGGACTGGTTCCCGCGCGAGTTGTGGGAGCAAATGGGCGATCTCGGCCTGCACGGGATTACGGTTGACGAGGCAGACGGCGGGCTCGGGCTCGGCTATCTGGAACATGCGATCGCGGTCGAGGAAGTCAGTCGCGGCAGCGCGGCTCTCGGCCTCAGCTATGGCGCGCACAGCAATCTGTGCGTCAACCAGATCCGCCGCTGGGCTTCGCCTGAACAAAAAGCCAAATATCTGCCGAAGCTGATATCCGGCGAACATGTCGGCGCGCTGGCGATGTCGGAAGCTGGCGCGGGCAGCGATGTGGTTTCGATGAAGCTCAAGGCCGAAGCGGTGCAGGGCGGCTATGTCCTCAACGGCACCAAATTCTGGATCACCAACAGCACCTGTGCCGACACGCTTGTCGTCTATGCCAAGACCCGCCCCGATGCGGGTTCGGGCGGGATCACGGCTTTCCTGATCGAAAAGGGTATGAAGGGTTTCTCCATCGGCCAGAAGATCGAGAAAGTCGGGATGAAGGGCAGCCCGACGGCGGAACTGGTGTTCGATGATTGCGAAGTGCCGGAGGAAAATGTCATGGGACCGCTCAACGGTGGTGTTGGCGTGCTGATGTCCGGTCTAGATTACGAACGCGCGGTGCTGGCCGCGATCCCGCTCGGTCTGATGCAGGCCTGCCTAGACACGGTCATTCCCTATGTCCGCGAGCGCAAGCAGTTCGGCAAGCCGATTGGCAGTTTCCAGCTGATGCAGGGCAAGATCGCCGACATGTATGTCCGCCTGAACAGCGCGCGCAGCTATGTCTATAATGTCAACAAGGCCTGCGATGCCGGACAGACCACGCGCTTTGATGCCGCCGGGGCGGTGATGCTGGCGAGCGAGAATAGCGTGCGGGTTGCCGAGGAATCGGTGCAGGCGCTTGGCGGTGCGGGCTACACCACCGACTGGCCGGTCGAGCGCTACTGGCGGGACAGCAAGCTGCTCGACATCGGCGCGGGCACCAACGAAATCCGCCGGATGCTGATCGGACGGGAATTGATCGGGGCGGGCTAGATCCGCAACGTCTCCAAGGGGCCGTTGATCGCATAAGTATATCCCGGCTCCTGCACATTGACGAACATAGTCGTGCCGTCGGGCGAGAAGCAGGCGCCGCAGAATTCGCTTTGGTCCTTGTGCGCGTTGCGGGCGATGTCGTAGATTTTGCCGTCGGGTGTCAGGCCGCGGAGATATTGGTCGCCGCGCCCGTCTTCGCAGAGGATGATATCGTTCCACGGCGCGACCACAAGATTGTCGCACATGTCGAGGGAATCGGCGTTGGTTGATTCATAGAATAGCTGCAAATATCCGCCTGCCTCCGGACCGGCGTCCGGGCTCTGGTCGGGCGTGTAGCGCCAGATCTGGCCGACGCGTTGCGCGCCGCCTTCGGTGCAGGTGAAATAGAAGTCGCCCGTCGTACCATCGGTGCGCAGGGCATAGTCCAGCCCTTCTCCGCGCATGAAACGAGCCGCGCCGGCGGCATGGCCGCGCTGCGCCAGGTCGCCGTCCGGCGCCTCGACATCATCCAGATCGATCCACTCGACGACATAGTCCTGGCCGACGGCAAAGGGTTCTTCTGCGTTGCCACCCCAGTCCTCGGGCCAGTTGGATGTGACGGCGGATTTCCGGTTGGTCAGCGCCAGCGCCTGCAGACGCCCGCCTTCCTGCAACTCGCCGCGCACATTGGGAATGAAGCGATAGAACAGGCCGTCGCGCGCGTCTTCGGTCATATAGATTATGCCGGTTTTGGGGTCCACCGAAGCAGCTTCATGTGCGAACCGGCCCATGGCCTTCAGCGGGATCGCGTCGATCAGGCCGGTGGCGCTGGACGGGGTCTCGAAGACAAAGCCGTGATATTTGCCCGGTCCCTCTTCCGGTTTGAGCATTTCTTCCTCGCAGCTGAGCCAGCTGCCCCACGGGGTCGGACCGCCGGCGCAATTGGCCGCGGTGCCGGTCAGCACCAGAAAATCCCGCTCCATCCTTTTGTGTTTCAGGTCATAGACGAGCTTGGTCACCCCGCCGAAAAAGGGAGACCCGTCCTTCTTGCGGTCATAGAGTTGGCTGTCCGTCACCCGGTCCAGCAGCTCATTGCCCTTGCCAAACGGGCTGCCGACAGGGATGCTGTTCCAATTCTCGTGATTGCGCATCAATATGCATTTGTCGGTATCTTCCGGATGGGCGAAACAGGCCATGCCGTCGGGACGGCCGGGACGGTAAAAGCCGTCGGACATCATGCCGCCCGCCTCGCTGATCAACGTATAGGAAAAGCCTTCGGGCAGATCGAGGCGTTTGACCGGATCGGGCAGAAGAGTGAACGCGCGATTGGCGCTGTGCGCGCGGGCGCAACCGGCAAGCGAGACGGAGGCATAGAATAAGCCTACGGCCTGGGCGGAGCGGATAAAATCTCTTCTGGATAAAGTCATCGTTCAATCTTCCCGTTGTCGGTGCTAGTATAGCCATGTTCCAATGTCGCCGGCTCTTACAGACCAAAGAAAACAGATTTATGACCTACACGCTGATCACCGCCAACCGCAACTATTCCAGCTGGTCGCTGCGGCCATGGGTCCTGATGAAGGCGCTGGATATTCCGTTTGCGGACGAGATCATCTATTTCGAAGAAGACAATTATGACCGGTTTCGGGCCTTCGCGCCCAATGCGCAGGTGCCCTGTCTGAAAGATGATGGCCAAACCATCTGGGATTCGCTGGCTATCATGGAATATCTGGCGGAGCGGCATCCCGGCTGCTGGCCGGAAGACCAAAAGGCGCGGACATGGGCGCGTTGCGCGACGGCCGAAATGCACGGCGGCTTTGCGCCGCTGCGCAATATCTGTCCAATGAATGTCGGTGTGCGGGCGCGGTTGCACGCGGTCGAGGCCGCACTGCAGCGCAATCTCGACCGGATCGGCGAACTGTTCGCGCAGGGGCTGGATGATTTTGGCGGGCCATGGCTGGCCGGTGACCGGTTCACCATCGTCGATGCCTTTTACGCCCCGGTGGCCTATCGCGTGCGCAGCTTCGATCTCGACATCGGCGAAAAGGGGCGGGCGTGGGTTGACCATATCATCGCGCATCCGGCTATGCAGGACTGGGAGCGGCAGGCGCTGGCCGAACCGGAGCGCGAAATTGCTCATGAACAGGAGATCGCGGCGGTAGCGACCGTAACGGCGGATTTCCGGGTGAGATAGTTCCCCGGCGAAGGCCGGGGCCCATCTCGACAAATTGCGGTGCGCGGAATGGATGGTTTGCTCCCAGACTGGCGTCTTCGAGGAATCCTCGCCTTCCCTTCAGACGGAAATGCAGTGATGGACCCCTGCCTGCGCAGGGGAACAGGATGGGCGGTTAGTGTGGTTGTGCTTCGCATTAGTTCGGGAGCCGTGCCGTCGCGACGCAAGCTTTTGCCTCCAAAGCTCCGCATCAAGTGCGGAGCACCTTTCACAAGCTTTGCATTCAGGGCATAGCCCAGTCCGCTAAACTTGACTGAATCCTGCCCTTCCGGCAAAGGCACGTCTTTCCAATGCTGCGGCGCAGCATTTTTTCAACCAATGGAGCCTGCCCATGGCGATTCACAGCGATTTTCGGCGCGACTGGCTGTCGAACCCCAAAACCGAATTTCTGGCCGGACTGGTTGTTGCGCTGGCGCTGATTCCCGAGGCTATCGGCTTTGCGATTATCGCGGGTGTCGATCCGCGCGTGGGTCTCTACGCAAGTTTCTCGATCGCCGTGATAATCTCGATGGTCGGCGGACGCCCGGGGATGATCAGCGCGGCGACCGCTGCGGTGGCGGTGCTCGTGGTGCCGCTGGTCCGCGATCATGGCGTCGAATATCTGTTCGCCGCGACGATCCTGATGGGGATATTCCAGGCGATTGCCGCGTTCCTGCGGCTTGACCTGCTGATGCGTTTCGTATCGCGCTCGGTAATCACCGGCTTCGTCAACGCGCTGGCGATCCTGATTTTCATGGCACAGATCCCGCAGATGACCGGCGAAGCCTTTACCTGGGAGACCTATGCAATGATCGCCGCGGGTCTGGCGATCATCTATGGCTTGCCGAAGATCACAACATTGGTGCCATCACCGCTCGCCGCGATCATCGTGCTGGCCGGAATCAGCATGTATTTCCGGGCCGATGTGTTCACCGTGGGCGACATGGGCGAACTGCCCGACAGCCTGCCGTGGCTGCATATCCCGCAAATTCCGATCACTTGGGAGACGCTCCGGATCATCGCGCCTTATTCGCTGGCGATGGCGGCGGTCGGACTGCTTGAATCGTTGCTGACGGCATCGATTGTCGACGACATGACCGAGACCCGCAGCGACAAGAAGCGCGAAACCTATGGCCAGGGCATTGCCAATTTCGTCACCGGCTGGATCGGCGGCATGGGCGGCTGCGCGATGATCGGCCAGTCGGTGATCAATATCAAATCCGGCGGCCGGCGGCGGCTGTCGACCTTTGTCGCCGGTGTGATGCTGCTCGTGCTGATTGTCGGGCTTGGGCAATGGGTCGCGCAGATCCCGATGCCGGCGCTGGTGGCGGTGATGATCTTCGTCTCGATCAGCACTTTCCGCTGGAAAAGCTTCACCGAGATTACCCACCATCCCTGGCCGTCCAATGTCGTGATGATCGCAACGGTTATCATGGTTGTGGCGACCCATGATCTGTCGATTGGCGTTCTCACCGGCGTGCTGCTGTCCGGCATTTTCTTCGCCTGGAAAGTCCGGCAACTGGTCACGATCCAGGATTTCGTTGAGGTCACCACCCATCGCTATGTCTTCGGCGGCCAGATTTTCTTCGGCTCGGTCGACATGCTTTACGAAGCGATGGAGTTTAACGAGGAAGGCATCGACAAGGTCATCATCGATGTCCACGACGCCCATTTCTGGGACATCAGCGCGACCGGGATGCTCGACAAGATTGTCGAGCGCCTGAAAAACGAGGGCAAGACGGTTGAACTGATCGGCATGAACCAGGCCAGCGCGACGCTGGTCGAGAAATATAGCGAGAATGACAAGCCGTTCGAGAGCCTGGGCGTCGTCGGGCATTAGGTCTGTTTTGCCCCGGCGAAGGCAGGGGCCCATCTCGAGAAGGTGCGGCAAGCCCAATGGCGGGTGTGTTACCAGACTTGAGTTTAGCGCGTAAACGTTTCCTGCCCTCTCACCGCAACAGCAGAGATGGGCCCCTGCCTGCGCAGGGGCACGTATCTCTTCGAACATTGATGTGCTCCGGCGTAGGCCGGAGTCCAGACGGTTGCGCAGGAACATTCTGGGCCCTGCCCTTCGGCAGGGAACAGGGACGGCCGGCTATGAGGTGCGGAGCACAAGACACCGTTCGTGCCGAACCTGTCGAAGCACTATGAGCACTAGCAATTTGTCCTTCGACAAGCCCCGGACGAACGGTATAGGTGGCGGCAAAGGAGAACCCCATGATCAAGCTGCACCATCTCGAAACCTCGCGCTCTTCGCGCATTATCTGGCTCTGCGAAGAAGGCGGGATCGAATATGAGATGGTCCGCTATGCCCGCGATCCCAATACGCGGCGCTCGCCGGCGGCGCTCGCTGACGTGCACCGGCTCGCCAAGGCGCCGACGGTGGAAGTCGATGGCCATGTGATGGTCGAATCCGGCGCGATCCTCGAATATCTGGTCGAACGGCACAGCGATGGCGCGCTCGGCGTGGCGGTCGATCATCCGGAACGGGCGAAATATCTCGAATGGCTGCATTTTGCCGAGGGCACGATGGGCATGAGCTTCATCATCACCGGCATCGCGCCGATGCTGGGCGGACTGCCCGAACCGTGGAGCGGGTTCCTGAACTCTGAGGTCGGCAAGCTGCTCGACCATCTGGAAATCGAGCTTGAGGGCAAGGATTTCCTCGTCGCCGACAAGTTCACCGGCGCGGATATCAATCTGCATTATATGCTCGAAGGGCGCGCCGCGATGGGGCAGCTCAAAAGCCGTCCCAATTGCAAACGCTATTTCGAAGCGCTGGTCGCGCGGCCCGGCTATCAGAAGACGGTGGAGCTGGGCGGTCCGGTGCTGATGGCCCGGCCTAGCTGACCGGTGGCAAAATTCGAGGGCAGGCTTGCCACAGCCTGTCTGCTGGCCCTCACCCTTACCGCTTTTGCCGGCAATTCCCTGCTGGCGCGCGCGGCTCTGGCCGACGGCCAGATTGACTGGGCCGGTTACACGATCGTACGGCTGCTCGCCGGCGGGCTTGTCCTGTCGCTGCTGATCGGAATGCGCAAGGGGCGGTCGGTCCTGCCCCAGCGCCAAGATGCGGTCGGCGCCCTGTCCCTGTTCGTCTATGCCGCGGCCTTTTCCTGGGCCTATATCGGGCTGGATGCGGGGCTGGGCGCGCTGATCCTGTTCCCCGCCGGGCAGATTACCATGCAGCTCATCGGCCTGACGCGGCAAATCGTGCCGTCGAGAGGCCAATTGGCCGGGGCGGCTATTGCCCTCGCCGGTCTGGTCTATCTTATGATGCCGGGTGTGACGGCCCCGCCGCTGCTCAGCACGCTGGCGATGATCAGCGCCGGGATGGCCTGGGGTATTTCCACCTGGGCCGGCAAGGCGGTTGGCGATCCCTCGCTGACCACGGCCCGCTATTTCGTCGGTGCCAGCCTGCTGACCTTGCTGCTGATCCCCTTGGTCGACTGGTCGATGTTCAGCTGGACGGGCGTCATCATGGCGGTCGTTTCGGGCGGCGTGACGTCCGCTCTCGGCTATGTCCTCTGGTATAATATGCTGGCCCGGATATCGATCACCAGCGCCGCTGTGTCGCAATTGTCGGTTCCGGCGATTGCCGCGATCGGAGGGGTGCTTTTACTGGGAGAAATATTGACAACGCGGCTGCTGATCGGGGGGCTGATCATCTTTGCCGGTATCGGGCTGACCAGCTGGGCTTCGATCAGAGCCGGTAGAAACTAGCCGACCGCATCCCGCACGACTGCAACGCCCGCTTCCCGCTGTTTCTTCAACTCTGTCTTCAGCTTGGCCGGATCGCGCGCAAAAACAAAGCCGAAGCTGACTCCGCCTTCCTTGCCGATGGTCGCATGGTGCAGCTTGTGTGCCTGCACTAATCGTTTCGCGTAGCCGCGCTTGGGCACATATTTAAAGTAGCGCTGATGCACCAGACCGTCGTGCACCAATGTGTAGATGATGCCGTAGAATAATATGCCGAGACCGATCCATGTGCCCGGCTCCCACGCGCTTTCGCCAAGGACGAGCGGGCTGCCAACGGCGAACATCGAAATGCTCATCACCGCGCCGGCGATACCGTAAAGATCGTTTTTCTCCAGCGTCTTGTCATGCGGCTCGTGATGGTCGCGGTGCCAGCCCCAGCCGAAGCCATGCATGATATATTTATGGCTCGCCCAGGCGATACATTCCATCGCGACGACGGAAGCAATGATAGTGGCCAGGATCGCAAAAATGCTCATAGAGCGAAGATAGGCGCTATCGACGGGCATTTGAAGCCAGTTCTGACTTGCGCGGACAATTGATCTGGTTAAACGAAACCCCATATCGGGAAAACAGGACCTTATGACCAAAGCAAGAACCCTCTACGAGAAAATCTGGGACGCCCATGTTGTCGACCAGCGCGACGACGGCACGGCGCTGATCTATATTGACCGGCATCTGGTGCACGAAGTGACCAGCCCGCAGGCTTTTGAAGGTCTGCGCAAGGCGGGACGCAAGGTCCGGCGGCCGGATCTCACTCTGGCGGTTCCCGATCACAATCTGCCGACGACGGCGCGGCTCGATGCGCAGGGCAACAAGATCCCGATCGCCGACCCGCAGAGCGCGGCGCAGCTGGAAGCGCTGGAAGCCAATGCGCCGGCCTTCGGCATCAAATATATTGGTGCCAGCGATATCAATCAGGGCATCGTCCATGTGATTGGTCCGGAGCAGGGCTTTACCCTGCCGGGCACGACCCTGGTCTGTGGCGACAGCCATACCGCGGCCCACGGCGCTTTGGGCGCGCTGGCCTTCGGTATCGGCACCAGTGAAGTCGAACATGTCCTGGCCACCCAGACACTGCAGCTGACGCGGTCGAAATCGATGGAAATCCGGGTCGAGGGTGATCTTGGTCCGGGCATCAGCCCGAAAGACCTGATTCTGCACATCATCGGCGTGCTCGGCACGGCTGGCGGTACGGGTCATGTCATTGAATATCGCGGCAAGGTGTTTGAGGAAATGTCTATCGAAGGCCGGTTGACCGTTTCCAACATGTCGATTGAGGCGGGCGCGCGCGCTGGTCTGATCGCGCCGGACGAGCGGACCTGTGCCTATCTGAAGGACCGTCCGATGGCACCCAAGGGTGCCGACTGGGACGCGGCGGTCGCCTATTGGAAAACACTGCCGACCGATGAGGGGGCCGTGTTTGACAAGAGCATCACGATCAACGCCGCCGATGTCTCGCCGACCGTGACCTGGGGCACCAGCCCCGAAGATGTTGTGCCGGTCAACGGCGTGGTGCCGGCGCCAGACAGTTTTGCCGATGCCTCCAAACGGGATGCGGCACGCAAATCGCTGGATTATATGGGGCTGCAAAGCGGACAGGCGTTGCGCGATGTTTCGGTCCAGAACATTTTTATCGGCAGCTGCACCAACAGCCGGATCGAGGATCTGCGGGCCGCCGCTGCGATATTGGAGGGCCGTAAAAAGGCCGACAATGTCAAATGGGCGATCGTTGTGCCAGGCTCGGGTCTGGTCAAGGCGCAGGCCGAAGCCGAAGGGCTGGACCGGATATTTACCGACGCCGGTTTTGAATGGCGCGAACCGGGCTGTTCCGCCTGTCTCGGTATGAATCCGGACAAGGTGCCGGCAGGCGAACGCTGCGCATCCACTTCCAATCGCAATTTCGTTGGACGGCAGGGACCGGGTGCTAGAACCCATCTGATGTCCCCCGCCATGGCCGCAGCAGCAGCGGTGACGGGCAAGCTGACCGATGTGCGCGAACTGACAAGATGAGAGGTTGAAATGAGCGACGACAATAAAAATGACGAACCGTCCGTGAAGGATGAAGCTGCCACCGACAGCGAGTCCGGAAAATGGTCGACCGGCGCGAAGGTCGGCGCGGCGATCGGATCGGCCGCGATAGCCGCGGCGCTCATCTATGCCGGCCGGCACCAGATGAAGAAACATGACGATTTCAAGGCGGCGAAAGACAAGCCGCTGCCGAAATACGAAAATGAACCGGATTATGACGACGACGGCGAGGATGATCCGCAATGAAGCCGGTCAATCGCGTTGAAGGCCGGGCAATCCCCTTTGGCCAGAAAAATGTCGATACCGATGTCATCATCCCGGCGAAATGGCTGAAGACCATCTCGCGCGAGGGGTTGGGCGAAGGCGCTTTCGAGGCGATCCGCGCGCAGGAAGGCAATATATTCGACGATCCGGAATATGCCGGGGCCAAGATATTGATCGCCGGTGACAATTTTGGCTGCGGCTCCAGCCGCGAACATGCGGCCTGGGCGTTAGCCGACATGGGCATTACGGCGGTACTGGCGCCGAGCTTTTCCGATATATTCTCCGGCAATGCGTTCAAGAACGGTCTGCTCGCCATCGCCGTGCCACAGGAAGCGATCGACCGGTTGATGGAGGTCGCGAAAACCGATCCAATCACCATCGATATGGAAACGATGAGCGTGACCACGCCCTTTCAGGATCGTTTTTCCTTCGAGATGGATCCGTTCCGCCACCAGTGCCTGATCCAGGGGCTGGACGAAATTGACCTGACAATGGCGAAATCGGATGCCATAGAACGGCACGAGAAAAACAGTGATTCTGCTCAGCCCTGGCTCAAGCCGGTGGCTGCATAGGATCGGAAAATAATTCCAGGGAAGGGAATGATATGAAGGCTTTGATGTCAACCAAAGTGGGCGGACCAGACACGCTCGAGATGCTGGACGTTGCTGATCCGGTGGCCGGCAAGGGGCAGGTCCTGATCGATGTCAAAGCCTGTTCGATCAACTATCCCGATGTATTGATCATCCAGGACATGTACCAGTTCAAACCGCCACGGCCGTTCGCGCCGGGCGGAGAAGTATCCGGTGTCATCGCTGCTGTCGGCGACGGCGTGGAAGGCCTCAAGGTCGGTGACCGCGTAGCCTCGACCACGGGCCATGGCGGCCTGGTCGAGAAGGTTGCCGTCGACCAGAACAGCGTGTTCAAAATTCCCGACAGCGTCGGCTTCGAAGATGCGTCGGCGCTGCTGCTGACCTATGGCACGTCGATCCACGCGCTGGTCGATCGCGGTCATATCAAGGAAGGCGACACATTGCTGGTGCTCGGTGCCTCCGGCGGCGTCGGCATTGCTGCCGTTGAACTGGGCAAGGCTTTTGGCGCGCGCGTCGTCGCGGCGGTGTCCTCGGAAGAAAAAGCGGCCTTTGCGAAAGAAGCAGGCGCTGACGAGACCGTGATCTACGAGCGGGCTCCTTTCGACAAGGACCAGTCCAAGGCACTGGCGGCGCAATTCAAGGCCGCCGTCGGTCCCAATGGCGCCGATGTCATCTATGATGCGGTTGGCGGCGACTATAGCGAGCCTGCCGTGCGCTCGATCGCCTGGGAAGGCCGCTTTCTGGTGGTCGGTTTCCCGGCCGGTATCGCGAAACTGCCGCTCAATCTGACCCTGCTCAAATCCTGCGATGTCTGCGGCGTGTTCTGGGGCGCTTATGCGATGCGCGATCCCAAGGGCAACCGCGCCCATATCGACCGGCTGTTCAAATTGTGGGAACAGGGTCTCATCCAGCCCCGCGTGTCCGAAACATTCGCCTTCGAAAACGCCGGCCAGGCCATCCAGAAAATGGCCGATCGGGGCGCTATCGGCAAATTGGTGGTAAAAGTCGCCGATTGATTGCCTTTCGGCACTTGCGGCGGGCTCCGGTGATGCCTATTTTTAGACCAACTCAGTTCAAGGGAAGCTCATGACAGATTTTAAGGATCGCGAACACGCATTCGAAGCGAAGTTCGCCCGCGACGAAGAAATGCAGTTCCGGGTCACCGCGCGGCGCAATCGCCTGCTCGGTCAATGGGCAGCGGAAAAAATGGGCCTGACCGCTGAGGAAACCGATGCCTATGCGAAAGAGGTCGTAGCGGCCGATTTCGAGGAAGCGGGCGACGAAGATGTTGTTCGCAAGCTTCTGGGCGATCTGACATCGGCCGGGGTCGAGATGGACGATGCGGGTATCCGCACGGCTTTGGCTGACAAGATGGTGGAAGCACGCCGCCAGTTTATCGAAGAGGCCAGTTAAGCCCGATGCCAATGGCCAGCGCAGATATCGAGGCGATGATCCTGGAAGCCTTTCCCGATGCATCGGTAGAAATTACCGATCTTGCCGGTGATGGCGATCATTATGCCGCAAAGGTGACCTCTGCTTCCTTTGCCGGAATGAACCGGGTGAAGCAGCATCAGGCTGTCTATGCTGCGCTGAAGGGAAAAATGGGCGGTGAACTGCATGCGCTGCAGCTCACCACAACGGTTCCCGAATAGGAGAATATATATGAGCGATGTAAACGCGAAAATCGAATCCGTGGTCAATAGCAATGACGTGGTGCTGTTCATGAAGGGCACCCCGCTGTTTCCGCAATGCGGATTTTCAAGCCGCGCTATTGCGATCCTCGAACATCTGGGCGTTGCCTTTGAATCGTTCGATGTGTTGCAGGACATGGAAGTCCGCCAGGGCATCAAGGAATTTTCCGACTGGCCGACCATCCCGCAGCTTTATGTCAAAGGCGAATTTGTCGGCGGCAGCGATATCATGATGGAAATGTACGAAGCTGGCGAACTTGGCGAATTGATGGCCGAAAAGAAGGTTGCTCCGGCCGAGGCCTGAGTGACTGCCGCCAAAACCCAAGGCGACGCAATCAAAAAAACGG
The DNA here is from genome assembly GCA_964022345.1 of uncultured Sphingorhabdus sp. GTDB lineage: Bacteria > Pseudomonadota > Alphaproteobacteria > Sphingomonadales > Sphingomonadaceae > Parasphingorhabdus. The sequence goes on from CAXHZT010000002.1 coordinate 67,148, forward strand.
CTCGGTCTAGGAGGACCGGGCCGTTTTTATTTGGGTAAGCGTCGTCTAAACCTGGATGATGAGAGGGGACAACAGAGACCAGAAGGTTGTCCCCCTCATCGTCGCCTCCTGAAAGGAGGATCGGGGGTATGAATTCGATTATGCCCTTCACTTTGCACCGCTTGTGCCATTTTCTAAAAACCGTTTAATAAGAGATGCTTACGTGGTTTATTCGGTCTTAACATCTGTAAAATTGTAAGAAATATCGACACGGGAGATTTTCGACAAACTGCGGTTTGCAGACCACCAACGACATCCACCCGCCAATTCCGTGTTTACATTCGTAGTCAGTGAAACTACACATGTAGTCACAAACGATTCTTGTTGGAGGGATTCTCACCGTGACCGAACGCATTAGCGATGCCGAACATGCCGTCATGGAAATCCTGTGGAAACGTGCTCCGATGACCGCGACGGAAGTGGCCGACCAGCTCGTTCACCAGAAAAACTGGTCGCTCCAGACCGTCAAGACGCTGTTGTCCCGGCTCGCCGCAAAAGCGGTGATCGGCACAGAGCGCGACGGTCGTCGTTTTCTATATTCTCCGGTGGTAGAACGGGATGCCTATCTTACCGGTGTGTCGCGGAATTTTGTCGATCGGCTTTTCGGGGGAAAAGTCACGCCATTGGTTGCGCATCTGGCCGAGGCCGATGAACTGAGCGCCGATGATATCCGCGAGATCGAGGAGCTTTTGAGGGAGTTGAAAAAATGAGCGGCGAACTGAACCAATGGATTTGGGATACCATGGTGTCGATGACTCTGCTGATGCTGCTGGTATTGGCGGTGCGCAAGCCGGTGAGCCACTATTTTGGCGCGCGGATCTCCTATCTTCTGTGGATATTGCCGCTGGCGCGGCTTTTCATGCCGACGATCACAGTGGAGGCGCCCGCGCAGGTCGAGCCGGCGGTCTTGGACTCGGTGGCTGGCTTTGGCCCGATGGCTGCCGGTTCAGACCTGGCCGCAGCGGTGCCCGCGCAATCCTCTACCTTTGCCGCACTGGCATCACTCGACTGGACGATGATCGTGGTTCTGGTCTGGCTGGGCGGCGCGGGTCTGCTGTTCATCAGCAAGCTGGCCTCCTATCTGCAGTTCCGTGAAGATATTGTTTCAGACGGACGCCTGATCGGTCGCCACGACAATATCAGGATTCTGGAAACCGCAGCCGTGGGTGGTCCGCTGGCCTTTGGTGTGTTCGAAAAATATATCGCTGTGCCGACGAACTTCTTCCGCGACTATGCGCCGCGGGAACGCGAACTGGCGCTGCAACATGAGATCGCCCATCATGAATCGGGCGATCTCGCCGCCAACTTCGTCGGTCTGACGGTCCTTTCGCTGCACTGGTTCAACCCCGTGGCCTGGTTCGCCTGGATTGCATTTCGCCAGGATCAGGAAACCGCCTGTGATGCCCGCGTGCTTGCGCAGAGCGGACAGGATGTGCGGGCCGTCTATGGCCGCACGATCGCCAAGTCGGTATCCGGCCACCGTCTCGGTCTTGCCAGCCCGCTGAACCAGAAGGACAAGATCAAGGGGCGTCTCAAGATGCTCGGACGATCCGAAAAATCCTCGCTGCGCCGGAAACTGGGCGCCGGACTGGTGGCGGTCGGTACGGTGGTGACATTGCCGCTGACCGCGACGGTCACCTATGCAGAGTCGGTAGAGGCGGTAGAGCCGCTGGATATTTCGGAACCTCTGACACCCGCAATTCCCGCGGCGCCGCTCGCGCCGTCGGCACCGGTTCCGCCCGCGGCTCCTCTCGCTCCTGCAGCCGATAGCGAGACGGTCAACATCACGATGCTCAACGGGCGCAAAGATGCCGACCTGTCGAAAGACTATGTGCACAAGATCAAGCATAATGGCAGAACCGTCATCCTGCGCACCGACAAGAAGCTGAGCGACAAAGAAATTCGCAAGATGGTTGCCGAAGCTGAAAAATCACGGCTGAAGGCAGAGAAGTCTTTGCTTCAGGCAGAGCAATCGCGGACCACAGCACAGGAATGGCGGATCAAGGCCGATGAATCACGCCGGAAAGCCGAACAATCCCGCCTTCAGGCAGATGTGTCCCGGGCCAAAGCACAGGAATGGCGGACCAAAGCCGACAAGGTGCGGTGGGAACGCGATATCAAACGGGAACTGGCTGCGGCCGAAAGAGAGATGAAGCAGGAGTTTCGGGAAGCCGAGCAGGAAATGCGCGAAGCTCTGAACGAAGCTGCGGTTGAGCGGAGCGAGGCGATGCAAGAGGCACGGAAGGCCCGGCAGGAAGCACTGCAAGAGGTGGCACCCGTCGCCCGCCTTTCGTCGATTTTCTATACCAAGGGCAGCGCGCGGTCCTCTGCCACCAGTGGCAAGGTCAGCGCGCGGTCCTCTGCCACCAGTGGCAAGGTCAGTGGTCCCGATTGCATCGCGATGAACAAGCAGATCGCTATGGGCGGCGCGAACGGTCTGGCGACGCAGGCCTGGGCCGTGGTGGCCGGATGTGGCGGGTTCGAAGTCAAGATCGACAAGACAGCGATACTGGATGCGGCGCTGCAGGGACTGAAAAAGGAACGGGCGGAAGCCGCCAAGTGCAAGGACAGCGATTTTGATCGCGCCAAAAAGATCGAGGAAATCGATCGCAGCATCAAAAAAGTGAAAGCCCAGATGGCGATGATTTAAGCCGGGGAAACCGTTTAACACGGGGCACAAGGGCGGTTCGTTTTGCGGATCGCCCTTTTTCGTGGTTGTTTTATGGGTGGGATATGCCACATCAGAGCCATGGACTTTGACCCTTCGAAATATCCCACCGGCCTGTGCGAGCAGATGGACCCTCTGGTCGCCCGCGTGCTGGCCGGCAATCCCAGCCCCTATACCTATACGGGCACCCAGACCTATATTGTCGGCAACAAGTCCGATCGGGCGGTCATCGATCCCGGCCCTGCCATTGACGAGCATATAGACGCGATATTGGCCGCTGTCGGCGACGCCCGGATCACGGCGATCATGTGCACCCACACCCACCGCGATCACAGCCCTGCCGCCGCGCCGCTTTCAGCCCGCACCGGTGCGCCGATCATCGGCTGTGCGCCGCTGGTGCTGGCCGACGACGGACCGCGCGCCGACGAGAGTTTCGACAAGGACTATAAGCCCGACCAGGTGCTCGGCGATGGCGAGACGGTGTCCGGAGACGGCTGGACCATCGAGGCGGTGGCGACCCCCGGCCACACGTCCAATCATCTCTGCCTCGCGGTGCAGGAATCCGGTGCGATGTTTACCGGCGACCATGTCATGGCCTGGTCAACCAGCGTCATTGTCCCGCCGGACGGCGATATGGCGGATTATATGGCGAGCCTGCAGAAGCTTTATGAGCGCGAGGACAAGGTCTATTATCCTGCTCATGGCAAGAAAGTCACCAATCCGCGCCAGCTGGTCCGTGGAATGATGGGGCATCGCAAACAGCGCGAGCGGCAGATATTGAAACTGCTGGAAGAAGGTCCCGCCGCGATCAAGGATATGGTTCCGCGCATGTACAAGGGGCTGGACCCGCGGCTCAATGGCGCGGCCGGGCAATCGGTGCGGGCGCATCTGATCGACCTCCAGAACAAGGGGCGGGTGGCGCAATCGGGTGACGTCTGGGCGATGGCCGGATGACGGCTGATACATCACGCCGCCTCTGGGTTCCGGTCGCTGTCACCGGCGTGATCTTCATTATATTGGGCGCTCTTGCCTGGCTGCTTATTGCCCGCGTGGAAAACAGCATCGCGCCCGACCCGGTGTCGATCGCCAATGCCAGCCTGACCAATATGCAGGAGCAGAACCGACTGACTGTTTTTTCGGCAAGCTATAATGCCACCGTCACCACGACGCTGACCAAGCTTGGCCTCTCGGCCCGCAAGACCCTGATCATGCCCGGCACGGTGCGCTACGAACTAGACCTGTCGAAGCTGGGTCCAGAAGATGTCCGCTGGGATGCCCGCGACAACACGCTCTATGTCGAGATCCCCGCGATCGAAATTGCCCGGCCCGAGGTCCATATCGAGCAGATCCAGACTTATGACGACGGCGGCATATTGATGGTGCTGACCGACGCGGAAGAGGTCCTCGATCAGGCCAACCGCAAAAAGGGTGTCGATGAACTGGCGACGCAGGCGCAAAATCCGGTTCAGGTGCGGCTTGCTCGGGAAGCGGCGCGCCGGGCCGTCAGACATAATTTCGCCGTGCCGTTGCAGGCCGCCGGAGTGGAAGCAAAAGTGGACGCCTTTTTCCCTTATGAACGCAGCCGCTACACGGAGCGGTGGGATTATTCGCGGCCGATCCGGGAGGTGCTGGCGGAGCAGCGGCAAAAAAGGGAAGCGGGAGAGTGACAATGCGGGGCATGGCATGGGCGGCGATGCTGTTGGGCGGATTGATGCTGACCGGGTGCGAGCGCAGCCCGCAACCCGAACCGCAATCGGAAATTGCCGGCTTCGCGCTGCCCGAACCGATCAGCAATAATGCCGTGGCGGTGGCGGACGGACCGGAAGGCCCGACCCTTTACAGTTTCAACGGCCTGAAAGTGGGCAAGACGTGGAAAGACACGAGCAATGCCGCTTATGCCTGCGTGATCGCCACAGAATCCTGCAAGATAATCGCGTCCGTGCCGGTCACCGAAGGGCGACTGGCCAGTGCGGCGGTGACCGTGGCGGGAAAAATCTATATTTTCGGCGGCTATACGGTTGCGCCCAATGGGGACGAGCTGTCCACGCCGGAGGTTTTCGCCTTTGACCCCGCGACAGGGCGATACGAACAGAAAGCCGACATGCCGACACCCGTCGATGATGCGCTTGCCGTACCTTATCAGAACCGGTTCATCTATCTGATTTCGGGTTGGCACAACGAAGGCAATGTCAGCGTCGTGCAGATGTTCGATACGCAGACCGGTGCATGGACCGAGGTGACACCTTTTCCCGGCACGCCGGTCTTCGGCCATAGCGGCGGTATTGCGGGCGACAGCATCATCGTCAGCGACGGGGTGGCGTCCATCTTTGCCGATGGGAAGCGTAAATTTGTGGCTGCAAAGCTGACCTGGCGCGGCGATATCGATCCGAAAAACCCGACGCAGATTACGTGGCGCGGGGTCGACGCCCATCCCGGTTCAGCGAAATACCGGATGGCGGCGATTGGCGACGAGGCCGGGCAGCGGATCATTTTTGCCGGCGGTGGTGACAATCCCTATAATTATGACGGCATCGGTTATGACGGCGTGCCGGCGAAGCCATCGGGTGGTTTTTTTGCCTACAATCTGAAAACTGATCAGTGGCAGGAACTGGGGCGCCTCGCCGAACCGAGCATGGACCATCGCGCTCTCGCCAAGGCTGGCGGGGACTATTATATCTTGGGCGGCATGGATGCGGAGCAGAAGGTCACCGACCGGATTGTCAAATTCCGTATCAGCAATTGATTTCCTTTGGACGGTGACTTGCCCTAAACTAGTCGGGAATCAGAAACTCCGTTCGCCCTGAGCCTGTCGAAGGGCGGCAAGAGCATGTTTCGACAAGCTCGACAGGAACGGAACAGGAAATAGGAAGAGTATAATGGACGCACGTGGTGGAATTGGCGGCAGCTTGGCCGGGGTCGATATTGTCGAGGAAATCAACAAGCTGCGCAAGGAGCGCAACGCGATCATCCTCGCCCATTATTACCAGAAGCCGGAAATCCAGGATATTGCCGATTTTGTCGGTGACAGTCTCGAGCTTTCCCGCAAGGCAGCGGAAACCGATGCTGATGTCATTGCCTTCTGCGGTGTGAAATTCATGGCCGAGACGGCGAAAATCCTCTCGCCGGAGAAGATTGTCGTGCTGCCGGACATGGATGCCGGCTGCTCATTGGAAGACAGCTGCCCACCGGACAAGTTCAAGGCGTTCCGCGACGAGCATCCCGACCATATTGCGCTGACCTATATCAACTGCTCGGCCGAGGTGAAGGCGCTCAGCGATATCATCGTCACCAGTTCTTCGGCGGAACATATTCTCTCGCAGATCCCGCTGGACCAGAAAATCATCTTTGGCCCTGACAAGCATCTCGGCGGCTATATCGCCAAGAAAACCGGACGGGACATGCTGCTCTGGCCCGGTGTCTGCATCGTCCACGAGGCGTTCAGCGAGACCGAACTGCTGAAACTGCAGGCCCAGCATCCCGATGCGCCGGTTGCCGCACATCCCGAATGCCCCGCCTATATTCTCGATCACGCCGACATGGTCGGTTCGACCAGCGCAATTCTGAAATATGCCAAGTCTTTTGAAGGCGACACGATCATCATCGCCACCGAACCGCATATCATCCACCAGATGGAAAAAGCGGTACCGGAAAAGAATTTCATCGGCGCGCCCGGCGCGGACGGCAACTGCAACTGCAATATCTGTCCGTATATGGCGCTCAACACGATGGAGAAACTCTACGTGGCTCTGCGTGACCTCGAGCCCCGCATCGAGATGGACGAGGACCTGCGCCTGCAGGCCCGCAAGTCGATCGACCGGATGATGGAAATGGCGAGCGCAACGGTCGGGCAGGGGGACCTGGGACCGGCTGATCTGGCGCATGAGGGGTAGGGGATAAATTTCAAGGTCGCGGTTTAGCAGATCAATGGTGCCATGGAAGATGTTTTCGCGGTTTCCATACCACTAGCTTCGGAACGAGCAGCTCGGCTACCATGAATTGTGCAAACTGGGTTCCCGCCTGCGCGGGAATGACACGGTTGGTCGCGACTAAACCTCATTGTCATCCCCGCGAAGGCGGGGATCCAGTCGGCGCCATCTTCCAGTCTATCATCCGTTGAGCGTGTCGAATAGATCATTCCAGTCCGGATTGCTCTCCTCGATCAGCCGCAATTTCCATCCTCGGTTCCATTTCTTGAGCGCCTTTTCACGGGCGATGGCGTCTCGTACATCGGCGAACGGTTCGATATGGACCAGTCTGGTGACGCGGTATTTTTTCGTAAATTCTGCACCCCTGCCGTTCCTGTGAGCGAAGATGCGGGCGGCGAGATTGCTGGTGACACCGATGTAGAGAGTTCCGTTTCGTTTGCTGGCGAGAATATAGACATAGTAGGAGCGGGGCATGGACTGTTCTAACTGGGTTCCCGCCTTCGCGGGAATGACATAGTCGCGGAACGGATTGTCACTTTCGGCCAGTCCACTGACCTTCTCCCGTGAGGGAGAAGGTTACGAAGCCTTATCCGCAGGATTAGGCGCAGTTGGACGAGGGTGTTCTCCGCCATCAAGAGCAGTGCGCCCTCACCCAGCTACGACTAGGCAGCAAGCTGCCAAGTCTGCGCAACCCTCTCCCTTGGGGGAGAGGGAGAAATCACCCAGCCATCACCCGCTTCACCACTTCCGGTTCGGCGCGGATCACCTTCAGATAGGCGCGGACCGCCGGCGGGGGCATGTGGCGGCCGATTTCATATTGGCGGATATTGGCGAGCGGGATGCCGTAGGTTTTGGAAAATTCTTCCTGCGTCATGCCGAGGTCATAACGGAGCACCCGGATGAAGCGGCCCATATGTGCGCGCTCCAATGCCGCGACGCTGACGTCCCGGTCTTCCGGATCATTCGGATCCGCGGGAATTGCTATCATAGTCTCTTTGTTCACTGCTGTTACTCCTTCGTACCGAGATGAACCGGACCCTTTCACCACGCCAAACGTGGATCGCCGTAAAGAGTTTTCCGTCTACTTCACCGATCAGTTTGAAACGCTGCTCCTCATCTTCAAGCCGGATGGTTTCGGTCACGCTGTGAAATGGATCATCAAAAATCCGCTGGCCGAACGACAGCGGCAGATGATGCTTTGCCCGGTTGATTGCATCCTTGGCTGGATCAAATTCGAAATCCATGCCGCAATATATGTGAAACACATAGTTATCACAAGCGATGCGCTGCGACAAGCCATGACAGTTTCGGCCATTAACGGTTTGTCTTGAGCCGGACGCGGGAATGGCTAGAAGGCTATATGACCTTCACCCTCGACCGTTTCGACCTCTCTGCCTTCGTGCAATCCACGCTCACCGAAGACCTCGGCGCGCCTTATGGGGCAGGGGGCCGCGATGTCACCTCCGAAGCGGTCATTCCCGCCGATGCGATATTCTCCGGTGTGATGGACAGCCGCCATGATGCGGTGATTGCCGGCCTGCCGATTGCCGAGGCGTTTTTCCGCTATCTCGATCCCGATGTGGAGATCGAAATTCTTGTTGCGGAAGGCGAAGCTGTTGTAGCTGGTACCGATATCATGCGGCTGAAAGGCAAGGGCCGCGCGATGCTGACCGCCGAGCGCAGCGCGCTCAATACGGTGCAGCATTTGACCGGCATCGCGACCATGACCAATGAATATGTGCGGCAGATCGTTGGGACCGGATGCACATTGCTCGACACGCGCAAGACCATTCCGGGACTGCGTGTGCTGGAGAAATATGCGACGCGGATGGGCGGGGCGCAGAACCATCGCATGGGCCTGTGGGACGCAGCGATGATCAAGGATAATCATGTAGCAGTCGCAGGGTCGGTCGGCGAAGCGGTCCGGCGCGCCAAGGATGCGGGCGTCGAAAATATCATTTGCGAAGTCGACCGGGTCGACCAGATCGAGCCGGCGCTGGCGGCAGGGGCGACCCATTTGCTGCTCGACAATATGGAGCCAGCAACCCTGCGCGGCGCGGTGACTTTGATCGGTGGCCGCGTGGCGACCGAGGCGAGCGGCGGCGTGACGCTGGAAACGATCCGCGACAAGGCGGAGACGGGTGTTGATTTTATTTCGGTAGGGCGTTTGACACAATCGGCACCGGCGGCGGATATCGGGCTGGATTTTGAGCAAGTTTAGCGATGTTCTTCACCCTGAACTTGTTTCAGGGTCCATGGCGCGACCAATTGCTGTCCGCCAGCAGAGGTGCGATGGATGCTGAAACAAGTTCAGCATGACGGAGGAAGGGGTGTGATCAGTTGATGGCAAACAACAGACCACGGTCGATAATCTGGTTCGAACGACTGTTTTGGCTCAGCTTTGTGGCGGTATTGCTGGACGAAATAATTGCCTTGTTTGGTGGTGCGGCGACACGCGGACTGTCCATTGTCGTCGAAGCCGCCATTATGCTCCTATTATGGTATTTGATCGCTGTGGAAGCAAAGGATTGGGCCCGCTGGTTATATATCGTTTTGACCGCAGTGGCGATTGTCATGATAATTGTGATCATGATCGAAGCGACAACGGTTTTCGTTCTCACAGCCTTATCGTATATTTCCGTTTTCGCCAGTGTAGCCGCGGCGGGTTTTCTTCTCAGAATTGATGCTATGCTCTGGTGCGCTAAATCAGCCGCAATAGGGAAGACCTAATGGCCCTTTCGTCAACATATAACGTTTGTCTTACGTTGGGATCCATTTTGCTTTTGCCTGCAGCAGCCCACGCCCAATCCTACCAATGCCGCCCACCATCTGGCCTCAGCGCCCCCGCCGAGCGCAAGCCGGCCTCCGAACCGCGCCGTATCAAACCGGTCACCCGCTATACGCTGGCGCTCAGCTGGTCGCCGGAATATTGCAACAAGCGCAAGGACAGCCGCCGCGACAAGACCCAGTGCAGCGGCGAGGATGGCAGTTTTGGCTTCATTCTCCATGGCCTGTGGCCCGACGCCCGCGATCCTGCCTATCCGCAGTGGTGCGCGCCGACCAGGGCGCTGCCGCCGGCTGTGGTGAAACGCAATTTCTGTATGATGCCCTCGACCTGGATGATGGCGCATGAATGGGCGAAGCATGGCACCTGCATGACCAAGCGTCCGGAAACCTATTTCCGCGTTTCGCGGATCATGTTTGATGCGGTCCGCTTCCCCGATATGGACCGGCTGTCACGCAAGCCGCTGACCGCAGGCCAGTTCCGCAACGCTTTTGCGGCAGCGAACGAGGGGCTTCGGCCCGATATGATACGGCTGAAAATCAACCAGCGGGGCTGGCTGCAGGAAGTGAAGCTGTGTCTAGGCAAAAGCTTCCGTCCGCAACGCTGTCCCGCCTATATGCGAGCGGCGAAAGACGATATGCCGGTCAAGATCTGGCGCGGAGGCTAGCGCCCCTGCGGAGGCAGGGGCCCATCGCCTTCTTTCGAATAGCGGCGCAAAGGGAATAGGGATCGCTTACCGGGAGACTATTTCCTGTCTCTACCAGAGCATTCTGAGGATGACACGGGAGATGGACTCCCGCGTGCGCGGGAGCACCTGCCTAAACGTCTAGCGTCCGTGTGCCGGGGTGATGCTTGTCGAGATGTTTGCGGATGATCTTCAGATTCTTGCTGTTCGAACGCCAGAGAAAGTCAAACAGGTCACCTGCCAGCGGGATAGCGCCGAGCGCGGTATCGATGCCGACATTGGCTGCCATGCGGGTCAGTTGCAGCTTGGACATGCCCAGATTTCGGGCTTCCCAGACAATATAGGCGCCCATCACGGCGGTGACGATATCACCGACCACCGGGATCAGGCCGACGATAGAATCGACGCCGATCGGGCGATTGATGCCGGGGATCACAAAGGCGCGCTCCAGCACCTTCTCCATCGCCTCGACGCGGGTTCGGACCGCTTGTGGATCGCGGCTGACGTCGGGCAATTGCTCGGCCAGACGCTTTAACTGTTCTTCGGAAATGGCCATGCGACCTCCCTGTCATATACTAGTGATACAGTCAGGATATGGGTATGCCGACCAGCGGATTCAATGGATGCCAGCCGCGCGGGTTGACGGCAAAGCCACGCTGTCCTTGCCGGGCGATGGACCAACGGATCGGAACCGCGATCGGAATGAAATTATAATGGTCGACCAGCATGATCTCGACCTGGGCATAGAGACGGGCCTTGATCTCCAGATTGGTCGCGGCGTCGGCCTCGGCAATTTTCGCATCCGCATCGTTCAGGCAGACCGAGGTCTGGGCGCAGGTGAACTGTTTCAGGAACCACTGGGCGCTGTCATAAGGCGCAATCTGGTCCAGCAACTCGACATCGGCGTCCTGATCCAGGCTGACTTTCCGCGCGTTCAGGCCCACGCGCCGGAGGTCCGACTGGATGCGTTTGAACAGGATCTCTGCGCCTGCCGCGTCGGGTAGCGCTATCGTCAGAGGAACAACCGGGCCTTCGGATGCCTTCCACCGGTTCACATGGTCTCTGGCAAAGACGATCCGGTCCTGCATGGTCATGCGGGCCCAGTCGGGATAGGTGTTGATCCCCTCGACATCCAGCGCTTCGGGAATGATTTTGAGGCGGCTCTGCCAGGCGCTGACGCCCGGGAAGGAAGTGAGCAATGCGGGGCGATTGATCGCCATTGCCAAAATTTCGCGATTGCCGGGGACCGCCCAGAATCCGTTGGCGCGTACGAACCGCAATCCGAAAAGACCGGCGACCGGATCCAGTCGCAAGTCGCTGCTGCTGATATCGGCGGCATCGACCAGCGGCAGATGATGATATTTGCCGTTCAGGACCACTTGCACACCGCCGGCGCGATAGCGCGCGATGGCGCTGGCGGCCGATTCCCCGCGCAACGAAACCCAGCGGTTATCCTCTTCCTCGGCGTCGTCTTCCTCCTGCGTAACTTCATCAAAAAGAGTCAGTTTGATCCCGTTTTCCTCGCTCAGTACGCGCATCGGGCCTGCACCGTGACCGGCACGGAAAAGCCCCAGTTCGGGCTGGGCGAGCAGTTGCAGGAAATTCGGATGTGGTGAATCCAGTTTGATCTCGATCACTCTGCCGGTCATCGATACGACCTCGTCGACCACCGCCACGTCATATTGCAGCCGGCTTTTCCGCAACTCGGAAAACCGTTCGCGGAGCAGCCGGGCCACCCGCTCGGCGGTGATTTGCCGGCCGTCGTCCCATTTGGCGTCATACAGGCGGAATATATAGCTCAGACCATCGTCGGACACGATCCAGCGGGCCGCCAGTGCCGGAACGACCCGGCCTTCTGCATCCAGCCCGACAAGCCCCTTGGCTATCGCGGCGCGCATGGTCGAGGAAGCAAAGTTCAACCGTGTCCCAAGCGGATTGATCTGCGCCGGTCCGTCTTCGATTACCGTCACTCTCACCTGATCCTCATCGCCGGCGAAGCCGCAGGCCCCGAGCATGGTTACCGCAAGCGCGGCGGAGAGAATATGCAGCCAGAATGTCGATCGGAATTCCATTACGGCCTTATACGCAGACTGTGGCTGGGATGCACATTGGAAATATTATCTTCCCATCCGGCAATGCGTTTTGCCACCAAGCTGCGCGTGACGTAGAAGTAGAGCGGCAGAACCGGCATGTCGGCGATCAGGATCGCCTCGGCCTGCCGCATCAATACCTGCCGTTTGGCGGGGTCCGCTTCGGCGATGGCTTGCGCCAGAACCCGATCATAGTCCGGATTGTCATAGCCCGAATAATTGCCCGCACCGTTGGCGTGCTGGTGGACCAGCAGGAAATTTTCCGGCGTCGGCAGATCGGCAATCCAGCCGGAGCGGGCGAGCGAGAATTCGTGGCGGCGCAGCGCGGCGAAATGGAGGGCGGCCTCGCTGTTGAACAGGCTGGCCTCGACCGCGAGCGGCTGCCACATGGCGGCCAGTGCGACGGCGACCCGGCGATGTTCGGCGGAACTGTTGAAACGGATTTCGAACCGCAGTGGCTTCGAGGCATCGAAGCCCGCCGATTTAAGCAGGGTGCGCGCGGCTTGCAAACGCTTCTCCCGTGGCCAGTCCGCCCACGTGGGTCTGGCCGGTTCCGCTCCGGCGAGGCCGGGGGGGAGCAGACCCCATGCCGGAATATTTCCGACCCCCATCACCTCATCGGCGATCCATTCGCGTTCGACCGCCATCGACAGGGCCTTCCGGACCCTGCGGTCATCAAAGGGCGGGGTGCGGGTGTTGAAAGCGAAATAATAGCTGCCGAGATACGGAACGCTATGGGCGAGGTCCGGGTGCTTTTTCTTGAGCCATTGGTGTCGGCTCGCCGGATAGTCCGCGGCGATATCCGCGCCGCCGGACAGGAATAGCCGCATCCCTGACAGGCTGTCATCCATCGGTTTCCAGATGATTTTCGCTGTGGGTGCCGCGTCGTCATGCCAGGCCGGATTGCGCTCCAGCCGGGCGTGGTCGTTCAGTTGCCATTCCGCCAGTCGATACGGGCCGCTGGCAATCAACGGCCGGTCGGAGGTCCATTGATCGCCGGCATCGTTTATCCGGTGGAGCGGAATTGCGGTCATTGCCGGATGGGCCAGCAGGGCGGGCAGGGCTGGATCAGGCGACGCAAGGGTGACCAGCACATTGTGCCTGTCGACCGCCTGCACCGCCACGATATTGCCGAACAGGGATTTTGCAGGGGCTGCTGTATCCGGCGCGCGCAAACGCTGCCAAAGCGCAGGAAAAAGGGTCGCATCAAAAGCAGTGCCATCGGAGAATTGCAGATTCTGCCGCAAGGCGAACGTCCAGCTCAGGCCGTCCGGGGCTGTCTCCCAGCTACGGGCCAGTCCGGGTTCTGCCTCGCCTGCGGCATTGAGCCGTGTCAGGCCTTCGAACTGGTCGGCGGCTACACGGAGCGAGGCGAGATCGGAAATTTTCTGGGGGTCGAGACCCTTGATCTCCGAATCGGACAGACGGACGATCTGGGTCGGTCCCGGCGCGGTGTCGACCGCTGGCCCGCCGTTGCAGGAGACCAGCAACAGACAAGGGCAGAGAAGGGCGAGGAGGCGCATCTCATTCGTCTAGATGGTTTTGCCGGCTCGACAAAGAGGAACTCTTGTGCTTGTTCAGTTTGCTTAGGAGAATTGCTGCATGACCGGTCTACAATATGATATTTCAACCATCGGCGAAGTTGGGCCGGCGATTTTGGCGCTGCGTCCCGAAATTGCGGCACGCGCGGAGGAAACCGAGAAGGCGCGTCGTTTGCCAGCCGATCTCGCGGCAAAACTGGCCGATGCAGGCGCTTTCAATCTTTCCAAGCCTGCAGCACTGGGTGGTCTGGAACTCGAACCGCTCGATTTCATGAAGATTGTCACCACGGTGTCCGAGGCCGATGCCAGCGCCGGCTGGTGTGTAATGATTGCCGTGACGTCTACTTTGGGCGCCGCCTATATGCCGGAACCGGCGGCGCGCGAAATCTTCGGGGCCGACGATGTCATCACCGGCGGCGTGTTCGCGCCGATGGGCAAAGCCGAGGACAAGGGCGACCATTATCTGCTCAGCGGCCAGTGGCAATGGGGATCGGGTTCGGCCAATTGTTCGTGGCTCGGCGGCGGTGCGATGATCTTCAAGGATGGGGAGCTGCAGAAATTCGACAATGGCGCGCCCTATCACCGGATGCTGTTCTTCCCGGCAACGGATGTGTCGTTCATCGACAGCTGGCATGTCGCGGGTCTGAAGGGCACGGGCTCAGGCGATTTTTCCGTCGAGGGGTTGAAAGTTCCCAAGGATCGCAGCGTTTCCTTTGTCGGTGACCGACCGCGCGACCCGGGCGCCTTATATAAATTCCCGCTGTTTGGCCTGCTGGCGCTCGGAGTGTCTGCGGTCGCGCTGGGCAATGCCCGCGCCGCGCTGGACGACATTCGTAATGTCGCTATCAACAAAAAAACACCGGGTGGCGGTCGTTCGATGGCCCAGCGGGCCACCGTTCAGGCCGAAATTGCGCGGGCGACGGCCCATCTGGGCGGCGCTTTCGCCTATCTGGAAGCGGCGATCAGCGACTGTTGGGCAGAAGCAACGGGTCCCGGGGAGATATCGGCCGAGGGTCGCGCCAATCTGCGTCTGGCCTGCGCCCATGCCACCGAAATTTCCGCTGACATATGCAAGACGGCTTATACACTGGGCGGCGGATCTGCGGTCTATTCGGATAATGGTCTGCAACGCCGTTTCCGGGACGCGCATGTCGCGACACAGCATATTGCTACGGCACCAGCGGTATTCGAACTGGCGGGGAGGGTGTTGCTGGACCAGCCGGTCGATATGGCGATGCTCTAGCCGTCAGGCAAATGGCCGGTTCAACTGTACGATTTTGGCATTGAGCAACGCCGCGAAGCTTACCCAGAGGAAATAGGGCAGGATCAGGATGCCCGCCAGCGGCGCTAGGCTCCATGTCACGACCAGCATTGCGATGACCGACAGCCACAAGAACAGGACTTCCACCAAAGCCCAGTCGGGCCGCTGATATTTGAAGAACAAGGGTGACCAGAGCAGGTGGAACAGAAAATTGGCGCCATAGACGGCGACGAGCATGTATTGATCTGACTGGCTGCCGGTTTGATCCCATGCCAGAATGGCAGCCCAGGCGCCCAGCCCGAGGATTATCATCCATGCCGGGCCGAACAGCCAGTCCGGGGGCTGCCATGCGGGTTTCTCAAGATTCCGGTACCAGGGACCGATATCGGTCATCAGACCGCCAACAGCGGCCAGAATGACGGCCCAGAGGATTGCTGCGATGATGAATGGGGAGAGCATGGATTGCCTCGCTGCGGTTGCTGATGTTTTTGACCAAGTCGCTTGTGGCGGTCCGCCCGGCTTCGTTTCGATCCGGCCATGCGGGTATCTTATCGTCTAAAACTGGTGCGGACGGCGGGACTCGAACCCGCACACCCATTTCGGATAGCAGATTTTAAGTCTGCTGCGTCTACCATTTCGCCACGTCCGCACCGGTAGCTCCGGCCTGAAACCGGAGCCTAGCGACAAGCATTATTGCGCGGGTGCGGTCAAGTGCGCAGACGCAAAATATCAGAATATTTCAGGAATTAATTGTCGTTCAGCCGCTCCCGGATTTCCTTGCCCGGCTTGAAATAGGGCACTCTTTTGGCGGGAACCTCGACCGATTCCCCCGTGCGCGGGTTGCGGCCGATGCGCGGCTTGCGTTGCCGGGTGGAGAAGGCGCCAAATCCGCGTAACTCCACGCGTCCGCCTTCGGCCAGTTTCTGGCTGATCTGGTTGAAGAAAAGATCGACAATCTTTTCGATCTCGTCCGGTTTCAACTCCGGGTTTTCTTCAGCCAGTTTTTCCAATAGTTCAGAGCGTATCATCGGTGCGCCTTTCCGATTCCCGGTCGATCCAGTGAACTTCCTTGAAGGAAATTTTTGGAATCGGGCGGTCTGTCAGTGTCTAGACCTTCATTGATGCCAGAAATTATGTCTATTTTCAATGGTCTTGGCAACCTTGTCAAAAAACGGTGTGAAATGGGACGCCGCAAAGAAAAAGCCCGCCCCCGTCAAGGGGCGGGCTTTTCCGCAACAGTTTTTCCGGGTCGGGAAAAACTATTCTTCTTTTTTCTTCAGTGCGGCACCGAGGATGTCGCCAAGGCTTGCGCCGGAATCGGTCGAACCGAACTGTTCCACGGCCTGCTTCTCTTCTGCCAGCTGATGCGCCTTGATCGAGAAGTTCGGCTTTTTCGAACGGTCGAAACCGGTGATCATTGCGTCGAGCTTCTGGCCAACCTGGAAGCGGTCCGGACGCTGTTCGTCGCGGTCGCGGCCCAGATCGTTGCGCTTGATGAAGCCGGTCGCGCCGTCGTCGCCCATCTGGACTTCGAGGCCGCCATCGCGAACTTCGAGAACGGTAACGGTTGCAACCGAACCCTTCTTGAGGCCGCCGGTATCGGCGCCACCCATAGCAGGCGCACCTTTTTCAAGCTGCTTCATGCCGAGCGAGATACGTTCCTTGTCGACATCGATGTCGAGAACGATTGCTTTGACCTGCTCACCCTTGTGGTGGAGGTTGAGCGCGTCTTCGCCGGAAATGCCCCAAGCGATGTCGGACATGTGAACCATGCCGTCAACGTCGCCTTCAAGGCCGATGAACAGACCGAATTCGGTAGCGTTCTTGACTTCGCCTTCAACGGTGCTGCCAACCGGGTGCGTATCCGCAAAGTCGGTCCACGGGTTGGACTGAGCCTGTTTGAGGCCAAGCGAAATGCGACGCTTTTCGGTGTCGACTTCGAGAACGATGACTTCCACTTCCTGCGAGGTGGAAACGATCTTGCCCGGGTGGACGTTCTTCTTGGTCCAGCTCATTTCGGAAACATGGACAAGGCCTTCGATGCCTGGTTCCAGTTCAACGAAAGCACCATATTCGGTGATGTTCGTAACCGAACCGGTAAGCTTGGTGCCGACCGCATATTTCTCGGTCGCGCTATCCCATGGGTCGCTTTCGAGCTGTTTCATGCCAAGCGAGATACGCTGGGTGTCTTTGTTGATCTTGATGATCTGGACTTTCAGCGTGTCGCCGATGTTGATCATTTCGTTCGGGTGATTGACCCGCTTGTAGGAAAGATCGGTAACATGCAGCAGACCGTCGATACCGCCGAGGTCAACGAACGCACCATAATCGGTGATATTCTTGACGACGCCTTCGGTAACCTGACCTTCAGCCAGCGACTCGATAAGACCGCTGCGCTGTTCGGCGCGGGTTTCTTCGAGAATGGCACGACGCGAAACAACGATATTGCCGCGCTTGCGATCCATCTTGAGGATCTGGAAAGGCTGGGCGATGTCCATCAGCGGGGTCACGTCGCGCACGGGGCGAACGTCGACCTGGCTGCCGGGCAGGAAGGCTACGGCACCGTCGAGGTCGACCGTGAAGCCGCCTTTGACGCGACCGAAGATAACGCCTTCAACGCGATTGCCTTCGTCATATTCTTTTTCCAGTTTGTCCCAGCTTGCTTCGCGGCGGGCGCGATCGCGGGACAGCATGGCTTCGCCGTTCACATTTTCGATGCGGTCGACATAGACTTCGACTTCGTCACCAATGGAAATGTCGGCTTTTTGACCGGGAGCGGCGAATTCGCGCAGCGCTACACGGCCTTCTGATTTCAATCCTACATCGATGACAGCCATGTCGTTTTCGATGCCGGTTACGGTGCCTTTGACGACGCGGCCTTCAAAGCCCTGGTCTTCGCCACCGAGTGATTCGTTTAACATTGCCGCGAAATCGTCGCGGGTTGGAAATGCCGTTGAGGCCATATGGTTTATTCCTTGATAGTCAATTTTTCTGGCCAGGCGGTTGGTTCCGCCGGTCTTGGACCAAAATTGCCACGATCACCTCATGTGACCGCCGCATCCATCAGAAAACTGCCAATAACGGTGGATACGAGGCCAAGCACAAATACCAAAAGCTGCGCCAAAGCCGGTCCGGTTGCTTACCAGCCCGTCTTGCGCATCATTTGTCTGCTATGCCGGATCTTTGTCGCGCCGGCCGCTTATCTTCGCATTCACCAAGGCAATCGCCTGCTGAATGGCGGCGTCTATAGTCAAGTTGGTGGTATCAAGCAAGTCTGCATCTTCTGCGGGCTTGAGCGGCGCTGTTGTGCGATTCTTGTCGCGTTCGTCGCGCTTTAGAATGTCGGCCAGGATATCATCGAAATTGGCTGACTCGCCGCGCCGCTTCATTTCCTCGAAACGCCGCACGGCGCGCGCTTCCGAAGAGGCGGTCACAAACAATTTTACGTCGGCATCGGGCGCGATGACCGTGCCTATGTCGCGACCGTCCAGAACGGCACCCGCCGGTTGATAGGCAAAGTCCTTTTGCCGCTTGTCCAGCGCGCGCCGTACCTCGGGATGAACGGAGACCCTGCTGGCCAGGCCCCCGACCACTTCGCTGCGCAGGCCGGGGTTGGCGAGTAAAGAGCCGTCGAACACGCAGGCAGCCAGCGCATCGGCAGCATTGTCGGCATCACCGGCCTGTTCCCGGAGCGTCCAGCCCACCGCGCGGTAGAGCAGACCGGTATCGAGAAAGGGCAGGGCGAAATGTTCCGCCAATTTCTTGGAGATCGTGCCTTTGCCGGAAGCAGTCGGGCCGTCGACGGCGATGATCATGATTCTTGCCTCGCATGATTCCGATAGGCTTTCCACAGGCCGCCAAGCGCAATGGATATCCACACCATTTCAAGCAGAAAGGACGCCAGATTGAAATGCACCAGAAGAGAAATGGTCAGCAGAAGCGCGCCGAGCAGATTGGCGCCGTTATAGACAAACGGGTTCACTGCGTTGGCATAAACATTATAGCCATAGGCAAATACGACCGAAATGCTGCCCATTATACCGATCACATTGGCGGTCATTCCATCTATCATCAGGCCGTCGATCATCAGGATGCCAGTCCCGCCAAAAGGTCTTGGAAGCCGGGGAAACTGGTTTGCACCGGAGCGATATCGTCGATTGCCAGACCAGATTTTGTCACGAGGCCCGCAACCGCAAAGCTCATCGCGATCCGGTGGTCCAGCGCGGTTTCGATCACCGGCTTGGGGCGTCCGCCCGGCAGGGGCTTGCCGCCGCTGCCTTCGATGATCAGACCGTCGTCCTTCTCGGTCAATTTTACGCCCAGCGCTTCAAGTCCCTTTGCCATTTGCGACAGGCGATCGGACTCCTTGACCCGCAATTCGTGCAGGCCACGGGTTGTGGTTTCGCCGCTGGCCACGGCGGCAGCGACAAACAGGACGGGAAATTCGTCGATCATGCTGGGCGCAATATTTGCTGGAACGTCTATGCCGGTTAGCGGGCTGTGTTTGACGTGAATGTCCGCGACCGGTTCGCCGCCGACGATGCGCTTTTTCAGAAAGCGGATGTCTCCGCCCATGGACTGCAGCACGTCAAACAGGCCGGCGCGCGTCGGGTTGATACCGACATTCTCGACAATGATATCCGATCCGGGGACGATCAGGGCCGCAACCACCAGAAATGCTGCGGATGACGGATCGCCCGGCACCTTGATTTTCTGCGGCTGGAGTTCTGCTTCACCGGTCAGCGATATAATACGGCAGCCTTCCGCGTCGGTTTCCACCCGGATTTCCGCACCGAAACCTTTCAGCATGGTCTCGCTGTGATCGCGCGTGAGGACCGGTTCGATAATGCGGGTGATGCCGGGCGTGTTGAGGCCGGCCAGCAGAATAGCCGACTTGACCTGTGCTGAGGCGACCGGCAGGCGATATTCTATCGGAATGGCCGGGCAGAGGCCGCGCACCGTCAGCGGCAGGCAGGATTTGTGGTCCGAAGTCTCGCGTGCCTGAACATCCGCGCCCATATCGGAAAGCGGATCGATCACCCGGCCCATCGGTCGCTTGGACAGGCTGGCATCGCCCACAAAGGTCGCGGAAATTCCGTGAGACGCGATCAGTCCCATCAGCAGACGTGTGGACGTTCCGCTATTGCCCATTTCGAGAGCATTGCCAGGCTGCATCAGCCCGCCGACGCCGACCCCATGCACAGTCCAGACCTCGTCTTTTTTCTCGATCTGGGCACCCATTGCCCGCAAGGCATCGGCCGTTGCGAGCACATCCTCGCCTTCGAGAAGTCCGGTGATCCGGCTTTTGCCGACGGCGAGCGCCGACAATATCAGCGCGCGGTGCGAAATGGATTTGTCACCGGGGACGGAAATTTTACCGCTGAGCGGGCCAGACGGTTTGAACGTTACTGGCTGGGGAGTGTTGCTGGTCATGTCAGAGCTTTGTTAGCGGAACGCACAAATGATTCGTGCAGGAATATCAAACGGCTTTTGACAGCGCTGCAAAGCTATGGCAAGGCGCGCCGGATTTCGCGGCTGATTTAGGCAATACTTGACTCGGCGCATAGCAGACTTACCTATCAACGAATTGATTTAGACAGGATTTGGACACCAGCCATGGTTAAACCGGAATGGGGCACAAAACGCACATGCCCGAAATGTGGAACGCGCTTTTACGATCTGGGCAAAGAAGACCCGGCGACCTGTGTTGAATGCGGGGAAAGCTTTGTGCCGGAAGCTGTTCTGAAATCCAAGCAGCCCATGCCTTTTGAAGCAGCGCCGAAAAAGGATGCCAAGAAGGAAGCTGACGCTGTCGACGATGATGATCTGGACGTCAATATTGACGACGATGAACCATCGCCGGACAATGAAGTCGATCTCGGCGGTGACGACGATTTGGGCGTCAGCAAAGGCAAAGGTGACGACGAACCCGACGAGACCTAATTTTTGATTTGCATATTGGAGGGCGTCTGGATTAAAGGCGCTCTTCAAATGGGGCCTTAGCTCAGCTGGGAGAGCGCTTCGCTGGCAGCGAAGAGGTCAGCGGTTCGATCCCGCTAGGCTCCACCATTTTCCTAATATCTCCCATAACTGATCGTTTCTCCTATACTGCAGGCGGAGAATTCCTGTGGTAGCCCGGCGATACATGCAGGGTGCCGTGCGAGCGGCTTTAGCGACCGTGCGCTTCCATATGTTCGTCTCCCGGAGAATCGAACAGCGGCTCTCCCAGAATGAAACCGATGATATTCGGACTTCCGGTCTGGGTGAGAAGCGCTTTGCCTACGATCAGCAGAGGAACCGCGATCAACGCGCCCGCCAGACCCCATATCCAGGTGAAATAGCTGATCGCCAGCAGGATCACGACCG
This sequence comes from uncultured Sphingorhabdus sp., assembly GCA_964022345.1. Lineage (GTDB taxonomy): Bacteria > Pseudomonadota > Alphaproteobacteria > Sphingomonadales > Sphingomonadaceae > Parasphingorhabdus. The sequence continues at coordinate 88,509 of CAXHZT010000002.1, forward strand.
GGTTCATGGAAAAGCGCCGGCCGAGAATCGACGGCGTGACCAGATTGGCTTCTATGGCCTGCAGGCCGATATAGGCCAGGGTTGGAACCAGGCCGCCGCCCAGATCGCCGGTCGAGGCCGCGCCGAAACCGAAGAGCAGCACGGCCATCAGCATTGGCCCCAGATAGGGGATGAAATTCAATATGGCGGCCAGACCACCCCACATCAGCGGCGATTCGATATCGAGCGCCCATGCGCCGAATGCGACGATCACGCCGACCGCGATATTGATCGAGGTTACGGCCCCGATATAGTGGGAAAGATCTCCGGTGATGCTGCGCCCCGCCCGCGCCGCTTTCAGACTGGTCGCGAGGGTCGACCGTTTCGATAATATGATCCGCTTCAGCCGCAGACGGGATTCCAGCATGAAATAGACGAGCAACAGGACCAGAAGCAGTTCGAGGAGCACGGCAGGCGTGGCATAAGCGGCTTCTTCCATGACGGTCGGGCTGGCCAGGACCACTTCCCGGCCTCTGGCTTCGCCGATGGTGGACGAAAATTCCGTGCCCATTTGCGATACCGAGGCGGTGAACTGGCGAATATCCACCAGTCGCTCCTGCAATATGTTGGTGATGTCGGGAAAGCGTTCTGCCAGCTCGAGGGCCGGCTGCAGGATCAACAGGAATCCGAAGGCGAGGAAGAACAGGAAGGCGAGGACGGACAGAAAAGCGGAAATTGCATTGGGGAGTCCGAGCTTGGTCAACCCGCTGGTAAGCGGCAACAGCATCAGCATGATGACCATGGCCGCGAACAGGGGCCTGAAGAAAACAGCGCCCGCTGACAGCACGAAGGGAAGCGCCAGAAACAGACCCAGCGATAATAAAAAAATGGCTGTGGACAGCTGTCTTTTGGTCGGTCTTGTCGCGTTCAGCTGCTGCGCGGTCGAAGGCGTTGCACTGGCCTCCCGGCTGATATGGTTCGTGTCATCCTCCAATATGCGCCGCGCCTTTCTGTGCAAATTTGTCTGCGCCCTTGGCGCATTTCGAGGCTACGACCGGATAGTCGATTGCCAGCGCGACATCGGATTGCAGCGCCTGGGCTTCGGTTCGTTCGCATTCGCGCAAGGTCGCAAAGACGCGTTCGTCTCTTGCCACTTCCCGGCACATGCTCATGTCGTCCGAACATCCCATCAGGATGATGGCGTAGGCAAGGCTGCTGATCATATCTGGCTCCATCGACTTTCGATTGCTCTTGGTTTGAAAACGCGGACATCAGCAAAAGGTTGCGCGGGAGCGGATCCATCATCTGTTTGGCAGAGAGGAAAGTCCGGGACCGTCCCGATGGATATACCGGGGAGATGCGCCCTTCACAGCCGTTGCCAATGGGGGGCATCGCTGTTAAACGCGCCCTCGCGCAGCGCCGGCTTCGCTGGAGCGGTTGCTTGCCGGCAAGACCTGCTCCCAAACCGAAATGAATGGGTGCACGGGGTAGGCAAAGGCGCAGCCCGGACGGCAATCGCAACCATTGCCGATTTTAGAAAGTTTCCGAACACCCGATGCCCAAAGTCCCGACCCATTATGACGCGATAATCCTTGGTGCCGGCGGTGCCGGTCTGATGTGCGCGGCGGTCGCCGGACAGCGCGGGCGTAAGATATTGCTGATCGACCATGCCGAAGAGCCGGGGAAGAAAATCCTGATCTCGGGCGGCGGACGCTGCAATTTTACCAATATCGGCACCGCGCCCGATCGCTATCTGTCGCAGAACAAGCATTTCGCGAAATCGGCTCTGAGCCGCTATTCTGCCGCTGATTTTATCGCTTTGGTCGATCGCTATGGCATCGACTGGCACGAGAAGACATTGGGGCAGCTATTCTGTGACGGTTCGGCCAAGCAGATTGTCGCGATGCTGATGGACGAGTGCCCGGCTGACATGGTCAGCCTCTCGCTCGGGAAATCTATTACCGGTATCAGCCATGCCGATGGCCGCTATCGGGTCGAATATGGCGGAGAGACGGCCTTTGCGCCTTCGCTGGTTGTTGCGACCGGCGGTCCTTCCATCCCGAAAATGGACGCGACGGGTTTCGCTTATGATCTGGCGCGGCAATTTGGCCTGAAGATTGTCGAGCCGCGGCCGGCGCTGGTGCCGCTGACTCTCGGCGGGGAAGAAACCTTGTTCCGCGAGCTTTCCGGCGTGTCCGCTCCGGTGATCGCGCGATGCGGAAAAACCGCGTTCCGCGAGGCCGCTCTGTTCACCCATAAAGGCCTGTCCGGTCCTGCCATTCTGCAGATTTCCTCTTATTGGCAGCATGGCGAATCGGTCGACATCGATTTTCTGCCCGATTTGGCGGGTGACTGGCTGGTTCAGGCGAAAAAATCATTGCCGCGGCTGTCGCTGAAAAAGGCGATCAACGCCCATCTGCCGGCGCGGTTAACAGAGACGCTCGTCGAGCGGATCGCGCTCGAAGGGGAACTGGGCAATCTGACCGATAAAAAGCTGGACGAGGCCGCGCGCCGCCTTGCCCACTGGCGGTTCATGCCCAACGGAACCGAGGGTTTCGCCAAGGCCGAAGTTACCGCTGGTGGTATCAGTACCGCCGAACTTTCCTCCAAAAATATGGAAGCTAGGCAAGTGCCCGGTTTTTATGCTATTGGCGAAGCCGTTGATGTCACCGGCTGGCTCGGTGGCTATAATTTTCAGTGGGCTTGGGCGAGTGGCCATGCTGCCGGCAAGGCAATATGATCCCCAGCGCAGACCCTTTAATTACAACATAATCTTCATAAACCGCAGGCGACTGGCATTTCCGCGCGGCTTTCACTTTTGCCACGGAATACAGATATTATGCCTTTCTCGAAAATCTCCCCGCTTCTCGCTGAAGCGCTCACGACGCGCGAATATGACAAGCCGACACCGGTACAGGCGGCCGTGCTTGAAACCGAAGCGGATGGCCGCGACCTGATCGTGTCCGCCCAGACCGGCTCCGGCAAGACCGTCGCATTCGGCCTGGCGATGGCCCCGCAACTGCTGGACGATAACGGGCGTTTCCCGTTTCTCGTCGAGCCGCTGGCGCTGGTCATTGCGCCGACCCGCGAACTCGCCTTGCAGGTAAGCCGCGAGCTGACCTGGCTCTATCAGCCGGCCGGCGCGCAAATCGCGACCTGTGTCGGCGGTATGGATGCTTCGAAAGAGCGCCGGACCCTGCGACGCGGCGCGCATGTCATTGTGGGCACACCGGGCCGTCTGCGCGACCATCTCGAACGCGGCGCGCTCGACCTGAAAAATCTGCGCGCGGTGGTCCTCGACGAAGCGGACGAAATGCTCGACATGGGTTTCCGCGAGGATCTCGAGGAAATTCTCGATGCAACCGGCGAACAGCGCCGGACCCTGCTGTTCTCGGCGACCATGCCGAAATCGATCGTCGCGCTGGCCAAACGCTATCAGAACGACGCGCTGCGCATTTCGACGGTCGGCGAAGACCGCGGGCACGGCGATATTGCCTATCAGGCGATTACTGTTGCGCCTGCCGACACCGAAAATGCTGTGGTCAACCTGCTGCGTTTCCACGAAGCGGAATCGGCGATGCTCTTCTGCGGCACGCGCGAGGCGGTACGCCGTCTGCACGCGAGTCTGGTCGATCGCGGTTTCAGTGCGGTGGCGCTGTCCGGTGAGCATACGCAGAGCGAACGGAACCAGGCAATGCAGGCGCTGCGCAGCAAGCGCGCCCGTGTGTGCGTGGCGACCGATGTCGCGGCCCGCGGACTGGATCTTCCGACCTTGAGCCTTGTTGTCCATGTCGAAATCCCACGTGATGCAGAGACTTTGCAGCATCGGTCCGGACGGACCGGACGTGCCGGCAAAAAGGGTACGGCGGTTATCATCGTGCCCTATCAGCGGCGCAAGCGGGTTGAATCCATGCTGCGCGGCGCGAAAATCAACGCCGAGTGGAAAGATGCACCGACCCGTGCCGATATTCGCAAGAATGACGCCGAGCGGCTGATCGAAACCCTGTTGCAGCCCGTCGAAATCGACGATGATGACCGGGAATTGGCAAAGCGGCTGATGGCCGAGAAAACGCCGGAAGAAATCGCAGCCATGCTGGTGCAGTCGCACCGCGCGAAAATGCCGGCGCCGGAACAGATGCTCGACCGTGGTGCCCAGTCGCAAGCCGCTCCAGGCGGTCCGCGCCCGGGCTTTGAAGATACGGTCTGGTTCAAGATGAACGTCGGCCACAACCAGCGCGCGGATGCCCGCTGGTTGCTACCGGTCCTGTGCCGTCGCGGTCATATCACCAAGAATGAAATCGGCGCGATCCGGATCAATGGCGACGACACATTGTTCGAAATCCCGCGTCGGGTGGTGGACAAATTCACCGCTGCTGTTGCGGAAAAACGGGAAGCCGGCGGGGATGATACCGACGATATCACGATCACCCGTTTTGAAGGCAAACCTCGCGACGAAGCCAAGCGTAACCGCAAGGCCGGCCGTGGCGATCATGGCGGGGGCAAGCGCGATTACAGCAACGCCAGCAAGAAATTCGGTGGCAAGAAATTCGGCAAGAACAAATTTGGCGACAAGAAATTCGGTGACAAGCCGAGTGGCGGCGGCAAGCCTTACCAGAAGCGCAAGCCGGAAGGTGAAGGCGGCTCTGACGGTGGCGGACCGAAGCGCGAATTTGGCGGCGGGTTCAAGAAAAAGTCCGACTTTAAGGGCGATCGCAAATCCGGCTCGAACGACAAATTTGGCGGCGGCGGCAAGAAACCGCACCGCGGCAAACGTCCGTTTGACGGTCCCAAAGCCGGTGGCCCCAAAGCCGACTGATCAACTTCATGCCAGATGCCATCCAGATATTGGTCGACGCGGACGCCTGCCCGGTAAAGAATGAAATTTACCGGGTGGCGGACCGTCATCAAGTGGCGGTGGTGATTGTCAGCAACAGCCCCTTCCGGGTGCCGGACCATCCTCTGGTCAGCCGGGTGGTGGTCAGTGACGCCTTCGATGCGGCGGATGACTATATCGCCGAACGGAGCGAGCCCCGGACAGTCGTGATTACCTCGGACATATTGCTGGCGGACCGATGCGTGAAGGCCGGTGCGGCGGTTATCGGGTCAAATGGCAAGCCGTTTACCGCCGATTCTATCGGCGCTGCCGTGGCCACACGGGCGATCATGGCCGATCTGCGTGCGGGCATGGGCACAGAAAATATCGGCGGACCACCCCCGTTCAGCAAGACGGACCGTTCGCGTTTTCTGTCTTCCCTGGACGAGATATTGGTGCGGCTGAAGCGGCTCGGCTAGTCTATCGTCACCTGGAAGATAAGCGCCAATGTGCTGCTTGCGTCCAGTGTCTCTGCTGTCGCCGTGATCGTTGAGCCGACAACGGACGCACCAACAGGACTTTCGTCCGTTCCCATCGCATTTTCGTCCTCCGGTTCGTTCGCCGATCCACAATTGACGCCTGTCCGCATCGTCCCCGGCAGATAGCTGAAGGGACCCGAGAGCGTATCCGTCGCTACGACCCCGTCTGCAGCCGTGCCGCCGCTGTTGCTGATCAAAATGCAATATTGCACGACCGCGTCCGGAATCCGCTTGGGGTTGGTTGTTCCGTTGACCGGATCGCTGATTACCGAGCTGATTTTGGTTACGCTCAAGCTCGTCGAAGGGCGGCAGAAAGTGAAATCATGGATCGCAATCGCCTGGCTTCTGGGATTGTTCCGCGTCGTCGGAAGATGATTGCTGTGGATGACGGTTATTTCGCTTACCGGCGAGTCAAAACTCACCACCACGTTCCCGTATCCGTCCGTTGTCCGGGACGCACCGTCACCAATGGCGCTATTGCCTTCGATATAGTTGGCCGTGCCATTGGACAGTCTCGGCAGGACGGTATTGCCATTATATTTGCCGCTTATGGTGACTTTGTCCGTGAAGGCATTGTCGGCATAATCGACGTCGAATATCGTGAATTGAAGGCCGGGCACAGCCGCTGGCAAGGTGACGACCGTTGTAAAAATGTCCGCTTCACTGTCGTTGTTGACGAACAGATAGAGGCTCCGCGTGCCGGCAGCGCCGCCACCGGTATAATTGGTAGTGATCGACGGCGTATTATTGATGAAACCATTCGGCGGCCCGGTGATTGCGAAATTGATCTCACCAAGACCCGCTACGTTATAAGGTTGCGCGAGCGATCCAGAGGGAGACCAGCTTGTCGGTGACGCCCAGCTGAATGTCAGCTGGTTGCCGATCGAGCATATTTTGGTCAGGGGCGGCACATATCCCGGAAGCCTTATGCCGGCGACGAAGCGGATACTGGCATGGTCATCCTCGCTTGAGACCGAATTGCCGGGGGTTGAATCATAATCAAAGGCAGAAGACGTCAGGATTTGGGCGGTGCTCGCGATAGTGCCGGATGTCGCGGTAACGATGACATCCAGTTCCATGGTCACGGTTTCGCCGGGTGCAATGCTGCTTCCTATTGTCCAGACACCCCCGCTGAAACTTCCGGTGCCCGCCGTGCTCAGCAGACTCACGCCGCCTGGCAAGATATTGCCCACCGTAACGCCTGTTGCTGTCAGATCCGATGCCGATGCATTGGTGACGGACAATGTATATCTGCCTGTGTTTGAAGAAAGGCCGCCGAAACTGTTGGTCAGGGACAGATCGGCAGAGGGCGGCGCTTCCGTAAGATAAAGGTCGGCGCGCTGGAAAGTTCCGGTATCGACACCCTGCTGATCACAGATTTTGAGTGTCCATGTGCCGCGCGCCTGTTCCCCGTCGAAGGCGGAGAAAGTCTCTTCCGGTCTTTTGCTGCTGTTATAGACAGGGTTCAGCGGATCGGACAGATTGTGCGCTGTAATGGCTCCGCCTGTCGCCTCGTCATCGAATTTGACGTTGAGATTATCCGCACTGCCGCCTTCGAAATCGGTCAGTGTGACAGCTCTGCCGGACGGCGCGATCAAGCTGATCCTCAGATCGCGGCGGTAGCTATGATCCAGCAGAACGCCGATATCGACATCGGACACGATATAGTCGCGGGTTACGGAGAATGTCTTGTCCACCGTTGCGGGACAGGCATTGTCCGGGATCGCCTGTCTCTCGCTGTTGCCATATTGGTTGACGGTTTGCGCGCGCGCTGTCTGGGCCGGAACCATTGTCAAAAGACACAGGCACAGCAGGCCCGATACCAAGCCACCCAAGGTTGTAGGACTATAGTCCTTGATGAATTTTCCCCAATGCATGGGGCGTGGCTATCCAGACCGGGTTAATTAAAGTTAACTTATCCGCCCGAGTTACCTGATTTTACAGAGACTTGGCTTTGGGCCGCGATTCCGGAGCCCGATCAACAGGTTCCGAGGCGAAAATTCTAAACCGGATTCCAGTCGCCGCGGCCGGCCATCCACAGGCTGATCGCGGCCAGCGCGGCGGTATCGGCGCGCAATATGCGCGGGCCGAGCGATACCGGCACCGACTGGGGCAGGGCACGGATCATCTCGTTCTCCGCGTCGGTAAAGCCGCCTTCGGGACCGATCAGGATTGCCGCAGGGCCATCATGGGCAACCAGAGCCTTGCGGAAGCTACCTTCTCCCGATTCATGGATGCGTTCGTCGGCGAAAAAAAGATGACGGTCGGCGGGCCATTGTTCGAGCATTTCGGTCAATTTTATCAGCGGATCGAGCGCGGGCAGGGCGGTGCGTTCGCATTGCTCGGCTGCCTCGATCATATGGGCGCGGAGCTTCTCCGCCTTGATATTGTGGCTCTGGGTGCGTTCGGTCTGCACCGGGATCATTTTGGCGACGCCCAGTTCGGTCGCCTTTTCCGCAATCCAGCTGAACCGGTCCTTCTTGATCGGCGCGGTGCACAGCCAGAGGTCGGGAACAGCTTCCCGTTCGCGGGTTTTGCCGTTCACCAGCAGGATGAGATCGCGTTTGCCCAGCGCCGTTACATGGGCGAGATATTCACCGGTGCGGTCGTCGAACAGCTTGACCGGGTCACCCTGTTTGATCCGCATGACCTTGAGCAGATAATGCGCATGGCTGCCGTCGAGCCGGATTTCCGCGCCTTCGGAAAGTTCGAGATCGACAAAGAGGCGCGGGGCGCTGTGCGGGGGATAGGCGGGCGTGGCGGGCATGGGACAGTGTTTAGCGTCCGCTTTCATTCTCGTCATGCTGAATTTATTTCAGCATGACGGGCGGAAGACAGTTCTGGTCCGGGGGAGGTCCTGAAACAAGTTCAGGATGACGAGATCGAGAAGGTCAGGATGGCGAGATGGAGAAGTTCAGGATGACGAACTGGGGAAATGACGATATGCGATGATCATGTCCAACCAGCCAGATCAGATTGTCCCCGATTCCGAACATAAGGGCATCGCCGGCCTGCTGCCGGCTGCGGCGCGGCCCTTTGCGCTGCTCGCCCGTTTTGACCGCCCGATCGGCTGGTGGTTGCTCTTTTGGCCCTGCGCCTGGGGTGTGGCGCTGGCCGGCGGCGCGGTTGAGCGATGGGACTTGTTACTCCGGCTGCTGGTCGGATCGATCGCCATGCGCGGGGCAGGCTGCGTCTATAATGATATTGTCGACCGCGATCTCGACCGTCAGGTGGAGCGCACCCGCTCGCGGCCCTTGGCCAGCGGGGGCACATCGCTGCGGGCAGCGTGGATCTGGCTCGGCATATTATGCCTGATCGGGCTCACCGTCTGGTTCCAGCTCAACATGACCGCCAAACTGGTCGCGCTGGGCAGCCTCGCTTTGGTCGCCGCTTATCCGTTCATGAAGCGCATCACCTGGTGGCCGCAGGCCTGGCTGGGGCTGGTGTTCAGCTGGGGTGCCTTGGTCGGCTGGCTGGCCATTCAGCCGCAATTCCAATGGGCGATGCTCTTGCTCTATCTTGGCGCGATATTCTGGGTGATTGGCTATGACACGATCTACGCCTTGCAGGACCGGGAGGACGATTCACTGGTCGGCATCCGGTCCAGCGCGCTGCGGCTGGGCGATAATGTCCGCTCCGGTGTGCTCGCATTCTATCTGATCGCGCTTGCCAGCTGGGCGGCGGCATTCTGGTTGCTGCGTCCGCATTGGCTGGCCTTGGTGGCTCTGATGCCGGCCGGATTGCATCTTCTGTGGCAGGTCACAACCCTGAATAGCAGCGATGGTGATGATGCACTGGACAAGTTCCGGTCGAATCGCTTTGCCGGTTTCCTGATATTTCTGGCCTGTCTGGTCCTCGGTCAGGCGGGCTAACTGCAAAAGAAATTGCATTGCGTTTCGCAACCCTTGCGGTTTATGGTACTTAACCGCACAGTTAATCCAACGCCCTGCTTCCCGGAGATATTTGCATGAAGAAACGCCGCCTGGGCCGAAGCCCGATATATGTTTCCGAAATCTGCATGGGCACGATGACCTTCGGCAGCGGCGCCGACGAAGCGATGTCGCACCGGATCATGGACGAATCGGTCGAGGCGGGGATCAACTTTTTCGACACGGCGGAAAATTACCCGGTTCCGCCCAAGCCGGAATGGGCCGGGGAGACGGAAAAGATCGTCGGCCGCTGGATGAAGGGCAAGGATCGCGACAGTCTGATCATCGCCACCAAAGTCTCCGGTCCCAGCCACGGCTGGATCGCCTCGGCGCAACGCGCCGGCATGACCGCTCTGGATCGTCACAATATCGTCAAGGCGCTAGACGACAGTCTCAAGCGTCTGCAGACCGATTATATCGATCTCTTCCAGACCCACTGGCCCGATCATGGCACCGCCTATGACGAGACGATGGAAGTGCTCGACGAGGAAATTCGCAAGGGCAAGATCCGCGCGATCGGCTGTTCCAACGAAACCAGCTGGGGCCTGATGAAATCGCTCGAGGCTTCCGAGCGGCTGGGCGTCACCCGCTATTGCACGATCCAGAATAATTTCAGCATGAACAACCGCCGGTTCGAGGATGAACTGGCGCAGGTCTGCCGTCAGGAAGGGGTCAGCCTGATCCCTTATTCACCGCTTGCCGGCGGTGCCTTGTCGGGCAAATATAACGACGGGGCGACACCGGAAGGTGCGCGTTTTTCGGCCTATCTTAATCTGGGCGGACGGCAGAAGAAAATGGCGGAACGGTTCGTCAATCCCAAGTCGGAAGAATCGACGAAGCGGTTCATGGCCATTGCCGAGGAACTGGGCGTCGCGCCGGTGACGCTGGCAACTGCCTGGTCGAAGCAGCATGATTTCGTCGCTTCCACCATCGTCGGCGCGACCCATACGGACCAGCTGCCGGAAATATTTGCCGCCGCCGATCTGGAACTCAGCCCGGAAATGATGAAGCGCATCTACAAGATCAGCCGGGAAATCATGTACCCGATGGGCTGACCGGCCGGCGCCAATGCAGAAAGACTTCTTATGAACCGTTTCCTCGAACATTGCGGCGCGAAATATCCGATCGTGCAGGCACCAATGGGCTGGATCGCCCGCTCGCAGCTGGCCTCTGCCGTGTGCAACGCTGGCGGGCTGGGCATTATCGAGACCAGTTCGGGCGAGACTGAAAATTGCATGGCCGAGATCGAGAAGATGAAAGATCTCACCGACGCGCCCTTTGGCGTCAATCTGCCGATCATGTTCCTGAAAGACCCCGCGATTCTGACCCGGGTATGCGAATCCGGTGTGAAATTCGTGACGACGTCTGCCGGCAGCCCGCGCAAATTTGTCGGCCCGCTGCAGGAGGCGGGCATAGTTGTTTATCACGCCGTACCGACCGTGGCGGCGGCCATGGGCTGTGTCGAAGCGGGTGTGGATGGCCTGATCGTCGAAGGCGCTGAAGGCGGCGGTTTCAAGAATCCGGAGGAAGTATCAACCCTGGTGCTGCTGCAGGCGATCCGCCGGCAGACCGATATCCCGATGGTTGCCGCTGGCGGCATTGCAGACGGCAAGGGCATGGCGGCGGCTTTTGCTCTTGGTGCGGAAGCTGTGCAGATGGGCACGCGCTTTGTGTCGAGCGCCGAAAGCCCGGTGCATATGAATTACAAGCAGGCGATCCTGGACGCCAAGGAAACCGGCACCTATGTGCTGAACAAGAAAGCCTCGCCTTGCATCCGCGCGCTGAAGACCGAGCGGACGACGAAAATCCACGAAGACGGCCTGATGCCGGCGGACACGTTCAAGGGCATCATGGACGTCTATTTCGGTGGCGATATGGAGGCCTCCGTCGGGCTGGCCGGGCAATCTTCCGGTTTGATTGACGAGGTAAAAACTGCCAAACAGATTATCGACGAAACGGTGACCGAATTTTTCGAAATCACCGCAAGATTGGGCGCGCTAGCGGCCAGCAGAAGTTTCTAGAAACATAGAAGAGAGGAATATCCCATGAGTCAATTTCCCGACGCCAAGCAATTGTTCACCACCGTCACCGAAGACGGCAAGTCGATCCTGTCGATCGAGCCCTATGACGTGCCCGAGCCCAGGGAGCATGAAGTCGTGGTCCGGATGGAAGCGGTGCCGATCAACCCTTCCGATCTCGGCCTGCTAACCGCTGCTGCCAATATGGACACCGTCCGCAGCGAAACGGTCGACGGTCATCCGGCGCTGGTTGCCGATGTGGAACCCGCGATGCAGCCTTTCTTCAAGGGGCGTGCCGGCAAGAAACTGGCCGCCGGTAACGAAGGCGCTGGCACCGTGGTTGCAGCCGGTTCTTCCGATGCGGCACAGGCATTGATGGGCAAGGTTGTCACGATTGTCGGCGGCGAAATGTACCGCACCCATCGCGTGATGCCCGCCATGATGTGCGTGCCGCTGCCCGAAGGCGCACCGGCCAAGGAAGGCGCTTCGCTGTTCGTCAACCCGATGACCGCGCAGGGCTTCCTCAACACGATGCGGGCCGAAGGCCATGAAGGACTGGTCCATACCGCTGCTGCTTCCAATCTCGGGCAGATGCTGGCGAAGCTTTGCCTCAAGGAAGGCGTGCCGCTGGTGGCAATCGTCCGCAGCGATGCCCAGAAGAAGATTCTTACAGACATCGGCCTGACCCACGTCATCGACAGCACCAAGGACGATTTCATGGAGCAGCTGATTGCGGCCCTCGCCGAAACCGGTGCGACGCTCGGCTTTGATGCCATCGGCGGCGGCAAGATGGCCAGCTATATCCTGACCGCAATGGAAAAGGCAGCGGCAGTGCGCGGCGCAGAATTCAGCGTCTATGGCTCAACCGTCAACAAGCAGGTCTATATCTATGGCCGTCTCGACACCGGCGAAACCATCCTCGGCGGCGGTCTCGGCCTCTACTGGGGCGTCGGCGGCTGGTTGCTCACCCCGCATCTCGAAAAGGTCGGCGGCGAACGGATGATGGAAATGCGCATGTATACCGTCGAAGAGCGCAACGGCATTTTCCACAGCGACTATTCCAGCGAGATCAGCCTGATGGACATGATCGATCCGGACATCGCCAAGGGTTATGACAAGAAGGCGACCGGCGAGAAGGTGCTGGTTAATCCTAGTCTTTAAGACATAGTGGCATTGCTCTCGTCATCCTGAACTCGTTTCAGGACCTCGGGCGTCATTGCACAATTTAGAATATGAGCGCTCCTCTTCCTTCAAGAAGAGGAGCGTTTGCTTTTGAGGACGCGCTGCCGATTGGTTTGTGCGGTCAACGACCACCGAAACACCCTCATCCAACTGCGGCTAACCAGCAGAGCTGGCAAGCCTCCGTATCCTTCTCCCTCATGGGAGAAGGCTGTTCATCCGAATAGCATTGCGATGCGGGATGTGATCAGTCGCCAGAAGAGCTTTGGTCCGAATGTCCGGTAGCTCGGCGCATCGTTGGGCAGGGGCAGGCCGGAAGCCCTGAATTGCGTCTGGGTGCGCATTTCGGCGGGTGGGATATCGCTCGCGAAGCGCCTCGCATAAGCCGAGGTCCAGTGGCCTTTTGAAAATTTCAGAAACATCGCGCTGTTGCAGCAGGAAGCGACCATGCGCTGGGTCGGGGCGTCGGGTGCATTCTGATAGGCCTGCAGCAGATCGGCGCCTTGGACACAGGAAAACCGATCGTCGCGATAGGTCAGATAATGGGTCCCGCCATCCTCTTCGGTGACCTTGGCCGCACCGTCAAGCGCCTCGAGCATTGCAGCACCCGCCTGGCAATCATCACAATAGCAGACGCCGCTCAGGATCGGGCGGCCGATAGCCTGACAGTGGACTTTCCCGCACTGGCAGGTGGAGATGAGGGGCGCGTCAGCCATATTGCGAAGATTAGCGCATCAGCAGCAACTCGTCACCCCGGATCGAGCCCGGGGTGACGAGCGGCAATGCATCACAGTAGTGCTTTCCGCTCCGGGTCCTGAAACGAGTTCAGGATGACGAGTTTTATCGATAACTCACCACTTCCCACTCGATCCCGTTCCAGTCGAAGAAATAGAAGCGCCGGCCGGGATCATAGTCATCGTGGCCGAAGGGTTCCAATCCGGCCGCCACGACTTTCGTCTCGACCGCATCCAGATCATCGACGGTCACGCCGATATGGTTCATCGGCTCGCCCTTGTTGAACGTCGGATCGGCGGCGCGAACGTCCGGGTTGGTGTAGAGCGCGATATAGTCGTCATCGGTGCCGACGTGAATCGTGTGGCCACCCAACATTGATGGCCCCTCCCACCGGATATGCCAGCCAAAAAGATCGTGCAGCAGGGCGGCGCTTCGTTGCGGGTCGCTGACCGTTATGTTGACGTGCTCCAGAGTTGCTTGGGTCATTTTTCATTTCCTTTCTCCTTGGTTGAATTGTCGATCCGCCAGGGCGGGAAGCGGCGGTTGTCGCCGCCGTAAAACAGGCAGACGGGATTGCCCGCCGGATCGCGCAGCCGCGCTTCGCGCCAGCCCCAGCTTTGGTCTGTCGGCTCTGTGTCGAAGACAATTCCCGCGGATTGCAACTGGGCAACAGTGTCGTCGAGCCGATCGCATTCGAAGTAGATCATGGTCGTCGGCGACCCGATCTTCTCGACCGCGTGGATCGAGAGGGTCTCTCCCGAGGGCGTCTCGAAGCGGGCATAGCGCGACGGGCTGTCGACGATCTGGGTGAGACCAAGGCGGCGGTAAAATGCCACCGACAGGTCATAATCGACGCATCCTACGGTGACCTGGTTGAGTTTCATTGTCTGTCTTCCTCGCATTATTGGCATCATTTCATTGGAAGAATTGGAAGCATGTTTGCCGTCTCGCGACCGGCGCTCTGGGCCCGCCAATTCTCCATGCTTGCGATTCGTACAACCTCAAGCTAAGTTAAGGTCAAGATATATTTGTTTCCTCTCCATGCGGAGCATGGGGAGGGGGACCATCCGCAGGATGGTGGTGGGGCCGATTGCGAGGAAACGCCCCTCCGTCATCCGCCTTCGCCAAGGCTTCGGCGGACGCCACCTCCCCATTGCTGCGCAACGGGGAGGAAAGATTGGAGACAAAAATGACCGCGACCAAAGCCCTGACCATCGGCGACCTTGCCCGTCGCACCGGCCTCTCGGTCTCCGCCATCCGCTTCTACGAGGAAAAGGGCCTGGTCGAACCCTTCCGCTCTGCCGGCGGCCAGCGGCGGTTCCTGCGCTCGGACATCCGCCGGCTCAGCTTCGTCCTGATCGCCCAGCAACTGGGCCTGAGCATCGGCGAGATTGCGCGTCTGCTCACCAATCTACCCCACGGCCGCACGCCGACCCAGGCCGACTGGACGCGGATCAGCAAAGCGATGCGCGGGGTGATTGACGCGCGGATCGCGGAACTGGAACGGACGCGCGACCGGCTCGACGGCTGCATCGGCTGCGGGTGCCTGAGCCTGAAGAAATGCGCGCTCTATAATCCGGAGGACCGGGCGGGGTTGAAGGGGCCGGGGCCAAGACTGGTTCTGGGCGATTGAGGGCTGGCGCGAAATTACTTCCTGTGCGAAACATGGCCGCGAAATGATCAATTTGGAAAAGTAGATGCAAATATCAATTGGAAATATGAAGAAACGTTCGGTCTTCAAGCTGACATTTTTCAGCGCCTTGACCATGTTTGTGCCATTCTGGTTGATCGTCAGCGGCGCGGCCGTGCTGGGCTATGATACGGTGAGCTTTAACGACAGCTATATCTATGGCATCTCCGCCATAGTCCTCGCCACGGTAATTTGCGTCATTTTTAGCGCGCTTATTGCCATCTTTGTGACATCAGGAGCCTGGATCCTGTCGAAATTGGCACCAAATAGCGCAGCGATTGTCGCCCGGAACGACCAGCCAGCATCCGACCAGATCATCGAATAGAAGCGGGTGTGCCGCTGGTAAGGGCATGCCGCAACGGGTTGCGCGGCGTCCCGGCCTTGGGCGGCTAAAGTTTCAACGCCTTGCGCAATGCCTCGTTGATCCGGGTCTGCCATCCGGCTCCCGACGCCTTGAATGTCTCCAGAACGACCTTGTCCAGACGCAGGGTGACCTGCTGTTTCGGATTGGCCAATTTGGGTCGACCGGGCTTGGTCAGCGTGCCGTCGGCGGGGCGTTTATCGGCTAGAAAGTAGCGCACTTACAGACGATAGGCGGGGTTCGACAGGCTCACCCCTAACGGAATTTCAGTCACCATGAACAAATTCCGTTAGCCCTGAGCCTGTCGAACGGTGCTTATCGTCCGAAGGCAGTTAGCGCGGTTCGTGCGAGCTTTCGGACTTCGTTCCAACGTTCATCATGATATAATGCTTCTCGCGCCCAGAAATCAGAATTTTCTTTGCCGCTATGTTCATTTAGGAAGGTATCCAGCGGTTTGATTGAGTCAACGGCCTTGATCTCGAGAAAGCCTGCGTCGAGTATGTTGGGTAGCGTAACGAGATTGTCTTCCAATTCTAACGCCAACTCGTCATTGCGATATCCAGATGTATCCTCGGCTTTGGTCAAATGACCCAAAATGCTATCGAGATATGCAACTTGCTGGTCTGCGGTCCAAGTCAGCCGTTCGATGGAAGCTTTCAAATTTGTATATAGAGTTTCCGTCGGAACGGATGATAGGCTCATCCGTTCACTCCGCCGCCAGCAATTCTTCCGCCGCGTCGAGATCGACGGACACCAACTGTGAAATCCCGCGCTCGATCATCGTCACGCCGAACAGGCGGTGCATCCGGCTCATGGTAACGGCATTATGGGTGACGATCAGATAGCGGGTGTTGGTCTCGGCCACCATCTTGTCGAGCAGGTCACAGAAGCGTTCGATATTGGCGTCATCCAGCGGTGCGTCGACTTCGTCGAGCACGCAGATTGGGGCGGGATTGGTCAGGAACAGACCGAAGATGAGCGCCACAGCGGTCAGGGCCTGTTCGCCACCCGACAGCAAGGTCAGCGAGGTCAGCTTCTTGCCTGGCGGTTGCGCCATGATTTCCAGCCCGGCTTCCAGCGGATCGTCGCTGTTGATCATTTCCAGATGCGCCTTGCCGCCGTTGAACAATGTCGCAAACAGCCGCTGGAAATGCCGGTCGACTTCCTCGAAGGCCGCGAGCAGGCGCTGCCGGCCCTCGCGATTGAGGCTGCCGATCGAACCGCGCAACTGATGGATCGCCTCGTTCAGGTCCTGGCTTTCCTTGGTCGATTTTTCCCACTCGCCTTCGAGTTCCGCCAGTTCGTCGGCGGCGACCAGATTGACCGGGCCGATGCGCTCGCGGCTGAGCGAGAGGCGTTCGAGTTCACTGGATTCCTGTGCCGCATCGCCGACCGTCTCTTCGTCAAATTCCAGCTTCTTCGGCAATACCACCGCCGGGCATTCGAATTTTTCGGCTGAAATCCGTCCCATTTCGATCCGGCGCAAATCCTGGTTTTCGGCGCGCGCCTTGGCCCCTGCGCGCAATTCGCGGGCCTGGCTGAGCATTTCGCTCGCCTGATTGAGCCGGTCCTCATGATCGCGCTGTGCGAGTTCGGCGGCCTGCAGCGCCGCGTCCTTCTCGACCACCTTGGCATCGAGCGCTTCCTGATGTTCAGTCAGCCGGGTGACTTCCACCTCGATTACCCGCGGGCGGTCGGCGAGATTTTCGACCTCGGTCTCGATCAGCTTCCCGCGCTTTGCCATTTCCGCCATGCGCGCCTCGGCTTCGCCCGAACGGTCCTGCCAGGATCGGATCTGGGCGCTGGCGACGGCTTTCTGTTCCTTCACCTGCGCCAGCTTCTGGTCGATCCCGGAGAGCGCAGCCTGCGAGGCCATGACCTGTTGCCGCGCGGCGTCGCGCTGGTCCTGCAGCGCTGTGCGGGCGCTTTCCTGTGCCGCGCCGTCGGGCTGGCTGCTGCGTTCTTTTTGTGCGGCCTCCAGCTCGGCGAGGGCGGTCGCATTTTCCGCTTTCAGCGCGGCGCCGCGTTCGGCGAGGCTGGCGGTGCGTTTCTGTAACCAGGCCAGCGCTTCTTCCGCCTGATCGGCTTCGCGCAGGGCCTGACGCAAAGCTTCTTCCGCTTCGCGTCGCGCGGTCCGTGCGTCTGCCAGTTGTGTTTCGATAGACGATATTGCTTCGCGTTGCGCGGCCAGAGCGGTCTCCGCTGTGGTCACCTTGTCGGTTGCCGGTCCCAGCAAGTCCTGCAATTCGCGCAGCCGGTTGGCGCGGACCAGCCGCTCGGCGCTCGCATTGCCATCGTCACGCGCGACAAATCCGTCCCAGCGGCGCAGCGCGCCCGCTCTGGTGACCAGCCGCTGGCCGACCAAAAGCGGCTGGCCCTCATCGCTGTCCGCGACAAAAATCTGCGACAGGCGATTGTGCAATTCGGCCGGGGCCTGCACCCGGTCGAGCAGTCTCTCGGTTCCGGCGGGCGTGTCTCCAGCAGCGGCGATATCGGCGCCGCCCCAGAAGCGGTCGCCATCTTCACCCACAGACGCCAGCAGATCGTCGCCCAGCGCGGCGGCCAGCGCGCGTTCATAGCCCGGTGCCGGCTTGACCTGATCGATCGCCTTGTTGGTGCTTTCGGCTCTGGAGAGTTCGCGATCCAGCGCATCATGTTCGGATTGCAGCCCGGCCAGCTCGGCCTTCAGCGTGGCGAGACCGGATTGCGCGGCATCGCGGGCCGCCGTGGCTTCTATCCGCTGCTCTTCCAGCGAGGCGATCTTGCCACCGCTGCCGTCTGCTGCAGCCTGCGCGGCTTCCCGCGTTGCAACCGCCTCGGCAAGGGTCGCCTTGAGCTCCGCTTCGTCGCCCATTTCGGCGCGTTCTGCATTCAATCGCTCGAGTTCTACCGCCAGCCGGTCATGCCGCGCCTGCGCGGCGTCGACAGCGGCATTGGCGACCTTTATTTCCGCCTGAATGCGCGCTTCCTCGGCGACCGCCTTGGCCAGTTCGACTTCCGCTTCGCTGGCCGCCCGCTCGGCGCGCTCGGTGGCACGCTCCAGTTCCGGGCGTTCCTTCGTCAGATCGTTCAGTTCGGTCGACAGGCGTTTCTCGTCCTGTTCCAGACGTGCCAGAGCCTCCATGGCGTCACGGGTCAGCTGGTCTTCGCGGGCATTGTCTTCATGGATGCGCTGGGCCTGCGCCTGCAGGTCGAGCAGTCGCGATTTCAGATTGTCGCGTTCGTTGGTCAGGGTCAGCAGCCGGTGGCTGGACTCGCTGGCTTCCTCGCGCGCCCGCTGTACCTCTGCGCGCAACAGGCCGAGCGCCTTGGCGCTTTCATTTTGCGCAGAAACGGCGGCTTGCTGTTCATTCTGTGCCGCAATGACTTTCGCTTCTGCCGCTTCGGCTTCCGCCTTGGCGGCGTCGGAGGCGGCAGCGGCCTCTTTCCAGCGCGCGTAGATCAGCCGGCCTTCGACGAGCGTGATTTCCGCGCTCAGTTTCTTGTAGCGTTCCGCCTGCTTCGCCTGCCGCCGCAAATTGGCCGCGCGCTGCTCCATATCGCCGAGAATATCGTCGAGACGGGCCAGATTTTTTTCCGCCGCGCGCAATTTCTGCTCGGCGTCCTTGCGCCGGACGTGAAGGCCGGAAATGCCCGCGGCTTCCTCCAGCATTTCCCGCCGCGCCTCGGGCTTGGAGGAAATGATATTGGAAATCTTGCCCTGGCTGACGAGGGCGGGGCTGTGCGCGCCGGTGGCGGCATCGGCGAAGATCAGCGCGATGTCCTTGGCCCGGACATCGGTGCCATTGGCGCGATAGGCGGAACCGGCGCCGCGCTCGATCCGGCGGACAATCTCCAGTTCGCTGTCATTGTCGCCGGCGTGGAGCGAGGACACGTCGCCGCTCTCCCGCTCGGCGGTCAGCGCGACTTCGGCAAATTGCCGCTCCGGCCGGTCCTGGGTGCCGGCGAAGATGACGTCTTCCATGCCGCCGCCGCGCATCGACTTGGCGCTATTCTCGCCCATCACCCAGCGGATGGCTTCCAGAAGGTTCGATTTGCCGCAGCCATTGGGGCCGACCACGCCGGTCAGCCCTTTTTCGATGCGCAGCTCTGTGGGGTCGACAAAGCTTTTGAAGCCCGAGAGTCTGAGCTTCTTTATTTGCACGGGATGGCCCCCGTACCGACTGTATCAGTCCCCCGCTTCAATTCGCGCCCCCTTCTGCGACTGGTCCGGCGCCTAGCGGGCGCCGGCCTCCTTCAGCTTGGCCTCGACTGCCGTCCAGTTGGCACCGTCAAATTTCTGGCCATTGAGCAGAAAAGTCGGCGTGCCCTGAACATCATAGTCCTCGACCGCTTTCTGCGTATTGTTCATCAGCGCTTCCGCTGCTGCGCTATCCGCGAGACAGGCCTTGGCCTGGTCTTCCGAAATGCCGCGCTGCTGGAAAAAGCTGATCAGGCCGAGCTGTTCGGCGAGACGGACAAATCGCGTTTCCGGGGACGAGCTGAGGATATTGCTATAGGTTGTTTCGCCCATCGCCTGCGCTTTTTCGAACATGGTTCCCTGATAGCTCAAGGCTTGTTCTGTGAGCGGGAAAAACGGCGCTTCGCCGCCGCAACGGGACAGGATGGCCGCCGACAGATCGAGCGGATCGCGCACGAAATTGCGGACCTCAAAGCTGACTTTGCCGCTTTCGACATAATTGTCGCGCAAGGGGGCGAAGCCCTGCTCGCCGAAATCCTTGCAGTGCGAACAGGTGATCGACATATATTCGACCAGCTTGAGCGGCGCGTCGGGATTGCCCATGACAATGCCGCCAGCGTCGGTTTTCGATACTGTTTCAGACCATTTCTGTCCGGCCGGAGCCTCGACGGCTTCGATCGAACCGGAGGTGCTTGCCCCTGCCTCGCCTTCGCTTGCTTCGCCGCATGCGGTCAGAGCCAGAGCGAGAGCCACGGGAGCGATATAGTTGAATGTGCGCATATTCTGTTCCTGTTTCCTGAAAATATCGAATGTCTATTGCGGAAGTCCCGCGATCCTGGGTTGCAGCGCGGCCCAGCTGTGGACCTTTGCCAAGGGCTGGTCACCCAGAGTGAAGCTGGGGGTGCCAGTCAGCTTGAGCGTGGATCTGGCATATTCGGTCATCGCCAGAATCTTGTCCTGTTCGGCCTGGTCCGCGAGACAGGCATCGATCTGCGGCGCGGTAAAGCCGCGGCCTTTCATCAGCGTGTCGAGACCGGCGGCGGTGGCGATTTTCTTGAGCCGCTGGGGCACCGTGCCTTCGTTGATCGTTTTCATAACCTCGGGAGAGGCGGACTGGAATTTCTTCAGCCAGCCGGACTGCTGCATCAGCAGAGCGCGGTGATTGCCGAAAAATTTTGTCCGGCCGCCGCAACGGGCCAGCATGGCGGCGGTCAGGTCAATCGGGTTGAGCACCAGATTGCGCACCTCGAAGCTGACATGGCCCTTGTTGACGAAATTGGTGATCAGCGGGCTATGGGAGTCTTTTTCAAAGGCCGCGCAATGGTTGCAGGTATAGCTCATATATTCGGTCAGCTTGTGCCGGGCGAGGGGATTGCCCATGACATGGCCGCCCATGGTCGACTGGGTCACCCGCTTGGACCAGTCGGTCTGCTGCGCGGAAGCCGGCGCGATCATCACGACCGATGCTGCCAATGCCGAAGCAAGATACGCGCTTCTGTACTTCATGTTCGGTCCTTCTTCTTGTCGCCGCCACCGATCTTGCCGATGATCCTGATGCTTTGCTGCGCCTCTTTCTTAGGGTCCGCTTCCGCCTTTGCAACTGCCGATGCGAGGGACTCCAGCACCCGGTTCAGTTCCGCGTCGCCGATATCGCGCAGATTCTCGCCCAGCTGGATCGGTGCGGGCTTCAGCGAAGCGGGCAGGGGGACCCTTTTTTCCCTGTCTTTCTTGGGCGTTACGGTGCCCTGCCTGAATCTAATCTGACTGATCGCGCCATAGCCGAAGAAGCGGTTGACCCGTTCGATGATGTCCGGCGCAATATGCTGCATCATCGTCGCATAGGCGCCGCCGACCAGCAGATGCAGCGTGCCGCCTTCTTTTTCGCCGCGCGGAAAGCGGATCGATTCGGGCAGGGACACGGCGGCATAGCGTTCGCCGACAATCTCGGCCCAGCGGCTGACCACCGAGCTCTGGATGAAGCCGTAGCGGCGAAAGGCGGCGCGGCCGATTTCGGGCACCAGGTCAGATATGCTTTTCGCCGGACCGCCGCGCGGGCGCTGGTATTTCTGATATGCCTTGGCGGCCGGCTTTTTTGCGGCTTTTTTTGGCGATTTTTTGGACACGGGCTTACCGTTTTCGGCGCTTTTCGCCTTTTCAGATCCAATATTGTCAATTTTCTTCGCCATTATGTCCTTTTATGGCATGGCGCGGCCATGGCCGTCGATAGCTTCCCCGCCAAAGCACGTAAAATTTCTGCCAATATCGGTGCACATTATGTGGATAAGGCGCGAAAGCTGCCCTGGCGTTCGCCGCCGGGGAGCAATTTGCCCGATCCCTATCATGTCTGGCTGTCCGAAGTCATGCTGCAGCAGACGACGGTCGCGGCGGTCAAAAGCTATTTCGAGAAATTCACCACGCGCTGGCCGACGGTACAGGACCTGGCGGAGGCCGATGAAGCGGATGTGATGGCCGCGTGGGCCGGCCTCGGCTATTATGCGCGGGCGAGGAATCTTCTCAAATGTGCGGTGCATATCACTGAAAATGAAGAAGGATTCTTTCCTCAGAAAGAGTCTGAACTTCTGAAGCTGCCCGGTGTTGGCGCCTATACGGCAGCAGCCATTGCCGCGATTGCCTTTGGCGAACGGGCGGTGGTGGTGGACGCGAATATCGAGCGGCTGGTGGCGCGCCTGTTCGCCATCGACACGCCGCTGCCGAAGGGCAAGGCGGAAATTCGCGCGGCGATGGATTCGATCACGCCGCGCCATGGTGCCGGCGATTTTGCCCAGGCCTGTATGGATATCGGCGCCACGATCTGCACCGCGAAAAACCCGAAATGCGAAATCTGCCCGGTGCAGGATCAGTGCGCCGCCTTTGCGCTCGGCAATGTGGAGGCCTTCCCGGTCAAACCGCCGAAGAAAGCCAAGCCGGTTCGCCGCGCCCGCTTTTTCTGGATCGAGCAGCAGGGCCGGATATTGCTCGCCACTCGTCCGCCGAAAGGGATGCTCGGTGGCATGCGGGCGCTGCCCGACGACGGCTGGGCTGCGGGCAAGGACGGTCATGCGACACCGCCGATGGCGGGTGAATGGCAGGTGCACGATAATATCGTTCAGCACAGCTTCACCCATTTTTCGCTCGAAGTGGATTTGGCGGTTTATCAGGATGAGAAAATCGTTACTAACAAGGATGACAATATCTGGTGGGCGCTGGATGATATAGGGGAGGCAGGGCTGCCGACGCTATATGCCAAGGCCGTACGATGGAAAATGAAGGAAGAAACATGACCGCTGAAAGACTCGCAACATCTTCACCTGGACCTTCTTTCTCCCGCCGATCCGTGCTCGGCGGTATTGGAGTCGGCGCGTTTCTTGCCGGCATGCCAAGCATTGCCCTTGCCCGCGAAGCGGCGAATAATTTTCCCGGCCTGACCAAGATCATCAACCAATATGTCGCGGAAAAGAAAGTCGCCGGCATGATGGCGGTGATCGGCTTTGGCCAGAATGAACCGGAAGTCATCGCTGCCGGTTCGCTGAAACTGGGCGGCGACAAGCCCGTCGACGCCAATACCCTGTGGCGGATGTATTCGCAGACCAAGCCGGTAACCGGCATGGCAACGATGATGCTGATCGAGGACGGTCTGCTTACGCTGGACCAGCCGCTGTCCGACATCTTCCCCGATTTCGCCGATATGCAGGTTTTGACCGAGCCGGAAGGGCCGCTTGAAAATACCGTAGCGGCGGTGCGCCCGATCACCATCCGGCAGCTGCTTACCCATACTGCGGGACTCGGCTATACGATCATTTCCAAAGGGCCGATCCAGAAGGCCTATCTGGACGCGGGCCTGACGCCGGGCCGGGTCAGCCGTGCCCCGATTCCCGGTTTCGACCGCAGCGCGCCGACGCCCGATATCATGACCTTCATGCAGCGCCTCGCCACCATGCCGCTGGTCTATCAGCCGGGCACCAAATGGAGCTATTCGCTGAGCCATGACGTGCTGAGCGCGGTGATCGAGAAAGTTTCCGGCAAGCCGCTCGATCAGTTTCTTGAGGAGCGGATGTTCGGACCCCTGGGCATGAACAGCATATTCTATCAGGTCCCCGCCGACCGCGCCGCCGATCTGGCCGACAATTATGCGCCGTTTGCAGGGGCGCTGATCCCTATCGATCCGGGCGCGACCAGCATCTATCTCGACAAGCCGCCCTTTGCCTTTGGTAGCACCGGTCTGGTCGGAACGGCTGGCGACTATGACAAGTTTCTGCAGATGATCCTGGGCTTCGGCACCGTCGGTGGCGTGCAGGTGATGAAACCGGAAACGGTCAAGCTCGGCATTTCCAATCTGCTGCCCGAAACTGCCAGCACGGCGGGGACCTGGGTTGCCAATCACGGCTTTGGCGCGGGCGGACGCTCCGGCCTTGGCACCGCCGTCAGCCCGGCTGGGAGTTTCGGCTGGGGCGGCGCAGCCGGCACATCGGCCTTTGTCGACACGGTGCGTGGTCTGCGGGCCGGCGGCTATACCCAGTATATCCCGTCGAACAGCTATCCCTTCCAGTCGGATTTCCCGAAATATGTTTATGCCGATCTTACCGGAACGGCGCAGACGGGGGCTGGCAAGACCAGTCCCTGACGGCAGCAAATTCTCTCCCTTTTCCGGGGAGCAACGATATAAAAATATGAAAATGTCCGGGAGACAAGATGCCGACAGTTGAAAATAATATAGTGCCGACCTTTGCCGGCGGAACGCTCGATCGTGCCGATCAGGTGCGGGTCAATCCGGACCGGTTGCGCGCTGCGATGATGAACCCGCGGGCGAAGCTGCTCAAGCTGGATGGTCTCAACCCGGTTTTCGACGATTATGGAGATCTGGCCTGGGGTGCCGCCTATGAAGCATCGCCGGACAATGATCTGCTATTGCTCGGTATCGAGGGTGACACGCCCTATTTTGCCGAACTGAACGGGGCAGGGGATGCCGGTCCCGCCGCCAACCGGGCGCTTTGGCAGACTCTAGGTTCGCTTCCCGCCGATCAGGCCGCAATCTATGCGACGGCACGCAGTCTGGTCGACTGGCACGCACGGCATAAATTCTGCGCGCAATGCGGCAAACCGACCCAGTCCCGCAAAGGTGGATGGGCGCGCGTATGCGACCGCGAGAATGACGGCTGCGGCGCGGAACATTTCCCGCGCACCGATCCGGTCGCGATCATGCTGTCGGAGTGCGAGGGCAAGGTCTTGCTCGGCCGCCAGCCGCGCTTCCCGCCGAAAAGCTTTTCCGCGCTGGCCGGTTTTCTGGAACCCGGCGAAAGCATCGAGGGCTGCGTCAAGCGGGAATTGTTCGAAGAAGCCGGAATTCATGTGCGGGACGTGCGCTATGTCGCAAGCCAGCCCTGGCCTTTCCCGTCATCGCTGATGATCGCCTGCACCAGTGTCACCGACGATCCCACTCTGACGCTTGATGAAGAAGAAATCGAGGAAGCGGCCTGGTTCTCGCTCGACGAGGTGAAAGCGGCAATGAACGGGGAGCCGGGTGCCTTGTTCGTCGCGCCACCGCCCTTTGCGATCGCGCATGATCTGCTGAAGCACTGGGTGGAGCAGAAGGGCTGATATGGCGCGCCGGCTCGAACTGATGGGCGCGCCGGGATCGCCCTATACGCGCAAGATGCTGGCGCTGCTGCGCTATCGGCATATCGATTATAATATTATCTGGGGTGGCGCGACGGGCGCGCCCGAGGGTTATCCGAAGCCCAGGGTGCAACTGCTGCCGACATTCTACTTTCCGGATAGCGACGGCGATCTCGAAGCCGTGGTGGACAGCACGCCGATCATCCGGCGGCTTGAGAGAGAGCATAACGGTCGTTCGGTCATTCCCGAAAATGAAGCGCTGCGCTTTCTCGATTTGCTGATAGAGGATTATGCCGACGAATGGCTGACCAAGGCGATGTTCCATTTCCGCTGGGCCTTTCAGGCGGACGCCGACCATGTCGCGCCGCTGCTGATCCACTGGGCCAACCCCAATCTGCCGGATGAACAGGTCGCCGCGATGGCGGCGCAATTTTCAAAGCGCCAGATTGACCGGCTCTATGTTGTTGGATCGAACGCGGTTACCGCCAAGACGATCGAGGACAGCTATGTCCGGCTGCTCGGTCTCCTCGATCATCTGATCCGCGAGCAAGGCTTCATACTGGGAAGCCGCCCCTCCTCCTGCGATTTTGCGTTTCATGGCCAACTGACCCAGCTCACCCAGGTCGAGCCGACATCAATGGCGCTGACCAACAGATATGCGCAAAGAGTGCGTGCATGGGTGGACCGGATGGACGATCTCTCAGGACACGAGGGCGGGCATTGGCTGGCCGATGATCAACTGAGCGCGCTAACGGGCCTGCTGTCGGAAATCGGTCGCACCTATGCGCCGTTTCTGATCGCCAATGCGCAGGCCGTCCAGTCCGGTGCGGATTCGGTCGATGCGGAGATTGACGGACGCAAATGGCAGCAGCCCCCTTTTCCCTATCAGGCGAAATGTCTGCTGGTGCTGCGCGAAGCTTATCAAGGACTTTCCGGTGAAGCCCGGGACCAGATCGAGAGATTGTTGGCGGGCACGGGTTGCGAAGCCCTGTTTGTGGTCGCCTAGACCAGTCCCAGACTCGCCAGTTCGCCGAGCATTTCTGCCGGCATTTCCTCGGCGCCTTCCGCGCCATCGCCGAGATCGGCCGGTGCGTCCTTTTCCTCGAGATAGCGCCAGCCCTGATGAGCGCGCTTGGGCATCGGCTGGACGGCGACCAGTTTCGGCTCCAGTCTGATCCACTGCTTCCCCTGGCCATTGTCCATGAAGCCGATGATCGGCGAACGGCCGACGATTTTCTTGGCGTGAATCCAGTAGAGCGAGCCGCCGACCATTTCTTCGTGCCGTTTCGGCAGATAGCGGGTGGTGAGCCGCGCTTCGCCGCCGGTCGCTCTGTTGTCCTTGTGTGATTCCAGCCATTTGCGCAGCGTGGCCGGGCTTTCGCTGCGATAGGCAATCTTGGTCATATTGAGTGGCATGGGTGATATCTGTGGGGGGCGACCGCTTTAGTCAAGCGGGTTCCGGGCAGCGCAGCGGCCGAATAGGTCAAAGCGAAAGCGCTATTGATGCAAGTTTATTATTGCAAATGATTATCAATATCATAATGTAGGGAGAATCGAACAACGAGGAGAGACAGATTGGGCGAGATATTGGAAAAGCTTCTGGTGCCGTTGCCGGACATCAGAACATTGCCGTCGGTCGAGGCGAGACTGATCATCGCCTTTCGTCTGGCGGTGATTGCAAGCAAGAATGAATATGATTGTCTGGACCATCTGTCTGACCGCCTGGGTGGCCGGCGCGCGGCCACGCGGATATTGATCCTGGCCGAGACGATCGGGTCCGCCTGGCAGGAGCCGTTCCAGATCGGACGGCCCTGCTGTTCGCAAACCACCCCGGATGAAATCTGGCTTATGGCGGCTATCCGTCTGGCGGCGGGTGACAACCGGCCGGGCTTTGATTCGCTCAGCTGCGAGATGCTGGGCGATTGCGAGCGCGAACGGATTTATCAGGATCTGGAGAATTTCGTCGCGGCCTATGCCGGGGCCTAGCGGGCGGTCATCGTGCTGGCGGACTCGGGGGCGTGGCCCCCGCGTTTGCCCGTCACTCTCCCGTTGACCGTTCGAACAGCCTGACCGTTTCCATATTATATTCGGCGTCGCGAATGGCGCGATAGCCCAGTCGCTCCGCCAGGCGGATCGAGGGGCTGTTTTTCGGGTTGATGATGCAGACACTTTTGGCAGGGCTGAATTTTTCGTCGAGCCAGTTTTGCGCAGCCGTCATGGCTTCCCGGGCATATCCCTTCCCATGCGCCGCTCCGCCCAGAACCCATGCGGCTTCGTGGAAGGGATCGAAATCGGGTCCGAGACCGCGCCGGAAATCGCTGAACCCCGCTTCGCCCAGAAAACGGCCGGACGATTTCTCGATCAGCGCAAACAAGCCATAGCCGCCGACTGCCCAGCGCCCGAAATAGGCCAGAAACCGCAACCATGCTTCCGCTTCGGTCGCTGGCGTGCCGGTAATATGTTTCACCACGGCGGGGTCCTGCCACATGGCGCGACAGGCTTCAAAATCATCGGCGATGTGCGGACGGAGCAACAGGCGTTCGGTCTCGATCATGCGGCGCTCTACAGACTGACCATCCCGCTACCGACGGCGAGGCTGAGGAAGGCGAGGAAACCCATTGTGTCGGTAATCATGGTGACAAAGACCGAAGAGGCGAGCGCCGGATCCTGATCCAGCCGGTCGAGCATGACCGGAACGAATATGCCGGCAAAACCGGCGATCACGATATTGATCAGCATGGCGAGCCCGATAACCCCGCCCAGCATCGGGTTGGCAAAGACAAGGCCGGTGCCGATACCGACCAGCACGGCAATGGTCGCCCCGTTGAGCAGGGCGATGCGGAATTCCCGCCCGATAATCCGGCGGGTGTTGGAGCGGGTCAGCTCGTTCATCGCCAGCGCGCGTACCGAGACCGCCATGGTCTGGGTGCCGGCATTGCCGCCAATCGACGCCACGATCGGCATCAATATGGCCAGCGCAACCATCTGTTCGATCGCTGCTCCGAATATGGAGATCACGAAGCTCGCCACCAGTGCGGTCGCCAGATTGGTGATGAGCCAGCGGACACGCGCCTTGTAGCTGTCGCGGATCGGCTCGTTGATGTCGCCTTCGCCGGCGCCGGAGAGCAGCAGCACGTCTTCGCTGGCCTCGTCCTCGACAATATGGAGAATGTCATCGACGGTGATCATCCCGATCAGGCGCCCGTCGTCGTTGATGACGGCGGCCGAGATCAGATTATATTTCTGGAAGCGCAGCGCCACTTCTTCCTGGTCCATGTCGACCGGGATCAACGTCTGCTCCCGCTTCATCACGTCGGCTATGGCAATGTCGCGGGGCGTTCTGAGAATCCAGCTGAGCTGGCAGGTGCCGATCGGCCGAAAGGCGGGGTCGACGACGTAGATTTCCCAGAATTCGGTGGTCAGATCATCATTCTTGCGGAGATAGTCGATCAGGTCACCGACCATCATATGTTCGGGCACCGCGACAAATTCGCGCTGCATGATCCGGCCGGCGGTCTCTTCCTCGTAGGTGAGGGCGCTTTCGATCGCGGCGCGGTCTTCGGCGTCGAGCTCGGCGAGAACCGCCCGCTGCTCGCCCTCGTCAAGATCCTCGATAATCGCGACCGCATCATCGGTATCGAGCTGTTCGGTCAGGTCGGCGATCTGGCCGGCATCAAGCACGTCGATCAGGCCTTCGCGAACATGCTCGTTCATCTCCGCGAGCACATCGGCGCTGACGAGATCGCCAAGCGCGCTGGCCAGGGGCGCGCGTTCATCCGAATCGACCAGTTCGAACAGGTCGGCGATGTCGGCATTGTGGAGCGGATTGACCAGTTCCTGCGCCCGCGTGGGATTGTTTTCTTCGACGGCTTCGGAAACCGAACGGACAAATTCGTCGGTCAGACGGTTGTCTTCGTCAAGCACGTCTTCGCGGTCGATATCTTCGGGTGGAGCGTCGTGGATCTCGGTCATCGCGATGCTCCCTGTTTGCGTGCGTTCGGCTGCTTACTAGTCATGGCGCGGTTGCAATTGCAATCTTTTGTGACAATTATCCTAAGGCAGGGTGATTTTTTCCGACAGCGTGCCTATATGCGCCGCAAGACTGATTCAACGAACGAAAAGGAATATACGCCATGGCGCACGAAAAAATGACACTCCACCTTGATACCGGCGATGTAGAAATCAAGCTGCGCCCCGATCTGGCTCCCAATCATGTTGCCCGGATCACTGAACTGGCCGCCGAAGGCTTTTACGATGGCGTTGTTTTCCACCGTGTCATCGACGGCTTCATGGCGCAGGGCGGCGACCCGACCGGTACCGGCATGTCGGGCAGCGACAAGCCTGATATTGCCCAGGAATTTTCCGACGCGCCGCACGCAGAGGGCGTTTGCTCAATGGCCCGCACGATGGACCCGAACAGCGCGAACAGCCAGTTCTTCATCTGCCTAGACGATGCCAGCTTCCTCGACGGCCAATATACGGTCTGGGGCGAAGTAACCTCCGGCATGGAAGCGG
The DNA here is from genome assembly GCA_964022345.1 of uncultured Sphingorhabdus sp. GTDB lineage: Bacteria > Pseudomonadota > Alphaproteobacteria > Sphingomonadales > Sphingomonadaceae > Parasphingorhabdus. The sequence continues at coordinate 118,060 of CAXHZT010000002.1, forward strand.
TCCACGCACTGCCAAAGGGCGAACCACCAGCGAAGCCAGGCGCGATCAAGTCCGTAACCCTCGGATAATCGCTTAAAAATGCGTCTCGATAAACCCAGGATCGCCCCGCTCGCCGAGTCAGAACTCGGCCCCGAGCACCGGGCGATGCTGGGCGAGCGCTTCAAGACCGGGAAGATACTCAATATCTTCCGGACGCTGATCAAGGCCCCCAAGGCCTATAAGGCGTTCATGTGGTGGGGCGGCTATATCCTGTCCGGCCACAATGATTTGCCCGCCCGCGAGCGCGAGATCGTCATCCTGCGCACCGGCTTCAACTGGAAGTCCGGCTATGAATGGGCACAGCATGTCCAGATCGGCAAGGAATGCGGGCTTACAGATGAAGAGATAGAGCGGATCAAGGCCGGACCGGATGCGGCTGGCTGGACGCCTCAGGAGCGTGCCTTGCTGCAGGCGACCGATGAATTGACCGCTGGCGGCCATGTTGGAGATGCCACATGGGATGCGTTATCCGATCTGACGGAGAAACAGCGCATGGATCTGGTGCTGACCGTGGGTCAATATAGTCAGGTGTCGATGCTGCTGAACAGCTTTGGTGTGCAACTCGACGATGGCCTGACCCTGGACCCCGACCTGACCGCCTAAAGGCCTGCTTTTATAACCCAATCATGGAAAATCCGCACCGCGCGGTTTTTCTTGTCGCGTTTGCGGCATACGAACCAGTAGCTGTACGGGCTGTCAACATCATGGTCGAACAGGCGGACCAGCCGCGGATCATTGGCATCCGAAAAATGGCCGCCGTGCATGATGGCAATGCCCAGACCCTGAGCAGCAGCTTCCAGCATCAGCGGGCCGCTGTTGATATGGTCGATCCCGGCCGGTTCCAGATCGGGCAGCCCGACCGCCTCTTTCCACTGGTCAAAGGCGCGGGTCATATTGCTGTGGATCAGGATATTGTGGTTTTGCAGGTCTTCGGGGGTGCTGATCGCATTGGGGCCCTTGGTCAGTTCCGCCGAAGCAATGGCATAGACCTTGTTGCTGTCCAGCCGGACCGAATAGAGATTGGGATCGACATGATCGCTGATGATGATCGCCGCGTCGACAGCATCGCCGAGCATATTTTCCGCATGGGCAGACGTATCGACGTCGATATGCAGCTTGGGATATAATTTTTTGAGCTCGGGCAGCCTTGGCAGCAACCGTGTCGCTCCGAAAAGCGGAAGAACGCCGAGCCGCAGCCGCATGTCGCCACCGGTCACGGTCATCTGGTCGACCGCTTCGCCGATGGTTTCCATTGCCGGAGCAACCGCTTTGAGCAACATCTGCCCGTCCTCGTTGAGGATCATCGACTGGTTGCGGCGCTCGAACATGGGCTTGCCGATATGATCTTCCAGCGATTTGATACGCCGGCTGAGCGCAGGGGCGGATAGTGCCAGTTCTGCCGCGGCTGCTTTGGACGAGCCGAGCCGGGCCACACGAATAAACGCCTCGAGGGCGCGAAGGGGAGGAAGACGTCTCATATGGCCCGCAATATCGTGGCAAAATCAGCTTTGTGCAACGCAAAATGAGTTGCGAATTACGGAAACGGCAGAAAACCGTGACTAATAATATTGGTAAGGTGCATTCTATGCAACTGTCTTTGATCTTTTCGCACTTGCACAATAAATCGATTCGGTGCATTCAGAATGGGCCTTTCAGGCATCCTCTCCTAAAAACTTTTCAGGCCAGTTCTTCGGAACTGGCCTTTTTTTTGCGCCAAATTACGGCCTGCGTCCGGGATAATGCAATTCAGGGTCGCATATCCTTAAGACGATACCTATCTTGTTGGAAACAGATATAACGATTTCCGAGGAGATACGACCCCGTGTCCGATCCAACACCAAATAATGAGAATATCGAAAGTGACGGCAAGCTGGTCAAGCTGCAGGTTGCCAATGCCCGGCCGGAAGACAGCGGTCGCGGCCTGGCCCGTCTGTCGCGCGACAATCTTGCGAAACTGGGACTGATAGAAGGCGATGTCGTCGAAATTCTGGGCAAGCAGGCTACCCCCGCCCGGGCGGTCCTGCCCTATCCCGAAGACGAAGGGCTGGATTTTGTCCGGCTCGACGGTTTGCAGCGCGCCAACGCCGGCGTCGGTGCCGGCGACTTTGTCGAAATGCGGAAAGTGGAATCGAAGCCGGCCAAAAAGGTCGTCTTTGCACCGGCCCAGAAAGACCTGCGGCTGCAGGGCAACGGTGGTGGCCTGAAGCGCAGCTTCATGGGCCGGCCGCTCAAATCCGGCGATTTCGTCGCCACCCACGGCCAGCAGCAAGTGGACCGCAGCGACATGCCGCCACAATTGCGCCAGATGCTCGCGGCCCCGGCTTTTTCCCTCACGCAAATCCGCCTGAACGTCATTTCGACCGTACCCAAGGGCATTGTCCATATCGACGAGAATACCGAAGTCGATCTGCGGCCGGAATATGAAGAGTCCACCGAACATCGCCGTGCGGATGTCACCTATGATGATATCGGCGGTTTGCACGAAACGATCGATCAGCTCCGCGAGATGGTCGAATTGCCGCTGCGCTATCCGCAATTGTTCACCCGGCTCGGCGTCGATCCGCCACGCGGCGTGTTGTTGCACGGCCCTCCGGGGACCGGCAAGACGCGGCTGGCCCGCGCCGTTGCCAATGAAAGCGATGCCGAATTCTTCCTGATCAACGGACCCGAAATCATGGGCTCTGCCTTTGGTGAATCGGAGAAGAAGCTGCGCGAAATTTTCGAAGCGGCGACCAAGGCCGCGCCTTCGATCCTGTTCATCGACGAGATTGATTCGATCGCGCCGAAACGCGGACAGGTGCAGGGTGAAACCGAGAAACGTCTGGTAGCGCAATTGCTCACCTTGATGGATGGGCTGGAATCCCGGCTCAATCTGGTGGTCATTGCGGCTACCAACCGCCCCGAAGCGATTGACGAGGCGCTGCGCCGTCCCGGTCGTTTTGACCGCGAAATCATCGTCGGTGTGCCCGATGTTGCCGGCCGACGGGAGATATTGGGCATTCATACGCGCGGCATGCCGCTGGAGAAGTCCGTTGACCTTAAAGAACTGGCCCGCACGACTTATGGCTTCGTTGGCGCCGATCTGGCAGCGCTGACCCGCGAGGCGGCGATTGAAGCCGTCCGCCGGATCATGCCGAAGCTCGACATGGAATCGCAAACCGTTCCGCCCGAAGTGCTCGAAGAGCTGGTTGTGCAACGGCATGATTTTGTCGAGGCGCTGAAACGGGTTCAGCCATCGGCGATGCGCGAGGTCATGGTGCAGGCACCCGATGTCCGATGGGAAGATATCGGCGGGCTCGACGAGGCGCAGATGCGGCTCAAGGAAGGTATCGAGCTGCCGATGAAAAATCCGGAGGCCTTCACGCGCCTGGGTATCCGTCCGGCCAAGGGCTTTCTGCTCTACGGTCCGCCGGGAACCGGCAAGACCTTGCTGGCCAAAGCGGTTGCGCGCGAAGCCGAGGCGAATTTCATCGCCACCAAATCGAGCGACCTGCTGTCCAAATGGTATGGCGAGAGCGAGCAGCAGATTGCGCGTCTCTTTGCCCGGGCGCGGCAGGTGGCGCCGACCATCCTGTTTATCGACGAGATCGACAGTCTGGTGCCGGCGCGCGGCGGTGGCATGGGTGAACCGCAAGTCACCGAGCGGGTGGTCAACACGATCCTCGCCGAGATGGACGGTCTGGAAGAAATGCAGTCGGTGATCCTGATCGGCGCGACCAACCGCCCCGGTCTGGTCGATCCGGCTCTGTTGCGACCGGGCCGCTTTGACGAGCTGGTCTATGTTCCGGTTCCCGGCAAAGACGGGCGCCGCCGGATATTGGCTATCCACACCGCAAAAATGCCGCTCGCCAAGGATGTCGATCTCGACGAGATGGCAGAAAGCACGGATCGTTATTCCGGTGCCGATCTGGAAGATCTGGTCCGCCGTGCCGGCCTATACGCGCTGCGCGAATTTGGTGGCCTGGTCGAAACCGTTCAGATGAAACATTTCGAAAAGGCACTGAAGGACAGCCGTGCTTCGGTCACTCCGGAAATGGAGGAAGAATATTCCAAGATGGAAGGACAGCTGAAGCAGAATGCGATGCGCGCAGAGCCGATCGGTTTTGTCGCTCCGGGAATGCTGACGCCCGTCAAGGACAGCAAGCACTAGCGGCCGGAGGCGAGTATATCGTCCAGTTTGAGGGTCTTGAAACCCCAGCCGAACAGGAAGACACAGACGCCCGTTGCCAGCCAGAATGGCAGCGGGCCGGCATAAGTATATAGCAGGACGCCGACAGCCGGTGAAATGATGAACGCCATGCCGTTCACCGATGCGACAATGCCGGCTACCCCGTTCTGTTCCGACCGTCCCACCGCGAGCGAAGCCCCGGCAGTGAAGCCGGGACGGAACAGGCCGAAGCCGAGGGAGGCGACCGCAAATCCGATAACGATGCCGTGAAGATCATGCGACAGGCCGATGATCAGGCAGCCGAATGCGCCCAAAACCATGCCCCACAAGATCGATGACCGCGGACCCATTTGTAGCAAGGGGATCAGTCCCCATTGCGCCAGCAAGGTCGCCGCTGCGCCCGCCATCAGCACGAGGCCGGTCATCTGGATGCCCATTTCCGGGTCGCCGCGCAGGCCCAGCCGGTCGAGCACCAGGAAGCCGATTACGCCCAGAATCAGCGCGTGTGCATTGCCGCCCATGATACCGGTGATCAGCCACGGTTTGACGCGATCGTCACTCCAGCGCAGTCGCGGCGGCAAACCGGTGTCTTCCTCGTTATCCTCTTCGTCGTCCTTCAGGCTGCTGGAGGAGGGCGCAGAACTATAGGGTTCCGATGTCACGACACCGCGTGCCTGATAGCCGGGATTGTCATTCGGCAATTTCAGGGCGAGCGCCACCATCACCACGATGCCTATCGCTGCGAAGGCAAACATCGGGCTGGACAGGCCAAGCACCGGAATCATCAGCAGCGGGGCAATAGCCGGTCCGACAATCGTACCTAGGCCAAAGGACGAGGCGATCAGGGACAGGGCCTTGGTCCGGTCAGCCCGCGCCGTGCGGGCGGCCACATAAGCCTGCACGGCCGGCGGCGCTGCTGAACCCAGGCCGCCGTAAAGGCTGCGGAAAAAGGCAAAGAGAATGAAGGTCCACAGGGCGCTATACCAGCCGAGCAGGCCCAGAAACAGGGCGAGACCCGCCAATGCAAAGGATGTTGTGAAGCCGATCATTCCGAGGTGCATCAGCGCTTTGCGGCCGCGATGGTCGGACTGGCGCGCCCATTTCGGCGCGGTGTAGACCCAGAGCAGCGCCGACCAGCTGAACGCCGCGCTGACCCAGAAATCGGGGATATTCAACTGTGTGCCGATGGTCGGCAATATCGACTGCATGGCGGTATTGCCCGATGCGGTCACCAGCATGACCGAGAACAGCACGACCATGCGCGTGCTGTCGATCGGCTTGGCATCGGGAAGGGACGCGCTTTTCCGGTCCAGCGGTTCAAGGTCGGGAGAATCAGCCATTGGCGTTTCTATGGCACGCTATTTCTGCCAGTCATAGGCACGTTCGACGCGGGCCACATGAAGACTATATCCGCAATACCATTTGTCGCGGCCGCGATCCCGAATAACCGCGTGTTCCGGATGGTCGCGCCACGCCCGGGCGCTGGCATCATCGCGCCAATAGCTGACGGTGATGCCGAAACCGTCGGCAGACCTTGCGTGGTCTTCTCCCAGATAGCCGGGCTGCCGTGCCGCCAGCGCGCCCATCTCTGCCGCCGCTGCCTGGTAACCCGTTTCATCGGTGCCGGTACGCTGCGCGCAAAAAATGACAGCGATAGAGTCTTTGGGATGCAGTATCATCGGCCTTTTTTAACCCTTAGATTTCAATCGGCAACCGGTAAAATATTTGTAACCTGTGCTGTGATGCCCTAATAAAACAGTTTGATCTGTCACCGGAGGAATGTGTTGAACAACAGTGTCGCCAAAACGAAATTCGCGGATCGTCTGAAATCGCGACTGGAGCAGCATATTGGTCCCTGGGGTGTCTTTTTCAAAGGCTTTCTGAAACATCCGGTGATGGTCGGTTCGATCATCCCGTCTTCGGATATCACGGTCAGGAAGATGCTCGCGCCGGTGAAATGGGACGAATGCGACCTGTTCGTCGAATATGGGCCGGGCGTCGGAACATTCTGTCGTCCTGTGCTGGAGAGGATGAAGCCCGATGCGACGCTGATCGTGATCGATCTCAACGAGGATTTTATCGACTATCTGGGCAAGTCGATCCGCGACAGCCGCTTCTACCCCGTTCACGGGTCTGCCGCCGACGTGCAGAAGATCATAAGGGAGCTGGGCCACGAAAAGGCCGATTATGTCCTTTCCGGCCTGCCGTTCTCGACCCTGCCGGACCAGCTCGGTCCGAAAATCGCCAAAGAGACCTACGACGTCATCCGGCCGGGTGGCGCCTTTCTGGTCTACCAGTTCGTGAAGAAGGCGCGCGATTTCATGACCCCGCATTTCGAACGGATTGATAGTGGCTATTCCTTGTGGAATATCCTGCCATGCCATCTGTTCTGGGGATGGAAGGCCAAATAGGTTTTCGTCGACGCCTGAAGGGTGTTTGTCGAAGCCCGTGCCCTGCCATTCCTGTTTTTCCGGTTATGTCCGATGACATGGCCACCGCATATCGATTGAGAGGAAAATCCCGATGTCCCGTCTGTCCCGTACCCTGTTCCTGGCGCTGACCAGCACCGCCCTGACCGTTGCTGCTCCGGCTCTGGCGAAACATCATCAGTCCGCCGAGCCGGCTCCGGTGAGCGAGCTCGTCGACGCGGTGGATATTCCCTATGAAGAGTTCACTCTCGACAACGGACTGAAAGTGCTGGTCCACACCGATCGCAAGGCACCCGTCGTCGCGGTATCGATTTGGTACGGGGTCGGTTCGGCCCATGAACCGGAAGGCAAGACCGGCTATGCGCATCTCTTCGAGCATATCATGTTCAACGGTTCGGAAAATGCCCCGGGTGATTTTTTCGAGCCGCTGCGGCAGATCGGCGCGACCGACCTCAACGGCACGACCTGGCTCGACCGGACCAATTATTTCCAGACCGTACCCACCTCGGCGCTGGACGTGGCCCTGTTCCTCGAAAGCGACCGGATGGGCTATCTGCTCGGTGCCGTGACGCAGGAGAAGCTTGACAACCAGATCGGCGTTGTCTCGAATGAAAAACGCCAGGGCGACAACAGGCCATACGGCCTGGTCGGCTATCGCCAGACCGAATTGCTGTTCCCTGCCGATCACCCTTATGGGCACGACACGATCGGTTCGCTGGAGGACCTCGAAGCGGCTTCGCTCGATGATATGAAACAATGGTTCACCGACCATTATGGCCCGAACAACTCGATTCTGGTGCTGGCCGGCGATATCGACGTCGCCACCGCACGGGCGAAGGTCAATAAATGGTTCGGCGCGATTCCGGCCGGTAAGCCGATCCCCGAACTCGATCCCGCTTTGCCGACGCTCGATGCGCCGATTTACGAAGTGATGAAGGACAAGGTCGCGACCACGCGCATCTATCGTAACTGGGTGGTGCCTGGCCTGAACGATCCCGACTATACGCCGCTGGATGTCGGCATGACGGTGCTTGGCGGTCTGGCCAGCTCGCGGCTCGACAATATCATGGTGCGGGAAGAGAAAAATGCAGTGGCCGTTTCTGCTTATGTCATACCGTTTGTCCACGGAAGTTTCGTGAACATCCAGGCGGACGTGAAGCCGGGCGAGGATGCGGATGTTGTTGCCGCTCGGCTTGATGAAATTATCGCCGACTTTATCGCCAACGGTCCGACCCAGGACGAAGTGCAGCGGGTCGCCACGCGCGACGCGGCAGCGCGCATTGCCGGACTCGAGCAGGTCGGGGGCTTCAGCGGCAAGGCGGTCGCTCTCGCACAGGGCGAGCTCTATTCCGATGATCCGGAATATTACAAGAAGGAACTGGGCCGGCTGGCATCGACGACACCGGAAGCGGTGAAGGCGGCGATGCAGAAATGGCTGACCCGTCCGGTCCTCGGTATCCGCGTGGTGCCCGGCGAGCGGGACGAATATCAGGAAGTCGGTGCCGGGAAGGGCGCACGCACCGGTGTTCTGACGGCTCCGGCTTATTATATGCAGGACGGCGAGGCCGGTGCGGTCACCGTTCCCGACCGGTCCGAACTGCCACCTGTGGGCGACATTCCGAACGTCGACTTTCCCGATGTCGAAACCGCCACATTGTCGAACGGGATCAAAGTCTATTTCGCCCGCCGCGATACGGTGCCGATGACCCGGGTGACCCTGTCGTTCAATGCGGGGACCAGCGCGGATTCGGCCGACAAGCTGGGCCTGCAGAATTTCGTGACCGCGATACTGGAGGAAGGCACGACCAGCCTGTCATCGATCGAGATCGCCGAACAGCAGGAGCGGCTGGGCGCCAATATCAGTATCGGCGGCGGTCGCGACCGGACCGATGTCGATCTGAGCGCGGTCAATCCCAATCTTGATGCCTCGCTCGACCTGATGGCGGATATCGTCAAAAATCCGGCGTTCAAGTCCGATGACATCGAGCGCATCCGGACCCAGCAGCTGACCGCCATCGACCGCGAGGAAAGCGACCCGCTGAGCATCGCCAGCAATACGCTGCCGCCCTTGGTGTTCGGTTCCGAACATCCCTATGGCCGCGGCCTGTCGGGCAATGGCACGAAGGAAACGGTAGCGGCAATCACCCGCGATGATCTGGTCGACTTCCACCAGCAGTGGATGCACCCGGCGAAGGCAACAATCTTTGCAGCGGGCAAAATCGGCAAGCAGGAGCTGGTCGACAAGCTGGAAATGCGCTTCGGCAAGTGGAAAGGCACCGGAAAAGCGGCCCCTGCGAAGAATTTCGATGCCGCCATTCCGGAAGGTCAAGGCCGGATCATTGCCATTCACCGTCCCAATTCTCCGCAATCGATGATCCTGGCGGGGCAGGTCCTGCCTTACAAGGGATCGGATGATCTGCTGACGCTCAACGCGGCCAACGAAATATTGGGTGGTAATTTCCTCTCGCGGATCAACATGGATCTGCGCGAAACCAAGGGCTGGAGCTACGGCACGCGCAATACGGTGCTGCGCGGCGAGGATCGGGTGTTGTACACCATGCGCGCGCCGGTCCAGACCAACCAGACCGGCCCGGCTGTCGCGGCTATCGACTTGCAGGTCCGGGATTTCCTCGGAGAAAAAGGTGTGACGGCGGCGGAACTGGAGCGCACGATCAACGGCAATGTCCGCGAACTGCCGGGCCAGTTTGAACGCACGCCCAGTATATTGGCGCAAATGCAGGGCGACGTCATGCTGGGAAGACCGTCCAACTATGCCGAAACCGTTGCCGACCGCTACAAGGCCCTGACGGCCGAAGATGTGAACAGCGCGATGGCCAATGCGATCGACCCGGACAAATTTACCTGGGTGATCGTCGGCGATCTGGACAAGATCAGGACACAGCTGGAGGCGCTCGACCTGCCGATAGAATATCGCGGCTATGAAGCTAGTGACACTGCTGTTAATAGTGAGAGCAGTTCGAACGATTCGGCGGGCAGCAACGAGTGATCGTCAGCCCCGACAGAGTCAGGGCTTTGACATGAAAAGGAGAATGGAATGTCTATTGATGGAACTTATACGTGCGTAACCAAATCCCCGATGGGAGACCAGACCTCGGAATTCACCATCGTCACCGACGGTGACACGTTCACCGGCACCAATGCTGGCGCTATGGGCGCGATGGATGTCGAAAACGGCAAGGTCGACGGCAATCACATCACCTGGGAAATGAACATGACCGTTCCCATGCCGATGAAGCTGGAAGGCGACGCGACAATCACCGATGGCCAGCTGGCCGGTTCGGTTAAAGCGGGCGCTTTTGGTGAAATGGCGATGACCGGCACCAAGAAATAATCGACCGACAGGTTACAAAAAGGGCCGCTACCTTTGGGGTAGCGGCCCTTTTTTTGTCTGTGTGTGCGGTCCGCTGGTCTAGCGGACGACGACGCTAACGGCGCGGCGGTTCTGAGCCCATGCGCTTTCGTTGGACGCAAGCGCTTCGGGGCGTTCCTTGCCATAGCTGACCGTGGTCATCCGGGACGGGCTGACACCCAGCGAGGCGAGATAGTTTTTCGCCGCATTGGCGCGACGCTCGCCGAGCGCGAGGTTATAGTCGCGGGTGCCGCGTTCGTCGGCATGGCCTTCGATCGTGATCCGCGCATTCGGGTTTTGCGCCAGCCATCGGGCCTGGCTTTGCAAAATTGCCTGATCCTGCGAATCGATATTGAACCGGTCGGTGTCGAACAGGACCCGGTCGGACATTGTATTCGCGAGGAAGTCGCCCTGCGAACCGGGCGCATAGCCGGGACCGGCGGACGGTGCCGGGGTCGGAGCTGCGGTGCCTACAGGTGCCGGGGGCAGCTGTTCCGGTGGTTTTTTGGCGCAACCCGCCAAAACCAGGCTGGTGGTAATCAAGAGGGGGGTCGTGTATTTGATCATCATTCTGCTCCTAGTTAATTTTGCCCGAAGGCCGTTTGTAATCTTTTTTGACAGACCTGTCGCGATTCTAATTTACGGCAGCAAAGGTCCCCATGCCGGATCCGATCCATTGACCGGTGTTGGCAACTGGCGTTCGTTGCGTCCGGTCAGGTCGACTTGCCAGATGCCGGTCTTGCCGCTTCCCTGCGTCGTCCGGAAAAACTGGATCACCCGTCCGTTGGGCGCCCATGTTGGCGCCTCGTCCTGCCAGCTGTCGGTGAGCAGTCTCTGGCCGCCACCGCTGGGTGTCATGACGCCGATCCGGAAATTGCCGGCAATGCGGGTGAAGGCAATCAGGTCACCGCGCGGGCTCCATTCCGGCGTGGCATAGCGTCCGCCGCCGAAGCTGATCCGCCGTTCATTGCCGCCATTGGCGTCCATGACGTAAAGCTGCTGGCTACCGGACCGGTCGCTTTCAAAGACAATCCGGCTGCCGTCCGGGGAGAAGCTGCCGCCGATATCGATACCCGGAGAAAAAGTCAGGCGTTGCGGGCTGGCGCCGCCGGATGCGGATACCTTGTAGATGTCGGTATTGCCGGCAATGGCCATGGAATAGAGGATCCATTTGCCGTCGGGCGACCAGCGCGGCGCAAAGGTCGGGTTGCTGCTCTGCGTGATCAGCCGCTGGCGACCGGTGCCGATTTCGTAGATATAGATGCGCGGGTTACCGTCGAGAAAGCTCAGATAGACGATGCTCTTGTAATCGGGCGAAAAGCGCGGCGTCAGGGCCGTTGCCTGACCGTTGGTGATGAAGCGGTGGTTGGCACCGTCGCTGTCCATGATCGCCAGTCTCTTGACCCGGTTACCCTTGGGGCCGGTTTCGGCGATATAGGCAATACGGCTGTCGAAAAACGGCGATTCACCGCTCAGCCGCGAATAGATGGAATCGGCGCATTTATGCGCGGCTCTCCGCCAGTCGCCGGGTTCGACGATGAAGCCGTTGCGGGTAAGTTCGGTTTGCAGCGCCACATCGTACAGATAGCAACCGACCGTCAGCTTGCCATCCGCATTGGCGCGCACGAAACCCTGGATCAGCGCCGATGCATTGGTGCCGCTCCAATAGGGGAATTGCGGTGCGGTCACTTCGGTATAGCTGATTCCGCGGACCTGATTGCGGCCAATCGGCTTGAACAACCCGCTCGACCGCAGATCGCTGACGATAACATCGCTGATCTTGCCGCCGAGCTCGGCGGTGCTGCCGGCTGCCGTGTCCTGGCTCTGCGGCGTGGGCAGGGCGGGGACGGCGATTACCAGTTCGTCGGCTGCGCTATTGTCGACATCGACGGTCAGCTGGGCCTGAGCAGGCACGCTCAACCCGAAACAGGCGACGATACCGAAAATCAGGGCTCTCATTGGGATGGCAGGGTTTTGCATGGGGGTCTCCTAGACGCCGAGATACAGGACAGGTTCTATAACCTTCCACTCGTCATAATATTTTTCCGGAAATGTCGTAAAGGGCGCGGCAAGCTGTACGGCGGCGATAGCGCGTTCCTGATGAATCTCGACCTGCGACCGGTTGCTCGGCGTGATGCCGGTAGTGGTCGCTGTGGGTGTGCCGATAATCCGGCCATTGCTGTCGAGACGGGCGGTCACCGTGGTCCGCAACAGTTCGGCGTCGGCGCCTGTCGGCGGCCGCCATTTCTGTTTGACCAGCCGATATAATTCCCGCTGGAGTGAGGCTACCGTCGCCGAGGACGCTTTTTCTGCCGCGATATTCTGGCTGCGACTGACCGAAGAGGCATCGGTGACGCCTTTAAGAAAATCATCGCCAAGCCGCGATCCACGCGCCTTCGGCCTGGGCTTCGGTTCGGCTCTGGCAGCCGTCGTTGCAGGTCTGTCAGGCCGCCTGCGCGGTTCGCGCGTTACCGGGGCCGGAGCGGTCGCCGGTGTCGGCTTGGCTTCGGCTTTTGGAGGCTCGGGGAGCGGTTCCGGTTCGACGAAACTGCTTTCCTCCGGAGCGCCGAGCTCTGGTGCAATACTTGTAGCCGGTGTGACCATCGAGGGGTCGGGCGCGGCGCTTTCAAGGCCGACCTCATCAGCGATCATCACTTCGATCGGCTTGGACTGGAACGCGTCATTGGTGCCGGAAAGAATGCTGAACGACAGCGCGCCGAACAGGACGACATGACCTGCAGCAGCTACTCCCAAGCCAATTTTTTCCGATCTCTCCATATCAGCGCTCAACCATTATGGTGTCTCGGATGAACCTGTAGTGACCAGCGAAACGCGGTTCAGCCCAGCCCGGTTAAGCTCGCCCATGACGCCCATGATCAGGCCGTAGTCGAGCGTCTTGTCGCCACGCAGCATGATCTGGCGGGGATTGTCCGGGTCCTGTTCGGCCGCGATGTCGCGCAGGCGGGTCTCCAGCGCGCCGCGACTCAGCTGCTCTTCCCCCATGAAAATGCGGCCTTCCTGATCGATCGAAATCTGCACCGGCTCCTGGTCCTGCTGCAGCGCGTTGGCGCGGCTTTCCGGCAGGTCCACAGGCACGCCCGCGACCAGCAGGGGAGCGGTCACCATGAAGATGATCAGGAGCACCAGCATCACGTCGACAAAGGGGGTGACGTTGATCTCGGCCATCGGCGCACGTCCGCGACTACCGCCGCGTCTCCCGATACCGGATCCCATATTCATGCCCATGCTCAGTCTCCAAGCTCCAGTTCGCGGCTGAGCGTTGCGTGGAAACCGTCGGCAAAGCGGGTCATGCGGGCTTCCAGCTTGTTGAGACGGTGCGAGAATCGGTTGTAGGCGATGACCGCCGGAATGGCGGCAAACAGACCGATGGCCGTGGCAAAAAGCGCCTCTGCGATACCCGGAGCGACCACAGCCAGCGAGCTGTTCTGTTCGGCGGCAATGGCCGAGAAGCTGCGCATGATGCCCCAGACCGTGCCGAACAGGCCGACAAAGGGTGCGACGCTGCCGACGGTGGCAAGAAAATTGAGCCGGTCGGCCAGACGATCCACTTCATGGGCAATGGTGGTGTTCATCGCGGTGGCCAGCCGCTGCCGGGTGCCTTCCCGGTCGATCGGGCCTTTCGCGGTGGAGCGCCGCCATTCCTTGACCCCGGCGGCGAGGACCTTTGCGCTGGGCAGGGCCGAGTGGCTGTATTGGTCATAAAATTTGTCGATATTGTCGGTTTGGCCGAAAGCCTGTTCAAATTTCTCCGATTTCCGGGCTGTCTGCGCGATCGTCATGCCAAAGCTGACGATGATCGCCCATGTCCATATGCTGGCGAGCAACAGGCCGATCATCACCGTCTTGACGACAATATCGGCTTCCATGAAAAGCATGAAGGGAGAGAAGTTTCCGGCAGTCGCCCCCACAGAAAGTTGATCTAGCAAGTTTTGATATCCTTCATTTCTTTTCACTCTGACTCATGACGCTGGCAAATGCCTTTGTCCACGCTTTGGGTTGCCGTCTCGGACGTCCGGCAGGCGTAAGAAACGCTGCGTGAACGGAAGCTGACGAAATATGGTCCGGCCCGCGCATAATTTGCTGGTCGATCACCACGCTGGCGGCGCGCAATGTCTCGACCGTGCTGATAACGACCAGATCGTCATTTAGTTTCGCCGGCATCAGATATTTCATCGTCAGATCGACGACGGCATAGACGCCTTCGCCGCTCTCGTAGGCAGCGCCCTGGTCCATATCGAGCAGGCGCAGCATGTCGGAGCGCGCGCGTTCCATATAGCGCAGATAGTTGGCGTGATAGACGATACCGGAAAAATCGGTGTCCTCGAAATAGACACGGGTGGCGAAATAATGTGTCCCGTCAATGAAGCGACCGTCGTGCGGCCTGATATCGGCGGGGATTTCCATGTGCCGCACATTAGGCCGATCTGTTGAAGCGGGGAAGGGTGAAAAGCGCTGCCAGGGTGCACTGGGCGCAAATAAGACTCGACTGGACCGGCGCAGCCCGCTTTCAAGCTGACGCTAGGTTTTTTGCCATAGTTCCTCGGACAGCACGGACCCGGTTTCCAGTAGCGACTTGAGATTGCTGAGCACGGCTGGCCATCCTTCCCGCACTCCATTATCCATCCGGGAACCCGGTTCGAGCTCACTATGGGTCACGGTGAGTTTCGTATCCGGTCCCAATGGCGTTAGCTCATAGGTCACGCGCGAGATGCAGGCCGGATTGTCTGCTTCCCGCTCGAGCGACCAGGTCCATATCATTGTGTGCGGAGGCTCGATCGCAACCAGCCGGCCGCAAATGTCGATTTCGCCACTACCATCGCTGCGGACATGGGCCCATCGCGATCCCGGCTTCCAGTCCGACTCGTTATAATGGCCCCAATAAGCCTTGGTAAGATCGCGCTCGATCAGGCCGTTCCAGACCGCTTCCACGTCGGCCTTGATGAAGATTGTATAGACAAAATCCGGCGTGCAGGGTTGGCCGGTTGACGCGCGAGTCTGGATATTGGCGGTTTCATTTGCGGGCATGACGTTTCTCCTGTGGCTTGCTGTTTTTGGAAGGGTTGGAAGCACTTTCCATTTGCTGTTTGAAATCACTCAGCGCCTCGATCCGGACCTCCTCGAACTTGCCGACCCAGCGGTGGACGATATCGCCCAGCGGAACGGGGTTGAGATAGTGCAGTTTCTCCCGACCCTGCCAGTGGACCGAGACGAGATTGGCGGTTTCGAGAATATGCAGATGCTTGGCCACCGCCTGGCGGGACATGGCCAGACCGTGATGGAGTTCGGTCAGGCTTTGCCCGTTTTTGTTAAACAGCCGGTCGAGCAGAGCGCGGCGGGTTTCATCGGCAAGGGCGGCAAAGACATCGGACATGGCTCTCTATATGCAACTAATTGGTTGCATGTCAAGGAATGAAAAGGCTTCATTGGCCCTAAGTCTGACTAACTCTGGATGAAATCAGCGCGCGCAGCCAATGCACAAGGCGGCTGCCGGATCGATTTCCAGCCGGCGAAAGGCAATTGGCTCGCCACATTCGGCGCACCAGCCATATTCGCTCTCCGCGACGCGCTTCAGCGCCATTTCGATCCGCGCGATATCGCTGGTCCGCCGGCGCGCCTGGGCCTGGGCCATTTCCTGCTGCTGCATTGCGTCCATGCGGGAGAGACGACCGACGCTCTGCTGGTCCAGCTCGACCGTATCGCGCCAGCTTGCCGCGTCCGCTTCCAGCGCTTTCAGCTCGGCCTGCCGTTTGAGCAGGCTTTTGTGCAATATGTCTATTTGCGCCGGTGACAGCTCTTCCGCCACGGTCAGTCCTGCGGTGTCAGATAATCCAGCGCTGCTGCCGTCATCGCTTCGGTTCCCAGTGTTACGGATTCGCGCGGAGCAACCTTGAAGAAGGGCGAGTGATGCGACGGCACCGGAGCACCACCGGCAGCCGCACGGTCAAAATCGGCCTGCGGCGTGCCGCCGACGGCAAAATATACGCCCGGAACATCGGTGTTGGGAGCGACAAAATAGGCAAAATCCTCGGCGCCCATGCTCTCGCGTGGTTTGTTGTCGAAGACCGTCTCGCCGAAGCGGGCGGCGAAAACGCCCTTCACCCGCTGTGTCATTGCCGCATCATTATAATTGGCCGGCGTCGATTCATGCGACACGAGAACTTCCGGAAGCTTGTCCTCCGGCAGGCCGTTCATCCGGCCGACATTGGTCGCGACCCGCTTGATCCCTTCCAGCAATTTTGCCCGTGTCTCTTCGTGATCCGAGCGGACGGTGAGTTGCATCGTCGCCTTGTCGGAGATGATATTATGCTTGAACCCGCTGTGGAAGGATCCGACGGTGATCACCGCCGGCTTGAGCGGCGCGATTTCGCGGCTGACAATGGTTTGCAGCGCCATGATGATTTCCGCGCCCATGACGATCGGATCCTTGCCCCGGTGCGGGGCAGCGCCATGTGCGCCGACGCCGTGGACGATGATATCAACGCTGTCGGACGAGCTGCTTTCAATGCCCTCGCCGATCGAAAGCATGCCGGTCGGTGTGTCGGCGGAGACATGGAAGGCCATGGCGAAATCGGGCTTGGGGAAACGGCTATAAAGTCCGTCGTCCATCATCAGCTTGGCGCCGCCGATCCGTTCCTCGGCCGGCTGGGCGACCAGCACCAGAGTGCCGGACCACTGGTCCTTCATCGCCGACATCTGCCGCGCGGTGCCGATCAGCGAAGTGATATGCACGTCATGGCCGCAGGCGTGCATCACCGGCTTTTCCTCGCCGTCGATACTGATCTGTTTCGCGGTCGACATATAGTCGAGCCCGCTATCCTCGACCAGCGGCAGGCCGTCCATATCCGCGCGCAGCATCAGGGTCGGGCCTGCACCGTTTTTCATCACCGCAACCACGCCGGTGCCGCCGACTTTCTCGGTCACGGTGAAACCCGCGTCCCGCCATTTGCCGGCGATGATCGCCGCGGTGCGGGTTTCCTTGTAGGAAAGTTCGGGATTGCGGTGGAAGTCGAGGAACAGGGCCTCCAGCTCTTCGTCATAGTCCGCGGCAATGGCCGCCGCGAGATCGGGCGATGGCGAACTATTCTGTGCTGCAACCGGTGCGGTCCAGATGAGAGCGGTTGTCGCCGCCAGAGCCAAAAAATATTTCATGGTTTTTCCCCTGTATTTTGTCTCTCTATGCCGGACCGGTTTGAAATGTGCAAAATTTTGTCGCTCTCGGTGCCGAGAATATTGGGTCAACGCCATATTCGAGAGAAATGATCCGGCTTACAATGCTGCCAAAACGAAAGAGGCGGAAGCCATAAGCTCCCGCCTCTTTATGTGGTTCTGCCAATGGCGTCCGGATTATTCGGCCGGGCAGCTGCCGATGCGCTTGCCGTTGCTTTTGGAGGAAATGTTCATTTTCATTCCAGCCGCGCCGCCGGTCATTTTCATGGCCATATCATAGCTGCTCGGTCCATATTGGCCGTCCATCTTGATCGTCATGCTGCCCGGTGCGCCGCCCATATCGCTGCACGTCATTTCAGACGAAACCGCGCCACCGCTCATGTCGAATTTCTTGATTTCGCAGTGGGTTTTTTCCTGTGCGGCAAAAAATTGCGCGCCGGGATTCTCGGCTTCTTCCTCGGTGATGCAGGATTTGGATTTTGTGATCTTGCCCTTCATGCCGTCCATGATGCCGGCGGGTACATTGTCCGGCAGTCCTTCAATTTCGACATCCACGATTTCCATGGTATTTTCCCACTCGCCCGGTTCCAGGCGAACCTGGTTCATCTCTTCGGCCACTTCTTCCGCGGTGATTTTGCCATCGCCGTCGAGGTCGGCGCCATTGTCCGAACAGCCCGCCATCAAACCAAGCACAGCCACTGACACTAGTAATTTTTTCACGAATATTTCCCTCAATTTTGATGCTTCGCGATCAGCTTTAAGCCGATGCGCGCCAGATGTAAATTTTCTAGCGCGTCTGTTCCCCGAAGACAATATTCTAGGGATGACATTGGACCCTTTTTGTTCCATATCAGTCTTATGACAGAACTGGTAATTAGAAGAGGTCTGGCGGAGCCGGAGACCGGAGCAGATTTCGTTCCGCACAAGCCCCATAGGCCGGCAAAATCGGAAGGCGGACGGCGCTTCAAGCTGGTCAGCGATTTTGAACCGGCGGGCGACCAGCCCACGGCTATCCGGGAACTGGTAGAGGGCATGCGCGATGAGGAGCGCGACCAGGTGCTGCTCGGGGTGACCGGGTCGGGCAAGACCTTCACCATGGCCAAGGTGATCGAACAATTGCAGCGTCCCGCGCTTATTCTGGCGCCGAACAAGATATTGGCGGCGCAGCTGTACGGCGAGTTCAAGAATTTCTTTCCGGAAAATGCCGTCGAATATTTCGTGTCTTATTATGACTATTACCAGCCCGAAGCCTATGTCGCACGATCGGATACCTATATCGAGAAGGAAAGCTCGGTAAACGAAGCGATCGACCGGATGCGGCACAGCGCGACGCGCTCGCTGCTCGAGCGCGATGACGTGATCATCGTCGCGTCGGTGTCCTGTCTCTATGGCATCGGCTCGGTCGAGACCTATTCGGCGATGGTCTTTGATCTCAAGAAGGAACAGTCGGTCGACCAGCGGGATATCATCCGCAAGCTGGTCGCGCTGCAATACAAGCGCAACGATATGGCCTTTGCCCGCGGCAGCTTTCGGGTGCGGGGCGACAATCTCGAGATTTTCCCCTCGCATTATGAGGATATGGCCTGGCGGATCAGCTTTTTCGGTGACGAGATTGAAGAAATTGTCGAATTTGATCCGCTGACCGGCAAGAAGGGCGCGACCCTGAACAAGGTGCGGGTCTATGCCAATTCGCACCATGTCACGCCGGGTCCGACGATGAAACAGGCGATGGAAGCGATCAAGTTTGAGCTTGCCGAGCGGCTCAAGGAGCTGGAGGCGGAAGGCAAATTGATCGAGCATCAGCGGCTGGAGCAAAGAACCAATTTCGATCTCGAGATGATCGCCGCCACCGGCAGCTGCGCCGGTATCGAAAATTATTCGCGCTTCCTGACCGGGCGCTTGCCGGGCGAGCCGCCGCCGACGCTGTTCGAATATCTGCCGGACAATGCGCTTCTGTTCGTCGACGAGAGTCACCAGACCGTGCCGCAAATCGGCGCCATGTCGAAGGGCGACCATCGCCGCAAGATCAACCTCGCGGAATATGGCTTCCGCTTGCCCAGCTGTATCGACAACCGCCCGCTGCGCTTCAACGAGTGGGACGCGATGCGGCCACAAACGGTCAGCGTCTCGGCGACACCCGGGCCCTGGGAAATGGAGCAGACCGGCGGCGTGTTCTCCGAGCAGGTCATTCGTCCCACCGGTCTGATCGACCCGCCGGTCGAGATCAGACCGGTCGAAGACCAGGTCGACGACGTGATCAACGAATGCCGCAAGGTTGCCGAACAGGGCTATCGGACTTTGATTACCACGCTGACCAAGCGGATGGCCGAAGATCTGACCGAATTCATGCACGAGGCCGGGATCAAGGTCCGCTATATGCACAGCGATGTAGAGACGCTGGAACGGATCGAGCTGATCCGCGACCTGCGGCTGGGCGTCTATGACGTGCTGGTCGGTATCAATCTGCTGCGCGAGGGGCTCGATATTCCGGAATGCGGGCTGGTCGCGATACTGGACGCCGACAAGGAAGGCTTCCTGCGCAGTGAAACATCGCTGATCCAGACCATTGGCCGCGCCGCGCGCAATGTCGATGGCCGGGTCATTCTCTACGCCGACCGGATGACCGGCTCGATGGAGCGCGCGATCAGCGAGACCGACCGCCGCCGCGAGAAGCAGGTCGAATATAATCTCGAGCACGGCATCACGCCGCTGTCGATCAAGAAGAATATCGGTGATATCGTCGCCCACGCCACGGCCAAGGACATGGTCACCGGTGCGGTCGACGACGACAGCAAGCCTCTGGTCGGCCACAATCTGCGCGCCCATATCGAAAGCCTCGAAAAACAGATGCGCGATGCAGCGGCCGATCTGGAATTCGAAACCGCAGGCCGCCTGCGCGACGAAATCCGCAAGCTCGAAGCCGAAGAGCTCGGCCTCCCTGCCGATCTGCAGGTCGCGCAACCGAAAGGCCGGTCGACTGAGGGACGACCCGGGACGCGGAAAATGGGCTATGGCAAGGTGCAGCGGAAGATGTAGGGCGGCAATTGTTTCGACGAAAGACGGCCGGGTATAGATTAAACGCATCGTCACCGCTTGTATGAAAATCATGATGGGTCCATGTTGCTGCCAATATTTTGGGGAGAGACATCATGTGTGCTTCGATATTTTTGACATTGGCGACCTCTGCTTTGGCCATCGCGGCTCCGGTCGCGGCGGGTGAGATGTCCTCGTCTCCGGCGGCGACCGCTGAAAACACTGCGCCTGATTTCAAAGCCGCGGTGTCGGCTCCGGGCCGGGACGATGCCGAAATCAAGCTCGACGAGAGCCGGAAGCCGGCCGAAGTGCTCGCTTTCATGGGCCTTGAAGCCGGCGATATGGTGCTCGATATTTTTGCCGGTGGTGGCTATTATAGCGAAATCATGGGACGTGCGGTCGGTCCGGACGGATCGGTCATCGCGGTCAATCCGCCGCAATTTGTCTCCAGCGAGCAGTCCAAGGAAAAATGGGCGAGCGTCGTTGCACGGCAACCCAATGTGACGATGGTGCCTTCGCAATTGCCGGACTATAAACCGGCCGCGAACAGCGTTGATTTTGCCATGCTCCATCTGATCTATCATGACTTTTACTGGGAAAGCGAACGGTTCAATTTCGACAAAATGGATCCCGCTGTCGTGCTGGCCAATCTATATGCCGGCATGAAACCCGGTGGTGTGGTGGCCGTGATTGATCATGTGGGACCGTCCGGTGACACAAGAGCCGTGGTGGAAAAAACGCACAGGATCGATCCGGCAACCGCGCGGGCGGATTTCATCAAGGCCGGTTTCGTGCTGGACGGGGAAAGCGAGATGTTCGTTAATCCTGATGATGATCTGGCGAAAAATGTTTTCGATCCTGCCGTGCGCGGCAAAACCAGTCGCTTTGTCATGCGGTTCCGCAAGCCCGGCTGATATCCCGGAGCGCAGATTTCGGCGCTTTTGTAGCGTCCGAATCAGTCGCAAATGCAACTATCTGGAAAATAAGGCATTTTTATATGCCGTCCGAAACGCTCCCGTCGCGAATATTTCGCGCGTCGCCGAACTGTGTATAAATTACGCAAAAATGTAATATAATTTCAATGGTTTACGAGTTGTTACGATAGTTTACATGACCGTTCATGTCAGGTTAGCTAGAGGACCGCCATAGAGATTGCAGAGATAAGAACTGACCCGGCAACAAGATTCCGACGCACTGGAATAGATTGAGGTCAGCAGCAAAAATTATCATTTCCCTTTTCCGCCGGCGCAAGCTGGCTGGCGGACAGGAAGAGTTTGACCGGCGGCGCCTTTAAGTAGGGTCGTACGCTGTCGGAACAGAGGCGGGAGGCAGGACCGTGTTGTGTATTGGTTCTGTTTCCCGACCTTGTGTAATTGCAGCGGGTCACATCCTCTCCGCATCGGAGCCAGGATGTTATGGCGAGCAGGTTGCGGGGGTTAGCCTGCTGCCGTCATATCCCCAGGACTCGCAGCGCAGGGCTGGCACGCGCGTTTAGTATTGCGCGCCAGCCCTGCATTTTTCGCTTTCTTCAGGACGCATATTTCACAGAGCAGCCATAGGGGCGCGCCTGGGTAACGCTTACCTTTTTACCGGCTTTCATTTCGTCCAGCGCTGCCAGCACATGATTGCGCGCGTCCTTTATATCTGCAGGATTGGCTGTCGGCTTGTCATCGATCCCGCCCTGATAGACCAGCACTCCCTTGCCATCGATAATATACATATGCGGCGTGGTTTTTGCGCCATAGGCCTTGCCCACCACGCCCTTCGTATCGAACAGATAGTTTGTCGACCGGATTTT
The DNA here is from genome assembly GCA_964022345.1 of uncultured Sphingorhabdus sp. GTDB lineage: Bacteria > Pseudomonadota > Alphaproteobacteria > Sphingomonadales > Sphingomonadaceae > Parasphingorhabdus. The sequence continues at coordinate 140,085 of CAXHZT010000002.1, forward strand.
CTGCTCGGCAATCAGCGCCTTTGCCTCGGCACCGGTCATGTGACCCTGTTTGCCCCTGGCGCCGCTGTTGATGGTCAGCCAGATCGCACCCTGCTGGCGGGCGGCATTCTGGGTCGCCTGCATATTGCCGCTGTTATAATGTTTGGCGACAAAGGGGCAGCCCGGATTGTGCCATTCCAATATTACGGTCTTGCCGCGGAACTGCGACAGCTGCACTGTCTTGCCGTTCACGTCGGTAAGTTTGAAATCCTGGGCGATGGCACCGGTTCTTTGTGCTGCCGCCAGCGGGCTGGCCAGCGCGATGGCTGCAATGGTTGCTGCTGTGAAGGCTGGAAAGTTTCGCATTGTCTGTCTCCGTTCGTGGGGGATGGAATCAAATGACCTGCTTTATACTGCCTTGCCCACGAGTTCTGTCAATGTCGCCACCGTGAGAATCTGCGGCAGGATGACCGGTTCTTTACCGGGCGCATAATAGAGATAGAGCGGTACGCCCGCGCGACCGTGTTTTTCCAGAAATCTGCTGATCACCGGATCGGGCCGTGTCCAGTCGCCCATCAGCACGGCGACGTCAGCGGCTTTAAAAGCCTCGGCGGTCTCGCTGCGCTGGATGGCGGCGGCTTCATTGGCCTTGCAGGTGATACACCAGTCGGCGGTGAAATAGGCAAAGACCGGCTGGCCGGATGCCCGCAGCTCGCTCAGGCGAATTTCGCTGAAAGGCTCGCTGGGCAGCGTCGCGCCGGAGGCATGGGCCAGCTTCTGGTTCTTCATTGCCTCTTGGCCGGGCAGGGCGATGATGCCGCCCGCCAGAGCGGCTATCATTGCCCCGGCTGTCAGCGCGCCGCGCGATAGGCCCTTCATCTGGCCCCCGCCGAACCACCACAGGATCAGGCTGACCGTGAGCAGGAAGACCAGCGACAGCCCTAGCGCATCGGTGCCGATCTGGCGACCGAGCAGCCAGATCAGGCCAATGCCGGTGAGGAACATCGGGATCGCCATGATCTTGCGGAAACTGTCCAGCCAGGGCCCGGGTTTGGGCAGCCGGCTGCGGATCGCCGGGACAAAGGCGATCAGCAGAAAGGGCAGGGCGAGGCCGACGCCCAGACCTGCGAAAATCACCAACGCGGCGATCGGCGGCAAAACGATGGTCGCGCCGAGAGCTGCGGCCATGAACGGGCCGGTGCAGGGCGTCGCGACAAAAGCGGCCAGCGCGCCGGTCCAGAAGGATCCCGCTGCGCCGTCTTTCTTGGTCAGCTTGTTGCCGAAATTGATATTGGGCAGTTCGAACAGGCCCGCAAGGTTGAGGCCGATAGCGGTCACCAGCGCAAGCAGCACAAAGATGATCCGCGGGTCCTGCAGCTGAAATGCCCAGCCGACCGCCGCTCCGCTGGCGCGCAGACCGAGCAGGACCGCGCCCAGTGCTGTGGCAACCAGCACGACGCCAGCGGTATAGGCCAGCGCATCGCGGCGGACGACGGCTTCATTGCCGCCGGCCTTGGCGAGACTGATCGCTTTCAGGCTGAGGATTGGAAATACGCAGGGCATCAGGTTGAGCAGCAGGCCGCCCAATATCGCGCCGCCGAGAGCCAGGAACAGCAGCGAAGCGCTACCCTCTTGCTTCGGGCCGTCGCCGGCCAGAGGCAGACCAGTCATCGCGACCTCGCCTTTGGTGGCGGTGATAAGGAAGCCATCATGATCGCCGATTTTCATAATTCCGGTGATCGTGTCGAAGCCATCACCGCGCGCGCCTGTTTCGAGGATCAGCCGGTCGCCGTCGCGGTTGAATGTCTGGGGCGCGGCATAGTCGACCACACCGTCTTCCAGAATGAAGAAATAGGGCTGGTCGATCTCGATATTGGCGGGAAGCGGAATGGACAGGCGGAACCGGTCACCGTCTACGGCAAAGCTGCCTTGGCTGCCGAGAGGGCGGGGAAGAGCGGCACGGAATCCGTCAAATCTCTTGTCCGGCACGACCGCTGCGTCCTTGCCGACAACCTGCAGGGTGATCGACAGTTCGTCCTGTTCGGGCACGCAAATCTCGTCGGTGCAGGACAGCCATTCGGATTTTACCGATATCGGCAGCGGTCCGGGACGGACCACGTCGGAGAGAGCGAGGGTGACAAGGACGGCATAGTCGCCCTTGTAGATATAGTTCATAATCCCCGAGATCAGCAGCGTATCGGGAACCTGAAATTGTGCTTTTCCGGCGGTGACGCCTGCGGGCAAGGTCCAGTCAAAGCTCATGCCGATGCCGGCATCGCCGGGATTTTCCCAATAGCCGTGCCAGGTCGGCTTCGGCTCCATGACAAAGGCGAGAGTGACACTTTCTCCCGCCTTCACCTGTTGCGATTCCGCCACCAATGTGGCCGGCACATTCAGCTCTGTATTGCCCAGCCGGTTCTGCGCCTGCGCAGCCGGGGCCAGAAACAGGGCCGCGAACATAAGCATGATCGAAAATAGGCGAAAATCAGATGTCATAAAAACTCACTATTTCCTGTTTAATCGCATTTAGGCTATTGGAGAGCCGCTTTCTATAGCGACATTCATCAGTGAGGACCATTCGTGCGAAAATTGACCCTAGTTACAGCCCTGGCCGCGTCTATCATATTTTCCGGCATCGCAAATGCGGAAGATCACAGCGGTGCCGACAAAGCCCCGCCGAAGCTGGTTGTCGCCATTTCGGTTGACCAGTTTTCCGCCGATCTGTTCAGCGAATATCGCCGCAGCTTCACCGGGGGTCTGGACCGGCTGGCGAACGGTGTGGTCTTTCCGTCCGGCTACCAGTCGCACGCCGCGACGGAGACCTGCCCGGGCCATTCGACAATCATGACCGGCGTCCACTCCGGCCGTGCGGGCATCATTGCGAATAACTGGATCGACCTGTCGATCGAGCGCGAGGACAAGACCGTCTATTGCGCCGAGGACGAGCGTGTCGACGGCACCAGCTTTGGTGACATTACCGCCGCCACCCAGGGTGATTATATTGCGTCGGTCTGGCATCTGCTGGTGCCGACGCTCGGTGACCGGCTCAAGACCGTTTCGCCCGAATCCCGCAATGTCGCCGTTGCGGGCAAGGACCGGTCGGCGCTGATGATGGGCGGCCATGATGTCGACGAGATTTACTGGTGGAAAGGCAAAGGCTTTTCCACGCTGCAGGGCCGCAAGACCATGCCGGCAATTGCCGCGCTCAACGATAATATCGCGGCAACGATTGACCAGGCCCGCCCCGCTTATGCGGTGCCGGCCCAGTGTGCCGCACGCAACGCCCGGATCGCGCATGGGGAGGACAAATCTGTCGGCGACTATGCTTTTCAGCGTCCTGAAGGCGCAGCGAGCATTTACCGCGGCTCTCCCGATTTCGACGGCTCGGTGATCGAGGCGGCAACCGTCTTGCTCAACGAGCTCAAGCTGGGGCAGGGTGAAGCCACCGACATATTGTCGATCGGACTGTCTGCGACCGACTATATCGGTCACGCCTTTGGCACCGAAGGTCTGGAAATGTGCATCCAGATGAGCGAGCTGGACCGGTCGCTCGGTGCGTTTTTCGATATTCTGGATGGCGAAGGCATAGATTATGTCGTGATGCTGACCGCCGACCATGGCGGCCTTGATCTGCCGGAGCGGATGAGTCTGCAGGGCGTCCCGAGCGCAGAGCGGATCGATCCCGATCTCAACGCCAAAACAATTGGCAGGAAGGTTGCCGATGTATTGGGCCTGCCCGCCGACAAGCCTGTGCTCTATGCGGACGGGCCGTTTGGCGACTATTATGTCAGCACGGATCTTTCCGAAAAGCAGCGGGTTCAGGTCAGGGACAGCGCCATCGCGCTGATCGCGGCCCACGCGCAGGTGGAAATGGTTTTGACCCATGACGAGATCGCTTCGGTCGAAGTACCGCGCAGCTCTCCGGAAGAATGGACCCTGCCGCAGCGGGCCCGCGCTTCCTTCCACCCCGACCGGTCAGGCGATTTTGTCGTTCTGCTCAAAAAAGCGGTGACTCCGATTGCCACGACCGCGCGGGGATATGTGGCCACCCATGGCAGCCCGTGGGACTATGACCGCCGCGTTCCGATCCTGTTCTGGCGCGAGGGCATCAAGCATTTTGAACAGCCGCTGTCGGTCATGACCGTCGATATTGCGCCGACGCTGGGCGCGCTTGTCGGTGTCGATATTCCGGCGGATGAAACCGACGGGCAATGTCTGGATATTGATGGCGGCCCGGTAAACAGCTGCGAGTGAGGCCGGCGGGGTTCTAGCGCCGCTGGTAGCGGGTCAAGCCACGTCCGAGACTATTGTTGGCAATTCTTAGCTGGTCACCGCTCCAGTCGGCGACAAACCAGGTGGTCCTGTTCACGCCCTTGGCCAGCGAAGCGCTGTTGGAATGGATGTTGAGCCCCGCCGAACTATGGTCGCGGTCTTCGGCGGCCACAGCGATGAAGGCGCTCCAGTTTTCCTTGTTCTGGCCCTGGACGAAGACATTGCCGCTGATCACGCCGGTGGCACCGGCCGGCAGGTCGATCATGTAATTGGTCGCGCGGCCCTGCGTGTCATCGAAACTGTTGTTGTTGATCGTCGCCCGGGGCGCGCGGCTTTTCACATAATGGCCGCCATTGCCCTTTTCGAACCGGCTGTTGGTCACCTTTAGCGATCCGAAGTCGCCGATATAGATGCTGTGCGCGCAGGACAGGCCGCGATCGCAGCGTCCCAGCCGCTGGAAGGTCGACCGGTCGATGACGATTTCCGCGCTCGGGTCATCGGCGCTCAAAATGCCCTGTTCGGCATTCCGGAACATGGCGTTGTAGATATAGAGATCACCGCGCTCGATCCGGATGCCGGCGCCATTGCCGTCCGGAACCCGCTGGTTCTGGAAGATGATTCCGTTAATCGTGGCTGCCTTGCCGCGCAGCACGAGACTGGCCTTGCCCTCGCAAACGCCGCCATCGAATATGGTCTGGCCGGGGACCGCTGCCTTGTAGGTGATACGGCCGGCTTTCTGTACGGCGCAATCGCCATAGGAGCCAGGCGCGATGACGATCGTGGCGTTATTTCCGCCAATGGCCGCTACCGCGTCGGCCAGCCGGACATAGGTTTCGCCGGTTTCCTGAACCTTGAACGGGGCGTCGCGCTGCGCCTGAACCGCGGTTGCGGCGACGGACGCCGTTATCACTGCGGCTATCAAAGGGGTCTTGAAGTTCATGTTGGCGATCCTGAATCGGGAGAACACGGCATATTCCATATCGCTTACCGCGAAGGCAAACAATGCAGAAGCCTAGTCTCTACCAGATGAATCCAGCCTTAGCGATAGAGGTTGAGGGCCATGCTGACAGATCTATTCGTTGAGGTTGGGGCGCAACCATTGCCGCGCCTGATCAACGGAAACGCCGCGCCTTGTCGCATATTCCTCGACCTGGTCCTCGCTGATCCGCGCCACACCGAAATAATCCGCCTGCGGATGGGCAAAATAGAAACCGGAAACCGCAGCGGTCGGCGTCATTGCAAAGCCACTGGTCAGCTCGATACCGGTATTCTCCGTCGCATCCAGCATGTCGAACAATATCGGTTTCAGACTATGGTCCGGACAGGCGGGATAGCCGGGGGCAGGGCGGATGCCCTGATATTTTTCGCGGATCAGGTCCTTGTTGTTCAAATGCTCGTCCGCGGCATAGCCCCACAGGTCTTTCCGGACATGTTCGTGCATGCGCTCGGCAAAGGCTTCGGCCAGCCGGTCGGCCAGCGCCTTCAGCAGGATGCTGTTATAGTCATCCTTGTCCATCTCGAACCGCTGGACATGTTCTTCGATACCGTGACCGGCGGTGACGGCAAAGCCGCCGATCCAGTCGTCCTGACTATCGATGAAATCGGCGAGGCAATTGTTCGGCTTGCCGCCGCGCTTGACCACCTGCTGCCGCAGCATCGGCAGCGTGAATTCCGCATTTTCCGGCGAGACGAGAATATCGTCATTCTCGCGCCGCGCCCGCCAGATACCGGCCACGCCTTTCGCGGTCAGCCATTTTTCCTCGATAATCTGGTCAAGCATCGCCTGCGCATCCCGGAACAGGTCTGTTGCGCTCTCGCCGACGATCTTGTCGGTCAGGATCGCGGGATAATTGCCCGCCAGTTCCCAGGCGCGGAAAAACGGCGTCCAGTCGATATAGTCGCGCAAATCGGCAAGGTCCCAGTCCTCATAGACGTGCAATCCCGGCTTGGCGGGTGCCGGGGCCTTGAGGCTCATGTCGACCACAGCGGCATTAGCACGGGCTTCTTCGAGTGTTGCCAGTTTCTTCCCGGTCTTGCCGGCGCGTGCGATCCGCACCTGCTCATAATCTTCCCGGGTTTTTGCGATGAAGGGTTCGGCCTGGGTGTCGCTGACCAGTTGCGATGCCACACCGACGGCGCGGCTGGCGTCGAGCACATAGATGGTCGGACCGCTATAGGCGGGTTCAATACGCAATGCGGTATGGGTTTTCGACGTGGTCGCGCCGCCGATCAGCAGCGGCACCGACATTTTTGCCCGTTCCATTTCTTCGGCAACGGTCACCATTTCATCGAGCGAGGGCGTGATCAGCCCCGACAGCCCAATGATATCCGCATCATTTTCGTTCGCGGCTTTCAGGATGTCGGTCCAGGCGACCATGACGCCGAGATCGATGACTTCAAAGCCGTTGCATTGCAGCACGACGCCGACGATATTCTTGCCGATATCGTGCACATCGCCCTTGACCGTGGCCATGATGATCTTGCCCTTGCCCTTGGCATTCTCGTCCTTCTCGGCTTCGATATAGGGGAAGAGATGGGCGACGGCCTTCTTCATCACGCGCGCGGATTTCACCACCTGCGGCAGGAACATTTTGCCCGACCCGAACAGGTCACCGACGACATTCATGCCGTCCATCAACGGGCCTTCGATCACTTCGATCGGGCGGCCTTCGCGCGCCTTGACGGCGAGGCGCATTTCCTCGGTATCTTCGATGATATGCGCGTCGATGCCCTTGACCAGCGCATGCTCCAGACGCTTGTGCACTTCATAGCCGCGCCACTCTGCCGCTGCCTTTTCCGCCACTTCATCGGTCCCGCGGAATTTCTCGGCGAGCGTGATCAGCCGGTCGGTCGCATCCTCGCGCCGGTCAAAAATGACATCTTCGCAAAGTTCGCGCAGTTCGGGATCGATGTCGTCGTAAATATCCAGCTGGCCCGCGTTGACGATCGCCATATCCATGCCGGCAGGGATCGCGTGGTAGAGAAAGACGCTGTGCATCGCCTTGCGCACCGGTTCATTGCCACGGAAGCTGAAGGAAAGGTTGGACAGGCCGCCGGAAATATGGACATGCGGGCAGCGTTTGCGGATTTCCCGGGTCGCCTCGATAAAATCGATGCCGTAGCGGCGATGCTCGTCAATCCCGGTGGCGATGGCAAAGACATTGGGGTCGAAAATAATATCTTCCGGCGGAAAGCCGATGCCGGTCAGCAGCTTGTAGGCGCGTTCGCAAATCTCGACCTTGCGGTCCTTGGTATCGGCCTGTCCTGTTTCATCAAAGGCCATGACCACGACGGCAGCGCCATAAGCCATGCACTTGCGCGCATGTTTGAGAAATTCTTCCTCGCCTTCCTTCATCGAGATCGAGTTGACAATCGGTTTGCCGGAGACGCATTTCAGACCCGCCTCGATCACCGACCATTTGCTGCTGTCGATCATCACGGGGACCCGCGCGATATCCGGCTCGGCGGAAATCAGCTTGAGAAAGGTGGTCATCGCGTGGTGCGCGTCGAGCAGCCCTTCGTCCATGTTGATATCGATCACCTGCGCGCCATTCTCGACCTGCTGGCGAGCGACCTCGACCGCGGCTTCATAGTCATCATTGAGGATGAGCTTCTTGAAGCGGGCAGAGCCGGTAACATTCGTGCGTTCGCCGATATTGACGAAATTGGTGGAAGAGGGCTGTGTCATAATGATGTGATATTATCCGTTGGCCTCGCGCGCTGACGAAAGGCATTTAGTCTTCTGTGGTTCATTCCGCGGTCGCATTCGAAACGCACCGAATTGTTGATGCTTCAGGCGGCCATATTGAACGGCTCCAGTCCGGAAAGGCGGGTGTGAACGGAAATGGCGGGTATCTTGCGCGGTTCGTGCCCTTCGACAACCTTCGCAATGGCCGCAATATGCTCTGGCGTCGTGCCGCAGCAACCGCCGACAATATTGACAAGCCCGTCCTTGAACCAGTCCTCGATCAACTCGGCGGTCTCGTCCGGCATTTCGTCATATTCGCCGAGATCATTGGGCAGGCCGGCATTGGGATAGGCCATGATCAGCGTATCCGCCTCTTTCGCCAGCATGGCGAGATGGGGGCGCAGCTGGTCGGCGCCAAAGGAACAGTTGAGGCCGATGGTCAGCGGCTTCAGGTGCCGGACCGCGTGCCAGAAAGCCTCGACCGTATGGCCCGACAGATTGCGGCCGGACAGGTCGGTCAAGGTCATCGAGATCATCAGCGGGATATCCCGCCCGCTCGCTTCGGCGGCTTCCATCGCCGCCATCCCTGCGCATTTGGCGTTGAGCGTGTCAAAGATCGTTTCGATCAGCAGAAAATCGACCCCGCCCTCGATCAGCGCGTCGCACTGCGCCCGGTAGACGCCTTTTAGATAGTCATAGTCGATTTCGCGGAAGCCCGGGTCGTTGACATCGGGGGACAGGGACAGCGTCTTGTTGGTCGGACCGATGGATCCGGCGACAAAGCGCGGCCGTCCGTCCTTGGCCTCGGCTTTGTCGCAAGCCGTGCGCGCGATCTCGGCCGACTTGACGTTCAGGTCGCGGACCAGATGTTCGCAGCCATAATCGGCCTGGCTGATCTCGGTCGAGCTGAAGGTGTTGGTTTCGATTATGTCGGCGCCGGATTCGAGATAGGACGTATGAATGGCTTCAATGATGTCCGGCCGGGTCAGGCTGAGCAGATCATTATTGCCTTTCTGGTCGTCGGTCAGGTCGAGACTGCCGCGATAATCATCTTCGCCCAGCCGATAGTTCTGGATCGCCGTGCCATAGCCGCCGTCGAATACCAATATGCGCTCTTCGGCCAGTGTCGTCAGTTTTTCGCGTGCGCTGGTCATGCCGCTTTCTCCTGTTGTGTGCCGCCGGGGCGCTTGCCCAGCAAATGGCAGATCGCGTAGCTGAGCTCCGCCCGGTTGAGCGTGTAGAAATGGAACTGGCGAACGCCTCCGGCATAGAGCTTGCGGCACAGTTCCGCCGCCACGGTGGCCGCGATCAACTGTCTTGCCGCGGGATGGTCGTCGAGGCCTTCGAACAGATCGTTCATCCACGAAGGGATTTCCGCGCCGCACATGCCGGCAAATTTGCGCGTCTGGGCCACGTTCGACACCGGCAATATGCCCGGCACCAGCTCTGCATCAATGCCAGCAGCCGCTGCCGCATCGCGAAACCGGAAAAAGGCTTCTGCAGTGAAGAAAAATTGCGTGATCGCACGGCTCGCACCGGCGTCCAGCTTGCGCTTCAGATTGTCGAGATCGCTTTGCGGGCAATCGGCTTCGGGATGGGTTTCCGGATAGGCCGCCACCGATATCTCAAACGGTGCGATATCTTTCAGTCCTTTGACCAGATCTGCCGCGCTGGCATAGCCTTGCGGATGCGGTTCAAAGGCCATTCCCTCCGCTGGCGGATCGCCGCGCAGGGCTACAATATGCCGGACACCCGCTTCCCAGTAGGCGCGCGCAACGTCCGCTATCTCGTCTTTGCTGGCGCCAACGCAGGTCAGATGCGCGGCAGCCGGAATATCGGTTTCCTTGGCGATGCGGGCGACCGTGGCGTGGGTGCGCTCCCGGGTGGTGCCACCGGCACCATAGGTGACGGAAACAAAACGCGGGTTGAGCGGTTCGAGGGTCACCACGCTGTCCCACAATGTTTTCTCCATCTTCTCCGATTTCGGCGGGAAAAATTCGAACGAAACATCCGCGTCGCCGTTCAGTCCGGCAAAAAGAGGAACATCCAGCGCCCGCTTGGCTTCTTCCAGCTCGCTAAAGGCCAGGGGCCGTGTCGGATTGGTCATGCTGATGCTCTTTTCAATTTATCTGGTGAGGAAGCCATGCCGCCGGAATCCGGACGCAGGCTGGATATGGTCGACTTTCTGCCGACCCATATTTTGACGGTCAGTTCACCGCCGTCGAGTGTCCTCGTCTGGATCAGATCGAGATTCGAGGCAACGAACCAGCGCTTCATGCTGTCATCGCTGAAGCCGAGGCGCGCATGGGCATGTTCGGTGCGCAGATCTTCGCGGTCATGGGCGGCGAAATCGGCGATCACGACGGTACCGCAGGGTTTCAGAACCCGGGCCAGTTCGGCCAGCACCCTTTCCGGATGCTGCGCATAATGGAGAACCTGATGGAGGATGATCGTGTCGACCGCACAGTCGGCGACCGGCAGCTGGTTGAAATCGCCCTGCTTGAGTTCTGTCTTGTTTATCAGGCTCGATCCGCCATCGGTCTCGCTCTCAAGCAGTTTTGCCCGGGCCAGCCGCAACATTTCGGGGCTTTTATCCACGGCGACGACCGACTGGGCTGCCGGTCCGAACAGTTCGACCATCCGGCCCGTGCCGGTCCCGATATCCAGCATGTCGCCGAGCTCTATGTCCCCGAGCAGGGCCAGCATCGCCCTCTCGACTTCCGCTTCGGGCAGATGGAGCGACCGGATTGCATCCCATTCTTCGGCATGGGCCGCGAAATAGCGTTCCGCCATATCGGAGCGCATTTTGCGAACCAGCGACAGTTGCGCCTCATCCTGCAAGGCCTGTTCGGATTTCGCGACCGGGTCGGAACGGAAGATCCGCGCCAATATATCCAGTTCGACGGCGGGGCCGGGTTTCAAGAAAACCCAGCTTCCTTCTTTCCGTCTCTCGGCCAGTCCGGCTTCATCCAATATTCTGATGTGACGGGAAATACGCGGTTGGCTTTGATCCAGAATTTGTGCAAGCTCGCCCACGGCCAATTCCATTTTTTGCAGCAACAGCACGATTCGAAGCCGTGTCGGGTCCGCCAATGCTCTAAAAATGTTCAAGATATGATCCATGGTGCATGGCTATATAAAGAATTCTTTATATCTGGTCAATCGGCTTGATCTGATGGCTTTGGCTTTTGTTCTGGTCGCCGGGCAGACCAAATTTTACATTTGAAAAAAATGCGCGGATCGGTTCGTCGTTGCGTTCGGATGCCCAAATCGCTAAAGACAGCCACCGCAGGTTAACGGAGCTGGAAAACTCCCGCCTGCGTGGTTTATGAGGATTATAGCAAAGGGTTATCCCAATGAAAAAAGTTACAACATCGATCGTTTTGGCCGCTGCACTCGGCCTGGCTGCATGCTCCGGCGCAGACAATGCTGAAGCTGGTGCTGAAGAAGCAGTAGAAGGCACGGAAGCAACGGCTGAAGAAGCTGCTGATGATGCCATGGATGCCGCTGAAGGCACCGCAGACGCCATGGGCGAAGCTGCTGCTGAAGCAACCGCTGAAGCTGGTGAAGCTGCTGTAGCCGCTGGCGAAGCTGCTAAAACTGCCGGCGCTGCTGCCAAGGAAGCTGCAAACAATGCAGTAGACAAAGCTGCCGCTGCTGCAAAAGACGCAGTCAACTAAGCTTCTTAAAATCTATAAGAAAAAGGGCTGTCTTCGGACGGCCCTTTTTTTTGTCTTTGGCCCGGTCTCGATCGGGACTATGGAGGAGCCATGAAAAATCTTTTCAGCCTCGTGATATTGGCAGGACTTATCGCATGCGGTCCTGCGCAAAATGATCCCGGTCCGGGCGGTGTGACCGTCGGTGAAGCCAAGGCGCTCGATGAAGCCGCGGAAATGCTTGACGAGCGCAATACGCCGCCGGATCTGAGCGACAGCGGCGAAAGCGCCGTTGCCCCTGCTAGCAGCGAATAATCTCAGTCCCGGTGGTAGCGGCCCACAGCCCGCGTCACCGCCTGCATCAGACGCATGCGTTCGGGGATGGAAGCGGTCGTGTCACCCAGCATCACCACCACGGCATAGCGCGTGCCATCAGGTGCGGTCATAATCCCGATATCATTATAGCCGGTCGCGACCGAGCCCAACACCTGGCCGGTGCCGGTTTTGTGCAGAAATTCCCAGCCCGCAGGGACGCCGGCTTTCAACCGGTTGGGTCCGCTTCGTGTGCGTTTCAATATTGATTGCAGCAACTGGGTCGAATTGGCCGACAGCAGCTCGCCGCGGGCCAGCTTGTCGAGGGCCTGGACAATCGCGCGCGGACTGGCTCCGTCAACCGGATCTGCCAGATAGGCGTCGAGCGACTGGCGGCGCCGTTCGACCGGCACTTTTGCGCGGGCCGCATAGAATGACCGCCGGTAGGACAGGTCCTGCTTCCATTCCATTCCGGCAATGCCGGCCTGCAACAGCCGCTCGCCGGGACCAAAGCGGATTTTCCCCAGATCGTTCTTGGCGATGAACTTGCGCACGGCCTCGGGCCCGCCGGCGTGCCGCAACAGGGCGTCGTTCGCGGTGTTGTCGCTGCTCGCCAGTGCTTTTTCCAGCAGTGTATAGACGGATTTGACCACCGCACCTTCCCGTTCGACTTCAACCGCCATGGGCTGGTGGAACAGGGTCAGGTCTTCCTTGCTGATACGGATCGGGTCGGACAGGGACGCACGGCCCTGATCGATCTTGTCGAGCATGGCCATCGCTACCCAGAGCTTGGAAACGCTTTGCTGCGGGAAATATTCGTCGATCCGGTGGCCGAATTCCCATTCGCCATCAATCCGTTTGATCGCAATGCCGGTCTTTCCCGGAAAGGTCCGCCACAGCTGGTCAATTTCGCGAACCAGCGCAGGATCGGGCCGCTCGCGCGCCGTATTGGTGGCAGGTGGCGCCGAGGGTGCCCGGTTCTGATAGACCGGGGGCGGAGCCTTGCCCGGCTTGGCTGTCGGCCGGTTCGAAGGAGACACACAGGCGGCCAGTGTGACGGTCAGCATCAAGGTCAATATATGCCGAAAATATCTCATGAGCGGCCGATCATCTGCTGTTGTTATGTTCATAGACCCTTCTACCTACGCGACCCTGTCTGAACAGAGGCAAAACTGGCTATTGCGGTGAATGATTCTCCTGCTGCGACAGATGGCGCCAGCCGGCTTGCAAACCCGCTTGGCCTGGCAAAGGAGTGTTATTTCAGAAAGCCGAAATTGAATCGGCGGGTAACCCGATAGTCCAGTGTGTTCACCAGAAAATAGGAGATGGTCCAGCGCAGCCGATTGAGAAAGGTGCGGCGGGACTTGTGCAGCTCCGGCGTGATCGCTTCACTATCGTCGTGCAATATGTCGATCACGCTACGCGCATGGCGGGCAAAACCGGCATCGTCGATCCGCAGCATCATTTCCACATTGATGAACAGGCTGCGCAAATCGAAATTTGCCGAACCGATATAGACGGCATCATCGACGACCACGAGCTTCGTGTGGAGACGTCGGGCCTGGAATTCGAACAGGCGCGCATGCCGCTTCAGCAGATATCCGTAAAGCAGCCGGCTCGCCCCCATGGTCGCTCCATTGTCAGTTTTGCCCGGTAATATGATCCGGCTTTGTCCGCCGCGCTTCGACAATCCGCCAATCCGCCGTAACAGTCCCTGTCCGGGCGAAAAATAGGCGGTGACAAGGTCGAGCCTGCTGCCGTTTTCCAGATCATTCTTGATCGCCCGCGCCCAGCGGCTCAGGCGATTGCTGGGCCCGCCGAGAAGCCACTGGAACTTGCCCTCGCCAGCCTCCCAATGGCGCACCATTCTCCGCAGCGAACGCATATTGCCATTGTCCTGGTACACCCAGTTGGACAATAGCCGGAAATAGCTGGCGAGACTGGCAACCTCGGGCCCCTTTATTTCCAGACCCAGATCTTCCCAGCTATCGTCGCTCTGGTCGTCCGCGCCGGTCTGCTGATGCACGGCGAAATATTCGTCGGCGATATTGAAGCCGCCGATCAGGGCGCAGCAATCATCCGCGATGATCATCTTCTGATGATTGCGGACAAAATAGCTGGTCGAGAATCGCGGGCTGAAAACCCGGAACTTTCCGCCCGCCTGGACAAAAGGGTCAAAGAAAGCGCGCGGGGCGCCATTGGAGCCGAAGCTGTCGATCATCATTTCCACGGCGACGCCCCGCCGGCAGGCCGCGACCAGCAGGTCAAGGATCATCTGGCCGGTGCGGTCATCCTCGAACATATAGAAAAACAGTTTTAGGCTTTCCTCGGCCCCCTCGAGCATTTTCACCAGCGCCGAAAGCCGCTCTTCTGCGGGACGCATGAGCCGCAAACGGTTCTCGCCGACCTCGAACCATTGCGGCTGATCGGCTGGTCGGATCGGGTAATTTGCAGGGGTGGTTTCCATGGTTTTGGGACATAGGTTATCATCGCTGGCGCGACAAACCATTAGATTAATTACCAATGTCGTCGCGATGCCGGATTTGTTGACAAATCCTGCCGATTTCCCTAGATGCAGGCCTCTTTTCCAAAAGTTTGCAGAATCAGGAGCGCCTTATGGCTCGCGTTACGGTTGAAGATTGCGTTGATAAAGTCACAAACCGGTTTGATCTGGTGTTGTTTGCTGCCCAGCGCGCACGTGAGATTTCAGGCGGCGCAGAGCTGACTGTTGATCGCGATCGCGATAAAAACCCGGTTGTCGCCCTGCGCGAAATCGCGGAAGAAACGGTCAAGCCGAAGGATCTGCAGGAAAGCCTGATCCAGTCGCTGCAGAAGGTTCTCATCGACGATGATGATACGCCGGATGAAATCGGTTCGATCAGCCAGTCGGCAGAAGCCCTTCGCCTGACAGCCGCTGCGCCACCACGCAGCGCTGGTGTTGCCGGAGATTACGGCCGCCGCTAAGCGATCTGCGGTCCGCCGCAAAATATATTAAGACAAAGAAAAGGCCGCCGGGAATATCCCGAGCGGCCTTTTCTTTGTCTCTAAAGGAAGAGGGGTTCAGGCACCCTGTGGTTTGGGATCGCCAAACGGGCCTTTCTTCTTCCGCCCCGCTTTCGGGATGGATGCACCGATGGTTGGTACGGCAGAAGGCTTTGCAACATCCCCGTCGGGACGGTCGAGCTTGCCGGTTTCCACCAACTGGTCGATTTCATCACCCGAGAGGGTTTCATATTCGAGCAGCGCGTTGGCGAGAGCATGGAGTTGATCTTCATGCTTGGTCAGCACATGTTTCGCCCGGTCATAGCTGTCATCGATCAGCTTGCGGATTTCCAGATCGATCTTCTTCGCGGTTTCATCCGACATATGGACGCGCTGGGACTGCGAATAGCCGAGGAAGGTTTCGCCTTGCTCTTCTTCATATTGCAACGGCCCCATCAGGTCCGACATGCCCCACTGGGTGACCATGTCACGCGCCAATTTGGTCGCGTACTGGATGTCGCCGGATGCACCGGAGGAAACCTTGTCATAGCCGAAGATGATTTCCTCGGCGACACGTCCGCCCATGGAAACCGCCAGATTGGCGTGCATCTTGTCGCGGTGGTAGCTGTAATTGTCGCGTTCCGGCAGGCGCATGACCATGCCCAGTGCACGACCGCGCGGGATGATGGTTGCCTTGTGGATCGGATCAGACGCCGGCTCGTGAACGGAGACCAGCGCATGGCCGGCTTCATGATAGGCGGTCATCTTCTTCTCGTCTTCGGTCATCACCATCGATTTGCGCTCGGTGCCCATCATGACCTTGTCCTTGGCATCCTCGAACTCGCTCATCGCGACCATCCGTTTGCCACGGCGGGCAGCCATCAGGGCAGCTTCGTTGACGAGGTTGGCAAGATCAGCACCGGAGAAGCCCGGCGTACCGCGAGCAATGGTGCGCGCGTCGACGTCGGGTGCCAGCGGTACTTTCTTCATGTGGACAGCCAGAATCTTCTCGCGACCTTCGATATCGGGGCGTGGCACGACGACCTGGCGGTCAAAACGGCCGGGACGCAGCAGCGCGGGATCCAGCACGTCGGGACGGTTGGTCGCCGCAATGATGATGATGCCTTCATTGGCCTCGAAACCGTCCATTTCGACCAGCAGCTGGTTCAATGTCTGTTCGCGTTCGTCATTGCCGTTGCCGAGACCGGCGCCACGATGACGGCCGACCGCGTCGATTTCGTCGATGAAGACGATGCACGGCGCGTTTTTCTTCGCCTGTTCGAACATGTCGCGGACACGGCTGGCGCCGACGCCGACAAACATTTCGACAAAATCGGAACCGGAGATCGAGAAGAAGGGCACGCCCGCTTCGCCTGCAATAGCGCGGGCCAGCAGCGTTTTACCGGTACCCGGCGAACCGACCAGCAGTGCGCCCTTTGGTATTTGTCCGCCCAGCTTGGCAAAACGGCCAGGATTTTTCAGAAATTCGACAATCTCTTCCAGCTCTTCGCGCGCTTCGTCGATACCGGCGACATCCTGAAAGGTTACCTTGCCCTGTTTTTCGGTCAGCAGCTTGGCCTTGGACTTGCCAAAACCCATGGCTCCGGAACCGCTGCCCTTTTGCATCTGGCGCAGCACGAAGAAGGCGATGCCGAGGATCAGCAGGAAGGGCAGGGACTGAACTAGGATGATCTGCCAGATACTGGCCTGTTCCTGTGCCTTGCCGCTATATTCCACGCCTTTTTCGTCGAGCAGGTTCACCAGCGACGGATCATTGCCGACGGGCGTGGTGGAGAATTTGTCACCATTGGTGAGTTCACCGGTGATCTGGTCGGGCGCGATGGCCACGCTCTTCACGCTGCCTTCTTCAACCTTGTTGCGGAAGGAGGAATAGCTGATGCCCGACCCGGCATCACTGGCCGCACCGGCACCAAACATCGAGACGGTAAGCAGAAGCGCTATGATGACGCCAGCCCAGATGAACATACTCTTCATCCAGGGATTTTCTTTCGGATCCTGTTCGTCATTCATTGCGTGTCTTGTCCTGTAATCATTGTTGCAGCAGCTGATAGGCACCAAGCCGCAATTTAACTCTGTTCTAAAGATAGTCCTTTTGCGGCGGATGACAATATGAAGGCCAATGTTTTTACCGATCAGAGTGATCGGAGGGATGGGCCGTCCGCAAGAGGCATAAAATCAACCGTTCCGACGCTTTGGTGCGGGCTGGAAGCGCCAGGCCGCGCCGCCTCGGCACAAAATGTCACCCAGCGTGACGGTTTCGCCCTGTTCCAGCGCGATAATTGTCTGGTCGATCTGGCCACCGCGGGGTGACAGGGTGGGATCGCAGATATGCAGGCATTTCAGCAACAGCCGCCGCTGGATTTCATGCGGAAAGGCGGTGCGGGCAAGCGTGCAGCCGCTATCGGTGATTCTGATATGGTCTTGCCCCAGACTGTCGGTCATCCATTCGATCGCCTCGCGCGCAGCGCCCAAAGCATCCGCGCTCTGGCTGGCAAGCGTCGTGTCAAAACCTTCCAGATCGTGCAGCGCGTTGCGGACCCGCACGCGATCAAAACCCTGGTCGCGATTGGACGGGTCGTCGACGGCATCGATCCCTTTTTCGGCGACATAGGCCGTCAGTTCCGCTTTCTGGAAATGGAGCAGGGGCCGGACGATATTGCCGCGTTTCGCACGGATGCCGGACATCCCGTCAATCCCGCTGCCGCGCAAGATGCGCATGATCATGGTCTCAAGCTGGTCGTCGGCATGATGGGCGGTTGCGAGCCAGTCGATATGCCTGTCGGTCATCCAGTCGTGGAGCAGACTATAGCGCGCGTGCCGGGCCGCGCTCTGGATACTGCCGCGGATCGGAACGACCGGCTGCAAAATGTCATGCGCGATACCGCGTTCGGCGCAAATCGATGCGACAAATTCCGCTTCTGCCCGTCCTTCGGGCCGCAGGCCGTGATCAACGGTCGCGGCCACAGCCCGGCCCGGAAAATTTTCGTGCGCGAGCAACAGCAGGGCGAGGCTGTCGGGGCCTCCGGAAACGGCCAGCCCCAGTTTCTGGTCGCCTGATGCAAATTCGGGAACCAGCCGGTCAAGAGCCTCCGCAAAGCGTCTGGCGGGAGAGGCGGCTGCATCGTCCATATATTATTTGCAGTTGGCGGCAGCCTTGCCCGATGCAACGCGATCGGCAAGCCGGCCGCTGGCAACTTCGGGATAGACATCCTGCATCTCGGCAAGAACCCGGCAGGCGTCGGTCTTCTTGTTGAGCTGGACCAGTGCGGTGCTCAGGAAATAGAGACTGTCCGGCGCGCGTTCGCCGCGCGGCCTTTTCTGGTAATTTTCATAAAGCGCGACCGATGCCAGCGCCGGCTTGCCATCATCAAGATAGGCGCGTCCGAGCAAATTTTGTGCAAAGCTTGCCCGCCGGTGGCCGGGATGATCCTCGACCATCTTCTTCAGCTGCGCCTGCGCCTCGGGATAGAATTTGGCGTCCCACAGGCGATATCCGTAAATATAGGCGTCTTCTGCCGCATCGCCGCTATCGGGCATGACAATCGCGGCCACGCCGACCACCCTCTCCGGATCCGGTTCGGCTTCTGCAGCCACGGTCGCGGCGGGACTGGCCGTGGCTTTGCTGGCCACGCTGGTCGTCGGTGGCTCCGCAGCAGCCAGCCGGTCTTCGATTTTCTTAAGCCGGAAGCCGTTTTCCTCGACCTGGCCGGTGAGATTGGCAAGGCTGGATTCCAGTGCATCGACGCGCGCGATCAGGTCGGTAACCGCCGAGGTGGTATTGGTCTGCGTGTCGGATGCAGGGCCAGTTTCGGCGGTGATTTCCGGTTCGAAATAGCGGCTCGAGCCGCCGGGGAAAACCTTGCGCTGGACCGCACGCATCTCTTGCTCGAGCCGATCCACGCGTTTTTCCGTATTTGCGTCCTGTGCCATGGCCGGCGTGCTGACAAGCAAGCTGCCGAGCAGGATTGTGGTACCGAATCTTTTCATCGAAGCCTCCGCTGATTTTGACGCGTATTAACCATATACTACGCTGAAAAGTAAAGAAAATTAAACCCGTCCGCCGGCGTGTCTCCAGCGCCGGCCGTCGTCATTTATGCATGCGCGGCTCAGTCGTTCGGCAGATCGTCCGCCGGATTGCTGGCCTCTGTCCGGGCCAGCAAGGCCGCAGCGCTTACGCCGACATCCTTGATCGTCCGTTCCGCGGTGCCCAGCTGCGGAACCACTTGGCCGTCGATCGTCACGGTCAGCGCGTCGGGCCGCCCGGTGAGTATCTGCGGGTCGTTGGCGTCGGCGGGAACCGTGAAAGTATCACCTGCGGCCATCTGGTCCTCGAACAGGCGCTCGCCTTCTGCATCATAGATTTTCATCCAGACGGTTTCCGTGGCCGTCAGGACAACAGTCCCTTGCTCAGACGGTGTCGTGCTGCTGTCCTCGACCGTCTGCGGGTCGACGCTGTCGGCCGCCGCCGTCACTGCCGTGTCGGCCTCGCTTGCCGCCATCTCGGTCAGGGCGTCGGGATTGAGCGTCATTGTGCGCCACACGAGATAGCCGGCCAGCACCAGCACACCAATGGCCGCTGCGGTCCAGGCCAGATAGCGCGGCGGAATGCTGGAAGGACTGGCCGGATCATAGCCGCTCATTTCGGGCTGGAAGGCGCCATGGCCTTGCTCTTCCATTTCTTCGCGCAACTGGCTGCCGATAGCCGCCTCGCTAAGGCCCACCGTCCGGGCGAAGGATTTGGCAAAGCCGATGGCATAGGTCCGCCCCGGCAGCGCATCAAAGTCGCCGCTTTCGATAGATGCCAGATGGCGCTGAGGAATACGGGTTTTTTTGGCGATATCGTCCAGCGACAGATTTTTCTGCTCGCGCGCACGGCGCAGCAACTCGCCAGTATTGTGCAGATTCAGTTCGACATTGTCGTCGTCTTTGGTTTCTTCGGCCACACCAAACTCCCTTGGCCGGATCATTTTGCGACCCTTTTCGCACACCTCCGGATAATCCTTTGAAAAAAGCCAGTTTAAGAGGCAAAAGTCAATGGCTATCATGGCCGATGCGCAGCATTTTGTAATTTTCAGCCGGTCACCGGAAAATTGTCCCGCTGACCGTGCTGATGTTCGTCAATCGAGATCGACACCATTGTCGTTCGCCCATTGTTGTAAAATCGTCCGCGGCTCTGCCGGTGCTTCGTCCAGTATCTTCCTGATCGCCACGGTCGCCTGGCCGAGGTCGAGAGAGCGAACCATCGCCTTGATCGGACCAACCGATGCCGGTGTGATGGACAGATTGCGGATGCCCAGACCCAATAGCGTGAGCGCGTCCAGCGGCCGTCCGCCCATTTCGCCGCAGACGCTGAGATTGATACCCAGCTCTTCGGCATTTCCCGAAACGCGGCGCAGGAAGCGGAGAATGGCCGGACTCATCCAGTCGAAGCGCTCCGCGAGTTTGGGATTGCTGCGGTCGGCGGCAAAGAGAAATTGCGTCAGGTCGTTGGTACCGATCGAAAGGAAGTCGAGCCGGTCTGCCATCAGATCGAGACATTCCGCGAGCGCAGGGACCTCGAGCATGGCACCATAGCGAATTTGCGAGGGAAGTCTTTTCTTCTGGCCCTGCAGATAGGCGCGCTGGTTTTCAAACACCGCTTTGGCTTCGTCAAATTCCCACGGCTCTGCAACCATCGGAAACATGACATTCAACTGCCGTCCTGCTGCAGCGGTCAGCAGGGCCCGTGCCTGCACTTTCATGAGGGCATCCCGCTCAAGGCCGATCCGGAGCGCGCGCCAGCCCATGGCCGGATTGTCCTCTTTGGACTCGCTGGCCTGAAAATAGGGAAGGGGTTTGTCACCGCCGATATCGATGGTGCGGAATATGACCGGCTTTTCGCCGGCGGCATCCAGGACATCGCGGTAAAATCTCGTCTGTCCGGCACGCCCGGGCATGGTCGCGGCGACCAGAAACTGGAATTCGGTGCGAAACAGCCCGATGCCGTCGGCGCCGGTCAGGTTGAGCAGGGCCAGATCGTCCCGCAGGCCGGCATTGATGTTGACGGTGATCTTCACCCCGTCCTTTGTGATCGCTTCCTTGTCGCGCAATTCGGAATAGGCGGCGCGCTTTTTCTGGCTGAGTTCGAGCTGGGCTTCAAACGCTTCCTCGACCGAAGGACCCGGACGGACGAACACGACATTTTCGTCGACGTTGAGCAAAAGGGGATCGTCCTCCCGGACGACCTGCCGGATATTCTTCACCTGGCCAAGGATGGGAATGCCCATGGCCCGCGCGATAATCGTAACATGCGCGGTCAGCGAGCCTTCCTCAAGGATGACGCCCTTTAACTTGCGCCGGTCATATTCAAGCAGTTCCGCAGGACCCAGATTGCGGGCAATCAGGATCGTGTCCTGCCGCAGACCCATTTTGGCAGCCGTGCCCATCTGGCCGGAGACAATGCGAAGCAGCCGGTTGGCCAGATCTTCCAGATCATGCATGCGTTCCGCAAGCAACGGATCATCGATCTGCCGCATCCGCATCCGTGTATGCTGTTGAACCCTTTCGATGGCCGCTTCTGCCGTCAGGCCGCTGTCGATCGCTTCGTTGATCCGCCGGCTCCAGCCTTCGTCATAGGCAAACATCTTGTAGGTCTCGAGCACTTCCTCATGCTCACCACCGACGCCGAATTCCGCCTGGCTGGTCATCTGGTCGATCTGGTCGCGCATCTTGTCGAAGGCGGAGTAGACCCGGTGCCGTTCCGCTTCGGTGTCCTCCGCTACGGTATGTTCGATTTTGACCCGCGGCTGGTGGAAGACGGCGCGGCCGCTGGCTTTGCCCTTGACCAGTTTCAAGCCGCTGAGACGGTTTGCTCCGACATCGACGGCGGTGGCTTCTTCGGCAAAATTGTCATCGACAAATTCGGCGCTGGTGATCAGTTCCGACAGCACCATCGCGGCCGTCTGGAAGGCTTCGATTTCCACTTCGGAATAGCGTCGCGGTTCGACATGCTGGGCGCATAAAACCCCGATCGACTGCTGGTTGCGGATGATCGGCACACCGGCAAAACTGTGGAATTTTTCTTCACCTGTTTCCGGGCGATACTGGAAATCGGGGTGGCTGGCCGCTTCGTCGAGGTTCAGCGTCTCGACATTTTTCGCGATATAGCCGGTCAGGCCTTCGCCCATCGCGAGTTTGGTCACATGGACCGCTTCGGCATTGAGGCCGCGGGTGGCGAATAGTTCCAGCAGACCGTCGCGCCGCAGGTAGATTGAACAGACCTCGCTGCTTACAGCATCCGCGATCGTGTCGACCACCTGATTGAGCTTTGTCTGCGCATTGCCCCGCGACGCCATGATCGACCGCAGACCAGTCAGGATATTGCGGGCGGTCTTGGTACTGGATGGATCTGATAAGGGCATGACTTTCGCCTAGCAGAAAGGCCTTGAGAGTGCGATATCGAAAAGCAGCCCTTCGGCTGAACCGGATGAAATTATTGCCGGTTCAGCCGGAGCAGAGTGGATGGTTCGCAGCTAATTGAGCAATTCTTCTTTCAATCGAAGTTTTTCCTTTTTGAGACTGTGGATTCGAATCGTGTCCGGAAACGGGCGGGTTTCTTCTTCGTTGATCTTGCGTTCCAGCGCTTCATGTTTATCGCGCAATGCTGACATGTGATTCTGAATCATTTAAGTCTCCTCAGGATTGATGGTTCTGAAATTGAAAGAGGATTAAGCTTCCTTTCCTGCTGCGGTGGCCGGTTTGGCCAGCGTCCGGTTCACGGTTTAATTGTCTTGGTTTAGACAGGAACCATGAATAAGGTTTAAATTACAAAATTATTGTACCGACGCAAGGGGTGAGATTGATCCGGCATGGGGAAGAGCGATGAAGAGTTGCAAACGCAGCTTGAACTGCTGAGAATAGAACATCGGGACCTCGACGAAGCGATCGCCGCGCTGATCGAATCCGGCAGTCCCGACCAGCTTCGGACCGCGCG
Organism: uncultured Sphingorhabdus sp.; assembly: GCA_964022345.1. GTDB lineage: Bacteria > Pseudomonadota > Alphaproteobacteria > Sphingomonadales > Sphingomonadaceae > Parasphingorhabdus. The sequence goes on from CAXHZT010000002.1 coordinate 162,967, forward strand.
ACTCAAAAAGAGAAAATTGCAATTGCGTGACCGTATTATATTGCTGGAAAACCAGCTCATCCCGGACATTATTGCGTGAATGCCAAGCTTTGCTGCGGCTTAGCAATTCATTAACCATGACTATCCACCAGTTAACCCCAGAATTTCCCACGTGTCAGATTGAAACAACGGCCTTGTCCGCTAGTATGCGGGCGGAAATTGACTGTCGTTGAGCAGCTATTATTTGCTACAGGACAAATATGCCGGACCGTAAATCATTAATGACGCAGAAACTATTGGATGCGCTCTACACCGAGGCTATGGTCCTGGCCGACGAAGCCCGCTCCTATTTCGAATCCGGACGTTTTAACGAGGATTGCGAAGAGAGCGATGTTCTCGCGGTGTCCTTTTCCTGTGAATCCCTGAAAGTCACCACGCGCTTGATGCACTGCATCGCCTGGCTGCTGAACCAGAAGGCCTTGCATAGCGGCGAGTTGACGCAAGGGGAATCGTGGAACCACGATCGTGCGCTCGGCCACGCACCCGTCACCGACCGGCGCATGGTTGAACGCTTTCCGGCAGACGCGCGCAAGGTCATCATGGCAAGCGAGGAACTGTTCCGGCGCCTGCAGCGCCTGTCAACGCGCCTCCAGGCGGAAGTCGATGCCGAGTCGGCGGTGCAGGATATGTTCCGCCGCCTGCAGGGCGCCTTTTAGCCGCGCGACATTTCTGCCGCGCGACCGTTCAGGCCGTCGCGGCTTTTTCTTCGTCCATAGTCGGATAGTCGATATATCCCTCCGGTCCCTGGCTGTACCAGGTCGGGGTGAAATCGATCGGATTGAGTTCTGCGCCCGCCCGGAACCGTGCCGGCAGATCCGGATTGGTCATGAACGTCCGGCCAAAGCTGATCGCATCGGCCTTGTTCTCGGCCAGCGCTGCGGTCGCATTATCATAAAAATAGTCGCTGTTCAGAACCAGCGGCCCTTTGAAGACCGGCCGGATATCGGGGCTGACCGGCGGCACATCGGTGTTGCCGTAGGTACCGTGGGCAGGGGGCTCGCGCAGTTCGAGAAAGGCGATGCCGATCTGGTCGAGCAATTTTGCCGCCGCGGTAAAGGTTTCAACCGGCGTCGCGTCATCCGCGCCCTGGGAGTCGCCATTGGGGGACAGGCGCACGGCAACCCGGTCGCCGCCCCAGACATCGACCAGCCGCTGGGTCACTTCGCCGAGCAGGCGAATGCGATTCTCTACCGGTCCGCCATATTCGTCGGTCCGCAAATTGGTGCCGGACCGGATGAACTGGTCGATCAGATAGCCATTGGCTGCGTGCAGCTGCACGCCGTCAAAGCCGGCTTTCTTCGCATTTTCGGCTGCATTCTGGTAATCGTCGAGCAGTCCCGGGATTTCCGAGATTTCCAGCGGACGGGCTTCTTCATAGTCTCTTTTGCCCTGATAGGTGCGGACGCTGCCCGGTGCGGTGGTCGCGGACGCCGATACCGGCTTTTCGCCGCCCAGGAAATCGGGATGCACGATGCGGCCCATGTGCCAGAGCTGGCATATGATCTTGCCGCCGGCCTGGTGGACGCGCTCGACAACCGGTTTCCACGCTTCGGTCTGCGCGTCATTCCAGATGCCCGGCGCGAAAGGCGTGCCGAGGCCCTGCTGGCTGATGCCGGTGGCTTCCGAAATGATCACGCCGGCGCCGGAACGCTGCGCATAATATTCGCCCATGATCGGTGTGGGGACAAATTCCATGGTCGACCGGCAGCGGGTGAGCGGGGCCATGAACATGCGGTTTGAAGCCTCGATGGCGCCAACGGTGATCGGATCGAACAATGTGGTCAAGATGGAATTCCCTGAAACAAGAGGCATGGATTGTTAATCAGACAATTAAGAGGCCGCTTCTCTAAATGCAATGGTTTGAAACCAAGCAATTTCTGTCTATGTTGATAGCTCTGATTTCAAAGGAACCCCCATGTCTGCATCGCTTCCCGAAGATCCGACCCTGGACGAAGTGCGCTCTTTTCTTGCTCCATCGCTGGCCGCGCAGGCGGCGTTTGATGGTTGGAACGAAAAAGCCGTTCTGGCCGCTGCGGGACTGGCGGGCGTGGATCCGGATCTCGCCAGACTCGCGTTCAATGACGGCCCGGTTGATATGATCGACGCCTGGTTCCAGGCAATCGATATCCGGATGGCGGCGAAATACAGCGCCGAAGAGCTTGCCGGGATGAAGGTGCGGCAACGGATCAAGGCTCTGGTAGAGGCAAGGCTGGAGGCGCTGGCCGGTGACCGCGAAGGGTTGCGGCGCGCTGTGGCCATATTGGCGGCCCCGCCCCATTTGCGTCGCGCTGCGAAAATGGGCTGGCGGGCAGCGGACAAGATGTGGCGTCTCGCCGGGGACACGGCGACCGATTATAATCATTATACCAAGAGAACGCTGTTGTCGGGTGTCTACGGCAGCACGATCAGCGTCTTTCTGGACGACGAAAGCGACGATTTCGCCGACACCCGGGCGTTTCTCGACCGGCGGATCGACAATGTGATGCAGTTCGAAAAGGTGAAGGCCAAGATCACCGGCCGCGGCGGTGACCGGTTCAGCATGGCGCGCTTTGTCGGTCGATTACGCTATCGCGGCAGCTGAGCAGGTGCGCCGTCGGGCATGGAATTGCCAACTTTCCAATAAGCGTCCCGGCCATAAGGCACCAGGGCACAAAAAGACTCGCCAAAGCTATTCAATATTGATAATCAATCGCAACTAGAAAAGGCTGCTCGCGATAAATGCTTACACCCACCACCCTTGACCAATTGGCCCTCCGGCAAAATGCCGAAGTGGTATCGATTGATTGGACTGCAATTTCCGAGAATGACGGGCGGCGTCTGCGGGCGCTTGGTGTGGATGAAGGCGTCGCGGTGGAAAAATTGTACAAGGGAATGTTCGGTTTGAGTGATCCGATTGCGCTGAAAGTGGGACGGATGACAATCGCCGTCCGCAAATCCCACGCAGAAGCGATATCCGTTCAACCGGTTTCGGTGACGAACCAGGCCTGATCCATGAGCGAAGCTGTCCCCCTCATTGTCCTCGCGGGCAACCCCAATTCCGGTAAAAGTGCCCTGTTCAACGCGCTGACCGGCGCGCGCCAGAAAATCGCCAACTATCCCGGTGTCACGGTAGAGCGCAAATCCGGCCATTTTTCTCTCGCTGGCGGCAAGCAGGCCGAACTGGTCGATCTTCCGGGCAGCTACAGTCTCGATCCGACGAGCCCCGACGAGGAAGTGACGCGCGGCGTCATTATGGGGATACAAGAGGGCGAACGCACGCCCGATGCCATTGTTATCGTGCTGGATGCGGCCAATCTGGACAACCATTTGCGCTTTGCGCTGGAGGTTATCGCGCTCGGCCAGCCGGTCGTCGTTGCCCTCAACATGATGGATCTGGCCGAAAGGGACGGGTTGACGCTTGACCCGACCCGGCTCGAAGCCGCTCTGGGTGTGCCTGTGGTTCCCACCGTCGCGGTGCGGCGGCGCGGCCTCGAACATCTGACCGCGGTGCTGGAAAGCCAGCTCCGGAAAAAGCCGAACCCCGTCAAGCCGGTCATAGAAGAAGACTGGGAGCATGGGCTGCGCAAGCGGGCCAAGCAGATTGCCAACCAGGCGATTATCGCCGAAACGGCCGGCCGGCGCTGGTCGGAGCGCACCGACCGTCTGTTCATGCATCCCTTTGCCGGACCGCTGATCCTGTTCGCTATCCTGTTCATCATGTTCCAGGCGGTATTTGCCTGGTCAGAAGCACCAATCGGCTGGATCGAAAGCGGCAGCGACTGGGTGGCCGGTGCCGTCGAAACGAATATGGCGCCGGGCTTTATCCGGGACTTCATTATCGAGGGTGCTATTGCCGGTGTCGGTTCGGTGGTGGTGTTCCTGCCGCAGATCCTGATCCTGTTCCTGTTCATCCTGCTGCTCGAAGCGAGCGGCTATATGACCCGCGCCGCCTTCATCATGGACCGGCTGATGGCCAGTGTCGGCCTGTCGGGCCGCAGCTTCATTCCGCTGCTGTCTTCTTTCGCCTGCGCCATTCCCGGCATTATGGCAACGCGCAGCATTTCGGATCCGAGAGACCGGCTGACGACGATATTGGTCGCGCCGCTGATGACCTGTGCCGCGCGGCTGCCTGTCTACGCGATCATCATTGGCGCGTTCATTCCGCCGACCACCGTGGGGCCTGGCATAGGCCTGCAGGGACTGGTGCTGTTCGGCCTCTATATATTCGGCATTGTCGGCGCGATGATCGTCGCGCTGGTCCTGCGTTCTACGGTGACCAAGGGCCCGAACAGCGGCTTCCTGATGGAAATGCCAAAATATCAGCTGCCAAACATGCGCGATATATTGATCGGCCTGTGGCAGCGCGCGTGGATATTCCTGCGCCGTGCCGGCACGATCATTTTTGCGGCGACCGTCGTGTTGTGGCTGCTGCTGACCTTTCCGAAGGTTCCCGAAGACAGCGCCATGAGCCAGGTCGACTATAGTGCTGCGGGCCGGATCACCAATGTCATCGCCCCGATCGTCAAGCCGATCGGCTTTGACCGTGATATCGCGCTCGCCCTAATCCCGGCGATGGCCGCCCGCGAAGTGGCTGTCGCGGCGCTGGCGACGACCTATGCGATCGATGCGCCGGATGAAGAGGCGGAAGCCAAGTCGCTGACCGAAAGGCTGCAAAGCCGCTGGTCGCTGCCAACCGCACTGGCCTTTCTCGCCTGGTTTGTCTTTGCACCGCAATGTATCTCGACGATTGCCGTTACACGCCGTGAAACCAACGGCTGGAAATGGCCGACCTTCATGCTCGTCTATCTTTTTGCGCTCGCCTATGTCGCGGCCGGTATTACATATTGGAGTGCCGTCGCGCTCGGTCTATAGAGTCTCCCAAGAATCGTTAATCACGTTATTTTTTTGGGGAATTTGAAATGGCCGGCGGCATCAACAAAGTCATCATCGTAGGCAATCTGGGCAAGGATCCGGAAGTGCGTACCTTCGCCAATGGCGGTAAAGTCTGCAATTTCAGCGTCGCGACATCGGAAAGCTGGAAAGACAAGCAGACCGGCGAACGCAAGGAAAAGACCGAGTGGCACAATATCTCGATCTATAACGAAGGCTTGGCCGGCGTTGCCGAAAAATATCTCCGCAAGGGCAGCAAGGTCTATCTCGAAGGCAAGCTGCAGACCCGCAAATGGCAGGACCAGTCCGGCAATGACCGCTATTCGACCGATGTCGTGCTGCAGGGCTTTGACGCGAAAATGGAAATGCTCGACAGCAAGCCGGGTGGCGGCGGCCAGGGTGGCGGTTCCAATGACGGCTGGGGCGGCGGTCAAGGCGGCGGCGCGCCTTCCGGTGGTGGTTCCGGCGGTGGCTGGGGCCAGACCGGCGGCGGTTCCGGCGGCGGCCAGGGCGGCGGCGCCTTTGACAGCGATCTGGACGACGACGTTCCGTTCTAGGTCCATCTCCTATATCTGATCAGCGAAAAGCCGGTGATGTCCCGAAAGCGGATGTTGCCGGTTTTTCTTTATGGGATCGGCATGCGCTCCGGCAAACAGCGCTTGGTGTTGACGTGGTGCCATAATACAGCAATACTCTAGGCCATATTGATCGGTGACAAGGTAGAAATATCAGGCGGGGATCGGGCTTTATGCGGATATTATGGATAACATTGGCAGCGCTGTTTGCGGCAGCACCCGCTTCGGCACAGTCGGTTCATGTCGACATTGATATTTCGGCGGCACAGCGGCTGCTCGAGATCGCCTGTTCCGGCACCGAGATTGTCGATTCCGAATTCACGGAATCGCCGGCGGTCCAGAGCCAGATAGAGCATCATCGGGAATTTGCTGACCGATTCTCGATGGAAAATTATCTCGTCGGACTGCGCGCCTTGTCAAAATGCGAGACGCCGGACCCGGACCCCTTCCGTTTCAAGTCGCTGGTCGAGAAGCGGCCTTTGATGGAGCAGTCGATCGATTATCTCACGGCCAATCGCGATGATCTGATCAAGCGGGTTCACGAGAATCTGTTACCCTATGTGCCCGCCGACATGGAATTTGACGGCAAGGCGATAATTGCCGCCGCCAGCTTCTCCTGCGGGGGCTTCTCCAATCGCGGACTGTTCTTCATCGACTTGCCTTGTCTCGCACCGGACATCGAGGGCGAATATGAAGCGATCGCCCAGCTGATCACGCATGAAACCTATCATGCCATCCAGAACGGGTTCGCTTCCAAACCGATGGTGGTGAAGGAGGAAGTATCTACCGATGTTCAGGCCTGGGACTATATGTTCCACCGACTGGCGATCGAGGGCAGCGCGTCCTTCGTCGGTAACATGCGGGACATCAAGGGGGATGGCCGCTACGCCAAATATTCCCGCGATGTGGCCAAGCGCAGCTTTCGGCATCTGGCATATAATTTCCAGTTGCTGGGGATATTGATGGAGGCAATCGGCAATGAACCGGAGCGCGTTAAAGAGCGCTTTCCCGAAATCTACGGTCTGGCATTTGACGGCAGCTTTGGCGAACTATCCTATTTTACCGGCCAGCAGATGACCGCGGAAATTGTGCACAGCTTCGGCGCGCAGTCGCTTCCATGCCTGCTGGCGCAACCGCCGGAGAATTTTGCTCTGGCCTATGATCGGGCGCTTGCCGATGGGGATAACCTGGAGAAGTCGGAAAAGCTTCCGTCGGCGATTGTTGAAATCGCCGGAAGGCTTTCGAACGAGCGGACGACATCAATAGGCATTGATGCTTGCCTCGACGAAGCAATCTGACGACAAGATGACTGCAATCTATGACCAGATCGGCGTCGGCTATTCACATCACCGCAAGCCGGACTTCAGGATCACCCGAGCGATCCACAATGCTCTTGGTGACGCAAGGTCGGTGTTGAATGTTGGAGCCGGAACCGGCTCTTATGAGCCCGATGAACGGATGGTTACGGCGCTGGAACCATCCGCCCAAATGATCAGTCAGAGGCCACCGGGCTCTGCAAAGGCCTATCAAGGCTCTGCCGAAGCTATGCCGTTTGCGGATGATCAGTTTGATGCCGCGATGGCGGTGTTGACGGTTCACCATTGGTCAAATCTCGAAGCCGGACTTCGAGAAATGCGCCGCGCCGCAAAAGGCCCAATCGTGATCCTGACTTTCGATCCGGAATCGCGCTATTTCTGGCTGGCCGATTATATCCCGGAAATTATCGCACTCGATCAGCCAATCATGCCGAAGCTGGAGGTATTCGAACGGATATTGGGGCCATGCAAGGTCGAAGTCGTGCCGGTACCGCGCGATTGTACGGACGGGTTTCTGGGTGCCTATTGGCAACGCCCGCACGCCTATCTCGACCCGCAGGTCCGGGCCGCAATATCAACCTTTGCGAAGCTCGATAATATTACGAATGCTCTCACAAAATTGGAACAGGACTTGGCTTCTGGTGCCTGGGAAGAACGTTATGGGCATTTGATGGAGTTGGAGAACCTTGACGTCGGCTATCGTCTGGTTGTTGCTCAACCAATCTCGAAAAAGGAATAAACCGGGCCGTCCGCCGTCTGCTCGCCGGTTCCAACCGCAACAACATCGTTCAGCCAGAGATATGGGTCGGCGCCGGCCTCGAACTTTGCCGTCACCGCCAGCGAATATTCTTCCGGCTTCAGCAGCGCGCCTTTGGCAAAGCGCGCCATGGTTTCCGGCTCTGCCAGAAACCGCCCCTGATAGTTGAGGTAGATCATCGCCCCGTCGTCTGTCTGGAGCGGCAAGCGGACATCAATCTCCATCACACCATCAGGCCGGTTGATCACCCAATCCGCGCCGGGCAGGACCGTGCCGTTCAATCGCTCGCCGGAAAAGCGGCCGCCGGTCACTGGCGCAATGCGGCGCAGTCCGGCCGGTGTCTTGCCGATCATCAGCATCCCCGCGAAGTCGACCGTCAGGGTCATAGTTATCAGATGCTGGTGCTTGAGCTCAGTCATGAAAACTCTTTTCTGTTGCTCCGGCAGGGTACACCGAAAGTTATAATTTATGCCCGGTGCGGTCGCGCTTGGTGTCGAGATAAAATGCATTGTGCGGATTGGCAGCAATCTTGACCGGCAGCCGCTCTTCTACGGTCACGCCACATGCCTCCAGTCCTTCCACTTTCTCCGGATTGTTGGTCAGCAATTTGACCTTCTTTATATTGAGCAGTTCCAGCATTCGGGCGGCGATCGAGAAGTCCCTTGCGTCAATCGCGAAGCCCAGCCGCTGGTTGGCGTCCACCGTATCAAAGCCCTGGTCCTGCAACGCATAGGCCCGCAACTTGTTGATCAGGCCGATGCCGCGCCCTTCCTGCCGCAGATAGAGCAGGACACCCCAGTTCGCCTCGGTCATCTGGCCGAGCGCGTTGTGAAGCTGTGGTCCGCAATCGCATTTCAGGCTGCCCAGCACGTCACCGGTCAGACATTCGCTGTGCAGGCGGACAACCGGTGTGCTGGCATCGCGCTTGCCGACGACCAGAGCGACATGATCGGTGGCGTCGGCGTCGCTGCGGAAACCGTAGATATGCGCTTCTGCATTTGCTGCGACCGGCAGTCTGGCATGGGCGCTGATGATCAGCGCGGAGGCATCGGCATAGGCCGTCGCATCCTCCGCCTCGACTTTGTCTTCGGCCTCGTCGACGATCAGGAAGGCGGGGAGCAGGCCACCCTGCCGCGCCAGTTCCATCGCCGCTGTGGCGGCTGCCGCATTGGTCAGCGGCTCGCTGCGGAACGGCCCCTTCATCGGATATTTCATGTCGAGCACCGGATCGACGATGGCGATAATCTCTGCCGCGGTAACCGGCGCCGGCAGGCTGATCTGGATCGGCAGATTCGGGTCGGCCGCGGCAAACTGGTTGAGCAGTTTCAGCGTCGCTGCCCGGCTGGCGGAAATGAGCAGCGAGATGGTTCCGGACGCGGGCAGGGCCTCGTCCAGATTGGCGGTCTCTACCGGCAGCAGGTTGAGCCGCGTGCCGTCCGCTTCGACCCCAATCGGCCAGCCGCGGCGCAGCGCGTCAATCGCGCGGGCCGCTCTGCGGGCCGCTGCCTTCCGGGCCTCGTCGTGAGGCGCTGTGTTCAAAATTCAAATTCCGTGATCAGCGGCGCGTGATCCGAAGGCTTGCCCCAGCTGCGCGCGTCCTCGAGGACCGAATGGCTGACCGCCTTGTCTGCCAGTTCCGGGCTGACCCAGACATGGTCGAGCCGCCGGCCCTTATCCGAAGCCCGCCAGTCCTTGGCGCGATAGCTCCACCAGGTGAAGAGGCGCTCGGGATCGGGGATCAGCTTGCGGCCGACATCGACCCAGCCATGGGCATCGCGCATGGCATAGAGATGGTCGATTTCGATCTGGGTGTGGCTGACGACCTTGAGCAGGGCCTTGTGGCTCCAGACGTCCGACTCGAGCGGAGCGACATTGAAGTCACCCATCAGGATCGTCGGCTCCCTGAGATTGGCCGACCAATCGGTCATCCGCCCAAAGAAATCGAGCTTCTGGCCGAATTTCGGATTGAGATCCCTGTCCGGAATTTCACCACCAGCCGGAATATAGACATTCTCGATACGCACACCGTTTTGCAGGACCGCGCCAACATGGCGGGCTTCGCCATTATTCTGCCAGTCAAACCGCTCGTCCTTGTGCAGCGGCACGCGGCTGATGATCGCGACGCCATGGTGCATCGGCTGGCCGTGCAGGATCATGTGATTATAGCCGAGACGGCGGAACATCCCTTCGGGAAATTGTTCGTTGCGCACCTTGGTTTCCTGCAGGCACAGGACGTCTGGTGCTTCTTCGGTCAGAAAGCGTTCGACGATGTCGAGGCGGGCCCGGATGCTGTTAATATTCCAGCTGACGACTTTAAGGGTATCACTCATGGCGAGTCTACTAACCACGCTCGCCGCGAAACCCAAGCCCAAAGGCAAGTTGATGGTGCGCTATTTTTACAGGATCGGGAACGTAAAACCCCCACCTCCGGGGGCATTAAGGAGGTGGGGGCTAACTCGCGTTCGTCACGCATAGGACAAGTCGAAACATATTTCGTCAGGTAACAGGGGGAAGACCTGACTGTCTGTTCTCATCCTGTAGTTGGTTATACTCCGGCATTTATGTCGCGAATATGAACGAAATAAACGGTCTGTTCCGCTTGTCGGCAGCCGGCCTCGGTTCACCGCTTGCCGCGACTTTTCCGCCGGGGGTCGGTCCAGTTAAAGCTGCTGTTGGCGACAGGAACACCGAATTTCTGGTTGGACAGCCGGATGGAGGTGCGATTATTTTTTGAGTCGAGTGATACCCAGCCATCCAGGCTCAACCCGCCGGGAGCACCGGGTTTTTTCGTGAACACCATTGTAATCACGCCATATTCCGGCCTTTTTGGGTCGTGCACCTCGACGCTCAGCACCTGCGGATTGCGAGTCGGAATGATTTTCCCATATTTCGACAGGTCCCGTTCGGGATTGAGCAAGGCGGCCAGCGGACTGTTGCTGATCGGCCAGCGCTGGACCTGATTTACGTCATAGTCGATCAAAGTCAGGGCTTTTCCGTCGCCGACGATCAGCAGATTGGCGTCTTTCTGATATTCGAACCGGATTTTCCCGGGCTGCTTGATAATCAGCTTTCCGGTCAACATCTGGCCGCTGCGGTCGGTCTGGCTGAAGTTGGCGGTCATGGTCGACATGGAACGCAAATGGGTGGAAATTTTGTTCAGACTATCTGTCGGACTTTGCTGGGCAGTGGCGGGCAGGCTTGCTGTCAGGGCCAAAGGCGCAGCGATCAAGGCGAAACCATATTTAAACATTACAAAAACTCCAGATAATCCAGATATCTGCCTAGCCAGTGGCGATTGAACAATGGCTTAATCACTTCGTCAGCAAACAGACCGGTACCAGCTTTAGAGCGGTTGACCATGCTGATCGCGCAACACTTCGCGGCGACCGATATGGTTGGGCGCGCTGATAAATTCGTCTTCCTCCATCCGGTCGATGATCCGGGCGGCGGTATTATAGCCGATCCGCAATTGCCGCTGGAGCCAGCTGGTCGAGACTTTCTGGCTCTCGAAGACAATCTGGCAGGCCTGAGTATACTGGCGGTCTTCCTTATTGTCGCTCAGGTCGGCGCCGTCGAGGGCGAAGCTGCCGTCTTCGGGTTCTTCGGTCACGGCCTGAATATAGGCCGGCGCTCCCTGCGAGCGCCAGTGGTCGGCGACCCGACGCACTTCGTCATCGGAGACAAACGGGCCGTGGACGCGAGTCAGTTGCTTGCCGCCGGGCATATAGAGCATATCGCCCTTGCCGAGCAGCTGTTCCGCGCCCTGCTCGCCGAGAATGGTGCGGGAATCGATTTTGGAAGTGACGTGGAAGCTGATCCGGGTCGGCAGGTTGGCCTTGATCACGCCGGTGATGACATCCACCGACGGACGCTGGGTGGCCATGATCAGGTGGATACCGGCAGCACGCGCCTTTTGCGCCAGGCGCTGGATCAGGAATTCGACTTCCTTGCCCGCGGTCATCATCAGGTCGGCAAGCTCGTCGACGATGATCACAATCTGCGGCAATACTTCAAAGTCGAGTTGCTCTTCCTCGTAAATCGGGCGTGATGTTTCCGGATCATAGCCGGTCTGGACGCGGCGGCCGAGCGGTTGGCCCTTGGCTTTGGCGCCTTTGACCTTCTCGTTATAATTGGCCAGATTTCGCACCGAAATCGACGACATCATCCGGTAGCGTTCTTCCATCTGCTCGACCGCCCATTTCAGCGCGCGGATCGCCTTGGCCGGTTCGGTAACGACCGGCGACAAGAGATGCGGAATATCGTCATAGGTGCTGAGCTCGAGCATCTTCGGATCGATCATGATCATCTTGCACTCGTCCGGCGTCAGCCGGTAGAGCAACGACAATATCATGCAGTTCAGGCCGACCGATTTACCCGAACCTGTGGTACCGGCGACGAGTAGATGCGGCATTGGCGCGAGATCAGCGATCACCGGATCGCCGGAGATATTCTTGCCCAATATGATCGGCAGCTTGCCGGTCTGTTCGGCGAAGCTGTCGCTGCCGACCATCTCGTGCAGCACAACCATCTCGCGATTGGCGTTGGGCAGTTCGATGCCCATGACCGTGCGTCCGGGAATGGCGGCGACACGCGCCGAAAGGGCGGACATGTTGCGGGCAATATCCTCGGCTAGCTGGATGACACGGCTGGCCTTGATACCGGGAGCGGGCTCCAGTTCGTACATGGTCACCACAGGCCCCGGCCGGACGGCGTTGATCGTGCCCTTGACGTGAAAATCGTCGAGCACCGATTCCAGCAGGCGCGCATTGCGCTCCAGCCCGGCCTTGTCGATGACATTGTTGTTCTGTTCCGGCGCGGGGGTTAGCAGGTCGAGCGGAGGCAGCACATAGGGTCCGAAAAAATCGCCCTGCTTGGCCTTGTCGGCGCTGGCTCTTTTTGGCGGCAGCGCGCGGTCGCTGATTTCCGGAGGCGGCCGGTTGTCGGGCTTGACCGACTTGCGGGGAGCCGGGTCTTTCTTGACCTTTGCAACGCCGGAACGGTCCGGTTCGATGACCAGATCGTCTTCTTTCTGTTCGAACGGGTTTTTCAGCGTGGGCAGTTTGAGCGAGGCCCCGGAAAACAGCGGTTTGTCGAGCCGGAGGCTGCTGTAGCCCAGGATCAGGCCGCCGGCCAAAGTGGCCGCGATCAGGACGCCGGAAACCAGACCGCTCCAGCTGGCAGAAATCGCATTGAGGCCGGCGCTTGTGCCATTGGCCAGCAGCATTCCGGCGAGGCCGCCTGGGCCCGAGGGCAGTTCCATCTGTGAATCGGGGAACCACAGCGCGAGGGCGAAGCCGACCAGCAGGGCCGCCAACAGACACCAGAGCGCTTGCCGTTTCCAGTCCGGCTGCGGGATGTCTCGCCACAACCGGTTGGCCAGCACCAGCAGCAGCGGCAGGAAGAACAGCACCGGCAATCCGATCAGCATAAGCAGCAGGTCGGACGCATAAGAGCCGACAACTCCCATCCAGTTATGTTCGACACCGCCCGCCGACGTGTTGAAGGACGGATCGCTGGGCGAATAGCTGAACAGGGCCAGAGCCAGGAAAATGGTCGCCAGAACAATCGCAACGGCCCCGATCAGGGCACCACTGCGCAACAGGCTGAGACGCATGATCTCGCGCCAATTTGCTTCTTTGGCTTTTTCCGCCATTATATACTCCCGTGCATCACCCCAGCCGAAGGCGCGCATTAACTATGGCCTCCTTTGCGCGAATCGGGGACTCGCCGTCAAGTTTCTTGGCTTTATTTTACCGGATTTGCCTTTCCTTCCACGCAGCCGATGCCTACCTAGATAGCAGATTATGGCTCGGAAAGGCGGTCTCCATGGCAATTGATTCTCGGCAAAGCGATATCATCATATTGGGTGCGGGCATGATCGGCCTGACCCAGGCGCTGACGCTGGCGGCCCATGGCCTGCGCGTCGCGATCATCGACCGCGCCGACCCGGCCGAGCTGCTCAACCCGCAGGCCGATGCCCGGGTCTCCGCGATCAACAGCGCCAGCTGGAACATGTTCGACGCCATCGGCCTGGCCGACAAGCTGCGGCCGCATGGCTGCGATATCGAGAAGATCCTGGTCAACGACGGGCTGAAGCCCGGCACGCTGGATTTTGTTCCGGGCGAGGACGAAGGCCCGATGGGCATCATGGTCGAAAATGCGGTGCTCCGGCGGTTGTTGTTCGAAGCCGTCCAGACCGAAGAAAATATCGACCTGCACATGCCGGCGCAGGTGGCATCCTGCGAGCGCGGCGAGCATCTTGTCGATATCATGCTCGATAATGGCGAGCGGCTTTCCGCGCCGCTTCTGGTTGCCGCCGACGGGCGGGGCAGCCGGATGCGTGAGGAAGCCGGTATCATCATGGCGCACTGGCAATATGACCACAGCGCGATCGTCTGCAAGATCGCGCATGAAAAGCCGCACGGAAACACCGCTTATGAACTGTTCTTCCCGTCCGGACCCTTCGCCATTCTGCCGATGCTGGACGATGCCGACGGCAAACATCGCTCCGCGGTGGTGTGGACGGTATCGCGCAAGGATGGCCCCGCCTATGCGAAGATCAACGAGCGCGCTTTTATCGCCGAAATGATGAAGAAAACCGGCGGTTTTCTCGGGGAGATCGAATTGCTCACCGACCGCCCGACCTATCCGCTGGGCTTCCACCACAGCTCCCATCTGACCGCCGATCGGCTTGTGCTGATCGGCGATGCCGGCCATGGCATCCATCCGATCGCGGGGCAGGGGCTCAATCTCGGCCTGCGCGATGTGGCAGCGCTGACCGAATGCCTCGTCGAGGGTGCGCGGACCGGTCTCGATCTGGGCGACTCCCAAATTCTCGCGCGCTATGACCGCTGGCGCAGCCTCGACAATATGATGGTCTCGGCGGCGACCGATATCCTGACCCGTCTGTTCGGCCTGCCGGGGGAAACCTCGTCGAAAATCCGCCGCATGGGCATTGGTCTGGTCCAGCGCATCGCTCCGCTCAAGGCGCAATTCATGGCCGAGGCAAAGGGCGAAACCGGTGATCTGCCCAAGCTGCTCAAGGGCGAACTGGTCTAGGCCCGGGCTTTAGCGCGAACCCTGACCGTCATCGATTTTGATCACGGTGCCGGTCACTGCGTCCGAAGAAGGCGACACCAGAAACAGCAGGGTGCTGTCCATCTGCTCGGGCTGCGCCACCCGCTTGCGCGGGAAATGGACCGAAAAATCGCCAGCGCGCTCAATCATGCCGTCGGCCATATCGGTGGCGAACAGGCCCGGCGCAATGCCATTCACATTGATGTGAAACTTTGACCATTCCACGGCCAGGGTTTCGGTGATGCGGACCACCCCGGCCTTGGTCGTCGAATAGAGCGCAGCCCCGCCGCCGCTGTAGCTGGTGGCTGCGATCGACGCGACATTGACGATCCGCCCGGGTGTTTTGCTGGCGATCAGCGGACGGGCAAATTCGTTCGACAAGATGAAGACGCTGCGCAGATTTGTATCCAGAACATCGTCGATCAGGTCGATCGACATCCGGGTGGCATGTTCGGCATCGACGATCCCGGCATTGTTGACGAGTATATCGGGTTGACCCAGAGATTCCGTCACAGCGGGAATGATCGCCTGAAGCTGCGCTGCGTCGCGCACGTCGAGCGCAAAGGCCTTGGCGGTGCCGCCATCGGCCGTAATTTCAGCCACGAGATCGTCCAGCTTGTCCTTGCGGCGCGCCGTGCAGGCGACTTTTGCACCGCTGGCAGCCAGCACCTTGGCGAAGCGGCGGCCCAGTCCGGCGGACGCGCCGGTCACGATTGCGGTCTGCCCGCTAAGATCGATGGAAAAATTGACGGTGGTCATAAAAAGGGCATCCTCTGCAAATTTTTGCAGGGGATGCCCGTGATCATGGGATCAGCGCAAGCGCTAATTTAGTTGTTCAGGTCGTCCTGCTCGATCGGTACGATCTTGATTTCGACCCGGCGGTTGGCCGCGCGGCCTTCCTCGGTGCTGTTGCTGGCGATCGGCTGGCTCTCGCCATAGCCGCGCGTTGCAAGGCGCGCACGCTGTACGCCGCTGTTGGCCAGGAAATTGGCCACCGATTCGGCGCGCCGTTCGGAAAGCGCCTGATTATAGGCGTCGCTGCCGGTGCTGTCGGTATGGCCGAGTACATCGACATAGCTTTTTTCATATTGCGACAGAGTGTTGGCAACATTGCCTAGGGTTGTCTGGAACGCCGGGCTGATGGCGCTGCTGTCGACCGGGAAGGTCACGCTCGACGGCATGTTGAGGATCAGATTGTCGCCCTCGCGGGTGACATCGATGCCGGTGCCCGCGGTTTGCTGACGCAGCTTCTTTTCCTGCTCGTCCATATAATAGCCGATGCCTGCGCCGGCGAGACCGCCGAGGCCGGCGCCGACGATCTTGGCCGTACGGTCATTCTTGCCGCCCAGCACGTCGCCAAGCAGATAGCCGCCGACAACACCGCCGAGGCCGCCGATGGCTGCCTTCGAGATGGTGCGATTGCCGGTTTCCGGATTGGTCACGCAGCCGCTGGTCAAGGCCAGAGCGCCGAGCGAAACCGCTGAAATAATTGATTTGTTCATCCGCATGTTCTTTTCCCTTTTAGGTCCTCTTGTCTCTCCGGCATAACGCCCCGCCGACGAGAAGGTTCCGTCTAACGCGCGATAAATGAATGGTGACTGACAGTGAACTTGAGATTTTGTAAAACTTGCTGCTAAAGGGCTTATGGCATTTCGCCCTTTCAATGGACAATATGACACCCTTTCCCTGGTTTGATGTAGCGATCATAATTGTACTGGTTCTGATCAATGGCGTTTTCGCCATGTCGGAACTGGCGATCGTGTCTGCGCGCAAGGCGCAGTTGCACGGCCTGGCGGACCGGGGGAGCAAGCGCGCCAAGGCGGCTCTCCGCCTTGCCAGCGACCCGGGGAAATTTCTCTCCACCGTACAAATTGGGATCACGCTGATCGGCATTATTGCCGGCGCCTATTCCGGAGCCAGCCTCGGCGGCCCGGTAGCGGAACGGCTGCAGCTACTGGGCATGGGGCAGGAGCTGTCGGGCACCGTCGGCTTTGTTCTGGTGATCGGTCTGACCACCTATGCCTCGCTGGTGATTGGAGAACTGGTACCGAAACAGATTGCTCTGCGATCCGCAGAACGTATCGCCCTGATCATGGCCCAGCCGATGGAATTGCTGGCCCGCATTTCCGCACCGCTGGTCTGGCTACTCGACAATAGCAGCGCCATGATTTTCCGGCTGATGCGGATCAAGCGCGAGCAGGTCAATCATGTCACTGCGGAAGAATTGCAGATGGTCTTCGCCGATGCGACGCGGTCCGGCGTTATCGAGGAGCATGAACGCGCCGTGATGGCCGGGGTCGTGCGCCTCGCCGACCGCCCCATTCGCGAGGTTATGACCCCCCGCACCGAGATTGACTGGCTCGACATCGATGCGAAGCGCGGGGATATTCACAAGTTGCTGATGGAATCCCAGCACAGCCGTTTCCCCGTCGCCGAACATTCGGTCGATGAAATCCGCGGGGTGGTTCAGGCCCGCGATATCGTTGCTGCGCAACTCGGTGGTGAGAAACTGGATTTGCGCAAGCTGATGCGCCCGCTGGAAAAGGTGCCGGACCAGCTCGACGCGCTCGATGTGCTGGAAATATTGCGTGAAACCGAAGTCCCGATGATCCTGGTGCACGACGAATATGGCCATTTTGAAGGTATCGTCACGCCCAATGACCTGCTGAGCTCCATCGCCGGCGAATTTATCTCCGACCAGGATGAAAAGACCCAGCGCAGCCTGATCGAACGGGCCGACGGCAGCTATCTGGTCTCCGGAGCGATGGCGATCGACGCGCTGGCGGAGCGGTTGGGCATCCGTCTATCGGAAGACCGTGACTATGCCACGGTCGCAGGACACGCGCTGGCGCAGTTGCGCCATCTGCCGGAAGAGGGCGAGAGCTTTGAAGACCAGGACTGGGTCTTTGAAATCATCGATATGGACGGTCGCAAGATCGACAAGCTGATCGTCCGCGCCAGCAATCCTGACGTGGATTGATCAGAGCTTACCGTATTTCTTTTCGAATCCGGCGATATCGTCCTTGGCAAGAAACTTCGCCTGATCAATCCAGGCGTCTCTGGTGATCCGGCCGCTGAACGTATCGAGATATTTATCAACCTCGGTGATTTCCGCTTCTTTCCATTCGGCGATCTGGTCGAACCGGGTGACGCCAAGGCTGTTGAGCAGCGTGTTCAGCTTCGGACCGACGCCCTTGATCAGGCGCAAATTGTCAGGTTCTCCGACCGCGGCCGGGATTTGTGGCTTGCCCGCTGCCGCAGGCGCCGCTTTCGGTTTCGCCGGTGCTGCAGTCTCCGGTTTGGCCGCAACGGGCGCAGGGCTTGTCTTGGCGGCGGGAGCCGGTGCCGGTGTCGGCGCGACAACCGGCGGCGCGGGCTCGGCCTTGGGTTCGTCCGGCTGTACCGGTTCGCCGGCTTTCTCCAGCAGCCCGTCCTGCGCGTTGAAACTGTCCACTGCCGATGACTCCCGGCCAGTTGCAGCCCAGATCCAGAAAGCCGTGACCACACCGATAATCAGTGCAATCAGGTAAAGCAGCCAGTTGGCCGTAATCAGCGTAATCATCGTTTCAAAACCCCGTTCTGAATCTGGTTATTGGCCCTGTTCGGCTAATAGTCTTCACTGTTCCGGCCCCAGACAAACCAGCCGATAGCGAGGCCAATTGCAAAAGTCGTCAGCAGGAGCAACAGATTTTCAAGTAAAAGTGGCATGGATCATTCTCCCTGTTGCGCTTTGGCATCATTTTGCGCGCGACCGTTTGCGGATCCGATCCGGAATTCGATCCGGCGGTTTTGCGCGTCGGCTGCGGCGTCAGAACCCTTGGCGCGGGGACGGGACGAGCCATAGCCCCTGGCCGTAATCAGCTCTGCGGCAATCCCGCGTTCCACCAGGCCCGCCTTGATCCGGTCCGCCCGTTCCTGCGACATGATCCGGTTAACCGTGCGATCACCATTGTCATCGGTGTGGCCCTCGACCGCGATCGAAAGATCTTCACACTCTTTCAAGACACCCGCAAGCTGGTCGAGAATCCGGTTGGATTGCGCGGACACATAGGCGCTGCCGGACCGGAAGCTGATGGGTTTCGCTGCCAGTATCGTGTCGACCGCATTCTGGCAGGTCGTAACATCTTCCGGGACGGCAGAATCGAGCGCCGGTGCTATGACATTGCCATCCTCGGCCCCGTCCTGTTCACCCTGCCAATGGGCGCTGGAAACGCCGGGAATATCCATGACCACAGCCAGGGCTTCCTCTTTCGCCGCGCCGGTCATGGCGCCATCAAGAACGGCGGCGCGGGACAGCGGGTCGCGACCGAAGCTGACGGTTGCTCCGTCCAGCCCGCGCGCGGACAGTTCGGTCTGCGCCTTCTGCTCCAGATCATCGATATAATTTTCACCGGTTGCCGCATGGCCGACCAGAGCCAAAACCGCTGTCGCCACAGCACCGGTCAATATCTTGCTTCCGATTTTCATGAGCTAACCTCAATCCCTTTTCCGGCCCAATGCCACTGCTCGAAATAAGCAGGCAAAATGGCGGATAATAAAGCCCGAGTCCAGTTGGTAGCGGCTCCGCCGGAGGCCCGCCGAGGGGAAACTGTCCCTATTTAGAACAAAAGCTTACCAAATAGGGTTAATTTTTCTTCTGCTTTCGCGGCTTTGCGCCTTATCCGGTAACTGAGGCCAAGCTGCTTCTGGCACTTATTGGAACGGCGAGAAGTAAACAGACAGTCTTAACCGTACCAGAAAGTCCGTTCTGGAAGGCTCTTTACAGATCCTGTCGACAAGCGGCTGTCGCGGAGTGCAAAGCCGCATGGTCCCATCTCTTTCGCTGATGACAAGCCGGAGCGAACCAATTAACAGGCGCCGATGGATTCGATCCGCACCCTGATCCGCAACAACGGTACGCTGGCAGCCTGTCTGCTCGGCGCCGCATTGCTGTTCAAGCTGCTGGTTCCGGCCGGCTATATGGTGACAAGCGACAATATGGTGCTGACCGTCGTCATCTGCTCCGATTCCACCGGCGAACAGCTGACTCGCGAGATATCGGTCCCGATGAAAGGATCTGCCGGCGCGGAGCATGAAAAGGGCAAGACTGATTGCCCCTATACCGGACTGGCGAAAAGCGCGGTTGCTGGCGTGGACCTGGCGCTGCTGGCTTCGGCCATCGCTTTTGTTCTGGCGCTCGCATTCGCGCCGCAGATATCGTCCGGGGCCAGCGATACGCCACGCCTGCGCCCGCCCTCCAGAGGGCCACCGCTGGCTGCCTGACGCAGCCATCCGGTAAAATCCAATGCGCAAAAACGGTGGCGGACCGGCAAGGTCCGTATCGCCACGCGCCATATATCAAACCCGATCCGGCTGCGTTCGAACCGCAATATCATGTTTGAACCCATCAATATCGGACACCCATAATGAAGATTTCCTATCCTGCGCTGGCCGCAGGCCTCCTGTTTGCCGCCAATGCCGTCCCCGCTCTGGCCGAAGTCTCAGACGAGGGTGGCGACGCCTCTACACCCGCCACAAACAAACCCGACACCAGCTTCTCGGTCGGCGAAATCGTCGTCACCGCACGCGGCATGGCGGGCAGCACCGACAATGTCCTGACGTCGGTCGACCGGCTGGGCGGGGATATCGCGCAGAATGCCGATGTCGACAATGTCTACGAACTGATCGGCCGGATGCCGGGCATATTGGTAACCGACTTCAACCAGGGCACGACCAGCGGCAAATTTTCGATGCGCGGCTTCAATGGCGAGGGCAATATCAACGCGGTCAAGCTGCTGATCGACGGCGTCCCCTCAAACAGCAACGATGGCAATATGCCCTATATCGACATGGCCTTTCCGCTGAACATAGCAGGGATCGAGGTGGTCCGCGGCACCTCCGACCCGCGCTATGGCCTGCACGCCATTGCCGGTAACGCCAATATCGTCACACGCTCCGGCGGCACCTATGTCGACGCGCGCGGCTCGGTTGGCAGCTACGACAGTTTCGAAGGGCAGCTGGTCGCCGGTCTGGAAAGCGGCAATGTCACGCAAAATTACCAGATCGCCTATCGGGAGAGCGACGGCTATCGCGATCACAGCGACAGCCAACGGGTCAGCCTGTCCGGCAAATGGGGGCTGGCACTAGGCGAAAATGTCAAGCTGGGCGCCATCGCGCGCTATTATGACGCGGACGCGGAAGAGCCCGGCTATCTGACCTTCGATGACAGCCGCGCCAATCCGCGCATGACCAACGACTATAACGAATCTGACGGAGATTCTCGCGGTCTGCAACAATATGCCCTGACGCTCGACGCGTCCCTGTCCGACCGGCTCGACTGGACGGCCATGACCTATTACAACCGTTTCCGCGACGACCGTTTTGTCAAATTCTCCGCCGGAGCCTCGCAGCAGCGCCGCCTGACGCAGGAAGATCAATATGGTGTCTCCACCGCGCTCCACTGGCACGGCGATCTGTCCGGCGTCCCGCTGATGCTGGAGGCCGGCGGCAATATCGAATGGCAGGACAATCGCTCGGCCCGCTGGCTCTCGGTCGAACGCGTGCCGACCAGCCAGACCCGCGACCAGCAGTTCGACCTCTCGGTCGGCGGCGCCTATGTCCAGGCGATCATCGAGCCGGCGAACTGGCTGCGGATCACGCCCGCCTACCGGATCGACTGGGTCGGCGGCGACTTCGATAATTTGCTGAGCGACACGTCCGCGCCGATCAACGACTATGGCAGCATCGACCAGCCCAAGCTCTCGGTTGCGGTCTTCCCGACCGACGGCGTCACGCTTTACGGCAACTGGGGCAAGACATTCCAGATCGGTCTGGGATCGGGCGCCTATCTGATCCCGCCGCGCCAGATCGACCTGTCCCCGTCGATCAACGCCGGCTGGGAACTGGGCGCAAAATATCAGCCTGGTGACATGGTCGAGGCACGGATCGCTTATTGGGAGCAGAGCGCCACCGGAGAAATCGCCCGCAAGCTCAACGATCCGCTGGGCGATTTCGAGAATGTCGGCGGCACCGACCGTAATGGCGTGGATGTGCAGTTGAGCGTCCAGCCGATGGCGGGCCTGGCGCTGTGGGGCGCTTTGTCCTGGCAGAAAGCGGTTATCGCAGTGCCCACACCGGCGACACCACAGTTGCTCGGAAACGAGCTTAATCACACGCCGCGCTGGCTCTGGTCCGGCGGTATCGAATATTCTCCGCTGGAACCGCTGACCCTGTCGCTGACCGGGCGCGGGCAATCGTCTTACTATCTCACCACCGCCAATGCGGAAGGCAAATGGGGTGATCTGAATATATTCGACGCCAGCATCGCCTATCGGCTGAACGGGAATGTCGAACTCGGTCTGGCGATCAAGAATCTCGCTGACAGCTATTATGAATATGTCTGGTGGGACGGATCGCAGACGCTGCACAGCCCGGCCAATGGCCGCAATGTCACCGCTAGCGCCCGGATGCGCTTCTGATGCAGGGCAGGGGAGACCGGCTGCGCCGCGCGGTGCGCAGGCTCCATCTCTGGCTGGGGCTGGGCATTGGCGGCCTGCTGGTCTTGCTGGGCCTGACCGGTTCGGTCCTCGTCTTCTACCCGGAACTGGATGCATTGCTGCATCCGGAAATCCGGGTGGAGGCGGGCATACCCGACTGGGACCGGGCCTTGGCCACCGTGCGCCAGACCTATCCGGACAAACAGGGGCCGTGGCGATTTGAAGTGACCGGCAAGCCCGGCGCTATTCCTGCGCGCTACTATAATCCACCGGAGCGGGCGGGCCATGATTTCCGGCCGATGATGGTCTGGCTTTCCCCCGATGGCTCGCAGCTACTGCGCCGCGACTATTGGGGCGAATATGCGGTGACCTTCATCTACGATCTGCATTACCGGCTGCTGTTTGGAGAGACCGGCGGTACCATGCTCGGCTGGCTGGGCTTCGTCCTGCTCGCGCTGTTGCTCAGCGGTATATGGGCCTGGTGGCCCAAAGGTTCCTGGACCAAGGCGCTGCGGCTCAAGCCCGGCGCCCATCCGCACCGTAGCCTGCGGGACTGGCACAAGCTCACCGGTCTGTCGGGTCTGGTGTTTCTGCTGATCCTGACGGTGACCGGGATCATGCTGGCGCTGCCGGAGGAGAGCGATGCCGCGCTCGCCTCGATCGGAGTGCCTGTCGACCCGATGCCCCATGTTCATTCCGCCTCGACCCCATCCGTACAGCCGGTCAGCGTTGCCCAAATCGTGCGTGCTGGCCGCGCGGCCCTGCCGCAAGCCCGTCTTGCGTGGATCGAAACGCCACCGGAACAGGGCGGGCATTTCCGCCTGAGAATGCAGGTCCCGGGCGACCCAAGCTTCCGCTTCCCGCACAGCTATGTCTGGGTGGACAGCGGCAGCGGCAAGGTCGTGGCGATCCACGACGCGCGACAGGCACAGGCGGGCAGTACGGTAAACAACTGGCTGCACCCGCTGCACGAGGGGTCTGCAGGCGGGTTGGCCGGAAGGTTGCTGGTCGCGCTCTGCGGATTGCTCCCCACCGTGCTTTTCGTCACCGGCCTCTTGCGATGGCGAAGCCGGCGTCGAGGGTGACCCCGCGCCTGGCTAGCCGCCTCCAGCATCCTGTTGCATCGCCCTTTCGCTGGCGGGGACAGAATGATTTACATTCTTCAACCAGCAGATAAGATGCGCTTTTTTGAGAAGGACCGGTTGTGGCTGCACAGAAAATCCAGAAGATGACCCGAAAATATTCCAGCCGGCTGGGCCTCGCACTCCTGGCGGGTGCTTTCTCTGTCCAGCCTGTCCTTGCGCAAGACGCCGCCGCGCTGACACCGCACCAGCAACTGGCGCGCGATATCTACCGCGATGTCATCGCCTTCCGGACAGCGCGCGGTCAGGAACAGGTCCCGACAATGGTTGCCTATCTTGTCGACCGGTTCAAAAAAGCGGGCTTCAGCGATGATGATATCCGCGTCACCGATTATGACAGCGACGGTGAAAAAACCCAGGGGCTGATGGTTACCTATCGCGCAAAAGCCGGCAGCACCGACAAGCCGATTGTTCTGCTCGGCCATATGGACGTGGTCGACGCGCTGGCCAAGGACTGGGTGCGCCCGCCGTTCACCCTGACCGAAGAGGACGGCTATTTCTTTGGCCGTGCCACGATGGACAATAAATATGGTATCACCAATCTCACCTCGACCTTCCTGCGGCTCAAGGCGGAGGGCTGGCAACCTTCGCGCGATCTGGTTCTGGTCTTTTCAGGCGACGAGGAAACCGGCATGGTCTCGACCGAGGCGCAGGCGAAATATGTGGCGGAGAATATCGATCCGGCCTTCATCCTGAACAGCGATGCCGGCGGAGTGGCGCTGGCGGAAGATGGGACGCCGGTGGCGTTTCAGGTGCAGTCTGCGGAGAAGACCTACGCCACCTACGAGCTGACCGTGAATAATCCCGGTGGTCATTCATCCCGCCCGCGCGCCGACAATGCGATCTACGAACTGGCCGAGGCGCTGGGCAAGATCGCCGCCTATAAATTTCCGGTGCAGGCGACGGAATTGACCAGAAGCTATTTTGCCACAGCCGGCAAACTGACGCCCGGCGAAATGGGGCAGGCGATGCTGCGCTTTGCCGAAGACCCGACTGACAGTTCGGCGATCGCAACCCTGCAAGCCAATCCGGAAACCGTTGGCACTTTGGGCACAACCTGTGTCGCGACGATGTTGCAGGCCGGTCATGCGGAAAATGCCCTGCCGCAATCCGCGACTGCAACCGTCAATTGCCGGATTTTTCCCGGAGTGGGGGCTGCTGCAACAGAGGCGAAGCTGAAAGAGATCATCGGTAATGCCAATGTCGGCTTCAAGCTGATCACCGATGTCACCGAAAGCCCCGAATCCAAACTCCGCGACGATGTCAAAGCGGCGATCCGCTACAGTATCGACAAGCGCTATCCGGGACTGCCGATCCTGCCCTATATGGAGTCGGGCGGCACCGACGGCATGCATTACCGCGCGCTTGGCTATGACACGGTGGCGCTCTCGGGCGCTGCGATGAAAGCCTCCGACATGTTCGCCCATGGCTTGAACGAACGGCTACCGGTTGCGTCATTCTATGGCGGGCTGGATCACTGGTACTGGATTCTGAAAAAGCTGGCAGAATAAGGGCCGGTCTCAGACGAATATGCTTTTTCCCTCAACGCTGACTCTGTTGCGTCGGCCAATTCTGCAAGAGGCTTTATATGAAAATCTGTAACTCCCGCGTTTCCGATCTGTTTGGCGGATTGTCAGCCGGGGTGCTCTTGGCAATGGCCAGTACGCCAGCCGTTGCTCAGGACAATCCCGAACGGCAATGGTCTTATAAGGATTGGCGTGCCGAATATAAGGATGGCCATTGCGCGATCTCGACCGGCGGCGACGGGTCGGGCTGGCTCCGCATCGAATTTGAAAAGGGCGGACTCAACAGCTCTGCCAGTTATTTGCCGATTGTTTACAGCAGCGAACCTTTGCCGCTGCGGGAGGATGACAAATTCGCGCTGATCATCGACAACAGCCTGGTGGGCGTCGGCGAGGAAATGTCTTATTACGACGGCCCGGACGCTTATGGCCGCTTCATGGTCGGTGCGTCGCTGACCGCTGGTTTTGTCCCCGATCTGATCACCAAAATGCGCCAGGGCGATAATCTATCGGTGCGGGTCGAGCATAGCGGGGAGGTGAACGTGATCATCGACGATTTCTCGCTATCCGGCTTTACCGCCACCTATCTCAAGATCGCCCAATGGTGCGACTTCGATCCGGATAATCTGTTCCGGTCTTGAGGGATGAGGCTACCGCTTGGGTCATAATAATAGCGCTCGAACTTGATCTAGGTTATTGAACAAACCAAGAACATGGCTTACCGTAAGGCCATGTCCAAACTCTCCCGATCCGACAAACTGGCGATTCTCGCGGACGCCGCGAAATATGATGCGTCCTGCGCGTCGAGCGGTTCGGTGAAACGCAATTCGGCGAAATCGGGGGGCATCGGATCGACCGGCGGCATGGGCATCTGCCACAGCTATGCGCCGGACGGGCGCTGTATTTCTTTGCTGAAAATACTGATGACCAACTATTGCATGTTCGACTGTCTCTATTGCATCAACCGCTCGTCGAGTAATGTGCGGCGCGCGGCCTTCACCGTGCAGGAAATTGTCGATCTGACGCTGGATTTCTACAAGCGCAATTATATCGAGGGATTGTTCCTGTCCTCCGGGATCATCCGCAGTCCGGATTATACGATGGAGCAGCTGGTCGAAGTGGCGCGCCGGCTGCGGGTCGTCCACAAATTTGGCGGCTATATCCATTTGAAGACCATCCCCGAGGCTGACCCGGAGCTGCTCAAGCAGGCGGGACAATATGCCGACCGCCTCTCGATCAACATCGAACTGCCCGACGATGAATCGATCGCGCGGCTGGCGCCAGAAAAGGACGGCAAGCTGATCCGACGGACGATGGACAATCTCGGCAAAAAGGTCCGCGAGGCAAAGGCGGAGCGCAAGACTTCGCGCAAGGCGCCGCTGTTCGCGCCGGGCGGGCACAGCACCCAGATGATCATCGGCGCTGACGCTTCGGACGACGCCAAGATCCTGACCACCAGCGACGGCCTTTACGGCAGCTATGGCCTGAAACGGGTCTATTATTCCGCCTTCAGCCCGATCCCCGACGCCAGCAGCAATCTCCCGATACAGGCTCCGCCCTTGATGCGGGAACATAGGCTGTATCAGGCCGACTGGCTGCTGCGCTTCTACGGCTTTTCCGTCGCGGAAATCATGCAGGGTGGCAGCGCGGGCCAGCTCGACCTGAACATCGATCCCAAACTCGCATGGGCGCTGCAAAACCGCGCGCGCTTTCCGGTCAATATCAATCTCGCCGACAAGGAAAGCCTGCTGCGCATTCCCGGACTGGGTGGCAAGGGGGTCGGCAAAATTTTGCAGGCCCGTCGGTTCACCGCCTTGCGCCTGACCGACCTCGAACGCATCTGCCAGTCGGTGAAAAAGATATTGCCGTTCATCACCACGGCGGATTGGCATCCGGGCAAGCAGCTGGATTCTCTGAACCTCTACGACCGGCTGAAACCGCCACCCGAACAGCTCAGTCTGTTTCCAGCCTAGCAGCCGTGAATATGATGCCAGATTTCAGAAGCGGCAATGCTCTCGCCAAAAGCACCTACCGGATATCGCTCTCCAGCGAAGTCGATCTCGAGGGTTGGCGCGATCATGCGCGGCGGCTGCTGCAGGCGGGTGTTGCGCCGGATCAGGTGACCTGGACGGTCGAGGGGCGTCGCAATAGCGGCGAGCTCGATCTATCACCGCCAGCCGCCCTGCCGGAGCAAAGCAGCGACCGGATCGCGCGCCCTGTTCGCATATCGAAGACGCTGCTGTCGCTGATCAACACCGCGCTGCTGCACAGCAACGAAGACCGTTTCGATCTCGCTTACCGTCTCCTCTATCGCGCGCAGTCGGTGCCCGCTCTGCACCGCAATCCCGCCGATGCCGACGTGCTGAAGCTGAACCGCTACGCCAAGGCGATCCGCCGCGACATCCACAAGATGCACGCCTTTGTCCGCTTCCGCAAAATCGGCGCGTCCGAGGGCCGCGAGCAATTTGTCGCATGGTTCGAGCCGGACCATCATATCACCGAAGCGGTAGCGCCCTTTTTCCGCAACCGCTTTACCGGCATGGAGTGGCTGATCGTAACCCCCGGCGCGAGCATTGCTTGGGACGGACAAAAACTCTCGGTCGGCCCCGGCGGCCGCAAAGAAGAC
>CAXHZT010000003.1:0-173723 GCA_964022345.1 uncultured Sphingorhabdus sp.
GGCGCGGTCAGCGCCTTGGAGGTCAGGCCGGTATATTCGCCCTTGATGTCGAAGAAGCGGATTTCGCGGAAGTTGAACAGGGTCTCGTAATAGTCCGCCCAATATTTCATCCGGCCGCCATAGACATTATGGGTCAGGTGATCGATCGTGTGGAAGCCGGCACCAACGGGATTGCGGTCCACGCCCGGCAGATATTCGAAATCGATGTCATAGATCGACAGATTTTCGCCGCGCTCGCCGCCGTCATAGCGGTCGACCAGATAGAGAATCGCGCCGCCGATGCCGCGGATCGCCGGGATATGCAATTCCATCGGTCCGGTCTGAACGTTCACTGGCTCGGCGCCCTTTTCGAGCAGCCAGGCATAAGCCTTGCGCGCGTCCTTCACCCGGAACGCCATGCCGCAGGCCGAGGGGCCATGTTCGCGGGCAAAATACCAGGCGGCCGACTTGGGCTCGTAGTTGATGATCAGATTGATGCCGCCCTGCCGCCAGAGATGGACATCCTTGCTGCGGTGCTGGGCGATGCGGGTGAAGCCCATGACTTCGAACACCGGTTCGAGCACGCCGCGCTCGGGCGCGCAAAATTCGACAAATTCAAAGCCGTCGAGACCAACGGGATTTTCAAACAGATCAGCCACAAAAATTTCCTCGAGATAATAGGCGCGATGCCGCAATATAGTTTCAATTGATACTATAGGCAATCCGGCCCCGTTTTGCAAGCCTGTTTGCGGAGCGCAGGCACCGATGGACCGGGCTTTCCCGGGCATGCAGCACAGATACAGTACAGAAGACTATTGTCGCAGTCCTCGCGGACAGAACATCGAAGATAATGATCTATTAAGTCTTAAAGGATAGGGACGTAAATATCGAATATTAATATCAACTGGAAAGCACTTGCCCGCGTAAAATATGAACACTGTTCCCGCCTCGACCAGCCCGGATAATATTCCATTTGTGGCCCGGATTTACCGGCCCATGCTACGGGGTTATTTCGGGGTTGCAGCTGTCTATTATGCCGTGCTGACGGTGCTGCATTTCTGGGTGCACAGCGGCACAAATCTTGTGGCCATCGTGGCGGCTTCGACCACTGCCAGTATAATGCTCGGCATCTTCTGGCACGCCCTGCGGCACCGGGTTCCGATCCAAAAGCTTCATATCGTCACCACGGTCGCGAATATGCTCATGCTGACCAATGTGATGGTGGCTATGGAGATCGCCTTTTCCCAGGCGGATCTGGTCTATTTCATCATCATGGTCATGGTTTTCGCCCTGGCCTGCACCAGCATGGTCCAGGCGCTTGTTTCAATCACGGCGGTGCTCGCCGGCCTGTTTTACGTGCTGCTGAAAAATGCGCCCGATCAGCTGATCAGCTATTCCTTCGTCACGGCCTCGGCCGCGATGACGGCAATCGCCATCACTTTTTTCCTGCGACGGGCTGTCGGCCGGACCGTTTTTGCGAGGCATGAGGCGGAACAGCGCCTGCAAGATGCCGAGAAGCTCGGCGAGAAAATGCGGCGGCGGTCCTTGTCGGACAGTCTGACCGGCCTGCCGAACCGCCGGGCCTTTTTCGAAAATTTCCAGAGGAGCAAGAAAGCCGCCGGTGCGGGGCGCGCCATGTGGCTTATCCTGCTCGATCTTGACGGGTTCAAGGCGGTCAACGACGGCTACGGGCATTTGATCGGTGACGAGCTGTTAAAGGCGGTCGCGGACCGGATGCGGGACCATTGTGGTGCCAGAGTGCATCTCAGCCGGATGGGCGGTGACGAATTCAACATGATCCTGCTTAACGGACCGGACGAACAGGCTGTGGAAGTCTGGTGCCAGACGCTGCTGGAGCGTGTCGCCGAAGTCTATCTGATCGAGGACCGGAGGGTCCAGATTTCCGCGTCGATCGGCTGTATCCGGATCGACCCGCAAGAAGGCGATGTCCAGCTTATCCGCGACGCCGATTATGCCCTTTTGCATGCCAAGAAACATGGCAAAAACAGGGTGGTCGTGTTTCGCGACGAACATGCGAAGGTCGCAGCGGAACGGTTCAAGATCGAACAGGCTCTGCGGGCCGCCGATTTTGATTCGGAAATCGAGCTGCTCTTTCAGCCCCAATATGACCTGAGGAGCAACAGGATTGTCCGGGCCGAAGCGCTGGCGCGATGGAATAGTCCGGTGATCGGCGTGATCATGCCCGGCCGCTTCATCGAGGTTGCCGAAGAGAGCGGTCTGATTGCAGATATTACGCTGGCGGTGCTGAAAAAGGCGCTCGTTGCTCTCAACAGCTGGGACGCGCCGGTTCCGCTTTCGATAAACCTGTCGGGGCATGACCTGATTTCCGACCAGATCATCGACCAGATTATCGAACAAATTGCCGCTAGCGGATTGAATCCGGAAATGATCGAATTTGAAGTCACCGAAACGGCGATGATGGCGGACACCTGCAAGGCGAGCAGGAACATGCTGCGTCTGGCCGATCTGGGGCATCCGCTGGCGCTTGACGATTTCGGGACCGGCTATTCGAATTTCAGCTATTTGCGCACGCTTCCGATCAGCAAGCTGAAGATCGACCGGTCGTTCATGGACGATGTCGCCGATCCCATGACCGAGAAAATCCTGCACTCGCTGGTCGGCATGGCCAGAACGCTCGACGTGGCCTGCATTATCGAAGGGGTGGAGGATGAAATCCAGCTGAACCTGGCGAAACGCGTCGGCATGCATATGGTGCAGGGCTATGCCTTTGGCATGCCGATGAGCGCGGTCGAGCTTCCTCCCTATATTCAGGCGAAGAATATGGCGGAGGACGGCTATATAAGCGCCGCCCGCTAGACGGTCGCTTCCCCGCAAAAGGTGCCCGCCATTCTGTCTTCAATGAAAATCCCGCGATTTCGGTAATATCCGGACATTGCGGGGATGACCGTGGCGTGGATAGGCGGGCTGCGGCCCGGCCACCTGTTCGTCCTGCCGCGCCGCCCAGCGGTCCTCGTTGCGATAGATGGGCCGTTTGACCTCGTCGGCGCGGGACATTGGCATGTCCGGCCGGTCGCGGTCACTTATATCGTCCAGCATGAAGGTATAATCCTCTACCCGCGTGGTCATCAGATGGGTCACGCCCTCGACGCTGCGCTGGACCTCTCCGGTGGCGAGCATCAGCCGAGCCGCCATCACCGGTCGGCGCATTTTCTCAAAGCGGCTGGCCCAGAGCAGCAGGTTGGCGACCCCGCTTTCATCCTCCAACGTGATGAACACCGCATTGCCCTTGCCGGGCCGCTGGCGGATCAGCACGACGCCGGCGACCTTTGCCTGTGAGCCGTTTTTGGCGCGCGCCAGTTCCGCGCAGCTGAGCACGCCCATTTCCCGCAAGCGCTCGCGCAGAAATTCCATCGGATGGCCTTTCAGCGACAGGCGGACGCTCTGGTAATCGGCGACGACATGTTCGCCCTTGGTCATGGCCGGCAGGCGCGCGTCTTGCTCCTGCCCGAGCTCTTTCGCCTGCGCGGCCTCGAACAGCGGCAATGTGTTGACCGGAGTCCGGCGCACTTCCCACAAGGCCGTGCGGCGATCCAGTCCAAGCGAACGGCAAGCATCGGCGTCGGCGAGCAGACGCAGCGCGCGGGCCGGGAGGTTCGCCTTATGGGCCAGTTCCTCGATCGTCCGGAACGGACGGGCGGCGAGGATCTGTTCGGCCCAGGCTTCGCGGAAACCGTCGATCTGGCGCAAGCCGATGCGGAGAAATATTTCCTCCCTGCGCGAAGCGTGGGGAGGGGGACTATCCAAAGGATGGTGGAGGGGCCGTCGCGGAGCAGCCCTTGCACCGCCGGCCCCTCCACCATCAGCCGCCGCTTCGCTCTGGCTGACGGTCCCCCTCCCCGAAGCTTGCGCTTCAGGGAGGATATTTTTTTCCACCCGGTTATCCCACTCGCTATGGTTCACATCCGGCTCCCGCACCTCCACCCCGTGCTCGCGCGCATCTCTCACAAGCTGCGCCGGCGCGTAAAATCCCATCGGCTGAGAATTGAGCAAGGCCGCCGCGAACACCGCCGGATGGTGGCACTTGATCCAGCTCGACACATAGACCAGCCGGGCAAAGCTGATCGCGTGGCTTTCCGGGAAACCATAGCTGCCAAAGCCCTGAAT
The DNA here is from genome assembly GCA_964022345.1 of uncultured Sphingorhabdus sp. Taxonomy (GTDB): domain Bacteria; phylum Pseudomonadota; class Alphaproteobacteria; order Sphingomonadales; family Sphingomonadaceae; genus Parasphingorhabdus. The sequence goes on from CAXHZT010000003.1 coordinate 4,126, forward strand.
CTGCTTGTAGCAGCGCTCGGCGAAGTCCCGTTCATAGCCCTTTGCGGCCATGCCCTCGACCATCTTCTCGCGGAAATGGTGGATCGTACCGACATTACGAAAGGTCGCCATCGCCCGGCGCAGCTTGTTGGCGTCACCCGGAGAAAAATCGGCGGCGACGATCGCCAGCTTCATCGCCTGTTCCTGGAACAGCGGCACGCCGAAGGTCCGGCCGAGCACGGATTTCAGCTCGTCCGGATCATGCGGCGGGGCGGGCGAGGGCAGGGTGACCTTCTCCATGCCGGAACGCCGCCGCAGATAGGGATGCACCATATCGCCCTCGATCGGGCCGGGGCGGACAATCGCCACCTGGATCACCAGATCATAAAATTCGCGCGGTTTCAGCCGCGGCAACATATTGATCTGGGCCCGGCTCTCGACCTGGAACACGCCGATACTGTCGCCCTTGCACAGCATGTCATAGGTCGCCGGGTCTTCGTGGGGGATATTCTGGAGGCTCCATTTTTCCTCCCCGAAGCGCAGCTTTGGGGAGGTGGCGCGCCGAAGGCGTGACGGAGGGGCATCTGGTCGAAGCCGGGACCCCTCCACCGCGTTTCGCGTGGCCCCCCTCCCCGAAGCTGGCGCTTCAGGGAGGATGTTGATGCGCTCCAGCATATCAAACGCCTTGCGAATGCACGTCAGCATGCCGAGCGCCAATATATCGACCTTCATCAGGCCGAGCGTGTCGATATCATCCTTGTCCCATTCGATGAACGTGCGGTCGTCCATCGCGGCATTGTGGATCGGGACGGTCTCGTCGAGCCGGTCCTGGGTCAGCACGAAACCGCCGACATGCTGTGACAGGTGGCGGGGGAATTGCAGGATCTGCTGCACCAGATCGCCCAGCCGCCGGATTTCCGGATTGTCCGGGTCGAGACCGGTCTCGGCAAAACGCTTGTCGGGGGTCTTGCCGCCGTGGCTGCCCCAGACGGTGCTCGACAGGCGGCTGGTGATATCCTCCGACAGGCCGAGCGCCTTGCCGACCTCGCGGATCGCGCTGCGCGAGCGATAGTGGATCACGGTCGCGGCAATCCCGGCGCGGTGGCGGCCATAGCGGGCATAGATATATTGGATCACCTCCTCGCGCCGCTCATGTTCGAAATCGACGTCGATGTCGGGCGGTTCGCGGCGTTCTTCCGAGATGAAGCGCGAGAAGAGCAGGTCATGCTCCAACGGATCGGCCGAGGTGATACCAAGCAGATAACAGACCGCGCTATTCGCCGCCGACCCGCGTCCCTGGCAGAGAATGCCCTGATCCTGCGCAAATTTGACGATGTCATGGACGGTCAGAAAATAGGGCGCATAGTCCATTTTCGCGATGAGCCGCAATTCCTCCTCGACCTTGGCGCGCAACCGTTCGGGCAGGGTCTCGCCATGCCGTTCATGGGCTGCGGACCATGCGAGATGCTCCAGCCAGTCCTGCGGGGTCCATCCTTTGGGTACCGGTTCGTCGGGATAATGATAGCTGAGTTCGTCGAGCGTGAAATCGACCCGTTCGAGCAGCCGCTGCGTTTCCGCCAGCGCATCGGGATGGTCGCGAAACAGGCGCGCCATTTCGGCCGGGGGTTTGAGAAAGCGCTCGGCATTGGCGGCAAGCAGGCGGCCGGCTTTGGGAATCGTGGTCTTTTCGGCAATGCAGGTCAGGATGTCGTGGAGTGGGCGTTGTTCGGGCGTTGCATAGAGCGGGTTATTGGTTGCCAGGAGCGGGATGCCGGTCGCTTTGGAAAGACCGTGCAGCCTGGCAAGATGGCGCTTGTCCGGCCCGGAACGCGGCATGACTGCGCCCAGCCAGATATGGGGGGTGAGCGAGCGAAGGTTTGTAATAAGCCCCTCCTCTTCAGAAGTTCCGGGTTGGGCTGCCCCCGGCAGTCCAAGATCATGCCGGGGGCATGATCGACCCGGAACTGGGTTGGGGTGGTGGCGAGGCGAAAGCCGAGCTTCGGCATCGAGCCGAACCTCGGCTATCCCACCCCAACCCCTCCCTTGAAAGGGAGGGGCTAAAATAATCAGCGCCCAGTCCTCGCTGCACCATTCCAGCAAATCCGCCGCATAGAGAAAACAATCCCCCTTCTCCGCGCGCAAATTGCCGGTCGAGAGCAGCCGCGTCAGCCGCCCCCATCCCCGTCGGTTGCGGGGATAGACAATCACTTCAGGGGTCTCGTCGGCGAAGATCAGCCGCGACCCGACGATCAGCTTGCAATCCGGCAGCGTGAGTCCCTCTTCCGCTGCATCCTCGCGGGCGCGGCGCAACGCTGCATGGGCGCGCACGACGCCGGCAACGCTGTTGCGGTCGGCGATCCCGATACCGGTCATGCCGAGCGCCATCGCCTGCATCACCATATCGGCGGGGGAGGAGGCGCCGCGCAGAAAGCTGTAATGGGTGGAGGCCGCGAGTTCGGCGAATATCGTCATTGCGAGGAGCCGCAGGCGACGCGGCAATCCAGAGCCTCTGAACGCCGCACTGGATTGCTTCGCTTCGCTCGCAATGACGCAATCTCTATCCGTCCAATTTTACGCAAACAGCCCATGCACATACCAATCCGGGTTCGCTTTCTCCTCGCCATAAAGCCCGTGCCGGAACAGCCAGTAGCGCCGGCCGCGGGCATCCTCGACACGATAATAGTCGCGGGTCAGACCGCCTTTGCCGGGCTGCTGCCCGTCCTTGCGCTGCCACCATTCCGAGGCGATCCGCTCGGGTCCTTCATAGCGCATCACCTGGTGGCTCTTGCGCCGCCAGGTGAAGCGATAGGGCGGGCCGTCGGGGACCTCGGCGATCACCTGCACGCGCTGCGGCGGGTCGAACATGTGCAGCGGCCGCATCGGCGGATTGTCGGGAGACTGCCGCTGCCACGGCACCGGCGGCGGGGCGTTGAGCGCGGGCAGGGCGAGCAGGCCCTGTTCGGGGATATGGCTGTCGGCGGCGGCAAATTTCTGCACCCGGTCGCGGCCCATTCGGGTGCTCAGCTGGCTGACCAGCGCGACCTCATCGCCGCGCCGGTCCTCTCCGCCCTCGAGCCGCAACTGCTGCGGCGCCAGCACCTCCGAAGCGACAATGCTCAGCTGGATCAGATCATAGCCGAAGCCGGGATTGAGTTCGTCGTTGAGCGCCTCGATCCGTTCGCGCAGCAGGCGTTTGAAAAGAGCTGCATCGCGGGTCGGCGCGCCGGTCTCCAGGCCGAGCCGCGCGACATCGCCATCGCAGCGGAACAGCATCATCCGGATCATCCGCGCGCCCTGACCGCGCTCGTTGAGCCGTTCTGATGCTTCGGCGAACAGTTCCGACAGGCAGGTGAGCGCACCGTCAATATGGGTGAGCGGTTCGGCAAAGCGGCGCTCGGTAACGACATTGCCGATCCGGCGCAGCGGGTCGATCGGCCGGTCCTCGAGCCCCAATATCCGGTCCAGCCGCACTGTCAGCTCCATCCCGAACCGCGCCGCCAGATTGGCGCGCGGCCGTTCGGCCAGATCGCCAATATGATAGAGCCCGGCCCGTTCCAGCGACTGGTGGGTCTTTGCGTCCATGGCCAGCGCCGACACCGGCAGTTGGGCTTCGGCGCCTTCCTTCAGGCCATGTCGGGCCAGCGCCAATGCGGCATCGGCGGTTCCGGCCAGAGCCCAACAAGCGCTATAGCCCGCTGCATCGAGCCGGTCCTCGGCATCCTGCGCCAGTCGTTCCTCATCGCCGTGCAGATGCGCCGCGCCGGTGATGTCGAGGATCAGCGCATAAGGCGGCTCGACCGCCACCATCGGCGTATAACGCTCGCAGGCTTCGGCCAGCCGTGACAGCAGGTCGGCGTCGGCCAGCGGCTGATGGTCGAAGGCAAGCAGGTCCGGCACCCGCGCCCTTGCGTCGGCAAGCTTCATCCCCGGGCCGAGACCCAGAGACACAGCCTGCCGGTCCGCCGCCATGATCACTATCGCGCCGCGGATTTTCTCGGTCAGCGCAAAGGGATGGTCAGGCGGCCCGTGTGCCCGGATGATCCGCTCGGACGGCAGCCAGGGCAGGAACAGCGCCAATGTCCGGCGCGCTCTGCTCGCTGTGCTGCTCGCGGAAGATTTGATTGTCACGGTTCCACTCCAGTCGGGCGCTCAGCCCGTAAAGCCCGCTGCGATGGCGCAGCAATTTGATATCGAAAGCAGGATGGCCCGGAGCATTGGCCTCCAGCGCGAGCGAAGGCGCGGTAGCCACCGACCAGCGGCTGAAGGCAGCGGTCGGCAGGGGATTGTCCGGGTCGCTGCCGGAGCGCAGGACCAGGCCGAGCACGCCGGACTTTTGCGCCGATAGCGACAGGCGGCGGGTAGCTGTCATATCGAGGCCTTTCGGCTTTTTGCCCGACAGTTCGATAATCACCGCTGCCATCGCCGAAGACCGCACGCCGTCGGCTGCCGCGCGCAGCGCCGCGATACTGTCGGGCGCGTCGACATGGATGATGCTGTCGGGGTCTATCCCCAGTTCCGCCAGTCCCGGCGGATAGAGCCGGCCCTGCCGCCGTGCCTCGCCGCTTTCGCTGATCCACAATATCGATCGGTCATCCTGACAGCGCTGCGCCATCAGCAGCGCCATCGCCGCGGCACTGGTCCGGTCATCCTTGCTCGCCGCGTGCAGTTCGTGCAGCGCCGCGCGTGGCAAGCCGTCGATCCCCGCATTGCCACGCAAAGCTGCATCAATCCGTTCGACCCCGAAGCCGAAATGCGTGGGCGCACCGTCATCCTCCGCTGCCTTCACACCGGACGCCGCCAATATCTTGGCGAGCCGGGCCCGCAAGACAGAGGCTTTCGCCGGTGTTGCCGGCGGCATAGCAGAGGGGTTGTCCGGTGGAGGCCCAAGAGCCTGGCCCGAATCCGAATCGATATTGTTCATGATTTGTTCTAAAATATAGAAGCGCGTCGCAGGGTCAAGTCATTCCACGGTTGCGGCAAGGCCGGGCCGCGGCTGATCGCTGTCCGAAACAGCGTGATATCAGTAAGATGATGCCGATGTCCGGGCAGGCCGACTCGAAAAAAAGCCCGCTTCTGCAAATACAGAAGCGGGCAAGTCGCACTTGGTAACCTTGAAAATTGGCTCAGAAGAAACCCGTTACGGCGGCTAGCGCCACGACCGCCAAAAGGGTCGATATGCCTAGCACAATGATCATATGGCGGGTGGTGAAGCCCTGACGGGCGCTGGTTTTGTCCAATTTTTTCATATGTTTTTCCTGCTTTTTCTATTTATCGAGGATAGATTATAGGCTGGAGGAGAGCATCCATGATGCTTCTTCCAACGCACCGATCCGCGCGGTCAGAAGGTCGGCGGTGAATACATCATCGGCTTCCTCCGCGGTTTTCACGAATTCGCGCATCTGGTCTGCGACGGCGAGATTGTCGCTCGACAGCTGCTTGAGCATGGCTTCGACATCGCCCCAGTCGGTCTGGTCTTCGATCACGCTGTTTTTGACATAGGTCGACAGGCCAACCGGCGTTTTTGCGCCCAGAGCCCGGATCCTTTCGGCGATTTCGTCGATCGAGGCAGCCAGATCTTCATATTGACCTTCGGTCAGCATGTGGACCCCGTGAAACTGGGGGCCGGTCACGTTCCAGTGGACCGACTGTGTCTTGTGATAGAGCACCACTGTCGATGCCAGGGCATCACCAAGCTTGGCGGCCATGTCGGCACGGTCGGCTTTCTTGATATCACTTTTCATTTCGCGAAGTTCTGCAGATTTGATGGTCGTCGTCATGAAATTATCTTCCTTTCGTTATGGCGCGCTCAACGAGCTGGCGGAGCGCGGTATCTGTCCAATTTACGCGTCCACCCCGAATTGGTTCCGTGTCGGAGTCAGAAATTTGACGGCTGGAACTGGCTGGAACCAATCGGCGGTTGGCCGCGTAGATTTGTTGAACCCCCAACGAAAGGACAACAGAAATGACGAATATTTCAAACGCGAAAATAGCCATTCTTGCGACAGACGGATTTGAGAAATCCGAACTGTTCGAACCGCGGAAACAGCTGATCGAGGCCGGTGCGGATGTCACCATCGTGTCGCTGGAAAGCGGCTCGATCAAAAGCTGGGATGAAAAGGACTGGGGCGAGAGTATCGATGTCGACATGACCGTCGATAATGCCAGCGAGAGCGATTTTGATGCGCTGGTTCTACCCGGCGGACAGATGAACCCCGATATCCTGCGGGTCGAAGACAAGGTCATCGACTTTGTGCAGGCCTTCTTCAATGCCGGCAAGCCGATCGCCGCTATCTGCCATGCGCCATGGTTGCTGATCGAGGCGGATCTGGTGCAGGGCCGCAAGGTCACGGGCTATCCTTCGATCAAGACCGACCTGATCAACGCCGGCGCGAAGTTCGAAGACAGCGAAGTGGTGGTCGACAACGGCCTGATCACTTCGCGCAATCCCGGTGATCTGGATGCATTCAGCGCCAAAATCATCGAGGAGGTCCGGGAAGGCATCCACAAACGGACCCAGAAAGCCGCCTGACGGGCACGGGAACCGGCCTCTTCGGAGGCCGGTTTTCCTCAGGCAAGCCCGACCGGCTCACCTCTTACCCTGTCCCTGCGTCGGCTGGCCTCAATCACCTTAACAAAACTGGTTGGCGTTTTTTAGCGAGCATTCTGTATGAAACAATGCCGCTTTTTCGAAATTTTAAGGAGTAAATGATGAAGAATTTTCTGACCCTCATGACTGGTGCTGCGCTGCTTGCAGCAACCCCGGCAATGGCGCAGGAAGCCGCTCCGGCCGTCGAAGCCCAGGTCGGTATGAAGGTTTTTGGCCCCAATGGCGGGGATGTCGGAACCGTGGATTCGGTCAGTGACGGTGTCGTGGTTGTCGATACCGGCAACAACAAGGCCGCGCTCGCGACCAATGCTTTCGCGACAGCGGACAACGGCCTGTCGATCATGATGACCAAGGCCGATCTTGATGCTGCCATCGAAAAAGCGGCGGCCGATGCCAGAGCGCAGCTGCTCGCCAGCCTGACCCCCGGCACCGAAGTCAAGACCGTAACCGGCGCTGCCGTCATCGGCACGATCCAGGAAAGCGATGCCGACTATGTCACCGTGGAGCATAACGGCCAGCCGGTGAAATTGCCGGTCGAAGCGTTCATGGCCCAGGCCGACGGTGTCTCGATCACGATGACCGAAGACCAGTTCAAAGCCGCGCTTGCCGGTACCCAGTAAGCCAATCATCCTGACGGCGGCAGGGCATTGGTCCTGCCGCTGCTAGGAGCTGAATTTCAATCCCAGCTCATACATCGCGATAGCCGCCTGGGCCGCTTCGCCGCCCTTGTTCTTCCGCGTCTTGTCCGCGCGGGCCAGCGCCTGCTCCTCATTTTCTGTGGTGATGATGCCATTGCCGACCGCTGCGCCATCCATGGTCAATGCCATGATCCCGCGCGCGCTTTCACCGGCGACAATCTCGAAATGATAGGTCTCGCCGCGGATCACCACGCCGATCGCGACAAAGCCGTCATATTGGTCGCTGTCGATCGCCATCGAAATCGCGCCGGGGATTTCCAGCGCGCCGGGCACGGTGATGATCTCGTGCTCGTGCCCCGCCGCCTTCAGCGCATCGGTCGCGCCTTCGATCAGCATGTCGTTGAGATGGTCGTAGAACCGCGCTTCGACGATCAGGAATTTTGCCATTTTATGTCTCTTTCCGTTTCTAGAGCCCCTCCTTTTCAAAGGAGGGGTTGGGGTGCTTTCTCTCGCCAAAGACCAGGTCTTCGCTTTCCCATTCATTTCCGGCGGCGCCTTAGTTGGTCGCTTGTGCGAGCGATGCTTGCGCATCGCCACCACCCCTTGATCCCCTCCTCTGAAGAGGAGGGGGTAAAGCCGGTCAGGCCTTCTCCGGTTCCTTGCCGTCTTCCCCGGCATTCTCGGCCGGAACCGCGCGCTGTCCGACAATCCGCAGGCCGAAGGCGTCTAGCCCGACCATATCATGGCTGGTATTGGTCAGCAGCTCCATATCATGAACACCAAGCTCGCTGAGGATTTGCGCGCCGACACCATAGTCGCGCAGCTGATCCATTGCTGGCGGCTTGCCGCCACCCAGGCTGCGGACCTGCCGCGAATATAGATCGGGCACGCGCGGGCTGATGAAGACGATGATGCCGGACCCTTCCTCGCCGATGATCTTCATCGATTCCTGCAGCATATTGGCGCGGCCGGTATCCTGTCCGAACAGGTCGGGGAAGATCGTGGTCGCGTGCATCCGTACCAGAGTCGGCTTGTCGGGATCGACATGGCCCTTCTGCAGCACGATCTGCTCGCTCTCGGTTGCACTATTGTAGAAAGTGATCGCATTCCATTCCCCGCCCCAGCGGCTGGTGAAACGGGCTTCTTCCCGGCGCTCGGTCAGATGGTCGTGGCGCAGGCGATAGGCGATCAGGTCGCGGATCGTGCCGATCTTCATGCCATGATGCTGGGCAAATTCGATCAGATCGTCGAGCCGCGCCATCTCGCCGTCATCCTTCATGATCTCGCAGATCACGCCGGCCGGGTTCAGGCCGGCGAGCCGGGAGACATCGACCGCCGCTTCGGTGTGACCGGCACGAACGAGCACACCGCCGTTGCGGGCCTGCAAGGGAAAGACATGACCGGGGGTGACAATCTCTTCCTTGCCCTTGGTCCGGTCGATCGCGACCGCGACCGTACGCGCGCGATCGGCGGCGCTGATCCCGGTGGTGACGCCGTCGCGCGCCTCGATCGAGGTGGTAAAGGCGGTTTCATAAGCGCCGCGGTTGTTCGCGCTCATCATGTCGAGGCCCAGTTCCTCGACCCGGTCGCGGGTCATCGCCAGACAGATCAGTCCGCGGCCATATTTGGCCATGAAGTTGATCGCGTCGGGGGTCGCCATCTGCGCCGGAATGATCAGATCGCCTTCATTTTCGCGGTCCTCGTCATCGACCAGGATATACATCCGCCCGTTGCGCGCTTCGTTGATAATCTCTTCCGGCGTCGCCATCACACCGCTGGCGCCGCGCGCCAGATAGGTTTCCAGCTTGCCGAGCGTTTCCGCCGTCGGGTTCCAGTCATCCTGCCCCAGGCTGCGCAGGCTGTTGGCATGAAGACCGGCAGCGCGCGCGAGGCCGGCGCGCGTTTCCTCACCGGATTCGATCAGTTCGACCAGTTGTTCGATCAGGATTTTGCTCATGGACTCGGCCTTTCAATGTGATGTTGCGAATCGACTATCACATTGCAATGTGATCGGTCTAGGGTAAATATCACATTGGGGTCACATGATGTGTTGATGGGTGTGAAATTATATTTCAAACTTTACACACTTTACAGGGTTATGGAATTGAAAATCTCGGGGTTGATAAAAGCGGGCAATGGGTCCGTTTTGGCGCGGATTTGCAGGTGTTTGGGTCATAGTCGCGTTTTAGCATTGGTGGCGTGATGTAGGAAAGAGGCGGTGTGGTTTGGAAACAGGTGCACTGTCACCGTCATGTGGAATAGCTTGTGTTTAGGGGTTATTGTACCTGTCACCGTAATTCGAGCAAACGGCTTGAAGATCATATATCATGAAGAGCACCTTGAAGTGCTACTGAGAGTTATTTCATGACGAGACTATTTCGAAAAAAGGGCTGTGTAGCTGTCTTTTCCTTATTATCAATATTAGTAGCATCTCTATTTATTGTATTATATTTTTACATAAGACCAAGCCCGCCTGACATTCGCAACATGAACATAAATGAAGCCATAATTATGATGGAACGGAACGATTATTCTACATTATATTATGGAAACGCAAGCGAGCAGGCGTATAAAAACTACAAAGATCGCAATATTCTTAGTGAAAGGATATACTATAAAAAAGACAAAATCTTATATTGTGATGACAATACAAAAATCTCATTTACTTTGTACACTGCCGACGCCTGGATAATAGATACCGATCTGAACGAGGACTGCATTGTCCTGGAATATGAGGTTCGCTGGCACGGATTGGCGCTGTAAACGTTATTTAGTTACGGTGACAGTTTACTAAATGCACTTGTTTCAGCATCACAAGGGCACGTTGGAATTACCGTGACAGTGCACTCAATTCCGAGCGCTATTTTTAGCCCCTCCTCTGAAGAGGAGGGGTGACTTAAGTTCTCAACCTGTCACTGTTTGGATATTTCACCTTGCAGATCACAAAGGGTACTATCAGGGCGAACCACTTGACCCATCCTTTTGCCAGAAAAGCTAATCCCAAATTTTCGTTCCGGAAAATATGGGACAACCAATGCTTTGAGTGGAGGTGACCACGTTTTTCGGCCTCTTCAAAATAGCCTATCGATTTTTCGATATCTTTTTCCAACCATTCGCCTTTATAATATTGTAATCCGAGGACGAATAAAGCGTTCGAGAAGCCCCGGTTTGCAAGCTTTTGATACTCGACTTCGGCTTCTTCATATCTCCCTCTTCCCTGAAGATACCGAGCCAAGAGATATGCTCCCTCTATCGAACCACCAGAAGCCGCTTCTCTCAACCAGAGCTCAGCCGCTTCAAAATCACGTTTGATTCCGTTCCTTCCATACATGTAATACTCACCCAAATAAAACATGTTCAACGACGAACCTTTCGCTGCAATATCCTTCATCGATTCAATGGCAGCAGCGGGATCGGTATTGCCGACATATAGCGTTTTCCGCAGATCGGGCGCTAGCGGCTCAGAATCCCACTCTTTCTGAAGATTCTCCCCGGGTTGCGAATGTAATGGATCGACGCTCTTTGTCATTTTTTACTCTAGTAGAAATGATATCATTCCGGAATTGACGGCAACAGTATACTCAATTCAAACTGATATTTTTAGCCCCTCCTTTTCAAAAGAGGGGTTGGGGTGGTTTCTCTCGTCTGGGAATAGCCCTTCCGGTTCCAGTTTGTTTTTCGCTAAACCATCTTGGTCGCTGGCGCGAGCGATGCAAAACGCATCGCCACCACCCCAACCCAGTCTCAGGTAAACAGTTCCCCGAACTGTTTAGATCATGCCGGGGGCATGATCGACCTGATACTTCTAAAGAGGAGGGGCTGATAGATGCAGTCATCGCTCTTTCTCTCCACCTCTTTTCCTTGGCGGAACCTTTCCCCATCCGATACGCTGTCCTATCATGGCAAAAGCGAAACACTGGATCGAACCGCATCCGCAGGGCATCTACGTTCGCCCGGCCGATGTCTGGATCGATCCCTCCACACCGCAGAAGCACGCCGTGGTGACCCATGGCCATGCCGATCATGCGCGCGGCGGGCATGGGGATGTCTGGGCGACGCCGGAGACGTTGGCGATCATGGGACTGCGCTATGGGACCGAGGCGGGAACGGCGATTGCTTATGGCGAGGGGTTTGAGCGCGGCGGGGTGCGGTTCAGCCTGCATTCGGCGGGCCATGTGCTGGGCTCGGCGCAGGTGCTGATGGAATATCAGGGCGAGCGGGTGGTCGTCACCGGCGATTACAAGCGCCGCCCCGATCCGACCTGCGCGCCGTTCGAGCTGGTGCCCTGCGATATTTTTATTACCGAAGCGACCTTTGGTTTGCCGGTGTTCCAGCATCCCCCGATCGCGGGCGAAATCGCCAAGATTTTTGCGCGGCTGGAAGCGGAGCCGGACAGCAGCATATTGATCGGTGCCTATGCGCTCGGCAAGGCGCAGCGGGTGATTGCCGAACTGCGCCGCGCCGGCTGGGACAAGCCGATCTATCTGCACGGGGCGCAGGTCCGGATGTGCGAACTTTATGAAGAACTGGGCGTGTCGCTGGGCGAGCTGCGGCTGGTGATGGACACGCCGAAGGAAGAGATGCGCGGCCAGATCATTATCGCGCCGCCCTCCGCGCTGACCGACAAATGGAGCCGGCGGCTGCCCAATCCTGTGACCGCGATGGCCTCTGGCTGGATGCGGGTGCGCGGGCGGGCGCGGCAGCGCGGGGTCGAGATTCCTTTGGTCATTTCCGACCATGCCGACTGGGACGAACTGACCGAGACCATCCGCGAACTGGCGCCGAAGGAAACCTGGATCACCCATGGCAGCGAGGACGGCCTGCTGCGCTGGTGCGAGCTGCACCAGATCAGGGCGCGGGCGCTGGCGATGGTCGGGCGTGAAGAAGGGGATGACGGCTGATGCGCCGCTTTGCCGCCCTGATCGACAGCCTGATCTATACCAGATCGCGCAACGCCAAGCTGGCGGCGATTTCCACCTATTTGCGCGAAACGCCCGACCCGGATCGCGGCTGGGCGCTGGCGGCGCTGACCGATAGTCTCGATTTTCCGGCGGTCAAGTCCGCCACCATCCGCAATCTGGCGGGGACGCGGATTGATCCGGAACTGTTCCGCCTGTCGCGTCACCATGTCGGCGACACCGCCGAGACCGTGGCTTTGGTCTGGCCGGAAGCGGAGGGACGGGAACAGAGCGACCCGAGCATCGACGAAGTGGTACAGGCGCTGTCTGCCGCCAATCGTACGACCGCCCCCGACATTGTTGCCTCGCTGCTCGACAGCCTGGATAGCAACAGCCGCTATGCGCTGCTCAAGCTGGCGGTTGGCGGGATGCGGGTCGGTGTCTCGGCACGGCTGGCCAAGACCGCTTTCGCGCAGGCCTTTGACGTGGCGCTCGACGATGTCGAGGAGCTCTGGCACGCGCTCGACCCGCCTTATGAAAAATTGTTCGAATGGGCGGAGCAGGGCGGTGACCGTCCGGATCTGTCCGCGACGCCTTTCTTTCGGCCCTTCATGCTGTCGCACCCGTTCGAGGGCGACAGTCTCGATCTCGACCAATATGCGGTCGAGTGGAAATGGGACGGCATCCGCGTGCAGGCGGTGCATCTCGGCGGCGAGACCCGGCTCTACAGCCGCGGCGGCGATGATATCAGCGCCTCCTTTCCCGACATTGTCGAGGCATTCGACCGCGACGGGGTGATCGACGGCGAATTGCTGGTGCGCGGCACCGATCAGGGCGGCGAGGCGGCCAGTTTCAATGCCTTGCAGAAGCGGCTTGGCCGCAAGACGGTCTCGAAAAAGATGCGGCAGGAATTTCCCGCCTTTGTCCGGGTCTATGATCTGCTGATGGACGGGGACGATGATTTACGGCTGTCGCCCTGGCACGAACGGCGCCAGCGGCTAGAGCGCTTCTTGCCGAAACTCCATCCCGACCATTTCGATCTGTCCGCCGTGGTCAATGTCGATGATTTCGCCGCGCTGGAGGCGATGCGCGCCGGGGCGCGCGATGCGGCGATCGAGGGCGTCATGCTGAAGCGCCGCGAAAGCCCCTATCTGGCGGGCCGGGTCACCGGTCACTGGTACAAGTGGAAACGCGACCCGCTGAACGCCGACTGCGTGATGATGTATGCCCAGCGCGGCAACGGGCGGCGCGCGTCCTTCTATTCCGATTATACATTCGGCTGTTGGACCGAAGATGGCGAACTGCTGCCGGTCGGCAAGGCCTATTCCGGTTTCACCGACGAGGAACTGAAATGGCTCGACCGCTTTGTCCGGCAGAATACGCTGAACCGTTTCGGCCCGGTCCGCGAGGTGAAGAAATCACTGGTGCTGGAAGTCGCGTTCGATTCCATCCACGAAAGCGGCCGCCACAAGTCCGGCCTCGCCATGCGCTTCCCGAGGATCCACCGCATCCGCAAGGACAAGCCCGCGGAAGAGGCGGACCGGATTGTGACGTTGCAAGGGATGATTTCATAGTTTTCCCTCTCCCGTGCGGGAGAGGGTTGTGCAGACTTGGCAGCTTGCTGCCTAGTCGTAGCTGGGTGAGGGTGTACCGCCCTTGAGTGGCACTGCAGCCCACCAGCGGAACACCCTCATCCAACTGCGCCTAGCCGCCTGCGCTAACGCTGCGGCAGCAAGGCTCCGTATCCTTCTCCCTTAAGGGAGAAGGCTTAGGTCTCATAGCAGACCGCCTTTTTCATAAGTCTCATCCACCACATCTTGAAAATACGCCACACGCACTTTCTGGTCGAGGTGATCGGATCTCTACAGAAACTCGTTCAGCGTCTCCACAAACAGCTTGAACTGGTCATGGTGCAGCCAGTGGCCGGCGTCGGCAAATTCCTTCACTGTCACATTGTCGCCGAAATATTGCATGCGGCCGTCTTTCTCCGGATTGCTGGCCCAGCTGTCGGCGCCGTAATGGAGCTGGGTCGGGCAGCTGATATTGCCCCACAATTCGTGAATGCTGTCCTGAGACAGGTCGATGCTGTCCCAGTGCTGGACATAGGGATCGAATTTCCACGAATAGGAACCATCCTCGTTGCGGATCACCGCGTGGGTGGTCAGATGGCGGGCCTGTTCATCCGACAGATGCTGGTTGGCGTCCTGCATCCGGCCGAGCGCGTCCTCGAATGTCGGATAGCGTTTGACCTGCCGCCCGGCGGCCTTGCGCTTTTCCTCGATCGAGTTGCGCACCCGCTGCAGCTGCCCGATTTTCTCGCGCTCGGCGAGCATCTCGGGACTGGGGCCGAGGCCCTCGATCGCGACCAGCTTGCGGACCGTGTCGGGATAGAGGCCGGTATAGCGCAGCGCGATATTGCCGCCCATGCTATGCGCGACAATGGTGACCGGTGACAGGTCGAGCTGGTGGATCAGCTGGGCGAGATCGGTCACCATCGCCATATTGGCGTAATTGCCGTCGGTGCTCCACTGGCTGTCGCCATGGCCGCGGACATCGGGGCAGATGATATGCCAGTCGTCGCGCAGGGCCTGTGCGGTCCAGTCCCAGTTGCGGCAATGGTCCTTGCCGCCGTGCAGCAGGATCAGCGGCGGTTTATCCTCATTGCCCCAGTCCGCATAATGCAGCTTGAGCCGTTGGGAGAAATAGCTGTGCGAGGCGGGGCCGATCAGGGTCATGCGGGGTTCCATCGGAGAGGGAGAATTACACTCCCGCCTTAGGCGCTGTCACAGCTTTCGACAAGCATCCGATCGGACGGCCTTCGCCAGCGGCCCCCTGAAACCGCCGGAAGACCGCCACTTTTCCAGCTAATTTCAATTAGCGTTTGACAGACACGCGCCACCGCCTCTACCTAAGAATGAGAATCATTCGCATTATCAATAAATCAGGGGCAAATAGATGAAATCGAACTTCCGGCATCGGGGCTTGGCGCTCACATGCAGTTTTATGGCTTTGGGCTTCTCCCAGACGGCAATGGCCGCAGCGGATGATGCCGCCGGGTTCGAGGACGATAATACCATCACCGTCACGGCGACTCGCGCGCCGGTCGAAGTGGTCGACGCGCCCGCTACGGTTACGGTTATCGATCAGGAACGGATCGCCGACGAATTGGCGACGGATGTCCGCGATATCGTGCGGTTCGAACCGGGCGTCACGGTGCGCCGCGCACCCGCGCGCTTCGGTGCGGCGCTCGGCACAACAGGCCGGGCCGGCAACGAGGATTTCAATATCCGCGGCATTGGCGGCAACCGGGTGCTCATTCAGGTCGACGGCATCCGTTCTCCCCAGGGCTATACATTCGGCGCGCAGGAAGTCGGGCGCGGCAATGCGACCGACGTCGGCCTGATCAAGTCGGTCGAAATCCTGCGCGGTCCCGCTTCGGCGCTCTACGGCAGCGACGGCCTGTCCGGTGCGGTCAGCTTCATCACTTCCGATCCCGTGGACTTCATCAGCGAGGGCAACAGCTTTGGCGGCTTTGCCCGGGCGCAATATAGCTCGGCGGATCAGGAATTTTCCGAAACCATAGCGCTTGCTGGCCGGACCGGCGACTTTTCGGCGATGCTGGCCTATTCGCGGCGGGATTTTGAAGAGCTCGAGAATATGGGCACGATCGACGCCGAAGACGCGACCCGCACCACACCCAATCCGCAGGACGGCGAGTCCAATGCCTTTCTCGGCAAGCTGGTCTGGGACAATGGCACCCACAAGATCCGCCTGACCGGCGAATATCTCGAGCGCGAGATTTCCTCGGACATATTGTCAGGCCGTGGTCCGGTCTTTCTGTTCGGCCCGGTGCCCAGCTGGATCGTCGACAATCTGACCGCGCAGGATGAAACCAAGCGCAGCCGCGTGTCGCTCGACTATACTTATGATGCCGGCGAAGAAGGGTCCGGCTTTATCGACTATGCCCATCTCGCCGCATATTGGCAGGACGGCAGCGACCGGCAGTTCGCGCTCGAGGAACGCACCCCGACCTCCGCCACGCCGCGCCCGGACCGGGAACGGCTGAACACGTTCGACAATGAGGTTCTCGGCGCCGTTGCCGATTTCCGCTCGACCTTCAGCACCGGCGCGGTCAAGCACACGATCACCTTTGGCGGCGATATCAGCAAGACCGAGCAGGATGGCCTGCGCGACGGCACCGAGCCGCCGTTCGGTGAAGTTTTCCCGACCCGCGCCTTTCCGAAGACGGATTTCACCCTGGGCGGTTTCTATATCGGCGACGCGATCGAATTTGCCGATGGTATGGTGACGCTCTATCCGGCGCTGCGCTATGATTTTTACGACCTGAACCCGACCGACGATCCGCTGCTGCCGGCCTTCACGCCGAGCGCGCAGGACGGATCGAAACTGTCGCCCAAGCTCGGCGCGGTGGTCAAGCTTGGCGACGTGCGCCTGTTCGGCAACTATGCCCGCGGGTTCCGCGCGCCGACGCCCAGCCAGGTCAATAATTTCTTCGAAAATCTCGCTTTTGGCTATTCGTCGCTGGCCAATCCGGATCTCGGTCCGGAAACCAGTGACAGTTTCGAGGCGGGTATCCGCTATGCAACCGACAAGGTCGAATTGTCGCTGACCGCCTTTACCGCCGACTATTCCGATTTCATCAGCCAGGAAGTGGTGGGCGGCAGTTTCACGCCAACCGATCCGGCCATCTACCAGTTCATCAATCTCGATGATGTGACGGTCAAGGGTGTCGAGGCCAAGGCCCGCTACGAAGCCGACAATGGTTTCCGTGCACGCTTTGCCGTCGCTTTTGCCGATGGCACGGTGAAGTCGCCGAACAATCCGCCGGCATCGCTTGCCACTGTCGATCCGATCAATGCTATATTGGGTCTCGGCTATCGCGAACCGACCGGTGCTTTCGGCGGGGAAGTGATCCTCAGCTATAATGCGCAGAAGGAATTCAACGAAACGACCGGCGTTTGCAGCGCCACCTGTTTCCGTCCGGACGAATCCCTGATTGTCGACGCGACGGCCTTTGTCCGGATCGCCGAGAATTTCAAACTGCGGGCCGGCATTTTCAACATCACCGACAAGAAGCACTGGGTCTGGAGCAGCGTCAGGGGGCTGGAGGCAACATCGCCGATCATCGACGCTTTCACGCAGCCGGGCCGCAACGCCAGTGTTTCGCTCAGCATATCATTCTAATTCTAAGGGGGAGAAATAATGATGACCATGAAATTGAGAGCAAGACTGGGGGCGGCGCTGTTCGCTCTGGCCATGGCGACGTCACCGGCGCTGGCCGCTGGCGACCAGCCGCACCTGGTGGCGACGACTACGCAGGCGTCCTTCGAACAGGACCGCGCCGACATTTTGGCGATGGCGGGAGACTATAAGGTCAAATTCGACATGGCGGAAACCACGTCATGGCGAGACGATTACGAACCGATCAAGGCGAAGATTTCCGGCGGGCATGAAAGCGTCCGGGTGATCAAGGATACGGGCACGGAAATCATCCTGCAGCATCTTCTGGTCGCCGAACATGAAGGCAATACGTTTATCATCAAGCACTGGCGCCAGGACTGGGTCTATGAACCGGCAAAAGTGCTGGTCTATGCCGGGGCTGGCAAATGGGTGAACAGGGACGTCCCGGAATCCGAACGCCGGGGCAGCTGGTCGCAAACCGTCTGGCAGGTCGACGACAGCCCCCGCTATGGCGGCCTCGGAAAATGGCAGACGGTCAACGGCATCCGCAGCTGGACCAGCGACTGGACCGCCCGGCCTCTGGCCCGCCGCGACGCGGTACGCGATCCCGTCTATGACCATTATCAGGCGATCAACCGGCACCAGCCGATGCCCGGTGGCTGGATCCACTGGCAGGACAATACAAAGATGAAGACGGTCGATGGCAAGGCCGTTCCCTATGTCCAGGAATCGGTGCTCAACACATACACGAAATTCGATGGTTACAGCGTCGACGCGGCTGACGATTATTGGGCGAAAACCAAAAGCTACTGGGAACAGGTGCGGGCCGAATGGGATGCCGCAATCGCTGCCAATGGCGGGGTCACCGTTGAGGAAGAGGCGCATACCGGAACCGTGATCAGCGGACGGCTGTTGACCATGGGCACGGAAATTTCCGACGGCAAGTTGACCGAGACTGCTGCAGTGGACGAAGCGCGATCGCTTATCCGGATCGCAACCAGCAAGCGACCAGCCCAGGCCGCTGCACAGACAGCTCCGGCATCAGCAGACTATTGATGCCGGAGCCGATATCCGCATTTGCGCAATCGCTGGCCGCGACCCCCAAGATCGCCGCCCTGCCCGCTGCGCAAATGCGGATAGTTGTCGCCATGCGGATTGCCGTTCTGGCGTGGCGAAAACGTCAGGACCCGAAACCCTATCTTGCCAAGCAACTGGGGGATGAAATCGCGGCTCGCCATTTCGCCCATATCATCGAACTGATGAGCGACTGCTGGCCCGAACCGATGGCCGTGCACCGGCCCTGCTGCCAGCAGACAAGCTATGACGAGATGCTGATGCTTGATCTGACCACGGCGGCGGTACAGCACGAACCCGAACATTTTCACGGGTTGCTTGGCGAAATGATCGGTTGCTCGGACAGACAGAAACTGCTTCTAGGCTTCTCAAAATTAACCAGCCGGTTCAAACGTTCAGGAATAGATGAGTGAATAAAGTCAAAACCCGGAACCTGCTAGTACTGGTTCATCTGTTTCTTGCGGCCTTTCTGGCACCGTCTTTTCTGTTGGTCGGGATAACCGGCGCGCTCAAGCTGGCTGGAGTCGATCCCGCGATCGTGGATATTTCGATTGAACTGCCCGCCGACACGCAGATCGATCCGGACAGCCCGACGCTGAAGCAGGACATCGGCGCTGTTCTCGCGGCGCAGGGCATCAATCTGGATATCGAAAGCGTCCGCAGCCGGGGCGGAAAGATGACCACCCGGCCGACCTCGCGCACCTTTGCCCGGATCAACGAGACGCCCGACGGCCTGGAGGCATCGCTGCACAAGCCCGGCTTCCAATATGCGATGATGGAATTGCACAAGGGCCACGGTCCCGCGCTGTTCAAAACCTATCAGCTGATCGCGGGCATCGCCCTGTTCCTGGTCATTGTCGGTGGTCTGGTCGTCGGGCTGATGGCGCGCGCCTATCGCCGCAAGACGCTTGTCTCGCTGGCGCTCGGTACCATGGCCTTCTGGGCGCTCGGCTTCGCGATCTGATCCGCCCGGCGCAATTTACGCCAGCGCGACGCCCTCGATCGTGATCCGGTTGAGATAGCGGCGGTGGCCCTGATAGTCGTTCAGGGCATAATGCCATGTCGACCGATTGTCCCACATCGCCAGATCGCCTTCGCGCCATTGGTGCCGATAGTGGAAGCGGTCCTGCATGATATGGTCATAGAGCTGCTGCAGCAGCGCCTGGCTCTCGTCCGGATCCATGTCGACAATCTCTAGCGTGAAACCCGGATTGACATAGAGGCCCTTCACGCCGGTTTCGGGATGGGCCAGCACCACCGGGTGGATCGCCGTCTGCCCCGCCTGATCGGCATTGGTATAGCGGTCGCCGATCGCCTTGCGATAGGCGCTTTCCTCGCCGAACACATGCGCATTGCCATGCCGCGCTTTCAGATTGCCGATCCGGTCTTTCATCCCTTCATCGAGCGCGTCATAGGCTGCCGCCATGCCGGCGAACAACGTATCGCCGCCGCTCGGCGGGATTTCCAGCGCGTATAGGATCGACCCCATGGCCGGCGCTTCGTCATAGCTGTGGTCGGTGTGCCAGCCGCCACCAATATTGAGCTGCTGGTCCGGTTCCTTGAGCACTTCGGCAATTTCCGGATAGCCCTCGCGCCGCTTGAAAAAGCGATTGAGGTCGATCGCGCCCCAGCGTCTGGCAAAAGCGATATGCTCGTCCGGGGTCAGCTTCTGGTCGCGGAAGAACAAGCTGCCATGGTCGAGAAAGGCGCGCCGGATATCGGCAAATTCCTGATCGCTCAGGCTGGTGACATCGACATGTTCGACAATCGCGCCGACCGCCTCGCCGGCTTTTTTTATCCGCATGCTGCTCTCCCTTTATCCCGTTCTCTCTGGAACGGATTTCATGCTAGTGTAACAGCAGATAAAGATTTTAGGAGTCCTTCGATGCCGGAAACAAGCAAAATGCCATCCCTCAACCGCCGCCAGCTGCTGGCAGCCACCGCTGCCACCGGGGCTGTACTGTCCGCCGGCCCGGCGACCGCGACCGACGTCGCAGGCAAGCCGGATCTCAGCGGCAAGTCGATCTTGATCACCGGCTGTTCCTCCGGTTTCGGCTATCTCGGGGCGATCCTCTATGCCGAACAGGGCGCGAAAGTCTTTGCGACCATGCGCAACCTGCCGCGCGCGGAAGGCGATGCGCTGGCCAAGGCGACCAAGGACAAGAATCTGGATATCACCATCCTCGAGCTGGACGTGCTGTCGGATGAATCGGTGAACAAGGCTGTGGCCGAAGCCGAACGTTTGAATGGCGGCGCGCTCGATGTGGTCATCAACAATGCCGGTATCGGCACCGGCGCTCCGGTGGAGCTGCAGGATCTCGAGACCATGCAGCTTCTGTTCGACACCAATGTCATGGGCTATCAGCGGGTCGCCCGCGCGGCCCTGCCGAAGATGCGCGCGCAGAAATCCGGTCTGGTCGTCAATGTCTCGTCGCAGCTCGGACGGGTGATGGTGCCGGGCATGGGCCTCTACAGTTCAACCAAATTCGCGGTGGAATCGATGAGCGAGCAAATGGCCTATGAGCTGGTCCCGCACGGTGTCGACGTGACCATCGTCCAGCCCGGCGGCTTCCCGACAAAAATCTGGGAAAATGGCAATCAATATACCGCGCCGATGCTCGAACGGGCCGGTGACGAACGCAAGGCGGCCTATCAGGCGCTGGTCGACGGCGCGCTTCGTGACGGCGGCGGGTCAACCGACCCGATGGACGTGCCGCGCGCCATCGCCGACGTGATCGCCAAGGCGCCCGGCAAGAGACCGCTGCGCCTGCCGGTCCATCCCGGCCGCAAACCGCAGCTGGGCATCAACGAGGTCAGCGCCAAGACGCAGGTCGCGATGCTCGGCAATTCGCCCTTCGGTCCCTGGGTCAAGGATGTGAACGAACGGGCCTAGCGCCGCGATGTGCTCCGCATCAAGTGCGGAGCACCCTGTTTCCAGCGGGCGATTCAGGCCGCCCGTTTCACCAGCAACAGCGGCGTCAGATAGACGATCAGGAATATGAGATTGGGGATGACATTGGGCGCATTGCCCGATGCCACCGATGCGCCGCTGTCGACGGCGAACCAGACCAGAAAAGTATAGATCGATCCCTTGCGGATCAGGTCGCTGCCCTGTTCCACGCCCGGCGCGGTGATGAAGACATACATGGCCATCATGCCGGCGAAGACGCCACCGGCGATTGCCATTGCCATTTTCGCTTCCGGCGTATCGAGCCCGGCAACGCCATTGCCGCCGGAGGAGGCGAGGTGGAAGAATATATCATTGGCGCCGGTAAAGTCGTTCACCCCGGAGAAGGCGAACAATATGGCGACGAAAATCGAAAAAATCCCGACGATACGGATATAGCGGCCAGCGGCTTGTGGTGACATGATCAGCTCCTCATTCCTGGATATTCGTGATAAACCATAGGCTGGTCATCAAAACAATTACCTCCCGGGTAGGTGCAGGGATGGAGGTTCCTGCTATCTGCCGGCGAGGAGCAGGAGGAGGGAGAGATCATGCCGTCGGAATTTGGCGCGATATTGAAGGACTGGCGCAAGACCCGCCGGTTCAGCCAGCTTGACCTCAGCCTCGAGGCCGAAATGTCCGCGCGCCACTTGAGCTTTCTCGAATCCGGCCGGTCCAATCCCAGCCGCGAGATGGTGCTGCGCCTGTCCGAGGCGCTGCAGCTGCCGCGCCCTGCCACCAATCAGGCGCTCCATGCCGCGGGCTTTGCGCCGGTCTATCCCAGTCTCTCCGACGACGCGCCGGAACTGGCCCCGGTCAACCAGGCAATCCGCGCGATGCTCGACCATCATGATCCTTTCCCCGGCTATGCCATCGACCGCCACTGGAATATCGCCAGCAGCAATCAGGGCGCGCAGATGATCCTTGCGCTGGCCAGCCCCGGCGGTCCGGCCAATCTGATCGACATATTGATCAACTGTGCCGGGCTCGACCTGATCGAGAATTGGGACGAGGTGGCGGTCCTGTCCCTCTCGCGCCTGCGCACCGAGATACTGGAGCTGGGCGGGGAAGATCAGCTCTCCGCGCTGGCCGCCCGGCTGGCGGAGCACGAGCGGGTCCGCAAGGCCGATATGGGATCGATCAATCTCAACCAGGCGGTGATCCCGACAATCTTCCGGGTCGGCGAGAACCGCCTGTCGCTCTTCTCCGTCATCGCCCAGTTCGGATCGGTGCAGGATATCAAGGCGGGCGAGACACGGATCGAACTGATGTTCCCGATGGATGCGGAAACGGTTCAGTTTTTTGAAAGATAGCGGTTGGCATGGTCCGCCCGCGACCGATAGGGTGCGGAGAGGGAGAATTTTATGCGAGCGATGAAATGGATTTTGCTGCTGGGACTGTCGGGCCTTGCAGCCTGTGCACCGGTGGCGTCGGACGACAGCGCCGGCGGGTCCGGCGCTCAGGCGGCTGCCGGCGAGCAGGCCGCTGGCGATAGCGCAGCGCTTGCCGCCGCGCAGAAACAATTTCCCTCCTGGTTTGCCAATGTCGAACCGTTCCGGGTGATCGGCGAGGCGGATCAGGGCGTCTATTTTGTCGGCACCGAGGGGCTGGGCATGTATTTCATCCCCACCAGCGCAGGCCATATCGTGATTGATGGCGGCATGCCGGGCCAGGGCCAGCAGGTCTGGGACAATATCAGGCAGCTCGGTTTTGATCCTGCGGATGTGAAAATCCTGCTCAACAGCCACGCCCATCTCGACCATAGCGGCGGTCTCGCCGAGCTCAAGCAGCTCACCGGCGCGAAACTGCTCGCCAGCGAAGGCGACCGGTCGGCGCTGGAAGGCGGCTTCTATCTCGGCTCGGAGGACGATGCCTCGATGGGCGCGCCGCCGGTCAAGGTTGACGAAATCATCACCGACGGCGAAGTCGTAAAGCTTGGCGATGTCGCGCTCACCGCGCATCTGACGCCGGGCCACACCCGTGGGTGTACCTCATGGACGATGGATGTCGAACAGGACGGCAGGAGCTACAAGACGCTGTTCTTCTGCTCCGCCTCGGTCGCCGCCAACCGGCTGGTGGGGCCGCCCCAATATGAAACCATCGTCGAGGATTATCGCAAGACGTTCGCGCTGACCAGGGACTGGAAACCCGATATCTTCCTGTCCAACCATCCGCAATTTTTCGGCATGGCGGCCAAGCAGGAGAAACTCGCGGCTGGCGATCCTCTGGCCTTTGTCGATGACAGCGAATTTCCCGCCTTCATCGCGAAAATGGAACAGGCTTTCGAAGCGGCGCTGGAAAAGCAGACGCTGAAACATAATGCGATCATGAGCGAGTGAGGGGATAGAAATGGCACAGGCAAAAGCACTGATCGAGACATTCTGGGAGCTTCAGGATGGCCATGACTATAGCAAGCTGATCCCCCTGTTCGCCGACGATGCGGTGTTCGAGGACCCTGCGATCGGCCGGGTCGAAGGGATAGAAGCGATCTCCGCGCTGCTGCACCATCTGACAAAAGAACTGGCCGATAAGAAGATGCATTTTGAAGTGCTGGAAATTGCCGGCGACGAACATGTCGCCTGGTCGCGCTGGCTGTGGAAGCGTCCCGATGGCGATATCGAGGGCGTCGGCCTGTACAGGGTCGCCGATGGCAAGCTCACCTCCTACCGCGACTGTTACGCGGTGCCGGAGAGCTGATCAGCCTTCGTTGACCCATTCGCTGCGCAGCGGCCGCGCGGCGAGCGCCATCAGCAGGGCGGCAATCACGTAGAAGGTCAGCGAGTAGAGCATCGAATAGCGCAAGCCTTCCTCGCCATAGATCGGCATGAGCGCGTCGGACAGGGCACCGAGGAAGAATATCCCGCCGCCGATACCGATCAGATTGTTGATCAGCAGGAACAGGGCCGAAGCCGTCGCGCGCGCGTCGGCCGGAACCAGATGCTGGACCGCCGAGAGGACGGGGCCAAGCCAGAAATAGGCCAGTGCCTGCGGGATCAGGAACAGGATGAAGGCAACGGTCGCCGAACCGCTCATGATACCGGCGGCAAACAGCGGCACGGCGAGCAGGAAGGCCGCTGCCGGAACCAGCCCGTAGGCAGCCTTGTCTTTCTTGCCCAGCCAGTCGCCGATCATGCCGCCGCCGAGTACACCGGCGACCCCGCCGAGCAGCAATATCGCGCCGAAGAACAGCGAGGTGTCGATCAGGCTCAGGCCGAAGCTTCGCTGCAACAAGCTAGGCAGCCAGAAGGCTATGCCATAGCCCAGCATAGAGCTCGACGCGGCGCCAAAGGCGAGAAACCAGAAGGCCTTTTTCTTTGCCAGCAGGATCACGGTGCCCTTGAAGCTATAAGGCGCGACCGTCTGGTCGGCCGGTGCCGGAACCTTGATCTTGTCGCGCACAAAATATTTGAAGAACGGTGCGATCAATACGCCCGCCAGCCCGACGACAAAGAAAGCCAGACGCCAGTCGACGGTGGCGGCGATATAGCCGCCCGCGATCACCCCGGTGGCCGACCCCAAAGGAATGCCGAGCGAATAGATGGCCAGCGCCCGCGCCCGTTTCTCGCTCGGGAAATGGTCGGAGATCAGCGCGTAGGAAGGGGCAACGCCGCCCGCTTCGCCAATGCCGACGCCCAGCCGGGTCAGGAAGATCGACCAGAAACCCTGCGCCAGTCCGGTCAGCGCGGTAAAGCCGCTCCAGATTGCCAGCGAGATGGTGATCACCCAGCTGCGGCTGGTTTTGTCCGCCACCCATGCCAGCGGCACGGCCAGCGTCGAATAGAGGAGCGCAAAGGCAATGCCGCCGAGCAGCCCCATCTGGGTGTCGCTCAACCCCAGATCGGCCTGGATCGGACCGGCGAGGATCGCCAGTATCTGGCGGTCGACGAAATTGAAAATATAGACCAGCAGCAACATGCCGAGCGCGATATTGGGTGAAGTCGTCCGGCTTTTCATGCTCTGCTGCCCTGCTGTTTACTGTCGAAATTCGGCGTAGAAGCGGTCGATCGCTGCCAGCGCAGCCGGCTCGTCCAGCATCGGGGTGTGACCGCGATTTTCTATATCCACGGCGCTGAAATGATCGGGATGCCGGCGTTCCATCTCGGCCACGGTAGCGGGGGAAAGTATGTCTGACAACGCGCCGCGGATGACCAGCACGGGCAGGGCGGACAGCGTGTCCCAAATGGGCCAGAGATCCGGCGGAATGACGGTCTGCTCGCTGCCCGACAGGCCTTCGGAAATCGCCGGATCGTAGGCAAAGCGGATTTTGCCATCGGGCATTTCTTCGCAAGTGTGCCGCGCAAAGGCCATCCAGTCCTGCGCGCCATAGCCGATCATATTGTCGCTCTGGACCGCCTGACAATGGTCGGCGGCTTGCTGCCAGTCGTCGAATATTGCCGGCTGGCCGACATAGGTCTGGATCCGGGCGAGGCCGCTTGCTTCCACCGCCGGTCCGATATCGTTCAATATCAGGCTGCTGAAACGGTCAGGGGTCCTGGCCGCCATCATCATCGCCATCAGCCCGCCCATCGACGTGCCGATCATGCCCATGGTGCCGAGCTTCAGCCCGTCCACCAGCGCGAACATGTCCTCGACATAGACGGCGGGCGTGTAATTTTCGGGATCGGGATCATAGTCCGAACGTCCCCGACCGCGCTGGTCGGGGACAATCAGTTTATATGTACCGGCCAGATGTCCGGCCAATACCTCGAAATCGCCGCTGTTGCGGGTCAGCCCGTGCATCAGCAGCAGCGGCGGACCGTCCCCGTCATAGATGCGGGCATAGAGGTCCAGCCGGTCGTCTGCGCTCCGGTAATAATGATCGGCATATTCCATCAAATTTGCCTAGGGGCCGGTCAGAATTTCACCCCGGCTGTGATGAAGACCTGACGGGGATTGCCGTAGAAGGCGGTCAACGTGCCCTCGGGGCCGAGCGTTCCGATCGGCTGGCCGTTGGCACCCGGCGTGATCACGCCGGTCACCGGATCGGCGGCGACAAAGGTATAACCCGATGTCTTGTAACGCTTGTTGGTCAGATTCTTGCCGTGCAACCCGATGCTCCAGCGCTTGTCGGGCGCGTTATAGACGAGATTGGCATCAAGCAGCGCAAAGCCTTTCTGGTCGATATAGGGATTGGCTACTTCGAACTGGTTGGTCTTGCTGCGATAGGACAATGTCGTTCCGAAATAGATATCGCCGTCTCCTGCCGGTGCGGAATAGGAGAATGTACCGCTGGCGGTCCATTCCGGCGTATTCTGCACCGAGCGGAATTCCGCGACATCGGTCGGCACGCCGCCGATATTGGTGATATATTCGTCATATTCGGCATCGATATAACCGAGCGCACCGGACAGCATCACCCGGTCACCACCGGCCAGCAGATCTTCGCCGAGTCGGGCAGACGCTTCGAGCTCGAGGCCCTTCAGCGTCGCCTTGCCGGCGTTGTTGATCACGCCGCAGAAGGATGGCAGGCCGCCGACGGAGCAGGCCACCGATCCGGGAATCTGCACATCGGTATAATCGGTGTAGAAACCGGCGAGTGCGATATTGAGCGCGCCGTCGAGCAGGCTGCCCTTGTAGCCGATTTCATAGCTGTCGACCGATTCCGGCTGGAAGCTGAGGAAAGCCGCGACTTCGGCATCGCTCGGGATACCGCTGGCGTTGGTGGTCGGTGCATTGACGCCGACACCGCGCGGATCAAAACCGCCGCCCTTGAAGCCCTGCGAGAAGCTGGCGTAGATATTGTGATCCGGAGTCGGCTTGTAGCTCAGCGAGGCACGGGGCGTGAATTTCTTGAAATTCGCGCTGCCTTCAAAGTCCGTGCCGGGCGCGCCGAACGGAATGCCTGCGCCACCGAAGGTCGGCGAGCCGCCGCCCAGGTAATTTTGCCGCAAGATGCTGGCTGTCCGCTCGTCCCAGGTATAACGGCCGCCGAGCGACAGGCTCAGCTGCTCGGTGAAATCATAGGTAAAGTCGGCGAAAACCGCATAGGTTTCGGTGTCGACATCGGCCTGGGTAAAGGCGGTCAGGCCGGCGAAGGTCGTGAAGAGACGGACATCGAACAATGTGTCGGCCTTGGCATCGAGATAGTAGAAGCCGACCAGACCGTTGAGCTTGTCGCCTTCGTAGAGCAGCTGGAATTCCTGGCTGATCTGCTCGTTGCGGTAAAATCCGGGGACGTCGAGATCGACCGCCGGCAGTGCGTCAAAATCGATTGGCGTTGCCGTGTCATCCTTGCGCCATGCGCTGATTGACCGGAAGGTCACGGTATCGCTGAGGTTGGCCGTGATATTCATGGCCAGACCATAAGCCTCGATATCCTGAACCGGATCGTTGAGACCGCCGCGTGTGTCGAACACATCGTCCAGAACCGGTGCGCCGGATACGGCTCCCGGGATCAGACGGTGGCCGCCGCGCGGATTGCTCTTGTCCTTGGTATAGTCGCCGGAAATCCGCACAAGAACGGGTTCGCCATAGCCACCCACTTCCAGTGTGCCGCGACCGGCCCAGATGTCCTTGTTGTAATTTTCAAGACCGTTGGTCAGATTGTCGCCGAAACCGCCGCGCGACAGGCGGGCACCGGATGCGCCGACGCGCACAAGGTCGCCAATCGGCATGCTGGCGGTGACCACCGCTTCGGCCTGGTCATAGGTACCATAAGTGACCCGTGCCTTGAACGAAGGATCCTGCGGCAGGCGCTTGGTTACATATTTGACCGCACCGCCGATGGTGTTGCGACCATAAAGCGTACCCTGTGGTCCGCGCAGAACTTCGATGCGCTCGACATCATAGATATCCAGCACCGCCGCTTGTGGCCGGTTGAGATAGACGTCGTCGAGATAGATGCCGACGCCCTGTTCAAAACCGGAAACCGGATCCTGCTGGCCGATGCCGCGGATGAAGGCGGAGAGGGTCGAGTTGGTACCGCGCGATGCTTCGAGCGTCGTGTTCGGCGTGGTCAAACCGATATCGGTAATATCGGCCGCACCCTGCTGCTCAAGCTTCTCGGCAGAATAGGCGGTAATCGCGATCGGCACATCGTTCAGCCGTTCTTCACGGCGCCGGGCGGTTACGACAATAGCGCCATCATCATTGTCTTCTGTCGCCATTTCGGATGCCGGAACCTGGGCTGCGGCTGGCGCGACGAGTCCGCCTGCGAGGCCGGTGACGATCGCTGCATAACTAACGGTGTGCTGGAATTTCATGAAAGCATCCTCCTTGAATATCTGCCTGGCATTTCCAGGTCGTTGGCCGCTCTATATTGAAAGTTGAACCATTATTCAACTTAGAAATTTGCTTATCCGGTAAAATGCGGTTAGCCGTGACATTATGGCCACTGAATATAGCGAACATATTGAGTCTAAAGACAAACAGCCGCGCACCGCGCGCGGGCTGAAGACCAAGCGCAAATTGCTCGACGCGGCGGCGCTGGAATTTGGCGAAAAGGGCTTTCACGAAGCCTCGATCACCGGGATTACCCAGCGGGCAGGCACCGCGCTGGGCAGCTTCTACACCTATTTCGATTCGAAGGACGAGCTGTTCAGCGCCCTGGTCAAGGACATGAGCGCGCGGGTGAAGACCCACGCCGCTGGTGCAATGACCGAATGGCAGGACGCGCTGGAGCGGGAGAAGCAGGCGCTAGAGGCCTTCATGACCTTCGCCCGCGAGCATAAGGAAATCTACCGGATCATCGACGAAGCCGAATTTGTTGATCCGGCCAGCTACCGGTCACATTATGAAGAAACGGCAATGCGTATCTACGAACGGCTGCAGGAGGGCACCGCCACCGGCGATTTTCGCGGCGGACTGGAGGAGGCCCATGCGTGGGCGATCATGGGGATGAACGTTTTCCTGGGCATGCGCTACGGGATTTGGTCGGAAGAAAAGTCACCCGGACAGATAGCCGAACTCGCCAACGGCATATTGGCGAAGGGCATCGCGAAAAAGGGCTAGCCGTTGGCGGCGGGATAACCGAACCGGCGAGGCGCAGAGCGCCGCCGGTGCGTTTGATTGTTCGTCGGCCTATTTCGCCATCCAGGCTTCAAGATTCTCGTGGAAATAGCGGACCCGCCGTTCCTGCCAGGCGAGATAGTCACGCTCGTAGCCGCGCGAGCGCAAACCTCGTTGCTGGACTTCCCAGACCTCGACATCCTGATCGATACCCGGGCCCATCGAGACGTCCTCGACCGTGCCCTGGATGTGCGGGGCGGGCACGGACGTGTCGACCCACTCGGCCATGCTCTGCGAATAATAGCGGTCGGTGCCTTCGGGGAAGAGCGTCATATACCACATGTCGAAATAGCATTTTTGCGGATCGCTCTCGTGCGGCCGGGCGCGCAGCCAGATATTGCCGTCCGGCTTCAGGCTGAAGGACAGGTTCGGGAAGATCGTGTAATGCCAGTGATCGGTCAGCTGCGAGTCCTGATAGGCGGAGAAGTCAAAGCCTTTCTCCGCGCCCAGTTCGCGCTTGGCCTTCTGCAGCGCCAGCCGGATCTCGCCGGTCTTGCCCTGCCGGTAATCATCCGGATTGAGGCCCCAGAATTCCAGTTCCTCGGCCAGTTGCTCCAATGTTTCTTTTTCGCCGCCGCGCAGATTCTTGGTCGGTCCGGCGCCCGGCATGATCATATGCGCATGGCCTTCCGGATAGAGATCAAATTTGCAGTGATGGTGCGAATATTCCATCACGAACTTGGTCTGCGGATGGACGAAGGGCACGTGATAGCTTTCGTTGAAATTGTCCTGGATCAGCTTCCAGTTGAAATTGCCCTCGACGGTGACCCAGTGGGTCCGCTTCATTTTGTCCATCGGATAGGTTTCGATCTGCTCGGCAATCGGTCCGAGATATTCGCGCAGGCCAACGGCATTCTCGTCCATGTTGATCCAGATGAAACCGGCCCAGACCGTGCACTGCACAGGCTTGAGATTGAGCTTGCCGCAGGGAGAGCCCTGCAGGAAGTCGGCTTCGTCGGGCACCGCTTTCAGATTGCCGGTAAATTCATAAGCCCAGCCATGATAGGGGCAGGTCAGTCTCTTGCCCCGGGCATTGCCCTGTTCGCCGGTCACCAGCGGCATGCCGCGGTGCTGGCAGACATTGTAAAAGGCCCGGGTCTCGCCATCCTCGCCGAGGATGCAGACAATGGTTTCCGGCCCGAAATCGGCGGTGATCCAGTCCCCGGCCTTTTGCAGCTGGTCGGCAACCCCGGCAATTTGCCAGGTCTTGGTCCAGATCGTGTCCCACTCCTTGTCGGCCCATTCCTGCGAATAATAGCGGTCAGGCGTAATCGGCGTGTTGCGGAACTCGGGATCGCGCAGTTTTTCGGTCGCGGCCTTCAGCGAGGCGGCGGAGCGGTCTGCAGTGACGACGTCGGACATGGTGCTATCTCCTAAAATATTCCTGTTCTGGGCTTATAATATCATATGCGGGCTATCGGGCGAAATGGGCGTAGGATGGATCCTCTTCGCCGCGGACGCCGAAACTGTAATCGGGCATGTTGGCGCGGTCCCAGATATCGGTCGACGGGCTGATGCTGCTCCAGTCGTAGACCGCGCCGCGATGGGCCATGCGCCATTCACCGTCCCGCCGCTCGAAACGGTCGAGATAGCGGCCGGCGGCAATCATGAAATTATCGCTGCCGCCCTCGGCCGGGATTGCGTGATGGGCGATGAAATAGCTTTCGCCATAAGCGGTGTCGCCATCCAGCTGGATCAGGACATTGCCGACCATATGCTGTGTGCGGTGCATGCCCGACAGGACCTCCATCACCCAGGGGGTGAAATCTTTCGCGCTGCCCTTGTAGCTGCCGTGATCATCCGTCGCATCGGGATGGAACAGCTCGTCGACCAGCCCGGCGTCGCAGCGGTCGATCGCCCGCGCCATGCGATGCACCAGCTCGGTGCAGTCCTGCTTGTCGAGCATGTCGGAGATGCGCTGCTCGCGCGAGGGTGCTGATCGCGTTTCGGCTGAAGTCATGTTCCAGTCTCCTCTTTTTAACGGCATGGCGACCCGCAAGGACCGCCATGCCTTTGTCCGCGTGCCGTTTAGAAGCGTATCGTGCCCTGCAGGGTCACCGTCCGCGGGAAGGCGCCATAGCCGATATTGTCGCCCGGTATCGCCGCCGCCGTTCCGGTTCCCGAGCCTGTCGAAGGCGCCGTACCACCGCCGGTGAAGTAGAATTTGTTGGTCAGATTCTTGCCGATCAGCGCCAGTTGCCAGCTATCGTCCGCCGCGCCGATCCGGATGCCTGCATCCAGTATGGCGTAAGAGGACTGGGTGGTGCCAGGATCGCCGAAACTCGATGCGATATAGGAGTCGCTATAGCGCATATCGACATTGGTGCCGAATTTCAGATCGGAAGACACTTCGGTCTCGTAGGAGACACCGATGGTGCCGGTCCAGTCCGGAGCGGCCGATGTGGGCGAACCGCTGAGATCCTGCGACGGCACGCCGCCGACCACCAGCGAGCAACCCGCGGCAATCGACTGGCCGCCATAGCAAGGCGCAATGAAATCTTCATAGCGCGCTTCATTATAGTTCAGATTGCCGCGCAGACGCAGGCCGGGGATCGCATAAGGCGCATATTCCAGCTCCAGTTCGACACCCTCGCTGCGCGCGCTGCCGGCATTATAGGTGATATAGGCAAAGATCGCGCTGTTGAAGAAATCGACCTGCAGATCGGTATATTTATAATTATAATAGGTCAGATTGGCCTGCAGCTGGTTGTCGACCAGATTGGACTTGATGCCGATTTCATAGCCCTTGCCCTTTTCCGGGTTGAAGGTGAGATCGCCTTCCGGATCGGGAGACAGGGCCGAGTTGATCGCGCTGTTCGAGAAACCACCCGATTTATAGGCGACGCGATAGGCGCCATAGAGCATGATATCGTCAGTCGGCTTCCACCGCAGGGTGAAATCGGGGGACCAGTCCTTGAACGTCTGGTCGCCGAAGATCGTGCCGTTCACCGCCGCGCTTGCCGGCAGGAATAGCCCCTGCAGCCCGGTATTGACATAAGGCTGGCGAAAGCTGCTGTCCTTGGTCTCGTGAATATAGCGGACGCCGCCCGTGGCTTCCAGTGTCGGCGTGATCTGCCACATCACCTGGCCATAGCCGGACAGGGTCTCGCCCTCGGTCTCCGACT
Organism: uncultured Sphingorhabdus sp.; assembly: GCA_964022345.1. Classification (GTDB taxonomy): domain Bacteria; phylum Pseudomonadota; class Alphaproteobacteria; order Sphingomonadales; family Sphingomonadaceae; genus Parasphingorhabdus. Next base: position 36,603 of record CAXHZT010000003.1, read on the forward strand.
CCTTGGAATAGGCGACATAACGGTTCTGCGCCGAAGCGGTCGAATCTTCCAGATTGGCGAACATCACCGCCTGGTAGAAGTTGCGCTTGGTCTTCTGGTACAGGGCGCCAACCATCAGATTCACCGGCGCGTCGAAATCGGTCAGCGCGCGCAGTTCCTGGCTGAAGGCGTGATAGGTGGCATTTTCCGTTGCCCAGACGCCGGCGCTCAGAAAGTCGCAGTCGCAGGCGAACTTGTTGTTGTTCCAGTTATAATTGGTGATCGAGCTGATCGTTACATTGTCGAGCGCATATTCCAGCGATCCGGTCGCTGCCCAGCTCTTGTAGGTGTTGTACAGCCCGCCATCCTCGCGTGCGAAGGGATAGTCCTGCGCAATATCGAGCGGGAAATCATTCTGGTGGGTGACGAAGCCGCCATCGCACGGATAATTGGGGGCATTGGTGGTCTGGCCCGTCGGGCAGTTGGTGGCGACATAGTTCCAGCCATTGCCGACCGTGCGATTATAGCTGCCGGAGACCTTGAGCTTGGCGGTCAGGCGGTCGTCCGGTTCATATTTCAGCGTCACCCGGCCGATCAGCTCGCGCTCCTGCGGCTGGTCCGTCGCGGCGGGCGCGGCGGTGTGCGGATTGGTGACGCCAGTGCCGACGTCGAAGGTCGGATAGTCGATCGTCTGCTGCTCGTTGGTATAATAGCCACCCCACATGCGCGATCCGCGAATCGCGACCCGTAGGCCGAGTTCGTCGTTGATCGGCTGCGAGATGATCGCTTCGGCGAAGGCGCGCTCGGCGGCAAATTCATAGCCGGCCCGGCCGATATATTCCGGATCGAGTCCCGGATCGGCGGTGGTCAGCGAAATCACGCCGGCTGTGGCGTTCTTGCCGAAGAAGAGCGACTGCGGGCCCTTCAGCACCTCGACCCGCGCGAGGTCGAAAAAGCCCTCGTTGATGATCCGGCCCTGGCCATAATAGACGCTGTCGACGACGATCGCGACCGACTGTTCGATCCCGATCGAGGTGGCCGACGAACCGATCCCGCGCAAGGTCAGCTGCGCGCCGGCGCCGTTGGACGCGCGGGCGATGGTGAAATTGGGCGTCGCTGCGGCGATTTTCTCGAGGCTGGAGAGGTCGCGTTGCTGGATTTCCTCAGCGGTGATTGCCTGGACCGAGACCGGAATCGACTGCACCGTTTCCTCGCGGCGGCGGGCGGTCACGACGATCGCCTGCAATCCGCCGGACTGTTCCCGGATGTCCGCTTCAGACGACTCGGCGGAGTCGACCGCGGCCTGACTCAATATCGACGGGGCGAGACTGTTGCCCGGCGCATCGGCCTGTGCATTAGCGGCTGTCGGCGCGGCCCACATGGCCGCCACAATGGATGTTCCGTAAAGTAAATTTGCACGTAAAGCGGTCTTCGCCATTCCGTTATCCCTCCTCAATTTTGGTGCGCTTTTGCGCTTGATCGGAAGGTATCGGACTGTAAATATTTTGCGCCTAGCAAAAATGCCCTAACAAAATAAAGAGCCTGTAAGCCGGACAATAGACCGCCGCGGTTACTTGCTCGAATAGAGGAGCACTATTATTGTTGATAGGGGCGGTACTGGAGAATTCGAAGTGGAATGCCGAGACTTCCCGCCGTCGCGAGGACAGGTCGAGCGCCCGGCACAAGTTGTCGCTTGTCTGTCAGGCGGAGAAGGTCATTGAAATAATGGTGCACCCGACTGGATTCGAACCAGTGACCTCTGCCTTCGGAGGGCAGCGCTCTATCCAGCTGAGCTACGGGTGCCGGGGCGGTGGTCCGCCGGCTGCGCATCTAGCAGCGGATTTGCCGCTTTGCCAATAGATTATTCTGCGTTCGGGAATCGGCCGCTGCGCGCGGGCTAGTCTTCGCTTTCTTCCTTCGGAATTTTCTCGATTTGCTGGAATTTGCCGAGGCCGCAGGCGCCGCGCGTGTCGAGCCGGCCGCCGGTATTGGTCAGCACGCGGATGATATCGACATTGCACAGCCGGTTGGTCGATGTCTTGTAGGAAAAGGCTTCTTCAAAGCCGAGGCCGCTGCATTTGTTCGGCAGATTGTTGCGGTAGATGTCGCCGTTGCGCATCTTGAAATCGATGGTCTGGTCGTCAATCACATCGGTCGAGCGGATATTGGAGCGCATGATGCAGCTTTTCGGCTCGCCAATCTCGCGGATTTCATATTTGTCGTCGTCCGAAGCTCGCTCGGCGGCAAAGGCGACGCTGCCGGCGGCGAGGGCGGAAGCAAGGATGAGAGGGGTCTGAAAGCGCATGTTCTTCTCCTGCGGATGGTTTCCATCTTGCGTGCGAATTTACATCGCTTCACATTTCGCGAAGCTGAATAAAATACGCAATGATGCGGAGCGACGGGGGCGGCTCAGGCGGGTGCGGGGGTCTTCTTCTTGAAGCGGCACAGGTCGGCGACCGGACAGCGCCAGCATTCCGGCTTGCGCGCTTTGCAGATATAGCGGCCGTGCAGGATCAGCCAGTGATGGGCGTGGACGCGGAACGGGGCAGGGGTCTGCTTCTCGAGCTTTTTCTCCACCGCCAGCACCGTCTTGCCCGGCGCCAGACCGGTGCGGTTGCCGACCCGGAAAATATGCGTGTCGACCGCGAAGGTCTCCGCGCCAAAGGCACAGTTCATCACGACATTGGCGGTCTTGCGCCCGACGCCGGGCAGCTTGACCAACTCGTCGCGGTCTGCCGGTACCTCGCCGCCATGTTCGGCGATCAGCATTTCCGACAGGGCGATCACATTTTTCGCCTTGGTATTATAGAGGCCGATCGTCTTGATATGCTCCTTCAGCCCGTCGAGCCCGAGATCGACCATCTGCTGCGGCGTTGTCACCTCGGCGAACAGCTTGCGCGTCGCCTTGTTGACGCCGATATCGGTCGATTGCGCGGACAGGGCCACCGCAACGACCAGCTGATAGGTGTTGCCATAGTTGAGCTCGGTCTCCGGCGAAGGATTGTCGGCGGCGAGGCGGGAGTAGAATTCGAAGATATCGGCTTTTTTCATACGTCCGTTCATGGCCGCTGGACGGGGAAAATACAATCACCGGGCTGATGGCCTCATTGCTCCGTACGACGCTCGTCAAACCATTGCCGCATGATCGCCGCCTGACAGCCGGTGAAGCCGAAGGTGCCGACCACCGAGCAGCTGCCCGGGCGGCTGGGCCGGGCGGCATCGTCATGCGAGGCGACGACCGATGACCAGCTCTGTTCGCCGGCCTGTTCCTCTTCGCTTTCGCGCAATTCCGGCGGGATGCGATAGCGTTCCGATTCGGGCCGCTGCGCGCAGACGACAATCTCGTCGCCTTCCGCCTCCGGACATTCGTCATCGCCAAAGGTGACGAGAATGTTGATCCGGTCCGGCGTGTCGAGATCGGGCGCCGGTTCGGCGGCGGCGCCGGCGGACCAGAGACAGCTGGTCAGGGCAATCAGGCCGGCGGCCGCGAAATTTCTGGAAGACATGATCTGGGCCTTTTCGCTGTTCCGCCCCGTCGACGGCAACCCCCCGGTCGTGTCCTGCCTTAAAAATATGATTATTGCGCTTTACTGAACGGACGGGCGGGGCCGGCCGGAAATTGCGCCCGTCGCCAGCGCCGTCCCGCCGTTCCGGATCAGGGGCGCGAAATCATCCCGCCGTCGAGCACCAGCGTCTGGCCGATCATCCAAGAGGAAGCGCGCGCGCACAGGAAGAGCGCGGTGCCGGCGATATCCTCCGGCGCGCCCATCCGGCCGCGCGGTATCTGGGAGATCGCCATCTTGGTCATGCCGTCATTCTCGACAATCTGCTTGGTCATGTTGCTCGGGAAGAAGCCGGGCGCGATCGCGTTGACGTTGATACTATAAGGGGCGAGATCGGTGGCCAGATGTTCGGTCAGCTTGATCACGCCGGATTTGCTGGCGGTATAGGCATAGGTCGGCATGCCCGAATTGCGGATGCCGTTGATCGACGCGATGTTGATCACCCGCGCCGGCTCGTCGGCACTGCCGGACGCCTTCAGCAGCGGCAGGAATTTCTGGGTGGCGAAGAAGATCGACTTGATGTTGATGTCCATCACCTTGTCCCAGCCCGATTCCGGAAAATCCTCGACGGAAGCGCTCCAGTTCGCGCCGGCATTGTTGATCAAGATATCGACCTTCTCTTCGCGTTCGCCGATCGCCGCGACCAGCGCCTCGATACCCTCGACCTTCGACAGGTCGGCCGGGATCGCGATACATTCGCCCAGTTCCGACAGCTCGGCGGCCATCGCCATCAGCCGCTCTTCCTTGCGGGCGGTGATATAGACCTTCGCGCCATTTTCGATCAGGCCGCGCGCCATCATCGCGCCGATGCCGCTGGAGCCGCCGGTGACCACGGCCACTTTGCCTTGCACGTCAAATAGGGTCTTCATCGTCACGCTCGTTCTCCTGTTGATCATTTGGCGGACACCCCTTTCACATCGCCCCGGGAAAGTCCACGCGGGACTGGCCGGGGACAGGGAACAAAAGCGGCGCTGCGGCTGGCAATGGTTGACAGCGCAGGGCCTCCGTCGCTAGCCGCCAGCCATGGCTATTATCGCGACCATCATGAACAGCGCCACCGGGCAGCCGATCCAGAAAATGAGCTTTGGCCGCATGCCCAAGCCGTGGGCCTCCTTCAGTCTGGAGAGTGGCGAGCGGGTCACCGCCGAGCGGATTGATGTCGGTACGCCCGCCCATGGCAAATTTGTTGCGCCCGTGTCTATCTGGGTCACGCTCAAGAGCGCGGCCTGAGCGGTGAGCGTTGCGTTCCGCAGAGAAGGTGATGACGAGCATCTCGAGCCGAAGTTCGAGCATCCCATTCCCGTCGGCCCCAATCTGGTCACCGCACGCGGGCTGGCGCTGATCAAGCAGCGCGTGGCGGAATTGCAGGAAAAAGTCGCGGCGCTGACCGACGAGACCGCGCTCAAAATTGCCAAGCGGGATTTGCGCTACTGGAACACGCGGCAGTCGACGGCGGAGCAACCGCCGGTGCCGGCTGGCGACAAGGTGGAATTTGGCACGAAGGTCGCCTTCACGCTCAATGGCAAGGAAAAGACGCTGTCGATCGTCGGCGATGACGAAGCCGATCCGGCCAGTGCGCTGATTTCCTTTTCCGCTCCGCTCAGCCGGGCGCTGATGGGACTGGAGGCCGGTGATCTCGCCGATTTTGCGGGCGGTGAAGACGCGATAGAAATCCTGTCCGTCGAGGCGATCCCGCAACCTTAGGCAGCGCGCCCGTCATTGCGTCCGTCAGGCCGCTCAGCCGTCCTGTATCCGGTCCATCATATCCATGAAATCCCGCGCCGAATTGCGGTCGGCCTCGTCCTCGAAGGCCTTGTCCAGATCGAGATGCGTGCCGAGCATATAGAGCAAGGCCCATAAAGCGAAGCGCCGCCCGCGATCCTTTTCCAGGCCAAAGTCGACGCGCATATGTTCGATGCCCGCCTCCATCGCTTCGGGCTGGATGGCGGCAAGGTCGGCGGTGCCGAAATAGCGTTGCAACTGATCATCAAAATCCATGCCACCGGCCTATTGGGTCGGCCGGCTCTTGGCAAGCCGCGGAACAATCGGGATATGGTGGCCCGATGTCAAAAGCCGTGTGGCGCGTGCCCCTGGCACTCACCGTGGCTGTCAGCCTGCGCGCGAGGCCGGTGCGACATAATCGTCATCGTCCCAGGATGCGGAGTCCCGGCTTTTGCTTGTCTTGGACTGGCCGACGTTCTTTAGCGCGGACTGGCCGGCTATCGGCTTGCGCTGTCCGAGATCGCCGTGCTGCGCGTGGTTCATCAGCAAGTCGGTCGCGGATTCCCGCGCAACGGCGGCGGAGAAGAGATATCCCTGACCCAGCTGACAGCCGATTTCTTCCAGCAGGCGGCCCTGGTCTTCGGTTTCGATGCCTTCTGCAATCACCCGTATGTCGAGCTTCTTGGCAATGCCGATCAGCCCTTCGATAATGGCCATGCCGCGGTCGCCGAGCCGCAACTGCTCGACAAAGGACTTGTCGATCTTGATGATATCGACCGGCACCGTCAGCAGATGCGTCAGGGACGCGAAGCCGGTGCCGAAGTCGTCCAGCGCAATGCGCAGGCCATTGGCCCGCAGCGCCTTGATTTCCTGGGCGACGACCGGATCATTCTGTCCGAGATAGACCGATTCCGTGACTTCGAGAATGACATGTTTCAGCGGCACATTCTCGCGCGCGAAGGCCTTGGAAATGCGGTCATAAAGCGTGCCGCTGTGAAAGTCGGCGGAGGAAATATTCACGCCGACATGCTGGAACGCGATCCCGCTCTCCAGCCAGGACCGGACATCGGCGGCGACCATTTCCAGCATGCCCTGGGTCAGCTTGGCGGCGACGTCGACATCGGTGGTGGCCTGGTGAAAGGCGCCGGCCGAGACAATATTGCCGCCCGGCTTGCGCAGACGGCACAGCGCTTCCATGCCAACGATCTCGCGTGTGTCGAGCCGGACGACCGGCTGATAATAAGCCTCGATCCGCCCTTCGTCGAGCGCCACATCGACATCGTGAATCACCTCGATCCGGTCCTTGATCGCGGTGCCGATGCCGGGCCAGTAGCGGACAAAGCCGCCGCGCCCGGTTTCCTTCGCGTGATAGAGCGCGAAGTCGGCATGTCTGTGCACGGTCTCGGCCTCGTGGTCGGTCGGCGAAAGCGCTGCTCCGCCGATCGTCGCGCGCGGCTGGATCATATGGCCGCTGCAACTGGTGACAACGCCCACGGCTTCCAGAATTCGCGCCGCGGTTTCGGTCAGATCGGCAACCGCTTCCGCCTCCTGCAGGATCACCGCAAATTCGTCGCCGCCCAGCCGGAAGACATGGTCGGGACGGACATTTTTCTGGATCCGCCGCGCGGCGCTCTGCAACAGCTCGTCGCCCGCCTGGTGACCGAAGGTGTCGTTGATTGTTTTCAGATTGTCGAGGTCGATCACCAGCAGCGCCCAGCTGCCCGGATTGTCGCAGGACAGTTTGCCCAGCGCTTCGTCAAAGCTGGCGCGGTTGGGCAGGCCGGTCAGCGCATCGATGGAGGCCCGCCGCTCGCGCTCGAGAACCCGGTCATGCCGTTCCAGCGCGATGGCGCACAGATGGATGCTGGCGCAAACCAGTTCCTGCTCGCGCGGGGTGGGCGTTCTGTTTTCTTTGAAATATATCGCAAAAGTTCCGAAAACCGCGCCGGCCGCATTATAGATCGGCACCGACCAGCAGGCCTTGTAGCCAAAGGGCACAAGATAGTCCTTGAAGGCCGTCCAGCGCGGGTCATTCTCGATATCCGTCACGATCACCGGCTCGCGAAGATAGGCGGCGCTGCCGCAGGACCCGACATTGGGACCGATCATCGCGCCGTTGATCAGTTCGGAAAAATCTTTCGGCAGACCGGGTGCGGCCAGCGGATAGAGCAGTCCGCTACTCTCGACCCGAAGTACAGAGCAGGTAATATCGGTCAGCAGAAACTCTATTTCCTGGCATAACCGCTCCGCCGTGACGTCCAAAGGGACCCCCGTAGCAATCATCTCAAGTATTTTATTTTGGAAGCGCAACAAAATTTACAGGCCTTTTCAGTACTCTACTATAATAGAACTCCGTTCTACTGCAGTCGGGTAAACAGAAGATGAAATGACGTAAAATCATGCAAATTTCTCTGGAGAATTATTGCGGGAAGACCGGTGGCGTGCTCGAACTGTCCTGGCGGCGGCAAAGCCAGCGGCAACCTGCGGGCTTTGGTCCCTGTTTCCCCGATCCGGCGCTGCCAGAACCCCGTGACGGGGAACGGAACCGCCAGCCGTGCGTAGGGAATTTATGGGAAGTCAAAAGCAGACGCGGACGGAGATTTTTGCCTATATGGTGATTGCGCTGTCGCTCGCCTTCCTGTCGGGACTGGCCCTTGGCGAGGTGACCCGGCAATCGATGCACGCCCGCCTGTCCGTCCCGCCACCCGCAGATCCGGTTGAACGCTATGCGCTCGGGCAGAACGCCTATGCAATGCCCCAGGTCCCCGTCCGGACCAGCCCGGCACAGCCCGCCCAATATGCCGACGCCCGCTATGAAATAGGCCGCTATGAAAAAGGCGCGCGCGTACTGGTACCCGAGGAACCCGCCCGCAAGACCGACCGGCTGCTGCTGGAAAGGCTGCAAGCCTGGAATGACGAGAGCTTTGGTCCGGATGATGGCGGTTATAACGAGGGCGCGGGTTATGCGGGGACGCAACAGGACGACTATGCCCCGATAGACGTCGGCGCCGTGATGGACGCGCCCGAGACGGCAGCTATGCGGGGCAGCGGGGTTTAGCGCGTTCGGGGCAGCGGGGAAGCTGCCATTCCCCGTGCCGTGATATCCGCCCCATCGTCGTCCCAGCGAAGGCTGGGACCCAAGCCAATCTATCGTGCGCAGAGGAACAGCGGGTTAGGCCCCAGCCTTCGCTGGGGCGACGGGATGTTTCGGCGAAGGACGTCCTCATTACCCATTTCACCCGATTGCAATATTGCCCAAAGTGTGTATATATACACATGAAAGCCGAAACTCTGAGGGACAGGATGCGGAGCAGGGAGGTCTTGAAACGCCTGAAGCAGGCCGGCTGGCAAGAGGTTAGGCAGAGCGGGAGCCACAAGCATCTGCGGCATCCGGATCGCCCGGGCACGGTGACGGTCCCGCATCCGAAGGCGGACCTGCCCATCGGCACCTTGAAAAGCATCGAACGCCAGAGCGGCATAGAGTTGAGAAAGTAAAATGAAGGAACCCAGATTGGCCAGTGTCTATTATCCCGCCATTATCGAGCGCGCGACCGATGGTTTCGCCGTGTTCTTCCCCGACCTCCCCGGCTGTACCTCCTTTGGCGCCACTGAGCAGGAGGCGGCGGAAAATGCGGAGGAAGCTCTGACCGGTCATCTGGTCGTGTCCGCCGAATATGGCGACACATTCGCCGCCCCCTCTCCGCTCGACGCGATCCCGCATGATCCGGACATTGATGAAGCCGCGCGCATTTTGGTGCGGGGTGACCTGCCGGGCAAATCGATGCGGATCAATATCACGCTGGATGAAGGGCTGGTCGCCGCGATCGACAAGGTGGCGAAGAACCGGTCGGGATTTCTGGCGGACGCTGCAAGATCGGCGTTGCGGGAGAAACGATTAGGGTGAGGTTGTTCGCGCAAGGCCACCTCCGTCGTCCCAGCGAAGGCTGGGACCTAAGCCAATCTATCGTGCGCAGAGGAAAAGCCGGTTAGGCGCCAGCCTGCGCTGGGGCGACAGGATGTTTCGGCAAAGGACGTCCCGATTTCAACTCTGGCTGATCTCTCCACCAAGCCGTCGATAATCGAAAGCGACCATCAAGTTCGCCGACCGTATTACAACCCCAAAACCCCATCCATCCCGTACTGCCCGGCACTCTGCCCGACCAGCCACCCAGCCGCCTTCACCGCACCGCGCGCAAAGATCATCCGGTTCTCCGCCCGGTGGGTCAGCTCGATCCGTTCCTCGTCGCTCGCCAGGATGACGGTATGATCGCCGGCGACCGATCCGCCGCGCAATGCGGCAAAGCCTATCGCGCCCTTTGCGCGCGCGCCGGTGATGCCGTCGCGGCCGCTTTCGCTGTTGGTGGCCAGGTCGATGCCGCGGCCGCGCGCGGCGGCTTCGCCCAATAGTTTCGCGGTGCCGCTGGGGGCGTCGACCTTGTGGCGGTGGTGCATTTCGACGATTTCGATATCCCAGTCATCGCCGAGCTTGCTCGCCGCCTGCTCGACCAGCGCGGCCAGCATATTGACGCCGAGCGAGGTGTTGCCGGTCTGCAGCACGGGGATTTTGGTCGCCGCCTCGTCGATCGCGGTGTGATGGACGGCTTCCAGCCCGGTGGTGCCGATGACGATCGGTGTGTTTGCCGCGACGCAGGCATCGAGCGTCGCCTGCAGCGCCTTCGGCGATGAGAAATCGACCAGCACATCGCTTGCCGCGACCAGCGCCGCGACATCATCGCCCTGGTCCGCTCCGCCGGCGTGGCTGTGGCCCGCTTCCTCTATCGCCGCGACCAGCGCCTGTCCCATGCGGCCCTTGCTGCCGATAATTCCGATGGCTGTCATTATGCTTGTTCCCGTTCGTCCTGAGCGCGATCTCGTCATCCTGAACTTGTTTCAGGATCCACTTATCCTCTAAGCAGTTTCTATGAGACGAAATGGATGCTGAAACAAGTTCGGCATGACGAAGAAAGGCAATATGCTAAACCCAATCAACAATATCGTCATCCTCACCGGCGCTGGCGTCAGCGCCGAGAGCGGGGTCGCCACCTTTCGCGGGCCGGATGGGCTGTGGGAGGGGCAGCGGGTCGAGGATGTCGCGACGCCCGAGGCCTTTGTCCGCGATCCAGAGCTGGTGCAGAAATTCTACGACGAGCGCCGCGCCAAGCTGAAGACGGTGCAGCCCAACGCCGCGCATAAGGCGCTGGCGAAGCTGGACAAGACATGGGCGGGGGAACTGCTGCTGGTCACGCAAAATGTCGATGACCTGCACGACCGCGCCGGATCGAAGCGGCTGCTGCATATGCACGGCGAGCTGAACAGCGCCTGGTGTCTGGCCTGCGACGCACGCTCGCCGTTCGACGGGGTGATGGCCGCCGGCCCGCCCTGTCCCGCATGCGGCCAGCGCGGCAGTCTGCGCCCGGACATCGTCTGGTTCGGCGAAATGCCCTATCAGATGGAGCGGATCGAAGCGGCGCTCGCCCAGTGCGACCTGTTCGTCTCGATCGGCACATCCGGCGCGGTCTATCCGGCGGCCGGCTTTGTCCAGACCGCCCGCTATCACGGCGCCCGCACGCTGGAGATGAATCTCGACCCGTCGGAGGGCAGCTTCCATTTCCACGAAAGCCGGATGGGCAAGGCGGGCGCGCTGGTGCCCGACTGGGTCGAGCAGGTCCTCTCGCACGGCCTGTGCTGAGCTTATAGGCCGGGCGCAGGGCCTATATATGCATCGTCACGAACAGGAAGACGATCCACAATGCCAGCGCCACTGTCGTCAGCCAGGTGGCCAGCACGCCCAGTTGCCGAAAGCGCGGGGAGCCGCCCTTGTGATGCTGTGCCATGCCGACGATATGGGCGACCCGGCCGATCAGGAAGACCGCCGCAATGACGGTGAGGCCTATATGATTGGCGTTGGCGAGCTCCAGAATAGCCAGCATGATCAGGAAGATCGGGGCATGTTCCGACAGATTGGCATGGGTGCGGCGCGCGGCCAGAAGATCGGGGTTGTCGCCATCGCCAAAGCCGATCTGGCTGGCGATGCGGACCTTGACCGTCGCATATGCGCAATAGATCAGCAGCAAGGCGCAAATCGCGGCGGCGAGTCCGGTTACCGGTAATGTCATGATTTTCCTCCCTGTTTTTTTCCTGTCCTAGCCGATTCCGGCCAAAGCGCAAATTGCGTCAGAAGGGATGCTGGCGATCCGCCTCAATGTTTTCGCATGGCGGATCAGAATCGGGGGTGAAAATGATCGACTCGGGGTCCTGAAATCGTCGCGACTCGGCCTCCGATTCCGCTGCCATCCTATTGGAGTTAACCAATAATATTAACGGAAATTGTATAAATCCGACATTTCGTTAACAATATCGCTGGCCCGTTTTTGGACAGAATAGGACCTGCGGTCCGGCTTTCAGCATTGATTCATAACAGAATTTTGTTTGATTGGCCAAGTCCAGAATAAATCAAGCGTTTTGAATCACTTGCAAATCTATTTAATTTATGGATGATGATGGGACGCCGGCTTGATGGGGTTGTTAACTAGTTTGACAATAAGCCGCAGGTTATTCGTCAGTACTTTTTGTGCCGATGACAGTAGTTTGAACAGGGTCGCAAGTTTAGGGGACGCATGCTGAAAATGCATGCTGAGGAGACTTGTTATGGTAAGCGACGTTTCTCGTCAGCTTCATGAAACAGAAGCTGCCGCACATTGCCAGGGCATTGGGGCCGCAAATGTGTTTGCCGGGAATCTGCCCGGGTTTCAGATAAAGATTTCGACCAGTGAGAAAATGTGCCTGCCCGGCGCAGCTGTCAGGCTGCGTCAGTCAAACCTGCCATGCAGGTTCGGATTTAGAAAGGGGAGCCCATTCAATCGGCAAACACGATAGCGCGACCCGCTCGATGTGAATGCCCGCGTATTTTGCGCATGAAAGGATAAGAGAAGAAATTTGAAGAGTTTTTTGGAAGCCGGGTGACCGCGTTTCCAAGAAAAGGGGGCCCACCAGCGACCATGATTGGTGTCAAATCGCTGGCAGGCCGAACGGACAGGTTCACGGGAACACTGCCCGAACTGTGAGACAAGCTCACCCTACTAGATTTAGCAGGGTGGCCTCGATTAGGCAACGATTGTTGCCCTGATTTGCGGCAGAATGCCTTTCTCCAGCTTCCAAATTCCCGTCGGCAGCATTCGAGGCCGGTCGATGCTGCCGTAATTTCCGGCCGTTGAGAGCGATTTCCATACCGGAAATCGCATAATCGGGGGTGTTCCCCATAAAACGGAGAATTGAAATGAAAAATCTTGTCAAACTAGCAGCAGCAGTCGCCGTACCAGCACTGATGATCGCTTCACCTGCCGCCGCGCAGGACAGCGAATCCTTTGTCATCGGCCTGTCCGGTTCGGTTGACAGCAACTGTGAACTGATCCCTGAAGGCAGCGGATCTCTTGCAGTGGACATGCTGAACACTGGCAACCAGGGTTCGCTGACCATCGTGTACAGCTGCAACTCGCCTTATACCGTTTCGCTGGAATCGGCCAATGGCGGAATGGAGCACCAGGAAAGCGGCGGCGCTGTAAACATCGACTATGATGTTGAAGCCAGCTGGTTGGGTACGGGCCTTGCCGCTACGTCGACAAACTCGGCGTCCATGCAGGGTACTCCGGTTGTTATCGTGACCGAAAATGACTGGGCCAACATCCTGACCAACGGTGGCACCCGTTCCGGCAATCTCGATCTGAGCTTCGACAGCCTCAGCGAATATGCTGTTGCCGGCACCTATGAGGACGAACTGACCATCACGCTCGCAGCAAACTACTGATGGATTTGTTCTAAATAAGATCAAGTGGCCGGCGCGCAGTTGGCATTCCGGCCACTTGTTTTACTTTCGGTGGAGGAAATATAGATGTTGAATTTTCTAAAGTGCGCCTCTCTTTTTTTGCTGGCAGCGACGCTTGTCGCGCTGACACCCGCCTTTAGTTATGACATGAAGCCGATTGTTATTCAGCTTGCGCCAAGCGGCGCTGGAGCTACCCAATCAGTGGTGTTGACCAATACGCATGACGTTCCGATCGCGATCGAAGTGCGTGCCTATACCCGCGCCCAAAACCCGGATGGAACAGAAAACCGCACGCCGGAAGATGATAACCTGATCATTACACCGCCGCAAATGGTGATTGCCCCCAAGGCCAGCCAGAGTTTCAAGGTCCGCTGGATCGGCGACCCCGCACCGGACAAGGAACTGGCCTTCCGTCTGGTTTCAAGCCAGCTGCCTATCAAGTTCAGAGACGAGAAAAAAGGCGACGTTTCTGTCAATGTCACCATGAACTATCGCTACGAAGCCGCGCTTTATGTGGTTCCCCCTCAATCCAAACCCTCAGCCCGCCTTACCGGCATTGCGCCAGTGAAGGATGAGAACGGACAGACGTGGCTGGAAGTAAAAATCCTGAGCGACGGAACGCGCCGCGCCATCCTCGACAACCCGATCCTCGTGGTGCGCCCGCAAAATGGCGGCACGCCGGTCACCCTGGAGGGAGAGCAATTGGCGGAACTGGCAAATCAGAATATTCTGGTCGGCAGCGAAAGAGTGATCCGTCTGCCATGGCCAGACGGGATGGCTCCGGGTCCGGTCGAAGGCGAGCTGCGCACCGAATATACAGTCTTTAACTAGATCGTATCCAGCGACATGAGTACTCTATTTCACACCAGCGCATCCTGCCTAGCGCTAGCCGCTGCAGTATTTGCGGGCAGCGAAGCGAAAGCCGCGGTGCCGGTCGGTGATAGCGAGGATAGTGCGGTGCTCGCTGAAGAGCTGCCGGCAAGCCCGCCGGAAAGCGCGGCAGACCAGCCCGAAAGCCCGCCGGAAGTCTCGGCTGAACAGCCGGCAAGCCAGCCCGAAGGCTCGATCGACGATATTTTCAAACAGGTTTTTGGCAAGGAACGGCCCGCACTTGGCCCGGACGACTATGCGGTCCTGGTCGAGGGCATCAACGTCGGGGAATATCTGGTGACACCGGACAAGGACGGCAATTCCGGATCTGTCGAAGCAAATTTCGTCACAACCATACTTGCCTCGATGATCGTCGAGGATAGTATTGCCTCGCTGAAATCCGTGGCAAGCGGCAGGGACAGCGTAACATTTGATCAACTGCGCGAACTGGGATTGCAGGTCGAATTTGATGCCGCCCAACTGGTTTTGCGGATTGAAGTGCCTGCCGAGATTCGCACCATCAGAAATCTGAACTTGCGGTCTTTGCGGAACCGGTCCGATATCGAACTGGTCGATCAGAGCGATTTCTCGGCTTATGCCTCGCTACGAGCGGGAACCACAATCGTCGAAGATGCCCGAGATGCAGATACCGGCCTTACACGCTTTGTCGCAGACATGGATCTGGCAGTGAACGTCCACGGTATCGCCGCCGAGGTGGAATTGCGCTATGATGACAGTCGCGACAAGAAATTCTCGCGTGGCGACGCCCGGCTCACATATGATGATCGGGACAGTCTGATCCGTTACGAAGTCGGAGATCTCAGCGTCGGTCGCAGGCCCTTTCAGGATGCGCCGCGCATTGCCGGGATATCGGCCTTCAGAAATTACGATATCAACCCCTATCTCAATATTCGTCCATCGCCGGAGCAGGCTTTCGAACTCGACCGGCCGGCACGGGTTGAAGTCCTGCTCAATGGCACGCCGGTCAGAACATATGATTTGCGCAGCGGGCGCTATAATCTGAAGGATTTTCCGCTCGTACCGTCAGCCGGAAACGATATCGAGTTGCGCATCACCTATGCCAGCGGAGAAACGGAACTGCGTTCCTATCCTGCATTTTACGATCTCGAACTTTTGGCCCCCGGCCTGGTCGATTTTGCAGGGAATATCGGATTGCCCTACCGGGATGAAAATGGGAACCGGACCTATGACGACGACAATTATAACGGGACCGCCTATCTGCGCTACGGTTTGTCGACCGCGCTCACCGTTGGCGTGAACTGGGAGGGGGACCGGTATTTTGATCTGCTCGGTGCAGAGATGGTCTGGGCCTCCCCGATCGGTACTTTCGGACTGAGCTCTTCCACCAATATTCGCGATCCCAAGCCTGAAAACAGTCAGCTATCGTTCCAATATCGTTGGCGGGATGCGGATATTGCGCGCGACCGGTCTGTCGATGCATCGATCATCCTGACCGGGAAAAATTACCGGACGTTGAACCAGATTTTTGCCGGATCGTTCATATCGAAACAGGCCCGGTTTCGGGTGGGGCAGAAAACCTCGCCCGACGGCCGGTTACAATTGTTCGGCGGCTATGACGAATATCGCAACGGGCAACGGGACAGCTATTATGCCGGTGCCAACTATTCTCATCAGCTTGCTTTTGGTTCGATTTCGGCAAGCGCCGAATATCGCAGGAGCGACGAAGGCACTGGTCCTGTGTTCAGGCTGGCCCTGTCCATTCCGCTGGGCCGGTCCTCTTTGACCTCTTCCTATACGACGGAGGATAATGCAGCGCGCGTCGAGTATAATCGTCTGGCGTCGGTCGGGGCGAACAGCTTCGGATTCAGCGCCGGTGCCGAACGCCGCGATGGCTCCGATCGGCAATTCGGACGGGCGTCCTATGTCGGCAACCGGTTTGAAGCGGCCGTGCAGCAAACGGCCCGCAATTATTTCAGCGAGCGCGACCGGGACCTGCGCACCGAAGTAACCTTCGGATCGGCTTTGGTTATGGCGGACGGGCAGTTCGCGATCAGCCGCCCCGTCCGCAACAGCTTTGCCATTTTCAAGGCCAACGAGAAGGCCGGGGATTACCAGATCGCAGTCGAACCCAGAACCGGATTTGGTTCAAGCAATACGAATTATTCGGCCTATAGTGGCGCGCTTGGCCCCGCGGTTGTGACCACCATAACCCCCTATTTCAACCGGTCCCTGCAGGTCGATGCGCCTGATGCACCCGCCGGCACCTCTTTGGGCGGCCAGATATATGCGCTCAACCCGGGATATCGGAGCGGCTATAATATCGAGGTCGGTAACGCCCGGAATGTTTCTCTGGTGGGCAATATGGTGGACCGGGATGGTGATCCGCTGGTTTATGTTACCGGCATGGCCAGAGATGCATCGATGCCTGGTGAAAATGCCGAAGTGACCCAAATTTTCACCAACGCCAAAGGCCGCTTTTTCCTTGAGGGTGTCGAAGCCGGCCGGACCTATGATATAACGGTTACGACCGATGGACAAACCGCGACCGAAGCTGTGGTGATCCCCGAAGGTGTCAGCGGCATTTACGAACTGAAGGCCCTATTGGCCTATGATCTGGATTTTGAAGCGGAGGGAGAGGATGATGACTAATCTACATTTGAAACGTTTCACCTATTTGGCCGGAGCCAGTCTGTTGTTCCACAGCACGACCGGATTTGCGCAAGATGACGCGCTGAGCGCCAACGAACCATGCGCGCTTGAGCTGTCCGTGGATAATAGTGTCGACTGGCGGGGGCTCTACGGCCGCGGATACGAGGTGTTCGAGGATGGCGAGTCGTTCGAGACGGTCACCATATCGGTCCGCCATCGCGGCGCAGCTTGCCCGTTCATTCTGACGGCGGCGCCGGTATCCGGTGGTGGTGTCAATGCCCTAACCGGTCCGGGCGATCCGCTCTATTATGATCTGCTCAAAACGTCGAGTGGCCCGTCCTTCCTGAGCACCGACTTTCAGGGCACGGAAACATCGCGCATCAGCGGCCAGTTTTCCGAGGGCGGAGGTGTTCAGGCCGCAACCTTGTTTGTTTCGATCCCGTCCCGCCAGATCGTGCGCGGCGGAACATATAGCGGGCAGGTTATGATCCGGCTGTTCCGGGCTGACGATGGTATTCAGGATCTGGTAGCGGAAGCGCCGCTGGCAATCCTGGCTCCGGTCGCGTCGGTCCTGAAAATCCGGTCAGACAATTTTCCGCAAGATGTTCGGGAAACGTCCATCGACCTGGGCGATCTGTCCCGCGCCACCCGGACCGCGGTTGATTTCAATATCATGAGCAATGCGGATGTGTCCGTCACGTTCCAGTCTGCCAATCGCGGCAAGCTGGCGCATCATGCCGGCGCACCGGGCATTGCCTATAATCTGGTGTTCAAGGGTGAGAATATCGACCTGTCTTCTGCGGCGTCGTCGAGCCGGCTTAACTACGGTTCCAGCCGGACAGAGCGGGCCGTGCCATTGGAAATAACGGTGGCTGCCCCCGTCGGATTGCCCGCTGCGGGCGAATATACCGACGCGCTGACGGTGACGTTCACGGCCGAATAGATGGTTGATCGGCTGTCTTCTGTGGAGACAAGCCGCCTGTCCCGTCGCACCGGTTAAGTTGACGGTGGCGTGCCGCAGCTTTTGCAATGCGGGTCCTTGGGCAGGTTGATGCTGCGCATCGCGGGCGCAAGACCGTCGAAAAGCTGGAGTTTTCCGGCGGTATCCTGACCGAAACCGGTGACCACGCGGATCGCTTCCATCGCTGCAAAACTGCCCATCAGGCCGACCATCGCGCCGAGAACGCCAACTTCGCTGCAATTGTCGCAATCATCGGGGTCAAGCGCGTCGCCGACGAAACAGCGGTAGCAGGGCTTGTCCTCCTCCCAGCCGCGGAACGTGCCGAGCTGTCCCTGGAACTGCCCGATCGCCGCGGAAACCAGCGGGATACGGTGGGTGACCGACAGATCGGAGACGAGCAGGCGCGTCTGGTAATTGTCCGACCCGTCGATAATCGCGTCAAAAGGCGCAAAAAACGCGGCGGCGTCATTCTTTGCGTAATTCTCGGTAAGTCTTTGATTTACCGGAAATATTTTAACGTCCGGGTTGATGCGTTCTGCGGCAACTTTGGCAACTTCGACTTTTTCTTTCCCGATATCATTTCCGGAAAACAAAACCTGCCGCTGCAAATTGGAAAGCGAGACAATATCGTCATCAAAAATCGTCAGCGCCCCGATTCCAGCCGCCGCAAGATATTGAATGGCCGGGCAGCCGATACCGCCCGCTCCCACAATCAGGATATGGGCATCCAATATCTTCTTCTGGCCCGCCCCGCCAATATCTTTCAATACTATATGGCGGGCATAACGGTCCAGTTGATCATCACTGAGTGGGCTCATTCAGGCCAGCGGAAATTCATGGTTGTGCGATACCAGGTCGGCTTTTCGCCTGATGGAATCGGCGCGGCATCGGTCGCATATCTGGCCAAGTGGTTCACCATATATTGTTCGAGTTCGAAACAGCCGCTGTTCACTGGAACGATCTGCATTATTTCGCCTTCTGCCGAGACCAGGATCGCTGCATGGATTTTCGCGAAAACCCAGTCGGATACGACAGGAAACTCGCAATCGGCGGACTTGGCGATCCGCTCTGCCTTGCGTTCATGCTGCTCACCATAGGTGATCTTCTTCCGGAACTTGGCTGTTTCAAGCGCCGAGAAATCGCTCGGCAAGGACATCGCCTGTTCGGTTTTCGTCATGTCCGCTGCACCGGCGAGTGCGATCGCAAAAATAAGATCGATCATGAAATCCTCCTGATTATTGTTCCGTCATACTATACGCCTGTCGAACCGAATCCGCCAGACCCTCGTGCGGTATCATCCAGATTGTCGACTTCCACCAGATTTCCCCGCTGGACCGGAGCTACCACGATCTGTGCAATCCGGTCTCCGCGCTGAACCACGAAGTCGTCTTCTCCGTGGTTGATCAGAATGGCTTTCAGCTCGCCACGGTAGTCGCTGTCGATCGTTCCCGGCGCGTTCAGTACAGTAACGCCTTTCTTCAGCGCCAGGCCAGAGCGTGGCCTGACTTGTATTTCAAAGCCCTCGGGAATGGCAAACGCGAGACCGGTCCCTATCAGGGCGCGCTGACCGGCGGGGATTGTCAGATCCTCTGCTGCACGAATGTCCATGCCGGCGGACCCGCCGGTTTCATAGGAAGGCAGGGGGAGGTCGCCCGCGCTATCCAGCCGTTTGACCGCAATATCGACGGGTTCGAACATCAGGCAATTTCCTCGCTGATTTTGGCTACCAGACGCCGGGCGACTTCCGGTTTGGGCAGCCGTTCCCAGATTTCGCTGCCGGATTTGGTGATGATATGAACGCTGTTGTTCGCGCCGCCCATCACGTCGCCGGACACATCATTGGCGACAATCCAGTCACAGGCTTTTTTCTTCAGCTTGGCCTGAGCATGTTCGGCAATATTTTCGGTTTCGGCGGCAAAGCCGATGAGCAGTTCCGGACGTTGCTCGTGCTGCGCCAGACCTGCCAATATGTCCGGATTTTCGGTCAGCTTGAGCGGCGCAGGCGCAGCGCCCTTTTTCTTGATCTTCTGCCCGGACTGGCTGTCGGCGCGCCAGTCGGCCACGGCAGCGACCATGATCGCGACATCGGCGGGCAGGGCGTCCTGGACGGCCTGTTCCATTTCAAGCGCGGTTTCGACATCGACTCTCATGACGCCCGCAGGTGTGGTGAGATGCACCGGACCCGCTACCAATGTTACCTGCGCTCCGGCTTCGGCGGCCGCGGCGGCAATGGCAAAGCCCTGACGCCCGGAAGAGCGGTTGGCGATATAGCGGACCGGATCTATCGGCTCATGGGTCGGGCCGGCGGTTATCAGCACATGCTTGCCGCGCAGTGGGCGGTGCCGGTCGGGGGCAAAGGCAGGCTGGCCGTCGAGCGGATTGTGACCCAGTTCGGAGGATTGCGTGCCGATTGCCGTCAGAGATGATGATCCCAGCATCGCGCTGATTTCCGCCATGATTGTTTCGGGCTCCGGCAATCGTCCGGGACCATATTCGCCGCAGGCCATGGCGCCTTCATCCGGTTGTATCACGGTGATCCCGTCGGACCGGAGCTGCTCGATGTTGCGCTGGGTCGCTGCATGTTGCCACATTCGCACATTCATTGCCGGGACTGCCATCACCGGTGTATCGGTCGCCAGCAACAAGGTCGTCGCCAGATCATCGGCGACTCCACCGGCCATTTTGGCGAGCAGATTGGCCGTGGCCGGACAGACGACTACAAGATCGGCTTCACGGCTGAGCCGGATATGACCCATTTCCGCTTCGTCCTTCAGACTCCACAGGGTCGTGTGCACTTCATTTTCGGAGAGCGCTGCGAGCGTCATCGGCGTGACAAATTGCGCTCCCGATTCGGTCAACACGCAGCGGACCGTCATGCCGGATTTCCTGATCAGGCGGATCAGTTCTGCTGCTTTATAGGCGGCAATGCCGCCACCAATGATCAGGAGAATATGCTTCGTCACAAAATCACCCCCACATCCAAACGGCGCCAGCTCCGGCAGTGGCGGCTACCACTACTGTCAGAGCATAGCGCCAGAATCCGCCGCCCTGGCTCTTATTTCGCTTTTCCCAGATCAGCTCGACATCGGCAACCGGCGGCGGCGGCGGTGCGCCGCCCTGGCGGGGGAGCTGGGCATCAAGCCGGCGGACGATATCGGGAAGCATCAATAATGTGTCGACGTCCGCATTGATCCGGTCGGCAATCGCGGCTTCGGGCCCCAGTTCGCCGCGGATCCACTGTTTCACATAGGGCCCGCTGGCATCCCACATGTTGATCGTCGGGTTCAGATCGGTGGCAATGCCCTCGACCATGACCATCGTCTTTTGCAGCAGCAGCAGATGCGGCTGGGTTTCCATATCGAAATCGCGGGTGATGGCGAACAGTCCGTCGAGCATATCCCCGACCGACAGCTCGCTCACCGGTTTGCCGCGCATCGGCTCGCCGACCGCGCGCAGGGCCGTGGCGAAATCCTCCATGCTGTGATGGTCGGGAACATATTGCGCCTCGAAATGGATTTCGGCGACGCGTTTGTAATTGCCGGTGGTCAGGCCATAGAGGATTTCTGCCAGCCAGAAGCGGGCTTTCCGGTTGATCCGCCCCATGATGCCGAAATCGATGGCGACAATCGTGCCGTCCGCTTTCACAAACAGATTGCCCTGATGCATGTCGGCATGGAAATAGCCGGCCTCGATTGCCTGTTTCAGGAATGTGTGCACAAGCCGGCTGGCGATTGCGTCGAGATCATGACCCGCCGCTATCAGCCCTTCGCGGTCGGATATTTTCACTCCGTCGACCCAGTCGAGCGTCAGCACGCGACCCGATGTCCGGTCCCAGTCGATGGCCGGTATCTCATATTGGTCCACCTGCGCCATATGTTCGGCCAGTTCCGATGCGCTGGCGGCCTCGCGCCGCAGGTCGAGTTCACGCATTGTCCAGCGCCGGAAATTGGCAATCACCAGTTGCGGTCGTAGGCGCTTGGCTTCCCCGCCGAGTGCCTCGAGATGCGCCGCAGCCCATTCATAGGTTTCAATATCCTGGGAGAATTTCTTGATGATGCCGGGGCGCAGCACCTTGACCGCGACATCCTTGCCTTCCAGCGTCGTAGCGCGGTGCACCTGCGCTATCGAGGCGGCGCCTACCGGATCGGGATCAATATGGCTGTACAGCTCGTCGAGGGGCTTGCCGAGGCTGAGTTCAATCTCGTCGCGGATCAGGTCGAAAGAGACCGGAGGCAGGCTGTCCTGCAATTGCAGCAGATCGCGCGCCGCCGCCTCGCCGATGACATCGGGCCGGGTCGCCAGCGTCTGGCCCAGTTTAATCGCTGCCGGACCAATGGCCTGCAGGGCGGCCGAATAATTGGGTTCGTTGGGCTGGAACGTGCCGATACGAGCGATGCGAAACAGGCGGCGGACCTGCGGCGGGGTTGCCTTGTGCCTCTCGAGGTCGCGCAGAGCGCCATGTTTGGCGAGCGTGCGGCCCCATTTGAGCAGGCGGAATATATGGGTGCGGGAACTGGTCATCGCTTATCCGGGTTCAGACCTTCCAGCCGCTATGGATAGCGACCAGTCCGCCCATCATCGGTTCCACCTTGGTCTGGCTAAACCCGGCGGCCTGAATCATCGCGCGAAACTCTTCCATCGGCGGGAATTTCGCGATCGATTCGGCGAGATAGCGATAGCTGGCCTCGTCATTCGCCAGGACCTTGCCGACTTTGGGCAGGATATGGTGGGAATAGGTTTCATAGACCTTGTCAAAACCGGGCCATCTGGTTTGGGAAAATTCCATGCAATAGAAACGTCCGCCATATTTCAGCACACGGTGGGCTTCGGCCAGGGCCTTGTCGATATGGGTAACGTTCCGGATGCCGAAGACGATCGTATAGGCATCGAAATGGGCGTCGGGGAAGTTTAGCTCCTCGGCATTCTGCTGGCTCCAGACCAACCGCGTCTCATCCTTCTCGAGCGCCCGTTCGATCCCTTCGGCCAGCATTTCCGCGTTGATGTCGGCAACCGTGATGTCGGCACCGCTGTCGACCATGCGAAAGGCGATATCGCCGGTGCCGCCGGCCATGTCGAGAATCGTTTCGCCGGCCCGCGGCTTGACGCGGCGAACGAAGCGGTCTTTCCACAGGCGATGGGTTCCCGCGCTCATCGCGTCGTTCATCACATCATAGCGGGACGCGACACTGGAAAATACCGCGCCAACCTTGCCGGTCTTTTCGCTCTCGTCGACCTCTTCATAGCCGAAGGAGACGGTTTTGCTTTCGATGGCCATTTTTTGTCCGTGCTGATTTTTCTTTGAAATCCCGAGTAGACGAGCCTTGGCAGCACTGCAATCACTCTATAGCTGCCCTTTGGACCGTAACGGATAAGGACTGCCATGCCAGAACTGCCCGAAGTAGAAACAACCGTGGCCGGATTGCGCCCGGTGCTCGAGGGGCAGCGCCTCACTCTGGTGGAACCGCGCCGCGCCGATCTGCGCTGGCCGATTCCGGTCGATTTGCGGCAGAGAATGACCGGCGCGATGGTCACTTCGCTCGGCAGGCGGGCAAAATATGGTTTGATCGAAACCGACCGGGGCGACGTGATGATCTTTCACCTCGGCATGTCGGGACGCTGGCGGATTGATCCGGAAGAGATCGAGAAACACGATCATCTGTTGCTGGAAACGGAATCCGGCCACCGGCTGACGCTCAACGATCCGCGCCGATTCGGTTCGCTGGATATCGTTCACACCGGTGATCTGGACAGTTACAAGCCTTTCGTGGCGATGGGGCCGGAACCATTGAGTGAAGATTTTACCGGCGCTTATCTCAAAGCCGCGACCAGAGACCGCAAGGCCCCGATCAAACAGCTGCTGCTGGACCAGCGCACGGTCGCGGGACTCGGCAATATCTACGTCTGCGAGGCGCTGCATATGGCGGGCATATCCCCGGGCCGAAAGGGTGCCGCGATATCAAAGCCGCGCTACGAGCGGCTCGTTGCCGCGATAAAACAGGTTTTGATCGCGGCCATCGCGGCTGGCGGATCTTCCCTGCGCGATTTCGTGCAACCGGACGGGGAACTGGGCTATTTCGCCAAGGACTGGAGGGTCTATGGCAGGGAAGGGGAGGCCTGCGAATGCGGTGCGACGGTGCTGCGGCGAGTCGACAGCGGTCGATCGACCTTTTACTGCTCGCAATGTCAGAAATAAGCGGCTCACTAAGCTATTGACGAGAATCGGCTGTCACGCTATTGGCCGCGCTCTTGAGCCGGAAGCTATTCGAAAAGTACCGGCATTTAATTTCAGATTTTGAGGGTTTTTCATGGCTAATACGCCGCAAGCAAAAAAACGTATCCGTCGCAACACGCGCCGCACCGCGATCAACAAGAATCGCCTGAGCCAGATCCGTACCAAGATCAAGGCCGTGGACGCTGCGGTTGAAGCGGGTGACAAGGCAATTGCTGCCGAAGCGCTCAAAGCCGTGCAGCCAGAACTGGCTCGTGGTGTTTCGAAGGGTCTGTATCACAAGAATACCGCATCGCGGAAATTCAGCCGCCTGACAAAACGGGTCGCGGCGCTCTAAACAGCCCGAACAGTTTACACAGAATAACCCGCCCGATTGTGGCGGGTTTTCTTTTGGGCGATTGCTTTTCTCTTGTGCGGATGGTGCAAAGAAGCGCAAGACTGGGCACTTGGCGTCATTCTGTCGTCGTTCAAAGCCGGTTCAGCCCGGATCTCTATGATGGAGATCGTGATGGTGGGTAATCTGAAGGAAGAAACATGACTATTTTCGCCAAGCAAATTTTCAACAGGAAGGGGCTGTCGCTGCTGGCACCGCTTGCCCTTCTGTCTCTTGGTGCTTGTGCAACACCATTTCGTGCAGACGTCCAGCGTTTCGTGGCGCTACCGGACACCACCGGCCAGAGCTTTGCTGTCGTCGCGGCCGACCCGGATCTCTCCGGCGGGCTTGAATTCGGCCAATATGCCGCGCTGGTCGAGCAAAAGATGCTCGACCTTGGCTACCGTCCTAGCGAAGACCCCGCTGCGGCAGAGCTGATCGTCAGCATGGACTATGATATCGACAAGGGTCGGGAAAAGGTGGTCGCCGAATATGATCCCTTTTATCCTTCAAGCCGATACGGCGGATATTACGGACGGCACCGCTATCTCTACGGGTACAACGATCCCTTCCTTTACGGAGGCTATGGTTTTTCGGGCTATGACGGTGTCCGCAGCTTCACCGTCTATACAACGGAACTCGACATGAAGATTGACCGTGCTGCCGATGGCGAACGGCTATTCGAGGGCAAGGCCGAAGCGCTGTCGCGTTCGAAGAACCTGACCTATCTCGTGCCCAATCTGGTCGAAGCCATGTTCACCGACTTTCCGGGAAACAGCGGAGAGCGGGTGCGTATCTCGGTAGCGCCCGAGAAATAGCGGACCCGGCTGCCGTTTGGCTCTTCAGCTTTCCAGCTGACGGAGCAGCATCCGGACATCATTGTCCATTTCGCTGTCTTCGCCGCGCAATTGCTCGACCAGTTTCACGGCGTGGATGACCGTACTGTGGTCGCGACCGCCGAATTTGCGACCGATTTCAGGGTAGCTGCGCGGCGTCATCACCTTTGCCAGATACATGGCCACCTGGCGCGGGCGTGCAACCGCGCGGGCGCGGCGCTTCGATGACATTTCGTTGCGGTCGAGCCGGTAATATTCGCAAACCGTGCGCTGGATCTCGTCAATCGTGATCCTGCGGCGACAGGCGCTCAATATGTCGGACAATTGCTCTTCGGCAAGCTCGCGGCTGATTTCGCGGCCAGTGAGCTGCGCATAGGCGAGCAGCTTGTTGAGCCCGCCTTCCAGTTCGCGCAGGTTGCGGCTGATCGTACGGGCAAGGAATTCTACCACTTCTTCGGATACTTGCTGGTGCGGCATGGTGGCAAGACGATGCTTGAGAATGTCGCGACGCAGTTCGAGACCCGCCGACTGGATGTCGGCAACAAGCCCCATCGACAGACGGGACAGGAGCCGCTGATCGACGCCGTCAAGCGCCTGCGGCGGACGGTCTGCAGCGACTACAACGCGTTTTCCCTGGCTGATCAGTGTATCGACCGTGTGCAGAAATTCTTCCTGCGTCGAATTTTTGCCAACAATGAACTGGATATCATCGATCATCAGCAGATCGGCTTCGCGCAGCGAGGCCTTGAATTCCATGCCCTCGTTGCGGCGCATCGCGGACACGAATTCGATCATGAACCGTTCGGCAGACATATAGATGATCGTCGAAGACGGGAATTCTTCGCGGAAGGCGTGGCCGATGGCGTGCATCAGATGGGTTTTGCCCTGACCGGTTGAAGACTGGAGATAGAGCGGGCTGAACAGCGGCTTCTCTGCAGCAGCCGTGCGCTGCGCGGCATTCAGCGCAAGAACGTTCGATGGCCCGGCAATGAATTGGTCGAAGGTCATCCTCGGATCGAGATCGAGACGGAATTTGCTTTCCGGAACGAAATTGCGCGCGTTCTGAGTAAGAGAACCGTTGGCAGCATTGTTCGACGAGGCCTGGGCAATTTTTGCGGCGCCGGACTGTACTTCAAATACCAGAGCCGTGATTTCAGGGTGATGGGCTTTCCATGCCAGGAGCAGACGCTCGGCATAGCGATCACGCACCCAGTTGGCGGCAAATTCGGAAGGGAGGACGAGCAGCAATATGCCTGTGTCCGAATCGAAAGCGGATAGTTTGACGGGTTTGATCCACTGGCCGAAAATCTGGGCTCCCAGATCGCGCCGCAGGCCCAAACAGATTTTTTGCCAAATGGTTTCCAGGTCTGTTGAAATTATATTCCCGGTTATAGCTGTTTCATTCTCTAGCAGTTCGCCAACCCGATTAGTCATGTTTTCGCTCACGAACATCCCCCGACATTATCCCCGATGGCCCGCACGATAGCAGCGCCAAATATTTGACTGTGGACTTCAGATACCTGGTCGTGATTTCCCCGGAACGGGAAGCGATCAGACGCAAGAACAGGTGCCGAAAAACACGTTTTCGACGACAGTTTTATCATTCATGTGAGGCCTGGAAATCGCATCCGGAGCCACCAGCCAAGATTTGTTAGTAAGCCCGTCCGACCGAGTCGGACAAGAGCGGTACCGTAAAAAAAGTGAAATATTTCGGTTGACAGCGGCAAGCCCTAGATTTTTCTATGCATCTTTTTAAAGCACTGATTTATAACAATTATATCCTGTGGATAACAAGGTATAAACCGCGAATCGCGGAGTCAGCGTAGGTTCTCTCAAACTGTAAAATCTTTCCCTCCGATTGGTCCGGGAAACTTGTCACGGGCAATCTTGTCTGTCCGCCGTTGCAAATAGGCTTGCCAAAGGCACCATGATTTGGCAATGGCGCTCGCCTGACCTCAGCGATGCGCCAAAGCATCTTGTCATGGGGGCGATTAGCTCAGTTGGTAGAGCGCTTCGTTTACACCGAAGATGTCGGCGGTTCGAGCCCGTCATCGCCCACCATTATCCCGATCAGCAATATGATCCGGATTTTTTCAGCCAAAAGTAGAAATGCCCCACACACAGATCAGGGCTATCATCAGTGCCACGATCATGGGAAGCGGACGTATCCGGGCCTCGGATAATTCAGTGTCGGAAAAATCGGCACGGGTTCTGCGGCCTGTGATCATAGGTCCGACGAGTTTCTCTCCGAGGAGGAAATGATAGGTAGCAATGGCCATGATATGGAGACCGATCAGACCCGCCAGGATGTTGAAGTTAAACTCGTGAATCTCGGCGAGCTGCCGTCCTGTATCGAAGGAGACCCAAATCGCGAGTGGTCCCGATTCGAGTCCATCGACGTCGACCGAGAACAGGCCGGTCGTAACCTGGGTGGCCAGCGCCAGTAGCAAGGCAAATACGCTGAGCACGGCGAGGGGACTGTGGCCGAAGCTCGGAGGCCGATCATCATTTCGCAATGTACCGATATAGGGTTTCAGGGACCGGAGGCGGCGCACCATGGGTAGAAAGCGTGCGGTCCAGCTTCCGATAAAGCCCCATATTAGCCGGAACAGCACCAGGCCGAACATCATCAGCCCAAGGCGCTTGTGCCAATCCATATGACCCTCTTCAGCCGTCCACCAGAGAAGCGGGACGAGAATTACCATCGACCAGTGGACCAGGCGGATTGCTCCGTCCCAGACCAAGATGCGCGCCGGACCGTCTTTCACGACCCTAATCGTCGAGGCGATATTTGTCGTGGCAGCTCTTGCACGTGCCGCCGGTGGTTTTGAAGGCGGTAGCGATCGCTGCGACATCACCCTCTTGGGCCACCGTCTCGAGCTGTGCCGCTGCATCCTGCATGGCCGTAACCTTCTCGTTAAAATCCGCCGGCTCTTCCCAGATGATAGGTAGCGCTTCGGTTTTTACTCCCGATTCGGGGCCGGTTCCTTCAGGAAACCAGTCTGCCATGCCGGCCGCCTCCTTTGGTACGACGGCAGCGGCCATCTGGATTTCCGCCAGATCGGGACTATCCGCCTTCAACTGATCGCTGATTGTCTTAAACGCCTTGCCAATTTTCTTGAGTTGCCCCTGGCGAGCTTCGATCTGCTGCTTGACGGTCATTCCATTGGCGAGTTCCAGATCCGCCGCACCGGCTACCCCTTCCGTTTCGTCGGCGCTGCCGCAGGCCGAAAGCAGGGCGAGTCCAGCGAGAACCGGTACCATGAGGTGCATTTTTCCGTTTTTCATAACAGTCTCCATCCAAGGCAAAGATACGTCAGACTAACGGCTTGGGAGATAAAGACAATCGTTACCCGCTGAAACTGTTGTCATCTGCAGGTTCAGACGGCGCCCATTCTGCTGCAGCGGCGGCTAACCTTCCGCCAGCGTTTCTTCCAGCAAGGCGGCGGCCTTCGCGCCGTCCCAATCCATGGCACCAATGACCCGCCATACTTCCTTGCCGCGGGCGTCGTAGAGCACTGTCGTGGGCATCAGACCGGAACCGAAACCAAAGCTCAGTCCGTTTTCGGGATCTACATAAGGTTCCAGCTGCTGATAATTGCCACGTTCAAAAAACGGCACGACTTTCTCTGAACCCTGGATGTCCTGAGACACGACCAGAACCTTGAGCCGGCCCGTTTCACGCGCAGCCAGTTTATCCAGCATCGGCATTTCCACGATGCAGGGCGCGCACCACGTCGCCCAGATGTTCACCAGCAACGGTTTCCCTGTGAAATCGCTTAATCGAACTGTGCTGCCGTCGGGGGATTGAAAGGGCGTGTCGACCATCGCGGTGCCACGCTGTGAAATGTCCAGCTTGCCGACCATGCCCTGACCACTTTCGATAGTGCGGCCTTCTTCTCGAGCCACAGTGCCAGCAAATTCTTGCTCCGCCTCGCCGGAGTCTCTATCGCAAGCCGACAGGCTCACCATCAGCATCATCGACAGGACGGTTCGCATCACAAAAGGCACAAAAAATTCCAATATCATGTGGGGCGGCAGATTTGCCGATGGCCCTTCATCAATCATGCGCGAGATAAACGCGTCGATACCGTTCGACAAGAAATTATGGCGGCATGATATTCGCGCGAGTCTGGCACATGTGGCGATGTTGGCGGAACAGGGCATCGTCGAGGCAGAGGACGCGACGCAGATCATCAACGGTCTGAATCAGATTGCCCAGGAATATGAGACCGATGGGATCACCGAGGATCTCGACCTTGAAGATATCCATATGCACGTGGAAGCGCGCCTCTCGGAGATTATCGGGCCAGTAGCCGGCCGGCTGCACACCGCGCGGTCGCGCAATGACCAAGTGGCAACCGATTTCCGGCTCTGGGTACGCGAAGCCATGGACATGGTCGATGATGCTCTGGGAAGCCTGCAAAAGGCTCTGGTTGATCGCGCCGAAGAACATGCTGAGACGATCATGCCGGGCTTCACCCATTTGCAATCGGCCCAGCCGGTCAGTCTCGGCCATCATATGATGGCCTATTACGAAATGATCCGGCGGGACCGTTCCCGGTTTGCCGATGCGCGGAAGCGGATGAACGAATCACCGCTCGGTGCCGCAGCGCTGGCAGGCACGGGTTTCCCGATTGATCGCGAGAAAACAGCGTCTATGCTGGGTTTTGATGGTCCGACGGGCAACAGCCTCGATTCGGTTTCGGATCGGGATTTCGCGCTCGACTATCTGATGGCGGCAACACAGTGCAGCCTGCATCTGTCACGGCTGGCGGAAGAATTTGTCATCTGGGCAAGCCAGCCGTTTGGCTTCGTCAAATTGCCCGACAGTTTCTCGACCGGCTCCTCGATCATGCCGCAGAAGCGC
The DNA here is from genome assembly GCA_964022345.1 of uncultured Sphingorhabdus sp. GTDB lineage: Bacteria > Pseudomonadota > Alphaproteobacteria > Sphingomonadales > Sphingomonadaceae > Parasphingorhabdus. The sequence goes on from CAXHZT010000003.1 coordinate 66,459, forward strand.
AATCCCGATGCTGCGGAGCTGGTGCGCGGTCATTGCGGGCGGATCGCCGGCGCGATGAACGCGTTGGTGATCACGATGAAGGGACTACCCCTTGCTTATTCGAAAGATATGCAGGACGACAAGCCGCCGGTGTTCGAAGCCCATGACCTGCTCGGCCTGTCGATCGCTGCGATGACCGGGATGATCGCCGAAGTCGAATTCAGCGGCAGCCGGATGCGCGCTCTGGCGGAATCCGGTTTCTCGACCGCAACCGATTTTGCCGACTGGCTGGTCCGTGAAGCCAAGCTGCCCTTTCGGCAAGCGCATCATGTTACCGGCGCTGTCGTTTCCCTGGCGGAAGAACAGGGCTGCGGCCTGGCCGATCTTACGCTCGAGCAATTCCAGGCAATCGACGACCGGATCACTGCCGACGTATTCAACGTGCTGAGCGTCGATGCTTCGGTGGCCAGCCGGTCCAGCTATGGCGGGACGGCGCCGGACCAGGTAAGGGTTCAGGTTGCCAGAGCCAGAAAAGCATTGGGGCTGGAGAGCTGAAATGAACAAAATCCATTCGATCATGCTGCTCGCCGGCGCAACGCTGGTTCTGGCGGCGTGCGGTAACCGGGGTTCATTGGAACCTGCAAAAGGCGAGGCCCTGCCTCCCCCGGTCTATGGGGAAATGAAGACGCCCAGCGGAGAAGACCTGCTGGTCCCGTCGAGCCAGGCGATGCCGGAGCGCAGCGATGAGCTGCTCCGCCGGTCGGAAGAGCGGCAGGATGACGAATTCGATCTGCCACCTCCCGGCTGAACCCCTTCCACACGTTTGAAAGTATTGTAAATTGGACCACTTCCAGCTCAAAAATGGGATATTGCACGCGGAAGATATTCCCTTGCCGAAAATCGCCGAGGAAGTCGGCACCCCTGTCTATGTTTATTCCCGCGCAACGCTCGAGCGGCACGCGCGCGTGTTTCGTGAAGGGTTGAAGGACGCGGGCAAAATTCATCTCGCCTTCGCCGTGAAAGCCAACCCCAATCTTGCGGTCCTTCGTATCCTTGCCAATGAGGGCTATGGCGGGGACGTGGTGTCCGGCGGGGAAATGCTGCGGGCGCTGGCCGCTGGCATGAAGGCGGAAGATATTGTTTTCTCCGGTGTGGGGAAGAGCCATGAAGAGCTGACCCTGGGTCTGGACAAGGGCATTGGCCAATTCAATCTGGAATCGGAAGAGGAAGGCGTGATGCTCGCGGAAATCGCGGCTGCCCGCGGGGAGAAGGCCTCGGCAACGCTGCGCGTGAATCCCGATGTCGATGCCGGCACCCATGCGAAGATCTCGACCGGCAAGAAAGAGAATAAATTCGGGGTCGGGATCGACGTCGCACCGGATATCTACGCGCGGCTGTCCAGACTCGAAGGGCTGAACCTGCGCGGTGTCGCCGTGCATATCGGCAGCCAGTTGCAGAGCCTCGACCCGCTGGAAAAATGCTATGCCAGAATGGGCGAGCTGGTCGCACAGCTGCGCGGGGCTGGCCATGTCATTACCCATGTCGATCTGGGCGGCGGCCTGGGCGTGCCCTACAAGCCGGAAGACAATCCGCCGAGCCCCGCAGAATATGGCGCCATGGTCGCGCGCGTGACCCGGGACTGGAATGTCACCCTGATGTTCGAGCCCGGTCGGGTGATCGCCGGCAACAGCGGCATCATGATCACCAGGGTCATCCGGATAAAACCCGGCGTGAACAGCGATTTTGTCATTGTCGACGCGGCAATGAACGATCTGATGCGGCCGGCTATTTATGACGCCTGGCATGATTTTGAAGCGGTCGAACCAAGCGGCGAAACGATGGTCGCTTCGATTGTCGGCCCGATTTGTGAAAGCAGCGATATCTTCGCGAAGGAACGGGTTGTTGATCGCGTCGAGACGGATGATCTGGGGATTTTCCGGACAGCCGGTGCCTATGGTGCAACGATGGCCAATACCTATAACAGCCGGCCGCTGGTGCCGGAAGTGTTGGTGGATGGCGATCGCTATGCCGTGGTCGCCGAACGGATCGAACCGGCGACCATCATGGCCGCGGAACATGTGCCCGACTGGCTGAAATAACCGCCGCACCGGCAAGGGCCGGGTTGGCCAGATAAATAGGTGAATGCGATGAACCAGTTGCCTATCTTCGTCAATTTGCAGGGTCGCAAGATCCTCCTTCTCGGCCGTGGCGAAATGGCCGACGCCAAGAAGCGTCTCTATGAGCGGGCCGGCGCGGTAATCACCGACGATGAGAATGCCGATGGGCTAACGCTGGCGGTGGTTGCGCTGGAAAATGATGACGAAGCGATCGCAGCGGTTGCGCGCCTGAAAGCCAGAGGTCTGCTGGTCAATGCCGTCGACCGGTCTGCGCTGTGCGACTATACCACTCCTGCGATCATCGACCGCGACCCGGTTCTGCTTGCCATAGGCACGGGCGGTGCTTCGGCCGGATTGGCCAAGGCGCTGCGACAGCGGCTGGAGCAATTGCTGCCAGCCAGTCTGGGAACCCTGGCGCAGGGGTTGTTGGCCGCGCGGGAACGAATCCAGCAGACTTGGCCCGATGCAGCCGCGCGCCGCAAGGCGATTGATGCCGTGCTCGATCCCGGCGGCCCGCTCGACGTGCTCGCCGAGCATCAATTGGAAGATTTGGAAGCATGGCTTGATCAGCCGCACGGCGAGGCCCGCTCGCAGGTCATCGATCTGGAACTGGCGAGCGCCGACCCCGATGATCTGACATTGCGGCAGGCGCGCTGGCTGGGTCAGGCGGATCAGATATTGGCGGGTGATGACGTGCCGGAAGCGGTGCTCGCCCGCGCCCGGGCCGATGCCCAGCGTTTCGCCCTGACATTGTGGGACGAAAGCCCTATAGAGGGACTGACCCTGCGGATACGGATGAAAAGATGACCGGAATTTCCGAAATCGCCAATGCCAATATCGTCACGGTGCTGCAGACGGCCCTGGCGCCCGCATTTCTGCTGGTTGGTATCGGGGCCATGCTCAACCTGTTCGCCGGGCGTCTGGCGCGGATCATCGACCGGTCTCGTGATCTGCAGGAGCTGTTCAAGTCGACCACCGGAAAGGATCACGCGCTTGTCGTTGCCGAGCTGGGTGACCTGCAGGTACGGCTCAGGGTCGTCAACAGCGCCATTTTCCTGAGCGTTGTCAGCGCGATCACAGCCTGCGCTCTGATCGGCATATTGTTCATCATGGAACTGACCGGCATCGATCTTTCGCTTGCCATAGCGAGCGCATTTGTCATTGCGATCAGCCTGCTTTCTATCGCCCTTATCCAGTTCCTGCGGGAGGTGCGGATTGGCGTTCGCGATTTCATGATCCGCGAGGAATATCTGGAGAAAACCGACAGCGCGCAATGAAAAGAGGCTGCCGGTCCCTTGGGACCAACAGCCTCTGAACATGGGTCAGCGGTAGGAAGTGCCGCTGCCGGGTTGCCTGATCCTTAGACCAGAATTGCCCCCCGAACGGATTTTTCCGACCCCTGTGCTGAACCATGAGACATCGGACCACCTCCTTTCGCTTGTGAATAAAATACGAACTGTTGCATTGAAACTTCTCCGCTGTTCGACGCTGTGAATGTGAATCAACGCCTGTTTCCGAACAAGTCTTGAATTATTTTATTTTGCTGTCACAATTGCGCGTTCCGGCCTGATGCCCCGTGGATCAGCTCCGGCAATCTTCCACCACACGACTGAACTCCGGCCACACCGGAATGGCGATCGATTGGAGGCCGCTGGTTTCCACGGCAAAGCGACCGCGGCTATAGGCGATACGGTCCATCATGATATCACCCGGCGTTACTGTAATGGCGGCATAAGGCGGCGTTCCACCGCTATTTCTTGCGGGGTAGGATTGCATGCCCGCGCTGGCACGCAGAACCATGGTCGCACCGCTGCCTACCGATCCGGCGCGTGACAGGAACAACTGTCGTTGCGACTGGTCGCAGCGGATTATGAAAATGGCTGGACGGCCAGTCTCTCCGAATAATGCGAGCGACCCGCGCGCGTCCTCCCGATAGACCCAGTCGCCGGGCGTGATCGGCCAGTCGATCCAGTCGCCTTCGGGTTGCGCCGGGGCCGACACAGGCTTTGCGACCGGCTTGACCGGTTGCGGTGCCGGGGCGGGCTCCGGAGGCGCGGTAGAACATGCCGTCAGTGCCAGCAGGACCAGGGAAAAGCAGAAAGGGGATGAAATGATTCTCATGGTAAAGGAATATGGCCAAAAGCGTGACGCTAGGCTAGTCCTGATTTCCCATGAGCCAGTCCGATCCCAAAGTCGCCAAGCAGCGTGTTGACCAGATATTGACGGACCGCGGCCTTGCCGAAAGCCGCGCCAAGGCGCAAGCCTATATCATGGCTGGTCTGGTTACGGTGTCCGGCAAGAAAATCGACAAGCCGGGACAAAAGATAGCCGGCGATGCAGCGATCGAGCTGAAGGGCAAAGACCATCCTTGGGTTTCGCGTGGCGGCATCAAGCTGGATCACGCACTGCGGCATTTTGACATTGATGTGACGGGGATGATCGCGATGGACGTCGGCAGCAGCACCGGTGGTTTTACCGACGTTCTGCTCGCCGGTGGAGCGGAAAAGGTCTATGCTGTGGACAGCGGCACCAACCAGCTGGCGTGGAAGCTCCGGCAGGACGACCGGGTTGTGGTCCACGAGCAAACCAGCGCCCGGATTCTCACCGACCAGCATATCCCCGAAAAAGTCGATATCATCGTGTGCGATGCGAGTTTTATTTCACTGGTCAAAGTGCTGGAGCGACCGCTTGATTTCGCCAAGGAGAAGGCGACCCTGATCGCGCTGGTCAAGCCGCAATTCGAGGCCGAGCGTCATGATGTCGGCAAGGGCGGGGTGGTGCGGGATGAAGCGGTCCGCGCGGCAACCTGTGAAAAAGTGAGAGAGTGGCTGGTCGCGTCGGGCTGGCACATTCTGGGGATCACCGAAAGCCCGATCACCGGTCCCAAGGGCAATGTGGAATTTCTTATCGCGGCGACACATTCCGGCGAAGGGCAGCTATGACGATGTCGCGAATATCGCGCGGCTTGTTATTGCCGCTACTTCTCCCTAGCTGAGAGACTATGACCAATACAACCGAACCCGCCCTATTGCCGACCGTCCCGCATATCGGGGCTGCTTTCCAGCGTTTGATCACCGATGTTTCCGACTGGCTGGCCAACAATTATGTGGAACTCCTTATCGCGGTCGCCATCGGAACCGGGATTGTCTTTCTGCTCGGTGCCATCAAGCGCTTCGCCGCCCGCTACGTCCGCAACAATGTCGGCCTGACCGGCTATCGCACCATCATCGTCAAGGCGATTGCCCGCACCAGCAAGATATTCATGCTGATGGTCTCCGCCCAGCTCGTGGTCAGCTTTGCCAACGCGCCCTCCAGCGTTGACCGCATCGTGCAGGTGCTGTTCACCATCGCTGCCGTGGTCCAGACGGCCATCTGGCTCCGGGAGATCATCCTTGGGCTGATCATTCGCCGGACGTCGCAGGATCCCGACCAGCATGAAACGCTGCACAGCGCGATGACCCTGATCCGCATATTGGTGACCTTCGTGCTGTTCGCCATCGCTACCATCATGATTCTCGACAATCTCGGGATCAATGTCACGGGCCTGATTGCCGGTCTCGGGGTCGGTGGTATCGCCATCGGTCTTGCGGCGCAGGGGATTTTTTCCGATCTCTTTGCCGCGCTGTCGATCATCTTCGACAAGCCCTTCCGGGCCGGTGATACAATCACCTATGGCACAACCACCGGGACGATCGAGAAAATCGGCCTGAAAAGCACGCGCCTGCGCTCGATCATGGGGGAAGAGGTGATCATCTCGAACACCAATCTGCTCGATATGGAAATCACCAATCTGACGCGGCTGGCGCGGCGGCGCACCCGCTATGGCATAGGCGTTATCTATCAGACAAAACCGGATGATGCGCGCCGTATCCCGCAGCTGCTGAAGGAAATCGTCGAATCGAACGACGCCAGCTTTGTCCGCTCGGGCTTCATAGGATTTGGCGACAGCTCGATCGATTTCCAGCTCGATTTCGATATCATGAGCAGCGATTATGAAGTGGTCTTCGAGGGACGGCACCGTATCGGACTGGCGATCCTGCAACGGTTCAACGAGGAAGGTTTGGAATTTGCCTATCCGACCCAGACCACGTTCACCGCGGCCCCTGATGGTGAGATGATTTTGCCTTATCCAGAGGGCGGCTTCCCGGTGACGGTCACCAACGACTAGCGTTCCGTAACGGCAGCGCCGGGCTGAAAAAATTCCTTGTTAATTGGCCGATTAACGGGGACAATGCGCTCAAAATTCGACTCCGATCTAAACTATAAAGGAATTGCACAATGCGTGACGCAGTCATCGTTTCCACCGCCCGTACCCCCATCGGGCGCGCCTATAAGGGCGCTTTCAACACCACCACCGGCGCCACCCTCGGCCATTATTCGGCAAAAGCGGCCGTCGAAAGAGCAGGAATTGATCCCGGCACAATCGACGATGTCGTCTGGGGCAGCGCGTTGCAGCAGGGTTCGCAGGGCGGAAACCTCGCCCGTCAGGTTGCATTGCGTGCCGGCTTCCCGATCGAAGTGCCCGGCATGACGATCGACCGCCAATGTTCTTCCGGTCTGATGGCGATTGCCACAGCGTCCAAACAGGTGACGCTGGACATGATGGATGTGGTTGTCGGCGGCGGACAGGATTCGATCTCGACCGTCCAGACACCGGAAATGCGGGTCCAGCCGGACCGTGAACTGCTGAAGATGCATGACGATATCTACATGCCGATGCTGCAGACCGCCGAAGTGGTTGGCGAACGCTATGGCATCAGCCGCGAAGCCTGTGACGAATATGCCCTGCAGTCGCAGATGCGCACCGCGGCGGCTCAGGAAGCTGGCCGTTTTGACGCTGAAATCGTCGAAGTGACCACCACCATGGGCGTCCAGGACAAGGAAACCAAAGAGATTTCCCACGTCGAGGTCACGATCAACAAGGACGAGGGCAACCGTCCGTCGACCACGCTCGAAGGCCTGCAGAAGCTGCAGCCCGTTCTCGGACCTGACAAGATCGTAACCGCCGGTAACGCTTCCCAGCTTTCCGATGGATCTGCAGCCAGCGTTGTGATGGAAGCCAAGGCCGCCGAAAAAGCCGGTCTCAACCCGCTCGGCCGCTATGTCGGTATGGCGGTTGCCGGTACCAAGCCTGACGAAATGGGCATTGGTCCGGTCTTCGCGATCCCGAAATTGCTCGAACGCTTTAACGTCAAGATGGATGACATCGGCCTCTGGGAGCTGAACGAAGCTTTCGCTGTGCAAGTGCTCTATTGCCAGCAGAAACTGGGCATTCCCGACGAGCTTCTGAACGTCAATGGCGGCTCGATTTCGATCGGCCACCCTTATGGCATGACCGGCGCGCGTTGCACCGGCCACGCTTTGATCGAAGGCAAGCGTCGCGGCGCGAAATATGCCGTGGTGACCATGTGCATCGGCGGCGGCCAGGGCGCAGCCGGCCTGTTCGAAATTTTCTAGAAATCAAAAATATCTGGGGCCGGCAGGAAATCGCCGGCCCTTTTTTTATCAGGGAGAGACTATCATGGCAGCAGTAGGCATTATCGCGACATTGACCGTGGCCGAAGGCAAGAATGCCGATTTCGAAGCCGCTTTTTCCGAACTCATGGCGGCTGTGCGCGCCAACGAGCCGGGCAATGAATTTTATTCGGTCTTCCAGAGCAAGGATAACCCGCAGCAATATAAAGTGCTTGAGCGCTATGTCGATCAGGCCGCTCTCGATGCGCACGGGAAATCCGATCATTTCCGGGCCAGTGGTCCAAAGCTCGCGCCCTGCATGGCGGCTGCTCCGGTGATCGAACAGCTCGACGGCATTTAATTTGTTCAGCCGGCGGGAGATATGATCCCGCTGTCGAATTCAAATCCATCGGGCCGGTCTTTGGCCAGCAATAGCGGGCCATCAAGATCGACCCATTGGGCAAGCTGCGCGAGCGCGTAGGCCGGTTTTATACCCAGTGATGTGGAGAGCATGCAGCCAACCATGATTTTCAGGTCGGCCGCTTGCGCCGCATGGGCGATCGCCATGGCTTCGGTCAATCCGCCCGCCTTGTCGAGCTTGATGTTCACGGCATCGTAAAAGGGCGCGATCCGTTCGACATCGGCGCTCGTGTGGCAGCTTTCGTCGGCGCAAAGCGGGACCGGCGACCGGACCCCGCTGAGCAGATGATCCCGCCCGGCACTGACCGGCTGTTCGATCAGTTCGACGGCATATTGCGCCAGCTTTGCGGCTTCGGCTGCGATGTCGAGATCGTTCCAGCTTTCATTGGCATCCACGATCAAACGGGCAGCAGGCGCGCCGCGATGGACGGCGGCGACGCGCGCGTGGTCGTCCTGACCGGACAATTTCAGTTTCAGCAGTCCATGGCCCTTTGCAGCCGCTTTCCGGGCCTCCGCTTCCATGATGGCCGGCTCGCCAAGCGAAATCGTGAAGGCGGTCGTCAGCGGAGCCGGTTGGGGCAAGCCGGCGAGCTGCCAGAGGGCCTTATCGGTTTTCCGGCATTCGAGATCCCAGAGCGCACAATCGAGGGCGTTACGGGCGGCACCTCGGGGCATGTTCTGCAGCACGACTGCGCGATCAAGATCGGGATGCTCGGCAACAAATTGCTCGATCTGCTCTGCACATTTTTCGGCGTTTTCGCCTTCATAATAGATCGGTGTTGCCTCGGCCCTGCCGGTAAAATGGCCATCCGTCAGTTCGCACTGCACGACATCGACATGGGTTTTGGCGCCGCGGCTGATGATGAAGGCGCCGGCGACGGGCCAGCGTTCGATAGAGACAGATGCGCTGATCTTCATGCACCGCTTCTAATGCGCGGGTGAGAAGGCGTCACTCAATTTAAGGGCGGTCGCTGTGTTTGCGTCAGTATTTTCGGCCGGGCGGTTCCGGTCACGCGCCTGGCGATCGGCTGCCATTTTGCTTCCGCAGAACGGCGTGTCATATAGGTGTCGAGGCCAATTTGCAGCGCGACCAGCATATAGACGAAGGGCTGATAAGCGATGCCGACGAATAGCGCGCCCACAAGATAGATTATATGGCCGTGTTGCAGTGCGGTGGCGAGGGGCGCCACCCATTGCTCGTCTTCCTTTTGCGATTTCGTGTATTTCCGCCGCACAACCTCCATCCGCCACAGACCGCCGACATGGATGATCAGCCACAGGATCAGGCCGGGATATCCCTGTTCGCCGAGCATTTCGAAATAGCTGCTGTGGAATGCACGGGCTTCGTCTTCAACAAGCCTTGCTTCGACATCGTCGGGATCAATGTCCCATTGCTCATATTGCTCGACGTCCACTTCCGACAACTCGTAGGTCAGCTTGTTGATTCGGTAGACGTCGAAACCGCCACCGAAGGGATGCTGTTTTACATAGTCGAGCGTCCATCGCCAGACCGCGAGGCGAGTGGAGGCGGACTGGTCCGCTTCGTAATTTTCGATGGTCGCCATCCGCTCGGTAAAACTTTGCGGGAGAAACGGTATGGACATGAGGCCGATTGCCACCGCCAGGCCAGCATAGAGCAGCCTGTAGCGGGCGAAGCGCAGCAACAGCACTGCCAGCACCCCGATGCACACCAGACCCGTCCTGGCCTGAGTCCCGATGGGAATGAGCAGGGCGGAGAAGATGAGTGCATAAGCGAACAGCTTCACCCGCCAGTCGGGTGGAAAGATGGTGCCGTGATGGGCCAGCCAGAGGATTAGCGGGATGATGCAGATGGCTACTGTCGAGATGATCGACCCCTCGTAGAGGCCGCTGTTATTGTCGACCAGCAGGACCAGCACGCCATAACCGCCGCCGGAGAGCAATGTCTTGATCCCGCCGGTGATGATCAACGTTCCGGCGCACAGCACCATGAACAGCGCCAGCGCTTCCAGACGCAATCTGGTTCTCAGGGTCAGCGGCAGGAATATCGCAAAGACCAGCGCTTTCCACACCCAGTCCCATTTTTCGAGCGCTGCGACCGGTACTTCTGCCTGCACCGTGGTATAGCCACAATAAGCGAGCAACAGGATCATCATGCCCTGGCGGATAGAAAAACGGCTGTCCTTTTTGTCGTCGGCGAATATGTAGCCTAGAAAGGCCAGTGCGAAAACGATCAACGAGAGCGGGATCGAGTTGAGCATGAAATAGCTGAGCCGCTGCGGGGCAACGATGTCGACATAGGCATAGATCAGGGTGAACAGGAACGGCCGCTTGAAGGCGAGGAACATAAGTGCCAGCAGATATCCTACAAAAGCGAGATCACGCATCGGGAGGGGATCCTCTGGCGGGCGACTGTTTCAGAAACCCGGAAGGTTCCTTGTCGCGTTCGGGAGGGTCCTCGACATCAAGATCGTCGCGGTGGACAAGACGCCAGGCGGCGAGCAGCAGCAAGCCGTGCGTCAAAGCGATAGAGAAATTGTCTATCATCGGCCCCATCCATCCCAGCACGAGCGGCAATAGCACGCTCTTCCCTCTGGCGCGATACAGCTTTTGGGTTGACGGGACGTTAATCCTTTTTCGGCAAGGATTTGCGCCATGACACGGATATTGCACATCCTCGATCACAGCCTGCCGCTGCACAGCGGCTATTGCTTCCGGACGCGCGCTATCATGAAGGCGCAGCTTGCTGACGGCCTGGCGGTGGCAGGGGTGACCGGCGTTCGCCAGAATCAGCATGGCTATGTTGCGCAGCAACCGCTTGAGGAATTCGAAGGGCTGCAGTTTTTCCGGACATTGGCCCGCGCACAAGGCCGCTCGCCGGTTCGCGAGTGGCGGGAAATTGCCGCGCTGGCGGATCGTATCGAGCAGGTTGTCCATGAATGGCAGCCGGATATTCTGCATGCCCATTCACCGGCGCTCAATGGCCTGGCAGCTTTGCGGGCCGCGCGCAGAACCGGATTGCCGCTCGTGTATGAAATCCGCGCCTTTTGGGAAGATGCGTCGGTCGGCAACGGCACCGGTAAGGAAAATAGTGCGCGCTACTGGCTGACGCGACATTTGGAAAACCATGTCATCAAGGGCGCTGACGCCGTGGCGGTCATTTGCGAGGGGCTGCAGACCGACCTGATCGCGCGGGGAGTCCATCCGGATAAAATAACGGTTTCGCCCAACGGCGTTGATCTCGACCTGTTCGGCGCTCCGCCGGCGCGGGACAAAAAATTGCTCGCGGAACTGGGATTGACCGGAAAGTCCGTGCTCGGTTTCATTGGCAGCTTCTATGATTATGAAGGACTGGACGATCTGATAGCGGCCTTGCCGATACTCCAGGCGTTCCGACCGGATGTGCACCTGCTGCTGGTCGGGGGTGGCCCCATGGAAAGTGCATTGAAGGCCCAAGTCGAACGGTTGGGCATAGAGTCTGCGGTGACCTTCTCCGGCAGGGTGCCTCATGACGAAGTCGAGCATTTTTACGGCCTGATGGACATCATGGTCTATCCGCGCAAGGCGATGCGGCTGACCGATCTCGTCACGCCGCTAAAACCGCTTGAGGCAATGGCTCAAGGGCGGCTGGTCGCAGCATCGGATGTTGGCGGACACCGGGAACTGATCGAGGACGGCGTGACCGGGACACTATTTCCGGCGGGCGATCCGGAAAAGATCGCAAAAAAGCTGGCCCATCTGCTTGAAAATAGTGGTTCATGGGCACAAATGACTGAAACAGCACGGAAATTTATTGAAGCCGATCGTAACTGGTCGTCAAACATTTTGCGTTACAAACCTGTTTACCAAAGGTTGATCGCGCAGAAATTTCCTGCGCGCGCAGCCCGAGATGGTGGAGAATGATGTGAACTCTATTGAGCATGATCTGACCCGGTTCAGGAGGCCCGCAATGGCGCTGGGTGGCGGAATTGCCGCGGCGCTCGTGATTGCCACCCTGCCGCACGTTTATCTGGAGAATGTGGTAGGCGCGACCGGACTATCCGAAATAATACCGGCTGCGGCACCCCCTCTGGGCAATACCGCGCGGGGTCTCATTGCGGTCGTGGCAGGATTGGTCTCCGCTTCTGCAATCTACTTATTCCTGAATCATAAACCGAAATTTCTTGGAGGAGGCTCTGACATGGGCTTGGCAATTCGCAATAACCAGACGAACGAAACAATGCACGATGACGGGGCCGCCAAATCCCGCTTTGCAGTACCGCGGCTGAATTTGTCGACGAAATCGCTCACCAAATTTCTGAAAAAGCCGAAGAAATCGCCTGGTCAGGTCCGAGAGCTCAAGGATTTGCCCGATGTCCGGCCCGCTGACCGGCACCCGGATGCGCCGACGCGGCAACCGATTTTCGCGTCCTCGGATCTGGGTGCGCCGCTAGCGGAAAATATCAAGCGGTTCGACAAGGCTGAACCCAGCCAGGATGCTGCAAAGCCGACCAGCCATCTTGCGCCTGAAACCGTAAAGCCCGCTCCGATCAAGGCCGAACCAGAGCCCATGCCCAAGGCCGAAAAGGTTGAGAAACCGGAAGGTGCCACCCCTGTTCCGCCGGCAGCATCATCACCTCCACCGCTCGAGGATTTGTCGGAACTGACGATCGGTCAGCTTGTCGATCGACTGGAATCCGGGCTGCGGCGCCTGGAAGCCCTGGAAAAACGCGGGCAGTCTGCTCCGGCCGCAGAAAAGCCGGAATCTGCGTCGGAAGAAGAACCGGCAATTGCAAAGCCGGAGGTTGCCGAAGCGCCTGCTCCGGTGGCCATTCCTCCGCTGCGTCCGGTCGAGGAGCCGGAGGCAGACGTGCAAGACAAGCGTCAGGCCGACATGGATGCGGCCCTGAAAGCGGCTCTCGGCACGCTGGAGAAAATGACAGCCCACCGCTAGGCTTCGCCGGTCCTCGGGGATTGGACCGGATCGATGATGGAAAGCACTTCGATCCGTAGTTGTGCGGCTGATTGTTCGGTGACCAATATGTCGGCGACAAAATAGCCGGGGAGCGCAAATTCATATTCAGGCAAAGTCCTGGCAAGTTGCGGGAGTGTGTCCGGGGCCTGCTTATCAGCACAACGAACGGTGAAACTGTACCGCGTCCCGCTGAAGGTTATGCTCGCCCACGGACGCTCGCGTTCGAGAGTGACGGAGGCCTGCTCGCCAGAAAGCTTCTGTAATTGCTTCTGCAAAAGCGAGCCGGGATCACGCCGATGAATTCGGCGAGGTTTCGGTTCAGCCTGCATGGTCAGCTCGCCACATGTTCATGAAAAGCTCTACCCGTTGGGAAACGCTCTCGCCGGGTTGTCTGCCGTTCCGCAAATCCTCGACAAAGCGGGGATCCCGCACGGAGAGTCGGCCGAATTTGGTCCAGGGCATGCCCGTTTCGTTCAGGAATATCTCAATTTTTCGCAATAATGGCACAGGCAATCTCCTTTCCGCTTCTGACCCTTCGGGCAGCGACTCATTGAATAGGGAAAATCCTATTTGAATTGCGATTTCCTACATGTCTAGGAATATTCCTATTGTCTATTTCGGCCAACGGCGTTATCATGGCCGCATCATGCCCAACGATCCGCGCGCCAATCTGGAAGAATTGATCCGCAAGAACGGTCATGATTTTGCGGCGATTTCAAAGATGCTTGGCAAAAATCCGGCCTATATCCAGCAGTATCTCCGGCGCGGTACGCCCAAGAAGCTCGATGAGGACGACCGGCGTCGACTGGCGGAATTTTACGGGGTGGAGGAGAGGCTGATCGGCGGACCTGCGGCGCGCGGGAATCGCCCGGCCAAATCGCCTGCTCCGGACGGCTTGCGGCGAATAAAGCAGTTACAGGTGGGGGCTTCGGCAGGGGCCGGCTCTTTGGTCGATGACGAATTTGCCGAGTCGATGGGATTCGGACCCAAATGGCTCCGGCGACTGGGCGCCGATCCAGACAATTTGTCACTGATCGTTGTGGATGGTGACTCGATGAACCCGACCCTGGGTGACGGTGACGACATCATGGTGGATCACAGCGCGGCGTCGCGGCCTCTGCGAGACGGCATATATGTTTTGCGCATGGACGATGTCCTGCTGGTAAAGCGTGTTGCCATGGGCCCCTCCGGGAAATTGTCTATTCGCAGCGATAATCCGCAATATCCCGACTGGGATGATGTTAACGCCGAAAGCGTGAACATCATCGGCCGGGTGGTCTGGACGGGACGGCGGCTATAAGGCCTCTCTATTTTCGGACCTTGCAACTTTGGCATAGCGCCGCCAAATAGCCTGTCATGACAGATGCACCTCTCAAAGCCGTGATTATTCCGGTTACACCGCTCCAGCAAAATTGCACGCTCCTCTGGTGCACAAAGACCAACAAGGCCGCGCTCAGCGATCCCGGCGGCGATTTGAACCGTCTGAAGGCAGCGATTGAAGAACATGGCGTGGATCTGGAAAAGATCATCATCACCCATGGCCATCTCGATCATTGCGGCCAGGCGGGAATGCTGGCCGAAGAACTGGGCGTTCCGATTGAAGGGCCGCACAAGGATGACCTGTTCTGGATCGATCAGCTGGACAGCGATGGCGCGCGTTACGGCATGGAAGCGAAAAGCTTTGTTCCGGATCGCTGGTTGGTTGATGGAGATCAGGTGACCGTTGGCGATCTCGTTCTTGATGTCATCCATTGCCCCGGTCACACACCGGGCCATGTTATTTTCTATCATCAGCCGTCAAGGTTGGCGGTGGTCGGCGATGTGATATTCCAAGGCTCGATCGGCCGCACCGATTTTCCGCGCGGCAACCATCAGGATCTGATCAATGCGATCACCCAGAAGCTCTGGCCGCTGGGTGATGACGTCACCTTCATCCCCGGCCACGGGCCAACCAGCCAGTTCGGCTATGAACGCAAGACCAACGCCTTTGTCGCCGACGATGTGCTGGCGGCGCGCTGAGTTGATTTACCCCAAATAAGGAATGGCGATCGCATAAACGCCAAGCCCGAGCAGCACCAGCATGGTCACCAATGTGCCAACCATCCGGCCCTTGCCGAATTTTCCGTCATCCATGCCGACGCCATGGGCGACGCGACCGAGCAGATAGAGACCGCTTACGATCCAGAGCCATGTCGGGGACGTAACACTGGCAAGCTCGATAGCCGCGACCAGCAGCACAACAAAGGGCGCGCTTTCGATATAATTGCTGTGCGCGCGCATGCGGCGGATGACTTTCTCATTTCCGCCATCACCAACGCTGACTTTCTCGCTGGTCCTGACCTGACCGACGCGGATCATCAGCCAGATATTTATCAGTGCCGCGGCGCCCGCAACGGTCAGTGTTATCGGTAAAATCATGAACTTCCCCCAGATGTTGTTTTTATGATACTTCTATAGGAGCAGAATGCTTGCAACGCACGGGAATTTCGTTATACGCGCCCCTTCGCGTGCAATTGGCTGACGATTGAGCGAGCGATTCTCTGCAGAATTTCAGAGCCACGCTTGTTCAGTGATTATGTTTAGCCTAGTTGTGCGGACAGATGATATTTTAAATATAAAGAACAGGCTTAGCAATGGCTGTACCTAAAAGAAAAACTACGCCCTCCAAGCGCGGCATGCGCCGGTCTCATGATGCTTTGAAAGTCGAAGCCTATCAGGAATGCCCGAATTGCGGCGAATTGAAGCGCCCACACCATATGTGCGGAGCCTGCGGCCATTATAATGGCCGTGAAGTCTTGGCCACCGATCTTTAATCGGCTAGCCTCTTTGCTTCTGACGCATAATCGAGGGGAATAACCGGTGGGAATGAGGCCGCGAATCGCGATTGATGCGATGGGCGGAGATGAAGGCCCGCGAGTCATGGTTGCAGGCGCTGCTCTCGCGCGCCATCGCCACGCAGGTTTTCAGTTCCTCTTTGTCGGTGATGAGCCGCAGATAAGAGAAGCGCTCCAGGATCACCCCAATCTCAGTGCGGCATCGGAAGTCTTGCACGCACCAGACGTTGTCTCCGGTGGCGACAAACCGGGGCAGGCACTCCGCGGTTCCAAAACAACATCGATGGGAATGGCGGTCGACGCCGTCAAAACCGGAAAAGTCAGCGCGGCGGTAAGCGCCGGCAACACAGGCGCGCTCATGGCTATTGCCAAGCTGGCCCTGCGCACCATGCCCGGCATTGACCGGCCGGCCCTGTCGGCCTTGCTCCCGACGATGAAAGACACCGACGTGGTGATGCTCGATCTGGGTGCTAACACGGAATGCAACAGCCGCAATCTGGTCCAGTTTGCGGTGATGGGCGCTGCCTACAGCCGGATCATGCACGGCTTTGATCGGCCCAAGGTAAAATTGCTGAACATCGGGACCGAAGATGCCAAAGGCACGGGTACGATCCAGGAGGCCGCGGCGACCCTGAAGGAAGCCGATGGCCTGCACATGAATTTTCAGGGCTTTACCGAGGCGGACAAGATTTCGACCGGTGAAGTCGATGTGATTGTCACCGACGGCTTTTCCGGCAATGTTGCGCTTAAGGCGCTCGAAGGCACGGCACGATTTGTCACCGACTTGTTGAAACAGAGCTTTCTGAGCAGCCTGCGATCGAAAATCGGCTTTCTGATATCTCGCCCGGCGACCGAAATGCTGCGGGGGCATCTTGATCCCAACAATCACAATGGCGCCGTTTTTCTGGGCCTCAACGGCGTGGTGGTCAAAAGCCACGGCAGTGCGGATGCCAAGGGTGTTGCCAATGCCGTCGAAGTGGCGGCCCGGCTGGTTGAGGATAGTATCCTCGAACGGATCAGTGAAGATCTGACGAAAATCAGCGAAGCAGCACCGGTAGCCGAGGTGGCAAAATGAACGATGCCGCCAGACGGGCAGTCATCAAGGGAACCGGCTCGGCTTTGCCGCGCACCCGCGTTTCCAATGCCGATCTGGCCAAGCGCGTGGACACCACGGACGAGTGGATCGTCGAGCGTACCGGCATAAAATTCCGGCATATCGCAGAGGATGACGAGACGACATCCTCTCTCGCCACCGAGGCGGCGGACAAGGCAATGAAAGCGGCGGGCTTCAGTGCTTCGGATATTGATCTGATCATCGTTGCTACCGCCACCCCCGACCAGACATTTCCGGCAACCGCGACAATTGTCCAGGATGCGCTGGGCTGCAACGGCTGCGTGGCATTTGATGTCGCAGCGGTCTGCTCCGGTTTCCTTTACGCTCTGTCCGTTGCGGACAGCATGATCCGGGCGGGCAGCGCGCAAAATGCGCTGGTGATCGGCGCGGAAACATTCAGCCGGATACTCGACTGGGAAGACCGGGGAACCTGCGTCCTGTTCGGCGACGGTGCCGGCGCGATCGTGCTGGCTGCCGAGCAGAGTGAAAAAGGCGTTCTGGCCACCCGGCTGCACGCCGATGGCGCGCACAACCAGCTTCTCTATGTCGATGGCGGCGCCGGTACCACCGGGACCGTCGGCAAGCTGCGTATGAAAGGCCGCGAGGTGTTTCGCCATGCGGTCGTCAACTTGTCTTCGGTGTTGAAAGAGGTGCTGGAAGAATCCGGCGAATCAGTCGAGAATGTCGACTGGGTCGTACCGCACCAGGCCAATGCCCGGATATTGGACGCGACCGCCAAGAAGCTCAATCTCCCTCCGGAAAAGGTGATCAAGACCGTCGATATGCACGCCAACACGTCGGCGGCATCGGTGCCCCTTGCTCTGGATACCGCTGTACGGGACGGTCGGATCAAGGCCGGAGACTTGCTGGTGCTGGAGGCGATGGGCGGCGGCTTCACCTGGGGTGCCTCGGTCATCCGCTACTGAATTTGCCGGTCTCGAACCCGGATCAACCGGCTATCGTCATTTTCGTAGACAATTTTACATCTTTGTCGAAAGCCAGTTGAGGAAATTGCATTCCGGCCCCTAGCTTGGCGCTATGGTATATTCGGCATCCACCGGTTTGACGATCTCTGCTCAGTTTCTATACCGTGCTTATCTGGGCTGCTATGCGCTGCAGGCGCGCAAGCCCAATCTTCTGACCGCGCTGGAATGTTCCGAAGCGGAGTTGCGTGATCCCGGTTATCAACTCGGTGATGGTTCTGTCGCCGATCTCTGTGCGGCAGCCCAGGGCGAGCTGGGCCGGCTGGATATACATTCTGCAATTGCCAGAAATATGGTGCCGCGCGGGTTCTCCGACCTGGGTTTTTCGGCATTTTTTCAGCCTACTTTCGGCGAGGCGCTGGTCCAGCTTGTCGCCGAGCAGCGTCTCGGAGGCGAAAAACCGATGGTCAGGCACATGCCGCTTCCCAGCGGAGACCGCCTGATATGGAATCAGGATATCGCGGCGTCCCCGGATCTGATCCACATCGTGTTCGCACTCATCTACTATTTTGGTGAAGCATTGACGGACGGATGCAGCAAAAGCGTGAAGGCAGTGCATTTCGCGCACGCCCGGCCCGAGGGCTTCAGAGCCTTTCCGCAAGGGCGCTCGAACAATGATGCGATCCCGTGCCATTTCAATCGACCGTCGACCTATCTCGAATATCATCCGTTCGTGATGATGATGCCTACACGGCGGGACAATCCGGCGATTGTTTCGGCGGCCAGAAAACAGAAAGCGTCTTTTGCGCGCAGCCGATTCGAACGGGAGAATCACACCAAGCTGATGTACGAATATCTGCTATATCTGCTCGATAAGTCGGGCCTCAGCCTTGATGGAGCGGCAGCAACATTCGGCATGGCCGAGCGCACTTTGCGGCGCAAACTGGTGGCAGAAGGCATATCCTACCGGCAATTGCTGGAACAGGTGCGGCGCGATACATGCCAGCTCTATTTTCTCGAGGGTACGCGGAGTCTTTCGGAGATAGCAGCAAAGCTGGGTTACAGCGAACTGAGCGCCTTCACCCGCGCTTATACAAGCTGGTACGGGCATCCGCCAAGCCAGGATACAGGTGTGGCGGCAGCCCTGGCCGCTTGAACAGAAAATGTCTGGAAAATGGTGGGCGTAGAGAGAGTTGAACTCCCGACCCCTTCGATGTCAACGAAGTGCTCTACCACTGAGCTATACGCCCACACTGGAGGCCCTCTAGCCAGCCGCTTCGGCTGGCGCAAGGCCTAATTCAGGTCACTGATGCTGTCCGGTTCGAACAGCCGGTCTACCTCCAAAACAAGATCGCGCAAATGAAAGGGTTTTGACAATATTTTTGCCTTCGGAACCGCCTCGCCGGCGCGCAACGTAACGCCCGAAAATCCGGTAATGAACATGACCTGGGTTTCGGGGCAGACAGCGGCGCAATGCTGTGCCAATTCGATCCCATCCATTTCGGGCATGACAATATCGGTCAGAAGCAGATCAAATTTCTCCGAGTTGAGCAGCGGGACGGCTGCTGTTCCGCGGTCCACGGCGACAACTTCATAGTTGGCTTTCTTGAGAGCCCGTGTAAGATGCTCACGCATCGCCTTTTCATCTTCCGCGAGGAGAATCCTGATCATTTTTTCGCGCCTTCCTGAATATGCCTGATCACAGGCAGGCTGTTATGCCGAGACCGGCACATAAGTGCAAACCGGTTAATTTTTTACGGAAATCGAAGAATTTTTGCTCTGTGGAAGGCGATCCGGGAGGCTGTCATCCCGGATCATGACGATTTAACCGGCGCTTCCCCTGCTGAACCGCTTTTCACCCTGTCCAACGTCGACAGTCTGCGGTTTCCGATACTGATCGGCGTCCCGCACGCCGGACGAGTCTATCCGCCACAGCTTCTCGACAATCTGAATGTTTCGCCATCACACCTGCTGCGTCTGGAGGACCGCTATGTGGATCGGCTGGCGGCCTCGGCCATGGCTGCCGGTATCCCGGCAATTATTGCCCGCAAACCCCGCGCATGGGTTGATCTCAATCGAAACCGCAAGGAAATCGATCCCGATATGATTGCTGGCATGGACCCGGAGCACGTCCCGCAAATCAGCCAGAAGGTGAGAGGGGGACTGGGCCTGTTGCCACGCCGGTTACACGGAGCCGGGGACCTGTGGCGCAACAAGTGGCAGCACCAGCATATTACGGACCGGATAGAACAGGATCACGAGCCTTATCACCAGAAAGTCGCGGCGATGCTCGAGCAGATAAGGGCAACATTCGGTTGCGCTCTTCTTCTCGATCTGCACAGCATGCCTCCGGTATTTGACGATAGTCGCCGGAAAATCGGCTTTGTCATCGGCGACCGTTTCGGCAGAAGCTGCGAGTCGCGATATGCTGAACTGGCGGCCGTCCATTTCCGGACGGCGGGGTTTCATGTCCAGACCAACCATCCCTATCCCGGCGGCTATATTCTGGAGCGGCATGGTAAGCCTGATCGCAACATTCATGCCTTTCAGCTGGAAGTCGATCGATCCCTGTATCTTGATCACGACATGCGGGAGCCTGTTGCCGCTGCGGAAAATATCGCCGCGCTGATTCGCGACTGCTGTATCACCCTCTCCGAACAATTGTCCGGCGGTTATCAGTCCGAAGCGGCGGAATAAGCGGGGTTTCAAATGAAAAAAACCACCTCGCCGTATCGGCGAGGTGGCCAAGGTTCAGGGAGGTGGCATTTCGGAGAAATGCCTGTATCGGCCCAATCGGGGGATGAAGACCGATACAATAGATAATGTGGGCGCTTCTGCAGCGACTTGCAAGACCCTGAGCCGGGAAAATTATTCCCCCGTCTGTAAGCTATGGCCGGGCGGCTTTAAACCGCCCGGCCGAGCAATCACAATTGGACGGATGGCGCTTCGGTAACCTGCGGCATTTTTCCTGCGCTTACCTGTTTTGCAAAGACTTCGCGCATAAGCTGCAACGAGAAAAGATGTGCGTAGATCAAGGGCAAAATGCCGTTCTGGTTGATCTTGCGAAGCTCGTCACCGCGCATATCGCGGAGCTTTTCCTCGTTGACCATCTTGAATCCGCGATAGACAAATGGCTTTTCAACATCCGTTTGCTGGATCGATACTTCGCCATCCATCAGGAGGCCCAGCTTTTCCAGTTCGGCGACAAACTGGCCAGTCCGCTGTCCGGCCTGTTCAAACTGTTCGCAGAAATTGAGGATGTTCTTTGTGGTTTCGCTGGGTTGATCCCCGTCGAACAGAGTATCGCCTTCCTTATAGTCGCCGATCGCGTCGGTTGTCGGATCGAAGCAGAGCGAAAGTTCGTCTGCATCCGGACGCAATTTTGCCAGCATGAAAGGATAGCGGCGGACATAGGCAGGAACATAGGCGGGTTCGCTGAACTGGCCTTCGTCATTCATGAACGTATTCACGCCCTCGTTGAGGCCCATCAGGATCAGCGGCACACTGTTTTCGCCTACCGAGAAGACGATCGGATAGTTGCGCGCGGCATTGGCGAATTCGTCAATGGTAATCGGAATGGCGTGCTGCGACTGCATGAAGGATGCATTGTCCAGCCCTTTGACTTTCCATTTTCCATGTTCTTTGGAATTGAGCGGAACAAGATCCTTGTAGAACATTGGTAACGCTTGCGCTTGCGGCGTGCTCGCCATAGTCAGATTCTCCGAAAAATTACTGTTGAAACCGAATAGTTGACATGCGCTTTAAGAGCCAGACTGGCCGGACGCAAGGGGAACGAGTTTGCCTGGGTTCATAATGTTCTTCGGATCAATCGCCGTTTTTATCGCGCGCAGCATGGAGAGGCGGGCGTCAGAGGAAAGCCGTTCCAGTTCCATGCGCTTGTTCTGCCCGATTCCATGCTCTGCCGAAATCGATCCTCCGGCTGCGATCACGAGGTCGTGGACCAGCGGCGTGATTTTTTCGGCATAGTCTTCCATCCAGGTCTCAGGCGGCGCGCCGGGCGGTGCTTTGACATGAAAATGGACATTTCCGTCTCCCATATGGCCAAAAGCTGCAACTTCGGTCCCGGGGAAGCGGGCTTCGATGACAGGAGAGGCCTCGTCGATAAACCGCGCCATGCCCGGAACGGGAACGCTGATGTCGTGCTGCAGGGCCGGACCGTTCGCACGTTCTGCCTCGGAAATGGAGTCGCGGATTTTCCAGAAATCCTCCGCCTGCTGTTCGTTGGCCGCCAGCGTTGCATCTTCGACCAGTTGCCGTTCCATTGCTTCGGCAAGAAGATTTTCGGCGATCATCCTCGGGTCTTCCGCCTCGGGCCGGTCACGGATGATCTCTATAAGGACATGCCATTGGTGCCGGCCCTCCAATGGCGACCGGGTACCGGGAATGTGGCGCAGGACGGATGCCAGGCAGCTGTCGGGAATGATTTCGAAGCCTTCCAGGGATTGCGCTGTCCGGCTGTTGAGAAACCGGAACAGATCATAGGCCGCAGATGTGCTGTCCACCGCGGCCCAGGCGACGCATCGGTCGACAAGGGCTGGCACGGTTTTCAAGGTCGCTGCGGTAACAATGCCCAGCGTGCCTTCGCCGCCCACGAACAATTGTTTGAGATCATAGCCCCGATTGTCCTTTTTCAGCGCGGACAATCCGTCGAAGATACTGCCGTCTGGCAATACCGCTTCGATTCCGGCGACCAGCGAGCGCATGGTTCCGTGGCGCAATACCTGCGTTCCGCCGGCGTTGGTCGAAACAAGGCCGCCGACCGTGGCAGACCCTTTGCCGCCGAGGGTCAGCGGGAATCTCTGTCCCTTTTCAGCCAGGGCCTCGTGCAGATTTTGCAGAATGACCCCGGCGTCGCAGACGACTTGCTGATCTTCCGCCTGGATTGCCCGGATTTTGTTCATCCGCCGGAGAGACAGGATTATGGACCGTCCGCTGGGATCCGGGGTGGCTCCGCCGACCATGCCGCTATTGCCACCCTGTGGCACGACGGCAATTTCGTTTTCATTTGCGATTTTCAGTATCGCGGCTGTCTCCCGCGTGTCCGCCGGGGACAGCATTGCTGCCGCGGCGCCGGTATAGCGACCGCGCCAGTCCGTGAGCCAGGGTGCCATATCGTCGCTGGCGTCGGTAAAGCCCTTTTTGCCGACAGCAGCGAGCATTTGTTCCCGCCATTGGTCTGTTTTCGGCATATTGATGCTCCCGCTCTCTGGTGCCATAAGGCCGCTGTCCGATCGACACTTCACTTTTACCGAGGAGCGGCGTCAGCTAGGTCGCCGCCAGGCAATAAGGAATGGCAAATTCTAAGTTCATGCAATATTCAAACGCTACTGATATAGCGATCGCAAGAGTTAGTTAAGGGATTTTGGTGAGCCTGTCACTTACAGCGATATTGCTGCTCTCTGTACCAGAGATAAGCGACATAGAGCCGGTAGACGTGTCTCCGGAGAGCGCAGCCGTGACCTATGTGCCGGAGCGCCCGACGGTGATTGCGCAACTCCGGATCGAAAAGCGCGTGATTATCCGGGTGCCGCGCAGGCGCCCCAATTCCCTGGCTCCGATGGCTGACTTTTCCCGGAAGAGCCCGCTGCCGAATTACCGGGAAAAGAAAATCGGCAAATGCGTGCCGATGAACAATATCCTGGGCGTGCAGATGTTTGCCGATGAATATCTTGATCTTGTAACCAAGGATCGGAAGCGCATCCGGATGCGGCTGGAAAAAAACTGTCAGGCACGTAATTTCTATTCCGGCTTCTATATGGAAAAATCGGAAGACGGCAAAATGTGCGCGAACAGGGATATCCTGCACTCGCGCACCGGAGCGAAATGCGAGATCGACCGATTCCGGGAACTTGTCCCGGAACGCTAGACCAAGCGAGAAAGCTTGACAAATCCCGGATATACGATCATTGCCCGGCACAGCCCGAGAGGCTAAGACAGGATGCAAGGTTGCATCCTATATTTTTCCGGAACCACTATGAAATTTGCCGATATCGGCCTGTCTGAAGAACTGCTGAAATCCGTAGCCGAAGCTGGCTATGACGAACCGACGCCGATTCAGGCGCAAGCCATCCCTTCCGTCCTGATGATGAAAGATATCATCGGTATTGCCCAGACGGGCACTGGTAAAACGGCGAGCTTCGTGCTGCCGATGATCGACGTTCTGGCCCATGGCCGCTCGCGTGCGCGCATGCCGCGGTCCCTGATCCTCGAGCCGACCCGCGAACTGGCCGCTCAGGTTGCCGAGAATTTCGAGAAATATGGCAAAAACCACAATCTCAGCATGGCCCTGCTAATCGGCGGTGTTTCGATGGGCGACCAGATCAAGGCGCTGGAAAAGGGCGTCGATGTCCTGATCGCCACGCCCGGACGGTTGATGGATCTGTTTGATCGCGGACGTATCCTGATGTCGGGCTGTGAATTGCTGGTCATCGACGAAGCGGACCGGATGCTCGACATGGGCTTCATTCCCGATATCGAATCGATCTGCTCGAAACTGCCATCAACCCGCCAGACGATGCTGTTCTCGGCGACGATGCCGCCGCCGATCAAGCGGTTGTCCGACCAGTTTCTCAACAACCCGAAATATATCGAGGTCTCGCGTCCGGCAACGGCCAATACCTCGATCGACCAGTCGCTGATAGAAGTCGCGCCAAAGGGCAAGCGCAAGCTGCTCGTCGACATTCTCGACAATGAGGGCGTCGAAACCGCGATCATATTCTGCAACCGCAAGACCGAAGTGCGCGATCTGTGCCAGAGTCTGCGCAAGGACGGCTTTGATGCCGGGCAGATTCACGGCGACATGGACCAGAGCTCGCGTCTCGCCGAACTGGACCGGTTCAAGTCGGGCGAAATCAATATCTTGTGCGCCTCCGACGTTGCGGCCCGCGGGCTGGATATCAAGGGCGTCAGCCATGTCATCAACTATGATATTCCATGGCATCCGGATGATTATATCCACCGGATCGGCCGGACCGGCCGCGCAGGCGCCACCGGCGTTGCGATAACCTTCATTACCCGCAGCGATGCCGAGCATGTCGATAGTATCGAAAAGCTGACCGGCATGAAGATCGCCGTTCGCAAGGAACGCAAGGGCCCGCCAGCCGGGAAAACGGAAGAAAAAGCTTCGCCGAAAGCCAAGGCGCCACGGCAGAAAAAGCCGTCAGCCCAAGAAAAGCCGCGACAGGACGAGCCGGCCAAGCAGGACAGGCCGCAAAGGCAGGAAGACGCCCCGAAAAAGCCGGTGCGTGCCGAAAAGCCACGGAAAGAAAAGCCGCCTGTTGTTCAGGACGATAATGATGATGGCGAAGGCGGCTGGAATGGCCCGATGCCGAGCTTCCTCGGCGCCAAGCTGGGCCGCTAAATCGCTGCTATTGCAGGGTCAGGCTGTCGAGAACCGTTGACGCCAGCAGATCGGTCGTTTCGGCCTGGTCTGCGGCGTAGGTCATCTCGGCGCGCACCATGGTGCCATCCGGTTTGCGCAACAGACGCAGGTTTGATTTCTGGCCGTTGACCGAAATCCCGGAGGCGCGATATTCATTTTCGCCGACGGCAGCTCCGGTCATCGCTCCATTGCCATCCTCGACGGTCTGCACCGCTTTGCTCCAGGCTGCATCCTCGCGGTTTTCCACCCAGCTGACGGCCAGTTTTGCGCCGGTTTCGCCATTGGTGAAGGTCTGGCCGTTGTCATCGCTATTTGCCTTGTCGGCGGTCCAGCCGCCCGGCACCATGATCGTGTAGCCGCGCAAGGCGTTGGTATAGCTGTCCAAAGTGGTGAGATCGATCGCGCCTGCTGCGTCACCACCCTCGGCGGCGGCCGCTTCGTCGCGGATCGCCTGGCTGGCAGCATCGGCTTGCCGCGCCAGTTCCTCGCTAGAGGGCACATCCCCCACAGCTTCCTGTTTTCCGCAGGCCGAAAGGAGCAGCGCAAGCGTTACGGTTGCGCTGACTGGAAGAATTGGAAGCATGTTTTTCATAGGAGAAGACTTAAGGCTAGCGGGGGCAAACATCAATGGCGATGTTGGAGATCGGCCGGACCAGGCGCAGACCACCAATGTCCGAAAATGTCAAATCCAACAGATTATCCAACAGGAATTCCAACAAGATTCCCGAAAATTATGCAGCGTTATCAATGCCTAAGTCCGCCAGCTTGCGGTAGAGGGTCGAGCGTCCGATGCCCAGTCGGCGGGCCACTTCGGTCATCCGGCCGCGATAATGGCCGATGGCGAGGCGAATGACGTCGGCCTCAATTTCTTCCAGCGGTCGCAAATTGCCGTCTTCGCTATAGAGCGTGATGCCGATCCCCTCGGGGCTGCTGACCTGATGCTGGTCTGATTCGTCGGATTCGGCGACAAAAGAGGCGATCTGCGGAAATTCCTCGCAGGTCAGGGCATTGCGGTCGCACATGACGGCGGCGCGGAACAATACGCTCTGCAGCTGGCGGACGTTGCCCGGCCAGCGATAGCTGCGCAAGAGGTTCAGCGCCTCGTCGGTAATGCCGAGGCTCCGCAGCCCCGGCTGGAGCGCGAGGCGGGCCAGAAAATGGCGGGCCAGGGCCGGAATATCGCCGGTCCGGTCGCGCAGCGGTGGAATGGTCAGCTGGACCACATTCATCTGGTAGAAGAGATCTTCGCGGAAATTGTCCTTCTCGACCTCTTTTTGCAGCTTGCGGTTGGTCGCGGCGATGATCCGGACGTCGAGCTGGAAACTGTTCGGGCTGCCTATCGGCTGGATATCCGAATGTTTCAGGAAGCGCAGCAGGCGGACCTGGGTTTCCGGCGGGATCCGGTCGACCTCGTCGAGGAAAATCGTGCCGCCTTCGGCTTGCTGGAGCAGGCCGATCTTGCGGTCGAAAGCGCCGGTAAAAGCACCCATTTCATGACCAAAAAGGATCGAATCGAGGAGATTTCCGGTAATCGCGCCACAATTCAGCTTCAACATCGGCATTTTTGCGCGCGGACTGGCGGCGTGAATGGCGTCGGCAATGACTTCCTTGCCGACCCCGCCTTCGCCTTCGATCAGCACCGGCACCCGGGCGCGGGCGGCTTTCGCGGCGATCGCCAGCGCCGTGCGGAAAGCCGGTGTCGCGCCGACAATTTCTTCAAATTCCAGCGGTGCCGAGATTTTCTCGGTCAGCGGGCGCAGTTCGCCGGCGTCCTTTGACGATTCGACCGCCGCATCAAGCGCCTTGAGCATCAGTTCCGGGGCAACCGGCTTGATAAGATAATCGGTGGCACCGGCCCGCACGGCGTCTACGGCTTCGGCAATGGAGCCGACCGCGGTGAGCATCAGGATCGGCAGGGCAGGGCGGCGGGATTTCAGTTCGGTAATCAGCTCGGTGGCTTCCGAACCCGGCACCCAATGATCGAGAATGATCGCATCCAGCATCATTCCGTCCTGCGTACCCAGTGTGGCAATCGCGGTTTCCGCATCACGGGCATAGATCGTGCGAAATCCCGCGCGCGAGGCGAGCGCGGAAATTAACCGGCATTGTGCCGGCTCATCATCGATCAGCAGCAGTAATTTTGTGCCGTTTTGTGCCATATTGTCCCCGATTGTGCCAGAATGAGGCACTTTCATACCGCCAACCGGTAAAGAGCGGATTAAAGGCCGGACAATTTTTCTATCGAAAATGACGGTGTGTAACACTTGAGCAGCGGGTCATATGGGGTTACACCTCCGGCCTGTTTTGAATGAAGATATGGGAAGATCATGACATCAGATAATAATTTGGGACCGGCAGAAGAAACGTACACCGGCTTTTTGTCGCTGCTGAAGATAGGGACGATTGCAACTGTTATTGTGACAGTCTTGGTGGTTATTCTTATATCCTAACTGATTGGAAAATTTAGTGAAAATCGCGGTTTTAAAGGAACTCGCCGACGGCGAGACGCGTGTCAGCGCGTCGCCAGAAACGGTCAAGAAATTCATCGCTCTGGGCGCCTCTATGACCGTGGAAAAGGGCGCTGGCGAATCTGCGTCGGTTTCCGATGCCGATTACGAGGCGATGGGGGCGAGCATCGCCACCCGGCAAGCCACTTTGAAGGATGCCGACATTGTTCTGGCGGTGCAGGGTCCCGATCCGCAATCGTTGAAGGGCATGAAAAAAGGGGCCTGGCTGGTGGCCAGTCTCAATCCTTTCGGCGAGCGCGAGCGGGTCGATGCTTACGCCAAGCTGGGCGTTGATGCGCTGGCGATGGAATTCATGCCGCGGATTACCCGCGCGCAATCAATGGATATCCTGTCATCGCAGTCCAATCTTTCCGGTTATAAAGCCGTCCTTCTGGCCGCCAATGAATATGGCCGCGCCTTTCCGATGATGATGACCGCAGCGGGCACGGTGTCCGCCGCGCGCTGCTTCGTCATGGGGGTCGGCGTTGCCGGATTGCAGGCGATTGCCACGGCCCGGCGTCTCGGCGCACAGGTCAGCGCGACCGATGTGCGCAGCGCCACCAAGGAGCAGATCCAGTCGCTTGGCGCGAAACCGATTTTCGTCGAATCGGTCGAGGGTATCGAAGGCGAAGGTTCGGGCGGCTATGCCACCGAAATGAGCGAGGAATATCAGAAGGCCCAGGCCGAACTGGTCTCTTCCCATATCGCCAAACAGGATATTGTCATCACCACCGCCCTGATCCCCGGCCGCGCCGCGCCGCGTCTGATTTCGGACGCGCAGATTGCGACGATGCGGACCGGCAGCGTGATCGTTGATCTTGCGGCCGAACAAGGCGGCAATGTCGAAGGCGCTGTCGCCGGCAAAGTGGTCGAGAAGCATGGCGTCAAGATCATCGGTGCGAGCAATATTCCGGCAATGATGGCGGCCGACAGCTCGGCGCTCTTCTCCCGCAATCTCTATAATTTCCTCAGCGCTTATTGGGACGAAGGGGCCGGGCGCCCGGTCCTGCCCGATGACGACGAGGTGACAATTGGCATACGGCTTACCAAGGATGGCAAGGTCGTGAACGAGCGCCTTCTGGCGAACTAGGGGGTTAGCAATGGATTTTATTTCAATTCTTTCAATTTTCGTGATGGCCTGTTTTGTCGGCTATTATGTTGTCTGGTCGGTGACTCCGGCTTTGCACACGCCGCTGATGGCGGTGACCAATGCGATTTCTTCGGTGATCATTGTCGGGGCGCTGATTGCAGCGGCTGCCGGAGCGCAGGCTGATGGGGGGCAGACCGCCAAGTGGCTGGGTCTGGTTGGCGTGGTGCTGGCGAGCGTGAACATATTTGGCGGCTTTGCCGTGACCGAGCGGATGCTCGCGATGTACAAGAAGAAGGAGAAGAAGTGATGCTGTCCTTCCTTGTTACCGCTGCAGCGCTTGCTCCTGCTGATTGTTTTGCCGATTGTACTTTGGCGCAAGATGCGGCCCAAGGGCTGGGCCACGGCCCCGAAAACGCTTCGATTGCTGCCACCGCCTATCTGATTGCCGGCGTTCTCTTTATCCTCGCGCTGCGCGGGTTGTCCTCGCCCGAATCGAGCCGGCGTGGCAACCGTTTCGGCATGGTCGGGATGCTGATTGCCGTGGTGACCACCTTGTGGACGCACAGCATTGCCAGCCTGCCGGAAATCGCCGGCGCGATCGCCATTGGTGGCGCGATCGGTTTCTTTACCGCGCGCCGGATCGCGATGACCGATATGCCGCAGCTGGTTGCCGCCTTCCACTCTCTGGTCGGTATGGCCGCCGTGCTGGTCGGGATCGCCGCCTATCTCAATCCCGGTGCCTTTGGCATCTTGGATGCGACAGGCGAAATATTGACCGTTAGCCGCGTAGAACTGGGCCTTGGCGTTGCCATTGGCGCGATTACCTTCTCCGGTTCGGTCATCGCTTTCCTGAAACTCAACGGCAATATGTCGGGCGCTCCGATCATGCTGCCGATGCGTCATGTCCTCAATCTCGGCGTGCTGGCCGGCATCATCGGCCTGACCGCTTATTTCGCGATTGCGCCGACCATTGGTACAGGAGCAATTTTCTGGACCATCGTCGGCTTGTCCTTCCTGATCGGCTTCCTGCTGATCATCCCTATCGGCGGCGCCGACATGCCGGTCGTTGTTTCGATGCTCAACAGCTATTCCGGCTGGGCGGCTGCAGCGATGGGCTTCACTCTTGGTAATACCGCGATGATCATCACCGGCGCATTGGTCGGTTCTTCCGGTGCGATCCTGTCCTACATCATGTGCAAGGCGATGAACCGCAGCTTCATCAGCGTGATCGCCGGCGGCTTTGGTGCAGAAGCAGCGAGCAGCGATGGCGCGGCCAAGATCGACCGTCCGTGGAAACGCGGTTCGGCCGAGGACGCTGCCTATATGATGAAACAGGCCGAGAATGTGATCATCATTCCGGGCTACGGCATGGCCGTGGCGCAGGCGCAGCACGCGCTGCGTGAAATGGGCGACATGCTGAAAGAGCAAGGCGTCAGCGTCAAATATGCGATCCACCCGGTTGCCGGTCGTATGCCGGGCCATATGAACGTGCTGCTGGCTGAAGCCAATGTGCCCTATGACGAGGTGTTCGAGCTGGAAGATATCAACAGCGAATTTGCCCAGGCCGATGTGGCCTTCATCATCGGTGCGAATGACGTGGTCAATCCGGCGGCGAAAACCGACAAGGGATCGCCGATTTACGGCATGCCGGTGTTCGATGTCGAGAAAGCCAAGACGATCTTCTTCGTCAAGCGCTCGATGGGCGGCGTCGGCTATGCCGGGGTCGACAACGAGGTCTTTTATATGGACCAGACCATGATGTTACTTTCCGACGCGAAGAAAATGTGCGAGGAAATCGTAAAGGCGCTCTAGACGCCGAGTTCGATTTTTTCAGGGAATGTAATATTAATGCGTAAAATTGGCCTGATTGGCGGGATGAGCTGGGTATCGACCGCCAGCTACTACACGCGGATCAACAGAATCGTGCAAAAGCGGCTGGGCGGCTTCTCCAGCCCGCATATGCTGATCGAAAGCGTCAATTTCAGCGACTATGCCCGGTTGCAGTCGGATGATGACTGGGATGCGGCCGCCGGTCTGATGACCCGGGCGGCCAAGCGTCTGGAAAATAGCGGCGCGACTGCGGTGCTGATCTGCTCGAATGCGATGCACAAAATCTACGACCGGGTGCAGCCGGAAGTCGGCGTTCCGATCCTGCATATTGCCGATTGCGTTGGCGACAAGATGATTGCCGATGGCATCAAGACGGCGACTTTGCTGGGGTCGCGCAATGTGATGACCGAAGGTTTCTATCGCAAACGTCTGGTTGGCAAGGGGATAACCCTGACCCCGCCCGACGAGGGGCGGGTCGAGGAGATCGACCGGATCATCTACGAAGAATTGATGTTCAACGAGGCCAAGCGCGAGTCTCAACGGACGATGAAAACCTATATCACCAATATCGCCAAGGGCGATGTCGAGGCGATTGTGCTGGGGTCCACGGAGCTGGATCTGATCATTGATACCAAGGCGAATATCCTGCCGATCTACGACAGCACCGAAATCCATGCCGATGCTGCTATCGAGTGGATCCTCGCAGAAGGCTAGGTCCGGCTGTTCCAGATTAACTGACATTGGTGTCAATGCTCTTGGCATCGGCCTGATTTTGCGGCATCATGGCTCGTTCCTGGAGGAGAGAGATATGATACGGAATCTACTGGTGGCCACCGCGCTTTGCCTGAGCGCCCCGACCCTGGCCAAAACCGTCACCGTCGCACCCGGCGCCGATGCGCAGGAACGGCTGCAGGAAGCGCTGATCCTCGCCGAGCCGGGTGATGTCGTGGAACTGGGCGCCGGTCGCTTTGATCTGGTCGACGGTCTCTCGCTTGATGTGGACAATGTCACCGTGCGCGGTGCGGGCATGGACCAGACGGTGCTCAATTTTGCCGGACAGCTCGGCGCGGGCGAAGGCCTGCTGGTCACCTCGGATCATGTGGTGCTGCGCGATTTCGCGATCGAGGACAGCAAGGGCGACGGCATCAAGTCAAAGGGCGCGGACAATATCGTCTATTACAAGGTGCGGGTCGAATGGACGCGCGGGCCGCATAAGGACAATGGCGCCTATGCCATCTATCCGGTGGAAAGCAGCAATGTGCTGGTCGACAGCGTGATCACGATCGGCTCGTCCGATGCCGGGATCTATGTCGGGCAATCGGAAAATATCATTGTCCGCAACAGCGTGGCCAAGTTCAACGTCGCCGGGATCGAGATCGAGAACAGCGTCGGCGCGGATGTTTATAATAATGTTGCGGTCAACAATACCGGCGGCATCCTGGTCTTTGATCTACCCAATATACCGAAACAGGGCGGCCGCAATGTCCGCGTGTTCGACAATATTGTGGTCGACAACAATACCCCGAATTTTGCGCCGGAGGGCAATATCGTCGCGGACGTCCCTGCCGGCATGGGCGTCATGGTGATGTCCCATTATGAAGTGGAAGTGTTCGAAAACCGCTTTGCTGAAAATGGCACAGGCAATATCCTGATCGTATCCTATACCAAGGGCCAGAATGATCCGAATTATAACCCCAAGCCGATTGGCGTGCGGGTGTTTGAGAATGACCATGGTCGGGCCGGCTATAATCCGGTCTTCACCGGTGGGAATATGCTGAAAGACGCCTTTGGTGGCGCTATCCCGCCGATTATCGAGGACGGCACGGGCGAGAATATCCTCATTGGCGATGATGTGGCGATCCTGTCGCTGGGCCTGACCGCGCCGGGCCAGTCGCTGGCCGAAGCCAGGCCATCGCTGGTCGAGGGCGCGAGCGAGCCGTTTGACGGCCGGCAGCTGAAACCGATCACTCTGCCGCAGGCGATGGAAGACGCGATCCGATAATGCGTCTGCTGGCTTCTGCGTGCGCGGTTCTGGCGCTGGCCTTTACAGCGGGCGCGCGCGAGCCGGCGGGTGTTGCGGACGAAGTGATCTTGTCCGACGGCTTGCCGCGGGTGCTGTCGGATTATCGTTTCTTCAAGGATGCCGCCGGCTGGCAGCCGAACGAGCGGGTGGTGCCCTATCAGCTGAACACGCCTTTATTTTCCGATTATGCGGAAAAATACCGGTTCATCTATGTGCCCGAGGGGCAGCAGGCGCAGGCTGATGGCGACGGGCTGCTCGAATTCCCGGTGGGGTCGGCGTTGATCAAAAGCTTCGGTTACGAGCTCGATGGCAAGCCGATGCTGCTCGAGACCCGGGTGCTGTTGCACCGCGCCGACGGCTGGTTGGCGCTGCCCTATGTCTGGAACGAAGCGCAGACCGAGGCGAAATTGAAAGTAGCGGGGGCGCGCATCCCGGTGACCTTTACCGATCCGTCGGGGCGGGAACGGTCGACCAGCTATGCGGTGCCGAACAAGAACCAGTGCAAGGAATGCCATGCTCTGTCTGAGGCGGTGACGCCGATCGGCCCCAAGGCGCGCAATTTGACCCGCGACGGGCAGCTTGAGCAATTTGCAAAACTCGGCCTGATCGACCGGGCACCCAAGGTCGAATATCGCGTGCCGCTTTGGGGCGAGACCGGCGCACCGCTGAACGACCGCGCGCGCGGCTATCTGGACGTCAATTGCGCCCATTGCCATAACGTCAACGGTTCAGCCAGCAACTCGGGCCTGTTCCTGACCTATGAGGAAGACATGCCGGTCCGTATCGGCATCCACAAACGCCCCGTCGCCGCGGGCCGGGGCAGCGGCAGCCATGATTTCGACATCGCGCCGGGCGATCCGGACGGCAGCATCATGATCTACCGGCTGAACAGCCTCGATCCGGGCATATCCATGCCGGAAGTCGGGCGCTCCATCGTCCACGACGAGGGCGTGGCTTTGCTCAGCGAGTGGATCGCGGAGATGGAGTAAAGAAAGGACATGACCGGTAGAAGCGCCCATTGCCATTGCGGCCAATTACAGATCACAACCACCGGCGAGCCTTATGCGGTTGTGATGTGCCACTGCCGCGGTTGTCAGCAGCGGACCGGCGCGCCCTTTGGCGTTGGTGCCTATTTCAAGTTGAGTGACTGCAATATTGCCGGGAAATCAAATCCATATGTAAGGACGGGTGCGAGCGGTTCGCCGTTCGAGAACCGCTTCTGTCCGGATTGCGGTACCACGGTCTACTGGCTGACGCCTTTTCATCCTGACGGCATCGGCATTGCGACTGGTGCGTTTGAGGGCGATGATCTACAAGCCCCGTCGCGCAGTGTCTGGGAAAGTGAACGTCACCACTGGGTGGATGTGCCGACACAAGACCGGTGGTTAGAGGGTCGTAGTGGAGCGAAGGTTCCGGATTAATAGGTGCAGTGGCCACCGGGGCTCATTTACTTCGCCCGGGTCCAGTTCTGGCCCTGGCAGAAAAAGGCGATGCAGCCCTTCATCTTCAACCTGTTCGGCGCGACCAGGCTGACTTCCGAACGATAGGTCTTGCCGGTTTTCGGATCATAGACCTTGCCGCGCCAGATATCGCCGTCGGCTGTAAAGTCCGTCAGGATCGGCATGCCGAGCAAGGTGCGATTGCGCAGCTTCTTGTCGGGATTGTAAATATCCTTCTGGCCGGTGCCGTTGGGCGGGGTCACGAGATATTTGTGGATGCGGCCACAGACCGTCGCGCCGCATCGGGAAATCTTGATGATCGCGTCGCGATCCTGGGTGATCCATTCGCCGTGGATCGAATCCGCTGCCAGCGCCGGTGTGGCAAAGGCGAGCGCGGCGGGGATCAGGCCAGCCACTATTTTACCGGGAGTAAGAATCGCCATGGTCGTGCTCCTGTGTGGGTCGCGGCTATTTCCGCCTTTCCCCTATAGATTGTCAATCTTTGCTATCGCGTCGGGGGTGACGCCAAGCTGAACGCGGCGGAACAGGCGCCCCTCCTCCGCCCAGAGGATCAGCAGCAGCGATGCGATACCGCAGACCAGAAAGCCGAGCGCAATCGGCAGGACGGTTCCGTCAAACTGCAAACCGATCGCCGCGCCGATCGCTGCCGACAGCGCGGTGCGGGAGAAATTCTGGAAAGAGGACGCTACGCCGGCAATCTTGCCGAACGGCTGCATCGCGATCGAGCTGAAATTCGCGCCGGTCAGACCGACCATCGCCATCGAGGGCGCGAGCAATGCGGTGAAGGTCCAGATGTTGATATTGCCGGTCATCGCCAGGACAAAATGGATGACGCCGAGGATGATGAAACAGATCAGCGCCGATTGCGACACCCGGCGCGCGCCAAAGCGCATGACGATCCGCGAATTGAGGAAATTGCCGAGCGACATGCCCGCCGCGTTGAGCGCGAAGACATAGACGAAAATATCTTCCGCATCGAAAATGTCGAAAAATATCTGCTGGGCGGACGCGATATAGGCGAACAATGGCGCCATCATCAGGCCGCTGGCCATGACATGACCAAAGGCGTTGCGGTTGAACAGCACCTGATACCAGGCGGCACCGATCGAGCGGGGGTTGATCGGCGTCTTGTTGTCCGGATGGAGCGTTTCGGGCAGCCGCAGCAGGACCCACAGGAACATGCCCAGCCCGGCGGCTGACAGGACGATGAAAATGGCTCTCCAGGGTGCGACCAGCATTACCAGTTCGCCGAGCAAGGGCGCGGTGATCGGAACGATCATGAAGACCATCATGATTGTCGACATAGAGCGAGCCATGGCGTCGCCGTCATAGCGGTCGCGGATGATGCTGTTGACCAGCACGCCGAGCGCGGAAGCCGCCAGACCCTGAATGAAGCGGGCGATCAGCAGCATGTCATAGTCCCAAGCAAAGGCGCAGCAGATGCCGAAGATGATATAGATGGCGGTGGTCACCAGCAGCACCGGCTTGCGGCCATAGCGGTCCGCGAGCGTGCCATAGAGGATCGACCCGATAGCCATGCCGTAAATATAGGAGGTGATAACCCATTGCCGGTCGTTGACCGCTGGCAGGGCGAAGTCGTCCGACATCAGTTCCAGCGCGGGCAGCATCATGTCGATCGCGAGCGCGTTCAGCGCCATCAGACTCGCCACCATGACGATCAGTTCGACGCGGCCGATGGGGAAGGGGAGAGCTTTGTTTTCCACCGACGGTCTATGCCAAGATCGCGCGCATGTGGCTATAGCAGAAATGATAAGCGCCGCGGTGGTGCTGGCACCGGTTAGAGGCATAGCTGGACTGCGAGTCCGGCGTTTTTGCCGCGTGCAGCGGGTCCCATGTCTTTGCGGAAAGGCGGGCCAGTCCCGGCCAGGTGAACCGCATCAATGTCGGTAGCACTTATCGGAAGCCATCGAAAATCGCTGGACGGGGAGATGTAGCCGCTCCCCAAGCCGGGAAACAGGCGTTAGAGAGAGGCCATGTCCGACTCCGCTCCAGATCTGCTCCAGCGCAAGATCATCCATATCGATATGGATGCCTTTTTTGCCAGCGTCGAGCAACGGGATTTTCCCGAACTGCGTGGCAAGCCGGTGGCAGTGGGCGGTTCGTCCAAGCGCGGGGTTGTTGCGGCGGCCTCTTATGAAGCGCGCAAATTTGGCGTACGCTCGGCCATGGCATCGGTCACCGCCAAACGGCGCTGCCCCGATCTGATTTTCGTCAAGCATCGCTTCGAAGTCTATCGCGAGGTGTCTCAGCAGATCCGGGCGATCTTCCGCATGCACAGCGATCTGGTCGAGCCGCTGTCGCTCGATGAAGCCTATATCGATGTTACCGAGGACAAAATGGGCATCGGCAATGCGACAAGAATCGCCGAGATGATCCGGGCGGAGATCAAAAAGCAGACCGGTCTCACCGCCAGCGCCGGGGTCAGCTATAACAAGTTCATCGCCAAGATCGCCTCCGACCAGAACAAGCCCGACGGGATTTGCGTGATCAAGCCCCATCAGGGGGCGGATTTTGTCGCCGGGCTGCCGGTGCGGCGTTTCTATGGCATCGGCCCGAAGACGGCCGAGCGGATGGCGAAGCTCGACATCCACACCGGCGCTGACCTGCGCGCGCAGTCGCAGGCTTTCCTGATTCAGCATTTCGGCAAGTCGGCGGGCTATCTGTTTCGCGCCTCGCGCGGCGTCGACCATCGCGAGGTGCGGGCCCACCGGATTCGCAAGTCGGTCGGTGGTGAGCGGACCTATGGCGATGATCTGGTCAGCGACAGCGATATGCATGACGCGTTCGAACATATTATCGACATCGTCTGGAACAGCATCGAAAAATGCGAGGCGCGCGGGCGGACGGTGACGCTCAAAGCGAAATATGCCGATTTCCGGCAAGTGACGCGGTCCCATTCGGTGGATCATTATGTCGCGGACAAGAATGAATTTGCGCGCATCGGTCGTGAACTGTTGAACAGTATCATGCCGGTGGAAAATGGCGTGCGGTTGCTCGGACTGACGCTCGGCAATCTGGAAGGCGCGGAAGCGAACACAGTGGAACCGGCCGACGACAGTGAGCAGACAGCGTTCGAATTTTAGCGGGGGCAAGAGCGACGTGCTCCGCGCTTGACGCGGAGTTCTGCTTTACAACGCGCGCTCTTGCCTCCCGGGAATCCGCGGGAGACGCGCAGCACAATATGATAGGTTCTTGCCGCCAGGGCTCCGCGTCAAGCGCGGAGCACAATCACGCGCGGGACACGGGTGGTCAGAAACCCATTTCGTCGTAGATGCGGCTGACATCGCCATCCCCTTCGCCGCTTTCGAATTTTAGCCTTGCCATAAACTATACCTTGCAATACATAGTAACAATGTTAAGCAAGGCACCATGATGGAAACGCAAGCAAATATTGAGTCGAAATGGGATGCCCAGCTCCGCAAGGGAACGCTGGAGCTGGTCATATTGGCGGTATTGAAAGAGCGGCGGCTGTACGGCCTCGAGCTGCTCGGCCAGCTGCAATCGCTCGAGACGACGGCGATAACCGAAGGGACTTTATATCCCCTGCTGGACCGGCTCAAACGGGACGGCCTTGTCGATGCCCATTGGCAGCAAGAGGGCGAGACCCGGCCCCGCAAATATTACAAGCTCACCATGAAGGGTGAGGAGAAGCTGGCCGATCTGACGATCCGCTGGCGCAAATCCATCGAAGATATTGAAACCTTATTGAACAATCCCGGGCCGGGACCGATCCGCCCGAAAGGAGACTGATATGTCAGACCGCGAGATGATCCACGATTACCTGCAATCGCTGATGCGCTTCCTGTCCCGCCTCGACCAGGAGGATGCCGATGACGTGCTGCGCGAAATCGAGAGCCATATCTACGATGTGATGGAAATGCGCGAAGAAAACGGTCAAATGATCGATGCTTCGGCCATATTGGAAGGCTTCGGCCAGCCGCGCGATCTGGCGAGCCAATATGTCGACCATATTTTGAAGGGGGCGCCGCCACCCAGAGGATTTAAGGCGATCCAGCGGGTGAAACGGGGCGCAACCAGCGGACTGCGCTATGCGACGGCTCTGGTCGGCTATGTCACGGCTGCGACGCTGATCGTTATCGGTCTTTACAAGCTGGTCGATCCCGATGCGGTCGGCTTCTGGGCGAATGAATCGGGGGAATCCGTTGTGATCGGCGCTTTGTCGGAAGTTCCGGCGGGTACGCACGAGCTAATGGGATGGTGGCTGACGCCGGTCGCGATCCTGTTGGGCATCGGCGCGGCTTTTCTGACCAGCAGGCTGCTTGGGGTTTTGAAACTGAAGAGCTGAGTTCTGGCCGTTCGTAGTGTGTCGGCCACCGAGCGGGGGTGGGCCTGTGCTCCGCACTTGATGCGGAGCTCTGCATTACAAAGAACGCTTTTTGCCTTCAGGGCTCCGCGTCGAGCGCGGAGCACAAATCTATGCGACGCGCAGTGAGGGTGTTCAGAAACTCATCTCGTCATAGATCCGGCTGACATCGCCATTCCATTCGCCATGATAGCGGTCGAGCAATTGCGCCGCCGGTGACTTGCCCTTGGCGACCACTTCGCGGAGCGGGTCGAGGAAGCCGCTTTCATTGTCGCCGCTGCTGTTGAGGCGGTTCCGCGCAGTGAGGCCGGCCGACGATATGTCGAGAATTTCCGCGGCCAGGTCTTTCAGCGTCTGGCCATTGGGAATCGGTGTATCGAGCCCGAGCTTGGGCACGCCGTTGCGCAGTGCTTCGCGTTCTTCCATGGTCCAGCCCTTGACCCGGTCCCAGGCGGCATCGAGCGCCGTCTGGTCATAGAGCAGGCCGACCCAGAATGCGGGCAGGGCGCAGATGCGGTTCCACGGGCCGCCATCGGCGCCGCGCATCTCGAGGAAGCTCTTCAGGCGTACTTCGGGGAAGGCGGTCGAAAGATGATCGTTCCAGTCGGACATGGTCGGTTTCTCGCCCGGCAGGACCGAAAGATTGCCCTTCAGGAAATCGCGGAAGCTGAGGCCCGCGGCGTCAATATATTTGCCATCGCGGAAGACGAAATACATCGGCACGTCGAGCATATATTCGGCATAGCGTTCGTAGCCGAAACCGTCCTCGAACACGAAGGGCAGCATGCCGGTGCGGTGCGGATCGGTGTCCGACCAGATATGGCTGCGAAAACTCTGGTAGCCGTTGGGCTTGCCTTCGGTGAAGGGCGAATTGGCGAATAAGGCGGTGGCCAGCGGCTGCAGCGCCAGCCCGACGCGGAATTTCTGCGCCATGTCGGCTTCGCTGGCATAGTCGAGATTGACCTGGATCGTACAGGTGCGCAGCATCATGTCGAGGCCGAGATTGCCGACGCGCGGCATATGGTCGAGCATGATCTGGTAGCGGCCCTTGGGCATGATCGGCAGTTCGGCGCGGGTCTTATCGGGCCACATGCCCATGCCGAGGAAACCGGTGCCGGTTTTTTCGCCAATGGCTTTGACCTGCTGCAAATGGCGGCCGGTTTCGTTGCAGGTCTCGTGCAGATTTTCCAGCGGCGCGCCGGACAGTTCCAGCTGGCCTGCGGGTTCGAGGCTGATCGCGCCGTCGCTGCCGGACATCGCGATGACCTTGCCGCCTTCTTCAACCGGCTTCCAGCCGAATTCCTGCATGGCGAGCAGCAGGTCCCTGATGCCGCCGGGCTCGTCATAGCTCGGCGCGTGATGGTCGGTGGTGGAATAGACGAATTTCTCGTGCTCGGTGCCGATCCGCCAGCGGTCCTTCGGCTTTTCGCCCTTGGCCATGGGTTCGACCAGCTGGCCGATATTCTCGATCACAGGATCGTTGCTGTCTGAAACCTGTCTAGTGCTCATTGTCCAGCCTTAGAAAATCATCGGTGGCTAGGCCACCGAAAAAAATACTGATCCGCTGAAAGCAATTGTTGCTTGTCAGAGCAACCAGCTGACGGCGGCGAAACCGCCGACGAACAATATGCCGACCACTGTGGTGGCGAGCGCGAAATTCTTGTCGATCCAGATTTTCATCGGCGGCCCGAAAAAGCGCAGCAGCGCCGCGACCAGAAAGAAGCGTGCCGAACGGGCGATAATCGCCGCGCCGACCAGGATATGCAGCGGCATTGCGGTGCTGCCGGCGGCGATGGTGATCACCTTGAACGGCAGCGGCGTGAAGCCGGCGAGCAGCACCACGATCCAGCCCTGTTCGTTGAAATTCTGCGCAAAAATATCGAATTTCTCGGTCACGCCGTAAAATTCGAGAATCGGCATGCCGACGGTTTCAAAGACGAAATAGCCGATGGCATAGCCAAGCAGCGCCCCGAGCACCGATGCGATGGTGCAGATCAGGG
Source organism: uncultured Sphingorhabdus sp. (assembly GCA_964022345.1). Taxonomy (GTDB): domain Bacteria; phylum Pseudomonadota; class Alphaproteobacteria; order Sphingomonadales; family Sphingomonadaceae; genus Parasphingorhabdus. The sequence continues at coordinate 106,890 of CAXHZT010000003.1, forward strand.
CATACCACCAGGATCGCTCCGGCTTTGCCAGGCACATCGGCGCTAGCATGACATCCGGCGGGATCGGGAAGAAGCTGGATTCGGCAAAGCTGATCCCGGCGAGCCATTTCGGGGCCTGCCGGTGGGCTGCCTTGTCGAGCATCCATTCGTAGAGTTTCTTGAGCATTATTTTTTAGACCTCAATCGCCGGGCGGGCGCATCCGCGCCCTTGGCTTTCCTCGCATAAGCTCGGGCGCGCGGTCGCGCTTGCCTCACTTCGCTCGGTTTGTTGGAGCGAATTCAGAGTGAAGCGAAGCACAGCCAATTGGCCGTCGCGCCATAAACCCACCGTCTAGTGACCGGGTGTGCCGGTGATTTCCTCGAGCAGCTCTTTTGGCGTCTCGCGGCCATGGTCGGTGCCGGCGGAGCGATTGCCTTTCGCCAGGGCGAAGACGACGCCGGAGAGTGCCAGCAGGCCGATGATATTGGGCAGGGTCATCGCGGCATTGGAAATGTCGCCGAGACGCCAGACCAGTTGCAGCGGCGCGAAGGAGCCGACGAAGATCACCACGCACCACAATATCCGCCAGATGATGTGCAGGGTTTTCTCGCCCTTCAGGCTGGATCCCGGCAGACGGTCATAGAGATAGGTGATCGCCCGCTCGCCATAATAGCTCCAGGTGAGCAAAGTGGTGAAGACGAACAGGATCAGCGCGACCGAAACCACCAAAGTGCCGACGGGAATTCCGAAGACCAGATAGGGGAAGGCCGCTGCATAGGCGCCGGAGGTCATGGCAAAGCCCTGCAGATCGGACTGCCAGGCATGTTCTACCGCCTGGGTGACGCCATTGGCGTCGGTGAAGGTGAAGTCGCCGGCCACGGTGAGCATGACCAGCGCGGTCATCGTACAGATGACCACCGTATCGATGAAGGTCCCCATCATCGCAAAACGGCCCTGCGCCGCCGGATCATTGGTCTGCGCGACCGCATGGGCGATCGGCGTCGAACCCTGCCCCGCCTCGTTGGAGAACAGGCCGCGCGCGACACCGGCGCGGATCGCCATGATGATCGCTGCGCCGAGGAAGCCGCCGCTGGCCGACTGGACGTTGAACGCGCCGTCGAAAATCCGGCCGAAGGTTTCCGGCAAATAGGGCAGGTTGATCAGCAGGGCAGCCATTGCCATCAGCAGATAGGCACCGGCCATCCATGGGACGATCGTTTCGGCAACCTTGCCGATCGACTTGATGCCGCCGATGATCACCGCAAACACGGCCACCGCCGCAACGGCGCCGCCGATCCATTCGGGAATGCCGAACAGTTCATTGGCGCTGTCGCCGAGGCTGTTGGCCTGGATGCCGTTGCCGGTAACCAGCGCGGAAAACAGGGTGCCGAGACAGAAGAGTATTGCGAGCCACGTCCATTTCGGACCGAGGCCGATGGCGATATAGGTCATCGGACCGCCGCGATAGGTGCCGTCAGCGGCCTGTGAACGGAAGCGCACGGCCAGAGAGCCTTCGGCAAAGGCGAGGGCCATGCCGAACAGGGCGGTTACCCACATCCAGAAAATCGCGCCGGGTCCGCCGAGCGTGATCGCGGTGGCCACGCCAGCGAGATTGCCGGTGCCAACCTGGCCGGAAAGCGCTGTCGACAGCGCAGCAAAAGGAGAAATTTCGCCGGCGCCCTTGTTGTCCGACTTTTTGAACAAGCCTGCCAGCGCGGGGAAAAGGCGGCGCAGCGGATAGCCGCGCAAACCGATCATGAAGTATATCCCGGCACCGAGCAGGATCACCACCATCGGCGGTATCGGCAGGATTTCCACCCCGGCCCAGCTGCCGCCCCAGATGAAATCCGACACATTGGTGATCGGCTCGATCGCCGCTTCGAGACCTGAAACAGGTGCTGTACTCACAAAACTTCTCCCCGATGGCGCGCATTGGCGCATATTCTATCCCGTGCGGCAGGATTAGCAGGCGGAGGCTTTTTGGCAAATGCTTTTGCCATTGCAGCTGTAGCGCTTATGCTGAAAGAAAGCGAAAAACAGCATGGAGATGAAATGATGCACAGCCTGTGGGTGAAGAAAAACGACCTCGCGCAGTCGGAATGGCGGGAAAGCGATGCGCCGTCCCTGGCCGAGGGGCAGATATTGCTGGAGGTCGAAAAATACGCCCTGACGGCCAATAATATCACCTATGCCGTGGTCGGCGACGGCTTCGGCTACTGGAATTTCTTCCCGACCGGCGATGCGGAATGGGGCATTGTTCCGGTCTGGGGCTTCGCGAAGGTCGTAGCCTCGGAAAATGCCGATATTGCGGTGGGCGAGCGGGTCTACGGCTATCTGCCGATGGCCAGCCATTTGCTGGTTACGCCGGCCAATGTGCAGGACGGCGGCTTCGTCGATGGTGCGGAACATCGGCAGGGACTGGCGATCATCTACAATCAATATCAGCGGCTGGGATCGGACGCGGGCGCGCATGAAGCGGAACGGGCGATTTTCCAGCCTCTGTTCACCACCAGTTTCCTGATCGAGCATTTCATGCGGTCGAACGACTGGTTCGGGGCCAAGGCCCTGCTGATGACCAGCGCGTCGTCAAAAACCTCGCTGGCTCTGGCGATGGTCGCCCGCAGCCTCAGCCCCGAAATCCGGCGTATCGGTCTCACGTCGGCAGGGAACAAGGCTTTCGTCGAGACATCCGGGCTTTATGACGCGGTCCTCACCTATGACAATCTGGCGGAAGCCGACACGGCAACCCCGACCGTATCGGTTGACTTTGCCGGCAACAGCAAGCTGCTCGGCACCATCCACAGCCACTGGGGCGACCAGCTGAAATTCAGTTCGCTGGTCGGCGCGACCCATATTTCGGCGCGCGGAGGCGGCGAAGAATTGCAGGGACCGAAGCCGGAGCTTTTCTTCGCCCCGACCGCAGCCGAAAGCCTGGTCAAGGAAATCGGACCGGTGGCGTTTCGCGAGCGGGTCGACAAGCAATTTTCCGCCTTTGTGTCCGGTGCCAGCGACTATTTGCAGATCGAGGATCTGAAAGGGCGCGATGCGCTGCAATCCGCTTATCTCTCGATGCTGGCCAATGAAGTCGATCCCAGTCGCGGCCTGATGTGCCATCTGGCCTAGGGTCAAGATGACTTGATTGTCGGGCAATATGGCAGGATAACGGTCCCGATCGGGTCGCACCGATGGAGGGCAAAGCGTGGCTGAACCAACAGGACTGCCGGATTTGGGAAGCCATGCACTGTTTCGGGACGTGGCGCCGGAAGCGCTGAACGCGCTGCAGTCGGTCTCGGTTGTGAAGCGGATCGCCGGCGGAGAAGCTCTGGTCCGGCAGGGTGACGCCGCCGACGCGCTCTATTTTGTCGAATCCGGCCGGTTCCGGGTGGTGGTCAACCAGACCCGGATCGTCGCCCATATCGAAAGCGGGGAAGCGGTCGGGGAGCTGGCTTTTTTCGCCGGCGGCAAACGCACCGCTGATGTCGTCGCGATGCGCGATTCCAGCGTGCTGGAAGTATCCCGGCGCGCCTTTGACGATATCGCCCGCGCGCATCCCGAACTATATGCGGCCATGCTGAAGCTGGTGTCCGAGCGGCTGGCCGTCGCGACCGCGCGGACTTCTTCGATAACGGCAAAAAACCCCCGGGTGATCGCGATGCTGCCGGCCGGGACCAGCCAGCTGCCGGACGGTTTTCTGGCGCGCATGGCAGAGGCTTTCACGGGCGTTGTCCGGGCGGAAACGCCGGTTGTGCCGGTTGACCGTGCGACGAGCGAGGCCGCCGATGCGCATGAATATCAGTCCTGGCTGGCGGAGCAGGAAGCCAAAGGCGCTTATGTCCTGATCGACGGCAGCGGGCCGGAGGACTGGGGGCAGATGGTCTGCCGCAACGCCGATGCGCTGGTGATGGTGGCGCGGCCCGGACAGGCGGATCCCGAAACCAATATGATGGAAAAGGCGGCGATGGACTGGATTGCCGAGCCGCAGCGCACCTTGCTGTTGCTCCGCTCGAACGCCGGCAAGACGATCAGCCACAGCGGCGACTGGATCGATCCGCGCGCGCCAAAGCTGCACCATCATGTCGCGCTCGACCAAGATGCGGATTTCGCCAAGGTCGCCCGCTTCCTGACCGGACGGGCCATCGGTGTGGTTTTGGCCGGAGGCGGGGCGCTGGGCTGCGCGCATCTCGGCGTGATCAAGGCCTTGCGGCAGGCGACCATCCCGATCGATTTTATCGGCGGCGCCAGCGCGGGCGCGGCGATGGGCGGCGCGATCGCGCGCGGCATGTCGGTGGACGAGACGCTCGACCAGATGGAGGCGATGTTCATCCATGCCAAGGCCATGAAACGCCTCACGCTGCCGATCTATTCGCTGCTCGATCCGACGGTGTTCGACAGCGAATTGCGGACCCGGTATGGCACGAAGGATATTGCCGACCAGCCGATCAACTTCTTTGGCGTCTCGACCAACCTGTCGACCAATGGCCTGCATATCCACCGCCGCGGGCCGCTATGGGAATGCGTGCGGGCCTCGGGCTCGCTGCCGACCATTTTGCCGCCGTTCATCGATGGCGAGGGCAATATCCTGGTCGATGGCGGGGTGCTCGACAATGTGCCGGTGAAAGTGATGCACGGGTTGAAGGCCGGCCCGAATATGGTGGTGTCGCTGGGTGATCCGAACGAGGTCTGGCGGACCGAGGCGCAATATGACGATATCCGCGGGAGGTGGAGCCTGCTGCGCGACGTGCTGCTGCGCCGCAAGCAGACGGTGCAATTCCCGTCGATTGTCGAGATCATGTCGCGTTCGATGGTCGTGGCCAGCCGTATGGCGTCGAAAGAAATGATGGGTGAGCGGGACATATTGGTCAATCCGCCGATCATAGCTGATATGCAGATACTGGACTGGCACCTTGGCCGGGAACTGGCGGAAATGGCTGCAGAATATATCGGCGAGAAGGTCATTCCCACGCTTGATCTGGGAGCATAATTCACCAAATAGGTAAAAATATCTTGACATCGTCACGCTGCTTAGGTACATATCAGGAACATCGCGAAATTGTGATTCGGGCCAACCGGCTCTGAAGGTCTCCGCCAATCAAGGCAGGGCCGTTCTGACCGGGAGGCCCTTTTTTATGTCCGGACGATTCGCGTCGGTCCGGTGCGGAGTATATTATGCCAAAATCAATAGTCAGGGGATGTTATGACAACCGGCGCAAGCTGAAATTTCTGAAAGCGCTTGCGACCAGCTCGCATGTGGCGAATTCGGCGAAGGCCGCCGGTGTTGCTGTATCGACAGTATATAGCTGGCGTGAGCGGGATCCGGAATTTCTCCACGCCTGGATGCGGGCGCTCGCCGCCGGTTACGAACTGCTCGAAATGGATCTGCTCGACCGCGCCCGCAACGGTGTCGAGAAGCCGGTTTTTCACGAGGGCAAGCAAGTCGCGACGGTCAAGCAATATAATGACGGTATCGGTGTCAAATTGCTGCTGGCGCACAAGCAGATGGTGGCGCTGGCCCGCGCGATCGAGGATGATATCAACCCAGAGCAGGTGCGTATCGATCTCGACCGCAAACTCGGGGACATGCGGATGAAGCTGCTGCGCCGGCGGGCGCTGGCCGAAGGAGAGGGAAAGCTGGCGACGTCCGACAATGATGAATGATATTTCCGAGGCGGAGCTTTTTGCCCAATGGACGGCGCGGGAACGCAATGCGTTTTTCTCCTCTTTGAGTACGCAAGAGCAGCAGGAATTTCTGTACCGCTGGGATTTCTGGGCGCGGCCCGGACAGCGGCCGCCCGAAGGTGACTGGTCGGTCTGGCTGATCATGGCGGGGCGCGGCTTTGGCAAGACCCGGGCCGGAGCCGAATGGGTGCGGAGCATTGCCGAAGGCGATGGCAGCGCCCGCTTTGCGCTGGTCGGGGCCAATTATGCCGAAACCCGCTCGGTAATGGTCGAAGGGGAAAGCGGATTGTTGTCGATCGCGCCACCCAAGCAGCGGCCGGTGTGGGAACCGTCGCTGAAGCGGCTGACCTGGGAAAATGGCGCGCAGGCGCATCTTTATTCGGCTGCCGAGCCGGAAGGCTTGCGCGGACCCCAGCACAGCCACGGCTGGTGCGACGAGATTGCCAAATGGATGAACAATGCCGGGCAGGCGGAAGCGGCCTGGGACAATCTGAAAATGGGTTTGCGCCTGGGCTTCCGGCCGCAACTGGTCGCGACAACAACGCCGCGTCCGGTGCCGCTGGTGCGGGCGTTGGTGAGCGGGGACATTGCTGTCAGTAAGGGCCGGACGCTGGATAATGATCTGCATCTGCCGGTGGCTTTTCTCACCGCGATGACGGCGGATTATGGTGGGACGAGGCTGGGGCGGCAGGAACTGGATGGCGAACTGATCGAGGATGTCGAGGGCGCGCTGTGGACAAGGGCGATGATTGAGGAATGTCGGGTTTCTAGCAACGCCGTTCGTGTCGAGCGAAGTCGAGACACATTGGATAGCGCGAACCGGTCTCTCGACTGCGCTCGAGACGAACGGAAAATGGGTTTTGCCCGCATCGTTATCGGTGTCGACCCACCAGCCTCCAAAAAGGGAGACGCTTGCGGGATCATCGTCGCGGGACTCGGCGCAGACGGCAAAGCTTATGTGCTGGCCGACTGCAGCGTGGAAAGGGCCAGTCCCGAAACCTGGGCGCGCAAGGTGGCTGATGCGGCGGATCGCTTTGACGCGGATCGTGTCATCGCCGAAGCCAACCAGGGCGGGGCGATGGTCAAATCCGTGCTGCACGCGGTAAAGATTTCGCTGCCGGTGAAACTGGTCCACGCCTCGCGCGGCAAGGTTGCAAGGGCGGAACCGGTGGCCGCGCTTTATGAAAATGGGCGGGTGCATCATGTGGGCGTGTTCCCGCAGCTTGAGGACGAGATGTGCGGGCTGCTGGTCGGTGGTAGCTATGAAGGGCCAGGCCGTTCGCCGGACCGGGCGGATGCTTTGGTCTGGGCTTTGACGGAATTGATGCTTGGGAAAAGGCGAGAGCCGAGGGTGCGGTGATGTGCCCCTGCGAAGGCAGGGGGCCATCTCGGGAAGCTTCGGCATCCGCAATGGTGCAGGTTTGCGCCAAGATTGGACTTGAGCGCTCATCTATTCCCGAGCGAAGTTAATCAAATTCAGGAGATGGGCCCCTGCCTGCGCAGAGGCACTGGAGAAAATATATGACATTCTGGGAAAATATCGCGCTCGCCTTCAAGGGCGGGGGTGGACCATCGCGGCCGCCTTTGGGGCGCAGCTATCTCGGCACCTATGGTGGCGCGGCTCTTTCGGGGGACGCGCCCTTTTCCTATGAGGGCCGGGTGCGTGAAGCCTATGTCGAAAATGCTATTGCCCAGCGGGCCGTGCGCATTGTGGCCGAAGGGGTTGGTGGCGCGCCGTTGCTGCCGGTGGATGATAAGCTTGCGACCCTGGTCGGTGGACCGGGCACGAGCCAGTCCTTGCTGGAGACGATCGCCGCGCATCTGTTGCTGCATGGCAATGCTTATGTGCAGGTCATTCGCGGGGACGAGGATCAGCCGGCGGAACTTTATGCGCTGCGCCCCGACCGGATCACCGTCGAGCCCGATGCCAAGGGCTGGCCGGTCGCCTATAATTACCGCGCAGGTGAACATCGAACGCGCTTCGCGGCGCAGGATGCGGTGGGCCGGCCGGCGATCGTACATTTGAAGGGCTTCCACCCGACCGATGACCATTATGGACTTGGTTGTCTGGGTGCTGCGGCGAAAGCGGTGGCGGTGCACAATGCGGCGGCGAAATGGAACAAGGCGATATTGGACAATGCGGCGCGGCCTTCGGGGGCTCTGGTCTATGATCCCGGTGCCGATGGATCGGCGCTGACCGGCGAGCAGTTCGACCGGCTGAAGGCCGAAATGGATGCGAGCTTTGCCGGTTCCGGAAATGCCGGGCGGCCGATGCTGCTCGAGGGCGGTCTGAAATGGCAGTCGATGAGCATGACTCCGGCGGACATGGATTTTGTCGCGCTGAAAGAGGCGGCGGCGCGGGAGATCGCACTGGCCTTTGGCGTGCCGCCGATGCTGCTTGGGCTGCCGGGTGATAATAGTTACGCCAATTATCGCGAAGCCAACCGGGCGCTCTGGCGGCTGACGATCTTGCCGCTGGCCGGGAAGATACTGGATGGTCTGTCGGGGGCGCTGGGTGCGTGGTGGCCGGACGCGAAGTTGGCGGTGGACCGCGACCAGATCCCGGCACTGTCGGAAGATCGCGAACGGCTGTGGAAGCAGGTGTGCGAGGCGGATTTTCTGTCGCCGGAAGAGAAACGGGCGATGTTGGGGGTGTAATTTTGTCTCGCGGCAGTTCGCTGCGCGAACGCCTCCGACGGGGCGGGCTTTCGCCCGGCGCGCGGTCGCGCTTGCCTCGGCTTCGCCTCGGTTCGGTTCTCTCAATTGTGGTCAGCTTCTAACCGAGGCGAAGCCGAGGCAAGGCCGACGGGCCGCCCGCAGCGTAAGCGAGGATAGCCAAGCGGGCGGATGCCCGCGCCCGGCGCCTGAGGTTAAAACGGAGTTTTATATAAAATGCAAAACAACGAAATGCTCGCCCGCCTGATGGCGCAGGCGGAAGGCGATGGCGCTGATCTGGTGACGCTGCGCGCGATTGTCGAGGAGGCGACGGACAGCGGCGCGGTGCGGGTCCTGGACCGGCTGGGTCTGTCTGATCCCGGCGCGGAAGATGATATCGACGAATTGCGCGAGCTGCTTCGCGCCTGGCGCGACGCGAAGGCGAGCGCGTGGAAAGCCGCGATCCGCTGGATAATTCGGGGGACGCTGGCGCTGTTGCTGGTTGGGATCGCGATGCGCTTGGGGCTTGGGCATCTGGTGTCGTGAATAGAGTGGCAAAGCCCGTTCGTGCTGAGCCTGTCGAAGCACCTCTGGCCGGGAAGGGCCCTTCGACAGGCTCAGGGCGAACGGAACCCGCAAATATCGTGCGCTTTGCCGGCTATGCCGCAATCTTCAACCGGATCGACAAGGGTGGCGATATCATTCGGCCCGGCGCGTTCGGTGATCTGGGGGAAGGACAATCCTTGCCGCTGCTCTGGCAGCATGATCCACGACAGCAGATCGGCCGCGTCGACCATGTGCGCGAGGACCGGCGTGGATTGCGGGTGATCGGGACCATATCGACCGCGACGCGGGCGGGGCGGGATGCGGCGGCCGGTCTGGCGAGCGGCGCTATGAAGGGATTGAGTTTCGGCTATCGTGTGAACCGCTCATCCGGTCAGCAGCCGCGCGAGCTATTGGACCTGGATGTGGCTGAAGTGTCGCTGGTAACATTTCCGATGCAGGGACTGGCGCAGGTTCACCGGGTTGAGCGAGATGCCGATTTATCTTGATCACGTCCTTCTCAAGAGTATTAGTAATGCAATACACTGCGGAGAAAGATATATGAAAGCCCTTATTGCCTCCCTGCTGGCGCTTTGTTTTGCGGCTCAGCCAGCCTTTGCGGAGGACAGCGCCGGTCAGGCACCTGAACCCGTCCGGGTCATGGTGCTGGGTGTCTATCATTTTGCCAATCCCGGTGCCGATCTGAACAACGCCAAGGTCGATGATGTGCTGACACCGCAGCGGCAAAAGGAGCTTGCGGCGCTGGCGGAGACGCTGAAGACATTCCAACCCACTGTTGTCGCTGTCGAAGCGTCGGCCGAGCCGCCTTATGCGGATACAGGCTATAGCGGTTTCAAACCGGCGGATCTGACCAAGGAACGCAACGAGGTGGTGCAAATCGGATATCGGGTTGCCCATGCTGCCGATATCGACAGAGTTTATGCGATCGATGAACAGCCATCAGAGGGCGAGCCCGACTATTTTCCCTATGATAGGGTCCATCAGCAGGCAAAGGAAACGGGCGATGCCGAGCGTCTCGAAACAATGTCGGACTATGGTTCGCTGATTGCGGAGTTTGAAGAGCAGCAAAAGAGCCAATCGGTTCCCGAGTTGTTGCAATTCTGGAACAGCGGCCGGTTTCCTGACCATTTCTACTGGAATGTTATGACCATCGGTGAGGGTGAAAAGCAAACCGGCGCGGAACTCGCCGCCTATTGGTTCATGCGCAACGCCAAGATTTTCAACAAGCTTGTGCAGGTCACCAAGCCCGGTGATCGGGTGATATTGGTCTATGGTGCCGGTCACGGTGCCTGGCTGCGCGAGATAGTCGAAAGAACGCCGGGATATATTCTGGAGCCGACTATGCCCTATTTGCAGAAAGCTGCTGACGCCCTGTCCGACTAGAGCCGGACAATTTGAAAACCCCGAGCCGCCCCTCACCGGGCGGCTTTTTTATTGCCCACAGGAAAGGAAAGACATGACAGATTCTCCCAAATTCGAAACCAAGGCCGACCCGCTTGAAGCGTCCTTCGACGCGGTGCTGATGGCCGAGGATGTCGCCAGCCAGAGCGACCAGATCAAATCATTGCGCACCGATGTGGATGGGCTGAAGACACAGATGTCCGATATTTCGAAGGCTTCGTCCCGGCCTGCGCTGGATGGCGCGAAGGGGATGCCCTCTTCGGCTGCCGCGCAGGATTTTGTGGCCAAATATCTTCGCCGTGGCGAGCAGGCTGGTGTCGAGCTGAAAAGCTTTTCCGGTGCATCCGGTCCCGAGGGCGGTTTTGCCGTGCCGCAGGAGATCGATGCGCTGATCGGGGCGACGCTGAAGGATATCTCGCCGATCCGGTCGATCGCCACCGTGGTGCAGACTGGCACTGCCGGCTATCGCAAGCTGGTGACCACCGGCGGCACGCCCTCCGGCTGGGTTAGCGAAACGGCAGGCCGTCCGGAGACCGATACGCCGGATTTCAATGAAATCGCGCCGCCGAGCGGTGAGCTTTACGCCAATCCGGCGGCCTCTCAGGCGATGCTTGATGATGCGGCCTTTGATGTCGAATCCTGGCTGGCGGACGAGATCGCCCGCGAATTTGCCCAGGCGGAGGGCGCAGCCTTTGTCGGCGGCTCCGGAGTCAATCAGCCGCGCGGGTTTCTCAATGCGACGGTGACCGACGAGAGTGATGACGTGCGGGCGTTCGGGGCTCTGCAATATGTGCCGTCGGGCGCGTCGGGCAGCTTCGACAGCGAGGATGTGCTGGTCGATCTGGTCCACACGCTCCGTCCCGCCTACCGGCAGGGCGCGAGTTTTGTGATGAACAGTTCGACGCTGGCGCATATTCGCAAGTTCAAGACGGCGGACGGCGCCTTTCTGTGGCAGCCTTCGCTGGCCAATGGACAGCCTGCGACATTGCTCGGCTATCCGGTGGTCGAGGCGGAGGATATGCCAGACATCGCGGCGGACAGTCTGTCGATTGCCTTCGGTAATTTCCGCGCCGGCTATCTGATTGCCGAACGCAGCGCGACCAGCATTTTGCGCGATCCGTTCACCAACAAGCCGTTCGTCCATTTCTACGCGACCAAGCGCGTGGGCGGGCAGATCATGAATTCGGAAGCGATCAAGCTGATGCAGTTCAGCGCTTCCTGAAGCCTTCTGACTGAAGCCCTTGCTGCGCTTCGGCGCAGCGCGCCCGTGCCGGTTGCTCCCCCTCTCGATCCGGCGCGGGCGCATATTTTCAAACCCAAGTGAAAGGATGCCGCGACCGTGAGCTTCCCCATTACAGACTGGCCGGATGTGCCAGCGGACCTGATTGCAGAGGTTCGGGATTTTGTCCGGATTGATCATCAGGCCGATGATGCCGCCATCGACGCGTTTCTACGCAGCGCGGCGTCCTTGTGCGAGGAATTTACCGGCCAGATGCTAATCGCCCGGTCGGTGACCGATATGTTGTCGTCGCGGCGTGAGTGGAAGAAGCTGAAGCGGCTGCCGGTGCAGTCGATTGCTTCGGTCGAGGCGGTGGACGTCGACGGGATCGCAGCGGTGCTGGCGGTCGAGGACTATGCGCTCGACATCGATAGCGAAGGTATCGGCTGGATCAGGCTGCACCGGAGCGACGGCGGTTCGCGAATCCGGGTGACTTATAGCGCCGGTCTGGCGATGGACTGGGACGCACTGCCTGCGGGCCTGCGCCAGGGGATCGTGCGGATGGCGGGCTATTTTTACGCCAATCGCGACGGTGTCGACGCCGGTGGTCCGCCGAGCGCGGTGACCGCCTTTTGGCGACCCTTTCGCCGAATGAGGATGGCATGATGGGACAGGAATTTTCCGGAATCTTGCGCGAACGCATTTCAATCGAGCGGCAGAGTCTTGGGCGCGATGCGCTGGGCTCGGCCGAACCGCAATATCTTACCGTAGGCGTCTTCTGGGCCGCCGCCGAAGCCTTGCACGGCGGAACGGCCAGCGAAGCGGAGAGCCGTTCGGCGATGCCGCGCTGGCGCTTCACCCTGCGCGAAACCCAGGTGATCAAGCCGGGCGACCGGCTGGTCTGGGGTGATCGGATAATGACCATTTCCAGCGTGATTCTGGAGCACCGTCTGGTCCCGAAAACCATATTGCAGGCGGAAGAGACAAGATGATGGAGAAATTGCAGAAGCGCGGGGAGGCCATTGCCGAACAGCGGCTGGCTCGCGCCAAATCCGAGATCAAATCTGTGCTTGTGGAAGAGTTGCCTGCCGATGTGCGAATCACCGAAACGGCCGAAGGAGTCCGGGTGGAAGCCCGGCGGCTGAAACAGCGGCTGATCGAGAATAGCAGCCTGCGCGATGTCGCTTTTTTGATGCGGGCCGTGCGATGACCGGCGCGCTGGAAGCGGTGCAGCAGGCGCTGATGGCGCGACTGAACGGGCATGGGCCATTGATGGATTTGATCAGCGGCATATTCGACGGTCCGCCGCCCCGTGCGGCTTTCCCTTATATCGCATTGGCGACGGGAGCCTCGCTCGACTGGAGCCACAAGGGTGGTGTTGGCCGCGAATTGAGTCTTGCGCTGGTGGTCAACGATGACGGCGAGACGGCGGCGCGCCTGCACCGGGTGATGGCGCTGGTCGAGGAGGCGCTCGAGCCGGGGCTGGACGATCCCAATGATTGGCAGATCATCACCTTCGATTTTCGCCGCACGCGTGTTCTGCGCAGCGCGGTCAGCCCATGGAGCGGGTTGATCGAATATCGGGCGAGGGTTTTGAAAGGCTAGTGGCCCTGCGCAGGCAGAGGCCCATCTCCCGACCTTGGCTCCACGAACAATCGAAATTTTGTGCCCTGACCACAGGACACGAGATGGGCCCCCGCCTGCGCGGGGGCACAACAACCAACATGAAGGAACCAGAATATGGCAGCAGAACAAGGCAGCGCCTTTCTCCTGAAAATCGGCGATGGCGAGAGCCCCGTCAGCTACACGACCATCGCGGGTCTGCGGACCACGCAGATGTCGATCAATGGCGAACCGGTAGCGATCACCAGCAAGGACAGCGGCGGCTGGCGGCAATTATTGTCGGGTGCGGGAGTTCGGTCTGTGTCCGTTTCAGGGGCTGGCGTGTTTACTGGCTCGGACGCCGAGATGCGGATCAAGAATCATGCGCTGGGCGGCATTATCGACGCCTATGAACTCAGCTTCGAGGGTGGCGAGCGGTTGCTGGGCGATTTTCTCGTCGCGCGGCTGGACTATAGCGGCGATTATAATGGCGAGCGCAGTTACACATTGAGCCTCGAAAGCTCCGGGGCGGTCGCCAGTGTCTGACCGGTCCGCCAATGCCCTGCGCGGCGAGGCGGAGATTGTCATTGACGGCGCGCGCCTGATCCTGCGGCCCAGTTTCGCCGCTCTGGTCGCGGCGGAAGATGAGCTGGGGTCGCTGTTCGATCTGGTCGAACGGGCGGCCGGCGGGCGGCTTTTGCTGTCGGAAATTGTTACGCTGTTCTGGCATGTCGCCTGTGACCGGCCAGAGTATCTGACCCGTGATCAGCTGGGCGAGGGGATGATGAAACTGGGGCTCGCCGGGGTGACGCCGGCGCTGAAGATCCTGCTGAAGCAGATATTGTCCGGTGGTGGTTAGTGAACCGTGTCCCCGCGAAGGCGGGGATCCATCTCCCGTTGGCTCGGCAGACGATCTGTCTCGAGATGGACCCCGGCCTTCGCCGGGGCACAATGATTTTTCATCTTCGATACAAAGATTATCCGGCACAGTCTCCGCTGTCCTCGGCTGGTCACCCGACCAGTTCTGGCATGCAACGCCTGCCGAACTGGCGACCATATTTGCGGTCTTCACAGACAATGGTCTTGGTAATCCTGACCAGACGCCGCTCGACACCAAAAAACTCGAAAAACTGAAAGAGGCTTTCCCCGATGGATGAAGAAATCGAACGGCTGATGGTCAGCGTGCGCGCCGATACCGCCGGTTTTGCCAAGGATGTGGCCGATATGAAGGGCCAGCTTGATGGCCCTTTTGCCTCGGGCCTGGAGCGGGCCGGATCGACTCTGGAGAATACCCTTAGCCGCGCCATTCGTCGTGGCTCGCTGGATTTTGAAGATCTGCGCCGCGTCGCTCTTTCGGTTATGAATGATATCGCCAGCGCCGCGATCAACGGTGGTTTGCCCGGGATGTTTGGTGGTGGTTCGTCCGGTTCTGGCGGCGGCCTGCTCGACTTGGGAACATCCCTGCTGAGCGCCTTTTTCGGGGCGCCGGGGCGGGCGACGGGCGGTCCGGTGACGGGGGGCCGCGCCTATATGGTCGGAGAGCGCGGGCCCGAGTTGTTCGTACCGACAGCGGCGGGGCGGATCGAACCGCCGGTGGCGGCCCGCGCTTCCCCCGATATCCGGCTTACGATCAATATCTCCGACAATGGCCAGGGCAGCGCGCCCGACCAGATGCGTCGCTCGAGCCGGCAGGTGGCGCGCGCGGTGCGCAATGTGCTGAGCGCAAAGGCGGGTTGATATGGGATTCTGGCTCGCCGAGAAAAGAACCGGGCAGCGGAGCAGCTACATCCAGCGCTTCGATCCCCGTTTCTGGACGATCAATTTCCCGCGCCCGATGATGGCGTCGGTGGTGACGACCGCAGCAGACGCGCTGCGCGTCGATGCGGTTTTCTACAACAGTGATGATCTCGCCGGGCTGATCTGGGAGAGCGAAGACAGGCTTGACCATCCGCTGCTCGCCTATGAAACGGAGCGCGACTATTCGCGGCTCAAATGGGAATTTCGCTGGCGATCTTCCGGGATCATGCCGCTCGATGCGATCGACGGACCGACGCTGACGATAGAAGGAAGGGATGCGGCGGGCGATCCGAAATCCTGGTATGTGCGGCTGTGGAACTATGCCAGCGGCACGCCGACCGATGCGCAGATTTCGATAGAATTTTCCAAGGTCGAAGGCGGATTTCTACTGCCGGGAGAGGCCGATCCGGTCTTCCCCGGGGATATCGACCGGCTGTTCATCTCGATCATTCCGCCGGACTATGACGAACAGGGCACGCGCTATGCCACGCCAAAGACCGGCTGGGTCGAGATGAGCGCGATCCGGACCGATGGTCAGGGCGCGGTGCTGGAAATCGGTGACATCATGGTGCCGGAAAACGGTCTCGCGATGGCCACCGCTTATGATGACAGTTTCAACCAGACGCCGGAACGCTTGCTGCGGATGACTCGCGCCCTGGGTTATCGCGGGCCGATCAATCACTATCTGGGGATGAGTCATTATTTCCGGCTCGAAACGATTGGCGAGGGGCTTTATGTCAGCCTTTCGGCGCCGCATGCGGGCGAAGAATTTGCCGCGATCAACCAGCCGGCGGCGGTCTGGCACCGTGACCTGATTTCCCGCGCGGAAGCGATGGGCTTCTCGGTGATCCTGTCGCTTTCCTACGAGTTGTTCGACGCGCATTGCTGGACCGACTGGAAGCAGCGGGCGGAGAATGGGGATCCGGCGCTGACGGGATGGGAGCCGCCGTCGACCTTGCTCTCGCCAGCTAATGGCGACGCAATGAACTATCTGCAAGCCGTCGCGCGGGCCTTCACCGCCATTGCCCGGGATGCGGGCGCGGCGATCCGTTTTCAGGTCGGCGAGCCATGGTGGTGGATCATGCCGGACAAGCGCATTTGTCTCTATGACGATGCGGCCAGCGCGGCTTTTGGTGAAAAGTCGGTCAGCATTGCCAGCATCGACGGACCGAAGACGGTGGCGCAAAATGCCATGCTGGATCAGGCCGGAGAAATATTGGCGGCGTCGACCGCCGCTCTGCTCGACGCGGTGAAAGACGAAGCGGGGGCGACGCCGGTGGAGACCTTGTTGCTCGCCTATTTGCCAACGATCCTCGACGAACAGGCGTCGGAGGCCAAGCGGGCCAATCTGCCAGTGGGCTGGGCGTCTCCCGCTTTCGACATATTGCAGCTGGAGGATTATGACTGGGTGATCGTCGGCAATCGGTCGGCCACAAAGGCCGGGATTGGATTGGCGACCCAGAGGCTGGGCTATCCGGTCGAACAGCAGCAATATTTCACCGGCTTCGTTTTGCAACCGGCAGACCGGTTCATCTGGAGCCATATGGTCGATGCCATCGCCGATGCGCGCGCGAGAGGCACGGCAGAGATTTTCCTCTGGGCGCTGCCGCAGGTGGCGCGGGACGGATTTACCTATTTTCAGGAAGAGGATGAGGATGTGAATGCCTTCGACGACGTGCAATTCCCGATCGCGATTGGCCAGGGTGCCAGCGTGTCGCCGGGTTTTTCCACCAATATCGTGACGACCATTTCCGGTCACGAAAAACGCAACAGCGACTGGGCCGATGCGCGGCTGGAGTTCGATGTCGGCCCTGGCGTCCGGAGTGAAGACGAATTGCGGACATTGATCGCTTTCTTCCGCGCGCGCCGAGGAGCCGCGAAAGCCTTTCGCTTCCGTGATCCCTACGACCATAGCTCGCATGACATGGTCGGGGAACCGGCGCCGACCGATCAGTATCTCGGCAAGGGGGATAGCCAGCGGACAGCATTTCCGCTGGTAAAAAATTACGGCGATCCCGCCGACGAGCCGCAGCAAAGGCGGATCACCCGCCCCGACCCGGAAACGCTGCAGGTCGCCGTCAACGGCCAGACTGTCGGCGGCTGGTCCCTCGGGCAGGCGGGAACCGTCGTCTTCGACAGCCCGCCCGCCGACAATAGCGATATCACCGCCGGCTTCCTGTTCGATGTGCCGGTGCGGTTCGAGAGCGACCAGCTGACCGTGAACCAAGCGACCTTCCTGGCCGGCGATATTCCCGAGGTGCTGCTCGTCGAGGTCCGGGAGCTGTCATGAGTCTCCACTGGCTGGACCGCGCGGTCACCACCAGCGCCTATCTTTGGCGACTGGAGCGTGGGGACGGCGTCGCGCTCGGCTTTACTTCGCACGACCGCGATCTTGTTATCGCCGCTTTTCGTTATCGCGCGGCGCCGGGCATGGTGCCGTCATCAATCGCCCTGTCCGATAGTCTGGAGGTCGACAATGTCGAGATAGCGGGCGTGATGACCAGCGCAGCCGTTGCCGAAACAGATCTGGATGCCGGGCGCTGGGACGGCGCGCTGCTCTATATCTCGCTGGTCGACTGGCAGCAGCCCGAGGCCGAGCCACTGCCGCTGATTTGCGGCGAATTTGGAGAGATCGTGCGGTCGGGCGACAGTTTCACGGTCGAGATGCTGGGTGCGACATCCTTTCTCGACGAGCCGATAGCCCCGCTGACATCACCCACCTGCCGGGCCGAATTTGGTGACCGCCAGTGCAAGCTCAGCCTGCACCGCTATCAGCGCGAAGGCCGGATAACATCCGTCGACGGCTATGAGATTGGAATCGAGGGGCTGGGCGATGCTGCGCCCGATTTTGCATTCGGCTCCCTACGCTTTCTCGATGGCCCGAACTGTGGGCTCAGCTATGCGATTATCGACGGGGAAGCGGGTGTTGTCACGCTGGCAGACTGGCCCGCGCAGACCGTTACGCCAGGCACAAGGGTCCTGCTCACCGAAGGCTGTCACAAGAATTTCGCAACCTGTCGGGATCGCTTTGCCAACAGCGTCAATTTTCGCGGCGAACCCTATTTGCCGGGCAATGATCTGCTGACGAAATATCCCGGCGCATGACATCCCCCGGAAAAGGAAAACGAAAAATGGCGGACAAGGCTATGGCCCTTTGCGGTGCGCGCTTCTGCCTGCACGGTCGCGACGAGGAAACCGGGCTCGATTGCATCGGCCTTGCCCAGCAATGTCTGTTGGCCGGCGATTTCGAGTGCGACGCGCCCAATGGCTATTCGATCCGCGGCGGGTCCGAAAATGCGATCAGCGCCTTCATGGCGGACACCGGATTTTCCCGCTTTCCGCCGGAATCGGAGCTGTGCGAAGGCGATATTATTCTGGTCAGGCCCAGTCCCGTCCAATGGCATTTCCTGATCCGCGCTGGCGACGGCTTTGTCCACGCCCATGCCGGTCTCGGCAAGGTCGTATACTGTCCCGGCGAGGCACCATGGCCGATCGTCGCGATATTCAGGCTGACGGAGGATTGAATGGCGACACTGGTTTTGAGCGCCGTGGGCACCGCATTCGGCGGACCTATCGGCGGCGCCATAGGGGCTATCATCGGTCAGCAGGTCGATCAGAATATCCTGTTCAAACCGAAAGGCCGCGAGGGACCGCGGCTGCAGGAGCTGGCCGTCCAGACATCGAGCTACGGGTCCCAGATTTCCCGTATATTCGGCAGGATGCGGGTTGCCGGAACGGTGATATGGGCGACCGATCTGAAGGAAACGCGATCCCGCGAGGGTGGTGGCAAGGGACGCCCTAGCACCACGATCTACAGCTATTCCGCCTGTTTCGCGGTTGCTCTGTCGAGCCGGCGGATCAAGGCAATCGGCCGGATTTGGGCGGACGGGAAAATATTTCGTGGCGCCGCCGGAGATTTCAAGACGGAAACCGGCTTTGCCTTTTATCCGGGTGGTGAAGACCAGTCCGTCGATGGCCTGATGGCCAGTGCGGAAGCGGGCGGCGGGACGCCCGCCTATCGCGGCCTGGCGCTGGCCGTTTTCGAAGACATGGACCTGACCGAATATGGCAACCGGATTCCGTCGCTCACCTTCGAAGTGATCGGCGATGACGGTTCGGTCGCGATTGCCGATATCATCGCGGATATTTCAGGACAGCGGATTGCCATGGCAGCCTCTCACACGGTTGCGGGCTTTGCCGCTGGCGGGGAGGATCGGCTAGCTGCCTTGCGGCCCCTGGTCGATGCGGTCCCGCTCTCTTTTTCGGCCGACCCGGAAAATTATGACCGGATCGAAGCCGAGGTCCGCCCGAATGCCGACGCAGCTACAGCGATGACAATCGACACGGATTTTGTGCGTGCGGTCGGACAGCAGGCGATTGATTCGCCTGAACTGCATTCTGCTTCCCCTTCTGCGGTCCCGAAGCAGATGTCGGTCCGATATTATGATCCGGCGCGGGACTATCAGTCGGGGATCCAGTCGGCATTTCGTCCGGGCACAGGCCGAGCCGCAATCACACGGGACTTTCCGGCGGCGCTATCAGCCGACGATGCGCGGGCACTGGCGCTAACCGGACTATGGTCGGTCTATGGCGAACGGACGACTTTGCAGGTTTCCGTGCCTCTGGGCAGTCAGCGGTATCGACCAGCCATGCTTGCCCGCTTCGATATTTTCGGCGGTCTTTGGCGCGTTCGCGGGTGCCAGACAGGATCGGGAATCGCGCAACTTTCCCTGGCCCGGGCAAGCGCAGCCAAAAGCATGATTCGCGTCGAATCGGAGCAGGGGAGAAACATAGCAGATCCGGATTTGCCAGCAGGGCCAACCCGCCTTGTTCTGGTCGATTTGCCCTTCGCCCTGGAAGCGCCGACGACGCCGTCCCCCTTGATGCGGCTATATGCTGCCGCTGCCGGTGCCGAGGGCTGGCGAAATGCGCAGCTTTTTGGGTCCGGCGCAGGGGATGCCCCGGGAGAATATATCGGTCAGATAGCCGCGCCGACGATCATGGGCACGGTATCCGGAACACTCGGATCGGCAAGTCCCGCGCTAATAGATCGATTCAACCATGTGGATATCGAACTGCAACATGCGGGAATGGCGCTGCACCTTGCCGATGATTCGCAATTGCTTGCCGGGCGCAATCTGGCGGTGATCGGCCAGGAAATCATCCAATTTTCCGCAGCTTCTCCCTTAGAGGACGGGCGCTATCGCCTGTCCAAGCTGTTGCGGGGGCTGGGTGGCACAGAGATTGAAATTTCCCGCCATCGCGCCGCAGAAGATTTTGTCCTGCTGGACGCCGGATCCATGCTGGAAATAGGCCTTTCTCTCTACACGCCCTTCTCTCCCGCCAGAGTCTTTGCACTGGGACGAGACGACAGCATGCCTGTCCCGGCCGAAATAACGGCGCCCGGGCGCGCATTATTGCCCTGGTCTCCGGTTCACGGGTCATGGCGCTTCCGCGACGACGGTGATCTTGAAATAGGATGGACGCGCCGGTCTCGGGCCGGGACCGTCTGGCAGGACAACGTCGAAGTCCCGCTGGCCGAGGAATCAGAGAAATATCGGATCGCGCTATCGGCAAGCGGTGCCCCGGAGACGGCAATCGTTGCCGAAACTTCGGTCCCGAACTTCATATTTCCGGAGGGTCAAATCGAACCGCTGGCATCCAACCATATTACGGCGGATATCCGGCAGGTCGGGGCGCACGGACTGTCTGATCCTCTGACCTTGCACATCGAAACCTAGGCAAGTCCGGTCTTGGCGGGCCCCTATTCTCAGGAAAGAACAGAAATGGCTATACTGGAAACCTCTCGGCACAAAATTCCGCTGCTGGCCGCCGGACAGGCGCATAAGGAGCTTTTCCACAACGAAGCTCTGGCGCGCATCGATTTGCTGATTCATCCCGTGGTACAGTCTATCGAGACCGATCCGACAAGCATCATGCCGTCTTCCGGCCATGCGTGGCTGGTCGGAACCGGGGCGATAGATGAGTGGCTCGGTCATGATCATGAAATCGCAGGCTGGTCGGGTAACGGATGGCTGTTCATTGCGCCGCAGCCGCATATGCAAGCCTATGTTGAACCGATTGGATGCATGGCAGTTTTTCGCGGCTCATGGCAGATTGTACCAGCCATAGCTAATCCGGCGGGCGGTACCGTCGTCGACGCAGAGGCGCGGACAGCTATCGATTCGATTCTGGCCGCCCTCAGAGCGCAGGGGGTTCTGGATTCTGGTACCTAAAAATATGCGCCCAAGACGGGCGGAAGTAAAATTTGCTGGTTTCGAACGATATTGATCAGTATTTTTTGAGCTAAATGCCGAAAATGGCGACATTTTCGCAACAGTTCTGCGATTTGGCCGCTTGCACTGGCTTGAGCGACGGGCTAGAAAGCGGCGTGAATTTAGAACCTAATTGAGAAGGGGAATATAAATGCGGAAGCTTGCCTTAGGAATGGCGCTTGCCTCCACAGCGCTCGCAACACCTGCACTGGCTCGTGATGGCCAGTGGTATGTTGGTGTCGAGGGCGGTGCAATGATCGCCGAAGATATGTCGGTTGATCTCGGTGGCGTTAATGACGCTCTCGAAGTTGATTATGACGCCGGTTATGATTTCGACGGAATTGTCGGATATGATTTCGGCGGTTTTCGTCTGGAAGCGGAAGTCGGTTACAAGGCTGCTGGTGCTAACAATGCGCAAGTGCTTCAGCCTGGTATCCCTGCGACTGCAACCGGTGCCGGAACTTTCACCGGCACGACCGATATCAACGGCGAAGTAAACGCGCTCAGCTTTATGTTGAACGGGATGCTCGACTTTGGTGACGATGACGGAATCCAGGGCTTTGTTGGCGGCGGTGTCGGCGTTGCACGGACCGAAGTAACAAACATCTTTTTTGGTCCCTATCTTGATGATTCGGACACCGGTCTTGCATGGCAGTTGCTTGCAGGTATCCGTGCTCCGTTGAGCGACAGCTGGGATGTCGGTTTGAAATACCGCTTCTTCAATGCTGACAGCGTCAGCTTGGTGGACCAGGCTGGTCGTACCGCTGATACGCGTCTGCGCACCCACTCGGTCCTCGGTAGCCTGATCTACAACTTTGGTGGCGAGCCAGCGGCACCACCACCGCCACCGCCTCCACCACCGCCACCACCGCCACCACCACCGCCACCACCGCCACCACCTGCAGTATGTGCGCCTGGCCCTTATATTGTGTTCTTTGACTGGGATCAGTCGGATATCACTCCAGAAGCGGCTTCGGTTCTCGACAATGCGGTTACCGCATATGCCGATTGTGGTTCGGCTCAGGTCATGCTGGCTGGTCACGCTGACAAATCTGGTTCTGCCAGCTACAACGTCGGTCTGTCCCAGCGCCGGAACGAAGCTGTTCGTGCGTATCTCGGATCGCGTGGCATCAGCGACGGCGTTATCTCGAGTGAAGCCTTCGGTGAATCGCGTCCTCGCGTTGAAACCGCAGACGGCGTTCGCGAGCCTCAGAACCGTCGTGTTGAAGTTATGTACGGACCTGGTTCCGGTAACTAATACCGACATATATACGAATTGTGGAAAGGGCTGGTCTTCGGACCGGCCCTTTTTCGTTTCCGGCCTGGTAACCGAGAGTCCGCCCGGTTCTCTGACTTGGCGCTGACAAAGCCCTGTTCGCGGGCGTTTAACGGTCGGCTAACCGGATAAACTATCGCTGTGACGGAAGATTTGATATTTTTCGATTGGCTCGGGGATGGTGAATTGACCCTGCAGCACATTGTCCATCACGGGCCTATGAATAAATGCGAGCGATCGCCGCCTTTGCGCGATGTCCGCTATTATCCTGCGCAACAGGGACGCTTCGGGGAACCGCCGATAAGGGGATCCGAACCGGCGTTGAGATGCAGGTGATGGGGGGATGCAGGGGGCCGCGTTCGGTCGGCGGCGGCGCTAGACCGTCTTAAGCAAAAAGACTTTCGAACAGTTTTCGCCCGTCGGTGCCACCATGTTTTTCATCAATCGCGCGCTCGGGGTGGGGCATCATGCCCAGAACATTCCCGGCCTCATTGATTATGCCGGCGATATTGCGGGACGACCCGTTAATATCGTCGTGATAGCGGAAAACGACCTGGTTTTCATTTTCCAGCCGGTCCAGCGTGTCATCATCGGCAAAGAAATTGCCATCATGATGGGCCACCGGGATGCAGATTGGCGCGGTCTTGTCATAGCCCGACGTAAATATGGTGTCGGTGTTGATGACATCGAGTTCGGCGTTCTTGCACACAAAATTGATATTGCTGTTTCGCATAAGGGCGCCGGGCAACAATCCGGTTTCGGTGAGGATTTGGAACCCGTTGCATACGCCCAATATCCGTACGCCGCGATTGGCTGCGTCGATGATAGACTGGATGATGTTGGAGCGGGAAGCCATGGCGCCCGACCGCAAATAGTCGCCATAGGAGAAGCCGCCCGGAACCGCGATCACATCCAGCCCCGAGGGAAGCTCGCTATCGCCGTGCCAGACCATATGCGGCTTTTGGCCGGACACGGTTTCCAGTGCGACGGCCATATCGCGGTCGCAATTCGAGCCGGGAAAGACAATCACAGCCGATTGCATCAGGACGCGTGCTCCAGCGCCGGTTCCGGCATCTCGATTTCGTAATTTTCGATGACCGTATTCGCGAGCAATTTGTCGCACATTTTGGCGACATCTTCCCGGCTGACAGCTGCGTCGACGTCAAGCTCTATCAGCTTGCCTGCGCGTACGTCGTTGACCCCGGAAAAATCGAGACTTTCCAATGCATGATGGATAGCTTTCCCCTGGGGGTCCAGCACGCCGTCTTTCAGCGTCACAAATATTCTGATCTTCATCCGTCGCCCTCGCTTTGTTCCGCCGGCTAATATCGCCCTGCTATAGCGCCAAGATTAGCGGGAGCAAGAGCAAGAAAGAAAAATGAAAAGGCCGACCAGCACATTCGACTATAGCGTTTCCATTTGATGCCCCATGGCGATGGCCGGGGTCGGGTGGAAGCGGCTAACCGTTCAATGCCGTCAGCTATTTTCCGCGTTTTTTCCGTTCGCTATTGAGATCCAGGACTTCGCTGACACCTTCCGGGAACAGACCCAGACGCCGGGCGACTTCCTGATAAGCCTCGGCTTCGCCACCCAGATCGCGCCGGAACCGGTCCTTGTCGAGCTTTTCGCTGGTCTCGATATCCCAGAGGCGGCAACCATCGGGACTGATTTCGTCGGCAAGGATGATCCGCGAAAAATCGCCTTCGAAAATACGGCCGAATTCAAGTTTGAAATCGACCAGCCTGATTCCTATTCCTGCGAACATACCGGCCAGGAAATCATTGATCCGGATAGCCATGGCGGAAATGTCCTGCATTTCCTCCTGACTGGCCCAGCCGAAGCAGGCGATATGTTCTTCGGCAACCAGCGGATCGCCAAGGGCATCATCCTTGTAGCAATATTCCAGCAATGTGTGCGGCAACGGTGTGCCTTCTTCAATGCCGAGGCGTTTGGAAAGAGAGCCGGCAGCAACATTGCGGACGATCACTTCGATCGGGACAATCTCGACCTGTTTGACCAGCTGCTCGCGCATATTGAGGCGACGGATGAAATGGCTCGGGATACCGATATGGCCGAGCAGCGTAAAAATATGCTCGCTGATCCGGTTGTTGATCACGCCCTTGCCGTTGATCGTGCCCTTTTTCTCGGCATTGAAAGCAGTGGCATCATCCTTGAAATATTGAATGATCGTACCGGGTTCAGGGCCTTCATAGAGAATCTTGGCCTTGCCTTCGTAAATTTGGCGACGACGGGACATTGCTGGGTTCCACTTCGCAAAGAGAGCGACAAAAAATCAAGCCCCGATGGTTCGAATCGTGGTGGATTGAACGGATCGGGGCAACCGAGCCTTCCTATATGCGAAAGCGGCTTGCGGCGCAAACAATCCCGTTTCATGATAGGTCGGCGGAGTGGATCGAAAGAAGGGGATTGCGATGACCAAATATGCGACCATCGATGAAGTCCTGGACACGCTTTACGATTGCATCTCCGGGCCGCCGGGTGGGCAGGACTGGGAGCGTGACCGGGAAATCTACCATCCGCGCTGTGTGCTGGTCCGAACGCGGATCGAGGACGGCAAACCGGTGGCCTATCCCTTCAGCTATGATGAATTTGTCGAAGCGACCATCCCGTTGCTGGAAGGCAAGTCATTCTACGAGATCGAGATTGGCCGCAAAGTCGATATATTCGGTCAGGTCGCCCATGTCTTTTCCGCCTATGAGGCGCGCGAGACACCCGACCATCCCGAGATCCAGTTCCGTGGCGTCAACATGATCCATCTCTGGAATGATGCTGTCGGAGAGGATGGGAAGCCGAGCGGCCGCTGGTGGATCATGGGGATGATCTGGGACAATGAGCGAGAGGGTCTGGAATTGCCTCAAGAGTGGCTATCGCCATGACCGGCATCACAGCGAAGTTCGGCCCTGCTATCATTCTGACGGTGGTGGCTGCGGTGCTTACGATCGGTCTGCTTGCCCTGATCGGTCCCGACTGGGCGCGTTTCGCGCCGGCCAGTTGCACAGAAACCCGATGTTTCTGCGAAATGCCGCAGACCGGTGCGCTATTGTTGCAGCCGGCCAATAGCATATCGTCCTTCGGCTATGTTCTTGCCGGATTTCTGATGATCCTGATGGCGCGGTCGCAGGCGTGGACGTCCGCTTTCCCGCCATTGGCAGCGACCGTTCTGGGCGGGGCCGCGATCATCGTCGGGATCGGGTCGGTTCTGCTGCACGCGACCTTGACCCTGTGGGGGCAGTTTTTCGATGTGCTCGGCATGTATCTGATCAGCGGCTTCTTTCTGGTCAGTGCATTGGCAAAATGGCGGAATATTCCGGACCAGCGGGCGATGGTCTATTATGGCTTGCTCTGCGCGGTGCTTGTCGCGATTCTATATGCCATGCCCGAGGTCCGGCGTTGGCTTTTTGCTGTGGTTCTGCTGGCGGCTATCATCCTCGAGCTGGTCTTGGCACGGCCCCGGCGCCCGCAGGTGCGGACCGGCTATTATATCGCTGGCCTTATCGCCAATATCGTCGCCTTTACGATCTGGAATCTGGATCAGCGTGGCCAGCTTTGCGCGCCTGAAAGCCTGTGGCAGGGACATGCGATATGGCACCTGCTCGGTGCGGTCGCCCTGTGGTTCGCCTTTCTCTATTATCGCAGCGAGCGGGTCGCGAACTGAAGCGGGTTGCAGTGCCCCGGCGAAGGCCGGGGCCCATCTCCCAATTTATGGATAAACCGGGCAGGTGATTGGTTGCGTGACCTCGAGTTCGTGCTCCCAATTTCCTTTGCGCCTTGCCGAGGATCTGCGAGATGAACCCCGGCCTGCGCCGGGGAACCGATCAATCATCAATCTGCCAATTTCCCACTACCAAGCATGAATCCACCCTGCTATCGCTCCTCACATGAGTGATGTAACCGAAGCCCCGCCCGAAGAACCCGAAGATGAATTTGATGCGATAGTCGAGGCGCCCTTCGATGCGGCGCTTTCCGAACGCTATCTGATTTACGCGATGTCGACGATTACCGCGCGGTCGCTGCCGGATTTGCGCGACGGGCTCAAGCCCGTGCATCGCCGGCTTCTGTGGGCGATGCGGCTGCTCAAGCTCGATCCGTCGCAAGGTTACAAGAAATGCGCCCGTGTGGTCGGCGATGTGATCGGTAAATATCACCCGCATGGTGACCAGTCGGTCTATGATGCGATGGTCCGTCTCGCCCAGACCTTCTCCCTGCGCTATCCGTTGGTCGACGGGCAGGGCAATTTCGGTAATATCGACGGCGATAATGCTGCCGCCTATCGCTATACCGAGGCCCGGCTGACTCGTACGGCGATCGAGCTGATGCACGGTCTGGACGAGAATGCCGCCGACCTAAAACCGACCTATAACGGCGAAGACGAAGAGCCCGAGGTCATGCCCGGCCTGTTCCCGAACCTGCTGGCCAATGGCGCGAGCGGGATCGCCGTGGGCATGGCGACCAGCATTCCTTCGCACAATGTCCACGAGATTATCGACGCCGCAACCTTGCTGATCGATAGTCCCAAGGCCGAACATGCCGAGATCATGGCGATCATCAAGGGGCCGGATCTCGCGACCGGCGGCACTTTGGTTGACCCGAAATCCGTGATCGACGCCGCTTATGAAAGCGGACGCGGTGCGATGCGGGTGCGCTGCAAATGGGAGAAGGAAGACGCCGAGGGGCGCGGGGCATGGCAGATCGTCGTCACCGAAATCCCTTATCAGGTGCAAAAGGGCAAGCTGATCGAGCAGATCGCCCAGATCATTGCCGACAAAAAACTGCCGATCCTCGCTGATATCCGGGATGAATCCGACGAACAGGTTCGGATTGTTCTCGAACCCAAAAACCGCGCGGTCGATCCCGAGGATCTGATGAACGCTTTGTTCCGCATGTCCGATCTGGAAAACCGCTTCTCGCTCAACATGAACGTGCTCGACAAGGACCGGGTGCCCAAGGTGATGGGCATCAGCGAAGTGTTGAGGCACTGGATTGTCCACCAGATTGAAGTGCTGGTCCGCCGTTCGCAGCACCGGCTCGACAAGATCGATGCCCGGCTTGAATTGCTCGAAGGCTATATCATTGCCTATCTTAATCTCGACCGCGTGATCGAGATTATCCGCAATCATGACGAACCCAAGCCGATGCTAATGGACGAGTTCAAGCTGACCGACCGTCAGGCCGAGGCGATCCTGAACATGCGTCTGCGCTCATTGCGCAAGCTCGAGGAGATGGAATTGCGGACCGAGCGCGACAAGCTGCTCGAGGAACGGGAAGGGCTGGAAAAGCTGATCGACAGCCCGGCGCGGCAGAAGACACGGCTGAAGAAGGATCTCGCGGAGCTGCGCAAGCTCTATGCCGAGGATACCGAACTTGGCGCGCGACGGACGATGCTGATCGAGGCCGCGCCCGCACGGGAAATCTCTCTTGAAGCCTTTATCGAGAAGGAGCCGGTCACCGTGATCATGTCGCAGCGCGGCTGGATCAAGGCAATGAAAGGCCATGCAGACCTTTCCACGCCGGACAGTTTCAAGTTCAAGGAAGGCGACGGCCCGAAATATGCCTTCCACGCGCAGACCACCGACAAGCTGCTGATGTGCTGCGACAACGGGCGTTTCTATACGATCGGGGCGGATAAGCTTCCCGGCGCGCGCGGCTTTGGCGAACCGGTCGGGTCGATGGTCGACCTGGAACCGGGCGCCGAACCGATTGCTCTGATGGTCGCCGAGATGAAGGGCAAGCTGCTGCTGGCCTCGACCTGGGGGCGTGGTTTCGTCGCCAATATCGCCGATGTGGTTGCTGAAACCAAGAAGGGTCGTCAGGTTGCGAACCTTAAGGGCGATGCACGCCTGCTCGTTGTCCGCCCGGTTCCGGAAAACGCCGACCATGTCGCGGCAATCGGCGAAAACCGCAAGCTGGTCGTCTTCTCGCTTTCGGAAATGCCGGAAATGTCCAAGGGGCAGGGCGTCATGCTGCAACGCTACAAGGACGGCGGCCTTTCCGATGCAACCGTGTTCAGACTGGAAGAAGGACTGAGCTGGACCATGGGCGGCGAGACGGGGCGCACCCGGACCGAGAATGATCTTACCATGTGGCGGGTTGCGCGCGGCGCCGCGGGTCGCCTGCCGCCGACCGGTTTCCCCAAAAGCGGCAAATTTGATTGAAACCGTGATTTCCAGTCAGGCAAGATCTTGTAGGGGCTTTGCTCTATCGTTTGAAACTGGAGTGGAATTTCGACCGGCGTCATTTTACACGCGATGATGGCTATTTACATCCGCTTTGGATTCCAGCATCATTACAATGTTTTATGACGCTGAAAATGGGGTTTTCTGCTTCCCGCCCGCGACGGGAAACGGTTGACTTGGCGAAGCAAAAAGGCCCAACTGGATGGAATATATTCGGGCGTTGCACGCATAGCAGGAAAAATTATCTAGACCGATGAGCAGTGACAAAGAGATTTTGCGTGAACGGATCAGCCAGCTTGAAGAGATCCTGTCGCAGCTGGATTCAATGAACGCAAGCGTTGCTGCGATTCATGTGGACATGGCGATTGTCGAACTTTGTCAGATAGCGGATATCGAAAGAGAAGGCTGACCGGCCTCGGCTGACTGGCCGTGACGCATGTCCGCCATCAGAGAGCTTGCAGTTCCTCGCTGATTTTCCTGAGCGCGTCGCTGGCCAGCGCATCACCGGTTCCGGTCAAGGTCAGCCGCTCCCGCCCCTGTTCGCCGCCGTCGTGATCTTTGCGGATCAGCTCAGCACCGGTCAGATATTCGATATATCGAGACATGGTCGTTTTTGCGACGGCGTGCCGGCATGCAAGGTCATCGGCCGTCACCATTTCGTTTGTCTTCATCGAAACCATCAGGTCGAGCAATATATGCCAGGAAATATCGTCGATATCCGGCGCATCATTCTGGAAATGCTGCAATCGCGCGGCGCGGCTTCGGAGCAAGAGAGCGGCGGTCCGGATCGGCGCATCGTCGGTGCGGATTTCCGTATCACTATGTGTCATTTGGCGCGCCCAGACCGCATTTTGGCTGTTTTGGCCCGCTTCGCATAGGCCCCATCTTCAAACGGACGCATAGATACTCCTGTCATATACTCGACAGGCGGCCCGTATCGACAGGCAGGCCAATAGTCAATCTGCATCTCAGTATATGGCTAGTATTGGAGATGAATATACTACATTTTACATCACAGGAATGTTCTGACCTTATTACTAATCAGTAATATTATCATTATTATGAATGCTGTAGAACAAATATCTGGACTGTATCGTTCAGGCACTTCGCCCTTTTGTCCTTTCAGCGCTTTTTGGCAATTTTGAGCTTGTCGGACTTGGCCCTTTTCCTGATCGACTCTTCGCTGCGGGTGAGGGCTTTGCCGATCGCCTTGAGGGTCATGCCCTTTTTTGCAAAAGCGTGCAGCTTCTGAATCTCTTCGCTGGTCCATGCCTGCTTGTGGCGTTCAAAATGTTCTTTCATGGCTTCGGGCTTAACAGATAATCCTCTGCATGCATCCAAATAGAGACGCTGGTTACGCCGTTCGTGCCTGTGCGGAGGGTTTTATCATTAGGATCAAGGTTTGCATCTGCCGGTTTCTCCGCTAGCCAGCAGCAGATATTTCTAAACGGAGACTCCCATGCAGTTTGATGAAGTTGTTCTCGGCCGGCGCAGTATACGTGGTTACAAGCCGGACCCTGTTCCGCAGGAACTGATCCGGGAAATTCTCGAACTGGCGATGCGCGCGCCTTCGTCGATGAATACGCAGCCATGGAGCTTCTACGTCATCACCGGCGAGCCGCTGGAGAAAATCCGCGCCGGCAATACCGAGCGGATGCTCGCCGGTGTGCCGCAGTCGCGCGAATTCAGGACTGGCGAGGCCTTTGCCGGACCGCACCGCGAGCGGCAGATCGGTGTGGCGAAACAGCTTTTCTCGGCGATGGGGATCGAGCGCGACGACAAGGAAGCGCGGCAGGACTGGGTGATGCGGGGCTTCCGGCAATTTGACGCGCCGGTATGCGTGATCATCACCTATGACCGCGCGGTGGACGGCAGTGACGATACGCCTTTTGACTGTGGCGCCGTGGCAACCGCGTTGGTCAATGCGGCCTGGTCGCGGGGACTGGGTACGGTGATCAACAGCCAGGGCATCATGCAGTCGCCAGTGGTACGCGAACATGCAGGGATTGCCGATGATCAGGTGATCATGAAAAGTATCGCGCTCGGCTGGCCGGACGAGAGCTTTCCCGCCAACGCGGTGGTGTCAACGCGCAAGCCGGTCGAGGAAGCTGCCGTGTTTGTCGGTTTCGACGGCTAGGCAACTCCGCGTGCCCCTGCGAAGGCAGGGCCCCATCTCCCGCACGCGCCAAGCGGGGCCGACGAGAGATGGATACCTGCCTTCGCATGCACACGTGGGCTCCGCACTTGATGCGGAGCCCTGCGCTACAGGGAGCAGTTCTTGCCTCCAGAGCTCCGCATCAAGCGCGGAGCACATTCATCTGTTCAACCGCCCCTCGACCAAAGCATCGACCACGCTTGGATCAGCCAGCGTCGACGTGTCGCCCAGCGCGCCATGTTCATTTTCGGCGATCTTGCGCAAGATGCGCCGCATGATCTTGCCGGACCGGGTTTTCGGCAGGGCGGGGGTTAGGTGGAGGTGATCCGGTGTCGCGATCGGACCGATTTCCTTCCGCACATGGAGCCGCAGGTCGGCAACCAGCTCATCGGATGACGGCTCGCCTGCATTGAGCGTGACATAGCAATAAATGCCCTGTCCCTTGATATCGTGCGGATAACCGACGACCGCCGCCTCGGCGACCTTGGGATGGGATACCAGAGCCGATTCGACTTCCGCCGTGCCCATGCGGTGGCCCGAGACGTTGATCACATCGTCGACCCGGCCGGTGATCCAGTAATAGTCATCGGCGTCGCGCTTGCAGCCATCGCCGGTGAAATATTTGCCTTTGTAAGTGCTGAAATAGGTCTGGATGAAGCGCTCATGGTCGCCGTAGACGCTGCGCGCCTGTCCCGGCCAGCTGCCGATCAGGCAGAGATTGCCGTCGGTCGCGCCTTCCAGTATCTTGCCGTCGCCGTCTACCAGCTGCGGCTGGACGCCGAAAAACGGTTTGCCGGCGCTGCCCGGCTTCATCCCATGGGCGCCGGGGAGGGTGGTGATCATGATGCCTCCCGTCTCGGTCTGCCACCAGGTGTCTATGATCGGGGACTTGCCTTCGCCAACCACGTCATAATACCAGCGCCAGGCTTCCGGATTGATCGGTTCTCCGACGGTGCCGAGCAGGCGGATCGAGGAGCGGTCATGCGCTTTTACCGGCCCGTCGCCTTCGCGCATCAAGGCGCGGATGGCGGTCGGAGCGGTGTAGAAGATATTGACCTTGTGCTTTTCGACCACTTCCCAGAAACGACCAAAATCGGGATAGTTGGGAATCCCTTCGAACATGATCTCGGTGGCGCCGTTGATCAGCGGCCCGTAGACGATATAGCTGTGGCCCGTGACCCAGCCGATATCGGCGGAGCACCAGAAGACCTCGCCCGGCTGATAGTCGAAGGCATAGTGGAAAGTTGTCGCCACCCAGACCGCATAGCCGCCGGTGGTGTGCAGCACGCCCTTGGGTTTGCCGGTCGAGCCCGACGTGTAGAGGATGAAGAGGGGGTCTTCGGCGTTCATCGGCTCGCAGGGGCAATCCGCGGGGACGTCGGCCGAGATTTCATGATACCAGTGATCACGCCCTTCGGTCATGGCGACATCGCTGTCCGTATGGTTGATCACCAACACGGCATCGACCGACACTTTTTCCAGCGCCGCATCGACATTGGCCTTCAGCGGCACCGGCTTGCCGCCGCGCAATCCGCCATCCGCACAAATCACGAACTTGCTGTCGCAATCCTCGATCCGTCCGGCCAGCGCGTCGGGAGAAAAGCCGCCGAAAACCACGCTGTGGATCGCGCCGATACGGGCGCAGGCCAGCATGGCGATCGCGCCTTCGGGAATCATCGGCATATAGATAGTGACCCGGTCGCCCTTTTTGGTGCCCAGTTTTTTCAGGCTGTTGGCCATTTTGATGACCTCGGCCTGCAATTCGGCATAGCTGATCGTGCGGCCGGGCGACTTGGGGTCATCGGGTTCGAAAATCAGCGCCGTCACATTGCCCTTGCCGGCAGCGATATGGCGGTCGACCGCATTGTGGCAGATGTTCAATATGCCGTCTTCATACCATTTGATCGAGACCGGATCGAAGGACCAGTTGGCTATCGTGCTGGGAGCCGTCTGCCAGTCGAGACGCTCTGCCTGGCGTGACCAGAAACTGTCGGGATCGGTGATGCTCTCCTGATAGAGCCGGTCATATTCGGCTGCCGTGCAATGGGTGGGCGCATCGCTGCGCGGAGAGGGGATCAACTCGACCAGGTCCTTGTTTTCCGCATTGTCCGTCATGGTTCGTCTCTCCTTATCGGCATCTATTCAAGATAGTTTTTTCCGCCGCAAATATCAATTTTGTCACTGCCGGTTTTCCGGTTCATGGCAGGCGCGTCAAGTCCTGCTCTTCGATGAATTTTCGGATCCATCCTTCGTCCGGAAAGCCCTGCGCGATCCAGGCTGTCTCGATTCTGGCCAGATTTTTCGCGACAAGCGGTCCTGGCTTCAGCCCTCGTTCGATCAGATCGCCACCGGTCAGCGGAAAGACGGGCGGCTGCCAGCCTTCCAGCGCCTCCAGCAGGCCGGGCAGAGCGGTATCGTCTGCGAACAGCAGCGCGGCATCGCGGGCACTGTCCACACTGGTGCGATAAGCAAAGCCACGGATATCGGCGAGACCCGTCTCGGGCTCCTGCGCGCCCAATAGCCGTTCGCCGATCGCCCTCTGCTGCTTTCTCGACAGTTTCAGGCCCTTGGCAATATGGCTCGCCTTGTCCGTCTCCTTGGGCAGCAGCGCCACCAGCCGCCGGATCGCAGCGGGCTCGACCTGATGCCGCTGCTCGCGCTCGACCAACCGCTCAACCATTTTCCCGGCGTTTGGATCGAGGGGCTCGACAATATGCCGGAAAATCCCGGCGTTCAGCAGCTGGCTGACGGCAAAGCGCGGGTCTTCGGTGGCGAGCAGTTTCAACAGCTCGTCCGCCACCCGCTCGCGCGAAAGCATCTCGAGCTTCGCTGCCGCAGCGGTGCAGGCTGCAAAGGCCTCGCTATCGACCTGATGCTGGCCAAAGCGCGCGAGAAAGCGGAAATAGCGCATGATCCGCAAATGGTCTTCCGCGATCCGTTCGGCGGCCGAACCGATGAAGCGGATTTGCAGATTTTCCAGATCGTCGAGCCCGCCGAAATAGTCGAACACTTCCAGCGTGCCGGGATCGGCGGACAGCGCGTTGATCGTGAAATCCCGGCGCGCCGCATCTTCCTGCCAGTCATCGCTGAAGGCGACAGTGGCGCGCCGGCCGTCGGTCGAGACATCGCGCCGCAGCGTGGTGATTTCGACGGGTCCATCGGGCAGCACGGCGGTGACCGTGCCATGGGCTATGCCGGTGGGAACGGTTTTTATGGACACGGCCGCAAGCCGTTCCATCACGTCCTCCGGCAGCAGCGGGGTGGCGACATCGATATCCTTGACCGACAGGCCCAGCAAGGTGTCGCGCACGGCGCCGCCGACAAAGCGCGCCTTGCCATCCAGGGCCGCGATCAGTTCCGCGAGACCGGGCCTTTGTGTCCACTCTGCCGGCGGTATTGTCCTTGTCACCAGTCCAGCCTCTTTCCCAGATTGTTCAATATGCCCGCGGTAATCCCCCAGATACGATAATCCTGCCAGTAAATCTCGTAATAATGGCGCTTGCGCCCGTTCCACGTGCCTTCGTGCGTGGTCCGGTTTTTCGGGTCGAGCAGGAATTCGAGCGGGGCTTCGAACCAGCTTTCGACCTCGCCGGGGTCCGGGACGAAGGGGAGGTCCGGCGGGATGACGCTCAAAACAGGCTGGATATTATAGCCGCTGCCGGACTGGAAACTGTCGGTCAGGCCGATGATATCGACATGGCTGCGGTCCAGTGCGACTTCTTCATGCGCCTCCCGGAGCGCCGCGTCGATCGGATCGCGGTCGCCGGGATCAATCTTGCCGCCGGGAAAGGCGACTTGTCCGGGATGGTTGCGCATATGCTGCGGGCGCTGCACGAAGATCACACCCGGATCGGGGCGGTCGGTCACCGCGATCAGCACCGCCGCGTCGCGCAGGATCTTCAGATCGTCGATATGGTCCCGTTCGTTGTAAAGCAGATGGTCTAGGTCATTTTCATGCCCCTTCACCAGTGCCTGCTCCAGCCGGTCGCGCAAGGTCATTTATCGGTCGCCATCGGGAAAAACACACCGGACGACCAGATGCCGAGCGGATCGCCATTCTCTTCCAGCGCCAGCTCCACCAGTTCATAATAGACCGGCCGCGCCAGCACGGCCTCGAGTCCCCTTCGAACCTGCAGATAGGGTTGCGGCTTGTCTTCGCCAAAGCGGAGCGGATGGTCCGGCCCCGCGACCACCAGATGGTCGGTGTTGAGCCGGAAGGCAAGCGTGCGGTCTGCGCCGCTGCCTTGGCTTTCCAGTTCGACGGCGACAAAGGGCGCATCCTCGACCTCGATGCTCAGCTTCTGATAGGGCGTGACCAGCGCATAGCTGCCATCCGTTTCGCGCCGGAGAATGGTGGAAAAGGCGCGCACCATGGCGGGACGCCGGATCGCGTCACCCTGATGATACCAGCTGCCGTCAGCCGCTATCCGCATCTCGCTGTCTCCGCTTTCCTGCGGGTCCCATTGGTCAACGGGCGGCAGCTTCTGTGCTTCGGCCATTTCCGCGATTTCCGCGATGGAGAGCGAGGCCAGTTCGGGTGGGGGCGTATAGGGCATGCAACCGGACTATTGCCCGCCGGCATTTCTGTAAAGGCTTAGACTGTTTATCTCGTCCAGGGACCGAGCGTGCCGGTCTTCGGCAAGGCCTGAACGGCGCCGGTGCGTACCAGCAAGCGCGAGGGTTCCCACGGCCCCGGCAGCGTCCATCCCGCCGTGCCTTCGGCAGAAAATCCGAAGAAGCGCTCATAATATTCCGGGTCGCCGATCATCACCAGCGGCAGCGGGTCATTGGGCTGGATTTCCTGCAGCAGCGCCGTCATCATCGCCCGGCCGATGCCTTCGCGCTGGAAATCCGGGTAAACCGCCACCGGGCCGACCATGATCATTGGGTGCTTCTTGCCCTCTTCATCGGTCAGGGCGATTGGCCAGCACTGGATCGAGCCCAGCAATTCATGCTGTTCCTGATCCACCGCGGCCAGCGACAGACCTTCAAGCATATCCATGCCTTCGCGCAGCCGATAGGCGGTGCGGTCGTGTCGATCCATGCCGAAAGCGGCGTCAAGCAACGCTTCGACAAGTTGCGGATCGATTTCGGCAAGAGGAATGATGCTGGTCAAGTCGTTGGTCTCGTATAATCAGGAAAAGCGCGCGCTACTCCGCTTTGCGGCAAAAGTCGAGCCGTATAGGTTGCATTTGCATGATTGGATTGCGCCAGCTAAAAGATTGATCTGTTAAGGGAGTTTGCGCGTGTCGGACCAGAATGAGCCAGTAAAACCATCGAAGGGCGATACGCCCAGCGTCGCCGCGTCAGCAAAGCCGGCCAGGCTGGGCTCGCTGCGCCGGGATCCCAAGGGCTGGCTAATCCTTGTGCTCGGCCTCGGTGCTCCTCTGGCTTTCCTTATTGCTGCTGCTGGCGGCGGCTTTGGCCTCTGGGGCTGGCAGGCCGGTCTGGCTGCGATACCGTGGATCATATTGGTGGCCGTTCTCACGCTGATCCTCGCGATCATCTTCATCGTGCTGAACCGGCGCAAGGGGCGCAAGACCCGCTGGCCGCTGCTGGGGCTGGGAATGGTCGCGACGCTCGGCTTCCTCGTATTCTGGATTCCCTATGTGGTGGCGATTGCCACGCTGCCTGCCATTCATGACATTACCACCGATCTTGCCGATCCGCCGCAGTTTACCGCGCTGACGCTGCGCGATGACAATTGGGACAATATCCCGGGAGCGGATGACAGCGACATGCGCGGGATGAACCCGCGCCAGCGCTGGGCGACGGTGCATCAGGACGCCTATCCCGACATCCGGTCGGTCCGCATCGACCAGCCGGTCGCGGTGGTGATCGAAAAGGCCAAAAGGCTGGCTGAAGATCGCGGCTGGGAAATTGTCAGTGTCGAGCCGGCCTCCGGCAATCTTGAAGCAACCGACACGATCTCGCTGTTCCGGTTCAAGGATGATATCGTCATTCGGGCCCGCTCGGCAGAAAACGGGGCGTCGAGCATTATCGACATGCGCTCGGTCAGCCGCGTCGGCGTGCATGACATCGGCGCAAACGCCAAACGCGTCCGCCGTTTTCTGAGCGATCTGTCCGGGACGACGACCGCCGCTTCGCAATAGATATGCTGTAGCGGAGGCTATTTGGCCGGGGTGAGTTTCAGCAACCGGCCGCCTTCGCCGTCTTCCAGCACGTAGATCGCGCCGTCGGGTCCCTGTTCCACTTCACGGATACGATTGCCCATCAGAAAACGCTCGGCCTCCTTGGCGCTGTCGCCGTCGAAGCTGACACGGATCAGTGCCTGGCTGGCGAGACCGCCGATGAAGGCGCTGCCCTTCCATGCCGGAAACAGATCGCCGGAATAGAAGATCAGCCCGCTGGGCGCGATCGTCGGCACCCAGGCAACTTTTGGTGCCTCGAATTCCGGGCGTGTGTCATGATTGGGGATTTTCCGTCCGTCATAATGATCGCCTTCCGAAACAATCGGATAGCCGTAATTGGCGGCCCGCTGCACAAGATTCAGCTCATCGCCGTCTTTCGGGCCCATCTCCTGATTCCACAGGCGCCCTTCGCTGTCGAAGGCGAGGCCGAGAATATTACGATGGCCCAGAGACCAGATTTCCGGCAGCGCGTCGTCTTGGTCGACAAAGGGATTGTCCTTGGGGACGCTGCCATCGGGGTAGAGCCTGACAATCTTGCCGAGATTGGCTGTCATATCCTGCGCAGGGTCGAATTTCTGCCGGTCGCCGGAGCCAATGAAGAGATATTCGCCGTCGGGTGAAAAGGCGATGCGATGAGAATAATGCCCGTTCCCGGTCACCTTCGGCTTTTGCGTCCAGATGGTTTTCAGGTTCTTCAACGCCGGTTTTTGGCCGGACAGGATAAGCTTGGCCCGACCGACAACGGCGCCTCTGGTGTCATCTTCGCCTTCTTCGGCCCAGCTCAGATAGACCATATTGCTGGTCGCGAAATCGGGCGCGAGCACAATATCGCCAAAGCCGCCCTGACCGCCATATGCGACCTCGGGAACACCGCTGATTTCGGTTTTCTGTCCCTTGGCGTCGACCAGCAACAATTTACCGGCCTTTTCGCTGACCAGCATCCGGCCGTCCGGAAGGAAGGTCATCGCCCAGGGTTCGTCAAAACTGGCGATTGCGATGGTCTCGAAAGGCTTGCGATCGACCGGAGAAATATCGGCCAGAGCCTGCGTTTCCGTGGAAGCCGTTCCATTGGCCTGAGCATTTTCCCCATTGGTGCAGGAAACCATCAATATGGCGACCGAGAGTGAAATTCCGATATTTTTCATGATTTTCCCGTATTAGTCATCAAATTAGGACCACCCGCCTATCTGCAGGAACATAGGCGATCCGAGACAATTTTCCTAGGCAAATCAGACGATTTTTGCCCTGGAATCGACCCGTTCATTGCTTGCTTACCATTATTGGTTAAGGCTGCTTCCATGTTTGGACTGAATCCGAAAAGCGATGATCCGCGCCCACTGTCGGCGGTTTCCCATGGCGTGGGCATCGCTGGCCTGATTGGTCTCGCCTGCTGGGTCCTGATTGCCCGGCAATATGGCATGGACGGTCCCTATTCGGCGCTTGCCGCCTGCCTGGCCTGCGCGACGCCGATGGTGATCTGGTCCCTGTTGATGGACAAGGTGCATTTGCGGCCATCCACAGGCATGGACTGGGAAAATCCCAAGCCCTTGAAAGCAACATTTGACGTCAGTCTGGTAAAGCTGGCGGGCCTCTGGGCGACCTGGGGGATTATCGCCACCATTTACTGTGTCGGACGCTGGTACTGGACCGGGCAATATCAATTTTCCATGCGGATCATGGAAGGCGCTGCGCCGTGGTTGTTCGTGCTGTCCATCCCCTATGTCCTGTTCATGGACCGCTTTGCCATCGAACCACGTGACGGTGCCTGGCATTTTGGCCAGCTGCTGACCGGCAAGAAGGATGATTTCGAGGCGGAACAGATATATCATCATCTGCGTGCGTGGGCCGTGAAGGGATTTTTTCTGGCCTTCATGCTGTCTATTGTGCCCGGTGGTTTCGCTGAACTGGTCAGACTCGATCTGGGCCAGTTCGCGCATAACCCTGTGGCTATTGCCCAGGGGCTGATCATCGCGATGTTCGTGGTCGACGTGCAGTTCGCGACGGTCGGCTATCTGATGACGATGAAGCCGCTTGATGCCCATATTCGCACAGCCAATCCCTATATGTCCGGCTGGGTTGCCGCGCTGATCTGCTATCCGCCTTTCATCCTGATGGGGGACAATGATCCGCTCAATTATCACGTGAATACCGCCGACTGGGCCTATTGGTTCGAGGGCCAGACAACGCTCCTCTGGATATGGGGGGGATTGCTCGTTTTTCTGACCGCAATATATGCCTGGGCTACGGTTGTCTTTGGCCTGCGCTTTTCCAATCTTACGCATCGCGGCATATTGACCCATGGCCCCTATAGCTGGACCAAACATCCGGCCTATCTCGCCAAGAACGCTTATTGGTGGCTGGCGACCATGCCGTTCCTCGTGACCTCCGGCAGCGTCACTGACCTGATACGCAACACGGTACTGATTACAGCGGTCAGCGCGGTCTATTACTGGCGCGCCAAGACCGAGGAAAAACATCTGCTGAGCGATCCCGCCTATAAGGAATATGCCGAATGGATGGATCGCAATGCCCCGATTCCGGTGGCGCTTAACCGGATCAAGCGGCGCATCGGCTGGTGGCCATCTGATCCGGCGGACAAACCGGATGTGCAGCCAGCCGAATAAAATTGTCGGAATCAGCCGATGAGGCTAATCCTGTCGCATGACTGTGATCGGGACGGACGGAAAGCACCGCTGCTTCGGCGGACAGGCGGGCAAGGAATTTTACGGCGACTATCACGACGGGGAATGGGGCGTGCCGGTTCACGACGACCGGCTGCTCTTCGAAAATCTGATCCTGGAGGGCGCGCAGGCGGGCCTGAGCTGGGAAACAGTGCTGCGCAAACGCGATGGCTATCGCCGCGCTTTTCACGGTTTTGATATTGAGCGGTGCGGGGCAATGGGTGATGACGAACTGGAAGCCCTGCGCGAGGATTCCGGCATCATTCGCAACCGGCTGAAAATTTATTCGGTCCGCAAGAACGCGCGGGCCTTTCTGGAGATACAGGCAGAATATGGCAGTTTCGATGCCTGGCTCTGGGGCCATCTGGACGGTCCGCCGCCGGTAAACCGGCCCAGGCATTTTTCGGAAATGGCAAGCACGTCAACGGTCAGCGATACAATATCCAAAGCGCTGAAAAAGCGCGGCATGAGTTTTGTCGGCAGCACTATCATCTATGCCTATATGCAAGCGATCGGGATGACCGACGACCATCTCGCCGGATGCTGGAAGGCCTGATCAGCCCGGATTCTTGAGATAGGCGATAATATCCGCGCGTTTCTGTGCATCCGGCATGCCGGCAAAAATCATTCTGGTTTTCGGGATCACGCGCTGCGGTTTTTCCAGAAACTGGAACAGTTTTTCCTCGGTCCAGGTGATGCCGCTTTCAGCATTGGCCTTGCTATAGTTGAAGCCCGGAACCGTACCGGCTTCCCGTCCGACAATATTGGCCAGCGACGGTCCGACGCGGTTCATTCCCGGATCGACGACATGGCAAGTCCGGCATTGTATGAAGGCGGATTTGCCAGAGGCGGCGTCGCCGGTCAGGCTTGCGTAGGCAACGCCCTCAAGCGTCGCCACTTCGTCAACCGCCGGTGTCCCGCTTGCGACCGGCCGGGCCTTTTCCGGAGCCGCCGATCCGGTCGATCCTGATGCGGTTTCGCCGGAATCCGGGCTCCCGCCCGAACAACCCGCTGTCAAAACTGACAAAGCGATCACAGCCGCTACTGTTTTCATGCTGACCATATAGTTTTCCGATCGAGTGATACGGGTCGCGTTGCCACCCTGTGCGATTGATGCCGAATTGAAATATCATCTGTCAGCTTGGCCTTTGATGATCAAGTCTTTCATGTCCAGTCTGCAAAACCGGGGCGATCATAGCCTTGTCTCCGCCGACATCCGGAAGCCGCGCTGGCAGGCTGGAATAAAAGCGGCTATCGTCCATCAACGACCTGATGTCGGAACGGGACGCAGGTAAAGTGCCGGCCAGAACAGCTGAGAAAGAGAAGCCCATGATAATCGCGTTGAAACAATATGTATCGCGGTTGCCGAAAAAAATCTGGTTCCGGGCGATGCTGTTCAGCGTCGGTGCGATCGCAGCGGCTGCTGCGGCAGAATGGGTGGGGCCGTTGATACCCTATGAAGCCGATCTCGAGATCGCCAGCGGTTCGGTAGGGGATATATTGACCATATTGGCATCCAGCATGCTGGCAGTCATCGCCTTTTCCGTGTCGATCATGGTGTCCGCCTATGGCTCGGCAACCAGTACGGCAACGCCCAGGACCATTGCCCTCATGCTGGCCGATGACCGGTCGCAAAATGCGCTGTCGACGTTCCTCGGCACATTTCTGTTCAGCATTGTCGGCATTATCGGATTGTCGGCCGGCTATTATGA
Organism: uncultured Sphingorhabdus sp.; assembly: GCA_964022345.1. Lineage (GTDB taxonomy): Bacteria > Pseudomonadota > Alphaproteobacteria > Sphingomonadales > Sphingomonadaceae > Parasphingorhabdus. Next base: position 148,229 of record CAXHZT010000003.1, read on the forward strand.
TGACCGCGGCCGCATCATCCTGTTTTTCGCGACGATCGCGGTAATTGTGATCATATCCGGAACCCTGATCAACTGGATACAGCAATTGTCGACGTTCGGCCGGATGAACGACCTTATCGAGCGGGTGGAACAGGCCACTTCGAAAGCGCTGCGGTGGCACGGGCAGCATCCCTATCTGAATGCGCAGGCACCGGTGGAGATACCCGGGGATGCTGTGCCGGTACGATGTGACATTGCCAGCGGGGTGGTGACCTCGATCGATATGAGCCGGTTGCAGGAAGCCGCGGAGCAGGAGGATGTTACCGTTCATCTGACCATCCATCCCGGAAAGCTGATATATCCGGCGCGGCCATTGCTTTATCTCTCGGGCGGCGGCGCGGACGAGGCCGATCTCCAACTGTTCCGCGACAGCATTTTGGTCGAGCATGACCGCAGCTTCGATCAGGACCCCCGCTTTGGACTGGTGGTTCTGTCCGAAATCGCCTCCCGCGCCCTGTCGCCTGCGGTCAACGATCCGGGTACGGCCATCTCGGTTCTGGATAGCGGACTGCGCTGTTTTGAAGTCCTGGCGGAAGCCAGCAACGATCCCGAAGAGGCCCGATATTCCAGATTGCACGGTCCGGAGATCGAAATCGACGACCTGTTTACCGACTTTTTCATTAAAATTGCGCGGGACGGGGCGGCCATGGTGGAGGTGCAGCAGCGTATTCAGCTATGCCTGTTGGCGCTGGCAACATCCTGGCCGGACCTGTTCGCTACGGCGGCCGCAGAAGCATCCCGCAATGCGCTTTCCAGAGCGCTCGATACGATCGTGCATGACGCGGACGTCAAAGACCTGAAAGCGAGATCCCAAAAGGTTGTGGACAGCTCTGCAGACTAATATCGCGATATCGGGGGTTTTCGATATGAAAGGCCGGAAAACGCTGCCACCGACATACACAACTGGTCGGGACCGCATTTTCCGGCGCAAACCTCTGGGTCGAAGGTGAATTCGGACATCGCCCATAGATTAATGTTTCCAACGCGCCGCAAGGCCTGTGGTTCCATGTAGAGGTTACTTTTTTCAGATTTTTTTGCCGGGCGGGCTTTTAATTGGCCCGAAAAGCCGAAATCACGTCGGAGACGGCCGAGGGCTTGTCCATTTGTTGCAGAGCGGAAAGGGCATCGGCAATCACCAGATCATATTGAGCGGTTGATCCCTCGAACAGGCCTGGCGTGGCGCCCATGGCCTTGATCAGGCCTGCCGCCTTCTTGTTGTTGCGCAAAATATCGATCCGAAGGTGGCGAATGCCCTCGCAATAGGCATCAAGGAACATTGCTGCCATCAATATGCGTGATACGCCCTGGCCATGATATTGATCCAGCACCGCAATGGCGAATTCCCCGGAATCGCTGTCGTCGGTCTCCCGGAAAACATGGGCTGCGGCGATTGCACGATGATCATCGCCGTCCATCTTGATCGCGCCCCATGCCAGATGACGAATGCCGTCAACATTTGCCAGTCGCTCAACGACTGACGGGGGCATCGTTTTGGATCCGGAAAAGAAACGCAGGTAGCGGCTCTGGTCGGACATCTCGCTGATGCCCTTTTCGATCTGGTCGATATCGGAGTGGCGAACGCGCCGGAGGCAGATTTTCGTACCATTGTCGAGCGTCGCATTTACCGACTGGACGGCGTTCTGGAACGATCCGGGTTCTACCATCGGATATTTTTCCAGCGCTTTACCTTGACCCAGCGGCAATTTCTTGTCTTCCGAAATCCGATCAGCACCAGATTGGTTATCATCAAATCCCTTGCGAAACCATAGATAGGGGGTGCCCGGAAATATCGGGGTCAAAGGAATATTGGGCCGTGCTAATTGGTTCTTCATCTCGTCTAAACGCGCGAAATTCCGATTGGTTGCCTTCCGGGTTGTGGTAAGGGGAACTCGATGCCACCGGGGAAGTTGTCCAACTATGCCGAATATATTCAAGCCTGGGAAAAATTGCTGGCGCGTCGAACACGCAGACAGGGCAGCGGTCCTCATCGATGGAGAGAATTATTTCCGTGCGGTGCGAAAGTCTCTCGCCCAGGCGCAGCAACGGGTGATGCTGCTGGGCTGGGATTTTGATGAACGGGTGGAAATGCATGATACAGCGGAGCAGCCTGACGGGCCACTGCAAATCGGCGCTTATTTCGACTGGTTGCTGAAGAAAAACCGAGATCTTGATATCTATATTTTGCGCTGGGACACCGGCGCCCTGAAATCCTTCGTGCGGCTCAACGGACTGTTGACCCTGATCCGCTGGTATTTGCATCCGCGGGTCCATTTCAAGCTCGATTCCCATCATCCGGTCGGCGCTGCCCATCATCAGAAAATCATCGTGATCGACGAGGATACGGCCTTTTGCAGCGGCATCGATGTCACCAACAACCGTTGGGATACGCGCTCTCACGACGACAATCATGATCATCGCCTGCAGCCGGACGGCCATGATGCCGGGCCCTGGCATGACGCGGCGATGGTCGTACAGGGGGATGTTGCGAGCGCGCTGGCGGAATATGCGGTGCAGCACTGGCGCGCTGCTGGCGGCAAGAAGACCAAAACAGTGACAGCAAAAGACGATTGCTGGCCTGCCGATCTCGACCCGGACTTTACCGATTGCCCGATCGCAATCGCCAGAACCTTGCCGGAAATGGATGATCAGGAGGGCGTCAACGAAATTGAGGGGCTTTGCGTTGATCTGATCGCCGCGGCCAAAAACCATATCTATGCCGAAAGCCAGTATTTCGCCTCGGCAAAGATCGCCGCCGCCATTGCTGCTCGCCTGTCGGAACCCAATGGCCCGGAGGTCGTCATAATCAATCCGGAAAGCGCAGAGGGCTGGCTCGAGTCCGAGATAATGGACTCTACCCGTGCCCGCCTGGTGGAAGCGTTGAGGGCGCGCGACAAATATGACCGGTTCCGGATGCTCCACCCGTTCAACGAGGCCGGAACGCCGATATATGTCCATGCCAAGATATTGATTATTGATGACCAATATATTCGCATCGGGTCATCGAACTTCAACAACCGGTCGCTCGGCTTTGACAGTGAATGCGATGTTGCAATTGACGCCTCGGTGATTGCGGATGGCACCGTGCCCGCCCAGATCGCCCGTGTAAGAAACGATCTGCTGGCCGAGCATCTGGGGCAGGAGGAAGATGATGTTCATCAGTCCATGGACAAGACGAATTCGCTGATTGAAACTATAGAGGCTCTGAACGGTCCGGGACGCCAGCTCAGGCCGTATCAAACACCGGACATCGGCGCGGTTGAGGCCTGGCTGTCAGAAAATGACATCCTCGACCCGAAACGGGCCGACGATGTTTTCGCGGGGATCATGTAACGGGTCGTGGAGCCGATCATATAACCACGGCGGTTGTTACGCGGTGGTTTCGTTGGTGTCCGGCTGGTTCTTTTCCTGGATTTTCTTGATGATGATTCTGGCGGCCACCGAAATAGCTCCGGCTGCGATGGTTCTGATGATGTAACGCACGTCATTCTCCTTCAATTGTTATATGATATTCATATTACCTACCGACGAGCGGCCAGTTGGTTGCAATCACGCGAGGAATCAGCTGGCAAAATCCATCGTCCAGATCGCTACGATCAAGGCCAAAGCGCCGGATGCCATCAATCCGGAAACGATACGCATGTTGTAAGGTTTGACCGGTGTCGCATGGTGCGAATTGAGCCGGTCCTGCACGGCGCAGCCGTTGCGCTGGGCGACCCAGAAAATGAAAATGCCGATGAACATGAACAGGGTAGCGATGGCCTTGGGCACCCAGAACGGCTCAAGTTTGCCGAACAGGGCATTGAAGCCGAGACCGATCCCGACCGCGGCCAAGCCGGTGCGCATCCAGCCCGCAAAGGTCCGCTCGTTGGCCATGATCGTGCGATCTTCAGCCCATTCGGTGCGGTCCTCGGCCAGATCGGTGCGTTCGCTTGCCAGTTCGGTGCTGGATGTTTTGCTTGTCATGGTCGTTCCCTGAAACGTCTGTCCGCTTTCCCTGTATAACAAACCAAGGCGGCCCCGATACCCATCCCCATGGGATGCATATCGGGGCCGCTTTGACAGTCGGTATAACGTCCTAGCGGTTTCGCACTAGATAGCGCGCGCCGAGCCCTTTGGTCCGACGAAGAACCACAGGATCAGTCCGATCACCGGCAGGATCAGGATGATCAGCGACCAGATAATCTTGGCACCGGTCGAAGAGCCGCTGCCCCAGACGCTGAGCAGCGCCCAGATGTCGAGAGCCAGAATCAGAAGTCCAACAATTCCATATTCCATGATAAATTCCTTTGTCTTGATGTTAACAGAGATGCGTTTTTAGGAAGTCGCTTCTTCCAGATGATCAATCAAACGGCCGTCTGCGCGCAGTTCACCTTGATAGTTGCGCAAAAGGGTCTTGGCAGAAACCGACAGGCCATCGTGGGCCATTGCCTTTTCGAATTTCTTGCGCAGATATTCTTCGCCCGTTTCGACGGCTTCGATTGCCGCTTCGTCATTATCCTGTACCGCGGCGCTCAGGCCCATGAAGACGCGATGCGCAGATGCCAGAATGGTGCCGTCGCTTTCTGGCGTCTCGCCGAATTTGACGATTTCTTCACGAACCGCATCGGCCATGGCCCGGCGAGATGTCGCGCGGCGCGAAAAGAAATTCTTGAAGGCAGGCCGGTCCGCGATTTCAGCTGCTTTTTCGTAGCCATGCGCGGAATCGATCAGCGTCTCCAAGACGTCGTTCAATATGTCCGTGGAAGAGTTATTTGTCATATCGTCCTCGTTGTTCGTTGAATATGAACAACCAACTTTGAACGCGCCCGTCGGTTCCAAAGTAAATTTTTCCCGTCGGCAGGAACTTTTGCTATGCTTGGGCGTATGCGAATATTCCCGATCGGAGAAATATGCCCTTATATTACCGGCTTATAGTCGCGTTCGTCCTGGCGCTCGCCACGTGCGGATTTGGAACCACGCTTGCAATAATAGTTCCGGCGCATGCGCAGGTGCCATTGACAGAGCCGGCCGCCGAACCCGCTGCCGATCCCGAGCCGGTCATAGATCCAGCAGCGACTGCCATCGACGACAATGCGATAGCCGATCGCTTGCGCGGCATATTCCGGGAAATCAAAGGTCTCGAAGGGGTCAGCGTCGCGGTGGATGCCGGCGTTGTCAGCCTGTCCGGTCCCATTGCGGACAATGCGTCTGCCGACCGCGCCAAAGCCATCGCACAACGTGTTTCCGGCGTCGTGACGGTGGAAACAGCGTTGGAACGGGATTTGTCGGTCGGCAGCAATGTGGAACCGGTGGTCGACAAGTTCGGCGTCAGTATCCAGAATTTCCTGTCGGCTCTGCCGCTCATCGGGGTCGCGCTGTTCGTTACCATATTCATTGGTCTTTTGGGTCACTTCATTGGCGGGCGCATGGCATTTTGGCAGCGTGTTATGCCGAACATCTTCCTGGCCGAGCTTGTCGCGGGCTTCGTGCGTATCCTGTTCATTCTGGTCGGGATATTTATCGGCCTGGATATATTGAATGCGACGGCATTGCTGGGCGCGGTGCTCGGGGGTGCTGGGGTGATCGGTCTGGCGGTGGGATTTGCCCTGCGCGATACCGTCGACAACTATATGTCCAGCATCATGCTCAGCATTCGTCAGCCGTTTCGTGCCAATGATCATGTGTTGATCGGCGAGCGCGAGGGACGCGTGGTCCGCCTGACATCGCGGGCGACCATCCTGATGACCCTGGACGGCAATCATCTGCGTATACCCAATGCGACCGTGTTCAAGTCAGAGATTCTAAATTATACCCGCAATCCGCAGCGTCGCTTCAGCTTCGAACTGGGGGTCGACGCAGATGATGATCCGGCGGCGGCGATTGAAACCGGGCTGGATGCGATCAACGGCCAGAATTTTGTTCTGGATGATCCCGAAGCGACGGCGGAAATCCGGGAAGTGGGCGATTCCAATATCGTGATCGCCTTTCACGGCTGGATTGATCAGCGCGAAAGCGATTTCAACAAGGCGAGAGGTGCGGCGATACGGGTCACGAAAAATGCGCTGGAAGACGCCGGTTTTGCCTTGCCCGAACCGATATATCGGCTCCGCTTTGATAACGGGCAGCCGGCGATGGCCGACACTGGCGCAGGGGCGCAGGCCACTGGTGCGGATCGTCAAAAACCTGCAAAAACGACTGCGACCACGGAATTTGACATATCTCCCGAGGATCATGTCGAGAAACTGGTGGATTCAGAGCGATCGGACGACGGTTCTGCCGACTTGCTGGATGACCAGCAACCGGTTGAATGATGCCCGGCAAGCTTAACCTATGTTAGGGTAAGGTTCATCGAAAGGAACTAGGGGACTTTTTCTCAAGCGCGGGATGGGTGAAACCACCATCGCGAGAAGAAAGTTAAGCGTGTCCCTCCCACTTATCACTTCGCTTATTTATGTAAGCAATGCCAGGCCAGGCCTGACCGAAGAAGATTTTCTGGCGATCATGAAAGTGTCGCAACGGAATAATCAGCGCTTCGGAATATCCGGTCTGCTTTTGTTCAACGGCCTGAATTTCATGCAATGTCTGGAAGGTGATCGCGCCGTTGCCCATGATCGTCTCCATCATATCAGGCTGGATAGCAGGCACGACGGCATTTCCGTGGTCAGTCACCGGGAAATCCCCCGCCGACAATTCGCCGAATGGGGCATGGCCGGTCATTATCTGGGCGCCAGAAAAGGATCCGCAAGAGCCGAATTATGCGAATTGCTCGCTGATGATGCTATTGCCGACAGTACCAGAGCCATGTTCCAGAGCTTTGGCTCTCTGGGCGCAAAATTTCCGGCGCTGTGACGGTAAGCTGGGCAGTCAGCCGTTCCCTATTGCCTGAAAGCCCGTAGACTATCAGATCGATATAGGCTCTGTTGACGCTGTCACCCTTCGCGGCTGCCTTTGCCTTCCATTTTCAAACTTAATTTTTGCTGCTTTGCATCGATTATTGACGCATTCTCCGGATTTCGGTTCATACTTGTAAATTGGCAGCGAACATTCACGAAAAATGTCCCGCGCATTGGACATTATTAATATAAATTTATATGCAACCTTTACGGAAATCGCGTGTTCTTTCTTTAAGCAAATGAAATCGAGGCATGGTTTGGCTAACCAGAAAAACAATCCAACGGATCCACGGGATGCCGACAACGATGGAAAACAGTCAAAGGACATGCCGGTGAACAGCAAGGATGACATGCAAGAGAGATTAGGCCTCGGCCTCAAGAACATGTATCTCGGGGTTCTCGACGAACCGCTCCCCGACGACATGCTGGCCCTTTTGGACCAGCTGGACGACGGCGATAGCGACTCTGACCGGCCGGATTCAAATGAATAAAGGCAAGGCTTTGCCACCCGCGCAATTCAAGCAGCAGCTGGCGGAAACCATTCCGCATCTGCGCGCTTTTGGGCGGAGCCTTTGTGGCAACCGGGACATGGCCGACGATCTGGTGCAGGATACTCTGCTGAAAGCATGGGCCGCCCGGGACCGTTTCGTCGCCGGCACGTCGATGCGCGCATGGACATTCGTCATTTTGCGTAATACGTTTTTTTCCAGCATGCGCCGGAAGAAGTTCAGCGGCGACTATGACGAGTTGGTAGCAGAACGCATATTATCAGCGCCCGCCTCACAACAGGACCCGCTTCATCTTGCGGATCTGCAGCGCGGGCTGATGGAATTATCCGACGACCAGCGCGAGGCCATCATTCTGGTCGGTGCAGGCGGATATTCCTATGAACAGGCAGCGGAAATCGCCAATTGTGCCATTGGCACCATGAAAAGCCGCGTATCGCGCGCCCGCAAATCACTCGAGGAAATTCTCGAAGAGGGGCGCTTTACGTCCGCGTCCGACGGGCATGGGAATGCCACAGAAACAGCATTGGAGAATATCGTCAATGCCGTTGAGAGAATTGCGTCCTAGCACTCACGACGCCGCAGTCTTCCCCGCGCGGAAGGAAATCTGAAATATGCCAAAAGAAGTAAAGCCGGCCATCATGCAACCGCCATATATTGATGGTGGCTGCATGATGGCCGGCTTAACCAGTCACGTCTAAAATGCTTTGACGCTTATTCGGAATCGTCTTTCGAGGACGTCGAAAAGAACAGAGCCTGGCTGATCGCAGCGCGAATGGCATTGGGCTGGAACGGCTTGGTAATCAGAAATGTCGGCTCGGGCCGTTCGCCGGTGAGCAGGCGTTCGGGGAAGGCGGTAATGAAAATGACCGGCACCGATATCTTTTCCAGAATATCTTTCACTGCATCGATCCCGGAGCTGCCATCGGCCAGCTGAATGTCGGCCAGCACCAGGCTCGGCTTCGATTTTGCCACCGCTTCCAGCGCGCCCTTGTGGGTAGTCGCGGTGCCTGACACACGATGGCCCAGACCCGCAACAATCTGCTGCAATTCCATCGATATCAAGACTTCGTCTTCGATAATCAGCACATCCGCCCGGGTTTCCCGGTCGATATCCGCAATCGCGTCTTCCAGCAGGCCGTTGACCGAATTTTCGCCGACGTCGGCAATGACCGCAACTTCGCTGGCCGAAAAACCCTCGAGCGCGGTCAGGAGCAATACCTGGCGACTGATCGGCGGGATGGCATTCAGGCGGTTCTGCGCGGAGCTGCTGTCCGGATCTTCTGACAGTCGTACGTGGGCGCTTTCCCAGATACGGGAAAAGACCCGATAGAGCTGGACGCGTACGTTATCTTCTTCTGATACCGACGAGGGGTCGGCGATGATCGCCTCGAGCGCGGCTTTGACGAACGCATCGCCGCTATTTTGACTGCCCGTCAAAGCCCGCGCGTAGCGCCGCAGATAGGGCAAATGTGGTCTCAGATTTTCAGCTAGTGGCATATATTTATGTCTCCATGATTGGCCCTCAACGAACAATATCGAAAAGGGTTCCACAAAAATTTGAACGAGTCAGCGTCAGCAAAACATCTGAAGTTCAGCCTAGCGCGGAACCAAACAGGTGGCCACTCGTAGATGCTTCAGTAGATCAAAAATGGAGCAATTGAAATGACAGGTAATTATTCAGAGGAAATGGGCGCAGTGAAATCGGATCTGCAAATGCTGAAAGAGGATCTGGCGAAGCTGACCAAGTCGGTAAAGGCTGACGCGCAGGCGAACGCTATGGAATTGCGCGCCAACGCCAAGACAAAATTTGGCGAAGCAAGGGAAAATGCTGTCGAGGCGAGCACGAAAGGCCGTGCAAAGGCGCAGAAGACATTCCGGGAAAATCCCATCGTCAGCATCGCGGCCACTGCGGGCCTAGGGCTGATCCTCGGTGCCTTTATGACCCGTCGATAGGCGGCCGGTTCAAGAAGATAGCAAAAGGCGGTCGGATCGTAGGTTCGTCCGCCTTTTCGGTGACAAGTCGCCGCGTTTTTCCGCGATGCGCACCTTTCTTCAAAAGTCTCTTTTTTATAGTCAACCCCATGCGCATTCTATGTTAGCTACGCACGGTTCGCATCGCCGTTTCCGGCGGGATGCAACAAGATCGCGGTTCGTTCGTTGGCAATGTGATCGCAGCAGGGGTGGCAGGGAAAAGGATCAGACATGATCGGTGTAACAACATGAGTGAGGGGCTACACCCATCTATGGAAACTGAACGCTTGGCCACGCTGGACAGCTACAAAGCGATGGATAGCGTCCCCAAAAAAGCTTTTGACCGCATTACACGGCTGGTCGCGGACATATTCTCTGCACCAATGGCCTCTATTTCGCTGATCGACCAGGAGCAGGAATGGTTCAAGTCGCCTGTCGGCATTTCGGCTTCGCAAGCCGCACGGGACGTCTCGTTGTGCGCCGAGATGATCGAGAAACAGGAACCGGTGGTCGTCGAAGACGCTAGCACCGATCCGCGATTTGCTGATAATCCTCTCGTCAGCGGTACGTCCGCTATCCGCTTCTACGCTGGCGCCCCGTTGATTGCCCCCAACGGTATGGTGATGGGAGCACTCTGGATCGCCGACACGGTGCCACGGTTCCGGATGACCAAGAATCAGCTGGACCAGCTGGCAAGCCTGGCGGACATCGCAATGAGCGAGATGGAATTGAGCCGCGAGGTTGGCTTGCGCGAGCAGGCGCAGAAAAATGCCGCCATCGCCCGGTCCAACCTGGATCTCACCTTGGCGCTCAGCGATATCGGGAGCTTCCGGATCGATCTGGAAACCGGACTGATTGACTGGGGCGGCGCCTATATGAAAATCTGGGGCGAGGATGCCGGCGAGGCATTGGCCGACGTCGATTCGGCGTTCGGACGGGTCCACCCCGAAGATCGGCAGGCAGTGCAGGAAGCGATGAGCGCGGCGGCAGCGCCGGGCGAGAAATACGAGGCGCGTTTCCGTATCGTCCTGCCGTCTGGAGAAACCCGATGGGTCGAGGGCTATGGCGATTATCTGGAAGCCAACGGCCGTCCGACGCTGACCGGCATCAACAAGGATATTACCCATTCGATCGACCAGCAGGAGCAGTTGCGGCTTCACACACGCGAACTCCACCATCGCCTCCGCAATCTGTTCGCAACGCTGCAATCGATCATGGCGCTGACGAAAAATTCCGCCACTTCCATCGACGATTATATCGAGCGCATCAACAACCGGCTGGGCGCTCTCAATCGCGCCCAGCAAATTCTGCTCGACACCAATTTCGTGACCGGATCCTTTGCCGCTCTGGTGAAGGACCTTTGCCGGACATATCCACGCGTTCGCTGGTCTGGACCGGATATCATTCTGGCGGAAAATGCGATGGTATCGATTTCCCTCGTATTGAACGAACTGGCTACCAACGCAGCAAAATACGGCGCGCTGACGACTGACAAGGGGCTGGTCAAAATAGACTGGTCGGTGCGCTCCGAAGGCGGCCAGGATCTGGTTACGCTGATCTGGTCAGAACGTGGCGGGCCGAATCCCGGTGCCGCGCCATCCACCGCCGGGTTCGGGTCGTCGCTGATCGATCACAGCATCACCCGCAACCTGCGTGGAGAGATTACGAGGGACTGGACTGCTGAAGGGCTCCGGTGCACGCTGGAATTTCCTGCGCCGGACGACGGAGCGCTCTAGTGGCGCAGGAGGCCTTGTTAAGGCGTATCTCCTTTTATGCCGATCTGGATGATAGTGACCGCGAGGTCATCATGCAGATCGATGGGCGGGAACAGCAGTTCGAGAAAAATGCCGAAATAGTCGATGCCGGTCAGGAACTGGACAGCCTGCTGATCGTCAAGGAAGGATGGGCGATCCGGTACAAGAGCCTTGAGGATGGCAGACGGCAGGTGCTCAATGTGCTATTGCCCGGTGACATCTTCGATCTGCAGGTGCTGGTCGCTGCCGAGGCGGATCATTCGGTCAAATCGGTCACGCAATTGTCCTGTCTATCGGTAAGGCCGGCTGAATTCCGGCGGTTGATGACAGAATCCGGCAAGCTCACCCTCGCGTTCTGGTGGATGCAGGTTCAGGAAGAAGCCTTCTTGCGGGAGCAGATTGTCAGAAACGGCCAACAGACAGCGCGCGAACGGATAGGGCATTTTCTGCTCGAGCTTCACCGTCGTGTACAGATAGCGGGGGCTGGCACTGCCGACGGTTTCCGCGTCCCGCTGACCCAGACTGTCCTCGCAGATGCGCTTGGTCTAACCCCGATCCACACCAACCGCGTCCTCCGGCAACTGGAGCGAGACGGGCTGCTGTTGCGGGACAACGGGTGGATCCTGTTTCAGGATGAAAACCGGCTGGCCGAGATGAGCCAGTTTGACCCCAGTTACTTCCATCTCGATGCTTTTCGGATGCGGCTTGGCCGCGGGTAATTTTTCGTTATAGTGGAACCCGGCGCTATGTCGGGCGTTGCATATATCGAACCAAGTAAGGGAGTTCATAATGAATAAATTTGTAATTGCTGCCGCGATGACCGCTGGATTGGCGCTTACCGCATGCGAAGCCAATGTTACGGACGAAGGCGAAATGCCTTCCATGGATGTTGATGTATCCGGAGATGCAGGCGAACTGCCTGAAGTCGACGTGAAAACAGCTGACATTGAAGTCGGCAGTGAAGAAGTAACGGTCGACGTTCCTGATGTGGACGTAACCATGCCTTCCGAACAATAGGCTTTACCCAAATCATTTGACCATCATGGCCAGGCATTATGTCCTGGCCATTTTTTTGGCCGTCAGCCGTCAACGGACAGCGAGCCAACGGCTGCTGACATAAGTCGGAATATAGGGGAAAATTGGCTGGGAAATTTGACCGTCAGTAAACGGGGGGATACGAAACGGCAAATTTCCCAGCCGGTTTATGAGGAACAATAGTAACTCCGGGTCATGGGTCACCGATCATTCAAACTAGACAACCACCGCGAGAGTGATTGGTTCCAAGAATTATGAATTTTTTTCAATTTTTTTAAAAAATCAGCAAATTCAGTGTCTTTGGCACTGACCGCGGGCGGCTGATCACTGGCTAGGCGCCATCGCGTTGCACCCTGACATGCAACCAACCGGCGGCTCACGCGTCTTCACAGCAGGATATGACTGATGGAGGCTTTGATGACCGATATTTTTACCCGCCTGAAACAGGACCATGACAAACATCGCGAGATGCTGGAGCGTGTCGCCGATACCAGTGGTGACAGCAAGGAACGCCGGGAGGCTTTCGAGCAATTGCGTATCGATGTTTCGGCTCACGCCAATGCAGAAGAACAGTCATTATATGCCGAAATGCTGGCGAGGCCCGATCTGCAGGACAAAGGCCGCCATTCCGTGTCCGAGCATAAGGAAGCCGATGATTATTTTGAAGATCTGGTCGATATGGACTTCGACAACAGCGGTTGGCTGACGCGGTTCAAGACGCTCAAGGAACGGCTCGAACATCATATGGACGAGGAAGAGAACGAGATATTTGCCGCGGCGAAGGAAGACCTGAGCGCCGAAAGAGCACAAGAACTGGCCAAAATTTTCGACGAGCGAAAACCAGTGGAAGCCGAAGAAGTTGCTTGATGCAATGACCGATATTGGGGGGATATAGAAATGCTGAGTGACTGGACGAATACCGAATGGGCTCATGTGCCGCTGATCGCGCTATCGGCGGTCGCCATGTATGTGGTGGTCATCCTGCTGACAAGATTGGCCGGGGTTCGCAGCTTCTCAAAAATGAGCGGCTTCGACTTCGCTGTCACAGTGGCAATCGGATCGGTGCTGGGGTCGGTCATTATTGCCGAAGACCCGCCGATCGCCAATGGTGTGACCACGCTCATATGTCTCTTTGGCCTGCAAATCGGGATGGCGATATTGAGAAGCCGCTTTACCGGCTTGCAGCGTCTGACGGATAACAAACCGCGGCTGATCATGATCGGCAAAGAAGTCCAGCACGATCAGCTGAAGAAGGCAAAGATGACCGAAGACGATCTTTGGGGAAAGCTGCGCGAGGCCAATGTTTTCCAGTTTTCGCAAGTTCTCGCTGTCATTGCCGAGACGACAGGCGATGTATCCGTCTTGCACACAACAGAGGACATGCGGGAAATCCAGCCGGAATTGCTGCGCGGCATCATCGCCGGCGATCGCTACGATCGGGGCAAGCTGCGATAGGTCTCAAGCGCGGACCTGATGCGACCGATGCGCGTCGATAATTCCAGAACTTTTCAGGCTGGCCAGGAAAAGGCCAAGGTGGTTTCGCCGATTATATCGGCAGAGGCCGCATAGCGTCGCTCGAAAATTGATCCCGAGCCTTCGTGATCGATGGTGACAATCGTACTGCAGCGCGTTCCATATACCGGGTTATGGATGAATATTCCCGAGCCTTGCGGCTCCGCTTTGCTGACTGCTTGGATGCCTGATGCAGCGGGAAGCGGATAAGTCGTGGTGTCCGTCAATATATCGAGCAAATGGGCAGGATCGGCAGAATTTCCAGAAAGCCACTGGTCCAAGCCGGCATTGAGATGCTTCGCCTTCGGCCACGGTTCGTCGAGCGATCCATTGGACAGTCCATGAACGCCCGGCTCAAGCGGCCGGCTGATGCTATCAGGCCGGTTCGAATGGGCTAAAGCCTTGTCATCGGCGATGGTGATCAGGTTGAACGGGTTGAAGTTTGAGAACGGAATGGCGTCGAGATCGGAGCAGCGGCCTTCGCCAGCCAGAAAGTCTTTCAGCAGGTCGCCCCGGGAGGCGCGACTCTGTTCCGCGGCTCCATAGCCGCTGACATTCGTAACAACCGCAAAACGCCCCTGTTCCGAGACCCCCAGCCAGGTGCCGCCGGCCTGGATATCCCGTCCTGCCAGCAAATGGCCGTGATCGTCCCAGCGGGCCAGCGGTTCAGTCGGGCGGCCATGCATTTCGTCACGGTTACCGATTGCGACGAGTTTCCAGCGGGGATGGGCCTGCCATGCGAGGGAGATTATGCACATGCGGAGCCAATAGCAAAAGCGGCCTCAATTGCGAATCGATTGTCGATATCCGCCGGACACCGGACGGGAAGCGGTATGCCGCCCTTGAACCTAAGCTTTGGCGGGCGGGGTCGCGCTATTATCGGCTGACGGCAAATTTCTGGAAGCCAGCGAAGAAATGATACGGCAATCCCCGACTGTGCCGTCCCCGCAACATTGGAGCATTTGGGACAATTCGTCACGCAATGCGCTTAGATCGGCGATTTTCTGCTCGACCGCGACGAGATGTGCCGAAGCCACTTCGTCCACCGCATCGCAGGGGTCATCATTGTCATCCGCCAGCTGTAGCAATTCGCGTACAGACTTAAGCGTGAATCCGAGGTCTCTTGAGCGCCGGATAAAGGTCAGGCGTTCGAGATGGGAAAGGTCATAATCGCGATAATTAGCCTGAGTTCTGGCGGGCTCCGGAAGCAGGCCGGAGGCTTCGTAATAGCGGATGGTCTCGACTTTCGTCCCTGTTGCCTTTGCCAGTTGCCCAATTTTCATCGCTTGACCCTATAGTTACTACAGGGTGCATAGCTAGGTATGAATCGGAAATTGTCTAGGATAATATTATGGCCGGAAACTGTTGTGGAAGTGGATCAGACGACCAGGTCTCGCTGAATGACCCGCGCTGGCGGCTTGCTCTCTGGATAGCGCTTGCCGTCAATGCGGCGATGTTCATCTTTGAATTCATGGCCGGCGCAGCGGCTGATTCGCGGGCGCTACAAGCCGACGCGCTGGATTTCTTCGGTGACAGTGCCAATTATGCGATCAGCCTCGTGGTTGCGGGCATGGCCCTGAGCTGGCGTGCGCGCACAGCGTTTCTGAAGGGGCTGACGCTGCTCGCGTTCGGCCTCTGGGTGCTGGTGACGGCGATACTCGCCTTCATCAACGGTACAGCGCCGCAGGCCGCAATGATGGGTGTGGTCGGAGCAATGGCGCTGGTCGCCAATATCGGCGTGGCTCTGTTGCTATACCGGTTCCGTACCGGGGACGCGAATATGCGTTCGGTGTGGATCTGCTCGCGCAACGATGCGATCGGCAATGTCGCGGTGATGATCGCGGCGCTTGGCGTGTTCCAGACAGGCAGCGCCTATCCCGATCTTGCCGTCGCCGGTCTGCTGGCAGCGCTGGCAATCAGCGGCGGCTGGGAAATCCTCTGGCAAGCCCGCAGCGAGATGCGTGCCGGCAGCGCGGCATCGACGAAGGCGCAAAATCGACGAACATAGCGTAATCAGTTCGGTCCGCTCACCCAGCTCCCACCGACGCACAGTACCGAATCCAGCGCAAGCCAGTCGGCTGCGGTCTGTTCGGTAATTCCGCCCGTGGGACAAAAACGGCATTGGCCGAACGGTGCCGAGAGGGATTTGAGCGCCGGTATCCCGCCGCTCGCCGTAGCCGGGAAAAATTTGAAATGGGTCAGCCCGAGATCCAGCCCGCGCATGATATCTCCCGCAGTCGCGATTCCGGGAAGAAAAGGAATATCGGCTGCAATCGCGGCTTTGCCCAGACTGTCGGTCAAGCCCGGCGATACGATAAATTCTGCCCCGGCACCGATGGCAGCATCGAGCTGGTCCGGGTTAGTGACGGTGCCGGCGCCGACAATCGCGCCCGGAACCTGACGCATGGCGGCAATCGCCGCGAGCGCACATGGCGTCCGCATCGTTACTTCCAGAACCGGATATCCGCTTTCGACCAGCGCTTCCGCAATCGGCTGCGCGCGCGCCAGATCCTCGATCACCAGCACCGGGATGACGGATGACCGGCGCATCAGCTGCTCGATCGGTTTGATTCTGTCCGTCACGTCCCATGTTCCTGGATATAAGCTGCCGCCGCACCCAGCAGACCGGGCTCGGGATGGGTGATCAGTTTGACCGGCAGGCTTTCCATCAACCCGCGATAGCGACCCTTCGAGGTAAAGCGGTCGGCAAAGCCGGAGCTCGAAATATGATCCACCAGCCTTAGCCCCAAACCGCCCGCGAGGACGACCGCTGCCGAGCCGTGGGACAGCGCGATATCTCCGGCAACCGAACCAAGCGACAGAAAAAAACGGTCCAGGGCCGCGATTGCGATACTGTCTTTCCCTTCCAAGGCGAGTTTCCAGAGAGTCTTGTCGTCGCCCAGCGGAACTGGCCGGTTTTCCATTTCCGACAATATCTCGAAAATCGTCCGCAGGCCCGGGCCGGATATCACGCGTTCGACCGACACCCGGCCATGTTTTGCGCGAAGAGCCTGCAGGATGCGATCATCGACCGCATCCAGAGGCGGAAAATCACAATGGCCCGCTTCCGTAGCCAAGACCTGCATATCATCGTCATTGCAGACCAGCGCAGCGACCCCGAGGCCAGTGCCGGGACCGATCACGCTGATCGTTCCGGATCGGGGAAGCGGAATATCCGGTCCGGTAATATGCTTGAACTGCCCGGCGTCGACCATCGCCACCGCATGCGCCACCGCCGCAAAGTCGTTGACGAGCGTATAATGGTCGACACCCAGTTTTTCGCAGATCTGTGGTGGTCTGATGATCCACGGATTGTTGGTGAGATTGATCAGCTCCGCATTGATCGGGGCCGCTACCGCGATGGCGGCGGCAGCGGGAAGGGTGCGCCCCGACTGTTCGCCGAAGACCTCCCAGGCAATCTGGAAACTCGGATGGTCGGCGGTCGCCAGCGTTATTGGCGCGGAGAGCGATGCAATCTCACCATTCTCGACGTGCGCGATGGCAAAGCGGGCATGGGTGCCCCCGATATCGGCTACGACAATTTCGGCCATGTCTAGAGTCCTGCCTCGGCCAGCATGGCCGAGCCGCCTTTTTCCGCCGGATCGCTGTGGTGGCGCATCATCGCGAACAATTCGCGGCCGGTGCCCATGGCGGGCGGCGGTGGGGCGGCCTGTTCGCGGGCTGCCCATTCTGCCGGATCGACCAGCGCGACAAGCTCGCCTTTCGCCGCACAGACCCGCACGAGGTCGCCGTCCCGCAGCTTGCCCAGCGGGCCGCCGTGATAGGCCTCCGGCGAAATATGGATCGCCGCGGGTATCTTGCCGCTGGCGCCGGACATGCGGCCATCGGTGACGAAAGCGACCTTATAGCCCTTGTCCTGCAGCACGCCGAGCGGCGAGGTGAGCTTGTGCAGTTCCGGCATGCCATTGGCCGCCGGCCCCTGAAAGCGGACCACGACGATGACATCGCGATCCAGCTTGCCGGCCTTGAAGGCCGTAACCACATCATTCTGGTCGTGGAAAAGGGCCGCCGGCGCTTCGATCGTCCAGCGGACGGGCTCGACCGCGCTGACCTTCATCGTCGCCCGGCCGAGATTGCCCTGCAGCAGCTTCATGCCACCATCGGCCTTGAAAGGACTTTTCACCGGACGCAATATCGTGTCGTCGGCGCTCTGTTCCGGGGCATCGTCAAAGCGCAGCGTATCCCCTTCGAGGACCGGCTGCCTTGCGCCCTCTGACAGCGAGCGGCCGTAGACGGTCATGATATCATCATGCGCTAGGCCCGCCCCGATCAGCTCGCGGATGACATAGGGCATGCCGCCCGCAGCGGTGAAATGGTTCACGTCGCCCGCGCCATTGGGATAGACGCTGGCGATCAGCGGCACGGCTGCCGACAATTCATCCATGTCGTCCCAGTCGATCAGGATTCCGGCGGAGCGTGCGATGGCGGGAAGGTGAATCACATGATTGGTCGAGCCGCCGGTGGCCAGCAGGCCGACCACGGCGTTGACAATGGCTTTTGCGTCGATGCAGCGGCCCAGCGGGCGGTAAGCGTCGCCCGCCCAGCCATTGCGGGTCAGCTGATGCGTCGCCGCGCGGGTCAGTTCCTGGCGCAACTTGGTGCCCGGATTGACGAAGGAGCTGCCGGGCATATGCAGTCCCATCATCTCCATCATCATCTGGTTGCTGTTGGCAGTGCCGAAGAAAGTGCAGGTCCCCGCGCCATGATAGCTGGCGCTTTCCGCTTCGAGCAATTCTTCCTCGCCCACTTTACCCTGGGCATATAGCTGCCGCACGCGGACCTTTTCCTTGTTGGCGAGACCCGACGGCATCGGCCCGGCGGGGATCAATATGGTCGGCAAATGACCAAAGCGCAGCGCGCCGATCAAGAGACCGGGAACGATCTTGTCGCAGATGCCGAGCAGCAGCGCACCTTCGAACATGCCGTGGGACAGGGCGACCGCCGTGCCCATCGCGATCACGTCGCGGCTGAACAGCGACAATTCCATGCTGTCCTGCCCTTGAGTGACGCCGTCGCACATCGCCGGCACGCCGCCGGCAACCTGGGCGGTGGCGCCGGCTTCGCGGGCGAAAATCTTGATCTGCTCGGGATAGCGGCCGTAGGGCTGATGCGCCGAGAGCATGTCGTTAAAGGCGGTGACAATGCCAATATTCATCGCCTTGCCCGAGCGGATGACGGGCTTGTCCGCGCCGCTGGCGGCAAAGCCGTGCGCGAGATTGCCGCAGGACAGGGTGGGCCGGTGAACGCCGGCGTCGCGCGCGCGGTCGATCAGGTCGAGATAGGCCTTCCGGCTTTCCGCCGACCGGGCGATGATCCGTTCGGTGACTTTCTCGACGACGGGATGAAGGGTCATGTGCGACTCCAGAAAATGGTGATCGGGCAGCGGGCGGCGGCAAACAGTCTGGCGACCGGCAGGTCATTCTCGCCGGCAATTGCTTCATCAAGCACCCGCTTTTTGTCGCAACCCCGCACGACCAACATGATCTCCCTGGCCTGGGTCAGAGCCGCGAGGTTGAGCGACAGGCGCTCGAAAGGCGCTTCGGGCGGTAAAGGCTCCGGCACCGTATGGATGACAGCGGCTGTGCCTTGAGCCGTCGGGTCCATGTTCGGAAACAGCGATGCAATATGCCCATCTGCGCCCATGCCGAGCCAGACCAGATCGAACACGGGCAGTGGTGAGCCTTCTTCCAATAAGGCGACATGGGCGGGTGTCGCATCAAAGGCCGCCTCCAGCTTGCCCTGATTGCTGGCAGGGTCATTAGGCGGGACAATCCGGTCATCGGTCAGCATCAGCGACACCGTCCCCCATGGCAAGGTGCGACGGGACAATATGTCAAAAATGGGCAGCGGCGTTTTTCCTCCGGGAACCGCCAGCCAGTGATTGCCGGGGCGCTGGATGATCGCGCCAATATGGTCCGCGACCGATTCTGCATCGGCCTTGGCGGCCCAGCATATGGGAGCAGTTATATCCTCGGCCTCACTCATGCCAGCTCACTCCGTCGCGTTCGGTCAGCGCAATGGCTGCTGATGGTCCCCAGCTTCCTGCACCATAGGATTTCGGTTTCATGTCATTCTTGTGCCATGTCTCGCGAATAGCATCGACCCAGCGCCACTGGGCCTCGACCTCGTCGCGGCGCACGAACAATGTGGGGTCGCCATCGATCAGGTCGAGCAGCAACCGCTCATAGGCGATCCGCTTTCGCGCTTTCGCAAAGGCCTGCGAGAGCGACAGGTCGAGCGGGACCTCGCGCAGCACCACGCCGTCGCGGTCAAGACCAGGCTCCTTGGCCATCACCTGTAGGCGGACATATTCCTCGGGCTGCAGGCGGATGACCAGGCGGTTGGCATTGAGCCGGCCACCGCGCTCGGCAAAAATATTATGCGGCACCGATTTGAACTGGATCACGATTTCGCTGCGGCGCTCGGACAGGCGTTTGCCGGTGCGCAGGTAAAAGGGCACGCCCTGCCATCGCCAATTGTCGATATGCGCCTTGATCGCGACGAATGTCTCGGTGTCGGAACTCTCGCCCAGATCGTCGGCATAGCTGGTTACAGCGCCGCCTTTGACCGCGCCCTCGCCATATTGGCCGCGGACCATTTCCTCCGCCGTGACCGGGCGCAGGCTGCGCAGGACCTTCACCTTCTCGTCGCGGATTGATGTGGCATCCAGGCTGGCCGGCGCCTCCATGGCGGTGAGCGCGAGCAGCTGGAGCATATGGTTCTGGACCATATCGCGCAAAGCGCCGGTATCGTCGTAAAAGCCGTGACGCCCCTCCAGACCGACCGTTTCCGATACGGTGATTTCCACATGGTCGATGCCATTGGCGTTCCACAGGGGCTCGAACATCATATTGGCAAAGCGCAGAGCCATCAGGTTCTGGACCGTTTCCTTGCCGAGATAATGGTCGATCCGGAATGTCTGCTCTTCGGTGAACGCCGCGGCTACGGCGTCGTTGATCAGGCCCGATGTTTCCAGATCATGGCCGAGCGGCTTTTCCAGGCCAATCCGGACGTTGTCTCCGGTCAGTCCGGCAGAATCGAGACCGGCGATGGTGGCCTCGAACAGCGATGGCGCGGTCGAAAGGAAAATTGCCAGTCCGCCCGATATGTCGCCGAGCTTGCCGGACAGCGCATCATATCCTTCGCTCTTCCGTGCATCCAGCGGCTGGTAGGACAGGCGCTCGAGAAAGGTTTGCAACTGCCCGTTGCCCTTGCGATCCTCCGGCAGATATTCCGACAGGGCTTCTGCCGCCAGTGCGCGATAGTCCTCGTCCGACATCTCGCTGCGCGCGGTCCCGACGATCCGCAGGTCCGGCGCGATCAGGCCATCTTCGTGCAGCGCAAAGAGCGACGGCAGAAGCATGCGTTTTGCCAGATCACCGGTCGCTCCGAAAAGCAGCAAGCGGGACGATATGCCGCTATTCTCTGTGGCTTTAGTCACAATATTTTCCCGTCTGTCAAATGGCACCTTTACCAGTCATGGTTGCAAGCGACAACGACCCACATCCGGCTGCCGGAAATCTATCTCCGGGCCGCATAGAGGCCGTACCAGGCGATGACGGCGTAGCAGCCCATCGGCACGACCAGCGCCACGGCGAGCCCTCCGGCATCCGCGACCACGCCGGTCAGCAGCGGAATGATCGCACCGCCGACGATGGCGGTGCAGAGCAGGCCGGAGGCTTGTGGTGCCTCTTCGTCCAGCCCTTCTGTCGCGAGACTGAAAATGGTCGGGAACATGATCGAGTTGGCGAGCCCGACTGCGACCAGCGAATAGGCGGACAGTTCGCCGGTCGAGACCGCTGAGATGATATTGAGCAATATTGCCGCTGCGGCAAAAAGCGCGAGCAGCAGACCCGGCCTGGTCAGGCGCAGCAGGAAGCCGCCCATCAATCGTCCGATCAGCGCACCCAGCCAGTAATAGGACAGCATGATGCCGGCAGAACGCGGATCGAGCGCCAGCGTCCTGTCGTCTCCGAGATAGTTGACCATGATGCTGGCAATTGCGACTTCCGCGCCGACATAGAGGAAAATGCAGACCACGCCGAAGCGCAAGCGGGCATTGCTGCGCAGCAGGGCGAAGCTGCCCGTCATCTTCACTTCCTCGACCTTCTGGCGCTCGATGAAATTGCGCGCAAACCAGAACATCACGGCGATCAGGGCAAGGACGATGGCAAGGCCGATATAGCTGTGGCCGATGACCGTCGTTTCTGCGACCCGATAGGCTTTCAGCGCCTCTCCGGTGAGCGTCGAGCCATCGGTTTCTGCGGTCTCGCCGAGAATGATCTCCGCTCCGAAGCGGACCATCAGGAAGACGCCGACCGAATTGAAAAATTGCGCGAAGGTCAGGCGGCTATGCGCGGTTTCCGGGCTGCCGAGCGACAGGATCAGCGGATTGACCGCGACCTGTAGCAGGGTGATGCCGCCGCCGAGCATGAACAGGGCCGCGAGAAAGGATCCGAACAGGCCCGAATAGGCGGCCGGGAGGAACAGCAGGCAGGAAACAGCCATGATCCCGAAGCCGAGGACAATGCCGCGAAAATAGCCGAGCTTTTTCATCACGATACCGGCAGGGATCGAGAAAATGGCATAGCTGGTGAAAAAGGCGAACTGCACCAGCATCGCCTGCGCATAGTTGAGCGAGAACAGGCCTTTGAGTTTCGGGATCAGTACATCGTTCAGATTGGTTATCCCGCCGAACAGGAAGAATATCGCCACCACCAATATTAGGACGCCGCGCGTCTCGAGCTTCGAACCCTCTGCCGGCGCAGCGGCTGGCGCGCCTGTTGCCTCAATTGTCATTATCTGTCTCCTGCCTGTCTTTTGTTCTTATCGTTCATATTCATTCGCAGTCCAATATCCTGTCGGCCACCGTCCCCACCGCGACCCGCGACAGGCTGAATTTGACGGCACCGCTGGTGGAAACCTGGAAGGGCGCGTCCAGCTTGCTGACGTCGGCACCCGCGTTGGCGAAACATTTCAGCGACAGGCCTACGGTCTGCCATTCGCCAGCCTGCAGCGCGTCAAGACCGCCCGGTTGGACGGCTCCGCCGCAGCCCGGACCGCATTGCATCGAGAATATGAGCGGCGCGCTGCCCTTTTCGTCATAGCGCATCGTCACCAGCAACAGCACGTCGCCATTGGTTTCGCGGCTGATATCGATCGGTGCATGGGTCACCAGTTCGATAAGGGTAGGGCCGCTGCCATCGGTGGTGAATTGGCGCGCGCCCTCCTGCGTCAGATGATCGACCGCCCGGACCTCTACCCGGCCATCGACGGCTTCCACTGGTGTCGTGGTGATGCGGGTCCGATCCGACTCACCATCCGATACGACCAGCGACCAGGACGCGGTGGGCAGGCCCTTGTCGAAAAACAGTCCGGCGCTGGTTTCCTCTTCCGCGACACCGGATATTTCCGGCAGCAGCGGCATGGCGGAAACCGCGTCGCTGGTCAGGCCATAGCCCAGGTCGAACAGCCGCGGTCCCAGCGCGTCGGCGGTCATCGGCCAGCTGAAACCCAGCCGGCCCTCGAATTCATGGACGAGATTGCCGTCCTCGTCGCGGAACAGCATATCCGCCACGCCGCCGCCTTCGGAGCCGGGCAGCCAAGCCGCGACAAAGGCATCGGACGCATTGATTTCCGGATTGGTCCACAGGGGGCGCCCCGTGAGAAAGACGGATACGACCGGAATGCCCTGTGCTTTCAGCTTGCGCATCGTCGCCAGGGGACCCTTGAGTTCGGGCTTGAGCTGCAGCGTTTTCAGGTCGCCCTGGAATTCGGCATAGGGGGTTTCGCCAAAGACGACGATCGCTGCGTCCGGCTTTCGCTCGTAGCTGCCGTCGGGTGCATGACGGGCAGTGCCGCCGGCAGCGGTGACGGCATTGCTGATGCCCTGCCAGATCGAGGTCGCCCCCGGGAATTTGTCGTTCGAAATGCCGGTGCCCTGCCAGGTCAGCGTCCAGCCGCCCGAAGCGCGGCCGATATCATCGGCACCATCACCGGCGACAAGAATATGGCTCTTCGGGCTGAGCGGCAATATCTGGCCATTGTTCTTGATAAGAACCAGCGACTTGCGCACCGCTTCCCGGGCCAGCGCGCGGTGATCCGCGCTGCCGAGAAGATCATAGCGGCCGGAATAGGGGCGACTCGAAGGGCGGCCGGCTTCAAACAGTCCGGCCCGGATCTTGACCCGCAATATATTGGCGACCGCGTCGTCTAGCCGGGCCATGGGCACGGTGCCGTCCTTCGCCTGTTTCACCAGGCTGTGATAGAGCGGCTTCCAGGTATCCGGAGCCATATACATGTCGAGACCGGCGTTGATCGCCTGCGGGCAGCTCGCGTTGGTGCATCCCTGTATCTGGCCGTGGGCGTTCCAGTCGCTGACCACGAAACCGCCAAAGCGCATGCGCTCTTTCAACACGTCGGTCAGCAGGCCCTTGTGCCCGGTGATCTTCTTGCCGTTCCAGCTGGAGAAGCTCGCCATGATTGTCTGTACGCCGGCGTTGATCGCCGGAACATAAGGCGTGCCATGGACATCGCGCAATTCCGTCTCGCTGATTCGGGCGTCGCCCTGATCGCGGCCTTCAAACGTGCCCCCATCGGCGAGAAAATGCTTCGTGCTGGCCAGTACATGCGGGCCGTTCAAGATCGGCTCGTCGCTTGGAACCCCCTGCAAGCCCCTGATGAACCGGCCGACATAGCTGGCGACCAGAGCGGGATCTTGGGAATAGCCTTCATAGGCGCGGCCCCAGCGGCCGTCCTGTGGCACGGTTATGGTCGGCGCGAAGGTCCATTCCATCCCGGTCGAGCGCAATTCGAGAGCGGTCGCCTGGGCGATTCGCTCCAGCAATTCCGGATCGCGCATCGCGCCGAGCCCGACATTGTGCGGGAAGAGAGTCGCGCCGACGATATTGCTGTGGCCGTGCACCGCGTCGGTGCCCCAGATGATCGGTATGGCGGTGCGTCCGCCGCTCGTGTCTACCGATGCGTCATAAAAAGCGTCGGCCAATGCCAGCCATTTCTCCGGCGGCGCGAATTCGTCTCCGCCCGGCGCCGAATTGCCGCCGTTGAGAATCGATCCGAGATGATAGCGCTTTGCTTCTTCCGGCGTGACACTGGCGATATCCGCCTGGATGACCTGGCCGACTTTCTCTTCGATCGTCATGCGCGCGAGCAGCGATCCGATACGCGATTCGACGGCGGCATCTTTGGCATAGGGCCAATCGGCCTGTGGCCAGATTTCCGGATGGACGGTCGCGGCCGGATCATCGGGCGTGGCGGCCATTTTTTCCGCCGGCAGCGGGGTGCTCACGCATGCCGGGATCATGGTCAGGGCCAGCAGCGGGCCGGCGATTCTGTGGTACGCACTAAAGGTCAATTACATATCCTCCCACAAGGTCTTTGCTACTTTCGAGTAGTCTTCCAACCGGCCAATACATATTTTTGACAACGTTATCAATAAAATTTGACAACCTTGTCATTTTTGCGTTGACAGCGTTATCAATTTCTTGCAGATCAATATGCGAGATGGACTTGTCTGAGTCCATTGGCGCAACTGGGGCGTGCACTTTGCCCTTTTACGTATCTGCAAGTTGCAACGGCTGCAGATGATTTAAAATGGATGATTTCGCGGAAAAGCGTTACATTCGGGAGGATGATAGAATGATCGGTACCAGAAATATATCTCGTCGTGGTTTGATGGCTGCTGCTTCCCTATATGCATTGGGAAGCGCCGGCACTGCCATGGCCCAGGACGCTCCCGCTGCTACTTCGGAAGCGGATGCCG
>CAXHZT010000004.1:0-146870 GCA_964022345.1 uncultured Sphingorhabdus sp.
AAAGAGGCGAAGGTGGCGGCGAGACGGCTTTGAGATTTGGAGGACAACATGGTCTTGGTTCCTTTATAAATGGGTTAAGCGACCAGAGCGGCGGCGTTGTTCATGGCGGGGGCGATGCTTGCGCTGACCAGGATTGCGGCGGAGAAAAGAGCGGCAAAAGCGGCGGCGACGTGGTTCTGGATATTTGCGTTGATCATTTTGAAGTTCCTTTTGGTTTAAACTGGGGCTTCGCAAATTGTTTCACGAAGATGTCCATAGCTTTGCACAGGCCGTGCCAGTTCTGGAAAATCTATATATTACCGTTGGATAGCTATATTTGGCCCCGGCGCCAATATGAAGCGAAACTGAATAATGGGGAAAATTGCCAATATTTGGTATTGGCGGTTGCAGGGCACCGTCGGCAGATTGTTAATATCGCGATGCTATCGCCCGCTCCATGTTCGGACCCCGCCTCACACGAGTCTTCGCCAGCCGCGGCCTCGCTCTATGGTGGTCAGCGATGGTGCTGGTCACCGCCTATTGCGTCGCCGCCGATCCGCCCGCCGAAGTGGCGCCGGCGCTAACGCCGGACAAGGCGCAAGACGGGCAGGGCGACCCCTGGGCCGAGATGCAGGATCTCGCCCGGAAGCGCAAAGAGCTGCTGCCCTGACGTCTAAAACTGGGGGTGCCGGTTCAGGCCGGCGGCCTCAATATTGCGCGGTCCCGCCATCGACGCTCAGCGTCCCGCCGGTGATCCCGCCGCCAGCCTCCGATGCCAGCAGCACCGCCATCGCCGCGACCTCCTCAACCTTGCCGGGGCGTTTGAGGGCGCTCTCCTGGGAGAACATGTCGATCATCTCGTCAAAGGTCATGCCGAGGCCCTTTGCTGTCTCCGGGCCGCCCTGCATGATCAGGTCGGTCAGGATCAGGCCGGGGCAGATCGCGTTGACCGTGACACCCGAAGTGCCAACTTCTTGCGCCACTGCCTTGGTCATGCCGTTGATGCCGTGCTTGGCGATCGTGTAAGGCGCGAAGGTCGGCTTGCCCATTTTGCCTTCGGTCGAGCTGATGTTGATGATGCGGCCCCATTTTTGCGCGATCATCGGTTTGAGCGCCCGGCGGGTCGCCCAGAAGGTGGAATAGATGTTCCATTTCATAGCCATATCAAAGGCTTCGTCGGTCAGATCGACCAAAGGCGCCAGATCCCCCGCGCCGCCCGCATTATTAACAAGAATATCAATAGCGCCGAAATGCGCGGCGGTCTGGTCAACAAAAGCCTCGACCTGACTCTGCTCCATCACATCCCCGGCAACAAAGATCGCCCGATCCCCAACACCCAGTTCCGCGACAACTTCAGCACCTTTTTCCGGATTCCGCGCAAACAGCGCAACATTCGCCCCCTCCGCCAGAAACGCCTCGGCAATCCCGCGCCCAATACCCGCCGTGCCGCCCGTAATCGCTGCTGTCTTGCCGTTCAATTTCATCGCTCTTCCTCTTTTCTATGTCGGCCGATTGCTATCGGACGGGGTGACAATCGACAATGGATTAAAACGCTAGTCCGACCGCTCCCGCTTGTTCTGTTCAGATAAAGCGACCCGAACATGAACCTTCGATAACGTCAGCATTCAGCAACCGGTCAACGCCACGCCGCTAGAAACAATTTTGTCAGCAGCAATCGATTCGGGTTCCGGAAGAGCCCTTTTGGAGTGAAGAATATGATCAACAAGATTATCGGAAGCTTAGCAATTTCAACCGCGGCCATCGCCACTATGGCCGCTGCATCGCCAGCCGAAGCGCGGGGCGGTTATTATAGCGGTGGCTATTACGAGCAGGTCCGCAGCGATGGCTATCGCGAATATCGGCGCGGCGATACATATCGCGGTAACCGCTATCGTGATCGCCGCGATTACCGTGATCAGCGCCGCTACCGCGATAACCGCTATTCCGACAATAGTCGCTATCGGGGCTGTGACCGCGGAACTGGTGGCACGATTATCGGCGCTATTGCCGGTGGCCTGCTCGGCAATGAAATTGCCGGTCGCGGGGACAAGACCGAAGGTGCGATCATTGGCGGTGCAGTCGGTGCATTGGCCGGTCGTGCGATCGACGGCAACTGCTGACGCTTTTTCCTTTCAACTTTTGAGCTAAACCCTGCGCCATGGCGCGCAGGGTCGTTAATTCCCCCGAGTTGCGTATTGGGGGACAGGGGGTCGTGCTGCTTTATAGCCCGGCCCCCGATTTTTCTATCGTTTGGCAAGCAAGGGCGGAACCGATCCGATCCAGTCTGCCATATCCGGCTCGTCCTTGACGAAATAGGGCTCGCCCTTGCTGTTCAGGTAGAAGCGCTGCATCTCGCTGCGAGTGAAGGGACGGGAGCCAAGTCGTCCAAAAACCGCCATCTGTCCGCCCGTCTCGTCCACCGCGCGGTCACGGTCCAGCCCTTTGGACAAAGCCAGTGCCGGTTTCGGCGTACGGGCAAAGGCAATGAGCTCCGGCTTGGGGGCGGGCGAGAATCCATAATAGTTTTTCTGGCTGTCTGGCGTGGTCAGCTGGATCACCTTCAGGCCATTGCGACCATCGGCGACATAGGCAAACAGGGTGGCATTGGTCGACCCGACAATCACATCCTCTGCATCATTCATTGTGCCGCCGAAAGTCTCCTTCAGATAGACGGTAGGCGCTTCCGGCCGAGTGATATTGGCAATCACCAGACCTTCGTCCTTCGCGGCGATATAGGCATAGGTGCGGGCGAGGTAGAGGCGTCTGGCGTTGCGCAGCGGGATGGTCCCGGACGGCACCGCAACGGGCCTCTCCATATCAGTGACATTGAACAGTTTCACGCCGTCGGCATCGGTGACCCAGAGATAGCGGAATTGCAGCGCCGATGCCCGCGCATCGGTCATCGGAATGGTAATGATATGGCGGGGTTTCAGAGGATCATCGAGATCGATCACCGTCAATCCGGCAGCCGTGGTGATGTAAGCATAATGGCCAGCCAGCGTGATATGCTGGGCTCCGTCAAGCACTCCGCCTTCGTTCCAGGTCAGGCTGCGCTTGAAGAAATTGTTGCGGAACTCGCCATCGGCCAGCGTGTTGACGTCGACCAGGATGAGGCCTTCCTCGCTATCGGTGACCACCGCATAATTGTAGATCGGGTGGAACGCTTGTTCCTCGTTGATTTCTCGCAGTTCCTTGGTGTTGCGGGTCGGCGCAATCGGCTGGTTGGTTGCCAGCGCCATGCAGGTCGCATTCTTGGTGTCGACATGGGTATCGTGGCCAAGCGATGAGAAGGGCGCCTTGACGATCCGTTCCGAAAAGCCCTTGTTGCCGATCGAGGCGACATCATAGGCGCGGAAGCCGCCTTTGCCTTCGGCCACGAACATATATTCGCCGCGCAATTGTAGACAGCGAACGGCATCGCTCGTGCCCTGAATGACATTTTTGAACTCTTCGAGCGCCTTTGTTTCGCCGGACAGATTTTTGTCGAGCCGCTCCCCGCGGACCCAATTGATCAGTTCCCTATCATTGTCCTCGACATGCATCCGCCAGTAATCTGGATAGGCATATTTTTGCAGATAAGATCCGATCACCGCCTGCGGTTCATCCCATTCGGTAACCCGGACCGCTTCAAACCCTTTCTCAAGACCGACCCATGCGTGGAGGCCGATGAAATTGACGAAGTTCGTACCCTGCAACAGCGTTTGCGCCATAATCGCATTATTGTCATTGGCCTCGCTGACGTGACAATCGGAACATTGTTTGGTCTCGGTCTTGCGCACGGTGTGCGGGAAATGCGGCGCGAAAGCTTGCGACGAGAAGCCGATGCCGGAAATCGGGGGCTGCTGAACATAGATACGCTCGCGGTTGATGTTGGTCGAGGACAGGATCAGCGCTGACGTCGAGCGGACCGGAGCGATGACATTGCCCTTGCTGGTCTGGTGACGGCCGAGCTGGAACATCTGGTCACGGGCAACCTGCGGATTATAGGTCGCATAGTTTCTGGTCGTGCCACCCTCATATTTATGGCTGTCAGCCTGCCAGTTGGCTTCGATCGGCAGATGGCAGCCACCACAGCTTGTCGTCCAGCTGAGATGACAGGTGAAACAGACCATATTCTCGTCTTTGTGCGCCCGTTCTTCTTTAGGAACGCCGCTTCCGAATGCATATTTGCCCGTTTCTGCTCCGCTTTTCGACATCAGCTTCGCCCGCGCGGCTTTGAGATTGAAGTCGGGGTGCGACCGGTCGACGCTATCCTTGACCAGACTGACCTGCCAGCGAAGTTCGGGATCGACGATGGACCGCTGGATCAGGACGCGCTTGCCTTCGGGGTTCTCGAACCATTCGAAGCGCCGCTCGCCATTGGCGTTGCGGAGCAGGCCAAGATTGCTGCCCTTTGGCCGGGCCGCGAGATTGCTGGTCAGCAGCGTCGGATAGGCGTCAGCGGTGCCGTGACAATCCTTGCAGCTGATTTCGACGGCATTGGCGACTTCGCCGTAGATCAGGCCGTTGCCGTGACTATCCTGCGAGAAATGGCAGTCGGCGCATTGCATGCCGACTTCGGCATGGATGCTCATCATATGGACGGATTTGCCCGGATTTATACCCGGTTCGACAAATTTCCCTTCGCCTTCCTTGCGGAATTTCTCCGGATCGTCATGGGCCACGATATTCTCGCTATCGGTGCTGTAGCTGGCCTGGTTGCCCTCTGCGTCGAGCAGATTGCCGTCGCGGTCGCGTTTGAGGATCGCCCGGAAATTCCAGCCATGGCCATGATAGTCGGCAAATTGCGTGTCCTTGGCGTCGTCATTGATGTCATAGACATTGCGCAGGAAATCGATGTCCGCCCATAGCCCTTTGGGCGCTGCGCCCTCTGGATTGCGGTCGAGAACTTTGCGGACTTCCTCGGCGTCGGGATATTTCTGCTGCTTGTATTTTGCCTGATATTCCGCGTCGCTCATGCCTTCCGGTCTGGGCGTCTTGTTGTCCGGACCCGGCCACATATAGGGCGCGTCGGACTCATAATCCCACATCGTGTAGCCGAGATAGCTGTTCAGGAAGATATTCGGCTGGTGCATGTGACAATTCATGCACTGGGCGGTCGGGATGGCGCGGGTGAAGGCATGTTGTATCGGATGGCCTTTCTCGCGCTTGGCGGGATCAATCTCGGCGGCGTGATCGTCGCCATGGCCCGTGTCACCCCCATGACCGTCTTTTGCCCCGTGTGATGCATCATAGCTGCCAAAGCTGCCGAAACGATGTTCGCCCTCAGTCAGATTGCGGATCGTCGGGTCAACGGTCTGCGTCTGTCCGTCGCGCCCGAACTTGGCCCAAATCGAGCTATGTCGCGGTTCGCGGTCATTGGCGTAGACGACGTGGCAACCGGCGCAGCCGGACTGGCGGTAATCGCCCGGTTGGTCATTGGTGCCCATGAACCACATGAAGGGGTCGTTGAGGCGGGTTTTGTGGATATTGAGCACCGGAATGGCGACGCGCAGGCCGGTACCCGGGCCGCGGTTGGATTGCTTGAGATCGGGGCGTCCGGGCTCCTCCAGCCGCTGGATGATGCCGCCGATATTGGGCAGGCCGATTTCGGGGAACTGGGTGTTAATATTGCGGCCGCCGCGCTCGAATACGCGGAAGATATCGCCCGGTGGAACTGTGTGCCAGGTCGGGAGAGGATAGAGTATGGGTAGCGCGCCGCGCTTCTTCTCGGCCTCGGTCACCGTGCCGTGCGGGTTGCCGGGCGACTTGATCGTCGCCGGCTCACCCTTGCGGGTATAGGCCTCGCCGAACACATAATTTTTGAACGGAACAATGCCGTTATTATAGGCGGCTCCGCCCCACAACATCGCCCCTGTTGCCATCAGCGACCGTTCCGATGCCTCGATGATTTCCATGTGGCAGGCGCCGCAGGATTCCCGTGCGACGCGATAGTCCGACGGATTGACGAAACGTACGAATTCCGGCGATTCCTTGTTCAGCAAGCCATAGCTGCGCTTCGGATTGGCGGAAGAAGGCCAGTGCCAGCTTTCCGGATATTTAGGCAGGACATGCGCCTTGGTTAGCGCGTCCATATAGGGAAGACTGTTTTTGCCCCATTCATTGTTGCCAATGACCGAAGCATCGCCACCGTGACAATCCACACAGCCGAGAACCACAGCAGGGGTCTCGTGCATGGTTTTCTGGTCGCTGTCTATATGACAGGTCTGGCAGCCGCTGCTCTTGGCTTGCGCCTCGTCCCAGGTCTGGTTTTGCGGGGCAGGGGGCGTGAAGCTATAGTCGACCTTTTGCGGTTTTTCCTTGCCTGCAGCGAGAAGCAGAGAGGCAGGGGTGACGGTCAGGGCCAAAGCGCCCAGTCCCGCGAGGATCAATTTGCTATTGCCGGTCAAGAGGGTCCGCCAGCGCATCAGAAAGCGAATATCGCGTTGAGCAATATGGAATAGTGGAAGTCGCGTTGGTCGGTCTGGTCAAACAAATCTTCAAACCCCTTGCCAGGAAGCAATGCAGCGCCCGATAGCCGGAATACCATATTCTGCGTGGCTTTGGGGCGGTAGATAGCCGCTAGAGACAGGTCCCAGCCGATATCTCTCGGAATGGACCCCTCGTTGCGGAGGGTCTGCAAAGTCTCGGTCTTGTGGAACCAAAGGTGGTTGGCATTGCCGGACAGCCGAAAATCGGGCGTCAGATCAGCGTCGACGCCAATACCGGCCAATATCGTACCGGGATTGTTGAAATTGCTCTGTCCCTGTTCCTTGGAGGAGCGAAGCGAATTTAGGATACCGTTGCGACCGTTGATCGAGATCACCCTGCCACCGCCGGCAAAAGGGATAGTCTGACGGATCCAGTAGCTGGTGTCGGCGCCGGCGAAAATCGGATTTTCGAAAATCGCATCAAAGCCCGCTTCGGTGTTGTCATACGGATCGCTGTCGCCGCTGGCGAACAGGCCGGAGGCGCGGAAGCGCAGAAAGTCAACGTCATAGCTGGCTTCCAGCGCACCGAAATAGGCCGCAATTTTCGCCGGTTCGCTGGTGAAGAAGCTGTTCCGGTCCTCGCCAAAGGCGCCGTAAACCTGACCCGTCAGATTGATCCGACCGATCCGCCCGTCGAAGGCATAGCCGGGGTAGACGACATCATAGGCCCGGCCCCGAATGTCGCCGAGCAGGGCAGGGCGGACCGGGAATCCATTGTCGTCGATCTGGATATCGGACTTCTCGCGGTTCATATTATAGGTCAGGCTGAACTGACTGGTCAGGCCGACGAACGGCAGATCCTGCCGGTAGAGATTGGCGAAGAAAATATAGCTTTCACGCGGGGTCTGGGTGATGTCGTTGAGACCGGAATTGGTGTCTTTTTCCAGCTGGACGAAAGCGCCGAGATTATACTGGATCCGGTTGTTGTCGCGGGTGCCGAACAGACGGAAGCCGAGCTGGTTGTCCTGGAACAGGAAACCGCGGAAATCCGCCTGCATCGGCTGGATACCGATGCGGAAACTGTCAAAGTCATAGCGCGCTGAGGTGTTGCGGATATGATAGTCGAAAAACGCCTCCTGCAGGCCAACGAACCAGTCGGTGCGGTGCGATGGTTTCGAGGGTTCGACGAAGAGGACCCGGCGTTCCGGGACATTCACATGATTGACCTGCGTCGCCAGTGTCAGGCGATATTCGACGTCGGGCGGCTTATAGGCGGTAGAGCCCTTGATCAGGGCAAATCCGGTGATGAAGGTCTGGGCATAGACTTCCGAACCGGAGCGGCCAAAAACGTCGATGCTGTCCGGACGCTCGGTGGTCTGGACGCCGACGGGGATAGGGAAACTGCGGGGTTCGACGACTGTGTCGGAAATCAGATTGGCGACGAAAAACCAGTCGTCGCCCTTGAGAAAACCCGGTTTTTTGTCAGCCGGGATCGGCTTGTCGCCTTTCAGAACATTCTGGGCATAGGGATTGAGCGTGCTCTGGCAGTTGCTCCGCAAGGCCCCGAATAATGTGTAGATCGCCTGGTCGCCGCCCTTGGCGGGGCAGAGGCTTTGCAGGATCCGCCAGCGGTCGGGGACCGGGAATTCGTCGGTCGGGAAGGCTTCCGGCGGTGGAGCGCGGACTGCGCCGGGATTATTCTGGGTTACCGGATCGGGCAAAATTTGCTGAACGCCGGGGCGGCGGCGGCCGTCGATCAGGGCCTCGTCAGCGGTCAGACTGTCGACCTCCATTTCCAGGGGATCAGGCGTCTCGGATTGCTCCGGATTGGAAGAATTGGAAGCATCTTTCGGCACTGGCTGGCCAGCCGCCAATTCTCCGTCCTTTTCCGCCCCTTTTTCGTCCAAATCCGGCCCGCCCATGCCCATAAATGCACCAGAAACGACGGATTTTGACATTTTCCGGTCGAATTGTTCCCCTGCGATCAGCGCGATCAAAGATGCTTCGATCTCGTGAACAGAAGCCCGCTGCGCTTCCAGCTGCTCGGCCTGACCCGACATCACGGCGAGGATCGGCACAAAGGAGGCTGATAGTCCCGCCATCCGTCCTACAGTCCCTCACAGACATTCTGGTCGCTGCTGTCGAGGAACGGCGCGAAGGGGCAGTTCACATAGCGCAACCGGACGTTGGCACTGCCCAGATCGACAACGACATTATCGGCGCGGATCGCTTTCGGTGCATTGCCGATCCCGCCGACCCGCAGCCCGGCATTGTGCAGGCCGAGGAAGCTAATCATATCGTCCTGATCGATGCCGTCCCCGGATACGCCAAGGCCACCGACCAGTTGATTGCCGCGATAGATAGGAACGCTGCCGGGGAAAATCTGGATGCCGTTCTCCAGCCGGTTCTGGCCAGCCACCGCGTCGGGCGTGCTGGTGCAGCGCATCGGCGTGTCCATCGGGGAGGCACCGGTCACAAAGGCGAGATGCTGCCCGAGATTGGGGAAGATCAATGCGGCCTGCAAGCCGGTCGCGAACGGATTGAAATCTTCGATCGGGCGCGACAAGGGTCCGTTGGGCCGGCCCAGTTCGCCGTCCGGAAAATAGGGGCGCGAGAGATTGCCGCCGGAGCGATCGGCAAAGGCAACCGTGCCGGTAAGCGCATTGGGGTCATTCAAAAAGGTCCGGACCCGGCTGACAAAGGCGGCGACATCGCCGTCCGGATTGCCAAGCAGATCGGAAGCCGCAGCGCTGTTCGAGAAAAAGGAAGCGGTCCGGGCTTTTTGCAGCGACACATCGGTTCCGAAAATCGGCGCATCGGGCGAGCGGACGATGCCCAGGACTTCGCCATGGGTGTCGACAATCGATATCGAGACCTGCGCGCGGCTGTCGAGCGGTTGCCGGATTTGCGCCCGCGCCCGCGACATGATGATGAAGGCTTCTTCCAGAATTGCCCGCGTTTCGGTGGCCGTGAGCGGAGTTGTCACATTCGCGCCATCGGTCGCGCCACGGATCGGGAAGCGATTGGTGCCCGATCCGTCGGTCAGGACAAAGGCATCACGATTTTTGAATTCTGCGCTGGTCGAGGCGCGGATGCCGGACGCTTCCGTGCCATAGGCCGTGCCCGCAATGATGTTGTTGCTGGCATAGCCGGTCACGGCGATCAGATTGCCCGCAGTGCCATTGATCGCGGCAAAATTGCTTTGTAGCGGGGAGAGGTCGCTCACCACCGCATCGCTGAACCGGAGCTGCGTGCCGTCGACATAGATTCGATTGGCGCTGATCGAGGCGGGCGGGGCAAAGCCCTGAATGCCGGCCAGGGCAATGGCTTCCTCGTCATCCTTGTCGACATCGAGCGTGTTGGAATCAAAGCCATAATCGCCGTCGCCCATCACGCCAATGGCTCCGACCACAACGCCATTTTTATAAAGCGGCAGACCACCCGGATCGGCGGACAAGCCCAGCGGCGAACGCTTGGGCCCGATCAAGGCGGCGGTACCGGCATTGCCAAACCGCTGATTGAAATCGGAGCAGGGCAACTGGCTGAATTGCACACCGAACAAGGGGCCGCTTTCCAGTCCGGCAGTGGTGGGGCCTGCGGGAAAATGTTCCTGGACAATCTGGCTTGCGGTGCGGGTCGAGAAAGCGTTGCCGGCACTTGATAGATAAGCGCCCGTAACGGCTTTCGCGATAGCGCCTGCTGCGGCTGGCACTTCCACACCTTGCACGTCAACCAGCGGACTATTGATCGCTCCCGATGCCGTGCGCGCGCTGGTAGTTGCCGTCGCCCGCGCGCCGTTCATTTCGAACACCGCCAGCACATTGCCGACCCTGTCTGTGACCGCGATGACGGAGGGAAGGTTGCGGGCGGTGGCTTCGCCGACGGCCTGCGCAAGGATGGTCTGGACATCGGTAACGCTGAGGGCTTCTTGGGCCGGCGGAGCAAAAGCGCCGCCATTGCCGTCAATGGGCGTCGGTGTCGGCGCAGGGGTCGGGGATGGCGAAGGTGTTCCGCCAAAATCATTGCTGTCACCACCGCCGCCACAAGAGGCCAGCAGCAGCGCCGCGGCGGAAATGGCGGACGTGAAAAACGGTTTGCGCATCAGCCGGCCCCTATCTCAACGACCGGATGGTGCGTACGGCCCCGCCCAGCGACCGGCGGAATTTCAACGGTTCATAGCTGTTGGGATCGGCAACCGCAGCATAAGCGCCATTGATCTGCCCGCGCAGGCTGCTGGCCGCGGACTCGCTGACCTGACCGCTGTTGACCAGACCGTTGAGCAATGTGTCGATCGCCATGACCGCCTGCACGCTGCCCTCATAATCGGTGAAGCGTGGCGAGATTGCCTGACCGGCGATGGTTTCCATGATCCGGAAGGTCTGGTCGCGGCCAAAGCTGGCGCGGGAGAAGCGGTCCGCGAGCTGGGTTGCATATTGGCGCATGCGGGCGGCTTCCTGAACCGCAGGGCCGCGGCCTTGCGCCATGGCGGCATGAAAGGCTTTCGACCGGCTGTCGAATTCACCCGCAATGTCCGGCGCGGCCACTTTGATTGCGGCGCTCAGCATGATCATATTCTCGTCATTATAGGGCGGCATGCCTTCTGGGATCGGGCGTCCGGGATTGTCGATGGAAGCCGGACGCGCGGAGGCATCATCATAGATCCGGCGGTGACAGCTGTGGCAGTCGTAGAAATAGAATTCGGGGAAAACGCCCTCGGTGGCGAGCGCCGGCTTGCTGAACAGATTGAGCGAGCGTTCCAACGCCATCGCCTGACCGACGGCCCAGAACTGGACGCTGTTGGTCCGGCCCTTGCGGCGGATATAGTCGACATCCTCGTCATGATGCTGTTGCAGGGCGGAGAATAAATCCATTTCGAAGGAAATGCGCGGGTGACCGGCGGCCATGATGCGGTGGTCGACAAATTGACCCTTTTTGGCGCTGCCGAAATGACAGTCGAGGCAGACGCTGGCGCGGGCCTTGGGATTGTCGAGCGGGATCAGGCCCTGCGCAACATTGCGGGCATGGCTGGCACCAACGGCATAATGGCTGGAGAGCCAGGCAGACGAGGCGCCGTGACAGGATTCACAGCCGACGCCGTCATTGGTCTGGAAGCGCGGGCCTTTGCGCGCGGCGTCTGTCGTATGACAACCCAGGCATTCTGGAGCAGAGGCCGCATCCTTCAGGCCAAGCCGCTTGGCGATCGCGATGCTGCGGGGTTCGCGGAGGACCCGGAAGGCGCGGCTATGGGCGCCGCCGGGCGTGGATTCTTCCTGCCAGCGCATGATTTCGTCTTGTCTGACAATTTTGCCGTCGGCTTCCTGTCGGCCGTGGCAGGTTGATCCGGCACAGGTGGCGACGCCGAGATAGGTGCCGCTGGCGAGATCCGTGGCCGCTTCGACCGGTGCGGGACTTGCCATGGACGAGACAAATAGAGCCGTTGCGACAAGAGCCGAACAGAACAGGCTAGCGGCCAGTACGGACCAGCTAGGCTTCCACGAAATTTTATCCCCCATTTGCATCGTTGGCCAATCCGGTTTTCAAACCGGCCCCTCGTTCAGCGCGACGCGACCCTTGCCGTTTATCATGACGGTCCGGTTACCTATCCGCCAACTGCCGCCCAATGCAAAGAAAAAACGACTGATTTCTTCTATTTTCTAAGGTCTTGACAGGAGACTCGCGGTGCAGCCGAAGCAGGGTGTGGCACATAGGCAACGCCTGCTCACCGGTCGCCTAGCCCGGCTTGCGGCGGATCACCAGATTGCGGATTTCGGTCATGTCTTCCATCGCGAAACGAATGCCTTCACGGCCGAGACCGCTGTCCTTGACGCCGCCATAAGGCATATTGTCGACGCGGTAGGACGGCACGTCGTTGATTACGACGCCGCCAACATCAAGGCGATCCCACGCATCCAGCGACTTGAAGATATCGCGGGTGAAAATGCCGGCCTGCAGACCGAATTTGCTGTCATTGACCTCGTCCATCGCCGCGCCGAAGTCGCTGAATTTGGACAGCAGCGCGAGGGGGCCAAAGGCTTCCTCGCGATAGGCATCGGCGCTGGTGTCCACATTTTCGAGCAGCGTCGCCTCGAGCATATTACCCTCGCGATTGCCGCCGCACAGCAGCTTCGCGCCACCGGCCACGGCGCTTTCGATCCAGCCATGCAGGCGGCTGGCTTCGCCTTCGGAAATCATCGGCCCGATAAATGTATCGCGGTCTTTCGGATCGCCCGAGACCAAGGTCCTGGTCTTGGCCACCAGCATGTCCTTGAACTTGTCGTAGACGCTTTCGTGGATGATGATCCGCTGCACACCAATGCAGCTCTGGCCCGACTGGTAAAAGGCACCAAAGACAATCCGCTCGAGCGCATCGTCGAGATCGGCGTCATGATCGACGACCACAGCTGCGTTGCCGCCCAGCTCGAGTATGACCGGCTTCTTGCCAGCCTTGGCCTTCAGGTCCCAGCCGACACCGGGCGAACCGGTAAAGGAGAGCAGCTTCAGGCGCTCGTCGGTGGTGAAAAGGTCGGCGCCATCTCGACTAGCGGGCAAAATCGAGAAGGCGCCTTTCGGCAGATCGGTCTCTGCCAATATTTCGCCCATGATGATCGCGCCCAGCGGTGTCTTGCTGGCCGGCTTCATCACGAACGGACAACCCACGGCAATCGCTGGCGCCACCTTGTGCGCGGCCAGATTCAGCGGGAAGTTGAACGGGGAAATGAAACTGCAGGGTCCGATGGGTACGCGTTTCCACATGCCCATATAGCCTTTGGCGCGCGCCGAAATATCGAGCGGCTGGACCTCGCCATAGTTGCGGACGGATTCCTCGGCGGCTATCCGGAAGGTGTCGATCAGGCGCCCGACTTCGCCTTCCGCATCTTTGATCGGCTTTCCCGCTTCGACACAGAGGGCATAGGCCAGCTCGTCATAGCGTTGCTTGAACCGGTCGACACAATGTTGCAGCACATTCTGCCGCTCGTAACTCGCCATGGCGGCCATCGGCTCGGTGGCCGTTACCGCTCCGGCAATAGCCTCTTCAATGACATCGGGTGTCGCAAGAGCGGTCCGGAAGGCGACTTCATTGGTGAACTTGTCGGTAACTTCCAGGTCTGTATTGGGCTGCACCGCTTCATTGTTGAGATAGAGCGGATACACGTCTTTCAATTTGGTCATAACTGTCTCGTTCAAACCTTCGCGCTGAGTTCCTTGATCTCGTGGTTCAGGATGCGATCATTGTCGGAATAATCGACCGGAACCTCGATCAGATGCACGCCTTCGCTGTTGAGGCATTTGTCGATTGTTTCCTGCAGGTCCTTGGCGCTGGTGATCCGGTAGCCATTGGCACCATAAGCTTCGGCATATTTGACAAAATCCGGATTTCCATAGGTCAGGCCCCAGTCCTTGAAGCCCATATTCGCCTGTTTCCAGCGGATCATGCCGTAGCTGTTGTCGTTCAGCACCAGCACGGTGATGTTGAGTTTCAGCCGGACCGCGGTTTCCATTTCCTGGCTGTTCATCATGAACCCGCCATCACCGCAGATAGCCATGACCTTGCGGTCGGGATAGACCATAGCGGAGGCCATGGCAGAGGGCAGGCCCGCGCCCATGGTCGCCAGCGCATTGTCGAGCAACACCGTATTGGCCTGCCGCGCCTTGTAATTGCGGGCGAACCAGATTTTATAGACGCCATTGTCGAGGCAGATGATCCCGTCGGCCGGCATCGCTTGGCGGACGACCTTGACGAGATGCGGTGGATAGATGGGGCAACGCAGATCGTCATCCATCGAATCCGTATGTTCTTCCTCGGCCCGGCGCGCCTTGTACATCGCGTCGAAATTCCAGCTGCCGGAGGGAACAATATCTTCCTTCATCTGCCAGATCGCGTTGCCGATATCGCCGATCACCTCGATCTGCGGGAAGTAGACCGGATCGACTTCGGCGCTGTTCATCGACACGTGGATGACCTCGGTGCTGCCGGTGGCCATGAAGAAGGGTGGCTTCTCGATCACGTCATGACCGACGTTGATGATCAGGTCGGCGGATTCAATCGCGCGGTGGACAAAATCATTCGCCG
Organism: uncultured Sphingorhabdus sp.; assembly: GCA_964022345.1. Lineage (GTDB taxonomy): Bacteria > Pseudomonadota > Alphaproteobacteria > Sphingomonadales > Sphingomonadaceae > Parasphingorhabdus. The sequence continues at coordinate 14,461 of CAXHZT010000004.1, forward strand.
ACAGCGCTGCGCAGCCCATGAATTCCTTGTGGGTTTCATCGACAACGCCCTTGCCGAGCTGGGTGGTGACAAAGGGGATGCCGGTCTTCTCGATAAACTGGGTGAGCATGCGGCCGGTGGTGGTCCGGTTGGCGCCGCCGCCGACGACGATGATCGGGGATTTGGCATTTTCGATCTTCTTGGTCGCGGCGCGCACGGCTTTCGCTTCGGCGACGGGCCGCCGGGCCAGGCTCGGCGTGATCGGAGTCGAATCCGTTTCCTCGTCGGCAATATCTTCCGGGAATTCGATATGGGTGGCGCCGGGCTTTTCTTCTTCGGCCAGGCGGATCGCTTCGCGCACGCGGCTCGGGATATTGTCGGCCGAGGCGAGCTGGTGGGTGAATTTGGTGATCGGGCCCATCATGTCGACGACGTCGAGAATCTGGAAGCGGCCCTGTTTGGATTTCTTGATCGGTTTCTGGCCGGTGACCATCAGGATCGGCATGCCGCCGAGCTGGGCATAAGCCGCAGCAGTAACGAGATTGGTGGCGCCGGGGCCGAGCGTTGCCATGCAGACGCCGGTCTTGCCGGTGTGCCGGCCATAGGTCGCGGCCATGAAGCCGGCACCCTGTTCGTGCCGGGTGAGAATGAGCTTGATTTTCTTCGAGCGCGACAGGCTGTCGAGCATATCGAGATTTTCTTCGCCGGGAACGCCGAACAGATATTCAACGCCTTCATTCTCGAGACATTCTACGAACAGATCGGATGCTTTGGTCATGTGGGTCCTCCCCTGGCCGCGATGACCAGTGCTGGTGCGAGTAAATGGCAACGACCCCAATGACCCTCGATCCCCCTCAGAAACGAGACTCACTCTACCCCTATCTAATTGGATGGTAAGTTAAAATTGCCGGAGAGTCACCCCCCTCAATATCCCCGGTCGAAGTCGGCGACAGCGATCATATCCTCGCCGTTCTGGTAGCGTTTCAGATTTTCGACGAAGCGTGCCGCGGCGCGCTGGAACATCCGGGTTTGCGCAACGCCGGACAGATGCATGGTGATGATGCAATTGGGGGCGTCCCACAGAGGGTGGTCGGCAGGCAGCGGTTCCGGGTCGGCAACGTCGAGCGCGGCGCCACCGATTGCCTTGTCATTCAATGCCTTGAGCAGGGCATCCTGGTCGACCAGCGAACCGCGTGCGACATTGACCAGCCAGGCGGAGGATTTCATCGCGGCAAATTCGTCCGCGCCAAGCATATGTTTGGTGTCGCTGGTGGCGGGGGCGGACAGGAAGACCCAGTCAAACTCGCCGAGCCGGTCGCGCCAGTCGTCTAGACCAATGACATTGGGCTCGCCGCTCGCGGTGCGGCGGACGGCGGTGACATCAACATCAAAACCGGAGAGTTTTTTCGCGATCTGCTGGCCGATCCCGCCATAGCCGATGATCAGTGCCTTGCTGTCGTCGATCTCCGCTGTTCCCGGTGCCGTTTCGAGCCAGTTGTGCTTGCGTTGATTGTCGAGAATGATGTCGCTGCGTTTGGCGGCGGCGAGCATCATCATTACGGCGAATTCGGCAATCGGCGCGCTGTTCAAACCCGCGCCGTTGGTCAGGATCGTGCCCTGCGCCTTGAGCTGCTCGAGTGGAAAATGTTCGACGCCGGCATAAATGCTGTTGAGCCATTTCAGGCTGGTTGCTGCGCCGATGATCTCCGCCATCTTGTCCTTGTCATACATGTCGAACCAGCCGATCTCGGCATGCGGCGCGACCGCCATCGCTTCCTCGGTGCTGGTGAACCATGTGACATCGAGGTCGCCGCAATGCGGTTCGACCAAGGGGCGGACGAGGGACGCCATGGCGGCTTTGGGTTTCGTGGTCATGATATTCGGCCTCCTAAAATCTGTTGTCGCAAGGGCCGGAATCTCGCGTTCCGATGTATCCGTGCATATGGGGTCCTGCGTCTGCGCCGAGGTTTCCCCGGGAAAAATCTAAATCTCTATCGCCCAGTCCCAGCGCAGCGGGTCGCCGTCCATAAGCTCCACGCCCTTGGCCGTCAGTTCATCACGAATGGCATCGGCGGTTGCGAAATCCTTTTCTGCCTTCGCTTGCTGCCGCTGGTCGAGCTTTGCCTCGATTGCCGCTTCATCAATTTCTGCACCCGCAGGACGCACCCGCAGCTCCTTACGCGTCAGGCTGGCAAGCTGAAGGCCCAGAACCGAGTCCATTTCCGTTAGCAGAACCATTCTTTGGTTAGCAGGAAGTTTCTTCAGCCCGAGCAATTCTTCCAGCAGCGGCAGGCCTTTCGAACTGTTCAGATCCTCGCTGAGAGCGGCATCAAACTTGTCCCGCAATTGCAGGAGGGCAGGATGCTCGATCGTCGCTGTCTGTCCGTCCGACTTCTCCCGCAACCGTTCGACGCCCATGACGATCCGCTTCAGCCGCGTCAGCGCCGCATCCAGATTTTCCCAGCTAAACTCGAGCTCGCTGCGATAATGGGCCTGCAGGCACATCAGGCGATAGGCGAGGGGATGGATGCCCCGGTCGACCAGCACCTGCAGCCGCAGGAAATCACCGCTCGATTTCGACATTTTGCCGGCCCGGTCGATCAGGAAATTATTGTGCATCCAGATATTGGCGCCGCTATGGTCGGAGCAGTTATGCGCCTGGTTCTGGGCGATCTCGTTCGGGTGGTGGATCTCGCGGTGATCTATCCCGCCAGTGTGGATATCAAATTGTTCGCCGAGATATTTATGGCTCATCTGCGAACATTCGAGATGCCAGCCCGGCGCGCCCTTGCCCCATGGACTGTCCCATTCCATCTGCCGTGTCTCGCCGGCAGGCGTCTTGCGCCAGATCGCGAAGTCCTGCGGATGGCGCTTGCCCTCCACCGCCTCGATCCGGCCCTCGATATCATCGCTTTGCGCGCCGGAAAGCCGGCCATAATCGGGCACGGTGCTGACATCGAAATAAAGTCCGCTTTCCAGCTCGTAGCAATGTTTGCCGGCGATGCTTTCGGCAAAGGCGATCATCTCTTCGACATGGTCGGTGGCGATCGCCCATTTCGCCGGCTGGCGGATGTTGAGCCGGTCGATATCCAGCCAATAGGCATCGGTATAATATTTGGCGATATCCCAGGCCGACTTGCCGGATTGCGCGGCGGCCTTTTCCATCTTGTCATCGCCGGCATCGGCGTCCGAGGTCAGATGGCCGACATCGGTGATGTTGATGATATGGGTGAGCCTGTAGCCCTTCCAGCTCAGCGTGCGGCCAAGAAGGTCGGCAAAAATATAGGCGCGCATATTGCCAATATGCTGGTAATTATAGACCGTCGGACCGCAGGTATAGACGCGCGCTTCGCCGGGGTGGACGGGCACGAACTCTTCCATCTGGCGAGTCAGGCTGTTGAACAGTTTCAGCGGATGTGCGGCGGTGTCATTCATCACCTATCGCCTAATGGCTTTCCGCGCAAAAGGTCAACAGATCAATTGCAGGCGCAAATCATTCTGTCGGATCGGATTCTTCCCCTTCGTCGCCAGTCGCGCACGCCCCGCCATCGTCAGCGTCGCAGGGGAACAGGGCGGTCCACAAATCATCATTGCCCGCTCCGGTTACCGGCTCGTCGAGCATCGGGGATTCCGGGGAATTCTCGTTTTGCTTGATCATGATCAGATTGGTTGCCAGCGGATCGGGAACATATTTCTTTGGTGTCACCTTTTCCTTGATCAGATCCTGAACGGGGTCATCGAGCGTGGGTGTCGGCGCTGGTGTCGGTTCCGGTGCGCAACTGGCCGGGTCATTGATCACGCAGCCATTGATCGTGGACGCCGGATCGAAGGTTCCGGTGACATCCGTGGCCGGGATCGTATCCAGACCGGTTGCTCCGCCGACAACCGCATTGATGACCAGATTGGCAGTGTAAGCCGAAGGTCCGGAAATGGACAGGCTACCGGCATTCAGTCCGCGACGGTCCGCGAATTCGGTGCTGCTGGCCGTATTCTGGACCAGCAGATTTTCGCCAAACGCTATCTGGATATTGTCGGCACGGATCAGCCCCTCGGCAAGATCAACACCGTCATTCTCCGCGAGACGCAGATCTATGTCGGCGGTGCCAAGACTGGTGATATCGTCAAAGGCCTGGCCGGTCATGGCATAGACATTCAGTGCGTCGATCGAAAGGCTGCCGCTGCCGGAGATGGTTCCGTCAGCAGTGGTCATCTGGATGATAGCAGAGGCTGCGTCGACAAACAGATCCTGACCGGCGGTGAAATTGAGTCCTGATTCGACGCTGGCGCCGCTGAAGTCGACAAGGCCGACTACATTGATGGACTGTTCAGCGGTCAGATTGACGCTGCCGCCTCCGCCGACATTGGCGATTGGCGCGCTGTGACCATTAGCTGCAGCCAGAATGTCCAGATCCTGTACGAGCAGGTCAGGCCCGCCAATGCCTGTCGACAAGACAGAGATGGTCAGATCACCGCCGGAATGGATCCGACTGAATTCGTCGTTGCTGAGATAGAAGACACCGGTCGGATCATTGTCGCCGCCCAGAACCATCTGGCTCGTGCCATCGGTCGATATCCCGATGTTGCCGGTCAGGCTGTTCTGGCCAAGACTGCCGGCCGAACCGATGTTCATGTCGGCGCTGACCGTTTGAATATCGCTCGCCACGACGCTCGCCTGGATGTCGATCAGTCCGCCTGCCGTGATCTGCAGGGCGTCGGTCGCTTGCACCAGGCTGTTGATAAATACATCGGTCCCCGCGGTTATGCTGATGTCGCCGCTATCGGTGACCGTAACCTGCAGTATCCCAAAATTGGCCGGGGCCGCCGATGCCACAGTATAGGTGTCGTTGATCGTTGCCGAACCGCCTGCGGTGATGACGATATCCCCGCTGGCCTGCGCGCCCTGAACATCCAGATTCCCTGCGGAAGACAGGCTAATATCGCCATTGGTGCTTTCCGCACTGACCGCCATATCCTGCTGCGTGACAATGGAAACAGCCCCGCCGGAAGCGGTTAGAATATTGGTGACGTCCACATTGTTGGTCACATTGACGAGACCGTTGGCGGCCGTCAGGACGATGTCGTTGCCCGAAATATCGCTGATAGCCATCCCGTTGCCGGCACTGATGGTGACCTGACCCGTGCCGGTCTGGGATGCCTCCACCTGATCGGCAGAAAACATTCCCAGTGTTTCGACATCGATGGCCGAGGAAGCTGTCATGGTGCCGAGGGCCATGTCACCGGACCCGGAACCGAGTGATATCGAATCGCCGACAAGGCTGGCAATGGTGATACCATCACCGTTAACCGAGAGCGCGCCGTCGCTGGTCGCGTCGTCAACATTTACCGTGCCATCCGCGTTCAAGGCGAGGGCTGCTGCTAACGATAGGGTGTCGCCATCGATATTGCCGCCGGCATCCATATCCATATCATCGCGGCTGGAAGCGCTGTTGAAACTGATATTGCCTGCCGCATCGACGGTGAAGGTGCCGCCCTGTGCGTCCAGATCACTGAAACTGATATCGCCCGTGGCATCGAGATTGATGCCGCCGCCGACCGTGATGGCGCCGGTGGCGTCGAGATCGCCGCCGGTCGCGTTAAGGATCAGATTACCATCGATACTGCCGCTGCTCAGCGTTACAGCTGCGCCGGTGATACTGGTGTCACCCCCGCTGATCGCGTCGGCCAGCGTTGCGGCACCGGATGCAGTTACGGTGATATCGTCACTGGCATCCACTGTTCCGAAGCTGGCGCCACCCGCGGTCGCTTCTGCAGTCGCGGAACCGCCGGAGGTGACTTCGCCGACATTGATCGATTCGGCGGTCAGGTCGATATCGCTATCGCTGTCGATATCGCCAGTGCCGGTGTTCGTGCCGATAGTGCCGCTGGCTGCCGTGAGCGTAATCCCGCTGGTGGCAGACAAAGTGTCAAACAGGATGTCGGAGCCGCTGGTCAGATCAATGCTGTCAGCACTGGCATCACCAATGGCGATGTCACCGCCGTCCAGACTGAGAGCGTCGGTCGCGGTCAAATCACCGCCGTTGATGTCGCCGCCGGCGTCGAGATCCATTGTGGCTGCTGTCAGATTGCCGAAACCGATTGCACCGGTCGCGTCAAAATCGAGATCGCCGTCAATGACGATATCGCCCGTGCCGCTGATATTACCGGCATTGGCATTGAGGGTCAGATCGCCAGCGGTCGTACCACTATTGAGGCTGATCGCTGTGCCGACAAAATTATGGTCTGTGCCGAGGATATTGTTCACGCTGACCGCGCCGGTCGCCAATATATCCGCGCTGCCGGAATTGACGGTGCCGATGGTTACGGCAGCCCCGTCGATATCGACGCTATCGATTGCCTGAACCGTGCCGGTGACCGAGACATTGCCGCCGGCATCCAGGACCACGCGGTCTGGCGAGCCGGCGGTTGTATTGGGCGAAATGACGCTTGTCGCTGTAATGGCGCCGCCGGCTGTCAACTGGATATCACGGCCGCTTACGGCGCCAAAGCTGATCGCGCCACCCGCGTTGACGGTGATGGCGTCGGGAGATGTCACATCGACGAACGTCACACCTGCGGTACCGTCGATGGTGATTTGCCCGTCCGCTTCGAGAGAGCCGGTCCCGCTTATATCGCCGCCAGAGGCATCCAGATCGATGAAGGTTCCGGCATCAATACTGCCTCCGGAAATCCCGCCGCTATCAGCGGTCAAGGTCGTGCTGGCGCTGGAGGTCAGGGATGTGAAGCTGACATTGTCGCCGGTCAGGAGAATTGATGTTGCGCCGCTGCTGGTACCCAGCGTCACATCACCGGTTCCGGTGTCACCGGCAATCAGGTTGATGTCCTGGTTGGGCATGGTGATCTGGGTGAAACTGATGTCACCATCGGCGGTCACCTGAAAACGGGCTGCGGCGCCCTGTGTATAGGTGCCGATCGTGATATCGCCGGGCACAGCATAATTTGTTTCGCTGTCTCCCCCGACGTCAGCAACTTTCGTCAGCTGTCCACCAGTGTTGATCGCGGTGGCGTTGATATCGGTTCCGACGGTGATGCCAATATCGTTGTCGCTGGTTAGCGACGCGGTTCCAAGCAGGCTGCCGGCGGCATTTAGAGTTATGGCGTTGCTGGTTGTGGATAGGCCGACGAGGTTGATATCGCCTTCATTGCTTTGCAGCTTGAACTGGTTCGAGGCGTTCAGCGTCCCGGTGATGCCGGTTTTGCCCAGCACAATGTCACGGCGGGTGGTGATCAGTACATCGGTTGCCGACAGGGTTTGGCTTTCCACCGTGGCCTGGATCACGTCATTATTGCTCGACTGTCCGATATAGAGCAGGCGGTCGACATCAAGCGTGCCAAGGCACACATTGCCCTGAAGGCATTGGGCGCTCAGGAGGCTGTTGTCATTGCTCTGCGTAACGCCATTGGCGGGGGCATCGGCGATATTCGCGCTGACGGAATCGGCGGTGATCGTGCCGCCAAGTCCGTCGATGGCATTTGCGGTCATCACGACTGCATAGCTGTTGGCGTCGAGATCCCCTGCTGCGGTGATGGAGGAAATCGGCGTCAGGATAGTGGTGGACAGTGTTCCGATGGCTGAGCCGAACTGGCCGGTAAAGTCGCCCGCCTGCAGGATCAGATTGCCCTGGTTGGAAAATGTCGACGCGGAAACAGCTGCAAGGGCGGGGTTGTTTGCGGCGGTCAGGCTGGCACCGGACTCGATGACGATATCATCGCCGGTCCGGATCGCCAGACTATTGTCCGATACAACATCAGCCCCCGTGCGGAAAAAGGCGCTGCCGCCTGCACCGATGGCAATGATCCCGGTCGAGGCAAGGTCGCCGGTAATGGTCGCGTTGTAAGAGGGGTTGAAGGTGGGCGAGGGCGAGCTGTTCGGATTATATCCGGCGTTGATCGTGAGCGCCGGTGTGGAAACGAAGGATGGGGAACCAGACGTGCTGATGCCCGGCGTGCCTGTCAGGGTTGCGTTGTCCACGGTGACGTTTTGCAGCGCGGTGATGGTGACGGAATCCACCCCGGTCAGGTCGGCAACCGTGGCGCTTTGCTCTGCGCGAACCGAAGCGGTGCTGGCGGCATCGATCACCGATCCGTCCGTGCTGACAAAATTGCCCTGTGCCGTTGCGGCGAAGGTGCCCGCAATGTCGAGGGAATCCGCCGCTGTTGTGTTATTTGCGTGGTCAATCTGGATATTCTGGCCACTGGCCAGGCTGGCATTGCCGCCAACCGTCATCTGGCCCGTGCCGTCGAGATCATAGTCGATATTGCCGGCCACGTTGACGGTAAGATTGCCGGAAATTGATATAGCGCCGCTGTTAGCGGTCGCAAAGAATCCGCCGGTGGTGGCGGAACTTGAGCCGGTTCCGGTGCCTATGGCGCTATTGAAGGCATTGGCCGTCAGGCTGTTCAGGGTTATCAGCCCCGCAGCATCGGTCGAACTGTCGGAAATTTCGATGCGGCCACCCGCGCCGGTCCCTGCAGTGGCTCCGCCGCCGGCCGTGCCATTGGAAGTGATGGTGACATCGCCGAAGGTAATAATACCGGGGCTGCCTTCCTGAACCTCGATAACGCCGGTCCCGCCGGTGCCGTTTCCGCCGTTTCCGCCGACACCGGCGGTTCCGAAGTTGATAGGATCACCGCGGGATCCACCGTCACCGCCCAGACCCGCTGCGGTTATCGACAGATTGCTGCCAGAAATCGTACCGCCCTGTGCGAGCAGGCGACTGGTGCCACCGGTCGCGTCGCCACCATCGCCGCCGTCGCCACCAGCGGAGTCAGCAGAGTCCTGGCCATCGCCTCCATCTCCGCCAGTGCCGGTGCTGGTCATGGTAAAATCATCGGATATGATGGTCAGCGTTCCGCCGGTCCGCGCCACTAGCTCGACTGTGCCGCCCGTCGCGTCACCACCGGATCCACCATCGCCACCGCCTACGCTAGCGCCGTAAAAATATTTACCCGCTGCCCCGGCTCCACCGGTGGCATTCGCTTCCAATGTAATGGAGGCAAGGTCGATATCTCCGCTGGCTCCGATGACTTGCAAGCGGGCCGTTCCTGCCGTTGCGTTACCACCGTCGCCGCCATTGCCTGCAGTGGTCGTAGTCGAATCATATTTCGCCTCGCCACCGGCTCCGCCCGTGGCATTGGCGATGATCGTCGGATCGTCCAGTTCGGCCGTAACATTGTTGATGTTGATCGCAGCGACACCGCCAGCGGCTGCGCCACCATCGCCTCCGTTCAGACCGTCTCCGCCCGCGCCGCCAACGCCGCTGGCATTGACGATGTAAACCGCGTCGTTGAGATCGTCCTGATTGATGTTGATGGTAGCATTGCCGCCGGTACCGGAGCCACCAGCGCCGCCGTTATTGTCCGCTTCGCCGGACAATATGCTGGAAACATCACCACCAACACCGCCGGTTCCAACCGACGTCACCGACAACTGGCCGAAGCTGAACGTGCCGCTATCGTTGTTGAACGTTGCAGTGCCTGCCGTCGCATTCCCTCCGGCACCACCAACGCCAGCCTGAAGCCCCGCGCTGGTGGTGGTGGAAGCACCACCGGCACCGCCGCCGGCATTGGCGCTAACAAGAACGGTTCCGGCCGAAATGGTCGCGGTCCCGTCCAGATTGAAGGTTGCGGTCCCGCCAATTCCGGCACCGCCGGCGCCACCATCGGACCCGTTGCCGTCGCCGCCTGCACCGCTGACACCGAAGGCAGCTGAGCTCGGATCGTTGCCGTACGCGAGAACGGCGAGGGTACTGGTGATGTTCAACGTGCCATTTATGGCGTTGAATGTCGCCGTACCACCGGTTCCGGTGCCGCCAGCGCCGCCCGAAGTGCCGCCGGCAATGTCACCATCGCTTCCGTCACCGCCATATCCATTGGCTGCAATCGTAAGATTGGTGACCGTCGCATTGCCACCATTCAGATTGAAGGTTACGTTTCCGCCTTGCCCGTCGCCGCCGTCGCCAGCGGATACGGTGGTGGCAAGTGCAGCAAAGGCAGCCGGTGCGGCAAAAGCCGCCGGTCCAGCTCGAAAGCTGGCGAAAGGCGATATTACGGGTGTCGGCAGACCGGCTGCAGCGCCGCCGCTGCCGCCTGTGCCGCTCAGCTGGATGGAAATGTCACCGGTCGAAAACGAGCCCTCGCGCACGTCAAAGCTGACAGCGCCACCGGAGCCGCTGCTGCCGGTTCCTACAAAATTGTTGCTGCCGGACACAATTGTCCCGCTTGCATCAATGTCGATATCGGCCAGCGCCAGCACGCCACCGGAGCCTTCGACGCCGAAATCGATCGCGCCGCCTTGCGCGCTTCCGGCCCCGTTGGAGCCATTGCCCGCGACCGCGGCTATGTCGATCGACGTCAGGCCGGTAATCTTGATGCTGGCATCATCGGCGTGGATCAGAACATCACCACCGATAGCAGTGCTTGCATTGCTGTCGTCGCCAACGGCTTTCGCGGAGAACGAGGTCCGATTAGATGTGAAGATGCCACCGTTCCGCGCGATCAGGCTGATGTCGCCACCTTGCGCCGACCCGTTCGCGATATCTCCTTGGCCGCCCTGCGCGCTGGCCGCAAATTCCGCAGCCCCGCCGACAACGAAATTGCCAGCGCTGCTGATCTCTATATTGATATCGCCAGCGACCGCGTCCTGTCCGATCCCGGTGCCGCCATTGTTTCGGACGGTGCCATAATCATCCAGCCCCGTAGCGCTCGTATTAACGACAAGATTGCCGGTCGTCAGAAAACCGTTTGAAGTCGTACGGGCCACGCCTGCCTGATCGACATTGATATTGACCGTACCGCCAGCATTACCGGATCCGGCACGCAACGTGACGTTGCCGCTCGTGCTGATGGTGCCGCCGCCAAGCGCGTCGATATCGATCTGGCGTCTGGCTTCAAGTGACAGGTCCTGCGTGCCAACCGTGTTGCCGGTGACGATGGAATCCGTCGCGGATGCCGTTGCCGCGCTTATGCCATTTGTGGCAAAGGCGGAGGTCGACGAGCCGAAAGACGCATTTTGCAGCTGAATATTCGAGTCTGAATCCGATGCCGTCTTGTCAAAGGCAAAGCCGGCATTGCTCCGGTCACCGGTGGTCGCGACATTGGCGCCGGCGCTGAGCACAATCTTGCCGTTGACGACCGAGGCGCTGGCAGCGGGCTGATAGCCCAGGCTGCCGCCGACCAGCGTGGTCAGCGCATCATTTTTGGGAAGGGCGACCGCATAGATGGCCTGCGCGTCTGCGTCTGTGACATTGCCGCGGCCGTCGGAGACCGGGCTTGAAGAGGGGCCGGTGGTGGTCCCGCTGTGAACGACACCATTGGCGTCGGACGTTCCCATGCCGATCGAAATGTCGAACAATCCGTTGTTGATCGTCAGGTCTGCCTGCTCGGCCGCGACATAGGCGACCGATCCGTCAACCGTAACGGTGCCGCCCTGGACGATCCGCGGTGCCACCATGGCGACATAACTGCTGCCGTTGCTGAGCGCATTGATCTGCGCTCCGGCCATGATTTCGACGCGCGACTTGCTGTCCGCAGCGCCGCGAAAGCGGATTTCGCCATTCGAACCGAACAGGCCTCCGCTGGTATCGATCTCATTGGTGGTCAGGACCAGGCTGCCGACATCGAAACGGCTGGTGGCACCCGCAATGATCCCGCCAGGGCTGTAGAACCAGACGTTTCCGCCGGACGTGGTCGCGGCGGTGTCCAGAAAGCTTTCGACCACCCCGTTAAACTGGACCGGCCGGCCATTGGCGCTCGCTACCGGCAATATCCGGTTCAGCACCGTGTAGTTGGAGCCGTCCGAAACGAAGCGCATGGTCCTGCCGCTGGGCAAAATGTTGATCGGATTGTTGATGACGCCATCGGTGCCGGATGTGGCTGCGCTGGTGTCGAGCGGCTGCCAGTTGATGAAGGCTTCCGGACCCGAGACCGTGATCGTGTCGAGCGTGGTGGACTGCCCGGTGAGAGCGGCGTTGGACTGGCCGGTTATATCGGCCTGAAATGCCCGTCCGGATACCGGAACGGCAGTTTGTGCCTGGGCCGTTGTCGCCAGCAGGAAGGTCGCGGCCACCATGGAACTGCCGGAGAGCCAGCGCATTTTTCCGGCGCGCTCCGGCACAAATTTAAGGCTTTTGGTCTGTGGTCTTGCCGTCATGACGAAGTCTCTGGTTGGTCTGCGGTTGGTCTTGGGAATCGGGAAATGTGCATTATCTGCGCTCCCAAGGGGCGAGCTGGATGGTCAAGGTCAGCAAAGCTCTGGCGCTGTCGCGACGGAGTTGCGAGGAAGCCCGTTTCAGCGGTACGACGGCGGTCAGATCCAGACTGGCATGCTGGCCAATAGTCGCGCGCACGCCGCCGCCTGCCGAATATAATTTGTCGGGATCACCGGTGCTGTTCTTGTTCCAGACACCCATCATGTCGAAAAACAGATAGGGCTGAAGCGCCATGCCGTTGAGCGAATTGGGCATCAAGGAACCGTAGCTGACCTCTGTCTGCAAGCCGTAGCCGCTGTCGCCGATGATCGTTCCGGGGTCATAGCCACGCCCGGTGGTGTAATTGCCGCCGGATATCTCTTCATAGGACAGTAGCGCGTCCGGAGAATATTGCAGTCGCGGTTTCAGAGTTACTGCGAGTAGCGGAGTCGGGCGATAGTCGATCCTTGCCTGTCCCCTGACGACAAGTGCTGTCGGGTCACCATCGGCACGGGTCGGGATCACGGTCTGGCCGATGCAGTTCACGAACGCCGGACCGCAGCCTTCGCTGGCGCCCAATATATCGAGGCCTTGCCGGATCTCCAGCGAGCCGCCGACACCCCATTTGGGTTCGAAAGCGGAATAGCCGCCCCGTCCCGAAATGCTGCCCTGTTCGATCTGGCTGAAGTCCAGACGGGCATAGGCGATGCTCATCCTGTCTTCGTTGGTTCGCACGCCCAAAATGTCGGTGCGCTGGTCAATATAGTCGAGGCCGATGGTTCCGAAAATATTGTGGGATTGCTTGCGGACAAAGGGGTAGCTTGCGTAGCCCCCGGCGACCAGCGTTTCGGACCTCAGGTCCAGCCCGCCGCCCAGCTCGGGCTTAGTCCACGCATAGGTTATATTTCCGCCGAATTGCAGGCCTTCGCCGCCGACCCGGAATTCATGGCCGGCTTGCAGCACCTGCTGCTCCTTGAAATCCGACGTGCTGTAGCCGCTGATCACGGTTTCATCGCCCATGCCGGTGAGCCCGTTGAACCGGATACGGGCCAGTCCGCCAAAGCGTCCGACGGTTTCGGACCCGAAATTCTGGATATTGATATCGGCATAGACCGGTGTGCGGACAACGTTGAATTCACCGACGACTTCGCCGGGCTGGCCTCCGGATTCGGCCGATACCGGGCGCAGCGCGAGTTTTACATCCAGTCCCGGTATGTCGCGAGCGAGCAGCAGATAACGGTCCGCCGTGTTGATGTTGAAGGCCGGTTGCGCGGCGAGCTTCTCGATATATTTTTGCAGCAGGCGCTCGGACGGGCCGGCATTGCCGCGGACCTGAACCGAGGTCATTCGCGCCATCAGGACATCGAAGCGGACATTGCCTTCATCAATGGTCTGCGGCGGCACTTGTACGGCTGCGAGATAGCCCTCGCTGCGCAACAGGGTTGCCGCCCGGTCGCGAATGTCGCAAACGACGGAGACCGGTACTTCCTGACCGATATAGTCTGCATAGGAAGAGGACAGGGACGCAGCATCGACCGACACCAGACCGGTAAAATCGACCGAATTGAGAGTGAAGCGGACATCGGAGAATTCCGGGCCGGCAAGCGGGCAGGCGGACCGTTCCACTTCGCCGTCAATGGCGAGCGGCTGGGACTGGCCCCTGAGAGCCTCGTCAATGACCCCGCGCTGGATTTCCTCCCGGGTGGGCGCCGCAGGGGACGATTGCCCCCAGGCCGGCAGGCTTGTCGCTGCAAGGGCGAAGCCTGCTGCGATGGCGTTTGTCCGTAACATTGTGCGACTCTGCGGCATATTCATCCCCGTTTGTTGATGGCCCTCTATCGGACCATCCCCCAGTTAATCCCGCCGTCCGGCCCTCATTCCGGACAGCAGAACCTCTATTTGCTAACCTTGTTCATCCGATTCTTCGCCGTTGAGGCTGAGCGTTTCCACCAGCAGATCGAGCTGCCCGGTGCATCCGTTTTCGATCAGCATCGATGCCGCGGCATCGAGGTCGGCTGGCTCGCTATCGAGCACCACGAAATTGACTTCGACGGATTGCGGAACGTTGGAGCCGAGCAGGCGATAGCTGGCGCCATCGACGACCGGCAGGCTGTCCTTCGGCCAGGCTTTCAGGGGGTTGCCCTTGCGCCATGCGATTTCGGTTACATTGCCGCTGTCAGGCTCGACGATCGAAGCCGTGGCAGAGCCGGTATAATCCGGCCGCCATACAACCAGCCTGTCCGGATTGGCGACGCAGAATTTTCCGCCCTTGGTGACGTCGAGGAACCAGAGGTTCGGATTGCTCGGCGCTTCGACGGTGACCGCGCCGGCTGCGCGAACCGCTCCGGTTCTGGCCCGGCTGCTGCCACGATTGCTGATGAAGCTCGATAGGCGGCCCGAGGCGCTTGAGGCTGATCCGCCGCCCTGCGCGAGCGAGAATGTGCCAGGGCCTTTGAGAACGCGGGTACCCGACTTGGTGAGGATCGTCACCTGATCCTGGGCCTTGAGCGAGATTTTGGCATCGTTCGCCATTTTCTTGCCGGCCGGATAGCTGCTCGCCGAAGGTCCGGTCGAGCGGACGACCATATTTTGCGCGATGGCCACGCCGCCAACACCGAACAACAGAAATGTGCCGAGCGCCGCTTTTACAAACCGCGAGGCAGTTTTACCGGATTTCGCCGGATCAGTCTTATCCAAGTGCATAGCTTTCTCCATCCTTTGTTTTTTTCAGTCGTTTGAGCAGGTTTGCCAGGCCCAGATCCTCTTCCGATTGCTCGATCATCGCGGCCAGTGCCTGAAGCGCGCTTTTATCACCCGTATCATGGGCTGCTATGACGGCGGTCACTGCGGCGCGATTTTTTGCATCCAGTTCCGGCACCGGCTCGAACACGTCAACCGGGGTTGAACGGCCGCGCAGTGTGATGCGGCCCATCGGCCGATACCAGTCGAGACCGGTGCGCTCCATCGCTTCCCGGCTGAGCAGGACCTTGGTATCCAGCGCCTTGTTTGCCGCTTCCAGCCGGGCCGCGGTGTTCATGGCATCACCGAGCGCGGTATACTGGATCCGTCCCTCGCCACCGAAATTGCCGACGATGGCATCGCCATAGTGCATGCCGACCCGCGTGCGGCCGATCGGCGGCACGCCTTCGGGCACGTTTCTGCGAAATTCCTCACCCGCGAGATAGAGCGCATAGGCCGCTTTGGCCGCCCGTTCCCCGTCATCGGGATAGGAGAGGGGAGCGCCCCAGAACGTGACCAGCGCGTCACCGACAAACTTGTCGATCGTGCCACCATATTCCAGCGCCACCTCGCTCAGCCGGTCGAGATAGTCATTGAGCAGAAAGGCGACCATCTCCGGCTCGATCGCATGGGTCAGCTTGGTAAAGCCCTCGAGATCGGTGAAGACCGCGAATATCTTGCGTTTTTCGCCATGAAGCGCCAGCTTTTCGGGGTCCTTCAGAATTTCGGTGGCGATCGACTTGGGCAGATATTTGCCCAGTGCGCTTTGCGCAAAGGCGCGCTGTTTGGAATTGATGGTGCGGGCCGCCGATCCGACAGACGCATAGCCCAGCAGCCAGCCGACGCCCCAGCCAAAGGCTGGCAGTGATAGAGTATCGATTCCCATATTCTGCAGCAGAAAGGGGAAGGTGAGGAAAAAGGCGAACTGGCTGATGAGAATGAAGGCCACTTTCAGCGCATTGCCGACGATCAGCGCGGACAGGCCGCCGCAAATGGCCACCACAAGAGCACCCAGCCACAGGGTCAAGGTCGGAATAGGCGTGGGAAGGTCATCGGCGAGCAGCTGCGCCAGCATATGGGCATGGACTTCCAGTCCGATCATCTTGCCATCGTCGCCCTGAACGTCGGCGAGTCCTCCGACGGGCGTTTCAAACCGGTCGCGGTCGATGAAGTCGCCGCCAATCAGCACATGTTTGCCGGCGATGAAAGAGCCCAGCATCTCTGCAATGGCCGGATCGGCGAAACTTTCGATCGGAAATTTGTCGAACACCGGGACGTCGGTGGTCGCTGGCACATGGTAGCGGATCGCGCCGTCATTATTGGAGAATTTGGGGTTGGGCGCGGTCAGCGCTATCGCCATGAACGGCGGTGCACCGGGGCTGTGCGGTGTCCACCGGCGCTGAACCCCGTCGCTGTCCGTCTCCAGCTTGATGTTGGTCGGCTGCACCTTGTCGGTCTGGGCGCGTTCAAAAAACTGCTGCAGAAATTCATGCTCGGCGTAAGTGATCTCCGGATTTTCTACCGGATCGGCATAAGCCAGAAACGTGGGGGTCCGCATTTGCTTGAAGGTCGAGATAAGCAGATCGTCATCGTCCTGCGGCATGGTGAAGAGGATATCGATGCCAATCGATTTCGGGTTCGCGGCGTCGATCGTCTCGAGCGCCTGTGCCAGGATCGTCCTGTCGACAGGGGAACGCTGACCGGTCAGTTTCAGCGTGTCCTCATTATAGACGACCATGACGATATCTTCGTCTTTCTCCACCTCCGGCGCGAATACCGATGCCCGCAAATCATAGAGCGCGCGCTCTGCTTCCTGAATCAGGGGTGTGGTCCAGCTGTAACGGGCAACGAGCAGGGCAAGGACCATGAAGAGGATGGTCGAGCCCAGCCGGATCGGGCCCAGCTGATCGAATAGGCGGCGCAGCGATTGCAGCACGCCTCTGGCTCCCTCTTTCATATCGCGGTTGTTTTCAACCGGGTCAGAAGCCGTGCCGTTTGCCATTATTTGACGGCCTCTGTCATCGCCCGGGACCCTGATGCCGTCGGTGCAGCGGATTGGTCAGCATCCGGCAGAAACGGACGGGCGCCGTCGCCGATCAGGGCAAATCCCGACCAATAATAGGGATGGGACGTGAGCGGATCGTCCATGAGTCCCAGCTGGGACTGTCTCAGGGCCCCGGTGATCGAATGACCCCGGCCCTTGTTGAACAGCCCGTTTATCAGCCTTTCCGTGGCGCGGAAATCATCCGGGGCAGGCCAGTGGCTGGCGAGCACGGAGCGGCCACCGGCACCGATGAAGGAGCGGACCAGACCGTCGAGAGCGGTTCCGCCACCGCTGCTGACGCCTGCTTCGCGGGTTGCGGTTATACCGGCCTTGCCGGCGGTGTCGCAGGCCGACAGGATGACAATATCCGCGTCCAGTTGCAGGTCGAAAATCTCGTCAAAGGCCAAAAGTCCGTCCGAACTGTCGTCGCCGAAGGATGTCAGCAGCGCGGGCTTTGCCGGGCAGGACGGGCTGGGCGCGGTGACCAGACCGTGGGTGGCGAAATGCAGGATGCGGTAATCGTCGATATTATCGTTCGAGAGGATTGCGCTATCGGTAAAGGCCGCACCGGTGATGAGATCGGAACTGTCCGCGCCGACCAGCGACTGGGCTTCCCGCAGTTCGCTATCGGATATCGGGCTGTTCCACTGGTTGAGAGGCCACTGGCAATTGGCGTCCACATTCTGGCCGCCGCTGCGCACTCCCGATATCTTGGTGCTCGCAAAAATCGGCATGTTGCGGCCCATTCCCAGATATTGGCGCGAGGCGGTCGACTGCGGCGCGGATCGGGCGTCGGCAAAAGCCCGTGGCGAAACGGCGGTGCTGATGTCCAGATTCCTGCCAAGCCAAGCCATAGCGGAAAAGTCGAACGGGTCGCCATCCGGAGAATCGAGTCGGGCGAGATATCGCGCAACAGACTGGTCATCGGCAATCAGCAGGTTGATCGGAAGCCGCAGCATACCGCCATCCGGCTCGAATATCAGATGCGTCTTGTCGGCGAGGTGGTCCGCAACCGGTGCGAAAAGATCGGAATACAGGCCCCGCGCGGTTTCGACGTCGAAGGGATAAGTGACATATTGGCCATTTTCGAAAACCGAGATCGACGCGCGGATCGTGTCGACCTTGCCGTCGAGCGCATCTGAATCCAGCGGAACCTTGTAGGTTTTCGCCTCTGACTGATCGGTGTAGAACATGAAAATGTCGCTGCCGACAATCGCCATGCGCATATAGGCCTCGCCCGGCTTCATGGTTGCGCGCAACTCGTCGAGGCCGAGGAAGCGATCCGCCACCGCGCGATATTGCGGGAACTCGGCCAGTCTGACCTGCGTGAGCTGCTGGCTGCGCTCGAGCGCCTCGATCTCGACCCCCAGATCATCGGCTTGCTGGCGGACAGCGGCGGTCTGTTCGGTCCTGCGCAATGCCGTGAACCGGATCCGCAGTCGCTCGATATTACGGGCCAGATCGATCGATTGCCGGAACAGGCGGGCCGCTTCATCTGTGCCACCGCTCAGCTCGCGCGAAAGAATTGCCTGGGTTTCAGCGACACCGGGGCGAACGAGTATCTGCGATGCTTTGAAAAACTGCGTCGCATCGCCATCGTCGGCTGCGAGCAGATTGAAATAGGGGGCGAGCTGGTTCGCCATGCCGGATATCGCGCTCCGCTTGCCCAGTGAACTGTCCACGACCTCGCCATATAGGCGGCGGGCTTCGCTTGTCTCTCCGCGCCGCAGCAGAAAAGCGGCCAGACGGGCTCTCGCACCATTGACCGCCCGCGTTTCGGGATATTGGATGCTGAGCAAATTCAGGCCGTCGCGCAGCAATTGCTCGGCCTCGCCGAAATTGCCGTCTGCTTCGGCGATAAGTGCCAGTTCGGCCAGTATCTGCGTCCTGAGACGCGTGATCGAAACGACCCGGCCGTCGCGCACGTCGACGGCGCCAATATAAGCGGAGCTGAGAGCATTTCGCGCGGACTTGCGGTCACCGTTCATCCGCTCTGCAGTGCCCAGAAGTTGCAGCGCCTGCGCATCGATAATTTCGGCCCGCTCGTCGTCGCTCAATTTCATTTCATCGCCGACACTCAGCAGGCTGCGCGTCTTCACGCTGCCATTAATCCGGGAGGCGATCGGAGCGGTAATCTCCAGCCGTTCGGATAAGGACTCCTGCGCCACAAGCGTCGTGTCGAGTGGTCTGCTTATCCGCTCTATCGCCGCTTCGACGAGGCCCTGGTTGAGCAGATGCATGGTTTCGAAATTGCGCTGCAGCCGTTCGGTGATCGGATCATTGTCCCGCAACGCGCTGGCCTGTTCGAACAGCTCCCGGGCTTCGGCAAACTCGCCCAGATTGGACTTTTGCAACGCCCGGTTGATCAGATATTCGTCGGGGTTGATATCTTCCCCTTCGAGGCCGGATGTCCGCTGTTGCAGCGTTTCGAAAAAGGCCGCCGCTTCTGCATAATTGCCGCTGAGATTTCGTCGATAGCCTTCTGCCAGGGCCTGATCGGGCCGCAGCGTTGCGGCCTGCACGCGAGCGAAAGCAAAGGGGTCCTCAACCGAGGTTGAGGCAACATCAATTTTGCCGTCCGCGATCGTGTTGTTGACTACAGATTTGAGCGCCAACAAAGTGGCGCTGTCGTAGGCAGCAAGCCCTTCGGCCACATAGGAAACGCCGTTCTGCCCGCCGACCATCAGCGAATAGGCAACCGGTTCGGTCGAGAGACGGCATTCGGTATGGCGAAAATCGCCCAATGCAGCCGGTGCATCGGTGTCGGCACAGATTACCGGTTCGCTGCGATCAGGGGCAATCCTGTCGAGCAAATCCTGTTCGCTGGACCGTGAAGAATAGACATAGGCAACCGGTTTTGCCGAATCTCGGCAAACCACCGCCCAGCTGCGGTCGAACATGTCGGCCTTAGCCTTGTTCTCGATGCTGCGATCCTGCACCTGGCACAATATGCCCTGGCCGTTGCCAATCGGGAAACTGTCGCGCAGAGCTACCGGCACGTCTTCGGCCAAAGCCGGGAGCGGGCTCAATGTAAATCCTAACGTTCCCGCTGCTATGCCAACCTTTTTCAGGCGCACGATATTCTCCCCGCGATATAAATGCTCAACCGTGTCATCCAAACATCGGACTCGGTATTTGCGACCCCCGACTCTTGGTTACATCATTGTTAAGATAAAACCGAGTCTCGGATAGGAGGATATCTGCTTTTCAGGTTAGGTAGGTGATTGGTGTCACAATGCGGGACGTTTTGGCCAATCTTCCTTAAAATCAATAGTTTCCCGGTTAAAAACCGCGAAATTCTATTGCGTCGCCGATCGGCACGCGGGGCACATCGAAATTGTTGATCGGCGCTTCGGGGTCGCGGTGGCCGATGGCCATCCCGCAGAAGAAAATATAATCGTCGCTGATGCCGAGCAATTCCCGCATATAGGTGCCGTACATCGCCCAGATTTCCTGAGGACAACTGTCGAGTCCCTCTTCGCGGAGCAGCAGCATCACGGTCTGCAGCCACATGCCCATGTCCGACCATTGCGGCGGGCCCATATATTTTCTGGTATAGGTGAACAATTGCACCGGTGCGCCGAAACTGTCCCAGTTTTTCGCCATCTGTGCGACCCTTCCGGCGGCGTCACCCCGTTCAAGACCAACGGCGTCGAACATCCCCTTGCCGACCGCGCGACGCTGTTCTTCATAGCGGCCGTCGAGATCCTTGGGGTAGATGTCATATTCCATATTTTCGCCCATCGGCGCGGCCGCGGCCTTGGCCTTGATCTTGGCCGTGATGTCCTTGAGCACATCGCCGCCAACGACAACCGCGCTCCATGGCTGGGTGTTGCCGCCGGAAGGGGCGCGCTGGGCGGTTTCGAGAACGCGTTCGAGCGTCGACTGGTCGACCGGCTTGTCGAGAAACTGGCGGACAGAGCGGCGGGAGGTGACGGCTTCGGTTACATTCATTCAATCAATCCTCATCAAATAGTCCGGCCAGTTGCTCGACCATGGTTCCGCCCAGTTGCTCGGCATCCATGATCGTCACGGCTTTCTTGTAATAACGGGTCACATCATGGCCGATGCCGATGGCGACGAGCTGCACCGGCGAACGGCTTTCGATCCATTCGATCACCTTGCGCAGATGGTTTTCCAGATAGGCGCCGTGATTAACTGACAAGGTGCTGTCGTCGACCGGCGCGCCGTCGGAGATCACCATCAATATGCGACGTTCTTCGGGGCGGGCGATCAGCCGGCTGTGGGCCCAGAGCAGGGCCTCGCCGTCGATATTTTCCTTGAGCAGGCCTTCGCGCATCATCAGGCCGAGATTTTTCTTGGCATGGCGCCAGGGTTCGTCGGCTTTCTTGTAGACGATATGGCGCAGGTCGTTGAGTCGTCCGGGATTGGCCGGGCGATCCGCCGCCAACCAGTCTTCGCGGGTCTGTCCGCCTTTCCATGCGCGGGTGGTGAAGCCGAGAATCTCGGTCTTGACGCCGCAGCGTTCCAGCGTGCGGGCCATGATGTCCGCGGAAATGGCGGCAATCGAAATCGGCCGTCCGCGCATCGAACCGCTGTTGTCGATCAGCAGGGTCACGACCGTGTCGCGGAAATCGGTCTCGCGCTCGATCTTGTAGGACAGGCTGTGCGACGGGTTACTGACCACGCGGGCGAGGCGGGCCGCGTCGAGCATGCCTTCTTCCTGATCAAAGTCCCAGCTGCGGTTCTGCTGCGCCATCAGGCGGCGTTGCAGGCGGTTGGCGAGTTTCGTCACCGCGCCCTGCAAATTGGTCAGCTGCTGGTCGAGGAAAGCGCGCAGCCGCGTCAGTTCCTCTTCGTCGCACAGCTCGGTGGCGCTGACGACCTCGTCATATTTTTCGGTCCATGGCGCATAGTTGAAGCCGGGGGGCAGGTCGGACATCGCCCGGTTGGGACGCACCGGCATCATGCCGTCGTCGCCGGCATCTCCCATTTCCTCTTCCGCGCCTTCTTCCAGCTCTTCGGCGTTCTGGTCGCTTTCGCCGTCCTGGCTGTCGTCGTCCGATGGTTCGGATCGCATTTCGGACTCGCCCTGATCGCCGGTCGCTTCCTCGTCGGGGCCGTCATCCTGGCTGTCGTCGCTATCCTCGTCGCTGTCATCATCGTCGCTATCGTCGGCTTCGGACTGGTCATCGCTTTTGATCAGATCGAGATGCTGCAGCAATTGCGTCGTCAATTTGGCAAAATTGCTCTGGTCATCGAGCGTCAGGTTGAGGCCGTCGAGATCGGCGCCGGCGCTTTCCTCGATCCACTCGCGCAGCATGTCGAGACCCTTGACCGTCCCCTGCGGCGGAGCCTGTCCGGTCAGCTTTTCCCGTGCCAGCAGGGCAAGGGCCGTGGAAATCGGAACCTCGTCGCGATTCTGGGCCCGCGCGATCGGGTCGGACCGCATGCGCATTTCCAGCGCCGCGTTCAGATTATCCTTGGCGCCCGACATGTTGCGCGATCCCAGCGCATCGGTGCGGACCTGTTCGAGCGCGTCGAAACAGGCGCGCGCGACGGCTTCCTGCGGCGCGTTCCTGCGATGCGTCGCTTCGTCATGATGGCGCAGTTTGAGCGAGAAGCTGTCGGCAAAACCCCGCGCTTCGGCGACTTGCGCCGGTGGCAGATCGCGCGCGGGCATTGGCACCTTGAGATGCTGCCCGGACTGCGACGGGGCTTCGGCGGTATAGGCCAGTTCCAGATCGGGCTCGCGGGCGATTGCGCGCGCGGTGCCGCCCAGCACATCTTTCAGATCATCAAGTTTGGAACGGTCAGCCATAGAAGCGAACAGCTTTAAGCGGAAAGGCGAGGGGAATCATAGACCTAATTTCCTGCTTTTTTGTTAGGCGGGATCCCCCGCGCTGGTTTACTGTCCCGGCGGGGTTTCCGCCTGGCGCCGTTCGATCGCCACACCCTCGCCATCAATCCGCAAATCCACCGGCACACCACCTATTTCCGTGCCTACGCGGACACCACTGTCGCCGTTTATCCGGACCTCCGTATCGCCGATTTCTATCGGTATTTCGGGGATCTCCGGCAGGTCGAGCGGCGTGACCGGCCCTTCGGGATCCGGCTTGTCCTGCGGTTTGGTGCTGCCGGCGGGTTTTTTGGACTGCACGGCCTGCTGCATGAAATCCTTCCAGATACGCGCGGGGAGGCTGCCGCCGCTGACACGCTTCAGCGGGGTGTTATCGTCATTGCCGATCCACACGCCGACGACCAGCCTGTCATCGCCGTCCCCGGCATAGCCGACAAAGAGCGCGTCGCGATTATTCTGGCTGGTACCGGTCTTGCCATAATTGGGAATGGTCAGCATCGCGCGGCGGCCGGTGCCGTCGTTGACCGCAGCGCGCAGCAATTTCTCCATATTGGCGTGGGTGCTGGCATTATAGCGGCCGGGCCAGTCAAACAGCCACTCGGTCCAGTTCTGCTCCTCCTTCTTGAACGCATAGGGGACGACCGGCCAGCGGTTGCCGGCAACCCCGGCATAGGCTGCGGTCAGCTCCATCAGGTTCATCGTTGATGTGCCGAGCGCGAGACTGGGATCATCCTCTGCCAGCGGCGACTTGACCCCGAGATTGCGGGCCTCGCGGATTACCGCCTTGTCTCCGATCTGACCGAATAGTCGCACGGCTGCGACATTGCTCGACCGGGCAAAGGCTTCTTTCAGGCTGATCGCGCCGCGATATTTTTCGCCGGCATTCTTAGGCAGATAGCCGCCCTTGGTGATCGGACTGTCATCGACCATGTCGTCGGGGCTCATGCCCGACCGCAGCGCCGCCAGCCAGACGAACAGCTTGAAGGTGGAGCCCGGCTGGCGCTGGGCCTGGGTAACGCGGTTGAAGGCGGATTTTGCATAATCCTTGCCGCCGATCATCGCCACGACTTCTCCGTCCGGCCGCATCGCGACCAGAGCGACCTGCGCCTGGCCGAGCGGCGCACGGGCGATCGCGCGGCGGGCGATTTCCTGCATTCTGGCATCAAGCGTCGTGGTCAAGGCCAGTCGCTCGTAGCTCAGGTCGGTTAAGGCGCGGGCCTGCGGCATGGCCCAATCGGCAAAATAGGTCCCCGTGGGCAGGGTGTTTTTCGCGCGGACATCCAGTCTTGCGATGCCCAACCGGTCGGCCTCTTGCTGAGTCAGATAACCGGCGGCGACCATCGCGGATTTGACCAGATTGGCCCGCTTTGCGGCCAGATCGGGGTTGCGCGTCGGGGCGAGGCGCGACGGCGCCTGCACCAGACCGGCGAGCATGATCGCCTGCTCCAGCTTGAGATTTTCCGGCTGGCGATAATAATAATGGAGCGATGCGGCGCGCAATCCATAGACATTGTCGCCGAAGTAAACGTTGGACAGATAGCGTTCGAGTATCTCGTCCTTGGTCAGCCAGGCCTCCAGCCAGAAGGCAATCAGCATTTCCCGCGCCTTGCGGGTCAGGCTCCGCTCCGGCGTCAGGAAGGTCGTCTTGGCGAGCTGCTGGGTGATCGTGCTGCCGCCCTGGGTCATGCCGCTGCCCGAGATGTTGCTCCACAGCGCGCGGGCCAGTCCGCGCGGATCGACGCCCCAGTGCGAATAGAAACGCCGGTCCTCGATCGCCATGAAGGCTTCGCGCACATGGTCGGGCAGTTTCGCCACCTCGACCGGGTCATCGACCACCGCCCCATTGCGGGCGAACGGCTGTCCGTCCGATGTCAGCAGCGTGATCTGCGGTGGCGCAATCGGTTGCAGCGATTTGGACAGAGGCGCGGTGATCGCGAGATAGGCGATCAACAGGATGAACAGCAAAAGCCCCGCGGCCACAGCGCGGCTGAACCACCACCATTTGCCGCGCGGCTTTTTGAGCGGCGCAACCGGTTCATCAATGCGCGGCGGTATGGCATCGCCATAGGGTTCGTAAAATGGGGTTTCGGTCTTCGGCCTGCTGCGAAATGGCCAAAACCAGCGACGTTTTACGGAAGAATCAGGGCTATGCTCAAGCATGTGACTACTGTGTTGCCATAATAATACGCCATTGGCGAGAAAGAAGTTTGGAAAGCATCAATGATTTGCTAGTCAACGGGGCACTTTCGGGAAATTATCATGGTGGGAAAATTGTTGAAAATCGGGAATCCGTTTAGACTGACCCAGCGCGAATATGAAGCGACGATCAACGCGCTGAACATATTCTTCGGCGCGATCATCGGTGTCAGCCTGGGCAATATTACCGAAATTCCGCTGGATGACTATGTAATCTTGTTGGTCATTATATCGGCGCTGGTGAGCAGCATCCTCCTTGTGACCTATACCCATAGAAGAGTCTGGAACAGCGTCATGCTGACGGGAGTGTTGCTGGCAGCCTGGTATGCTGAAAGCGATAGCAGCGGCGCTGTCATCGATTTCCCCGAGCGCGTGTTACCGACGCTCACCGTGTGGGCGGCATTGGCTGTGATGACCGAATTTTCGGATCGGGCCGAGGATCCCAGAGCCGACCAAGACTGAAATCTGATTGGCTGCGCGTCAATCACTATGCTGAGACAATGATATGTTGTTGGCGGGAGGAAATAGTCGAATAGCAATTACTCGCCGATGAACATCAATCTTTGGTGATATGTTCACGAAACCAGGCAGCGAGATCGTCTTCCGGGAATTCGCCAGCAGCGAGCGTTTCGATTGCGGCTACAAGTTCAGGATCGCTCGCGCCCAACGAATATCCGTTCATACTGAGAAAGGTTTCACTAACCACCGCTGCAGTGCGCTTGTTGCCGTCGATAAAGGGATGATTGCGGGCAATACCAAAGGCATAGGATGCTGCTAGCGCTGCGGCGTCTGGCTCACCATAGCTCGCCAGATTTTGTGGCCGCGCCAAAGCGCTTTCAAGCAGAGTTACATCGCGCACACCTTGTGGCCCGCCGTGATCGCGCAACTGCTCCTCATGCGCAATGAGCGCTACTACCGACTGTATCCAGATCCAGTCAGTCATGTCTATTTGGCAAGTTCGCGCAGCGCCTTTTTGCGCCGTTTCATAACTTCACGTGCCGCTGCCATTTGCTTCTCGAATTCAGGGTCATGCGGTTTTAGGGCGAAACCAATGCCATCCGGAACGATGGTCAGGCTATCCCCTTGCTGCACACCCATCCGGTCGAGCAAATCCTTGGGCAGGATTACGCCGGTGGAGTTGCCGATTTTGACCAGCTTGAGCGCATGGCCGGCGGGAAGTGGGGTCATCTTGTTCATACGGGTGTTATAACGAAAACACGGAATGAACGCAATCGGCATCAAATAGCCGGTAGCTTGGCAGCACCGGGTGAGTTAGTTCTCAGCCAAAATAGTGGATACGCAATCAGGATTGCCTGACCGTAAGTCTAGCTACCCATCACGCTTTCCGGCAAATCTTCGCCGAACACCCGCTGATAATATTCGGCTACCAGCATCCGCTCCGCTTCGTCGCATTTGTTGAGGAAGGAGAGGCGGAAGGCGAAGCCGATATTTTTGAAGATCGCGGCATTTTGCGCCCAACTGATCACCGTTCGCGGGCTCATCACGGTGGAAATATCGCCGTTGATAAAGCCCTGGCGGGTCAGGTCGGCAACCTTGATCATATTTTCCACCGTCTTGTCGCCGGCTTCGGGCACCTTTGACAGGATGACCTTCGATTCGGTTTCGGCCGGCAGATAGTTCAGCGTCACCACGATGTTCCAGCGGTCCATCTGGCCCTGATTGATCTGCTGGGTGCCGTGATAGAGGCCACTGGTGTCGCCGAGGCCGACCGTGTTGGCGGTCGCGAACAGGCGGAAATAGGGGTTGGGGCGGATCACCCGGTTCTGGTCAAGCAGGGTCAGCTTGCCTTCGGCTTCCAGGATCCGCTGAATCACGAACATCACGTCGGGGCGACCGGCGTCATATTCGTCGAACACCAGCGCGGTCGGCGTTTGCAGCGCCCATGGCAGCAAACCTTCACGGAATTCGGTGACCTGCTGGCCGTCCTTCAGGACAATCGCGTCACGTCCGACCAGATCGATCCGGCTGATATGCGCGTCGAGGTTGATCCGGATGCAGGGCCAGTTGAGGCGCGCTGCAACCTGTTCGATATGGGTCGATTTCCCGGTGCCGTGATAGCCCTGCACCATCACGCGGCGGTCGTGCGCAAAGCCCGCGAGAATCGCCAGCGTGGTGTCCGGGTCGAACACGTAGGATGGATCGAGATCGGGGACCCGTTCGTCCTTTATGCTGAACGCAGGAACCTGCATATCCACATCCACACCGAAAACCTCGCGGGCATCGACGGTGATGTCGGGCGCATCCATTATGGTTTCGTCGCTGGCGTCAGGGTTGATATCGGGTATCTCGGTCATCATAGTCCTTCGAAAAATCTCTGCCGCCCTAGGAAATGCAAAAGGGGCGAGCCACTATCTAAAATCTGGTGATTCCTTAAGCTGCGTATAGGCCTCGATCACTTTTGCCAACTGTTTCTCGTGGCTGCGGTCGCCGCCGTTGCGGTCGGGATGATATTTGCGGACCAGCGCGGAATAGGCGCGGCGGATATCGCTGCGGGCAATGGATTTTGCGTCACTGTCGCCAAGCCCTAGCGTCTTGAGGGCATTCTGGTCCGCTTTGGAAAACGGTCGGCCCTGACTGTTGGCGGCCGTCTTGAGGCTGGCAAAGCGCGCGCCGATCGCATCGAGCGGATCGGTAAAATCGGCCCAGGCCGGTTGCGCGCCCGCGCCGCCGTCATAGATTCGGCGGGACGAATCCCATCCCCTGACCGGATGCTGGGCTTCGAAAATCTCCTCGGAATCCATGCCGGCGAAATAGTCATAGCCCTGGTTGAACTCGCGGACATGGTCGAGGCAGAGCCAACGATATTCACCGGGCCCATCGTAGCTGCGGCCACGGCCGTAGATGGGAGGCGCGCGAAATTCGCCGCTTTCCTCGCAGCCGTCAATCGCGCAGGGCTGGCCTTCGGTTTCCACGCGTCCGTGAAAGCGGTTGGCTTTTCTCTTGGGGGAAACAGTCAATATTGCTCCGTTGGTCCCGCGCGGTTCGCGGGACGGTCTGAAAGCCGCAAACGCGCTTCGACAAGGGCGGTGCAAACGGCTAATATGGTGAGTGAAAAAGCAATATGGAGATTCGATGCCCAAAGGTCCAGTCCACAGCGAGATAGAAAAAAGGCTCACCGCCGAACTCGCGCCGATATCGCTCGTAGTAACCAACGACAGTGCCAGCCATCAAGGCCATGCCGGTGATGACGGCAGCGGCGAATCGCATTTTTCCGTCGATATCGAATGCGCGGCCTTTGCCGGCCAGTCCCGGCTTAATCGCCAGCGGATGGTGAACAAGGCGCTGGGCGACATGATGCGCGACAAGGTCCACGCGATGGTGATCAAGGCGAGGGCACCGGGGGAGTGATCCGATGTGCCTGCCTCTTGGAAACAAAAGACAGGGCGATCATGCTGGTGCGAGTCCGCGATAATGATCTGTGGTATTTGCCCGGCGGCACAATTGAAGATGGTGAAACATCGATTGATGCACTGATCCGCGAAATCGCTGAAGAACTGAACGTAAAGATAGACCAAGCATCGGTCAAGGCGGATCGCGTGGTCGTGGGGCCGGCGCTTGGAAGAGCTGGTGATGTCGAGCTAAGTTGTTTTCGCGCGCGATGGGATGGCGAGGTGCGAGCCACCGCGGAAGTTTCAGAAGTTGCCTATCTCGAATTTGACCAAATGGAGAAAATGGCTCCGGCGGTCAGACTGTTGGTGAAACAGTTGCAGAACGAGCTTGTGGGATCATGATCCGCAAAGTCAATCTGGCCGAGGCCTTTGCCAGCTTCTCCGATCGCTGGTCCCCGAAAATCGCGGGCGATATCAACGACGCGCAGGTGAAGCTGGCCAAATTCGAGGGCAAGTTTGACTGGCATCATCATGAACGGGAAGACGAACTGTTTCTGGTGGTCAAGGGCACGATGCGCATGGGTTTGCGTACCGGCGATATTGATGTCGGGGAAGGGGAGCTTATCATCATCCCCAAGGGCGTCGAGCATTGTCCGGAAGCTCTGGGTGGTGAATGCCATGTGCTGCTGCTCGAACCCAAATCTATTCTCAACACCGGCAATGTGATAACAGAGAGAACCGTCGACGATCTGGAGCGGCTATGACCATCATTGCACAGACAATCATGCCGACGACCCATGATCTTGGCGCGTTTCAGGTCCGCCGCGTTTTACCATCGCGGCATCGGCGGATGGTGGGGCCGTTCATCTTTGTTGATGAATTTGGTCCGGCGGTGCTGCCGGAAGGCGATGGCATGGGCGTGCGGCCGCATCCGCATATCAATCTGGCGACGGTGACCTATTTGTTCGAAGGCGCAATCGATCATCGCGACAGTCTGGGCACGCATCAGACAATCCGGCCGGGCGAAGTCAATCTGATGACCGCGGGCAGGGGGATTGTCCATTCGGAGCGGTCTCCGCAGGAGACAAGGAACGAGCCAAAGCCGATGTTCGGCATGCAGACCTGGCTGGCCTTGCCCGATGGCAAGGAAGAGATCGATCCGGCGTTCGAGAATGTCGGGGAGGGCGATTTGCCGCTGGTCGAGGATGGTGGCGCCAAGGCCCGGATCATCATGGGGAGCCTTTGGGGGCAGACGGCGCCGACCACTTGTCATGCCGAGACAATTTATGCAGACATATTACTGTCTGCCGGTGGCGCGATCCCGATTGATGCGGAGGCCGACGAACGGGCGGTGATGCTGGTCGACGGCGACGGCGCGCTGGATGGCGTGCCGCTGGAAAAATATATACTCTATGTGATTGCAGCGGGGGCGAAGGTCTCGCTTTCGTCCCTCTCAGGCGGGCGGGCGATGCTGCTCGGTGGAGAGGCTTTTGCTACGGAACGGCATGTCTGGTGGAATTTTGTCTCGTCGAGCAAGGAGCGGATCGAGCAGGCCAAGGCCGATTGGTTTGAAGGGCGCTTTCCGGTGGTGCCGGGTGATCCGGACGAATTTATTCCGCTGCCCGAAGGCAAGCCGAAGACAGTGACGGATTGAGAAGCCCTCTCCCATAGGGAGAGGCAAGTGTAGCTTGCCCGCTTGCGGGCTAGCGGAACTCGGCGAGGGGTTTCGCTTTATCGGGCGAGCAAAACCCCTCACCGACTGCGCCTAAGGCAATAAATTGCCAAGGCTTGTTGCCTCTCCCTATGGGAGAGGGCAATTTACGCTTTCCCGTTATTCCTCAAACCACTCGACCCACGCGCCATGGGCGTGAGCCCGCCCTAGCAGCGCCGGTTCCTCGCCGCCTGGCCAGTAGCGGATGATCAGTTCGTGGCTGAAGGTCTTGCGGTTGGTTTCCAGCGACATCCAGGCGAGCGGCTTGTCCGCAGTTGCCGCTTTGCCCGCTGTTTCCATGGCCGTCGTGATCCGGTCCTTGGTTGCCTGCGGCAGATATTGCCAGACAATCGAATGCATCAGCACCCGGGTCACACCGCTTTCTTGGGGCTGGGTCAGTTGCTGTTCGGTCCAGTCGGCAGCATCGGCTTTCGCGACATCGGGTGGATCCTGCTTGGCCAATGCGATAGACGCTTCCATCCGCTCGAAGCGGGCGGGCATTTCCGGCCAGATATAGCCCTTGAGCCGCGCGGCGGTTTCATCGTCGGTGAGATCGATCGGATTCTGGTCGCAGCCGAGGGCGCTGACAATCTCGACCGGGGTCTGCGGGGGAGGGGGACCGCGCCACTCCGGCCTGATCCGCATCGGTGAATCCTCTGGTCCAGCCTGAACGCCGTTGAGGTCATAATGATAGCGGCCCATCATCGTATTCACCCCGGCGCTGGCGCCAAGTTCCAGCAGTTCGAATCGCGGTCCGATACGCCCGGCTAGCCACAGCAGGCCCGCCATGAAACTCGCCGAGCGGCCGGATTCATTGGTCTGCGGCGGATTGTCGAACCAGGGCAGGAGATCGGCATCATGGTCGGCGACAACCTGTTCGACGAGGCGGTCGATGGCGTCTTGATCGGTGATCTTCCTCTCGTAAATATCTGCCAGCCGCGGTTCCTTGCCGCTGAGATAGAGATGATGCAGGCCGCCGGTGAGGCGCAGCGGCATTGCGTCTTCCAGCGGTTTCCCCGGCCACTGCGCGATCTTTTGCCCGCAGGCTGTCGGGCCGTCCATCAGCGGCAACTGGGCGATGATGATTGAGGCGGTGACCGGTGCATCGTTACGCAAACAATGTTCCGCCTGGCCGCGCATTCCCTGCGCGATATCTTCGACGTCCAAAATGTCCATAACTCGTTGCCCTTTCATCTGCGAAGCCGTAAAGCCGCGGCCATCATGGCCAAACCACTAATCTTTGCAATTCCGAAAGGGAGGATTCTCGACGATGCCTTGCCGCTCCTGGAGCAGGCGGGAATTGTGCCAGAGGACGCCTTTTTTGACAAGTCCAACCGCAGTCTGCAATTCGCGACGAATCTGCCGCATATGTCGATCATCCGGGTACGGGCATTTGATGTTGCCACCTTTGTCGCCCATGGCGCGGCGCAGATCGGCATCGTCGGGTCCGATGTGATCGAGGAATTCGGCTATAGCGAACTTTACGCGCCGGTCGACCTCGGCATCGGCCGCTGCCGCCTGTCGGTGGCGCAGCCGAAGGATGATGCAGAGCAACTGGGCAATATCTCGCATCTCCGGGTCGCGACCAAATATCCCAATCTCACCAGCCGCTATTTCGAGGGCAAGGGCATTCAGGCCGAATGCGTGAAGCTCAACGGCGCGATGGAACTGGCCCCGTCGCTGGGCCTGTCGCGGCATATCGTCGATCTGGTCGAATCCGGCAGCACATTGAAAGCGAACAATCTGGTCGAGACCGACCGGATACTGGATATTTCCGGGCGGCTGGTGGTGAACCGCGCGGCCTTCAAGATGCGCAGCGCCGAGCTGACGCCGCTGGTGCAGAAATTCCGTGAACTGGCGGGGCAGGTCTGATGGGGCCGGTCAGCATATCTTACGCCTTCTCTTCGGAAAAGGGGATCATAGGGTGGAGGCGATGTGCGAGCGTCGCTGGCGTTAGCGCTATGTGGCACGAAACCACCCCAACCCCTCCTTTTGAAAAGGAGGGGCTAAATGACGCTTCGACTGTCTATTTCTGATCCCGATTTCGACGCCTCTTTTGACGCGCTGGTCAATGCCCGGCGTGAGGCGGATGCCGATGTTTCGGCGGATGTTCGGGCTATTATTCAGGATGTCCGCGATCGCGGCGATGGAGCCGTTGCGGAGCTGACCAGCAAGTTTGACCAGCATGATCTGGAGCAGACCGGATGGCGCGTGGATAAGGCCGAATCCGAAGCGGCACTGGAAGGTTTGGAAGCATCTTTGCGTGTGGCGCTGGAGCTGGCCGCCTTGAGAATTCGTGATTACCATGACGGACAACTCCCTGATAACAGGGATTATATGGACGATGCCGGTGTGCGCATCGGCGCGCGCTGGGGCGCAGTCGAGCGGGCGGGCATCTATATTCCGGGAGGCCGCGCGGCCTATCCGTCCTCGGTGCTGATGAACGCGATTCCGGCCAAGGTTGCCGGTGTCGGGCATATCATCATGGTGACGCCTGCGCCTGGCGGCTATATCAATCCGCTGGTGCTGGCGGCGGCAGAACTGGCCGGAGTTGACGAAATCTGGCGCATTGGTGGCGCTCAGGCGGTGGCAGCGCTCGCTTATGGTACGGAAAAGATCAAATCTGTCGATGTCA
This sequence comes from uncultured Sphingorhabdus sp., assembly GCA_964022345.1. Classification (GTDB taxonomy): domain Bacteria; phylum Pseudomonadota; class Alphaproteobacteria; order Sphingomonadales; family Sphingomonadaceae; genus Parasphingorhabdus. Next base: position 47,142 of record CAXHZT010000004.1, read on the forward strand.
TCACCGGACCCGGCAATGCCTGGGTCGCCGAAGCCAAGCGGCAGGTGTTCGGCGTTGTCGGCATCGATATGGTCGCCGGGCCGTCGGAAATTGTTGTTGTTGCCGATGGCAAGAATGATCCCGAATGGATCGCTGCCGATCTGCTCAGCCAGGCCGAACATGATCCGACCAGCCAGTCGATATTGTTCACAGATGATGAGAAGTTTGCCGATCAAGTTTCTGAGAAGATAGTCGAACAACTGGGCGTCCTCGCAACGTCCGGAACCGCGACCACCAGCTGGAACGACAATGGCGCCATCATCGTCCTCGACCGGCTGGACCAGGCCGTGCCTCTGGTCGACCGGCTGGCTGCCGAGCATCTCGAACTGGCGATCGATGAACCGGACGCCATGTTCCGCAAGATCCGCCACGCCGGTTCGGTGTTCCTCGGACGCCACACACCCGAAGCCGTCGGTGACTATGTCGCCGGCCCCAATCATGTATTGCCAACAGGCCGCCGGGCGCGTTTCTCGTCCGGTCTGTCGGTGACCGACTTCATGAAACGCACCAGCTTCATCCACTGCGATGAACAGGCTTTGCGCAATATCGGCCCCGCGGCGGTCGCGCTGGCGGAGGCTGAGGGCTTGCCAGCCCATGCCGCCAGCGTACAGAAGCGGCTTGATCCGCGCTGACACTCAAGAGAAAGAAAAGCCCATGACCATTTCCCTATATGACGCTGTAATCCCGAGCCAGCTGCAGATCATCGCTGCGGTTCGCAGGCTGGTCGACAAGGCCAAAGCCCATTGCGAGGAAGCGGGCACCGCGCCGGCAGAGCTTATCGGCGCGCGGTTGATCGAGGATATGCTGCCCTTTTCCTATCAGGTGAAATGCTGCCGCGAACATTCGCTGGGCGCGATCGAAGCGGTACGGGAAGGCGTGTTCACACCGAGCCTGGCCCCGCCACCCGAAGACTGGGCGGGCCTGTACGAGAAGCTCGACGAAGCCAAGGCGGGGCTTGAAGCGATCAGCGAAGCCGAGATGGAAGGCTTTATCGGCCAGCATATGGAATTCCGCTTCAACGAAACGGTGATGCCTTTCACCGCCGAAAATTTCCTGCTGAGTTTCGCCCAGCCGAATTTCTATTTCCATGCCACCACCGCCTATGACGTGCTGCGCCAGCGCGGTTTCAAGATCGGCAAGGGCGACTTTCTCGGCATGCCACGGATGAAAAGAGCATGACCGCAAAATCCACATCCCGATCCGCCGCCCGGCTCGCCGCCGTCCAGGCTCTGTTCCAGCACCAGATGGAAAAGACGCCGGTACCCAAGCTGCTCAAGGAATTTCACGACCACCGGCTGGGCAAGGAAATCGAGGATGACCAATATCATCCGGCCGAACGCGATTTTTTCGACGATCTTGTTATCGGCGTGACGTCGCGGATGGAAGAAATCGACCAGCTGGTCGCCTCGAAACTGGCCTCCGGCTGGACGCTGGGCCGTCTCGACAAGACGATGGTCCAGATCCTGCGCTGCGGCACATTTGAACTGGTCGCACAGGAAGACGTACCGATCGCAACGGTAATTGACGAATATCTGGACGTGGCCCATGCCTTCTTCAACAAAAAGAACGCCGGTTTTGTGAACGGGCTTCTGGATAGCATCGCGAAGCAGGTTCGGGGCTGATCGAAAACCCCCCGCTGCCACGGGGGAAACGGATTGTCAGACATCACGGGCCAGACTGATATTATTGCCCGTGACGTTTCCTTTCCGGAAATTTTCCTGGCAGAACCGCTCTGTTCATCCGCTGTTCCGAATGCGCCTGCTATGCGGGCCGGCGCGCCGCATATATTCATTGGACTTGCCCCCGGGGCAGCGGTTAGCAAGCGCGCCAACGCTTCCAGCAGAATGGCACCGGAGCACTCCCTGTCTTGAGCGAACTAGATTTTATCGACCGGCTAAAAACGATCACCACCCACCCGGCGGCCCGCGGACTTGCCGATGACGTAGCAATGATGCCCTTCGGCCGGCACAAGCTGGTCATGACCCATGATATGATGGTCGAAGGCGTGCATTTCCTGCCCGACGCCGATCCCGCCGATGTCGCGTGGAAACTGGTCGCGGTCAATCTTTCCGATCTGGCGGCAAAGGGCGCAAAGCCGCTTGGTATCCTGCTCGGCTATGGCCGCACCGGCGGCGATCAATGGGATGCCGCCTTTGTCGAAGGTCTGAAGCAGGCCATCGACCGTTTTTCCGTACCATTGCTCGGCGGCGACACGGTAGCCATGGGCGACAATGCGCCGCGCACCTTCGGCCTGACCGCCATCGGTGAAGCCAAGGGCCATATCGTGCCCTCTCGCAGCAACGCCAAGCCGGGCCACGTGCTCTATGTCACCGGGAATATCGGCGACGCTTGGGCGGGCCTGCAAATCGCTTCGGGATCGTTGCGGTCGGCCGATATCGACACGACCGCATCGCTGTTGAAAGCGCACACCCGCCCGATGCCCCGGCTCGAGGAGGGCCGCATATTGTCCAATCTGGTCAGCAGCATGATGGATGTCTCAGACGGTCTGCTGCTCGACGCATCACGGATCGCCGCTGCCAGCGGCATACAGATTGAAATCGATCTGGCAGAGCTGCCGCTATCCGGACAGTTCCGGACGCTGGTCGGCGAAGACCGCGACGCGCGGCTGAAGGCGGCGACCGGTGGCGATGATTACCAGCTGCTGCTGACCGCGAGCCCGGAAACCGTCCTGTCCGTTCCGCTGACCTGCGTCGGCATTTGCCGTCCGGGATCGGGCGTAACCCTGCACAGTCATGGCGAGCGGATAGAATTGCCCCAGAATTTGGGATTTGTGCACGCCTGACCGGACGGGATTCTATCAATTTGGATAGCTTCTCAAGCCATTCAATTGAGCCGTTAAATCAGGACTTGCGCGGTTTGCGTTTCCCGCACTATACCCATTGCGAAAGCGCCCTGATCAATGGGGCGCTCGTGAAAAAATAGGGGGGGATGCTCAGTAATGACTGTAGTCACCATTTCAATTTTATGTGGTTTCATAGCCATATTATACGGCTTTATCACCAGCCGCCAGGTGCTCAATGCACCGGCCGGCAACGAAAAAATGCAATCCATTGCCGGTGCTATCCAGGAAGGCGCGCAAGCCTATCTGAACCGCCAATATCGCGCGATCGGGCTTGTTGGCATCGTCGTCGCGGTTCTGGTCTTCATCTTCCTCGGAGCGATTTCAACCGTGGGCTTCCTGCTCGGCGCGATCCTTTCCGGCGTAGCGGGCTATATCGGCATGAACATCTCGGTTCGCGCCAATGTCCGCACGGCACAGGGTGCCAGCGAAAGTCTGCAAACCGGTCTTACCGTCGCGTTCCGCGCCGGTGCAGTGACCGGCATGCTGGTGGCTGGCCTTGCACTGCTCGCAATCTCCATCTTCTTCTACGTGCTGACGACCCAGATGGGCATGGCTGCCAATGACCGCACGGTTATTGACGCGCTGGTTGCTCTGGCCTTCGGCGCTTCGCTGATTTCGATCTTCGCGCGTCTCGGTGGCGGTATCTTTACCAAGGCTGCGGACGTCGGCGCCGATCTGGTCGGCAAGGTCGAAGCGGGCATTCCCGAGGATGACCCACGCAACCCTGCAACGATTGCGGATAATGTCGGCGACAATGTCGGTGACTGCGCCGGCATGGCGGCTGACTTGTTCGAGACCTATGTCGTGACCGTTGGTGCGACGATGGTGCTTCTGGCGCTGCTGTTCGGCGATCTCGTCGGCAGCGCGATGCTCTATGACCTTATGTCTTTGCCTCTGATCGTCGGTGGTGTTTGCATCCTGACCTCGATCATCGGCACCTATATGGTGCGGCTGGGTAGCGGCACGAACATCATGGGCGCGCTGTACAAAGGTTTCATCACCACAGCGGTGCTGTCGATCCCGGCGATCTACTATGTCACCATGCGCACGCTGGGTGATATGGATACGCCAATCGGTGTCGCGCTGGACGGCAGTGGCGGTTTCACCGGCATGGCCCTGTTCTGGTCGATGATGGTTGGTCTGGCGGTTACCGGCCTGATCATCTGGATCACCGAATATTACACCGGCACGCAATATCGTCCGGTGCGGTCGATCGCCAAATCATCGGAAACCGGCCACGGCACGAACGTGATCCAGGGACTGGCTATTTCGATGGAAGCAACGGCCCTGCCGACGCTGGTCATCGTGGTCGGTATCGTGATTGCCTATCAGCTGGCTGGCCTCATCGGCATCGCCTTTGCCGCAACCTCGATGCTGGCGCTCGCCGGCATGGTCGTGGCGCTCGATGCTTATGGTCCGGTTACGGACAACGCAGGCGGCATCGCCGAAATGGCTGGTCTGGACGAAAGCGTCCGCAACAAGACCGATGCGCTCGACGCTGTGGGCAACACCACCAAGGCTGTGACCAAGGGCTATGCCATTGGTTCTGCCGGTCTTGCGGCACTGGTGCTTTTCTCGGCTTACACAGCCGACCTCAAGGAGTTCTTCCCGAACCTTGAAGTCAGTTTCAGCCTTGAAAACCCCTATGTGATCGTTGGCCTGCTGCTGGGTGCCTTGCTGCCCTATCTGTTCGGTTCGATGGGCATGACCGCCGTTGGCCGCGCTGCTGGTGACGTTGTCAAAGACGTTCGCGAGCAGTTCGCCAGCGATCCCGGCATCATGGCCGGTACGTCGCGTCCCAACTATGCGCGAACCGTCGATCTGGTGACCAAGGCGGCGATCAAGGAAATGATTCTGCCGTCCTTGCTACCGGTTCTCGCGCCAATCGTGGTCTATTTCGTGATCACAGCGGTTGCGGGTCAGGCGAACGGCTTTGCCGCTCTCGGCGCTCTGCTGCTCGGCGTGATCGTCTCCGGCCTGTTCGTTGCCCTGTCGATGACAGCGGGTGGCGGTGCCTGGGACAATGCCAAGAAATATATCGAGGACGGCAATCACGGCGGCAAGGGCTCTGACGCCCACCATGCTGCGGTGACCGGCGATACCGTGGGCGATCCTTACAAGGATACCGCGGGTCCGGCCGTCAACCCGATGATCAAGATCACCAATATCGTCGCATTGCTGCTGCTCGCAGCGCTTTACGCGGCGCAGGGCGGCATCCACTAGGAGGCTGGCCATATTGGCTGAAAACAAGACCCCGCCGGAAGCAATTCCGGCGGGGTTTTTTACGGACGAAACCAGGGGCGTGCATCTGTGCAGCGTTAATCACATATTACCCCTTTTCGCTTAGCCTTGCTGCCAGATCGAAAAAAGAAAAAGGGACGGTGAGACACCGATGGAATCTGGCGGGACACAGGATTTGAATGCCACGGAAGTCTGCGATGGCGGGCTGCCAGAAGGTCTGGCTGTTCCCGTCGCGCGCGGGGTATTTCTTCCGGCAAGCGAAATCGACGCCAATCTCGTCGGCGCGTGGACCGAACTTGCCGAACGGGCAAGCGAACCGAATATATTTTACGAACACTGGTTCCTGCGGCCCAGCCTGGACCGGTTCGACCATCATCCGGACTTGCAATTGTTCCTTCTGTGGTCGGGAGAACCCGGCCATTCGCAACTGCTGGGCCTGGTTCCGCTTGGTGTCGTCAGCCGTTTTGGCCGTCTTCCGGTCCCGCATGTCGAAAACTGGATGCATCACAATTGCTTTCTCGGCACGCCGCTGGTGCGTCAGGGGTCTGAACAGATATTCTGGGGTGCGTTGCTCGCCGCGCTTGACGCTGGCGACTGGCCCGGTTTTCTGCATATCAACGGAATGACGATCGGCGGTCCGCTGGACAGGAGCCTGCGAGCGGTCTGTGGTGATCAGGAGCGCCGCTGCGATCTGGTGCATAGCGAAGCCCGGGCGCTGCTCGAGGGGCAATGCACGGCGGAGCAATATAGCCAGACTAAAATCCGCAAGAAGAAACGCAAGGAATTGCTCCGCAAACGACGGCGTCTGGCCGAAACCGGCGAGCTGCGCTTTTCCCGTCATCGGGATATGGAGAATCTTGATAACTGGCTTGACGAATTTCTGGCGCTCGAGCGCAAGGGGTGGAAGGGACAGGAAGGTTCCGCTCTGGACTGCAGTGATGCCACCCGCGAATTTTTCCGCAGCGCCATGCCCGGCGCGGCACAGAGCGGACAGCTGGAACGGCGGGACATGCGCCTCGACGGTCAGCCGATTGCGATGCTGATCAACTTCCGTTCGGGCCGTGGCGCATTCGGGTTCAAAACCGCCTTTGACGAGGAATATTCACGCTATTCTCCGGGTGTCTTGCTACAGATCGAAAATCTCGATTGTCTCAACAGCGAGACGCTCGACTGGGTCGACAGCTGCGCATGTGAAGGCCATCCGATGATCGACGGCCTGTGGGTGGACCGGCGGCATATCGGGCGCTTTTCCATCGAGCTGAAAGGGCTGTCGCGAAGCACGAGCTTTCGCGCTGTCCGCCTGGCCGAAAGCTTGATGGCCAAGGTCAAGGGGCGTAGGATATTTGATCCGACGGAGACTCAGGCATGAACCGGATTTCCAGCCCGCAAAATTTTCAGCAGCCGGTTTTCGGCGAAGCGAGCCGGCAGCAGTTTGATGCATGCTATCCCGAACAGGCGCAGCTGCTGGATCATGCCATGGCATCGCACGAACTGCTGACGCTGGAAGCGCTGGCGGAGCTGGGCACGGCTCTCCCCGAAAAAAGCGTCGAATATAATCCCGGCGATCTGCCCGTCGGGATCAAGCCCGAACATGTGCCCAGCAACGGCCTGACCATTGGCGATACCATCCGGATGATCGACCAGTCGGCGAGCTGGGCCGTGCTCAAGAATATCGAGCAGATGCCGGAATATGAAGAATTGCTGCTTGCGCTGCTGGCGGAGATCCGGCCGATACTGGAGGCCAAGACCGGCCAGATGCTAAAACCCCAGGGATTCATTTTCGTGTCCTCGCCCGGTGCGGTGACGCCTTACCATTTCGATCCGGAACATAATATATTGCTGCAGCTGCGCGGCGAAAAATGGATGACCACTTTCCCCGCCGGCGAGGCCCGCTTTGCCGCCGACGAAATCCACGAAGGCTATCATCTCGGCGGGCACCGAAATCTGCTCTGGCAGGATGATTTGGAGGCCGATGGCACGCGGCACCATCTGACGCCCGGCAAGGCGATCTTCGTGCCGGTCATGGCCCCGCATTTCGTTCAGAACGGGCCGGAGCCGAGCATCTCGCTCTCGATCACCTGGCGCAGCGACTGGAGTTTTGAAGAGGCGGACGCGCGGGCGTTCAACGGCTGGCTGCGGAAGCGGGGCGTGACGCCCAAGGCACCGGGGCGGTTTCCGGCACGGAACCGGGCAAAGGCGCTGGCGTGGCGGGTTTTGCGGAAGATATCCGGGCAATAGGAGCAGTCATAGCCCATCCTCTTTAGAGGAGGGGTTGGGGTGGTGACGATGCTCTTGCATTGCTCGCGTAGCAGCAGGCGGCACGAAACCACCCCAACCCCTCCTTTGAAAAGGAGAGGCTTAAGACAGCCAAGGCTCGCACGAAATTCATTTCAAAAATCCGGTTGATTTGAACTTCTGGGAGCGTTGCTGGCAGGTGCAAGGATTCTCCTCTCCCATCACCCTAAAAACCAACCCACCCTTGACTTTCCGCCCACCACCGTCACTCTCTCCCGCAAAACAGGGAGAGAGAATATGGCCACCAGCGTCGCAGCAGCACCGATCACCATGGACGCCTTTATCGAGAAACAGGCGCGGGCGGATGCGGTGGTGAATATCGTGCTGGCGGGCGGGATCAATTATTGGCTGACCCGCGATCTGGCTTATGTGCCTGCAACTTTGCCTTTTGGCGATTCCGCGCCCAATCTGGGCGGGACCCTGATTGCTATCGCCGTGCTGATGAGCCTTCTGCTGACACTGATTGTCTATCCGATCACGGTGTCGCAGAGGAAATCGGGCAAGGTGGTGCCGGGATTGTCGGCTGATACGCGGGTTGGGCTTGCCCTCTTTGTGCTGGCGTTCAAGCATCTGGCGATGACATTGATCCCCGCCTTTCTGATCGTAATGGTCCTGCAGGGCGCAGGGCCGGAACTGCGCTTCACCCCGATGGCCTTCGCGGTGATCGTGGCGGTCATCGCGGCGGTGCTGGCCTATTTCATGTCGAAGAGCACGACGCGGGCGACGCTGAAATTATGATCGTCATTACCGCAAGCATCTCCACCGCGTTCGCGGCCAGCCCGGGCGACATCATCGCGCTGTGCACCGAACATAGCGCCCGGTCCCGCGCCGAACCCGGCTGTATCTCGCACAATATCCACGCCGATTGCGAAGACCCGTCGCGCTTGTTCTTTCACGAAATATGGCAGGACGAAGCCGCCGTCGCCGCGCATTTCGCACTTCGGGAATCGCGCGAATTCGTGAAGCGCCTGACCACGCTGGTCGGAGAGCGACCGGAGATACAGATTTACCGGGCCGATGCGGTGCCGATGGCGGATCTGGGTTAGTCCCAAATTGTCGCCCCAGCGCAGGCTGGGGCCCAACCCGGCTTGGGGGGGAGAGCCAGATGCGGGTTGGATCCCAGCCTGCGCTGGGATGACTATGTCAAAACCGCTTGCGGAAATCGATCTCGACATAGCGTCCGACCGGATCGAGATAGCCTTGCTGATAGCTGAGCGGGATCAGGCCGCTGCCGTCGCGGACGGTCTGGATATCATTGAAGATATTGTCGACCTTGAAGGCAACCCGGCTGCCTTTCAGGAACGGAATTTTCTCGGTCAGATTGCCGCGGTCATCCAGATTGATGAACATCCGCAGGTTGAACGTGGTCAGATCGGAAAAGCGCAGGTCGGAACCGGTCAGCCCGCCGCTGACCCGGGCTGCGGTCTGGTGCTCGCCGCTGAGGCGGAAGCCGATGCCATTGTTGAACCAGCCGCCATTGATCTCGAATTCGTGCCGCGGACTGCCGCCGGTCGAACCGGTAGCGGAACCGTTCAGGAGATCGAGCTCCTCGACGCCGTCGCGAATCTTGATCTTGTCCTCCAGACGGATGGTGTGAAAGGCCGAAAGCTGCCAGCGTCCACCGCGCGGGCGGCCACCCGCGCCGGGGCCACCGCGTGGCGATGCTGGCCGCGCTTCGGCATTGCCTTCGGGAGCCGCACCATCGGCCGGTTTCTCGCCCTGCGGTGCTTCGTCAGGCGATCCTCCGCCGGCCGGTCGCGCAGCCCGGTCGGGCCCGCCCGATCCACCGCCGCGCTGCTGGCCGAAGCGTTTGGAAAAATCGATACCGTAGCGGATACGCTCGCTGTAGACATTGGCATAGGTGACCGGCCGCTGGTCGATCGCGATCAGGCGGCCATTGGTGTCGCGGGTCACGCGGTCGGGGAAGGCCGCCTCGATTTCCGGCGTCAGCAGCGGGAAGCTGGAGGCGACATTGTCGCTGTTGTTGCGGAAATATTCGCCGAGGAAAGTGAATCCGTCCAGCCATTCGGGGCGATAGTTGACGGCCAGCTTGATATCCCGTTGTTTCTCCGCCGGCAGCGCCAGATTGCCGCCGGTGGTGATCGAGGCCAACACGGTTTCGCCATTGGTAAAGTCGAATATATTGACATTCGGGGTGATGATCAGCGGATTGCCGAGCTGGGCAATCGTCGGCGCGGCATCCTCGCCGATCGCCGAGGCGGAAAAGACCAGCCCGTCCAGCGGTTCCCAGTTCACCCCGAAACCGAATTCCACGAGACCGCCGAAATCGGACAGGTCGGAATAGCCGAGATTTCCGTTGATCGACAATTTGCCGATCGCATCGACAACGTCGATATTCTCGTCGGCGAGCGGGATATCGATGTTGATCCCGGTGCTGATTTCGTCGCGGCTGAGATCGGTGGTCGTGACAATCGCGCCACTGATCTCGCGGCTGTCCAGATCTTCCCGGTTATAGCTTGCGCGAACAGTGGTGGTCACCGCGCCGGATGGCAGAACGAGCAGGGTGCCCGAGAGCGTGGCGAGATTGTTGATCGTCTGGTCGACAACTTTCGCGCGGTCGGTGACGGGTGCGCCCAGCAAGGGGCCGAAGCTGACCGCCAGCGGATCGACCGTACCGGCGTCAATCGCTGCCTGCAGCGCGCTGGTGTCACCGGACCGGTCGGTGTCGGTGTCGACTTGCGTGCGGGTGTAATCGCTGGTCAGCGACCAGCGCCAGTCGCTGAGCGTTCCGTTGAGGGTAAGCCCGGCCTGCGCGGTGTTGGTTTCCTGTACCCGGCGTAAAGGGCCATATTCGGTAAAATAGCGGAACATCTGGTCGCCTGCCACGTCCAGCGTGCCGCCGGGCAGACCTTGCAACCCTTCGGACTTGTCATAGATATAACCGCCGTTCAGCGACAGCGACATGCCGTTGTCGAACGCGCGGCTGTAATTGGCGTTGAGCTCTACATTGTCCGAAGGCGCGACCAATGTGCGATAGTCACCGAGATTGACTTGCTCACCGGCGGCGTCCTGAATGATGTCGCGCTCGCTCTCGGTAATCGCGGTATTGTTCTGCCATTCCAGATTGATGTTGAGCCGGCTGTTCTTGCCGATGCGGGTGACCGTGGTCTCGACCTCGGACCGGCCCTGTCCGCCCTGGGTCGGAACCCCATATTCCGCCGAGGCACTGACACCGGTATAATTGTCCTTGAGTACGAAGTTGATCACGCGCTGGTCGGGGCGATAGCCATATTGCAGGGCCAGTTCCTCGGGGAAGACCTGCACGGTGCGGATCGCTTCGGGCGGCAGATCGCGGATTTCGCGGAAACCGGATGTGCGCTGGCCGTTGATCAGAACGACCGGACGCCCGCTGCCGCGGCCCCGGCTGGAGGTCGTCTGCGAGGAAATCGCCTCGAGCAGATCCTGCACCGAAGACACACCATAGCTCGCAATATCCCCCTCGCTCAGTTCGACGACGGGGGGTATTTCGGTGACGACGGCACCGCGCGGACGTTCAGCCGTGACGACGATTTCTTCATCGGCATATTCCGATTCCGTGTCGGTGATTTGCGCGCTGGCAGCGGCCGGCATCAGCAGGCTTGCCAGAACGAGAGGGGAGGCGGCGAGAAGGGATTTGGGGGAGGAGATCATGTCGCGGTTCATAGCTCTTGCATAGGGGGATTGAATATGTCCGAAGTGCCATGGGTCTGGCGCTAATGGTATAATTTCTTTGTATTAAATTGTCGCAAGAGAAACAGCCCAGATGCGACAATCATTATCCTGCCGGCCGATGCAGCTAATCCTTCCCTTTTTGCACTTTTGGCGTTATGGCGCACTGCAACACGCGGATCTGCCGCAATATCAGGGAAAATGTACCGCCATATGGCAAAAGAAGAACTGCTAGAAATGAAGGGAATGGTTCGCGAACTGCTCCCCAACGCCATGTTCCGGGTCGAACTGGAAAACGGCCACGAAATATTGGGCCACACCGCCGGCAAGATGCGCAAGAATCGTATTCGTGTGCTGGTCGGCGACGAAGTGCTCGTCGAGCTTACCCCTTATGATCTGACCAAGGGGCGTATCACCTATCGTTTCAAATGACGAGCCATGGCTTGTCATCCCGGACTTGATCCGGGATCTAGGGCTAACGTAAAACTGCGCTTGCGATTTGGACGCTCTGGATGCTGAAACAAGTTCAGCATGACGAAAGTGAACATATGAAACTGGTCCTCGCCTCCTCCAGCCCGCGCCGTCTGGAACTGCTTGGCCGTCTCGGCGTCACGCCGGACAGGATCATCTCTCCCGACATTGATGAAACTCCCCGCAAAGGCGAGCTGCCGCGCGACTATGTCGTGCGCATGGCGCAGGAAAAGGCTGCGGCTGTCGAACGCGAAGATCAGGAAATTCTGGTCGCCGGTGATACCACGGTCGCGGTCGGTCGCCGGATATTGGGGCAGGCCGGCGATGCGGCGGAACAGCGCAAATTTCTGGAACTGGTCAGCGGACGGCGGCACCATGTGATGTCGGCGGTCTGCGTGATTGCGGCAGACGGCACGGCGCGGACCAAATTGTCCGACAGTATTGTGAAATTCAAGCGCTTCGAGGCCCACGAGATCGAAGCCTATATCGCGACCGGCGAAGGCCAAGGCAAGGCCGGCGGCTACGCGATTCAGGGCACGGCTGAAGCCTTTGTGACCTGGATGTCGGGCAGCTACAGCGGCATCATGGGGCTGCCGCTCTACGAAACCCGCAATCTGCTGATTAGCGCAGGCTATCCTCTTGGCTGATTTTGCCCATGGCTGGCTTTACGAAGCCGGGATCGGTGAAAACCGGGCGTTGCGGCTGGAAAATGGCGAGCTGATACAGATGCGCGTCGAGCGTGCCGATGGAAGCATCAGGTCTGGCGCGGTCGTCGAAGCAAAATTCTCGCAGCAATGGGTTGCCGGAAAATCCGGCATCGTGACTTTGCCCGACGGGCAGGAGGCCCTGCTGCAGCCGCTTCCCAAAGGCCTGACCGAAGGGGCGACGGTCCGGGTGGAAATTATCCGGGCAGCGATGACAGAACGCGGCGGGCAGGCGAAGCGGGCCAAGGCGCGACCGGCCGAGGCGGACAGTCCCTTGAGCGATGGTCCCGATCTGCTGGCCGAGATCACAGCAACCGGACTTCCCGTCAAACAGGTTCACGCTCATGAAGAAGATGTCCTGTCCCAACACGGCTGGCACGAAGCCGTCGAGCAGGCGGAAAGCGGGCAGATCGATTTCGAGGGCGGCAGCCTGCTGGTATCGCTTACCCCGGCGATGACATTGTTCGATGTGGACGGGCCGCTGGCACCTTTTGAGCTAGCGAAACGGGCGGCCAAGGAAATCGCGCTGGCGCTGGTGCGTTTCGATATATCCGGCAATATCGGGGTGGATTTCCCGACGCTCGAAGCCAAGTCCGATCGTGTCGCCGTGATCTCCGTTTTCGACGACTATATGACTGCCAAATGCGAGCGTACCGCCATCAACGGCTTCGGTTTCATGCAGATTGTCAGCCGCAAGGTCCGGCCCTCGGTGCTGGAAATCCTGCAGGCCAATCGCGCGGTCAATGCCGCGCTGAAATTGCTGCGGCAGGCGGAGCGGGATCGCGGTACTGGTGACTTGCGACTGGAAGTGCATCCCGCAGTGGCGAACAAGATCAGTCCGCGCTTGCTGGAAGAACTGGCAAAGCGGACCGGGCGCTCCGTGTCGGTCGAACCGCGCGGTGACATTTCCATCGATGGCGGCTTGGCAGGATAATTGTCCGCGGGCTTGCAATCCCGCCGTCCCGACTGCAAAGCCTGCGCATGACCGATATCATTCTCTACGACTATTGGCGCAGCTCGGCGAGCTACCGGGTGCGCATCGCGCTCAACCTCAAGGGCGTCTCCTACACCGCGATCAACACCAGCCTGCTCGACGGTGACCAGAAAGCTCCGGCCTATGTCGCGCGCAATCCGCAGGGCTTTGTGCCGATGCTGTGTATCGACGGCCACGACCTGACCCAGTCGCTGGCGATCATTGATTATCTGGATGCAAATTATGATGACCCGCCGATGGTTTCCAGCGATCCGGCCGAGCGGGCGAAGACGCTTGCGCAGGCCTTGGTTATCGTGGCGGATATTCATCCGGTGAACAATCTGCGGATATTGAAATATCTCAAGGATGAGCTGGGGCAGGATCAGGACGCCGTCGACACATGGTATCGTCACTGGATCGAAGAGGGCTTTGTCGCGCTCGAAGCCATGGCGCCGGAAACCGGTCTGTTCGGCGGCGACAAGCCCAATCTCGCCGATGTCTGCCTGGTGCCGCAAATGTCCAACGCCCGCCGGTTCAAGACCGATTTGAGCGCCTTTCCCAGGCTGGTGCGAATTGACGCGGCTTGCAATGAAATCGAGGCTTTCCAGAAAGCCGCTCCCGAAGCAGTGAAGGATCAATGATATGACAATCGAAGGCGGATGCTATTGCGGCGCGGTGCGCTACAAGGCCGAAGGCGAACCGATGCTGAAGGCGGAATGTTTCTGCCGCGAATGCCAATATACGACCGGCGGCAACAGCCTGCTGCTGATGGCGATGCCAGCAGACGGTTTTGAAATTACCAAGGGCGCCGTGAAGGGTTTCAAACGGGATGATCTGGAAAAAGGTGTAACCCGCGAATTTTGCGCCGACTGCGGCACCCATCTGGCGACCCGCGCGCCGGGTTTTGAAGTGGCGGTGATCGTGAAGGTCGGAACGCTCGATGATCCGAGCGTCTTTGGCAAGGCGGACAGCGCGCATTTTGCCTGCGATGCGCAGGACTATCACCGGCTGCCGGACGACATGCCGGTCCATCAGAAATGGACAGACAACTAGACCATGAAAAAATCAGTTTTAGCCTGTCCGCTATTGGCATCAATGGCCGCCATTTCTGTGCCCGCCTGGGGGCAGGAGCAGGTCGATGGAGACGAAGCGCCGGTCGCGGCGATCATCGTTTCGGGGCTGCCCGTCACCCGTGGCGACGACGTCTATAGCGCCACCGAAATTGCGATCGATCCGTCACGGACGGTCGAGAACAGTCTGCGCGATGTGCCGGGACTGCAGCAATTCCGCCGGTCGGACGCGCGTTCGGCCAACCCGACCAGTCAGGGTGTCACGCTGCGCGGCCTAGGCGGCAATGCTTCGTCTCGCGCTTTATTGATATTGGATGGCGTGCCACAGGCCGACCCCTTCGGCGGCTGGGTGGCGTGGCCCGGCTATGATGCTTTGGCTCTGAAAAGCGCGAGGATAACCCGCGGTGGTGGCAGCGTGACCGACGGGCAGGGCGCTATCTCCGGTAGCATCGAATTGTTCAGCGACACTGTCGGGGACCGGATCGAACTGGCCGCGGCTTATGGCAGCCGCAACAGCGTGGACTCCGATCTGCTGTTCGGTCGTGAACTGGGGCAGGGGCAGCTGACCATTTCCGCCAATTATGCGCGCGGCGACGGCTTTATCCCGATCATCGAAGACCAGCGCGGATCGGTCGATCGCCCGGCGGAATATGAGCAGGCCGGTCTTGCTGTCCGCTTTGTTGCGCCCTTGACCGACAATATCGAACTGCAGAGCAATGTCCGTGCCTTCACCGATGACCGCGAGCGCGGCTTTGCCTTTAGCGAAAATCACAATGACGGAGCGGACGCCAGCATCCGGCTGGTTGACCGCACTTCCGACTGGCAGTGGTCGGCGCTGGCCTATGTCCAGATCCGCAATTTCGACGTCAGCTTTGGCGGGGTTGCGGATGACCGCAATTCGGTCAATCGCGTGTTCGAACAATATAGCGTGCCATCCACTGGTCTTGGCGCCCGTTTTGAGGTGCGGCCCCCGGTCGGCGACAATGTCGAGCTGCGCATCGGCGGCGACTGGCGTCGTACCGAAGGCACCACCAACGAGAATTTCTTCTTTCTCAATGATGACACGCCGCAGCGCAGCCGCAAAGCCGGAGGCAGCACAGCCACCTATGGCGGCTTTGTCGAAGCCAGTGTGCAGGCCAGCGATGCGCTGGTTCTGACCGGCGGTGGCCGCGTCGATTTCTGGTCGATTGATGACGGTTTTCGCAAAGAGATAGAACTGATCAATCCCGTTCCCGGATCGGTCCGGACCGACGAGATGTTCGCCAATCGCAGCGATACTGAATTTACCGGTCGCGGCGGCTTTGCCTATGATCTGAGCGGTCCACTCACGTTCCGGGGCGCGGCCTATCTCGGCTGGCGCCTACCAACGCTGAACGAATTGTTCCGGCCTTTCCGGGTCGGTTCCGATGCGACCGCCGCCAACGAACTGCTCGAGCCCGAGCGGGTCAAGGGCGCCGAACTGGGGCTGGACTGGGAAGGCGGCATTGCCACATTCGGCATCACCGCTTTCTATAACCAGCTGGACAATGCGGTTGCCAATGTGACGCTGGCCAACGGTCCGGGTGTCTTTCCCGGCGTCGGTTTCGTCGCCTCAGACGGTACCTACAGCCAGCGCCAGAATCTCGACGCGATCAAATCAAAAGGCCTTGAAATCGACGCCGCGTTCAATCTCGGCGAGCTGGTCGACGGCCTGACCCTGCGCGCTGCCTATGCCTATGTCGATGCCGAAGTGGACGGCTCCGGTGACGCAGATGCGGTCGATGGTTTTCGCCCGGCCCAGGTGCCCCGGCACAATGCCTCCGGCTCGCTCGTCTGGGAAAAGGAGGATGGCACAGGCGCCAGCCTCTCGGCCCGCTATGTCGGCCAGCAATATGAGGATGACGTCAATATCCTGAGCTTGGCCGATGCTTTCACCATAGATGGCCGGATGGCGCTTGCCGTCAGTGATCGGCTGCTGGTCGAAACCAGGGTTGAAAATCTACTGGATGCGCGGGTAGAGGCAGCGGTCAGTAGCAACGGAATAATAGAACGCGCGTTTCCGCGGACATTTTGGGTTGGACTTCGTGTCAGAATTGAATAAATATTGCTTATGACCTTTAAATTAGACGATTATCTGCCTTACCAGTTGTCGACGACGTCCAACGTCGTGAGCGACGTGATTGCGGGAGAATATAAGAGCCTTTTCGGCCTTAAAATCCCCGAGTGGCGGGTGATGTCTGTCCTTGGTTCGCGCGGCGCCTCTACGCAGCGGCAACTGGTCGAGGCTACGTTGATGGACAAGGTAACCGTCAATCGCGCGGTGAAAAATCTTGTCGATCGCGCGTTGCTCGACCGCAGTCCCAATTCCGCCGACGGCCGTTCCCATCATCTGTTGCTGAGCCGCACCGGGCGCGATCTATACGGCAAGATTCTGCCTGCCGCCCAGGCCATGGACAAGAAAATTATGGCCGTTCTCACCACCGAGGAGAAAGCGGAACTTTCCGCCATGCTGGCGCGGATCAAACAATCGGCAGATTCAATCGCATCAGAATGAAAAAGAGCGGCAGTCTCCTGCCGCTCTCTTGATTGTCCGGATATATTTTCCGCTACATCATTGCGTCGGAGATCGAGCAGGCCGCCGGCCCGAGGATCACGATGAACAGCGTCGGCAGAATGAACAGGATCAGAGGGATCGTCATGATGGCCGGCAGCCGCGCTGCTTTTTCTTCCGCCCGCATCATCCGGTCATTCCGGAATTCGGCCGACAATACCCGCAGTGCCGAGGCCAGCGGTGTACCATATTTTTCGGTCTGTATCATGGTGGTCACCACGCCTTTGACATGTTCCAGCGCCACACGATAGGACAGGTTTTCAAAAGCCTGCCGTCGCTCGGTCAGGAAACCCAGTTCGATCGATGTCAGCGAGAATTCGTCGGCCAGTTCGGGATAGGCGCTGCCCAGTTCTTTGGCGACCCGGCCAAAAGCTGTATCCACGGTCAGGCCAGCCTCTGCACAGATAACGAGCAGATCGATTGCATCGGGAAGGCCCTTGCGGATCGCATCCGTCCGCTTGGCGATCATATTATTCACGTAAATGTCTGCGCCCTTGTAGCCCAGAATGGTCGCGCCCGCGAATACACCAAAGCGTTTCAGGTCGGACCAGTCACCGAGATAGTCGAATCCGTAAATCGCAAGCGCCGCGCCGCCGCCCAATATGATCGGCATGACCAGCCGGCTGAAGATGATGAGAAAGGCCATGTCCTTCGACCGGACGCCGGCCTGCGCCAGTTTCTGCTGTGCTTCCTTGACCTGGGTATCCTGCAACACTTTCAGCGTCGAAAGCACATTGCGCATGCGGTCCGTCGTGTCATTCTGCCGAACGATTTTCGCACGTTTTTTGGTAGTCGAAGCTGTAATGCCGGCTTTCAGTTGCTCGCGTCGTTCGTTCAGCGCCTTGACCCGCTTGGCCATGGGATCCCGGACCGTGACTGCGGCATATATGGCGAAAAAGACTGCTGCAGCCGCGACGGCAGACAGGATTGTCGCCACCCAGAGAACGTCTACGCCCATTAATGTTGGTCCGCCGCTGGTTGTCATTTGCCTAGCACCTTCACGTTAAATCTCGAAATTGACCATTTTGGCCATGATGAACACACCAATGCTCATCCAGCACAGGCCGCCAAGGCCGGTAATGATCAGCCGTTCTTCATAGAAGAATCCTGCCAGATAGGTCGGGTTGACCGTGTATACCAAGGCGAACACGATGAACGGCAGGGACCCCACGATATAGGCGGAAGCCTTGGATTCCGAAGACATCGCCTTGATCTTCAGCTTCATCTGTCCGCGTTTGCGCAGTACGTCGGCAAGGTTGGACAGCGTTTCGGCGAGGTTGCCGCCGGTCTCACGCTGGATTGCCAAGGTGATGCAGAAGAATTGGAATTCCGGCGTTTCCATGCGCTTCGCGCTTTCCTGCAAGGCATCTTCCATGGTCTGGCCGATCTTGATCCGGTCCACGACCTTCTGAAATTCCTCGCCAACAGGTCCGCCGACTTCTCTGGCAACCACGCCGATTGTTTCGGTAACGGGCAAGCCCGAACGCAGGCCGCGAACGAGCAGTTCAATGGCATCGGGAAAGGAGGCGGTAAACTTGGCTACCCGTCTGTTGATCAGGAATCCGACCACGAAATGCGGCAGACCCGCTCCGATAAGGATACTGAAAAACAACGACAGCAACAGCGGAGCGCCCTTGAGCATGAGAATGCCGAACAGCACCACAAATATTCCGCCGGCGGCGTAGAAAAAATAGGACAGGGGCCATTGATGGCCGGTCTTTTCCAGACGGATCGCAAGCGTCTCCATCTTGGTCATGTTTTCGCCCATCGGGCGGGTGGTTTTGCGCCGCGCCGACAGTGCTTTTTTCATTTGCGCCTCGACGCGCGAATTGGCGTCGTCCGAATGGCGAAATTTGACCTTGTCGAGGCGCCGAGCCTTTGCTTTCGACAGCGATGGGCCGGAGAATGCAAAGATCAGCATCAGGAGAGCCACCAGGACCCCCATGCCCAATATCGCATATTGCATCATACCCATAATATGTTTCCTTTAAAGCCGAAGACTGTTGGCACGTGCTTCAGCCCTCAGGATCGCTCTCGCTGACTTTCTTCGAAGGGAGCAGTGATCTCAGCTCTCCGAGCTTGTCCATGAACGATACTTTTCCGCCAGCATCGTCGCCGTCCGCACCGCCGTCGACGGATCCGAGGACGAGGTTTGTCAAATCGGCAATTCGCGCGGATGCTTTGCTCGATTTTCCGGATTCCACCAGAGCCTGGCCCAATTTTGCAGCCTGCGACGTGGCCTTCGGGTCATAAGGGATCATAATGTCGATCTTGCGCTCGATGGAGCTTTCAAAATCCTGCCGGCCGATTTCCAGACTGTTGGTCTGTACCTTGTTGGCAACGACATATACCTTGCTCTGGGCTGCGTGGGATTTGAGCCACGAGAGCAAACGAATGCAATCACGGGCCGAAGCCAGCGTCAATTCGGTCACGATCACGGTCGCGTTTACATCACCCAGGATATGCGGATAGTTGATCAGCATGTCGCGCGGCAAATCGATCATCGTACAATCGAAGGCGGCCCGGAATTCTTCCTGCAACTGGAAAAAGGCTGTGCCGTCTGTCATCATCGGCGAGTGGATCGGCGCTTCGGCTGATAGCAGCGACAGATTGTCGTTAGCCTTGATCATGGCGCGTTCGATGAACAGGCCATCGATGCGGCTCGGATTGTCGATTGCATCGGTCAGGCCACGACCGGGTTCCAGGTCCAGTGACAGGGCGCCGGTGCCGAAATGGACATCCAGATCAAGCAGGGCGGTCAGCCGTTCTTTCTCCTGGCTGAGCAGCCAGGCCATTGATGTGGCGATGGTCGATGCGCCGACCCCGCCGCGAGTGCCGATTACCGCGGTTGATACATGCGGTTTTTCGACCTGAGGAACGTCATGCTTTGGCGCGTTGATGACCGCTTGGGCATGCGCAAGCACGTCCCGCAGCTGTTCCGGGCTGAAAGGTTTCAGGAGATAATCCTGTAAGCCGCTGACGATCAGATCGCGATAGAGACGCACGTCGTTAACCTGACCCATTGCAATCACAACGGTGCCCGGTTCGCAGACCTCGGCCAGCGAGTTGATGTCGTTTAGCGGATCGCCTGATTCCGACAGGTCAACCAGCAAGATATTGGGGCTGGCGGAAATGGAAAGGGTCTGGACCGCATTGCGCAGGCCACCCTTGTTGCATTTGTCAATCGCCCAGCCCATTTCTTCGACCACGGGCTGGAGCATCTCCAGAGTGTCTTCGTCGCATACAAACGCAGCAAAAGGTTCACGCCCGTTGACGGCGCCGGGTTTCCAGGGAGCGTTCATCATTGGCCTCCCACTTCTTTGTCACGATAGGCGCGAATGGCCTTGGAGGCCCGTGTCTGATCTTCACCGTCCGCTTTTTGACCGCGGACCAGATCTTCCGGATCGGCGATCATGGCGGCAAGCGTACTGTTCGTTCCGCAACCGTAGTTCTCGCTGGTCCGTGCCTGAAAGTCGGTGTGACTGCGGTAGCTGTAATCAGGGCATCCCGGAACCGTCGCATTGGTCCGTGTTACGACCACCCGGATGAGCCCGGGCGCGACATTCCCTTCGGTAACCGGTGCCGTTTCGCTAACCAGCAGACCGTAGCCGGCAACAATATTCTCGACGGCGGTTTTTGCCAGGCCGCTTGCCGAATAGCTTGGATCGGCGATCGAGACGCGGTCACCATAGCCGAGTTCCAGCGCTTCGAACCAGCCGGAGAGACGGCTTTGTTCCGCCGTTGAAAGCCCGCCGGTGCCGGCGCTCAGGTCGAGAACGAAATTCGCCTTGGTAACGACCGGCTGCCGCTCGCTATAGACGCTGCGGTTTGCGGTCGTGCTGCCGCATGCTGTGACCGAGAGCCCGAGGGCGGTGATAAGTGCCATTGAAATGATGCGCATGATCTCTTCTCCTGATCGGGCTTATTTGTCGAAACTGAAACCGGGGGCAGCGCCACCGGATTTTTTGAACGGTTTGGCGGACTTTTGCGGTGCCTGGTTTTCCAGGCTGCCAAAGCTCTGTTGTGCGGGCGCTGTTGGAGCCACGCTCGGTTTGGGCCGATCCCCGCCGGTATCGCTATGGTTGCGATTCATCAGGAAGCGCTCTGCGTCATTGGCGGATTTGAAGCCGTCGGTGGGCAGCACAATCTCGCTGTCGCTGACCGGCTTGACCAGATAAGGCGTTACAACGATCATCAGTTCGGTTTCGTTGCGACGATAGCCGTCGGACTTGAACAATGTCCCGAGGATCGGAACATCGGCCAGGCCAGGCGTCTTGTCGATCGCCGAGTTATAGGTGTTCTGCATCAGGCCGGCGATCATGAAGCTTTCACCTGAACCCAGTTCTACGGTGGTTTCCGCCCGGCGGGTCGATACCGCAGGAATGCTGAAACCATTGAGGACAACTGCACCGTTGGACGTGATTTCCGAGACTTCCGGAGCTACGCGGATAGAAATTCGGCCATTGGACAAGACAGTTGGCGTGTAAGACAGGCTGACACCGAAATTCTTGTATTGGACAGACACTTCGCCCAGCCCCGTCGAAATTGGGATAGGGAACTCGCCGCCCGCCAAGAAGGTCGCGGTTTCGCCGGAGATGGTCGTCAGATTTGGCGACGCCAAAGTGCTGACAAGACCGACCCGTTCCGACACGTCGAACGCGGTTGCGATATCAAGGCCGAACAGGCGGCCTGCGGCCTGAATGGTATTGAGATCAGATCCTTGCGTATAATTGAAAGACGTTCCGCTGGCCGTGACGAATTGACCTGTTGCCGGATCAAACGGGAGCGTGACCGATCCAGCAGGCAAGCCAAACAGTTGCGACGCATCGAGCTGAGGCAGGTTGGATGTGAAATCCGTAATAGAACCGAAATCGCGTCCGCGCGAAACGCCGAACTGGAAACCGCCGGTGGTGTCCCGGGTCAGCAAATTACCATTGATTTCTTTCGCCAGCGAACGGCTTACTTCGGCAAAGCGGACCTTGAGGTTGACCTGCATCGGCGTCGCTGTTTTCAGGCGGCTGACCACCCGGGTTTCATCGCCGACAAAAGCCTGCACCAGATTTTCGGCTTCCTCTGCATCATCCGGATTGGCGATCGTACCGGTCAGCAGAACGAAGTTGTTGGTCGTGCTGACGGCGATGTTCGCTTCCGGCATCGCCAGACCGAGCATCTGGTCGATCGAAGAGATTTCCGCTCCGACCGAGACTTCGGCCGAATAGACGACCTTGCCTGAGGCGCTGGTGGCATAGAAGCTGGTCTGGCCGCCCTTCTTGCCAAAAATATAGATCTGGCGCGGTGACCGTACCTGGACATCGGCAATGCTGTTTTCGGCAATGAAGATATCTTCAATAGGCGCCGGCAACGTGATCAGCTTGCCACGACCGACCGCAATGGAAACGCGGGAGTCAGGCTGGGATATCTTGACCGACTGGGCGTTCAGCGCGGTGCTGCTGTTAGCGGCAAGGCCGATGGCAAGGGAGGCCACAAGGGCGGCGCCCAGGATATTTTTCGCCGAACGGCTATGCTGTGCATATTCTACGGCCATTACTTGTCTCCAAACTCGATTTCATCGACCGAATTGCCACGTGCAACGCGGACCACCGGACCTTTAGGTTTTTCTTTTTCGGCCAATGGCGGGGGCGAGCGCGTTTCAAAGCGCGACACATCGCCGCCGGTCGAAAAGGTTGATTTCTTGCTGCTCGGGCGCGCAGCCAGCGAACGGATCATGTCGGCTTCCGCGACCGGATCATCGGTTTTCGGCAGCTTGATGGCGCCGGATGCGATGGCTTCTTCCAGTTCAGCGGCGCTGTCGGCCAGCGAACGCAGCGACAGGCTCAATGTACCCAGAGTCTGGGCAACGGAAATCTGTTCGGCAATTTTCGGTGTGGCTTCGAGCGTTACCAGCTTTGCTTTCTGTGCAAATTGCTGGCCTGCTTCGTTCTTGGATGCGGTCACGCGGTTATCGGTAGCGAGCACCCGCAGGTTGCGGATCACGGTTTCGGAAACCTTTAGCTCGGGACCTTCTCCCTGAACGGACTGGGTCAGCATCAAGTCGACGCGGTCGCCCGGGAATACAAAGCCGGCCACGCCGGTCAATCCCGATACGGGAATAGTGACGGCGCGCATGCCGGGGCCGAGTGCCGCTGCAAGGAAGCCACGATCACCCGGCGCGACGAGCGAGCCTTTGGTGAGCGGCTGGCCGGCGGTCACCGGATTGCGGACGACGGTACCGGCAAGCGATGCCACGTCCGTGCTTTCCTTCATGAAATATACGTCTTCGATCAGATCCTTCGGCCAGGGCTGGAAGCGGAAACTGTCGGGCGTGATAATGGTGCCCACGGGGAGCGCGCGGGTTGCGACGAGAACTTCCTCGCCAATCATTTCAGCTTTTTTTGCTTCCACTTGCGGTGCCGATGCACCGTCGAACATGTTCTTGGCGAGCAGTGCCGTGACTGCCGCCACGATCAGCGCGCCTACCAGCAAAATGATCTTCTTCTTGTCCATGACGTCTCACGCCTCCTGAATGCCCCCGCCTGAATGGTTCCATTGGCGGACCTTCTCTCTTTCGAGGAAAATGGTTAAAATATCGTTTGTGAATTGTGGGTGGTAATGCCCCAGATCGTCCAAAGCCCGGAAAGGGCGATGGCGACGCCATAGGGAACCTTGATCGGTCCGTCGGCCTTCTGGACCTTCTTGCCTATCATCATTGCCAGGGTCAGCAGTCCGCCAGCGATCGACATGATCACCAGCAGTTCCAGAAATATCAGCCATTGCATCCAAAGCGAGAGCGCGGTCAGCAGTTTGACGTCGCCGCCGCCCATTGCCCCGATCGCGAACATCCCCGCGAAAATGGCGAATATGATCGCCGCCAGCGCGATCTGTGCGATCATGTCAGGCCAGAAGGACATGCCACTGAAAATCCAGAAGACCGGTGCGCCCAGCGCGATGCCAAGATTCAGCCAGTTCGAGATATGTCGGCTTTTCAGATCGGTAATCGCCGCTGCAATCAGTGCAATTGCCAATCCGCCCCAGAGCAAGTAGATGAAGGTTTCGCTATCCATGGACGGACCGTCTAGTTAATTTGCCTTACCAAATAGTAACCATGATTTCCGGAACGGTTTTTTGTCTGACCCTGTGACAACGATAAAGCGTGATATGACAGACTTGAAAGATGAGCGTTTTGATCGCCGGTCCGTCCCGGCCGATGCCAAAGAAATATCGTGGTTCGGACCGGATGGCTGGGAATTCCGGAAGCTGGACTGGCAGCACGATGCGCCGCGGGGCTCCCTGTTATTCATGACCGGCCGGGCGGACTTCTACGAAAAATATCTTGAGACTTTTGACGATTTTCATGCACGCGGATGGAATGTCACATCGGTCGACTGGCGCGGGCAGGGCGGATCAGGCCGTTGCGGCGCGCACCCGCATGTCGGTCATATTGATGATTTCGCGACCTGGGTCGATGACCTGGCGGCCCTGTTCGACCAGTGGCGAGCCAGCCACGCGGGACCGCATGTCGTGCTCGGCCACAGCATGGGCGGGCATCTTGTCCTTCGTGCGCTGACCGAGCAGCGCATTGATCCCGATGCGGCTATTTTGAGTGCGCCCATGCTAGCGCCAGCGGGCGGCGGAATGCCGGAATGGGCCGCGCAACTGGCGGCCAAAGCGATGTGCCTCATTGGCCGGGGCAAGCGGCGGGCCTGGAAACCAATCGAAAATCCTCTGGAACCCTATGTACCGCGACAGGCTTTGCTGACCCATGATGCGGATCGCTATTCCGACGAGTTTTTCTGGTTCCGGGAACGTCCTTTTGTCCGCCTGGGACCGGCGAGCTGGCGCTGGGTTGAACGTGCCTATGCCTCCACCAGATTGCTGCGCAACCGAAAAAAACTGAGACAGATGAATATACCGATACTGATACTTGCCACATCGACCGACGAGCTGGTCGACCATAAGACAATCGAGCGGGCCGTGCATTTGCTGCCCAAGGCCGAGCTCAAACTGTTCGGCGAGGAGTGCGCGCACGAAATTTTCCGCGAGGTCGATGCCGTACGCAATGAAGCGCTCGACACCTGTTTAGCATTTCTCGACCGGGTGGCACCCGGATCATGAAGAATTTTGACGTAGTCATCATCGGCGCCGGTATCGCCGGAGCCAGCATTGCCTCGGAAATTGGCGCGGACCGTTCGGTGTTGTTGCTGGAAGCAGAAGATCAGCCGGGATATCATTCCACCGGTCGCTCTGCCGCTTTCTGGACGGAAAGCTATGGCGGTCCGCTTGTCCAGCCGCTGACCTCCGCGTCCCACGCCTTTCTCGACAATCCGCCTCCGGACTTTTCAGAATCCGGCTTTCTTGGCCCGCGCGGCGCGATCAACATTGCCCGGGATGAAGAAGAGAATCTGGTCGATGCCTTTCTGGCGGATTTTGCCGATAGCGGCCTGAATATGGAACGCTGGTCCCGCGACCAGGTCGCATCCTGCGTTCCCGGTCTCAAGCCGGTCTGGAAACACGGGATCCACGAGCCGGATTGTCGCGATATCGACGTGGCCGCGCTGCACGCTGCTTATCTGAAAGATGCAAAACGCAAGGCAGTGCAGCTGGTGTGCCGGGCCCTGGTCTCGCAAATCGGTAAAAAGGGCGAAGGCTGGGAATTGACGGCCGGAGGCGAGAGCTATCGTGCCCGACTGCTGGTCAATGCAGCCGGCGCATGGGCCGACGACATTGCCCGCTTGGCCGGTGCCAAGCCCGTCGGCATACAACCCTTCATCCGCAATATGGTCCAGATCGAAACCGATCCGCCGTCGACGCAGGATATGCCTTTGGTGGTCGGGCTGGACGGCAGTTTCTATTTCAAGCCCGACGGGGGCGGTAGCTATTGGCTGAGCCCGCATGACGAAATTCCCTCCGAACCCGCTGACGTTGCGCCCGACGAGCTAAGCGTTGCGATCGCAATAGACCGGTTTGAAAAGGCCATGGATGTAGAGGTCAGGCGGGTCAGCCGGAAATGGGCCGGGTTGCGCAGTTTTGCGCCGGATCGGCTGCCCGTGATCGGATTTGATCCCACGACCCCCGGCTTTTTCTGGTTTGCAGGGCAGGGCGGCTTTGGCATCCAGACAGCGCCTGCTGCTGCAAAACTGGCGCGGTCCATTCTGCTGGGACAGGCTCCTGACGAGAGCCTTCACGCCGTCGATGCGAGCCTTTATCAGGCATCGCGTTTTTCCTAGGAAACATTGTTTTACAAGCGCGGCGTTGCGCTGGCGCAGTGATCGCGTATTAATGTTGTCTCACCCTAACAGGAGAACATGAACATGGCGCACAAATTTGAGATCTGGAAAGACAAGAAGGGCGAGTTCCGCGTTCGCTTCAAATATAATACCGAAATCATTTTTGCGACCGAAGGCTATTCAAGCAAAACCAGCGCGAAAAATGCGATCAGTTCGATCCAGAAAAACGGACCGAATGCCGAGATCGAAGACAATAGCTAGAAACTGTGCCTAAGGGCGGCGGCGTGCAGGGCAGCGTCGCTCGCCAGTTGGTCGGCCCGTTCATTGTCGGCATCGCCGGCATGGCCCTTGACCCATTTCCATTCGATCTGATGGGGCTCGACTGCCTTTAACAGCTCCTGCCAGAGATCGGCGTTTTTGACCGGCTTTCTGGCGGCTGTTCGCCAGCCGTTTTTCTGCCAGCCGAAAATCCACTTGGTGATGCCGTCCTTGACATAGGTGCTGTCGATCGAGAGCCTTACCTTGCAAGGCCGCTTCAGCGCATTGAGCGCTTCAATCGCAGCGCGCAGCTCCATGCGGTTGTTGGTCGTATCCGGTTCGCCCCCGGAAATTTCCTTTTCCTTGTCCCCGTGCCGGATCAACGCGCCCCAGCCGCCTGGACCCGGATTGCCCTTGCACGCGCCGTCCGTGGCAATCTCTACGATTTTCATTTCGGTCATAGTGTAAAAATATCCGGATGGGATTGATAATGTTGCAGACGGTTTAGAAACGCCTGAGGGGGCTTGCGGGTCACCATCGCATCGGCGGGCGTGTTGATCCAGTCATAGGCACGCGTCAGCAAAAACCGCAGCGCCGCGCCTCGTGCCAGAATGGGCAAGGCAGCGCGTTCGGCGTCTGTGAGCGCGAATTTCGATTGATAGCCGGTGATCAGGGCATCCGACAGCTCGTCGTGAAATTCGGTGCCGTCTTCGGAGAAGCACCAGGCTGCATGGGTCACCGCCAGATCATAGGCGCGAATATCTGTGCAGGAGAAATAGAAGTCGATCAGGCCGCTTACCCGGTCACCCAGCATCAGCACATTGTCCGGAAACAGATCCGCATGGATGGCAGACCGGGGAAGATTCTGGGGCCAATGTTCATCCAGTTCGTCGAGCTCTTGCGCCACCGCGTCCGCAAGTCCCGGCGCAATTTTTTCGAGTTCTGCCGGGCCGCATTGCTCCGCCAGCGTCCGCCAGCCATCGTGATCCATGCTGTTGCGGCGTTCCCGATCAAAATCGGTCAAGGCATGATGCATGGCGCCGAGCGCCTGACCCGTTGCGCGGGCCTGGGTCGCCGTCGGATGGCTTACCGACACGCCGGGAAGAAACGTTATCAGACAGGCGCTGCGGCCACAGAGCTGCTGGATCTTCGTGCCTTGACGGTCGGCGATCATCGGCGGCACCGGACAATCGCGCTCCGCGAGATGGTCCAGCAAAGCGATGAAAAACGGCAGATCGGCAGGATCAACGCGCTTTTCGTATAAAGTCAGTATGAATTTGTCCTGCGTGGTTTCCAGCAGATAGTTGCTGTTCTCCACGCCCTCGGCAATGCCTTTGACGGATACGAGCGTTCCGACATCGAAACGGGTGAGGAACCGGTCGATTTCTTCTGCGCTAACCTTTGTATAGACCGCCATCAGACCGGTTCGAGGCCGCGGGGAAGTTTGAAGACCATGTTCTCGTCAGCTGTCTTGACCTTTTCTTCCCTGATATCGAAATGCTCCTCGAGCCTGGTCACGACTTCGCGCACCAGGATTTCCGGCGCGGAGGCGCCGGCGGTCAGACCCAGCGTGCTGACCCCTCCCATCCAGGCCAGATCGATTTCATCGGCGCGCTGGATTAATTTCGCCTTGGCACCGCCGCGTTCGGCGACTTCGACGAGACGCAGGCTGTTCGAACTGTTGGGCGCTCCGATCACCAGAACCAGCTCGCAGGATTCAGCGATTTTCTTCACCGCATCCTGCCGATTGGAGGTGGCGTAGCAAATATCCTCGCCTTTCGGGCCAACGATATTGGGAAAGCGTGTCTGCAGCGCCTCGACTATTGCGTGGGTGTCATCGACCGACAAGGTGGTCTGGGTCAGGAAGGCCAGAGCTTCCGGATCTTCCGGATTCAGGGCTTCTACGTCGGCCAGCGTTTCGACCAGGGTCATCTGGCCCTCATCGACCTGGCCGAATGTCCCGATAACTTCGGGATGATTGGCGTGGCCGACAAAGATGATATGGCGTCCCGCGTCGGTCTGCCGTTCTGCCTGCCGGTGGACTTTGGACACCAGCGGGCAGGTTGCGTCGAGATATTCAAGGCCACGTTCTTCCGCTTTATGCGGAACCGCCTTGGGCACGCCGTGAGCGGAAAATACAACCGGAACACCGTCCGGAACCTCGTCCAGCTCCTCGACAAATATCGCGCCCAGTTTCTTCAATTCATCGACGACATAGCGATTATGGACGATTTCGTGCCGCACATAGACCGGCGCGCCATATTTTTTGATGGCCAGTTCGACAATTTTTATCGCCCGGTCGACGCCCGCGCAAAAGCCGCGAGGCGCTGCCACAAGCAAGTCAATCTGCCGTTTTTGCTTATCGGAATGAATCATGTCTTTGCCCTTAGGGAATAACTGCAGCGGCGAAAAGCCCGTCTGTTCATCTTATGGACGGTTGCACCGGATTAAAGGCACAGATAAGGGTTGCGAAATTTCTATCGGTGCGCATGGACCTATGTGTGTTGCCCGTGATCAAAGGCAAGGATTGAAAATGATGGCGAATGGCCGGTTGAAAAAAATGGTTTTGGCAGCGGTCGCGGTTTTGGCCGTTTCCGGATGTGCAAAAGAAGGCGCGCTCGACGTCAGCTCCGGCGTGGGTGTCTCGGTTACGCGATCCGGTTGTCCTCCGGTTGCGGTTCCCGATCATACCGGCGACATCACGATTTTCAATCCGGCTTCCAGCACCGACGCCAGCGCAATTGATGTGGTCGCGAATATCACCAATGTCCGGTCGACCTGCAATAGCGAAAGCGCACGCATTTACACCGAGGCCGCATTTGACGTCTATGCATCGCGCACCAACCCTGCCGGTGCCCGCACGGTTACCATTCCCTATTTCTCGACCGTTGTTCAGGGTGGTACCGCTGTTGTCGCCAAGCGCGTCAGCAATGTGACGCTGCAATTTGCCGACGGTGCCTATCGGGCAACCGCATCGGCCAAGGCCGGGTCCTACGTGGACGCCTCTGCCGCGCGCTTGCCGGACGATGTGATCGAACGCCTGACCCGCAAGCGCAAGCCTGGAGATCCGGACGCGGCGCTTGACCCGTTGGCTGACCCGGCCGTCAAGGCGGCTGTTGCGCGCTCCTCTTTCGAGCTGCTCATCGGTTTCCAGCTTACCCAGGTACAGTTGCAATATAACGCCACCCGATAGGGTTGCCTGAATTGATGAATGTTCGTGCCTGATCAACTCGGGCCCTTTTTTCTATGACGAATTGAGCCAATCATGCTGTTCCAGATTTTTCAAAAACATATTGATGCGATATTGGATGACTTTACCGAAGCCGGCACCCTGCCGCCCGGGACCAGTCGTGCAAACGTCACGCTGGAGCCGCCCCGCGACCCCTCGCACGGAGACCTGTCGACCAATGCGGCGATGGTGCTGTCGAAAGCCGCCGGTATGAAGCCGCGTGATCTGGCGGAGAAGATCGCCGGGAAGATGGGCGCATTGGATGACGTGCAGTCGGTGGACATTGCGGGGCCGGGATTTATCAATCTGCGCGTTGCTCCGTCCGTGCTGGTTGGCGAACTGCTCGAAATTGCCGAGCTGGGTGCTGACTATGGTCGGTCGGACAGGGGCAAGGGTGTCACCGTCAACATCGAATATGTTTCCGCCAATCCGACCGGACCGATGCATATGGGCCATTGCCGCGGCGCGGTGGTCGGCGATGCACTGGCCGATCTGCTCGAAGCGACTGGCAACAAGGTCATTCGCGAATATTATGTCAACGACGCCGGATCGCAGGTCGATACGCTCGCCCGTTCGGCGCATTTGCGTTATCTGGAAGCGCTGGGTGAAGAGATTGGCACGATCCCTGAGGGGCTCTACCCCGGCGACTATCTGAAACCGGTTGGTGAGGCCTTGGCCGCCGAATTTGGTGACAAATATAAAGATGCTGCAGAATCCGAATGGCTGCTGACCTTCCGCAAGGCGGCGGTCGAGAAGATGATGGACATGATCCGCTCCGATCTGGCGCTGCTCGGCATCAAGCATGATGTCTTTTCTTCAGAAGCGGACCTGCACGAAGCGGGAAAAGCGGACGCCGCCGAAGCGGAATTGCGGTCCCGCGATCTTGTTTATGACGGCATATTGGAACAGCCGAAGGGCAAGGTGATCGAGGACTGGGAAGCGGTCGAGCTTCCGCTTTTCCGCTCAACACAATTTGGCGACGACCAGGATCGGCCGATCAAGAAATCCAACGGCCGCTGGACCTATTTTGGCGGCGACCTCGCCTATCATTTCCAGAAAGCCCAATCGGCAGACGAGCTGATCGATATCTGGGGCGCCGATCACAGCGGAACGGTCAAGCGGATCAAGGCTGCGGTCGCCGCGCTGACCGAAGGCAAGACGAAATTCGATGTGAAGCTGGTGCAGATGGTGCGCTTGTTGCGCAATGGCGAGCCGGAGAAAATGTCGAAGCGCTCGGGCAAATTTGTCACCATCGCCGATATGGTCGAGGAAGTCGGCAAGGACGCCGTTCGGTTTACCATGCTG
Source organism: uncultured Sphingorhabdus sp. (assembly GCA_964022345.1). Classification (GTDB taxonomy): domain Bacteria; phylum Pseudomonadota; class Alphaproteobacteria; order Sphingomonadales; family Sphingomonadaceae; genus Parasphingorhabdus. Next base: position 78,073 of record CAXHZT010000004.1, read on the forward strand.
ACCCGCAAGGCCGATGCGCAAATGGACTTCGATTTCGCCAAGGTGATGGAAGCTTCCCGCGACAATCCGGTCTTCTATGTGCAATATGCCCATGCCCGGATCCAGTCGACGCTGCGCAAGGCCGCCGACGAGGGGGTAACGCCGTCCGCCGACCATCTCGACCGGCTGGGCGAAGAGGAAATGGACCTGATCAAGATGGCAGCGCAATTCCCGCGGATTGTCGAATCTGCGGCGGCTTCGCGCGAGCCGCACCGAGTCGCATTCTACCTGAACGATCTTGCTGCGGCTTTTCACGCCTATTATAATTTGGGTAATGACCGGCCTGACAAGCGGATCATAATGGTTAACGACCCGGAAATGACATCGGCAAGGCTTTTCTTAGCCAAGAATATCGGGCAGACTATCAAAAATGGTCTGGCTCTGATGGGCGTCGAGGCCGCGGAATCGATGTAACGGAGCTTATAATGGCAGAGACCAACAGCGACAGTCTTGATCTGGACGAAGAAGATCGTTTGCCCTGGCTGGAATCGGCTGACGACTATGACGATGACGGCGAATATTCATCCGTCCGCGTGGCCGTTTTCGTGGCCGCCAGCCTGCTGTTGCTGGCCGCGATAGTCGGCGGCATTTACTGGCTACAAAACCGTGACGGCGGCGGTCTGGACGGCAATGGCGAGCTGATCGCGGCGCAAGAGGGCGACTACAAGGTGCGCCCCGACGATCCGCAGGCAAAACAGTTTGAGGGCGAAGGCGATGCCAGCTTTGCGGCCAGCGAAGGCAAGGGCACGCCTGCGCAGCTCGGCGAACCGGTCGATATCGAGGCGCCGATGCGCAAGCCCGATAGCGCGCCAGCCGCTGATGCCGAAGGGTCTGCATTGATCCAGCTTGGCGCGTTCAGTTCCGCCAGTCTGGCTGATAAAAGCTGGGCGGGATTTGCACGGCGGTTTGAATCGATTGGCGCGTTGCCGAAAAAGATTCTCCCCGGCACCGTCGAGGGTGGGCGGATTTACCGGCTGAACGCGGTGGCGCCGAGCCGTGAAGCGGCGCAGGAAATCTGCAACAATCTCAAGGCTGCTGGTGAAAGCTGCCTCGTCGTTCGCTAGTTTTCAGGCAATAGATGGTTGAAGCGCTGTGGATAACGGCGCTTTCGCCTTTACCCGGCTGCGAAACGGGGCGAGTATAAGACATGTTGCGTGAAAAGAGTTCATCATGGCTATGACACCGGCGGTTTTTGGAATTGCAGGCCTGCGCCTGACTGCCGATGAGAAGGCTTTTTTTCGCGATAGCGATCCCGCCGGCTTTATTATTTTCGGTCGCAATATCGACAGCAAGGCGCAGCTCCGGGCGCTGACCGACGAGTTGCGCGCCATCCATGGTCGTGACAATCTGGCGATCCTGATCGATCAGGAAGGCGGCCGTGTCGCGCGAATGCAGCCCCCGCTCTGGCCCAAATTCCCGGCCGGGGAAATATTCGACAAGCTCTATGACATCGCCCCCGCCACCGCGATCGAGGCAGCGCGGCTCAACGCCCAGGCGATTGCCGTCACGCTGAACGAGGTCGGGATCACGGTCGATTGCCATCCGTTGCTCGATGTCCGCCAGCCGGATGCCGACAATGTCATCGGTGATCGTGCGCTGGGCAGCGAACCGCTGCGCGTAGCGGCCTTGGCGCGCGCGATCCTCGACGGCCTGCAGCGCGGCGGCGTGGTTGGCGTGGTCAAGCATCTGCCGGGCCATGGCCGGACCAGCGTCGACACGCACAAGGCCCTGCCGACGGTAACCGCCAGTGACAAGGAGTTGGAGCTCGATCTCGCCCCGTTCCGGACGCTGAGCAAGGCGCCGATGGGCATGACCGGCCATTTGCTGTTTACCGCCTGGGATGCAGAAACGCCGTCAACCCTTTCGAAAACCGTCGTTCAGGACATCATCCGCGACCGCATAGGCTTTGACGGCCTGCTGTTCACTGACGATCTGGATATGGAGGCCTTGTCGGGTACCGTTCCGGAGCGGGCCGAGCGGGCGCAGGCCGCAGGCTGCGATATTGCGCTCAATTGCTGGGCGAAGATGGACGATATGACCGGCATTGCCGAACGTCTGGCACCGATGTCGGAAAAGACACAGCAACGGCTGGATGATGCCATGGCGACGATTGCAGGCGTGAGTGTCGCGGAGGCCGAAGACGAGCTGGCCAGTCTGCTCGCCCGGCGCGACGGGCTGATGGCGGCGGTCGCATGAGCGAGGAAGCCGAAAACGAGGGCTTTTTCTTTCCTGCCGACCCGGCGGCATCCGAGGAGGGGGCGCTGACCCTCAACATCGACGGCTGGGAAGGGCCGCTCGATCTGCTGCTCGCGCTGGCCCGCAACCAGAAGGTCGATCTGCGCGAAATCTCGATTCTCGAGCTGGTGCAGGAATATCTGAAATATATCGCCAGCGCGCAGACGCTGCGGCTGGAACTGGCGGCCGACTATCTGGTGATGGCCGCCTGGCTGACCTATTTGAAATCAGGTCTGCTGCTGCCCAAGGATCCGGAAATCGACCCGTCGCCCGAGGAGCTGGCCCTGCGTCTGCAGATGCGGCTGGAACGGTTGAACGCGATGCGGGAATCGGGTGTCCGGCTGCTGGCGCGCGACCGGATCGGTCGTGACGTGTTCATGCGCGGCGCGCCGGAAGGGCTAAGGGTCGTGAAAGAGCGACAATGGCAGGCGGAATATTATGACCTGATCGCGGCTTATTCGCGCGTGAAGGTCCGTGGTGCACCGGCTATCCATGTCGTCAAGCAGCGCTTGGTGATGACGTTGGAGGATGCGCTTGCGCGTGTCTCGCAAATGCTTGGCGAAGCGATCGACTGGATGGATATCAGGGATTTTCTGCCCGTCACATCATCACCGGAACTCCGCAAATCGGCGCTCGCGTCGAGCTTTCTCGCGACTCTCGAGCTGGCCCGTCAGGGCAAATTGCAGTTGCAGCAGGAAGAAAGCTTTGCACCGCTTAAAATCAAGGCGACAAATAATGGATGAGCAAGCCCAGGAAGATAGCAGTCTGATCGAATCCGTCCCGCAGGCGATGGACAACGGCAAGCGCGCCGTTGAGGCGACGCTTTTCGCTTCGGAAAAACCGCTGACGATCGCAGATATCCGGGCCTATGTCGGTGACGAGCTGGATGTGCGGCAAATATTGGCCGACTTGCAGGACGACTTCAAGGACCGGGGTATCGTGCTGGTGAAAACCGGTGATCGGTGGCATTTTCAGACCGCTCCCGATCTTTCCCATCTGCTGCGCCGTGAGCGCGCCGAACTGCGCAAGCTCAGCCGTGCCGGTATGGAGACGCTGGCGATCATCGCCTATCACGAGCCGGTCAGCCGTGCAGAAATCGAAGCGATAAGGGGCGTTCAGGTCGCCAAGGGTACGCTCGATGTGCTGATGGAAGCGGGATGGGTGCGTCCGGCGGGGCGCCGCGAAGTGCCGGGCCGGCCGCTGATCTATGCGACCACCGCCGAATTTCTGACCCATTTCGGTCTGCAAAGCCGCCGCGATCTGCCCGGTATCGAAGACCTCAAGGCCGCAGGTTTGCTGGACCCTGTCGATATGGCGCTGGAGCAGATGGAGCTGGAAGCGGAAGCCGAGGCCGAAGCCGAGCGGGAGCAGGCAGAATCCGCTAAGCGAGAGAATGAAGATGATGATGGTGTTTTGCTGGAAAACGAAACCGAAAGCGCTTAAATAGGGCGCATAAGGAGAAAATCGCATGCAACCGAGTGTTTGGCAGATTTTAATTGTAGCGGCGCTGGTTCTGATATTGTTCGGCCGTGGCCGGATTTCCGAGATGATGGGTGATGTCGGCAAAGGCATTCGCTCGTTCAAGAAGGGCATTACCGAGGAAGAGGCCAATGCCGCGAATCCTGCGCCCAAGATTGACAGCAAGAGCGCCGATACGTCGGCCGAGACCAGCAAAACCGCCGACAAGACGGCTGGTTGAATTGCCGGCCTCTGGATTGAGGGCCGCATAATATATGTTTGACCTTTCCATATCCGAGATCGCGATCATCGCGATCATTGCCGTTGTTGTCATCGGTCCCAAGGAACTTCCGCGCGCACTTTCGACGGCGGGCAAATGGATGGCCAAGGGCCGCGGCATCATGGCCAATTTCCGGACCGGCCTCGACGCCATGGTCCGCGAGGCCGAGTTGCAGGAAATGGAAAAGAAATGGGCGTCCGAGAACGAGCGGATCATGCGCGAGCATCCGGCGCTTCCCGACGACAGCGCGGCAGACGAACCGAAAATGGAGCCGCTGGACGGACCGCCGGCGGACGCGTCTGGCCCGTCCGACCCCTCAGATAACCGGACGGACCTTCCGCCCGCAGGCGATCCCAAGCCGTGAACGATCAAAGCCAGCCGGATCTCGATGACAGCAAGGCGCCGCTGATCGAACATTTGATCGAGCTGCGCCAGCGGCTGCTCTGGTCGGTGGCGGCGCTGACCGTCGCCTTTCTGGTCAGCATATTTTTCGCCGACGAGATTTTCGGGATATTGGTGCAGCCACTGACCGATGCCTTTCCCGCCGGTGAAGGCAAGATCATATACACCAAGCTCTACGAAGCCTTTTTCGTCGAGATCAAGGTTGCGATGTTCGCGGCATTCTTTCTGGCCTTTCCCATCATCTCCAACCAGCTCTGGGCCTTTGTAGCGCCCGGCCTCTACGCCAACGAGAAAAAGGCGTTCCTGCCCTTTCTTGTGGCCACGCCGCTATTGTTCATCGCCGGCGCATCGCTGGCCTATTTCATCGTCATGCCGACGGCCTTCCGCTTCTTTCTGGGGTTCGAGGGATCGGTCGGCGGCCTGCAGCAGGAGGCCCTGCCGGCAATGGGCGACTATCTGTCGCTGGTGATGCAGTTCATATTGGCCTTCGGCGTCTGTTTTCAGCTGCCGGTGCTGCTTCTGCTGCTCAACCGGGCCGGCATCGTGAGCCGACAGCAGTTGAAGGGCATAAGACGGTATATGATTGTCGGAGCATTTGCCCTGGCGGCGATCCTGACGCCACCGGATGTGGTCTCGCAGCTGATGCTCGGCATCCCGCTGATCCTGCTCTATGAGGTCTCGTTGCTCATCATGTGGGGCACCGAGCGTAAGAAGAAAGAGATCACGCCCGCAGCGTAAAGCTCAACCCGGTTTCATCAGCAGCGAACTAGCCGTTCTGTAGGGGGGTGGGCTTGCCAAACCACGCCTCCCGTTCGAGAAGCGCCGTTCGACAAGCCCTGGGCTAAAATTAATCAGTCAATCGCGTCCTGACCGGCTTCGCCAACCGACTCGATATCCCTGCCGACACCTTTAACGGTGGCGCAGGCGCTGAGAAGAACCATGGTAGAGATCAAGATTGCTGCGGTAATTTTCTGCATGTCTAAACATCCTAAAAACTGAACTTTGCACTGACGCGAATATCACGACCGGACAGAGGTACATAGTCTTTAGTGAACGAGGCATGACGACGGGCTTGGACGTCGAAGATATTGTTGGCCGATGCGAGCAGCGTCACGCCGCCATCCTTGCCGAACGGCCGCCAGGCCGCCGTGGCGTTGACCATGGTAAAGCCGTCGGTCGGCGTCTCGAACGCCGCGACTTTTTTCTGGCTGTCGGACCATTCGACTTCGGCGCGCAAATCGAGATTGTCGCTATGCGCCTTGATCCCGCCAAGCAGACGCAGTGGCGGGATACGCGGTACCGCACCACCGCCATTGTCGATCTTGGCGCGGACATAGTCTGCCACACCGTCGGCGATCAGGTCGAACGCGCCAACGCGCGCAACAACGGCCGATGCCGACGCTTCAAAACCATAATAGGTCGCATCGCGCTGGAAATACTGGAATATCGGCAATCCGTCTTCTTCCGCAGCGGTTTCTGCTTCGAAAATATAGTCCTTGAAGAAATTGGTGTAGACGGTGGCACTCAGCTGGACATCATCACTGTCCCAGCGCGCGTATAGCTCGCCGCCCCAGCTTTTCTCCGTGGTAAAATCGGGGTTGCCGATTTCAAAGGCCTGCGTGGCAATATGCGGCCCGTTGGAGAGAAGTTCTTCCGCCGATGGCGCCCGTTCGGATCGCGAGATATTCGCACCAATCTTGAACGCTGCATCATCCGGCGCATAGGCCAGACCGACAGCGCCGGAAAACGCATTGAAGCTGCGGTCGAAATTGATGCTTTTGGCAGAAATAGAGGTCTGGTCGAAGCGCAGCGCACCTTCCAGCTCGAGATCGCCGAGATCGGCTTCCTGGACGGTGAAAAATGCCCAGCTTTCGAGGCTGTTCTTGGGCACAAAGGCTTCGGCGCCAATGGCGTTGAAATCGCGTGCCAGAACCTGGGTGCCGATCACCCCGCGCCAGCCGTCATGGTCGGCCTGGACGAGCTCGGCGCGCGCCTCGATGCCGGAGACGGAGAAGACCGTGCCGACTTCGTCGCCTTCAAATTCGGTATGTTCATAGTCCGAATAGCCGGCGCGGAAGTTCAGCGCCTCGAAAAAGCCGCCGATATTCACGCCGCCGCGCAGATCGACGCGAATCTGTTCAAGGCCGATGGTGACCGGGCCTTCTTCCTCATGGCCCTCTTCCTCCTCGTGATCCTCGTCTTCCTCTTCCTCGCCGTGCGCATGGCCGGTGCCGGGCCGCGAGGGGACACCATAGTCCGTGTCATAATAGCTGACCGAAAAACCCAGATTGCCGCCGTCGTCGATGAAGGCAATACCCGCGCCCGCCGTCTGGGTGCGGCTGGCGGTATTGGGCACGCGGCCGGACTGGTTGGCGGCCTCGGTCAGTTCTTCTGCCTCGTCAAGATGACCTTCCTCGGTTTCTTCTGCCGCATCCGCCAGCAAATCGGCGCGCAGATCCGGTGACAGGACATAGCCCGGCACCCGGACATCATCGGTGTCGCGGTAGCTGCCGTCTGCATGGATCACCAATTTGGGGGTCAGCGGTACGTCCACCGATCCGGCGAGGCTCCAGTCGTCAGCCGCGCTGCCATAGCCGCCAATCGCGTCGAGATGAATGGCATCATCGGGAATATCGCGGGGGATGCGCTTGTCGATGACATTGACCGCACCGCCGATCGCGTCGCCACCGAACAGCAGGACCGCTGGGCCGCGCAATATCTCGACTCGCTGGGCGGTCAGGGGATCAATCGTCACCGCGTGATCGACCGAGGTGTTGGAAGCATCGAGCGAGCCGATGCCGTCGGTCAACACCCGGACCCGTGGCCCCTGAAAGCCGCGCAGGACAGGGCGCGATGAACCGGGGGAGAAGGATGTGGATGACACGCCGGGCAGGCTGGTCAAACTGTCGCCAATCTGGCCGCGCAGATCTTCCGCCAGCTCGTCACCTGACAGGGCCGATGTCCCGGCCAGCAGGTCGAGCTGGTCGACATAGGGGGCGGTGACAATGATCATATCGTCATCGTGGAAATCGTCGGACAGGCCGCTGGTGCGCTGTTGTGCGCCATTTTCTTGCTGTGCGAGGGCGGGGGTCGCGGGCAGGGCCAGAATTGCAGCGGAAATCAGGAATTTTCTGTGTGACACATTCTTCTCTTTTATGACGGGGGTTGGGCTCGGCGACTAGATAGGTGATATGATATAATATATCAAATACTATTTTGAGGGAGTCGGCAAGGCGAGTGAAATTTGCTATAAGCGGCGCTTCACAGGAGAGGAGAGCGAACATGGCGCAGTGGAAGGAAGAGGGCTATCACAGCGTGACCCCCTATATCACGGTGGATGATGCCGAGGCGGCGATCGAATTTTACGCCAAGGCCTTTGGTGCGACGGAGCATATGCGCCTGCCGATGGGCGACAAGATCGGCCATGCTGATCTGCTGATCGGCGACAGCCATGTGATGCTGTCGGACGAATTTCCCGAAATGGACAAGCTCGGCCCGACCAAGCGCGGCGGCGCGACCGCCAGCCTGATGATTTATGTCCCCGATGTCGATGCCGCTTTTGCCAAAGCGGTCGCTGCCGGTGCCGAGATTGTCCGCCCGGTGGAGGACCAATTTTACGGGGACCGGTCCGGCTGGGTGAAAGATCCGTTCGGGCATGAATGGACCTTGTCGACTCATGTCGAGGATGTTTCGGAAGAGGAAATGGGCCGCCGGATGGAAAAGATGATGGCGGGCGAGGGGGCGTAGGCAATATTTCCTCCCCGTTGCGCAGCAATGGGGAGGTGGCAGCCGGAACGGCTGACGGAGGGGCGGCCCCTCCACCACGCTGCGCGCGGTCCCCCTTCCCAAAGCTTCGCTTCGGGGAGGAAATATTGTGGCTTGCACCCTTCAGCCTATCCCAACATAGTCACCCGATGACTCACACCAAGAAAATCCTCCTCCTCGGCTCCGGCGAACTGGGCCGCGAATTTACCATCTCGGCCAAGCGGCTCGGCGCTCATGTGATAGCCTGCGACGCCTATGATGATGCGCCCGCCATGCAGGTGGCAGACGCCCGCGAAATCTTTTCGATGCTCGACGGCGAAAAATTGCGCGCGGCAATCGAAAAGCATCAGCCCGACCTGATCGTCCCCGAAGTTGAAGCGATCCGCACCGAAATCCTGGCTGATATGGAGGCCGAGGGCTTTCACGTCGTGCCATCGGCCCGCGCGACCCAGCTGACGATGAACCGCGATGCCATTCGCGATGTCGCGGCAAAGGACCTGGGCCTGACCACGTCGCGCTACCATTATGCTGAAAGCTTTGCCGAAGTCGCCAGCGCGGCGAAGGATATCAGCCTGCCGCTGGTGATCAAGCCGGTCATGTCCTCCTCCGGCAAGGGACAGAGCAAGGTCGACAGCGCCGACAAGCTCGAAGAGGCATGGAATTACGCCGTCGCCAATATGCGCGGCGACCGGGCGCGGGTGATTGTCGAGCAATTTGTCGATTTTGATTATGAGATCACCCTGCTGACCGTCCGCACCCGCGACGGCATCCTTTTCTGCCCGCCGATCGGCCACAGGCAGGAACGCGGCGACTATCAGGAAAGCTGGCAACCGGCGGCAATGACCGAAGCAGCGCTCGCCTCGGCCCAGGATATGGCGCGCAAGGTCGTCGAAAATCTCGGCGGCGGCGGCAAGGGCTGGGGTCTTTTCGGGGTCGAGTTTTTCGTCACCAGGCAGGGCGAAGTCATCTTCTCCGAACTCAGCCCCCGGCCGCATGATACCGGCATGGTGACCTCGATCGGCCAGAATCTCAGCGAGTTCGACCTGCACGCCCGCGCTATCATGGGGCTCCCGGTCCCGCATATCGCGCTAACGGCTCCGGCCAGCGCCAGCGCGGTGATATTGGCGGATCGGGACAGCGAGCAGTTCGAATTTACCGGCGTCGCAGAAGCACTGGCGCTGGGCAGCGAAGGCGCGGAAACGGACGTCAGGATATTCGGCAAGCCGGTGACGCGGCCCTATCGGCGGATGGCGGTTGCGTTAGCGACCGGGGCGGACACGGATGCGGCGAGGGCGCTGGCGAAGCGCGCGGCGGATGCGGTGGAAATCGATTATTCCTGAATCAACAATGACGTGCGCCGCTATTCGCCTTCTCCCGTGAGGGAGAAGGATACAAAGCCTTGCTGAGGAACGAAGCTAGGCGATGTTGGATGAGGGCGTACTGCGCTTCGGATTACAGAACACCCTCATCCAGTTACGTCTAGGCAGCAAGCTGCCAAGTCTCCGCATCCTTCTCCCTCACGGGAGAAAGAACAGGACTTTCCAATCTCCGATCAATCCGGCAAAGAACTTCCAAACATCAGGAGAAACACACCCATGACCGCATCTCTCGTCCTCTACGGCTCGCCTCTGTCCCCCTTCCAGCGTAAGGTGGAGGCGGTGATGGCGCTCAAGGGGCTCGATTATGATTGCGAGGACGTCAATGTCATGGGCATGCCGGACTGGTATAAGGCAATCAGTCCGCTTGGCCGGATTCCCTCGCTGCGCGACCGGGACATTGCCGAGGATGGTCCTGCCGGCACGATCACCGACAGCTCGGCGATTTGCGGCTATCTGGAAAAGCGGCAGCCGGAACCGGCGGTCTATCCCGCCGATGCTTTCGATTACGGCCGGGCGCTGTGGCTCGAGGAATATGCCGATACCGGCATGGCGATGGCTGGCGGCATGGGCGTGTTCCGGCCGATCATCTTCAATCTGTTCCAGCGCAAGGAGCCGGATATCGAAACCGCGCGCAAGACTTGGAACGAAAAACTGCCGCCGCTTTATGACTATCTCGAAGCGCAGCTCGACGGCCGCTCCCATTTTATCGGCGATAGTATCACAATCGCCGATATAGCGGTCGCCGCACAGATCGCCCAGACCGATATGCTAGCCGGTCTGCCCGACAAATCCCGCTGGCCATCGCTGGTCGCGCATTATCAGGCGATGCGCGCGCATGACTGTTTTCAGCGCAACAACAACGGCTGCAACAAAATCATCGCGAAGCTGGTGCCGGAAAAATTCGACCTGAGCTAGACGCAGTCAGGTCGGTTTTTTCAGCTCTGTGTCAGCAGATAGAGCGCGTAGATCGCCGGCATGGACAGCACCGAGAAGACCGTCTGCACGGCAACCAGATTGGCCGACAAGGTGGCATCGCCGCCGAGTTGCCGCGCCAATATATAACCGCTGCTTGCGGTCGGCGTGGCGGCTGCGATCATGATGATCGCCAGGCTGTCCGGCGCGAGGTCGAGCAACAGTCCGGCGGCCAGGGCCACCAGCGGAAAACCGAGCAGGCGCACCGCCGACCATGTCAATGTCGTGTGTCCCGCCCGTCTAAAGGCCTGCAGATCAACCGCCGCGCCGACCACCAATAGACCGAGCGCCAGCGTCGCCTGACCCAATATGTCGAGCGTCTTCTCGGCCATGCCGGTGGGTGCCATGCCCAGCAGGTTGAGCGCGATGCCGATCACGCAGCCTATGATGAGCGGATTGCGCACCATATCCATCACAACATGCGGTTTCGCCTTTCCGTCGTCGCGGGCGAAATGGGTCAGCGCCAGCACCGAAATGACATTGGCGGTCGGCGTCAGGGCAGCGACCGCGATGGCCATCAGGGCAAGGCCCGGCTCGCCAAACAGCGCGCTGGCAATGGACAGGCCGACAAATGTGTTCCAGCGGACATTGGACTGGATGATCGATCCTTTGCGCGGGCCGTCATCGGCCCGCTTGGCGAACAGCCCCAGGACAGCAAGCGCCACTTGCGAACCGATCAGCGCCAGCACCATCGCCCAGGGCACGGTTTCGAAAGAGGCGCTGGCCAGCACATTGATGATCAGCGCCGGGAAAAAGATGAAATAGACCAGCCTTTCGATCGCACGCCATCCCTCGGCCGGCAGGAAATTCCTGTGTGCCAGCAACCATCCCAATACGGTGATCAGGACCACCGGGATCAGGGCATAGATAAAATTTATCATCGCTGGATCGCGCGCGCGAAACTATAAGGCCGTGGTTCTGAGCGGCAACAGATCGGGGAAATCCGGTTCGCGTTTTTCGCCCATCGCAGCGACCGCTTCCTGGATATGCGATGGCGGGAACATGCCGGCGTTCCAGACGCCGATATAGTCGAGCGTATCCGCGGTATTATGGTCGCGGCCATAGTTGATCAGAACCTTGCAGCCCGTCACCGCCAGCGGCGATTTGGACGCAATTTCCTTCGCGGTTTCCATGACATAAGCGAGGCATTCTTCCTGGGTTTCGAACACGTCGTTGACCAGCCCGATTTCCTTGGCTTTTGCCGCATCAATCCGTCGGCCGGTATAGGCCATTTCCTTGACCCAGCCCTCGGGAATATAGCGTTGCAGGCGCGGGAAGGTACCGACATCGGCGGTCATGCCGATATTGGTTTCCTGAATGCAGAAAATCGCGTCCTTGCTGCACCAGCGGATATCGCCCGCGCTGATCATGTCGATCGCGCCACCAATGACGCCGCCGTGCAGCGCGAACAATACGGGGATGCGGGCTTCTTCCAGTGCGTTGAAACTATGCTGGATCCGCTTGACGTTGGAGCGGAACATTTCGGCAAGCACATGCTTGTCCGCGCCGTCGATCTTGCTGTCGGGCTGCGGCGCGAAAACGGAGAGGTCCATGCCGGCGGAGAAATGCTTGCCGGTGGAGCTGATCACAATCACCCGCGCGCGGGCGCTAATATCAATGTCTTCGACGATTTCCGGCAGATCATTCCAGAAAGCCTTGTTCATGCTGTTAAGCTTTTCCGGACGGTTCATCCTGATATGGGCAATGCCGTCGGCTATCTCGACATCGAAACATTCGTATTTTTTCTCGACCATGATCCTCTTATCCTTATGCTTTGTCAGAAGTTGCCATTCGCCTAGCATGATAAACTTCCGCTGCGCACCAACAATTTGCGGGGGAGGATAGAAGCCGCGCGGGCGAATAAAGCCATGCTATTGCCCCTGAAAAGGCTTCAAGCTTGCGGCGCGAAATCCCGCGCACTATGTATTGTCCATGAGCATCATTCCAAACACACTCGAACTGATCGGCAATACGCCGCTCGTGCGCCTCTCCGGACCCAGCGAGGCTGCCGGTTGCGACATTTACGGCAAGTGCGAATTTGCCAATCCCGGCGCCTCGGTGAAAGACCGCGCCGCGCTGTTCATCATTCAGGATGCGGAGGAACGCGGCCTGCTCAAGCCCGGCGGACGCATCGTCGAAGGAACCGCGGGCAATACCGGTATCGGCATCGCGCTCGTCGCCAATGCCAAGGGCTACAAGTCGACCATCGTGATGCCGGAAACCCAGAGCCGGGAAAAAATGGATACGCTGCGCGCCCTGGGCGCCGAGCTTATCACCGTGCCGGCTGCGCCTTATTCGAACCCCGGCCATTTCGTGCACACCTCGCGTCGTCTGGCGGAGGAAACCGAAGGCGCTGTCTGGGCCAACCAGTTCGACAATGTCGCCAACCGCCGCGCCCATATCGAAACCACCGCCGAGGAAATCTGGGAACAGATGGACGGCAAGGTCGACGGCTTTACCTGCGCGGTCGGAACCGGCGGCACGTTGGCCGGTGTCGGCATGGGGCTGAAGGCGAAGGATGAGAATATCACCATCGCACTGTCCGATCCGCATGGTGCGGCGCTCTACGAATATTATGCCCATGGCGAGCTCAAGTCTGAAGGCAGCAGCGTCGCCGAAGGCATCGGGCAGGGGCGGATTACCGGCAATCTGGAAGATGCGCCGATCGACAAGCAATATCGCATTTCCGATGAGGAAGCGCTGGTCTGGGTCGAACGGCTGCTGATGGAAGAGGGGTTGTGCCTCGGTCTGTCATCGGGCGTCAACGTCGCCGGTGCCATCGCGCTGGGCAAGGAGCTGGGGCCGGGCAGCCGGGTTGCGACAATCCTGTGCGACACCGGATTCCGTTATCTGTCCTCGCTCTACAATGCCGCCTGGCTGAAGGAAAAGGGACTGCCCGTGTTCCCGTGGCTCGACAATGCCGGATAAAACGGAAAGAGAGCGCGGTCGGCAAGATACGATGCAACGCATCCAGGTGGGTGTGATCGGTCTCGCTGCTGTGCTGCTGCTGGTCAGTGTCGCCAATTTCGTCATCCAGCGCGCCAGCGACGAGCAGACCGCAATTGAAGAAATGCAGGCGGAGGCGTCGGGTAGCGCCCCGCCGATTGCCATCAAACCGGAAGAGAAGCCTTCGGAACCGCTGGCGGAACTGGGCATCACCCCGGCACCCGCTACGGGGCCGGAGAAATCGGGATCGCAAAACCCGGCTGCCAATTTGCCTGGCCGAACGGTGCCCGATCTGAAGCCGGACCCGAATCTGGATGCGCCGATGGATCAGGAGCGGCGATAGTTGCGTGCCGCCTGGCCGAAGCTTCTGTCGGCAATAATATTGCTGGGGGCTCTGTCGCAATGCAGCGGCGCTGACACGCCGTCCGATCCAGCGCAAAGCAGAGCGCGCATCCAGCTGATGACCAGCCTGCCGCTGGTCTGGGGCGAAAATGCGTCTATCGAAGCCATATTGTCCGACCGTTCGGAGCCAGCGCCGATCTATCGATACTGGCAGGAACGATATGAAGTTGCGGCGGTCGACAGTCTCGAAAATTTGGATCGGGATGACCCGGATATCTTGATTCTTGCACAGCCGCGACCTCTGGCCCCCGCCGATCTGGCCGATCTTGATGCTTGGGTGCGTTCGGGTGGCTACGTTATCATTCTTACCGATCCGGTACTCGTCTGGCCGTCGGCTCTGCCGCTGGGTGACCCGCGACGACCATTGGCAACCGGCCTGTTGTCGCCTCTGCTTGGTCACTGGGGGCTGGAACTCGTTAGTCCGGGAGAATCCAGCGATGGTGATACCGTTCTTCGGATCGGCGAGCACAGGCTGACGACCCGCGGGGCAGGGCGGTTTGTAGGGATTGCGACCGGCGCGAAAGCGGATCCGCGTTGCCGGCTGAGCGATCAAAATCTGCTCGCCCGATGCGCAATCGGCGACGGACAGGCGACATTGGTCGCAGACGCGGATTTTCTTGATGCGCGCTTCTGGCGCGAGGATAGCGTGACTGCTGCAGGCAAAAGTGCGGCTGGCCGCTTCATCGACTCTCTGGTGGAAGCCCACTTAAACGCGGCAGGCCGCGCGCAATGAAGGCTTTTTATCCTTATCGGTCATCCCGCGATGTAAATTCGACTGTCCCAAAAATGCGCCAGAAAATAAAACACAATTATTTCAATGCTTTAAATAATCTTACCCATAAAATCCCGTAAAATCCCCTTTCATCCCACGCTGTCCCCTGATAACCCTGATTTGTTATCGGGGTATTCTTCCTGTCCGGGATTCTACTTTCGGAAGGGCGCTAGAGAGCGCGCTTCCGAAACGGGGAGATTATCGCCCCGCTTCGGTTGAGGGATTGCGGCTGTGTCAGGTGCCTATGCATATTCAGGATCTGCGATATCGGCGATAGACGACAAAGGTCGTCTGTCGGTGCCCGCATTTCTGCGCAAAAACCTTGTCGAAAGCAGTGATGGTCGCACGCTTTGCCTCGGCACCCATGAAAAATGGGATTGCCTGGTCGGCTTCGGTCTCAGCCGCAAGGCCGACATGCTCACAGAAATCGACAAGCAGTGGGAGGCGGCAATTGCGCGCGGCGAGAGTTTTGACAAAGACGCCGCCGGTGCCCGGAAATTCTCTTCCCTGCAGGATCTGAGTTTTGACGCCAGCGGTCGCTTCATTCTTCCGCCGCAGCTCAGAGAAATCGGCCAGTTGGAAAGCCATGTGCTGTTTCACGGCATTGGCACAACCTTCTGCCTGTGGAATCCGCAGACTTTGCTCGACACCACGGACGATGTGCCGGTCGACCGCCGTCTGGTTGAACATCATCTGAAAGAAGCGGGCGAGAAAAGCGGAGGGAAATCGAAATGACCCTGGCCGCCGCAAAGCCGCATGTTCCCGTCCTGCTCACTGAAGTCATCGACGCGCTCGCCATTACCCCCGGCGAGACGCATGTCGACGGCACGTTCGGCGCCGGCGGCTATAGCGCCGCTATGCTGGAAGCCGGGGCGCGGGTGCATGCATTCGATCAGGACCCTGACGCGATCGAGAGCGGGCAGGCGATGGTCGGGCAGCACGAGGGCAAGCTGGTGCTGCACCACGCCCGCTATTCGGAAATGGCCGAGATATTGGTCGATGACGAGATTGACGGCGTTACGCTGGATATCGGCGTATCGTCGATGCAGCTGGATCAGGCGGAGCGCGGATTTTCTTTCCAGAAGGACGGGCCCCTCGACATGCGCATGGCCCGCGATGGCGAAAGCGCTGCCGATTTTTTGAACGAGGCGGATGAGGAAGTGATCGCCGACGTCATCTATCGCTATGGCGAGGAGCGTCGCTCCCGGCGGATCGCCAAGGCGATTGTCGAGGCGCGGCCGCTGACCCGCACGTCCGAACTGGCGCAGGTCGTCCGCAAGGCGCTGGGCTATCGCGCCGGCGACAAGAAGGATCCGGCGACCCGCACCTTTCAGGCGATCCGCATTCATATCAATCGCGAACTGGGTGAACTCGAAGACGGTCTGGCTGCAGCGGAAAAATTGCTGCAGCCCGGCGGCCGTCTGGCTGTCGTTACATTCCACAGTCTGGAAGACCGTATCGTCAAAAATTTCCTGCGGGACCGCAGCGGGCAGAAGTCTGCCGGTTCCCGCCATCTACCCCAGGTTACCGAGACACGGCCGGCACCCACCTTTCAGAAACCAGCCAAAGCGGTGCGTCCGGCCGGGGCGGAGCAGGCTCTTAATCCCCGAGCCCGCTCCGCCACCCTCAGGTCTGCGGTGCGGACAAGCGCGCCGGCCGGTGGCGGGGAGAAGCTATGAAGCTGGCTGTCAAGCGCCTCGAAGGAATGGGTTGGATCGCGCTGGTTTTCCTGGTTGCGATCTTGCTGTATCCGCTATCGCTCAGCGTTGCGACTTTGCGGGGCGACCTTGCGCGCACCGATCGGGAGATCGTCGAGGTCAAAAAAGAAATCCGCTATCTCGAGACCGAATTCAGCGCGCGCGCCAATTTGCGGCAGCTGGAGGAGTGGAACAAGCTCGAATTCGGCTATGCCTCGCCGCAGGCTTCGCAATATCTGGATGGCGAACGGGCGCTGGCGAATCTTGGCGGAGAGAATTTGCGCAAACCCGTCCAGGTCGCCGTGATCAGCTCCATGGAAGGGATAAAACCTGCCGGCATCATTGGTTCGGTTTTCGGTACGGCCAGGGCGCAGGACCGCAATCCGGACGGTAGCGCGATTGGCAGCAGCCGCGTACGCCCACCCGCCGCGATCATATCTGATCCCGCGCAGGCTACCGGCAGCAAGCCAAGCCGCACGACAAGAGTGGCGCAAATAGAAGACAAGCTGCTCGATGACGGTCTCGTTCGTGACCTCGGGCGGCGCGCGATTGCCGAAAAAATCCAGGGCATGACCGAATGACGACGCTTCTGGCCAACAGCAAGAAGGTGCAGTTTTCGGGAAAAGCGAAGGAAATTACCGCGAGCGCGCATTTCCGCCTGATGATATTGCTGCTCGTGTTTCTGGCCGCCTTCACGATTGTCGTCGGACGGCTGGCCAGCCTCACTATTTTGGAAGATGCCACACCTTACCGGGCTTCGAGCAGTGCTTTCATCCCGCCGCGGGGTGATATTGTCGATCGAAACGGCGTTGCGCTGGCGCGGACGATGCGCGGCTATGCCGTGCGCGTGGTGCCGGCCCGGTTGCTGGGTGACAAGGAATTGCTGGCGCGGCAGCTGGCTTCGATCTTTCCCGATACAAGCGCGTCCGAATTCTTCAAGAAACTGAGCGGCTCCCGCCCGACTTATCTCCGGCGCCGGGCGCTTCCCGAGCAGGTCAAACAGGTTCACGCGCTGGGCGAAATCGGCATCGAATTTCCCCGCGAGAACGAGCGGCTCTATCCCCAGCGTGATCTGGCGGCGCATGTGCTTGGCTATGTGAATGCCGATGGCGAAGGCGTGATGGGCATGGAGCGCGCGCTCAACGACCGTCTGTCCGACAAAAACCTGCGCGCGACACCGACAATGCTGTCGATCGACAGCCGGGCGCAAGCCGCACTGGAAAGCGAGCTGCAGGATGCGATGCTGATGACCGAGGCGCGGGGCGCTGCGGGGATCATATTGGATGTCCAGACCGGCGAAGTCATGGCCCTGGCTTCATTGCCGGTGTTCGATCCGAACAAGATTCGTCAGGCGTCGATGAAGCACCAGAACAACGAAGTGACGCAGAGCGTGTTTGAACTCGGCTCTACGTTCAAGCCGCTCACCATTGCCGCCGCTCTGGATGCGGGCACGGTGACCGATCTCGCGGTCCGCTATAATGCCATGGAGCCGATCAAGGTCGGCGGCTTCACGATCAAGGACGACCACAGCCAGGGTCGCTATCTGAACGTGCCGGAGACGCTGGTGCACAGTTCCAATATCGTCACCGCCCGGATCGCCGACAATCTTGGCCAGCAAGCCATGGAAAATATGTTCCGCCGGCTCGGTTTCGACGAGCGTCCGCATATCGAACTGTTCGAGAGGGGCCACCCGCTCTGGCCGCGAAGCTGGGGACGGGTCACCAATATGACGGTTGCATATGGCCACGGTATCGCCGTGACGCCGCTCCATCTTGCCAGCGCCTATGCTGCAATGGTCAATGGCGGTATCTGGCGCCCTGCAACATTGTTGAAAGTGGAACCGGGCAAGGAAGCGCAAGGCCGCCGTGTATTCAAGGCGGCAACCAGCGCCCGGATGCGGCAATTGCTGCGGATGATTGTCTCGGACGGCACCGGTCGCAAGGCCGACGCGCCGGGTTACCGGATCGGCGGCAAGACCGGTTCGGCAGAAAAGCCTTCCGAGGGCGGCTACAACAAGACATCGCTGGTCTCCACTTTTGCCGCGGCTTTTCCGATGGACAATCCGCGCTATGTTGTGATTGCCATGCTCGACGAACCCAAAGGAACCGCAGCGACCTCGTTCCAGCGTACCGCCGGCTGGACCGCCGCACCGATTGTTCGCAAGGTGGTGCCGCGCGTCGGACCGATGCTCGGCGTAATCCCCGATGAGCATCGCGATGTCGATGTGTCGGAACTGACGCCGCTTCTCTGGAAGCCGAAAGCCACAAGCGAAGAGCAGAATGATGCGATTGAATAGTCTGGTCCCCGGCATAGACGGCGAGGCCGGAGATCAGGCCGTAACCGGCTTTGCCATCGATCATCGCAAAATTGCGCCCGGCAATATTTTCGGTGCGTTCAGGGGTGCCAAATTCAACGGCGAAGATTTTATCGAAGCGGCGGTCGCCGCCGGAGCAATTGCCATCGTCGCCCACCCGGACGCGCAAGTCGAGGGTGCGGTGCATATTGTTGATGAAGAACCCCGCCGCCTGTTCGCGCAGATGGCGGCGCGCTATTTTACCCCGACACCGACCCATGTCGCGGCGGTCACCGGCACGAACGGCAAGACATCGACTGCTGAGCTCACGCGTCAGCTCTGGCGGATGGACGGGTATAACAGCGCATCGATCGGGACGCTTGGTGTCACAACCGCCGACGAGCAGGTCAAAACCGGACTGACGACGCCGGATATTGTGACCTTTCTGTCGAATATGTCCGGCCTTGCGCGGGAAGGGGTCAATCACGCGATATTCGAGGCCTCGAGCCACGGGCTCTCGCAATATCGCACAGAAGGATTACCGGTCCATGTGGCGGCTTTCACCAATCTGAGTCGTGACCATCTCGACTATCACGGCGATATGGACAGCTATTTCGAAGCCAAAATGCGACTGTTCGACGAAGTCGTGGAACAAGATGGCACGGCCGTCATCTGGGCCGATGATGATCCATGGTCCGGCAAGGCAATCCAGCGGGCAATGGATCGTGGGCTCGAACTGTTCACGGTCGGTGAAAAGGGAACGACACTGCGTCTGGTGTCGCAGACCCCGACCCATCTCGGTCAAGTGCTGATGGTCAAGGCGCATGGCAATACCCATCGTATCGCCTTGCCGCTCATCGGTGCCTATCAGGCGGCGAATATCCTGTGCGCGGCAGCGATAGTGCTGGCAACCGGCGGTCAGCTTGAGAATATTATCGATCATATGCAGCGGGTACAGCCGGTCCGCGGCCGGATGGAGCGCGCGGTGATCACGCGCGCCGGAGCGCCACTCTATGTCGACTATGCGCACACACCCGATGCGCTGCGCGCCGCGATAGAGGCTTTGAGACCGCATGTGACCGGCAAGCTGATAACGATTTTCGGTGCCGGCGGAGACCGTGACAAGGGCAAGCGACCCGAAATGGGCAGGATTGCCGTGGAAATGTCGGATCATGTGATCGTCACCGATGATAATCCGCGCAGCGAGAATCCGGACACTATCCGCGCCGAAATAATGGGCGGAGCCATCGGCGCCGACAATGTTGCAGACCGGCGCGCCGCGATTACCAAGGCCATCGAACTGGCCGGTCCTCAGGACATCATCCTGCTTGCTGGAAAAGGCCACGAGCAGGGCCAGATAGTCGGCGAACGAGTCATCCCTTTTGATGATGTCGAAGTCGCCAGAGAATGCGCCGGAGCGCAGGCTTTATGAGCGCGCTCTGGACATCAGCGGCGATAGCCGAAGCGACAAACGGCACCGCCAGCGCCGATTTTGAAGTCAATGGCGTAGCCTTTGACTCGCGTGAAATCGGCTCCGGCGATCTTTTTATCGCCCTGAAGGGCGAGCATAGCGATGGCCACCTCCACGTCGAGCAGGCCTTTTCCTCAGGGGCAGCCGGAGCGATTGTCAGCCAGCCCGTCGACGGGCCGCATATATTGGTATCCGACACCGCTCAGGCGCTTGATGCGCTGGCCAAAGCATCGCGGAGCCGTACCGATGCCAAAATCATCGGCGTGACCGGATCGGTCGGCAAGACCGGCACGAAAGAGGCGCTTTATGCAGCGCTGGACCGCTGTTCCTTCGGCAAGGCGCATCGCTCGGTCAAAAGCTATAACAATCATGTCGGTGTCCCGCTCAGCCTGTCGCGGATGCCGGCAGACACGAAATATGGCATTTTCGAAATGGGTATGAACCACGCCAATGAACTGTCGGCCCTCACCCGACTGGTGCAGCCACATGCCGCGATCATCACCGCGATTGCGCCGGCCCATATCGGCAATTTCCCCAACGGCGAGGCCGGTATCGTGGATGCCAAGGCGGAGATATTCGAGGGTCTGATGCCGGGTGGCACGGCGATCATTCCCTTCGATAGTCCGCACTATCAGCAGCTGCGGAACAAGGCGGAACGTCATGCCGTCGATATCGTGTCCTTCGGATTTAACGACGGGGCGGATGTTCGCGCTGTCGACGTGGTCGACGCACCACAGGGCGGCTCGTTGGTCACCGCCAAGCTGGGCGACCATAGTCTGTGCTTTACAATCGCAGAGGCCGGGCGGCACTGGGTGTCCAATTCACTGGCTATTCTGGCGGCAGTCCGCGCCGTTGGCGGCGATCTCGCGACTGCGGGCCTGGCGCTGGCTGAAATGAGCGGCATTGACGGCCGTGGCCGCCGTCATCGGATCAGTCTGAAGTCGGGTGGTCAGGCCATTGTCATCGACGAGAGCTACAACGCTAATCCCGCCTCAATGAAGGCGACGCTGCAGCATTTCGCTGCCGAGCAAGGCAGCGGCCGGAAAATCGCGATTCTGGGTGCCATGGGCGAACTCGGCGACCAGTCTGCGCATTTTCATGCGGCGCTGGCGGACGATATTTTATCATGCGATGCAGACGAGATTATCTTGGTCGGCGAAGAAATGGCACATACCGCCGCGAAACTCGAGCAGAGCCTTGATCACGGACTGAAAATATCACATGTCGCGAGCGCTTCGGATGCGCTGACCGGGGTCGCAAAAATTATCGGCGACGGAGACATCCTTCTGATCAAGGGGTCAAATTATTTGGGTCTTTCCACTGCGGTTTCCGCGCTGGCAAGCGGGGAGTATTGATGTTTTATTTGCTAGCCCAGTGGCTTGAATTTGAAGGGATTTTCAACGTCTTCCGCTATCTGAGCTTTCGCTCCGGCGCGGCGGTCTCAACCTCTCTTTTCATCGGTCTTCTGATCGGGCCCAAGTTCATCAACATGCTGCGCATGCGCCAGGGCAAGGGCCAGCCGATCCGGGAAGACGGGCCGATTACCCATCTCAAAAAAGCAGGGACACCCACGATGGGCGGTCTGATGATCCTGATTTCGGTGGTTACGTCGTTGCTGCTGTGGATGGACCTCAGCAATATATTTGTGTGGGCCTGTATTTTTGTCACGCTCGGTTTCGGTGCCATCGGCTTCATGGATGATTATGACAAGGTCCGTAAGGCCAGCCACAAAGGCGTACCGGGGCGGGTTCGCCTGTTGCTGGAATTTGCCGTTGCCGGCTTTGCGACCTGGCTGATTGTCGAGCAGATCGGGACCAGCCTCTATGTCCCGTTCTTCAACGATGTGCAGATTGATCTGGGCTATTTTTACATTCCTTTCGCGATGTTCGTGATTGTCGGCGCGGGCAATGCGGTGAATCTGACCGACGGGCTGGATGGCCTGGCCACCATGCCGGTAGTGATCGCCAGCGCGGCTTTTCTGGTTCTCGTCTATCTGTCGGGTAATGCGGTATTCTCCGAATATCTCGGCATTCCCTTTGTGCGCGGGGCGGGCGAACTGGCGATTTTCTGCGCCTGCGTGATCGGGGCCTGCCTTGCCTTCCTGTGGTTCAACGCGCCACCGGCAGCGGTGTTCATGGGCGATACCGGCAGTCTGGCCCTGGGCGGCGCCCTCGGCGCGATTGCCGTTTCCATCCATCACGAAATCGTGCTCGCTATCGTGGGAGGGCTGTTCGTGCTCGAAGCGGTATCGGTCATCGTTCAGGTGTTCTTCTTCAAGCGTACCGGTCGCCGGGTATTCCGCATGGCCCCTATCCATCATCATTTTGAACAGCTTGGCTGGTCCGAATCCACCATCGTGATCCGTTTCTGGATCATCAGTCTGGTGCTCGCGCTGGCCGGATTGGCGACGTTGAAGCTCAGATGATCGTTTCCCCAGCCTTTGCCGGAAAACGTTATGCCATCCTCGGACTGGCCCGTTCCGGCATGGCTGTGCTGGAAAGCCTCCACGCCAGCGGTGCGGAATTGCTCGCCTGGGACAATCGCGATGAATTGCGCGACAGCGTTGCGGACAAGGCGATTATCGCCGATCCTCTGGAATATGATCTGACCGGCTATGACGCGATTGTCGTATCTCCCGGCGTACCGCTGAACAGCCATCCGATTGCGCAAAAAGCCCGGGCCGATGGTGTGCCGATCATCGGCGACATCGAACTGTTCGCGCAGGCAAGAGATGCACTGCCATCGCACCGGGTGGTCGGGATCACCGGCACCAACGGCAAGTCGACCACCACCGCGCTGGTCCATCATATATTGCAGAGCGCCGGCATTCCCGCCGTCATGGGCGGCAATATCGGTGCACCCATATTGTCCCGCGAGCCCCTGCCGGAAGGGGGTGTCTATGTTCTGGAACTGTCCAGCTACCAGATCGATCTGACCAACAGTCTGGACTGCGACGTCGCACTATTGCTGAATATCAGCCCGGACCATCTCGACCGCTATGAAGGCTTTGATGCCTATGCGGCCTCCAAGGCCCGTCTGTTCGACATGCTGGGCTCCGGTCACACGGCGATTTTCGCGGGCAGTGACGAGAAAAGCCAGATGGCTTTGCACGGATTGCGCGATTTGGGACGGGTCCGGAATGTCGTCGATGTGAGTTCTGCCGAGATTGCCGGGCAAGCAGACTGGCCGTCCCTACAAGGACCCCATAATCTGCAAAATGCCATTGCCGCCGTCGCCACGGTCGAGGCGCTGGGCGTTGCCGAAAATCAATGGCGCCCCGCGCTGGAATCCTTCGGCGGGCTGCCCCATCGCATGGAACGGATTGCAGAAGCCAACGGTGTCCTGTTCGTCAACGACAGCAAGGCGACAAACCCCGCTTCGACCGGACCGGCGCTCGGTGCCTATCCGAAAATCCACTGGATACTCGGCGGCTTGCCGAAGAGTGATACGCTGGCCGAATGCGAACCCTATTACGGAAATGTCGTCCGCGCCTATACGATTGGCGAGGCCGGTCAATTGTTTGGCAAGCTGTTGGCGGATCATGTGCCGGTGGAGTCCTGTGAAATGATCCTGACCGCCGTGCAACAGGCTGCTGCCAATGCCAGGCCGGGCGAAGTGGTCCTGCTGTCGCCGGCTTGTGCGTCCTTCGACCAGTTTCGCGATTTCGAAGCACGGGGCGACTGTTTCCGCACCGCCGTCAATTCGGTGATCGAGAAAAATCTGATCGGAACCGCGACTGGGGAGGCAAGCTGATGAGCTCATCTGAACAAGGCGCCGCAATAGCGGCTCCGGTCCCTGAAATAGCGACAGGCCTCAAAAAGAAACGCTTCCAGTTGCAATCGCGTCTCGGACGCAGCGACCGTTCGCCGCTCGCCATCTGGTTCTGGGAACTCGACCGGGTGTTGCTGGGTCTCATTTTGACGCTGGTGGCCATCGGTTTGATCGCGGTGGCGGCAGCGTCTCCGGTAACCGCGCTCAAGCAGAGCACCAATGCCGTGACGATCGAGCCGCTCTATTATTTCTACCGGCAGCTTGGCTGGGCGATAGTCGGCGTGCCGCTGATGCTGGTGATATCGATGCTGCCCAAGGAACAGGCCCGGCGTTTCGCTATTCTCGCAGCGATTGTCGCCCTGACACTGCTGTTTCTCGTTCCGATATTCGGCAAATCCGTTAACGGGGCCCAGCGCTGGATCGGCTATGGTTTTGCCACCATCCAGCCCGGAGAATTTCTCAAGCCCCTTTATGCGGTAACCCTGGCCTGGCTGTTGTCGCTGCGGGTCAAGGATCCGGCCTTGCCGGTGATTTCGCTGTCGGTGGTGCTTACAGGGATCATCGCGATCCTGCTTTTGACGCAGCCCAATTTGGGACAGACCATCGTATTCTGCGGCATCTGGTTTGCCGTCATGACCGTCTCGGGACTGTCTGCCCGGCTGATCGCCGCCGTCGGCGCTATCGGCGCTGGTGGTCTGGTCGGTGCCTATTTTCTTTATCCCGTGGCGACGCAGCGGATCAACAGCTGGCTGTTCGGCGGGGAAGAATTTGATCAGGTCATGCTGGCGCACAAGGCGTTGACCGGCGGCGGTCTGCTCGGAACAGGTCCCGGTCTTGGTACCGCGAAGTTCAAGCTGCCCGAGGCGCATACCGACTATATTTTCTCGGTCATTGGTGAAGAATTCGGTCTGCTTGCCTGTATGGCGATCGCGCTTGTCTATCTTGCTATCATCGTGCGTGTCTTCCTGCGGCTGCTGGACGAGGAGGATAATTTCGTCATTCTTGCCGTAACCGGACTGACCGCCCAGCTCGGCGGGCAGGCGCTGATCAACATGGCGGTGAACCTGCAGCTTTTCCCGTCCAAGGGCATGACCCTGCCGTTCATCAGCTATGGTGGATCATCGATATTGGCTTTGTGCATCGGTGTTGGACTTTTGCTCGCATTTACCCGCCGGAACCCGTATCTTGACCGTTCACAATATGTCTCGGCCTGGCCCGAGCGAGGACGGATAGCGGTATGAGTTTTTCCAAACATTATGTACTGGCAGCCGGCGGAACCGGGGGGCACATGATCCCGGCCTATGCGCTGGCAAGGGAACTGGTCCTGCGTGGCCACCGGGTGGCGCTGATCACGGACGAGCGTGGCCAGAAAATTCCCGGTATGGTCGATGAAGGCCAAGTTCATGTCCTGCCCGCCGGCCGGATTACCAAGGACCCGCGCAGCTGGGTTGGTGGAACGCGCGCTATCCTGAAGGGTCGCCGGATGGCGATGCAGCTATATGATACGTTCGAACCTTCGGCGATTGTCGGCTTTGGCGGCTATCCGGCCTATCCCGCGCTGCTTGCTGCGAATAGCAAGGATATCCCGTCCATAGTGCACGAACAGAATGCGGTTCTCGGCCGGGTCAACCGGCTTGCGGCGCGCACCGTCAATGCCATTGCCACCGCTTATCCGGACGTGCTGCGGATCAAGCCGAAATATCTGGACAAGGTCCACCTGGTCGGCAACCCGGTTCGCGAGGAAGTCGTGGCGCTGCGGGAGGAGCCTTATCCGCCCCTGTCCGAAGAGGGTGTTTTCCGCGTGCTGGTAACCGGCGGCAGTCAGGGTGCCTCCATTCTTTCCGACGTTGTGCCCGATGCGATGGCCATGCTGCCGATGCATTTGCGCCGCCGCCTGCAGATCACGCAGCAATGCCGCGAGGATGATATCGAGCGGGTACGCGCGAAATATTCCGAACATGATATTCCGGCGGAGCTGGCCATCTACTTGCCGGACCTGCCGCAACGTCTGGGCTGGGCGCATCTGGTGATCGGCCGGGCAGGGGCTTCGACCATTGCCGAGCTAACCACCGCTGGCCGTCCTGCGATCCTGATCCCGCTCCCCAGTGCTATGGACGACCATCAGACCTATAACGTCAAGGAAATGGTCGGGTCTGGGGGCGCACGATCCATCCCGCAGTCCCGCTTTACCGCCAAGGAACTGGCCAAGCAGATGCAAAAAATGGCGCTGCAACCCGGTGCGCTGGAAAACGCAGCCCGCTTCGCAGCGAAATGCGGCCGGCCCGAAGCGGTGAGTGATCTGGCTGATCTGGTCGAAAGTATCGGCACTTCGCCGCTGGGCAAGACGATGAAAACGAAAAAAGAAGCGCCGCAGCGGCTGACCGCGCGCAACGAGGCGCTGGCAAAGGATATTGCGCAGTGAAGGGTGTTGGCACCGATATCGGGACAATCCATTTCGTCGGTATCGGCGGCATCGGCATGTCCGGCATTGCAGAGGTCATGCACAATCTGGGTTATCAGGTGCAGGGCAGCGATATTGCCGAAAGCTATGTCGTCGAAGGTCTGCGCGCCAAGGGCATCGACGTGAAGATCGGCCATAGCGCCGACAATGTCGAAGGCACCGCCGTGGTGGTCACTTCAACCGCGGTCAAGCGCGGCAATCCGGAAGTCGAAGCGGCGCTGGCCAACCGGATACCTCTGGTGCGCCGGGCGGAAATGCTCGCCGAACTGATGCGGCTGAAATCGACCATTGCGATCGCCGGTACCCATGGCAAAACGACCACCACGTCGATGGTCGCGGCCATGCTCGATGCGGGCGGCATCGATCCGACCGTGATCAACGGCGGGATCATCAATCAATATGGCTCGAACGCGCGGCTCGGCGCTGGCGAGTGGATGGTGATCGAGGCCGACGAAAGCGACGGCAGTTTCCTGCGGCTCGACGGCACGATCGCGGTCGTCACCAATATCGACGCCGAACATCTCGATCATTACGGCAGCTTCGACAAGATCAAGGACAGTTTCCTCGAATTTGTCGAAAATGTTCCCTTTTACGGCGCAGCGATCCTGTGCATCGACCATCCCGAGGTCCAGGCCTTGTTGCCGCGCATTCGCGACCGGCGGATCATCACATATGGTTTTTCCGCCCAAGCTGACGTCAAGGGTGTCAATGTCACGCCATTCTCCGGCGGCAACCGTTTTGACGTCGATGTCCGCGACCGCGATGGCGAGACCAGAAGAATTACCGGTATCGAACTGCCGATGCCGGGCCGGCACAATGTCCAGAACGCGATTGCAGCGGTCGCCGTGGGCCTCGAAATGGGCATGAGCGACGAGCAGATCGCCAAGGGCTTCGACCATTTCGGCGGCGTCAAACGGCGCTTCACCAAAGTCGGCGAAGTCGATGGCGTGACGATCATCGACGATTACGGCCATCACCCTGTGGAAATTCAGGCGGTGCTGTCGGCAGCCCGCGAAGGCGCGCAAGGCCGGGTGATCGCCGTTGTCCAGCCGCATCGCTTCACCCGCCTGCGCGATCATATGGAAGAATTTCAGGGTGCCTTCAACGACGCCGATATGGTGTTTGTGACCCCGGTCTACGTGGCGGGCGAGGACCCGATAGAGGGCATTGACAGCGACGCTCTGGTCAACGGATTGAAGACCCGCGGTCATCGATTGGCAGAAACGGTAGCGGACCAGAAGGCTCTGGCCGAGCGACTGGCGCAGGAAGCGCAGCCTGAAGACATGATCATCTGCCTCGGGGCAGGGGACATCACCAAATGGGCAGCCGTACTTGCAGACGGCATAGCGGAGGCGCGCAAATGAACGCGGTTGCCACCATGCCTGTTACCCGCGGCAAGCTGACGGAAAACGCGCCCCTGGCGCCGCTCGTCTGGTTCAAGAGCGGTGGCGCAGCCGAATGGTTGTTTGAACCGAAAGATATTGACGATCTGCAGGAATTTCTGCGCGATCTCGATCCGGCAATAGCGGTCTGGCCGCTTGGCCTGGGGTCCAATCTGATCATTCGCGATGGCGGCATCCGCGGTGTGGTGATCCGGCTTGGCAAGGCCTTTGCGGGCATCGAAGCGGACGGCATGACCTTGCGCTGTGGCGCGGGAGCGCCCGGCATTTCCGCAGCGAGCAAGGCGCGCGACCATGGTATTGCGGGCCTAGAATTTCTGCGCGGTATACCCGGCACGATCGGCGGCGCGGTGCGCATGAACGCCGGCGCCTATGGCCGCGAAGTCTGTGACATATTGGAAAGCGCCGACGTGATCCTGCGCAACGGTGATCTGGTGACC
This sequence comes from uncultured Sphingorhabdus sp., assembly GCA_964022345.1. GTDB lineage: Bacteria > Pseudomonadota > Alphaproteobacteria > Sphingomonadales > Sphingomonadaceae > Parasphingorhabdus. Next base: position 106,256 of record CAXHZT010000004.1, read on the forward strand.
ATCCCGCTGGCCGACATGGGCTATACCTATCGCCATTCGGCGCTACCCGACGGCGCGATTGTGGTCAGCGCGACCATGGTCGGTGAACCCGGTGATCCGGAAGTCATCGGCGCCGAAATGAAGCGTATTGGCGATGAACGCGAAGCCTCACAGCCGCTGCGCTCGAAGACCGGCGGCTCCACCTTCAAAAATCCCGAAGGCAAAAAGGCCTGGCAGCTGGTCGATGAAGCCGGATGCCGTGGTCTGCAAATCGGGCAGGCACAAGTGTCTGAAAAACACTGCAATTTCCTGCTGAACCTCGGCGGCGCGACATCTGCCGACATCGAAGCACTCGGCGACGAAGTGCGCAGGCGGGTAAAGGCCCATTCGGGCGTCGAACTGCATTGGGAAATTCAGCGGGTGGGGGATGGATCATGACTACTGACCGTGCGCTCAGTGAATCTCGTCAACGCCTGATCGATAATGTTGAACAACATGGTTGCCAGGTTAACTGGGTATTTGATGACAAGGGTATTGAACCGGACTTCGCTTATTCTGTTGGTTTCCGAAAAACGGTGGATCAGCCGGAGGTTATCATTTTTGGTCTGAAACGGAAGCTCATGCTTTCGATGATCAATGAAACTCTTCGACAATGCCAAGAGGATGCGTTGCAATTGGTGGAGGGCGCTGCAATTGCGGATTTGATCGAAGGCTTTGGCTGCATCGCGCGCCGCGTTCATCCCAGTCAGATTGATGACGGATATTTCAATTCATCAATGTGGTTTCATGAGCGAGAATTTGGTTCTGAATTATCGGAGGCATTTCAGTTGGTTTGGCCGGGAGCGATCAATGGTTTGTACCCATGGGATGAAGGCTGTTCGGAAGATGTTATCGCTGCGCAACCTGCTCTCTACGAACCGAAGGTGGCGGCATGACCGATAAACTCCACGTCGCTGTGCTGATGGGCGGCTGGTCCGCAGAGCGCGAAGTATCGCTGAGCAGCGGCAATGGTGTTGCTGATGCGCTGGAGAAAAGCGGCCATCAGGTGAGCCGCGTCGACATGGATCGCAATGTCGCACAGGTCCTTGCTGGTATCCGGCCCGATGTGGTGTTCAACGCGCTGCACGGCGTGCCGGGTGAAGACGGCAGCGTCCAGGGCATGCTCGACCTGATGCAGATTCCCTATACCCACAGTGGCATGGTCACATCGGTGATCGCGATCGACAAGGAACTGACCAAGCAGCAGCTGGTTCCCGCCGGCATCCCGATGCCCAAGGGCAGGATCGTTTCCAGCGCTAGCCTGTATGAGGCCGATCCGCTGCCGCGTCCCTATGTCCTGAAGCCGGTCAACGAAGGTACGTCGGTCGGCGTCGCGATAGTGAACGACGACAGCAATTACGGCAATCCGATTGGCCGCGATGTCACCGGCCCGTGGCAGGAATTTGACGAACTGCTTGCCGAGCCCTTCATCAAGGGCCGCGAACTGACCACTGCGGTTGTCGGCGGCAAGGCGCTTTGCGTGACTGAATTGAGAACCGCGCAGGGTTTCTATGACTATGCCGCCAAATATACCGAGGGCCTGACCCAGCATGTCTGTCCGGCGGAAATCCCTGCCGATATCGAGAAGCTATGCCTCGATTATGCTCTGCGCGCCCATCAGATTTTGGGCTGCAAGGGGACTTCGCGCACCGATTTTCGCTGGGATGACGAACAGGGTGCCGCCGGCCTGTTCGTGCTTGAAACCAATACCCAGCCCGGGATGACACCGCTCAGCCTGGTACCGGAACAGGCTAAGCAGATGGGAATCAGCTATGAACAGCTGGTAGAGATAATCGTGAGAGAAGCGCTATGACAGCTACCCAGAAACGGAACAGCCGGACCGCCAAAGGCAGGCCGCGCAAGCAGGCCAGGCGCACGGTCAAGCAGGTCTCGATTTTCGACAAGATGCTGCGCGCCATGCCGGTTACGGAAGAGCAGGTGCAAAAAGGCCTGACCTGGGGCCTGGTGGCGGTGTTCATTCTCGGTGCCTATAGCGTCGCGCATTATTCAGGCATCAACGACCGTATCAAGACCGAGGTAGCAGAGACGGTCGGCAAAGCCGGGTTTGAAGTCAAACGGGTCGAGGTTACCGGTGTGAACCGGATTGACGAGTTGAAGGTCTATGAGATCACTCTGGCGCAAAAGGACCGGTCGATGATGCTGGTAGATATCGATGCGGTCCGTGACGATTTGCTGTCCAACGGCTGGATCAAGGACGCGCGGATTTCGCGCCGGCTCCCCGACACACTGGTTGTGGACATTGTCGAGCGCGAACCGGTTGCGGTTTGGCAGAATAAGGGCAGGCTCTCGCTGATCGACCAGACCGGCTATCCGCTCGAAGAAATTGCGAAGGAAGAAATTCCCGATCTGCCGGTGATCGTGGGCAAGAAAGCCAATATGCAATTCACCCAGCTCGACGCCTTGCTTGATGTTGCGCCTGCGCTCCGGCCGATGGTTACCGGTGCCACATGGATTGGCAACCGCCGCTGGAATCTGGAATTCGAGAGCGGCGAGACGCTGGCGCTGCCGGAAGGCAAGGAAACGGCCTCTGCGGCCTTGCTGAATTTTGCACGGATGGACGGGGTCAATCGGCTGCTCGGACGCGGCGTGGTCCATTTTGACCTGCGCGATGCCGAGCGCGCCTATTTGCGGATGCCACCAAAACCGGAACCGGCAGATCCGGAAATTTGAGGGTTTTATGGCTCTATTGATTGAGGTGAAGGACTAGTAAAATGGCAGCACGCGTAGAAAAAATCTTCACAGCCCTGGATATCGGCTCGTCCAAAATTTCCGCAATGATCGCCGGGCGGATGGACAATGGCGAGATGACCGTGCTCGGCACCGGGCAACGGGCGAGCAAGGGCGTGAAAAGGGGCTATATCGCTGATACCGAAACGACCGAACTGGATGTCCGGGACGCGGTCGAACAGGCAGAGCGCATCGCCGGAACCAATATTGACGACGTCTGGGTCAGCTTCTCGGCTGGCGGCCTGCAGAGCATGCTGACGTCGGTTGAAACCGAACTGGGCGGACACCGTATCGAACAGGAAGACATTGATCTGTTGCTCGACGCGGGGCGCAACAGCATCGACCCCAAGGGCAAAATGGTACTGCACGCGCAGCCGGCGCTGTACACGCTTGACGGTCTGAACGGGGTGAAGAAACCCAAGGGGCTGCACGCCGATCGCCTTGGTGTGGATATCCACGTCATCCTTGCCGAGGGTTCGCCGGTGCGCAACATCGACATGAGCGTGCGTGGCGCTCATCTGAATGTGAAATCCATTGTCGCGTCCCCGATCGCCGCGGGCACGGCCTGCCTGTCTACCGAAGAGCGCGAGCTTGGCGTGGCTCTCGTGGAACTCGGCGCGGAAGTGACCAATGTTTCGCTTTTTGCCGGTGGCATGCTGGTCGGCCTGACCACTTTGCCTTATGGGGCAGCGGACATTACCGACGATATCGCCTCGTCCTTCGGTTTGCGGCGCGCGCAGGCCGAGCGGATCAAATGTTTCTATGGATCAGCCACCACCAGCCCGCGCGACAATCATGATGTGATCAATCTCGATCTGGACAAGGCCGCTGAAAATACCGACGAAGACGGACGGATCACCCGCGCCCAGCTGATTGCGGTTATCCGGCAGCGGCTGGATCATCTGATCGGCGAGATCGGTGGCGCGCTCAAGGAACTGGGCTTTTCCGGGCCGGTGGGCCGTCAGGTTGTCCTGACCGGTGGTGGCGCTGAACTCAAAGGCATAGCCGATTATGCCCAATCCGCGCTGGGCCGGACCGTACGGGTCGGTCGCCCGTCGGGGCTGAGCGCGCTTCCGGAAGCCCATAGCGGGCCCGCTTTTGCCGGTCTCGCGGGTCTGGCACTCTATGCGTCGCAGGACCCGGTTGATCTCCGGTCGATGTCCAGCAGCCATCAAAATGTCCATAGCTATGGCGGATCAGCGGTTATTGGACGGCTGATGTCCGCGATCCGAGGAAATTTTTAGGAAAATTGACAAAAAAAATTAACTTTTCGGGTGATTCCCACAGAAAATTTGTGCAAAGCGTTAACAAAATATGACAGCACGACAATATGTCTCGGGAGACAGTCAGATGAGTATCAATATTGGCCCACCGGAAGTTGAAGAACTGAAGCCAAAAATCGCAGTAATCGGAGTTGGCGGAGCCGGCGGCAACGCCATTGCCAACATGATTGCGGCGCAGGTCGAAGGTGTGGATTTCATCGTCACCAACACCGACGCGCAATCGCTCAACAGCGCGACTGCCGAGCGTCGCATCCAGCTTGGCCCCGATATCACGCAGGGTCTGGGTGCCGGATCGCGTCCCGAAGTCGGGCGCGCGGCGGCTGAAGAAACCATCGATCTGGTCGAGCAGGCGCTGGAAGGCACGCATATGTGCTTCATCGCTGCCGGCATGGGCGGTGGTACCGGTACTGGTGCTGCTCCGGTCATCGCCAAAGCGGCACGCGACCGCGGCATCCTGACCGTCGGTGTGGTGACCAAGCCATTCACTTTTGAAGGCACGCGCCGGATGAAAGCGGCTGAAGCGGGCATCGAAGAACTGCAGAAAAATGTCGACACATTGATCGTCATTCCGAACCAGAATCTGTTCCTGGTCGCGAATCCCAACACGACTTTCAAGGAAGCCTTCCTGCTCGCCGACGAAGTTCTGCAGCAGGGTGTTCGCGGTATCACCGACCTGATGGTCATGCCTGGTCTGATCAACCTCGACTTTGCCGACGTGCGCAGCGTGATGCACGAAATGGGCAAGGCGATGATGGGCACCGGCGAAGCCGAAGGCGACGGACGTGCGCTGGAAGCGGCAGAAAAAGCCATTGCCAATCCTCTGCTTGACGGTGTGTCGATGCAGGGCGCCAAGGGCGTTATCGTTTCGATCACCGGCGGCGAAGACATGCGCCTGATGGAAGTCGACGAAGCCGCCAACCATATTCGTGAACTGGTCGACCCGGATGCCAATATCATCTGGGGCAGCGCCTTTAACGAAAATCTCGATGGCCGTATCCGGGTCTCGGTTGTCGCCACCGGTATTGACAGCGACGCTATGGCAGCCTCCAAGCCGGCGCCGTCTTTCGCGATGAGCAGCCCGGCTCCGAAGGCCGAAGAGCCAGCGAGCTTCGCATCATCCATTGCCAGCGACGACAGTCAGGACAGCGTAGAGGAAGCGGCCCAGGAAGCCGAAATCGCTTCTGCGCCGGTGCCTGACGCTGAGACGGAAGTTGAAGCCGCAGCCGAAGCCGAGACTGAACCTTATGTCCAAAGCGAGATGGCTCCATCGCCCGCTCCGGTCGCGACCTATGGGGACGATGATGATCTGTCCGATATTCCCTCGGCAACCCCGTCTTTCGCGTCATTGACACGCGGACGGTCTGCCGCAGCGTCCGAGCCGGAAAAAGACGAGCTGGTATTGGGCGAGGACGCCATCCAGTTTGACGACGAGGAAGAAGCCGCAGCGCCAAGTAACGCGCCGCCGGCACCGCGCGTCGCGACAGGTGGCGGCACGTTGTTCGAGCGTATGTCCAACCTGACCCGTGGCGGATCCAAAAGTGATGACGATGACGGCGAGGGCGAGAAATCGCGGGACCCGCTCGACATTCCACGCTTTTTGAACCGGCAAAATAACCAGTAGTTCCGAGGCCGGAACCAGCGAATTTTCAAGCTGATGGGGCATTGCGAGGGAGTTTGTCTTTCGCGTGCCACCACTGGCCTTACAGGATTGCGGGAACGATTGATTTCGCAGGCAATCGTTCCTTTATGGGTTGTGTGAAACATAGATATAGAATCTTGCTGGCCCTTGCTGCGGCCCTGACCGCGACCAGCGCGCCGCTTGCGTCCGCGCAGGCCCAGACCCAGACACCGCGCGATGCTGAAGATCTGCAGGATGCGCTGCGGCGAATTGCACTGAATGCGAACGATTCGTCCGCCCTGGCGGATGCCGGGCTGGCGGCGCTCGAGCTGGGCGATTTCCGTGCAGCCATAGGTTTTCTCGCCAAAGCCGACCAGATATATTCCTCCAGCGGCAGAGTGAAAGCCGGCCTCGGCCGGGCTTTGCTGGCCGAAGAAAATCCGTTTGGCGCAATCCGCTATTTCGATCAGGCGGTTGCCAATGGCATTGCACCGATTGAGATCGCGGCGGATCGCGGCCTGGCCTATGATCTTATCGGCCGTAACCGCGATGCCCAGAAAGATTATGAGCTGGCGCTGCGCAATGGCAGCAGTGACGAGCTGATCAAGCGCTATGCCATTTCTCTCGGCATCAGCGGAGATGTGGAGCAGGCGGACGCGCAACTGAATCCCTTGCTCCAGAAAAGCGACCGTGATGCCTGGCGCAACCGGGCATTTATCTACGCCATGAATGGCAAGAAAAAGGATGCGGACAATATCGTCGAACAGACGATGGAACGGCGGATGGCAAAGGCGATCAAGCCGTTTTTCGACCGCATGCCCAAGCTGACGGCGGCCCAGAAGGCCGCGGCCGTCCATTTTGGTCATTTCCCCGCTAGCGAGAATATCGGTGTCGACGTTGCGGCAGTGCAAATGGCGTCATCTATGGCTGTCAGAGGTGGCGATGGAGCGGATGCTGGGCTGATTCCGGTTGGAGAGGCTCTGGGTACCGATGCCAAGCGTCCCCGTGTGCTGGCAATGCCCGACAAGTCGCCGCGCCGCCGGCCGGGAGGCGCGGAACGCACTTTCTCGCAGAGGAAGGCCAATCGCCAGCTGAAGAAAAATGAAGTGGTGGTCTTGTCGCAAACAGAATTGCCTGCGCCAACGGATGCAAGTTCCGGTCGGGCAGCTACTGTTGCACTCGGCCAGTCGCCCTTGATAAAATCTCCGGCAGCGCCGGCACCTGCAGAAGCCGAGCCGGTCCAGAGCGCCGACGTCAGGGCGGACAGCGAAAACGCATCTCCGGGCTTCACGACCGATGTCGGTGTCGACCAGTCGCCAGCGCTGGTATCACAGAGCGTTGAGCGCAAGGTTGAAATTGCCGGCCGGAAGCCGGTTTCGCAGCCGGCTCTCCAGACGGTCAGGGATGCGCCTGCTGCGGCTTCGACCCCCGCTGATGGTCCCGTCAATCTGATCAACTTTGACCTCGCGCAGTCAGCGCCAGGCAGCCGTGAAATGGCCTCGGCAGAACCGGCCACCAAGCCGCTTGCCGATATTATCAGCGGTATCAGCATCCCGGAACGGGAGATCAAGAGCGAAGTCGTGCCGGTCGATCTGGATGAAATCGAGCCAGCCAAGCCGCAGCCGAAAGTCGTAGCCAAAGTGGTTGAAAAAACCCCGGCAAAGCCGAAAGAGCCGGAACATCCGAAACGCTACTGGGTGCAGATTGCCACGGGTTCCAATCTCGACGCCCTGAAATTCGACTATCGCCGGATGACGAAAAAGCAGCCCGAACTGTTCAAGAGCCAGAAGGCATGGACTTCGCCCTGGGGACGGACTCGGCGACTGGTGGTCGGACCCTTTGCCGATTTCAAGGCGGCCAAGGCCTTTGAAGCGGATTACCGCAAGGATGGCGGTGACGGCTTTGCCTGGGCGAGCGCCGACGGTGTCGAGGTTAACGAGCTCGGCAAATGACCCTGTTGAAAAGCTATGCCAGCGACCCCGCGCACAGCCGGGGCCGGCTGCACGACGAGAAACGCGAGGTCACGCGCGGTCCGCGCGACGATTTCCAGCGCGACCGCGACCGGATCATCCACAGCATTTCCTTCCGCCGCCTGCGCCACAAGACGCAGGTCTTTGTCGCGCCCGATGGCGATCATTATCGGGTCCGGCTGACACACAGCCTGGAAGTTGCGCAGATCGGCAGAACGATGGCTCGGGCTCTGGGTCTCAACGAAGATCTGACCGAAGCGCTCTGCCTCGCCCATGATATCGGCCATCCGCCGTTCGGCCATGCGGGGGAAGATGCGCTGGAAGAAGCCTTAGCTGATTTCGGCGGCTTTGATCATAATGCGCAAACTATCCGGACATTGACCAAGCTCGAAACGCCCTATCCACGCTGGAACGGGCTCAACCTGACATGGGAAATGCTCGAGGGGCTGGCCAAGCACAACGGGCCGGTGGCCGAACCGACCTGGGCGCTGGCAGAGGCCAATGCGGCGATGGATCTCGACCTCGACAGCTGGCCGTCGCTGGAAGCGCAGATTGCCGCGATTGCGGACGATATCGCCTATGACAATCATGATATTGACGACGGGATGCGGGCCGGACTGTTGACGCTCGACCAGTTGCTCGAACTGCCGTTCATTGCAGAGCGCTGGACTGCGCTTCGCAGCCGCTTTGCCGATGTGTCGCAGGAACGGCTGTTGCCGGAATTGATCCGTGACCAGATCGGGCTGATGGCCAATGATGTACTGGAAACGACGCAGGCGCGGATCGACCGGCTCGGCATCGAGACGCCGGAGGATGTGCGGCGGGCGGGCCAGATGATCGGCGGTTTTTCCGACGCGATGGCGGAAAAGGAACGCACGCTGAAGCGTTTCATGTACGAGAATCTCTATCATCATCCCAAGCAGATGGCGGCGGCGGACGAAGGCAAGATGATGGTTGGTGATCTGGTGAAAGCCTATCGCGAGCAGCCGGATTTGATGCCGGACGACTGGGCCTCGGCGCTGCCCGAAGCGGAACCCGACCGGATCCGCCATATCGCCGATTTCCTCGCCGGGATGACCGACCGCTATGCCCGCAACCGGCACCACGAGATATTCGGCGATCTGAACAGTCGGTCGTAATATCGTCACCCCAGCGAAGGCTGGAGCCCAACCCAATCGGGTGAGTCTCCCAAAAATCGGTTTGGATAGCAGCCTTCGCTGCTATGACAACTTATCAACAGACAATATGCGGAGACCCAGTCCATGGCCGAAAAAATCCTGATCGTCGGCGCCACCGGCCTGATCGGCGGACTGCTGACCCGTCAACTGGTCGGACAGGGCAGGGACAAGAGCCTCCATCTGCTGCTCCGGCGGCCCTATCGCGAGGATGTCGGCAAGGCGAAAGTCCATGTCCAGCTGCAGGAGAACTGGCCCGCGACGATCGCGAAGATCAAGCCCGATATCGTGATATCCTGTTTGGGGTCGACGATGAAAAAGGCCGGGTCGAAGGAAGAATTTGCCGCAGTCGACCGCGATCTGGTCGGCGCTGTGGCAGCAGCGGCCAAGGTAGCCGGGGCGCGTCAGTTCATTGCCATATCCTCGACCATGGCGGACAGCAGCGCTTCGAGTTTCTATCTCAAGACCAAGGGCGAGGCCGAGGACCTTATGCGCGCGCAGAATTTCGACCGCCTCGACATCATCCGCCCCGGCCTGCTGCGCGGCGAACGGGCCAATGACAACCGCCTCGGCGAGCGGCTCGCTATCGCCGCCAGTCCGGTAATGGACATGTTATTGCACGGCAAACTCCGCCGCTTCCGTTCGATCCTCGCCAGCGATGTCGCCGAAGCCATCCTGGAGCTGACGGGAAATAAGGCGCCGGGTGCATTCATTCATGAAAATGATGATGTCTGGGCACTCGTTTGAACGGCGATCGAAAAATACTGCACCGCACAACAGAATCATTGACTCCACCCGGCCGCTGATCCACTCTCAAATCTGCTTTTTGATCGGCGCTCTCGGGCAAGGTTCAGGAGGCGTTGCGGGAGAGCGTTTTCTGTCCCACCAGACAAAAAGCCGCCGAAGGAGCAACCGCCCCGGAAACTCTCAGGCCCCTGGACCGCAATCGTCTCACAAGCACTCTGGAAAGAGAGCGGATGGTTATAACGACCGGCGCTCCACCGAAGGGGAAATCCTCCTTCGCCAAGGCTACGGCGGACAAGATTCGCCAAAGCCGGATAGCAGAAGCGGGCTTGTCCGCCGAAGCTTTAGCGAAGGCAGGAAAACTCTCAGGTTCCGTGACAGAGGGGGCAGTTTTGCAGGGCTTTGCTGCGGGCTGTCTTCTTGATGCGGAAAAATGATGAGTGAAAATAGCGAAAATCTGAAACAACTGCCGCTCGGCGACTGGCATCGCGGCCTTGGCGCGCGGATGGTGCCCTTCGCGGGCTATGAAATGCCGGTGCAATATGAAGGCGTGATGGCCGAACATATCTGGACCCGGACCGAAGCGGGCCTGTTCGACGTGTCGCACATGGGGCAGCTGCAGCTGATCGGCGAGGGCGCTGCCGACGCGCTCGAGCGGATCACGCCGGGCAATCTCTCGGCACTGGCCCCGGGCAAGATCCGCTACACATTGCTGCTCGCCCAGGATGGCGGGATAATGGATGATCTGATGGTCACCAACACCGGCCATAATCTCTATCTGGTGGTCAATGGCGCGACCAAGCATGACGATATCGCCTATTTGCGCGAACAATTGCCCGACAGCCTGACGCTGAACCATCTCGAAGATGCGGCGCTTCTCGCGCTGCAGGGGCCCAAGGCGGCGGAAGCGCTGGCCAAGCTTGGTATCGATCCGTTCGAGCCGGACTGGCCACTGCCGACCGATCTCCATTTCATGGAAGCGGGCCCGTTTCTGTGGCAGGGTATCCCGCTGGGCATCAGCCGTTCGGGCTATACCGGCGAGGACGGCTTTGAAATCAGCGTGCCCGCCGAACATGCGGTGACGCTGGCTGCCGCGCTGACCGAGCTGGAGGAAGTCCGTCCGATCGGTCTTGGCGCCCGCGACAGCCTCCGTCTGGAGGCAGGCCTGCCGCTTTACGGCCACGACATGAATGCCGACATATTGCCGGTCGAGGCCAATCTGAACTTTGCCTTGTCCAAGGCGCGCCGCGAGGAAGGCAATTTTGCCGGCGCGGATCGCGTGCTGGCGCAATATCCGGATAAGGCGGCAAAGAAACGCATCGGCCTGTTCGTCGATGGCCGGCAGCCCGTTCGCGAAGGCGCAACGGTTGTCGATGACGCTGGCGAGACCATCGGCACGGTAACCAGCGGCGGCTTTTCGCCCACGCTCCAGCGCCCGATCGCCATGGCCTATGTCCCGACGGACATGTCCGCGACTGGCACCGCCATTACCGTCGAGCAGCGCGGCAAGAAAATTGCCTGCACCGTCGCCGACATGCCCTTTGTACCGCATAACTATCACCGCAAACCCAAGCCATAGCCCACCAGAAGAGGACAAGACGATGAGCCGATATTTTACCGACGAACATGAATGGGTCGATGTCGAAGGCGACACGGCAACCGTCGGGATTACCGACTATGCGCAGGAACAGCTGGGCGACATCGTGTTTGTCGAAGTGCCGGAAGTCGGCACGGAACTGGAGCAGGGCGATGATGCCGCCGTGGTCGAATCGGTCAAGGCGGCGTCCGACGTCTATGCGGCGGTCTCCGGCGAGGTGATCGAAGTGAACGACGCGCTGGAAGACGAACCGGGACTTGTCAACAGCTCGGCCGAGGAAGACGGCTGGTTTTTCCGGCTCACCCTATCGGACAAGAGCGAACTCGACGATCTGATGGACGAAAAAGCCTATAAGGCCTTCGTCGACAATCTGTGATGATTTCCCCCTCCTCTTCAGAGGAGGGGATCAAGGGGTGGTGGTGATGCTTCAGCATCGCCCGTGTTAGCGATTTGCGGCACGCAATCACCCCATTCCCTCCTGTGAAAAGGAGGGGCGAAAGTGAAGGAAGACCCCTATGCGTTATCTCCCGCTGACCCCCGACGACCGGCAATCGATGCTGGCCAAGATCGGCGCACAATCGATCGATGACCTGTTCGTCGATGTACCGGAAGAAGCCCGGCTGGATGGTCCGATCGAGGGCCTGCCGATGCACGCCGGTGAAATGGCGGTGGAAGCGCATATGAAAGCGCTGGCGCGCAAGAACCATGCGGCTGGTGACATGCCCTTCTTCCTCGGGGCGGGGGCCTATCGCCACCATGTCCCGGCCAGCGTCGACCATATCATCCAGCGCGGGGAGTTTCTGACCGCCTACACGCCCTATCAGCCGGAGATCGCGCAGGGCACGCTGCAGACATTGTTCGAATTCCAGACCCAGGTCGCGCGCCTGTTCGGTGTCGATGTCGCCAATGCGTCAATGTATGATGGCTCGACCGCTTGCTGGGAAGCGATCGTCATGGCCCGCCGGATTACCAAGCGCGGCAAGGCGATCCTGTCTTCCGGTCTCCATCCTCATTATGTTTCCGTCGCCAAAACCATGGCGCGCTTCACCAAGGACAACCTGTCCTATCAGGCGCCGACCCTCGAGGCCGCCACCGACGGCCAGAGCATGCTCGACCAGATCGATGACCAGACCAGCTGCGTTGTCGTGCAATATCCCGATATATTGGGCCGCATCGGCGACCTTTCCGCCATAGCAGAAAAAGCGCACACGCACAAAGCCCTGCTCATCGCCGTGGTCACGGAGCCTGTCGCGCTCGGCGCGATCAAATCGCCCGGTGAAATGGATGCCGATATCGTGGTCGGCGAAGGCCAGTCGCTAGGCGTCGGCCTGCAATTCGGCGGTCCTTATGTCGGGCTGTTCGGTTGCAAGCAGAAATATGTCCGGCAGATGCCAGGCCGGCTGTGCGGCGAGACCGTCGACGCCGAAGGGAAGCGTGGCTTCGTCCTGACGCTTTCCACTCGCGAGCAGCATATCCGCCGCGAGAAAGCGACGTCGAATATCTGCACCAACAGCGGCCTGTGCGCCTTGGCTTTCTCGGCGCACATGACCTTGCTCGGCGAGAAAGGGCTGCGCGAACTGGCGATGCTCAACCATAAAAAGGCGGTGCAGGCAGCGGACCGCCTTTCGCAGATCGACGGCGTGAAGCTGTTGAATGACAGTTTTTTCAACGAGTTTACGCTGGTTCTTGATGCCGATTCTCGACCGTTGGTGCGTAAGCTTGCCGACCAGAGAATATTGGCCGGCGTGTCTCTCGGACGCCTTTATCCGGAGGTCACGCCACTCGCACACGGTTTGCTTGTCGCGGTGACCGAAACATCCACCGAGGAAGAGCTCGAGCAATTCGCGACCGCTTTGGAAGGAGCCCTGTCATGAGCATGCTATCCGAAGGCCGTCCGACCAGACAGGAAGACAATCTGCAGATGACCGACACTGGCTCCATCACCACCCACACCGGCAACCGCGCGCTGATGGTCGACGAACCGCTGATTTTCGAAATCGGTTCACCGGATCGCAGCGGCGTTGACTTGCCCGAAGCACCGCAAGTCGAAAGCCGTCTTGGCGGTCTCGAACGCGAAGCGCCGATTGCCATTCCCGGCCTGTCCGAGGGTGAGACAATCCGCCACTATACAAGGCTCAGCCGTCAGAATTACGCGATCGACGTCGGCCTGTTCCCGCTCGGCAGCTGCACCATGAAGCATAATCCGCGGCTCAACGAGAAAATGGCGCGGCTCAAGGGCTTTGCCGATATCCATCCGCTGCAACCGGTCGACAGCGTGCAGGGCGCGCTTGGCGTGATCAACGAACTGGCCGTCTGGCTGATCAAGCTGACCGGCATGCACGGCGTGGCGATGACGCCCAAGGCCGGCGCCCATGGCGAGCTTTGCGGCATCCTCTGCATCCGGGCTGCCCTGGAAGCGCGCGGCGATGCCCGCGAAGTGATCCTGGTGCCCGAAAGCGCCCATGGCACCAATCCGGCGACCGCCGCTTTTGCCGGCTACAAGGTCGAGGATATTCCTGCCAATGCCGCTGGCCGGGTCGATCTGGAGGCGCTCAAGGCGCGTCTGGGACCTGACGTTGCCGGGGTGATGATCACCAATCCCAATACCTGCGGCCTGTTCGAGCCGGACATGAAGGCGATTTCCGACGCGGTCCATGCCGCTGGCGGTTATGTCTATTGCGACGGCGCGAATTTCAATGCGATCGTCGGCAAGGTCCGTCCGGGCGATCTCGGCATCGACGCGATGCATATCAATCTGCACAAGACCTTCTCCACTCCGCATGGCGGCGGCGGCCCGGGTTCCGGTCCTGTCGTATTGTCCGAGGCGCTTTCTCCTTACGGCCCGCTGCCCTTTACCGAGCGCCATGCCGATGGCCATATCACCTTGGTCGAGGAAGAGACGGTCGAGGACCGGCATCCGCACACATTCGGCCGGATGAGCGCCTTTCACGGCCAGATGGGCATGTTCACCCGCGCGCTGACCTATATACTCAGCCACGGCGCAGACGGCCTGAAACAGGTCGCGGAAGACGCTGTGCTCAACGCGAATTATATCCTGCGCAGTCTCGAAGACGTGCTCGATGCACCCTTCGCCCATAGCGGGCCGTGCATGCACGAGGCGCTGTTCTCGGACAAAGGCTTCACTAACGAGCTGACGACGCTGGATCTGGCCAAAGGCATGATCGACGAGGGCTATCACCCGATGACCATGTATTTCCCGCTGGTGGTGCATGGCGCAATGCTGGTCGAGCCAACCGAGACCGAGAGCAAGGCGGCGATCGACCAGTTCATTGGCGCCTTCCGTTCGGTGGCCGAGCGGGCGAAAGCGGGTGACGAAAGCCTGAAAAGCGCGCCTTATTTCGCTCCCCGACGCCGGCTGGACGAAACCCAGGCCGCGCGCAAGCCGATATTGGTGTGGACGGAAGACGAGGAATTTGCTCAGGCTGCGGAGTGAGGGGGCGCAAGTCTGACATATTCGCATAACATCATCCTCCCTGCGGCGGAGCCGTGGGGAGGGGGACCATCCGCAGGATGGTGGAGGGGCCCCTCCGTCAGCCGTTCCGGCTGCCACCTCCCCATCGCTTCGCGACAGGGAGGAAAATAGCATGATCCACCGTCTGACCAATCTCTTCGCCCTGTGGACAGTATTGGGGACAGCCTGGGCATGGTTTGTCCCTGAACATTTTCTGTGGGTCGTCGACGGCCGCTTTCGTCCGCTCGGCCAGCCTCTGGTCAGCGTCATGCTCGGACTGGTGATGCTCGGCATGGGCCTCACGCTGTCCTTCGATGATTTCAGGCGGATCGCGAAAATCCCGCGCTGCGTAACAACCGGTGTGGTCCTGCAATTTACCGTGATGCCGCTGGCCGGGATTTTCCTTGCCACCATATTCGGGCTGGAAACCGGCCTTGCGGTCGGCCTGATCCTCGTCGCCTGCTGCCCTGGCGGGACCGCGTCCAATGTCGTCGCCTATCTCGCCAATGCCAATCTGGCGCTGTCGGTGACAATGACCATGGCCTCGACGCTGATCGCGGTCATTGCGACGCCGTTGCTGACCGGCTGGCTCGCCGGCAAATATGTCGAGATCGACCAGTGGAGCCTTTTTATCAACATGGTATCGATCGTGCTGCTGCCGGTGATCGCGGGCGTGCTGTTCAACCGCTATCTGCCCAGGACGACGGAAAAGATCGCCGTGATCTCGCCGCTTGTCTCGGTGATCGTCGTCGTGCTGATCATCGGCGGGATTATCGCCAAGAGCAAGGCGCTGATCGAGGCGCATTTCGGCGTGTTGATGCTCGCCATATTGCTGCTTCATGTCTTCGGTTTCGGACTTGGCTATCTGATCACCAGGGCCATGGGGCTGGGCGTGGCGGAGCGCCGGACGATCAGTACCGAAGTCGGTATGCAGAATAGCGGACTCGGCTCCAGCCTAGCCTCCACGCCAAGCTTCGCGGCGCAATTCGCCACTCCGATGCAGGCGGCGCTCGCGCCGGTCCCTGCCGCAATCTCCGCTGTCTATCATGTCGTTATCGGCAGTTTTCTGGCAGCCATCTGGCGGCGACAAAAGATCGGCGGCGCGGACTAGATCCAGCGGCGAACCTTCGCCTTGTAATCGAGATATTCCTCACCGAATTTTTCCGCCAGATAACGCTCTTCCCTCGCGATCACCTGCGTGCGAATGACCAGGATCACTACCGGCAGGAGGATCAGCGCCCAGCTGCTGCGGAACCACAGGGCTAGGCCGCAATAGAAGAGCGCCATGCCCAGATACATCGGATTGCGGGTGTACCGGTAGACGCCGGTGCTGACGATCTGGTTGCTGGTCTTCCACGGCTCGAGATTGTTGCCAAGCTTGCGAAAGCGGCCGGTCCCAGCGAACAGGAAAGACAGGCCGGCCGCCGCCAAAATTGCGCCTGCAATCATCACCCAGTCCATCACCGGGATGAAGTCGGGCATCCGACCGCTCAGCCGGTCGAGCAGCAAGCCGGTCAGCAGGAAGCCGACAAAGACCAGCGGCGGCGGAAATTTCACTTGCGCGCTGTCTTCATCGAGGCGAAACAGTTTCGACATGGCCCGGATCAATATCCCATTATTAGCAAGCAGGCAAATTAAAGGCCGCATTCATGACTGATTCCAAACCCTGGACGATTGACGAAGCGGCCCCGGGCGAACAGCGCCACGCCCCGGCGACGCTCCGCAACCGGGATGCGATCGTTGCGGTCCTGCGCGATATCCTGCCCAGTCAGGGCACGATATTGGAAATTGCCAGCGGCACCGGCGAACATGCCGTCTATTTTGGCCGGACATTTCCCGGCCTGACCTTCCAGCCGAGCGACCCCGATCCGGCCTGTTGCGATTCCATCGCCGCCTGGACGAAGCGGGAAGGCGTGGCCAATATCCTGCCGCCGCTCCAGCTCGACGCGCAGGCCGCAGATTGGGATGTTCAGGACATAGCGGCGATCCTGTGCATCAACATGGTCCATATCAGTCCGTGGGAATCGAGCATCGGCCTGTTTGCAAAGGCCGGCCAGCTGCTTGCTCCGGGCGCGCCTTTCTATCTCTACGGTCCCTATCTGCGCGCGGAGGTCGAAACCGCGCCGGGCAATCTTGCCTTCGAACGCAGCCTCAAGAGCCGGAATTTGCGCTGGGGCCTGCGCGATGTCGCCGACATGGATGCGCTGGCGGCGCGCAACGGGTTCGTTCGTGAGAGCCTAATCGAGATGCCGGCGAATAATATATCTTTGGTGTACAGGAAGCAGGGTTAAGCCCCTCCTTTTCAAAGGAGGGGTTGGGGTGGTTTCTCTCCTTCAGAAAACATGTTCTCGTTTCTCGATCTCAATAGGCTCCGTCGCAATTCGCTTGCGCGAGCATTGCTGTCGCATCGCCACCACCCCAACCCCTCCTCTAAAGAGGAGGGGCTTGAGTTTCTTCCCCTTGCCATGGCTTAATCGCGCGATTAACAGGGCGGAATAATAATATAGGAGCGGGCAAATGACAGAGACACGACGCTGCATGGGGTCTTCCATCGCCCATTGGGCTGCGAAGACGCCGGACAATATCGCGATTGATGATCCGGACGGCCAAGTCAGCTATGCCGAACTCGACCGGCGGGTTACCGAATATGCGCAGGCCTTTACCGGTGCGGGTCTTTCCAGAGGCGATCGCATCTGCTGGCTGGGCAAGAATAGCGGTCTCTATTTCACCCTGTTCGCCGCCGCCAGCCGCGCCGGCATGGTCATCGCGCCGATCGGCTGGCGTCTCGCCGCGCCGGAAGTCGCCTATGTCCTGAAAGACACCGGCGCACCGCTGCTGATCTGCGAGCCGGAATTCGCCGAGGTCGCGAAAAATGCCGCGAAAGAAGCGCCCGATACGAAGACCATCCTCTGCACCAAGTCCGGCACAGACCTACCGACCCTGGCCGATTTCGTCGCCGGCACGACGCCCGGCGATTTGCCCGAGTGCGATCCGGCGGAAGGCGTGCTGCAGCTCTACACATCCGGTACCACCGGCAATCCCAAGGGTGCGGTGCTGACCAGCGACAATCTGTTCAAGCTGCGGCCTTTGGTCGAGGATCATCCCGACCATGCTTGGATCGACCTGAAGCCCGGCGACAGCACGCTCGCGGTCATGCCCTGCGCGCATATCGCCGGGTCCGGCATCGGCCCGATTGCCTTTTACAACGGCGCAACGATGATGGTCATCCCGGAATTCCACCCGGACCACGTGCTCGACTGTATCGACAAGGGGCTGAACCAGTTCTTCCTCGTGCCGACCGCACTGCAGATGCTGGTCAATTGGCCGCGCGCGAAAGATACGGATTTCTCCTGCGTCCGCTCGGTCACCTATGGCGCCGCGCCGATCCCGCTGGAACTGCTGCGCCAGTGTATCCAGACCATGCCGCAGGCTTTGTTCTGTCAGCAATATGGTATGACCGAGACCACCGGCACCGTCTGCATCCTGCCGCCCGGCGACCATGATCCCGACGGCAATGAACGGATGCGCGGCATCGGCGTTCCGCTGCCCAGCGTCGAGATGAAAATCGTCGACGAGAAAAGGCAGGAAGTCCCACCCGGCACGATCGGAGAAATCGCCACACGTTCCGGCCTCAACATGCTGCATTATTTCAACAATCCGGAGAAGACCGCGGAGACGGTCGACGCCGACGGCTGGCTCTACACCGGCGACGCGGCGGTGATGGACGAGGACGGCTATTTCTATATCAAGGACCGGGTCAAGGACATGATCATTTCCGGCGGCGAGAATGTCTATCCGGCGGAAGTGGAGAATGCGATCTTCGGCCACCCGCAGGTCAACGAAGTCGCGGTGATCGGCATTCCCGACGCGAAATGGGGCGAGGCGGTGAAGGCCGTGGTCTCGCCGAAGCCCGATGCCGGCGAGGTCGATACCGACAGCGTCATCGCCTGGGCGCGGGAACGGATTGCCGGGTTCAAGGTGCCGAAAACGGTCGACGTGATCCCGGAACTGCCGAGAAACGCCAGCGGCAAAATCCTCCGCCGCGAATTGCGCGCGCCTTATTGGGAAGGCAATGATCGCGGCGTGAACTGAACCGCAACGCGCAATCAGCCGATCCGACCGTGCCTACCGCAGGAGTGATCGTGGCTGGCTGTGCGACGCCATATTGAAATTTGAAACGAGAATTGGAGCGTCGCGAGGAGCGACAGGGGCGAGATATTTTGATGACCGACAAAGAAAAAATGATTGAAGAGCGGAACCGGACGAGCCCGGAATTTATTCGCCTGCTCGGCGGGCAGCTGGTAGATTTCAACAGCGATAAATGCGCCTGCACTTTCGAATTTGATATCGGGAAAGATTATTGCCATTCTGTCGATATCGTACAGGGCGGCTTTGTCACCGCAATGCTGGATGCGGCCATGAGCCACGCGATTTTTCTCCACGATCAGGATGTTGTCGGTCTTTCATCGCTGGAGATCAAAACCACCTATCTGGAACCTACGCGAGCCGGAAAACTGCGGGTGGAAGGCTGGGCGATCAAGCAAGGCTACAAGATCATTTTCATGGAAGGCCATGTTTATAACGAGGATGATGTTTTGACCGCAACAGCCAGCACGGTCAGCAAAATATCCCGCGCGCCTAGGACTTGACTACCTGTCAGCGGCTGATGGCCCGCCCCGGCCATATCTCCGGTAGAAGCTTCCTGTCCGCTACGCCTGTTCGACAAGCGGCTTTGTCACACCAGGGTCAATAGCGCCGGAGAAAATGGCGCCAATTTGGACCTATGCAGTGGCGGAAAATGCCGATAGCTTGATTGCATATGTATCTTAACTGTCGAATCAGGGAAGTCTAACGCCGTTATGCCGAACGAGATGATAGCATCGTGCAGCTATATCAGTACTGCACGTGCCGGTCTGGCGGATACCGATTTTCAGGCCATCTTGGATGAGGCAAACGAGCGTAACGCGACCCTCGGTTTGACTGGATTGCTGGCCTTTAACGGGTTGAATTTTATGCAAACTCTGGAAGGGGCCCGGCAGAATGTCTACGAGTGTATCCGCTTGATAGAGATGGATCGGCGGCACAATGGCATGGTCATATTTGATCGTCGTGAAATCCGGCAACGCGAGTTTTCGGGTTGGACCATGGCCGGTATCAGGATGCGATCGGCCGACAAGCTATGCCGAGTTGAACTGGACCAGCTGCTCTCCGCGGACGGAGTCAGGCCGGAAACCAGGAAGAATTTCCAGAGCTTTCAGTCATACGGGCGCCCCGCCGCGCTTTAGTGCGGGCCATCACGCGGGGGTCATATTGACCGCTAAGAGCTACTCCGCCGGAAACCAGCGGCCTTCGAACACCACGCCCTTTATCTCGATCTCCTGCAGCTTCGCCGCGCCGACCTTGTAGGGATCCCTATCAAGCACGGTGAAATCCGCCTTCTTGCCGGTCGCGATACTGCCGACCATCGCATCAAGCCCAATCACCTGCGCCGCCTCGACGGTGATGGCGCGCAGGGCCTTGTCGAGCGAGAGCCGCTCTTTCGGCGCCTTGACATTGCCGTCGAGGGTGATCCGGTTGCTCGCCACCCAGGCGAGATAGAGCGGGTCGATCGGCGCCATGTTGAAGTCGCTGTGCAGGCCGAGCGGCACGCCCTTACGCTCGAGCGAACCGAGCCGGCTCATCTGCGCGGCGCGGTCGGGACCCATGCCGGTCTTCGCGTAAGCATCGCCGAGAATCCGGATATAATTCGGTTGCGCGGAGACATAGAGGCCCATTGCGCCGATCCTCCGGGTCTGCGCCTCGGTCGAATAGCCGAGATGCTCCATGATGATATGCTGGCCGTTGCGCAGGGCGAGCTTTTCGGTGATGTCGAGCACCACATCGAGGCCCTTGTCACCATTGACATGGGTGTGCAGGTTCCAGCCGGCGTCCCAGAAACGCTCGGTCTGCTTGAGCAACTCATCCGGTTCGGTCAGCCATTTGCCCTCGTGGCCGTCGCTGTAACCGGGCGGATTCATCTGCATATATTGGGCAAAGAAGGCGCCGTCGGCGAACAGCTTCACCCGGTTGGAGAAGAAGAATTTGCTGCTGTCATATTTGGCTTTCATGTCCTTGAGCCAGGCATTGGGATCGCCGGTAACCAGGGGCGCAACGGGGATCGCCAGGATCCGCGATGGCGTCGTCGGCTGGTCGTAAAGGCTCTTGAAAAGAGCCGATTCCAGCGCGGGACCGCCAAAGCCGCCGAAAGCGAGATCGGCGCTGGTGGTGACACCATTTTCGAGCATCATCTGGCGCATGTCGGCCAGACCCTGCTGCACCTTGGCCGGCGAGAAGAGATAGGGGCGGAGCATCTCGATGCCGTTGAACAATGCGGTTTCGTGGATGATACCGCTGGCATAATCGGCATGGCCGGGATCGATATTGGGCTTGCTGAACGCGGCGGTAAAGGCCGCTTCATCGCCGATGCCGAGCAGGGTCAGCGCCTTGCTGTTGGCGATGATTTCGTGAAAGCTGCGCTGCCAGATGACGACCGGCCGGTCGGGCGCGATGCGGTCGAGCTCGGCGCGGTCCATGTCGCCGTGAAACAGCTTGTGATGGCCCCAGGTGATGAACAGGGCGTCCTCACTCTTGGCCATTTCCGCGCGCAGCCGCTCTTCATATTGCGCTTTGCCGCGGGCCGCCGGATAGGTCTTGCCGGGGAGCTTCCACTCCTCGGGGCTGATAAACGGCATTGGCAGCATCATGATCGTCTGCATCGGATGGATATGCGGCTCTACGAAGCCAGGCATCAGTATCTGCTTGGCAAACTGCCGGTCGACGGTGACCTTGCGGTCCCGCGTCCAGGCGTCCAGATCTTCCAGCGTCTGGCCGAGGCCAAGGATGATCCCGTCGGCGGTGGCAACATAGCGGGCCTCGGGATAGCCGGGTTCCATGGTGATGATCTTGGCGGCCTCGAAGATGGTCACTTCGGGATAGGGGAGGGCCGCCGGGGCCTCTTCGGCCTGCGCGCCGTTAGCAAATAGCAGCGCCAGCGCCGCCCCGATGGACGATATGAATTTCAGCATGTCTCTCTCCCTATTGCGGGAGTGATTATGCGCTCGGCTCCGTCTTGGCAACCGTCAGCTTGCTCGGCGCCGGCATTGGACAGGCGCGGCAGGACGAGGACCGGAAACTAGGCCCAGACAGACCGGAACCTGGCTTTGTTCCCGACCAGATCCGCTACGGTAAACCCGTCGAGATGACGCATGAAAGCTTCGAGGCCGCCGGCAAGGGCATGCCGCAAACCGCAAACGGGACTGACTATGCAGCCATTGGTGGCTGCGTTGAAACATTCGACAAAGGTGCCGCTGTCTTCGAAAGTGCGGACAACATGACCGACATTGATTGCCTCGGCCGGCTGGCTCAGCAACAACCCGCCGCTGCGCCCGCGGACGCTGTCGACGAAGCCTTCCGCCACCAGCCGCTGGGCAACCTTCATCAGATGGTTTTTCGAAATGCCATATTGTTCGGCAATTTCGGAAATGGAACGATGACCATCATTTGCCGCCAGATACATCAATGTACGAAGCGCATAGTCGGTGTGAACGGATAATCTCATAAAAGATGCATATCATATATTGCATTAAATTGCCAAGCGGCATAAACAGTGCATATCAAATGCATCTTAAGTGAGTCGAGACCATGACCGAAGCCAGCTATGCCGAACGCGCCAGAGCGAAAAAGACCGCGCAAGCCAACGCGCTCGGTATAAATGATGCTCTGAT
Source organism: uncultured Sphingorhabdus sp. (assembly GCA_964022345.1). Taxonomy (GTDB): domain Bacteria; phylum Pseudomonadota; class Alphaproteobacteria; order Sphingomonadales; family Sphingomonadaceae; genus Parasphingorhabdus. The sequence goes on from CAXHZT010000004.1 coordinate 128,644, forward strand.
ATCCAATCTTGTCGAGCGCTTTTACGAAGCCATTCGCAAGGATGAATTGCTGGGGCCAATTTTCGAGGCCCATGTGACGGACTGGAAGCCTCACCTTGCGCGGATGAAGGATTTCTGGGCTTCCGTGACGCTGGAGTCCGGGCGGTTCCGTGGCAATCCGATGCTCAAGCATTTCGCGATTGGTGGCCTGGACCAGCTGCATTTCGATCGCTGGCTCTTTCTCTGGAACCAGACGCTGGACGTTGTCCTTCCTGATGCCGAGGCCGCAGAGGTCTTTCGCAAGGCGGCTGAACGGATCGCCACGAGCCTGCTCACCGGCATCAGGGTCCAGCGTGGAGGCCTTGAAGCGATTTCAAACCAGAAGGAGAAATAGTCATGTTGATGGATTTTCAGATGGAAGGCGGACAGGCAGTGGCCGCCGAAATCATGGCAGAGATGGAAAGCCTCCCGAAGGGATATGATGCTCCGTCGCATGAAATCCGCACTTTCGAGCTTCCCGCTTCGGTCTGGTCCGTCATGTTCGCGTCATACGCCATTTTCTTCGCCGCGCTGTTCATTGCAACGGGGCAGGGCGCTGCGGCCATATTCGCGCTGGTGATCAGCATGGGCTATACCGTCATGTATTTCGGTACCGCAGCTATTTTGAACAATGTCAGCGCCAAGGAAAGAAAGCTGTTGCCGGTCGCCGAACCCAACGATGGAATGGAAACCCAAACGGGGTGGATGGACCGCACCGCTGTGAATGCCCAGATATTGACGGTGCCGATATTGCTGGCGGTCTTTGCCTGTGCGTTTGCCATCATTCGGGCCTCGATATGACCAATGATGCTCACACACCGCCTGTTCCTTACAGCGCTTCGCCGATATTCGACGAACGCAGCTTGCCGGCTGCTCTCCGCAACGAGCATAATACCAAAGATGGCACATGGGGCCTTCTGCGCGTGCTGGAGGGGTCGGTGGAACTCGTTTTTCTTGATCCGCCTTCCCGGCGGCTGGTAACCATCGATGACCCCGCGCCAATCCCCCCGAAAGCTCCGCATTTTGTAAAGCTGACTGGGCCTATGAAGATGTTGGTTGAATTTTATCGCGAACACCCCTTGGGCGCCGAAGGATAAGTTTCCACAGCCGGTCCTGTCTCGGCGTTCCTGGCATCCGGCTCCGGCCTAAACCGCTAAAATACGTCTGTAACGCAGCGGCAGACGGGCGAAATTTGCGGACTCCGGCTTCCGGATAGCGGCAGGGATGCCGTAGCGTAGATGGGCAGCGCTTTTGATGAACGCAATTTTTCTTTTCCCTGCTCCAAAAATCTTGTCTTCAAAATACGTGTGAATCCATCTAGGAGCACTTTAATTACAAAAAACTTATCGAAAGTAAGGACGGAAAATGAGCTTCCCGCCACGGCAAGGTCTGTATGATTCAAATAACGAGCACGACGCGTGCGGCGTCGGTTTCGTTGCGAATATCGAGGGCGAGAAATCGCATCTCACCGTCAAGCGCGGCCTCGAAATTCTGGTCAACATTGATCACCGCGGCGCCGTTGGCGCGGATCCGCTCCTGGGTGACGGAGCCGGGATCTTATTGCAGATTCCCGACGCTCTTCTGCGGGATTGGGCAACTTCCGAAAATCTGAACCTGCCTGCCTCCGGGGACTATGCCGTCGCGATGTGCTTCCTTCCGTCGGATCCGGCCGAAGCAGATTTCGCCACCGCGCATTTCGAACGCTTCATTGCCAAAGAGGGGCAAGTCATGATCGGCTGGCGCGATGTGCCGATCGACACGACCGGCATCGGCAAAGCTGTGCTCGACCAGATGCCGCTGATTCGCCAGGCCATCGTCGGCAAAGGCGATTCCATCCCCGATCAGGATTCTTTCGAACGCAAAATTCTGGCGATCCGCAAACAGGTCCACAATCCGCTCGATGGCTATGCGGAAAAAAATGACATGCCGGGCCTGTCCGAATTTTACATGCCGTCTTTTTCGACCAGAACCATCGTCTATAAGGGGCTGCTGCTCGCCGATCAGGTCGGCTCCTTCTACAAGGATCTCGACAATCCCCTGACCACATCGGCTGTGGCCATGGTCCACCAACGTTTCTCCACCAATACATTCCCGTCCTGGAAACTCGCGCACCCCTATCGCTTCATCGCGCATAACGGCGAGATCAACACGGTCCGCGGCAATGTGAACTGGATGAACGCCCGTCGCCGGACGATGGAATCCGATCTTCTGGGCGCCGATCTCGACAAGATGTGGCCGCTGATCCCGCACGGCCAGTCCGATACGGCTTGCCTCGACAACGCCCTGGAGCTGCTGGTCGCAGGCGGCTATTCGCTGCCCCATGCGGTGATGATGCTGATCCCCGAAGCCTGGGCCGGCGACCCGACGATGGATGCCGACCGCAGGGCATTTTACGAATATCACGCCGCCCTGATGGAGCCATGGGATGGCCCTGCTGCCGTTGCCTTCACTGATGGTCGTCAGGTCGGGGCCACGCTGGACCGCAACGGTTTGCGCCCCGCGCGCTTCTGCGTCACGGACGACGGTCATGTGATCATGGCGTCGGAATCCGGCGTGTTGCCCGTCAAGGAAGACAATATCGTCCGCAAATGGCGGTTGCAGCCCGGCAAGATGCTGCTCATTGATATGGAGCAGGGCCGGATCATTGAAGATGAAGAGATCAAGGCCGATCTCGCCAAGGCCAAACCTTATGCAAAGTGGCTGGAATCCACGCAATATAATCTGAAAGACCTCGATCTCGACGATCTTGACGATGTCGATGCGCCAAAAGCGAATGGCCTGGACAGTCCGGCCGCTCTGCTTGATCGCCAGCAGGCATTCGGCTTCACCCAGGAAGATATCACCAAATTTCTGGAACCCATGGCAAGTGACGGTCTGGATCCGATCGGCTCGATGGGCACCGACACGCCGATTGCCGTTCTGTCCGGTAAACCGCGCCTGCTATATGACTATTTCAAACAGAATTTCGCCCAGGTGACCAACCCGCCGATCGATCCGATCCGCGAGGAACTGGTGATGTCGCTGGTCTCGATGATCGGGCCGCGCCCCAATCTGCTGGGTCACGACGCCGGCACGCACAAGCGACTTGAAGTCGACCAGCCGGTACTCACCAATGCGGATTTGCTGAAAATCCGTTCTGTGGAAGATGCGCTGGACGGGGCGTTCCGGACCGAGACCATCGATATTACATGGGAAGCCGCAAGCGGTGCCGCCGGTCTGGAAATGGCGCTGAAGGAAATGTGCTGGGCGGCGACCGAAGCTGTGCTCGCCGATCGCAATATCCTGATCCTCTCCGACCGCGCCAAGGGCCCGGACCGGATCGCGATGCCGGCCTTGCTGGCGACCGCGGCCGTCCACCATCATCTGGTCCGTCAGGGCCTGCGGATGCAGACCGGCCTTGTCGTTGAAACCGGTGAAGCCCGTGAAGTGCACCATTTCTGCGTGCTCGCGGGCTATGGCGCGGAAGCGGTCAATCCCTATCTGGCCTTCGAAACGCTCGAGGAAATCCGCGTACGCCGCGAATTGCCGCTGACCCAGCAGCAGGTCGAGCAGAATTATATCAAGGCTATCGGCAAGGGCATTTTGAAGGTCATGTCGAAAATGGGCATTTCGACCTATCAAAGCTATTGCGGCGCGCAGATTTTTGACGCGGTAGGGCTATCCAGCGAATTTATTGAAAAATATTTCACCGGAACGGCAACCATGATCGAAGGCGTCGGGCTGGCGGAAATCGCCGGAGAAACCGTGTACCGGCACACCGAAGCCTATGGCGACAATCCGATTTACAAGAATATGCTCGATGTGGGCGGTATCTATGGCTACCGGATCCGTGGTGAGGATCATGCCTGGACGCCTGCCAATGTCGCCAATCTGCAGCATGCGGTGCGTGGCAATGATCCCAAAAATTACGCGGAATTTGCCCAATCGGTTAACGAACAGAGCGAGCGCCTGCTGACCATCCGCGGATTGATGGAATTGACCAAGGCGGATGAACCGCTCGATATCAGCGAAGTAGAGCCTGCGACCGAGATTGTGAAACGCTTTGCCACCGGGGCGATGAGCTTCGGTTCGATCAGCCGGGAGGCGCATACGACGCTTGCGATTGCGATGAACCGGATTGGCGGCAAGTCCAATACCGGCGAAGGCGGCGAAGAACCGGACCGCTTTCTGCCAATGGCCAATGGCGACAGTATGCGCTCGGCGATCAAACAGGTCGCCAGCGGCCGTTTTGGGGTGACCGCCGAATATCTGGTCAATGCCGACGATATCCAGATCAAGATGGCGCAGGGCGCAAAGCCCGGCGAAGGCGGCCAGCTGCCGGGCAGCAAGGTCGACAAGAATATCGGCAAGGTCCGTCACTCGACGCCGGGTGTCGGCCTGATCTCGCCGCCACCACATCATGACATCTACTCGATCGAGGATCTGGCGCAGCTGATCCACGATCTGAAAAATGTGAACACCGGTGCGCGTGTTTCGGTGAAACTGGTGTCCGAAGTGGGTGTCGGTACGGTTGCGGCCGGCGTGTCCAAGGCACGCGCCGATCATCTGACCATTTCCGGCTATGACGGTGGTACCGGCGCTTCGCCACTGACGTCGCTGACCCATGCCGGTTCGCCCTGGGAAATCGGTCTGGCGGAAACACAGCAGACTTTGCTGCTCAACGGATTGCGCTCTCGTATCTCGGTGCAGGTCGATGGCGGCCTTCGTACCGGTCGCGATGTCGCGATCGGCGCCTTATTGGGTGCCGACGAATTCGGCTTTGCCACCGCGCCGCTGATTGCCGCCGGCTGTATCATGATGCGCAAATGCCATCTCAACACCTGCCCGGTCGGCGTAGCGACACAAAATCCGGAATTGCGGAAGAAATTCACCGGTCAGCCGGAATATGTGATCAACTATTTCTTCTTCGTCGCCGAAGAACTGCGCCAAATCATGGCCGAGATGGGCTTCCGCACGATCGAGGAAATGGTCGGCCGCGTCGACCGGATCAATATGAACAAGGCGCTGCATCACTGGAAAGCCGAGGGCGTCGACCTGTCGCGCCTGTTGCACGAAGTCGCGCTGCCCGAAGGCGAGACATTGCACCAGACCATGACGCAGGATCACGGCCTTGACGCGGCGCTGGACAAGGACCTGATTGCTGCGGCAGCGCCAGCCCTTGATCAGGGCCAGACGGTCAAGATCGAGCGCAAGGTCAAGAACGTCAACCGGACCGTCGGTGCTATGCTGTCGGGCGAGGTCGCGAAAAAATACGGGCATGCAGGCCTTCCGAACAACACGATCCAGCTGTTGTTCGAAGGGGTTGCCGGACAGAGCTTCGGTGCCTTTCTGGCCCATGGCGTGACCGCCGAACTGGTTGGCGATGCCAATGACTATGTCGGCAAGGGACTGTCCGGGGGGCGCGTGGTTGTCAAACAGCCAGGTCATGTCGATCGCAATCCGACCGAGAATATCATCGTCGGCAATACTGTGCTTTATGGCGCGGTTGCCGGTGAAGCCTATTTCAACGGCGTTGCCGGCGAACGTTTTGCGGTCCGCAACAGCGGCGCCGTTGCCGTCGTCGAAGGCACCGGTGATCATGGCTGTGAATATATGACCGGCGGCGTCGTCGCCGTACTCGGCAAAACCGGGCGCAATTTTGCGGCCGGCATGTCCGGCGGGGTCGCTTATGTCTATGACGAGGACGGCCTGTTCCGCCAGCGCTGCAACACGGCGATGGTCGATATCGAGACCATCGATGCAGGCGCGGAAGACGGAGAGGGCACGGCACTGCCTCAGCAGCTTCCGGTCGATGTGAATGATTACGGCATGGGCGACATGCTCTATCATGACGCGGCCCGCCTGCGGATATTGCTGGAGCGCCACAAACTTTACACCGGCAGCAAAAGGGCGAGCGAAATTCTCGACAATTGGGATGAAGCTCTCGGCCGTTTCGTGAAGGTCATGCCGCGCGATTATGCGTCGGCGCTGAAACAACTTGAAGCCGAGCGTCTCGAGACGATCGTCGCTGCAGAATGAACGAAAATATTGGAGTAGACCGTGGGTAAAGTAACAGGCTTTCTCGAGATTGACCGCAAGGACGCGACTTATGCCGATCCAAAGGAGCGGCTGACGCATTATAAGGAATTCACGATTCCGCTGCCGGAACCGGAGATCAAGAACCAGGCAGCCCGCTGCATGGATTGCGGTATTCCCTATTGCCACAATGGTTGCCCGGTGAACAATATCATCCCCGACTGGAACAATCTGGTCTATGAAGGGGACTGGAAGACCGCGCTCGAGACGCTGCAGTCGACCAATAATTTTCCCGAATTTACTGGACGGATTTGCCCGGCGCCTTGCGAAGCAGCCTGTACGCTGAACATCGACGATGTCCCGGTGAATATCAAATCCATCGAATGCGCGATTGTCGATCGCGGCTGGGAAGAAGGCTGGATCACACCCCAGATAGCGGAAAAGAAAACCGGCAAGTCGGTCGCCGTTGTCGGCTCCGGTCCGGCAGGCATGGCCTGTGCCCAGCAGCTGGCGCGCGCCGGCCATAATGTGACCCTGTTCGAGAAGAACGACCGGATGGGCGGCCTGCTGCGTTACGGTATTCCCGATTTCAAGATGGAAAAGCATCTGATCAACCGCCGGCTGGTGCAGATGGAAGCCGAAGGCGTCGAATTCCGGACCAGCACCGAGGTTGGCGTGAGCGTTTCGGTGGAATCGCTGCAGGAAAATTATGATGCGGTTGTCATGTCCGGTGGCGCGGAGAAACCGCGCATGCTGGATATTCCGGGCTATGAAATGTCCGGCGTCCGCCTCGCGATGGAATTTCTTACCCAGCAGAACAAGCGCAATGCCGGCGACGATGAAATGCGCGCCGCACCGCGCGGCACGATCACCGCGACCGGCAAGCATGTCATCGTCATTGGCGGCGGCGATACGGGGTCGGACTGCGTCGGCACCTCCAATCGCCAGGGCGCCGCTTCGGTCACCCAGATCGAGATCATGCCCAAGCCGCCAGAGAAGGAAGACAAGACCTTCTCATGGCCCGACTGGCCGCTCAAGCTGCGCACCTCCTCGAGCCATCTCGAAGGCTGCGAACGCGACTGGGCCATTCTCGCGAAACGGGTTGTCGGTACGAACGGCAATGTCGAAGGGCTCGAGTGCATTCGCCTGGAATGGGTCGACGGCCAGATGCAGGAAATCGCCGGCAGCGAATTCACCCTGAAAGCCGACCTGATCCTGCTTGCCATGGGCTTTGTAGGCCCGCGCAAAATGGGACTGGTCGATCAGGCGGAAGTCGAACTGGACCCGCGCGGCAATGTTGCTGCCAATGTGTCGAGCTATACGACCAGCAAAAGCGGCATTTTTGCCTGTGGCGATATGCGCCGGGGGCAGAGTCTTGTGGTTTGGGCCATCCGCGAGGGCCGTCAGTGCGCCCGGGCTGTTGACCTGCAACTGATGGGCGAAAGCAAGCTTCCGCGTTGACCGGCACATCGCCGCCAAGGGCACTCGTGACGGCTGCCGTTATGAAGCCTGGTGAAGAAATATTGTGACTGCGCCGTCACCCGGCGAGGTCTCAGCTTTTTGAATATCGGCTGGTAACCCCGGGCCGCCTTGTTGAACTGACCCGGTCAAATCCACTCCAGACGTGGCCGTCCTTGGCTTCTTTGACAAAATGCTTTTGCTTGTTGTCGTCGGCGAAGTTGAACAGGTCGACGTTCACGGGTTCAGAGAAATAAACGCCGAAATTCTTTCCTTCGACCCACCGGACCTCACCGGCAATACGGCCATATCCCTTTTTCACGATCGTGATCAGATCAAAGGGCTGTAGCTCGCCATCGGTGCGGCCTCCCATACCGTGCTTCGACAAATTGGTAACGATAGCTGAGAATGCGGGAGAGTCCCCCCGTTCAATCTCAACATGGATCAGCTTGCGTGCGCGCAATTCCCGTTCCGCAGAAGCAGACTGTTCCTGAGATTCATCAGAGTTAGAATTGTTCATTCGTTTGTTAACGGTCAGTCCCTCCTAACTTAACATACAAAGCCGGTTTTCGAAGATTTTCCCTGGACACACAGAGCGCCGAAGGCTGACGTTGTACCGTAATGCAGAGATGGTGGGCGAAAACGGCTATTTGTACCTCGAGAGACTGGTTAAGAAAATCATCTGTTATGTAACAGAGATATAGCAGAAAAATGCCGCTGGCGCAACGCGAAAGCTAGATTTGCGCCATTCACAGGCAAGGGCTGCTGAAATATCGGCCTGCAAATCGGCATTTTCGCACCCGCTCTCCCAAAGCCATGTTAGACGAGAGCCATTGTCCGGGTCAGGGCAGGGGGCGGGCGCCGGCCTTCACATGTTCGCGCCAGGCGATAAACAGGCCCGAGCCGATGATGATCGGTGCGCCAAGCCAGATCGACAGGCCCGGATACTGGCCGAAAATGAAGATGCCGAAGAAGGTCGCCCAGATCAGCGCGCTATAGTCCATCGGCACGATCGTCGAAACCGGCGCATAGCGCAGCGACTGGGTGATGCACAGCTGGCCGAGCGCACCGAAGATACCGATTCCGAGCAAATAGCCCCAGGTCCGGGCGTCATGGCCGCCGCCATAGATGAAGGCGCAGACAGTCAGCGCGGGCAGGGTGTAGACCGAGAACCAGAAGATCGTCACCACGCTGGTTTCGGTGCGGCCCAGCATGCGGATAACCATGGTGACCGCCGCCGTGACCAGCGCGCCGCCAAGGGCCACCGCTGCGCCGAAGGCGGGGATCAGCGATCCGCCCGGCTGGACCACGATCAGCACGCCGACAAAGCCGATCAGGATCGCCGACCAGCGCCTGATGCCGACCTTTTCCCGCAGGAACATCGCGGCGAACAGGGTAGCGAAAATGGGAACGGTGAAGCTGATCGTTGTGGCATCGGCCAGCGGCAGCAGGGTCATAGCCCAGAAGTTGAGACCCATGGCAAAAATGCCGAGAGCCGAGCGCAGGATATGGAGCTTGTGCTTGTTCGAGACGATCGACGGCCAGCCCTCCCGGCTGCGCATGATCAGAAAGCAGATCAGCGGCATGGCGATCAGCTGGCGGTAGAACAGGCTTTCGGTGACATGCACCCCCTGCTCGCCGGCCAGTTTGACGAAGGCAAACATGACCGCGAGTGAGAGCATCGCGGCCAGACGCGTGAGGATTCCCGCCATCGGCCGGTTCTGTCCGGCGGCACCGTCATTGCTCATGCAATATTGCCACAAAAGATAGGGGAAGAGCGGTTGTGCATTGTTGCGGTAAATAGCATATAGCCCGCAAAAGCAATCAGGAGTCTTTCAATGCGCACTGTTACCCATGTCTTGGCTTCCGGAGGAACCGCAGAAGCGGCCCGCCAGAGCGATATTTTCGATCCCAATAATGGCGGTATCCAGGGCAAGGTGGATCTCGGCGATGCGGCGGTACTCGACAAGGCAGTGGATGCGGCTCTCGCGGCCCAACCGGCCTGGGCGGCCACCAACCCGCAGCGGCGCGCGCGGGTGATGTTCAAGTTCAAGGAACTGGTCGAAGCCAATATGGACGAGCTTGCCCATATGCTGTCGATCGAACATGGCAAGGTAATCGCGGATTCCAAGGGTGATATCCAGCGCGGCCTTGAAGTCATCGAATTCTGCTGTGGCATTCCACACGTCCTGAAGGGCGAATATACCCAGGGCGCAGGCCCCGGCATCGATGTCTATTCGATGCGCCAGCCGATCGGCATTGGCGCCGGCATCACCCCGTTCAATTTCCCGGCGATGATTCCGATGTGGATGTTCGGCCCGGCGATCGCGACCGGCAATGCCTTTATCCTGAAGCCATCCGAACGCGACCCTTCGGTGCCGGTCCGGCTTACCGAATTGATGCTTGAGGCCGGTTTGCCGGAAGGCATTTTGCAATGTCTGCATGGTGACAAGGAAATGGTCGATGCCATTCTTGATCATCCTGCCATTGGCGGCATCAGCTTCGTCGGTTCCTCCGATATCGCCCATTATGTCTATCAGCGCGGTGTCGCTGCCGGCAAGCGGGTGCAGGCCATGGGTGGCGCGAAAAACCATGGTATTGTTCTTCCCGATGCCGATCTTGACCAGGTCGTCAACGATCTGTCGGGCGCGGCTTTCGGATCGGCCGGCGAACGCTGCATGGCGTTGCCGGTGGTTGTACCGGTGGGCGAAGACACCGCAGACCGTCTGCGCGAGAAAATGATCCCGGCGATGGAAGCGCTTCGGGTCGGCATTTCGACCGACGAGGAAGCCCATTATGGTCCGGTCGTCAATCCGGCGCACAAGCAGCGGGTAGAGAACTGGATCCAGACCGGTGTTGACGAAGGCGCGGAACTGGTCGTCGATGGCCGCGGCTTCTCGCTGCAGGGTCATGAAGACGGCTGCTTTATCGGACCGTCCTTGTTCGATCATGTCAAACCAGAGATGGAGAGCTACAAGGAAGAGATTTTCGGCCCCGTGCTGCAAATCGTCCGCGCGAAGAATTTCGAGGAAGCGCTCGCGCTGCCGAGCCAGCATCAATATGGCAATGGCGTCGCGATCTTCACCCGCAACGGTCATGCGGCCCGCGAATTTGCCAGCCGCGTCAATGTCGGCATGGTCGGCATCAACGTTCCGATCCCGGTCCCCGTTGCTTATCACAGCTTTGGCGGCTGGAAGCGTTCGGCATTTGGCGACACCAACCAGCACGGCATGGAAGGCGTGAAATTCTGGACCAAGGTCAAGACCATTACCCAGCGCTGGCCCGACGGCACAGCCGACGGCGGCAACAAGGATGCCTTTGTCATCCCGACCATGGGCTAATAGCCCCTTGGCTATAGCGCAGTAGAGTTCCAAATCAGGACAAGCCGCCCGAAATACTGGAAATTCCGGTCTTTCGGGCGGACACGAATATGATGGCTGTCCACTTGATGTTGATCCCGGTGCAGCGTTGCTAGCGCTGTCGCCCAGGCTGTTTCTGCCAACGATTCTGCTGGCGATCATCCTGTTTGCCTTCTGGCGTCCAGTTGATGTCGCAAGCGGGCCGATAGCCCTGTCTGCTCCAGTCGCTGTCTCCGACAAGCGTATCGCCTTCAGTTTTGATGACGCGCCCCGCGGTCCGGGCGCCTTTCTCGAGCCAGATGTAAGGCCCGGATTGCTGATTGAAGCATTGAAAACCGGAGGAATCGAACAAGCGGTCTTCTTTGTGAACAGCGGACGGATTACCGAACAGGACAATGACGCAGCCGACATTGCCGCTTATGCCAGGGCGGGCCATCTTCTGGGCAATCATACCGCCGATCACAGCAAACTCTCGTCCGTGTCGGCCACATCATTTCTGGCCGATGTCGATGCAGCCGAAGCATGGCTAAAGGACAGGCCCGGTTATCGCCCCTGGTTTCGTTTTCCGTTTCTTGACGAGGGTCGGGAAGACAGGGCGAAGCGCGACGCGGTCCGGGCGGGTCTTGAAAAGCGGGGGCTGATGAACGGCTATGCGACGGTCGACGCTTCGGACTGGTATCTGGAGGAAATGGCCGTCCGGGCGGCCAGAGCAGGAAAGATGATGGACTGGAACGCGCTGCGCGATCTGTTCGTGGAATCCTATGTAGAATCGGCTGAATTCTCGGATGATCTGGCGCGGCGGGCATTGGGCCGTGCGCCGGTGCAGATGATTTTACTGCACGAGACCGATCTGGCGGCCATGTTCGTCGATGATCTCGCAGCCGCCCTCAAAAACCGCGGCTGGACCATCGTTTCAGCCGATGAAGCCTATCGCGATCCGATCGCCTATATGGAGCCGGATGTCGATTTCGCCGAGGGAACCCGTACACAGATGCTGGCGGCAGAGCGCGATATCGGCGACCGCTGGTATGAGCGCAATGATCAAAAAGTAGCAAAAAAGCTATTTGCCGAGCGGGTGCTGCGCGACTAGACCCCGGAGCATGAAAACGATCCATATCTTTCGCAGCCTTGCCTGCATATTTTCCGCCATGGGCGCGCCGGTCGCGCTGGCACAAGGTCCCGAACAGTTCGCGCAAGAGGTCCTCGCTGAAAACCCCGTTATCGACGGGCACAATGACGTGCCGGAGCAGATCGCCGACCGCTTCGATAGTGATTTCTCGAAGTTCGATTTTCGCAATACGCTGCCGAACACCGAAGCCGGGTCCAAACCCATGCATACGGACATCGCGCGGTTGCGGGAGGGCAGGGTCGGTGGCCAGTTCTGGTCGGTCTGGATTGATCCGGAATTGCCCAAATTCGAAGCGGTGCAGCGGGTGGTCGAGCAGATCGATATCGTCCACCGTCTGGTCGATCAATATCCGGAGGACCTGCAACTGGCCCTGACCGCCGATGATGTGGAAGCCGCCCGGAAAAACGGTCGCATCGCATCGCTGATCGGGATGGAAGGCGGTCATTCAATTGGCAATTCTCTCGCCGTGCTCCGGCAGACATATGCGCTCGGCGCGCGCTATATGACGCTGACCCACTGGAAGACGCTGGACTGGGCCGACAGCGCGACCGATGCGCCCAAAAGTGACGGTCTGTCGGAATTCGGCGTGTCCGTAGTGCAGGAAATGAACCGGCTCGGCATGATTGTCGATATCAGCCACGTGTCCGAGGCCACCATGAACGACGCTCTGGACGTAACCAAGGCGCCAGTGATGTTCAGCCACAGTTCTGCTTATGGTGTTACACAGCATCCGCGCAATGTTCCGGATTCCGTGTTGCGAAGGTTGGTGGCCAATGGCGGAGTGGTGATGGTCACCTTCGTGCCGTCATACGTCAACGCTGCGAACCGGGACTGGGACGCGGCACAGAAAGCCGAAGAGGCACGCGCAGCAGCTCTGCACCCCGGCGATGCAGAAGCGCGCGAAGCCTATCTGGCGGACTGGCATGCGGCCAACCCCATGCCACCCGCCACCGCATCGGATATCGCCGATCATATCGATCATGTCCGTGATGTCGCCGGCATCGACCATATCGGTATCGGCGGGGACTATGATGGCATAAGATTTACGCCCGATGACCTCTCGGACGTATCGACCTATCCGGTGCTGTTTGCTGAACTCGCAAGGCGCGGGTATAGCGCAGCCGACCTTGCAAAAATCGCCCGCGGCAACATATTGCGGGTATTGCGAGCAACTGAATCAACCGCCGCTGCCATGGCAAGAAACAAGAAATAGATATGACCCAATTTTCCTTGACCGAAGACCAGCTTGCCATTCAGGAAATGGCGCAGAAATTTACCGCCGACGCGATAACGCCGCACGCGGCTGAGTGGGACGAAAAGCATATCTTCCCGCGCGACACGATCAAGCAGGCGGCCGAATTGGGTTTCGGAGGCATTTATGTCTCCGAGGAATCGGGCGGAATCGGGCTCGGGCGGCTGGAATCAGCGATCATCATGGAAGCCATGGCTTATGGTTGTCCCTCGACCAGCGCTTTCATCTCGATCCACAATATGGCCAGCTGGATGATCGATACTTTCGGCTCGCAAACGGTGAAGGACAAATATCTGCCCGATCTGGTGCCGATGGAGAAAATCTCAAGCTATTGCCTGACAGAAGCAGGGGCCGGATCCGACGCGGCCTCGCTGAAGACCAAGGCGGTGCGTGACGGTGACGACTATATCGTCAACGGATCGAAACAGTTTATCTCCGGCGGCGGCGAGAACGAGATTTACGTCACGATGACGCGCACCTCCGATGACGGCGCAAAAGGCGTGACCTGCCTCGTCATCGAGAAGGACATGGAGGGCGTCAGCTTCGGCGCAAACGAGAAAAAGCTCGGCTGGCACTCGCAACCCACCGCTCAGGTCAATTTTGACAATGTCCGGGTGCCCGTTGAGAACCGTGTCGGTGACGAAGGCGAGGGATTCCGTATCGCGATGGCGGGCCTCGATGGAGGGCGTCTGAACATCGGAGCCTGTTCGCTCGGTGGCGCGCAGCGCTGTCTCGACGAAGCCGTCGCCTATACCAAGGAGCGGAAGCAATTTGGCAAGGCGATCAGCGATTTCCAGAACACCCAGTTCACGCTTGCCGATATGGCGACCGATCTGGAAGCTTCGCGGGCGCTGCTCTATCTCGCTGCGGCGAAGGTGACCGAAGGCGCGCCGGACAAGACGAAATTCGCCGCCATGGCCAAAAGGCTGGCGACCGACAATGGCAGCAAGATCGTCAATGACGCGCTGCAACTCTTTGGCGGCTATGGCTATTTACAGGACTATCCCATCGAGCGTTTCTGGCGCGATCTGCGGGTACACAGCATTCTCGAGGGCACCAACCAGGTCATGCGAATGATCGTTTCGCGTGAACTGCTGCGGCAATAGGAAAAACATGACAGAAGATCTTATCATTAGAAAAACCGGGCGGGTTGGCCATATCAGCCTGAACCGGCCCAAAGTGATCCATTCATTGAACCTCGACATGTGTCTGGGAATGATCGACGCGCTGCAGGCATGGCGCGACGATGACGAAGTCGAAGCGGTGATCATCGACCATAGCGAGGGCCGGGGCTTCTGTGCCGGCGGCGACATCGCCATGCTGCGCGCGTCCGGTATGAAGGACGGCAAGGAAGGGCGGGAATTTTTCTACAAAGAATATCAGCTCAACCATCTGATGTTCGAATATCCCAAGCCGATCGTCGCTTTCATGAACGGCATCACCATGGGTGGCGGTGTTGGCATTTCGCAACCGGCGAAATATCGCGTGGCGACCGAATATACCCGCTTTGCCATGCCGGAAACGGGTATCGGACTGTTTCCCGATGTCGGTGGCGGCTGGTATCTGTCGCGGCTCGTCGGACGGCTGGGCCAGTTTCTTGCGCTCACTGGCGCGCGGCTCGACGGCGCCGAGTGCAAGGAAATCGGTCTCGCGACCCATTATCTGGAATCGGACGTGCTGGAAGAGGCCAAGCAGCGGATCTCCGAAAAGCCGGACCGGATCGAGGGTATATTGGGGCAGCTGTCGGGCAATATTCCCGAAGCCCGCATCGCCAAAAATCTCGACAAGATCGACAAGTTTTTCGCCTCCGATAGATTTGAGGACATTTTGGCGGCGCTCGAAGCCGATGACAGCGAATGGGCCGCCAAGGAGCGCGATACGCTCGGCACCAAAAGCCCGCAGACCTGCAAGGTGGCCCTGCGCCAACTCAGGGAAGGCGCGGCGATGGACAGCTTTGCCGACGAAATGCGCAACGAATATCGCATCGGCTATCATGTGCTGGTGATGCACGATTTTCTCGAAGGCGTCCGGGCATTGATTGTCGACAAGGACAATGATCCGAAATGGAATCCGGCGACGCCAGAGGAAGTGACCGACGAATGGATTGATGCGATTTTCGCGCCCCTGCCTGCCAATGAAGAATGGAAGCCCCTATGACTTACGAAACAATTCTCACCGAGAAAAAGGGTGCAGTCACCCTGATCACGCTCAATCGTCCCAAGTCACTGAATGCGCTGAACAGCCAGGTGCTGGACGAACTGATCGACGCTTTTGCCGCGTTTCAGGCCGACGAGACGCAAAATTGCGCCGTCCTGACCGGTTCGGGCGACAAGGCTTTTGCCGCCGGTGCCGACATCAAGGAAATGTACGACAAGTCTGCGGCCGATTTCTATCTGGAAGATTTCTTCGCCAAATGGACCAGCCATATCGTCAAGGCCACCCGCAAGCCGTGGATCGCCGCGGTGAATGGCTTCGCTCTCGGCGGTGGCTGTGAACTGGCGATGATGGCGGATATCATCATTGCCAGCGACAAGGCGAAATTCGGCCAGCCGGAAATCAAGCTCGGCGTGGCTCCCGGAATGGGTGGCTCCCAGCGTCTGACCCGCGCCGTCGGCAAAGCCAAATCGATGGACATGTGCCTGACCGGCCGGATGATGGACGCCGAGGAAGCCGAGCGCTCCGGTCTGGTGGCCCGCGTTGTGCCGCATGACGAATTGCTCGACGAGGCGCTCAAATCGGCTGCGATCATCGCCTCGATGCCGCCAATGGCGATTCAGGTGAACAAGGAAATGGTCAACTCGGCATTCGAGAATAATCTGGAACAGGGACTGGTTCATGAACGGCGCCTATTCCAGATTTTAACCGCCACCGAGGACAAGAAAGAGGGCATGGCTGCGTTTATCGAGAAGCGCGAAGGCCAATGGAAGGGACGCTAGAAGTAGCTGCTTCTTTCCTGCAAAGCTGGATGGCTTTCTTTCGCTGACAATCACTGGAGACTATAATGAAAATCGGATTTATCGGCCTGGGCAATATGGGCGGCGGCATGGCTGCCAATCTCGCAAAAGCGGGGCACGAGGTCTACGCCTTTGACCTGTCTGGCGAAGCGCTGGCAAAGGCGGGCGAGTCCGGTTGCCATCCGGTCAGCGATGCCGCTCAGGCGGTCCAGAATATGGAAGCGGTGGTGACCATGCTCCCGGCCGGCACCCATGTCCGCAAGGTCTATGAATATGAAATCATCATCAACGCCAACCCCGGCACATTGGTGATCGATTGCTCGACGATTGATGTCGACAGCGCGCGTGATGTAGCGACCATGGCGGAGGCCAAGGGTCTCGTCCCCGTGGACGCTCCGGTGTCCGGCGGGATCGCAGCGGCCAATGGCGGTACGCTGACCTTCATGGTCGGCGGCACCGACGAAGGCTTCAAACGCGCCGAACCGATCCTGTCCGATATGGGCAAGGCGGTGATCCACGCTGGCGGCAATGGTGCCGGACAGGCAGCGAAAATCTGCAACAATATGCTGCTCGGCGCGTCGATGATCGCGACCTGCGAGACGTTCAAGATGGCGGAGAAGCTCGGCCTTGACCTGCAGAATTTCTACGATATTTCCTCAAAAGCTTCCGGACAGAACTGGTCGATGACCAGCTATTGCCCGGTGCCCGGCGTCGGTCCGCAAAGCCCGGCGGACAATGGCTATAAGGGCGGCTTCGCGGCTGCGCTCATGCTCAAGGATTTGCGCCTTGCTATGGAAGCGGCGCAAAGCGCCGGAGCAGAGGTGCCGATGGGAGCAGAAGCGGCGAAGCTTTATGAGAAATATGCCGAAGAGCAAGGCCAGGGCGGCTCGGATTTCTCGGGCATCATCAACATGCTGGACCAGGGCTAAGCCTATATGCCGCCGCTGTGGATGGTGATTTGCGGCTTGTCGGGCGCCCTTGCGGTGATTTCGGAGATTGGCAACCGCCGCCGCAACAATCGGCGCGATATTGAAGATGTCGGTTTCATGCCGTGGTCGACGCTAACCGCCTTGTCGCTGCTGACCTTCGGGATATCGGTCGCCTTCGGTCTGGGGCTGCTGTCCACAGCTTAGACGGTAACTAGAGGCAGGCTTCCAGCAATGGCTGGTCGAAGCCATATTGGCGTGCCTTGTCCAGTGTATAGGGGCGCAGGCCGGCAGACACATAATCACCGATGATCTTCCCGTCGGCATCCTCGTCCAGATATTGATATTTGAACAATTCCTGGGTGACGATCACGTCGCCTTCCATTCCAATCACTTCGGTAATGTTGGTCGTCCGCCGCGAACCGTCACGCAGACGTTTCACCTGGACGATCAGGTCGACTGATTCCGCGATCTGGCGGGAAATGGCTTCTTTCGGGATTTTGATGTCGCCCATCAGGATCATATTTTCCATACGCCCGAGACATTCACGCGGGCTGTTGGCGTGAAGCGTACACATGGAGCCGTCATGGCCGGTGTTCATGGCAGCCAGAAGGTCGAAACATTCCGCGCCACGAATCTCACCGAGGATGATCCGGTCGGGACGCATACGCAGGGCGTTTTTGACGAGATCGCCGATGGTAATCGCGCCTTCGCCCTCGAGGTTCGGCGGACGGGTTTCCAGCGGCAGCCAGTGCGGCTGCTGCAGACGAAGTTCGGCGGCATCCTCGATCGTCAGCACGCGCTCGCCGGGATCGATCATTTTCGACATGGCGTTGAGCATGGTCGTTTTACCGGAGCCGGTACCGCCAGAGATAACCACGTTGAACCGGCAAGCCCCGGCAATCTTGAGCACCGTGCACATTTCCTCTGACATGGAGCCAAAGCCCTTCATCAGGTCGAGCGTGATCGGTTTCTCGGAAAATTTACGAATGGAAATCGCGGTGCCCTTCAGGCTCAGCGGCGGAACGATAACGTTCACACGCGAACCGTCCTTCAGACGGGCGTCGGCCAGCGGCGTGGTCTGGTCGACGCGGCGGCCGACCTGGTTGACGATGC
>CAXHZT010000005.1:0-142986 GCA_964022345.1 uncultured Sphingorhabdus sp.
ATAATATGCTCCTTAGGTTGGGAGGGGGGCTTAAAGCAGGGCTAGCAACTTGCGCGCTGCCTCTGCGGAAGATGCAGGGTTCTGGCCGGTCACCAGTTTCCCGTCGACGACGACAAAAGAGGCCCAGTCATCGCCCTTGCGATAGTCGCCGCCATTTTCTTTCAGCATGTCCTCGACCAGGAACGGCACGACATCTGTCAGATCGACGCCTTCCTCTTCCGTGTTGGTAAAGCCGGTCACGGTCTTGCCGGACACCAGGGGTTTACCCTCTGCGTTTTTCGTGTGTTTGAATATCGCCGGGGCGTGGCAGACGGCACCAACCGGCCGGTCGCTTGCCGAGAACGTCTCGATCAAGGCCTTGCTGTCATCATCTTCCGCAAGATCCCACAGCGGGCCATGGCCCCCGGGATAGAAGATCGCGTCAAATCCGTCTGCCGAAACGGCCGAGAGAACAGCGGTATTGGCGAGCGCTTCCTGCGCTTGCGGATCGGATTTGAAGCGCTTCGTGTCATCCGTCTGGGCGTCATCGGTGTCGCTTGACGGATCGAGCGGCGGCTGACCGCCTTTGGGCGAGGCAATGGTGATGTCGGCGCCGGCATCTTTGAAGACATAATATGGCGCGGCAAATTCCTCGAGCCAGAAGCCGGTCTTCTTGCCGGTGTCGCCAAGTTCGTCATGCGATGTGAGAACCATTAAAATTTTCATTGAACTGCCTTTTTGTGCTGCATTGCTTGTTATTCCCCCAATCAACGCGCTTATGGCCATTCGGTTGCCCCGACGGGGATTCAGCCTTCAAGGACGAACCGGTGGTCCACGCGGCAGCGGGCCGCATCCCGTTGAAAAACAATGGAATATGATAGCGCGCACAAAAAAGGGCTCCGGAACTGGTCCGGAGCCCTGTATCGGAAATAGTCTTCCTTCGGTCTAGCCGACGACGATCATCACCAGCGAAGTCGCGATCAATGCCGGCGTCTCGATTCCGTCAATTTCGACAACCACATTATAGGTCAGCAACCAGCGACCCGGCTGCTTTTCGACCGCGTCCACCAAGGTATGGCGACCGCGAACCTTGGAACCGGCACGCACCGGATTGAGGAAGCGCACCTTGTCGAAGCCGTAGTTGATGCCCATCACCGTGCCTTCGAGGCCCAGCGTCGTGCCGTAGGACAGTTTCGGCAACAGCGAGAGGGTCAGCAGACCATGGGCGATGGTGCCGCCAAAGGGTGTAGCCTTGGCTTTTTCCTCGTCGATATGGATGAACTGATGATCCTCGGTGCAATCGGCGAAGGTGTTGATCCGGTCCTGATCAACCAGGACCCAGTCGGATACACCGACCTCCTTGCCCTTCCAGGATTCCAGTTCGCTTGCTTTGATCGTTGGCATATTATTTCTCCTGTTCGCGGGTCTTTTAGCCCTTCATGACTTCCTGCATCCGGCGGAAGAACTTGCCGCCCTGGCCGCCGCCATTGGCATATTCCTGCATGCCGGTTTCGTCCAAAATCTGGTCGATATTTTCGGCAATGGATTCGGCGCTGCGCTTGTCTTCCGGCAGCCAGATGCCTTCTGTTTCAAAGATTTTCGCCGCTGCATAGCCGCCGGCACCCGCCGTCAAAATGGTTTTCGATGGCGCGCCGTCGCTGCACAGATAGACCACAGCCGGGGTCACCGCTTCGGGAACCAGGGCTTTCAGGGCTTCTTCCGGCATGATGTCTTCGGTCATGCGGGTCGCGGCCACAGGCGAAATACAGTTGGTGTGAATGCCCTTGCCCGCGCCTTCCTGATGCAGGCTGTTCATCATGCCGACCAGAGCGAGCTTCGCAGCGCCGTAATTGACCTGACCAAAATTGCCATAGAGACCGGTCGAGGATGTGGTCATCACGATCCGGCCATATTGGCGTTCGCGCATATGATCCCAGACCGCCTTGGTGCAGTTCGCGCTGCCGGTCAGATGGACGTCCATGACGAACTGGAAATCTTCCATGCTCATCTTGTGGAAGCTCTTGTCGCGCAGCACGCCGGCATTGTTGACGAGAATGTCGACATGACCCCATTTGGCAATCGCGTCGGCGACCATCTTCTCTACCGCAGGCATGTCGGTGACACTACAGCCGGCTGCCATGGCTTCGCCGCCTTCGGCTTCGATTTCTGCAACGACCTGCTCTGCCACGGTAGCGGACCCGCCGGTGCCATCGCGCGCGCCGCCGAAATCATTGACGACAACTTTCACGCCGCGCCGCGCCAGTTCCTTGGCATGTTCGCGGCCCAGACCGGCACCCGCGCCGGTAACAATGGCGACGCGGTCGTTAAATTCTACTGTGCTCATGGCGAGTCCCTCTTTAATTGAATGATTAACGAGAGCGATGCGCAATCAGGCTTGCGGAGTCAAGCGTCAAGCGCGCTATTTGGCGGACGTTTTCGCCCTACTCCGGCCTGCCGTAGCGGCAGACGCAGCAACCCGTTTTTTTGCCTTTTTCGATGGCTTGCTTTTTTTCGCTTTTTTCTTGGCAGCGGCTTTTTCCGTTTCCGCCGCTTTCATCAGATCGGCAAAACTGTCGGAAATGCAGGTCGCGTAAAATTCCGGATCGGGCATGATATTGCGATCCGCCAAGAAGGTCAGAATGACATTGCCATTATAGCTGGTGACAACGTGGAACAGCCCCTGCCCTTCGGCCAATATGCCCATGCCGAAGCTCTTGACCAGCTTGGCACCAGCAAAATACATCGGCACCATCGGTCCGGGGACATTGGTGACCACTGTATTGACCGCCGGATTGAGCCGTTCGACCAGACCGGCACGGACCATCATTTTGGTCCCCGCTGCGGTAAGGCCGGCCGGCATCGCGCCGGATAATTCCATCAGCGTCTTGGCGCCCAGCGCCTGGGTCATCGCCTTGGACCGCCGCGTCTCCTCCATGATGAATTTCAGCCGGTCGCCCGCATCGGCGAGATGGGTGCCGACGCCGACCTGCATCATTGTGACCTGATTGCCGGCGCTATCCTTGTCATCGTCGGTCCGCACCGATACCGGTGCCCCGATTTTCAGCGTCTTTTCGGGCAGGTCATCCTTGGCCTCGAGATAGCCGCGCATCGATCCACTGACCACCGCGATCATCACGTCGTTGACCGTCGCTCCGGGGAAAGCCTCGCGGATTGCCTTGATATCCGACAGGGCAAATTCACGCCCGTCGAACACGCGGTGCGGGCTGAGCTTCTTGTTGAAGCGTGTCTTGGGGATGCTGCCCTTCGCATCATCGCGCTGGCGGAATTCGCGCTGCACGTCGAACAGCCGTTTCGGCATCGGGATCAGTTTTTGCAGATTCTGCAGCCCGCGCACCGGATTGGCGATATTGTTGAATTGCGCCTTGGCGAGCAGGGCGATCGGGTTCGGATCTTTTTCCGGTTCGAACTGCATGTCGAATGTGCGCGGTTTCATCTCGGCATCGAGATCGTGCAATGCCAGCGTCATCTGCAGCCCGGACTGGCCGTCGATCGCGGCGTGGTGCATTTTGTGCAGGACCGCGAAGCTGCCCTTCGGCACGCCCTCGACATTGTCGAGCCCCTCGATCACCGTATATTCCCAGAGCGGCTTGTTCATGTCCATCGGCCGGGCGTAAATGCGCGCCGCCTGGATACACAATTGCCGCCAGTCACCCGGCTTGGGCAAAGCGATATGGCGGACGTGAAACTCGAGATCGAAATTCGCGTCATCGACCCAATAGGGATGATCGAGATCGAGCGGGACGCGCACCAGTTTCTGCCGGAAAATCCGCGCGCCGTCGAGACGCCCTTCGATATAGCGCAGGATGTCCTTGAACCCGACCTTGCCGCCGGGCGCGGTCGAGGGATCATAGATCAGCAACTGGCCTATGTGCATCGGCGTGTTCGCGGTTTCGGTATAGGCAAACATCGCATCCAGTGCGCTAAGCTGTTTCATGGTAATTCCCTCAAGATAATTTACCAAAGCACAGCTTAATTGAAATTTGCCTAATAAGCGAATCCGTTCGGATATCGAAACCGGGCCATTGCCCGATCAGTAACCGCTCCAGTTCTTCACCAGATATTGTGGCGGGACCGCACGGCCCCAGTGAAAGCCCTGCCCCTGATCCGCGCCGAGCAGCCGGGCTTTTTCCAGATGGAACGGCGTTTCAATTCCCTCGACCACCGTCTTGGCGCCGCGAGAATGACAAAAATCGATGATTGATCCCAGAACCGAAATCGGCACCCGGTCGTTGCAGAAAGCCCAGAAAATTTCCTTGTCCAGCTTCAGCTCGGCGAAGGGAATTTCGGCGATCCGGTCCAGATTGCTGTGACCCGTGCCATAGTCGTCAATCGACACTTTCAGTCCGTAGCGCGAGAGCATGTTGCAAATTTCGGCGACGACCTTGATATTGGCGATCCGGTTCTCCTCGGTAATCTCCATAATAACAGATCCCCGCAAATTGCGGCTTTTCTGCAAGCGCGCAAAAAGAGCGTCGACAAATTCGCTCTGCGTCAGCAATATCGCGCTGCAGTTGAAGGACACCGGCACACTGTTCCGGGATTTCCGCAACGAGTCCGACAGTTTCATCACCTGTTCGATGACATTCAGCGTCGCTTCGATTTCCAGGGAGATTTCCGTGGCGGCAGAGAAAATCGTTGCCGGGCTGATCGCTCGCCGGGTTTTCAGCCGTGACAAGGCTTCATATCCGACCACGCTGCCGTCGACCAGCGAGTGTTTGGACTGGAATTCCACGACGAGATTGTCGAGCAGCCGGTCGCTGGCAATCAACGCCTTGATATATTCGGAGTCCATGATCGTCTGCTGGCTGACCTGCGCATGCCGGTCGATGAGCGCCGCCAGCGCATTGGGTTCGAACGGCTTGGGAATGGTGGCCACAATCTGGGAATTGGCCGTCCTGACCGAAGCGTCGACGGGTTTGGGCATCGTCATATTGGTGCCGGTCATCAAAACCATCGGCAATTTGCGATCAAACTTGTCGAATGTTCGCATCAGGCTGGCCGTTTTCTGGCTCAGCATATTCTTGTCGGCTACAATGGCGGTGGGCGCAAAGGCCGTCACTCCGTTCTCGTCTCCGGGCGAATATACGCAGGCGACAGAAATTTCTCGTTGCTCAAGGTCATCTTGCAACAGACGCGTAAACGCGCTCTCTTCGTCTATGACGAGGACCCGTTTGTTTGACATGATAAAAGGGGCTTTCGATTAGCGAAGATCCGGGTACGGATCTTCCTGTGAATGCGACCCTTGATATTCGGGCTTATCCCTCATCGCCCGACCTTCCGTCCTATATTTGGAAAGATAGCTGATCCGCAGACCGGGAAGACCGGAATTGTGGATCGACTCTTGCCACGACAAAAATTCTTCAACCGAGAGATCGTATCGGGCGCAGGCCTCCTCGAGAGTCAGCAAACCACCGTTAACGGCGGCCACCACCTCAGCCTTGCGCCGGATCACCCATCTGGTCGTATTATTCGCGGGCAAATCGGCAAGGCTCAGGGCTTCACCGAAAGGTCCAATCACGCGCATCGGTTTTTTCTGCCGAAGAACTTCCATACAACCTCCCAGAATATGCGGGTTCCCGCAAATGCCGCAAGCGGAGGCAACAAACGATGCTCTCCGCGTTACAACAATTTACATATGGCTGCAGACCATTAACATCCGGTTATGAAGGCTGGTTAATTAAATAGAAATACTTTGCCCGATTAGCTATATTGACAGGTAATATGAATTTGTTTTGTATAAAATTGTACTTATTAAGTAAATATAACAATAGAACGAAATCGTGGTTCCCATATTATTTGCCGCGATGTCCCTAAGCCCCATGAAAAGAAACCCCGGTGTAAGGGACACCGGGGTTGCTGAAGTGGCTTTCGCCGGATTATGGCCGCTTGTTGAGGGGCTGCGGCTCTTGGAATTTGCGTCTATTTGCTGACCACCAGTGCCGTTTCGACTGGCTTGCCGGCTTTAACAGCGGCCATCAGCGTCACACTGGCGCGCTTGGCCGAGGCCGTCGCCTGTTCCATGCAAATACCGTGGTCCTGCATATCGGTCAGGTTTTTCGAGTCATAGCTGCCGCAAACCTTGCGGACTGCACCTTTCAGGCGGCCTTCAAGAGTGGTCTGGCCATCGGCGGTGGTCAGATCGAGATCGGCAAAATCAACAACCGCACTACGCTCGATCCGGGACTGGGCACTCGCGCCGGCGGCAAATCCTGTCGCGCTGACGGCAATCGCGGCAGCGGCACAAAGGGCTTTGGTAAAGATATTATTCGACATTATTTCTCTCCTCATAAATTTCCGGGGCGTCGCCGAAGAAAGGGGGACCGGCTATGCCCGCTAGGGATGAGGACGGGAGCGGTTTATCCATCGGGCCGGGGAAGGGCTGTCTGGAGAGACGTTGGTTATGCTCCCGCCTCACCATCTTGGATAGGGGAGCGATGCCCGGCGAGCATCCGGACTTCGATAAACCGCCATTTTGATCGGCAAACGGCAGATGGCTTCGACCAACGACAATCGTCGGTCGACCAATTTAACATCATGTAACTTTTGTTACGAATCAGCTAGTTACAGATGACACCGAATCTTATTGTATTATGACACTAAATCAGTCCGGAGAGCGGACTCGACGGGTCGGCATACATGCGGCGGCCCATGCGTCCGGACAGATAGGCCTCGCGTCCGGCCTCGACGGCAAGCTTCATCGCGCGGGCCATCCGCACCGGTTCCTTCGCCTCGGCGATAGCCGTATTCATCAGCACGCCGTCGCAGCCCAGCTCCATAGCAACAGCCGCATCGCTCGCCGTCCCGACACCGGCGTCGACCAGCACCGGCACATTGGCGCCCTCGACGATCAGCCGGATCGTCACCCGGTTCTGTATGCCGAGCCCGGACCCGATCGGCGCGCCCAGCGGCATGATAGCGACCGCGCCAGCGTCTTCGAGCTGCTTCGCGGCAATCGGATCATCGACGCAATAGACCATCGGCTTGAAGCCTTCCTTGGCCAGCACCTCGGTCGCCTCGAGCGTTTCGCGCATATTGGGATATAATGTCTTGGCCTCGCCGAGCACTTCCAGCTTGACCAGATCCCATCCGCCCGCCTCGCGCGCCAGCCGCAAGGTGCGGATCGCGTCCTCGGCATTGAAGCAGCCGGCAGTGTTCGGGAGATAGGTGGTCTTCTTCGGATCGATAAAGTCCATCAGGACCGGCTGGTTGCGGTCCATCACATTGACCCGGCGGACGGCGACCGTAACAATCTCTGCACCAGACGCTTCGACCGCGGCTGCGTTTTCGGCGAAATCCTTATATTTGCCGGTACCGACAATCAGCCGGGATTTGAATGTCCGTCCGGCGACCGTCCAGCTGTCGTCACCGGAGCCGCCGCCGACGAAATGCACGATTTCCAGCTCGTCGCCCTGCTCGACCATGACATCTTCCAGCGTCGACCGGGTCACGATCTCGCGATTGCGTTCAACCGCAACTTTCGCCGGATCCAGATCGAGCGACCGCACCAGATCGGCGATCGAGCCACCGGCTGCAATCTTGTGATTATCGCCATTCAACCGGATCTGAATTTCAGCCATTTCGATAACTTTCATGTCTTTGATCTCGCTTTTCAAAAACGAGCCATATAAAGAGGTCGCTCCAGTCGCAACCAAAAGCCTTTGGGAAGGACCAATATCTTGGCGGCCAAGACCATCTTTGTATTGAACGGGCCCAATCTCAACCTGCTCGGCATGCGCGAACCGGAAATCTACGGTTCGGAAACGCTCGACGAAATTGCGGGCCAGATTGAAGACCACGCGCAGACGCTCGGTTTCGACGTCGATATTCGCCAGAGCAACCACGAGGGCCATCTGGTCGACTGGCTGCACGAAGCCTCTGCGGAGGGCGCCCATGCGGTGATCCTCAACGCTGGCGCCCTGACCCATACGTCTCTGGCCCTGTTCGATGCGATCAAGGCAATCAGCACGCCGGTCATTGAAGTGCATATTTCCAATCCCGCCGCACGCGAGGAATATCGCCACAAGAGTTTCATTGCACCGGTTGCAAAAGGAAGCATTTGCGGCTTTGGTGCTTTGGGCTATCAGCTGGCGCTGGATGCGGCGAGCAAATTTTAACTACAGCATAGGGACACAATATGTCTGCAAAGAAAGAAACGGGCGACGGCATGAATGTAGATATCAAGCTGGTCCGTGATCTGGCCGCCATACTCGACAAGGCAGGTCTGAGCGAGATCGAAGTCGAGGATGGCGATCGCAAAATCAAGGTCGCCCGTGGCGGCGGAACCTATACCCCCGCGCCGGTGGCCATGGCCCCCGCTCCGGCTCCGGCGGCAGCTGCTCCGGCAGCGGAAGCCGCAGCGGCACCTGCAGATGACCACGCCGGCGCGCAAAAATCGCCGATGGTTGGCACAGCCTATCTGGCTGCCGAACCCGGCGCACCCAATTTCATCGGCGTTGGCGACAAGGTTGCCGTGGGTGACACTTTGCTGATCGTCGAGGCGATGAAGGTGATGAACCCGATCACCTCCGAAAAAGCCGGCACGGTCAAGGCCATCCTGGTCGAAAATGGCCAGCCGATAGAATTTGACCAGCCGCTCGTCGTGATCGCATAAATGATGTCTAAGTCACTCCGTTCGTCTCGAGCGAAGTCGAGAGACCGAGCTTCCAAACACATGCGTCTCGACTGCGCTCGACGCGAACGGCACGGGGGCCTTGCAATATGACCATTGAAAAAATCCTGATAGCCAATCGCGGGGAAATTGCCCTCCGGATTTTGCGCGCAGCCAAAGAGCTGGGCATCGAAACCGTCGCCGTCCACAGCACTGCGGACGCGGACGCCATGCATGTACGGCTCGCCGACCAGGCGGTCTGCATCGGCCCGCCGGCCGCCGCCGACAGCTATCTGTCAATTCCGGCAATAATCTCGGCCGCCGAAATCAGCGGCGCGGACGCGATCCACCCGGGCTACGGCTTTCTTTCCGAAAACGCGCATTTCGCCGAAGTTGTCGAAGCGCACGGCATCAAGTGGATCGGCCCGAAGCCGGAACATATCAAAATCATGGGCGACAAGGTTGCCGCCAAGAAGACCGCCGGCGAGCTGGGCATTCCCCTGGTCCCGGGTTCCGATGGCGCGGTCAGCGAGATTGCCGAGGCCAAGAAGGTCGCCAAGCAGGTCGGCTATCCGGTGATCATCAAGGCCGCTTCCGGCGGCGGTGGTCGCGGGATGAAAGTGGTCAACAGCGAGACCGAACTGGAAACCCAGATGAAACAGGCGGGTACCGAGGCCAAGGCGGCTTTTGGCGACGCCACTGTCTATATCGAAAAATATCTCGGCGATCCGCGCCATATCGAATTTCAGGTCTTCGGCGATGGCCGCGGCAATGCCATTCATCTCGGCGAGCGCGACTGTTCGCTGCAGCGCCGCCACCAGAAGGTGCTCGAGGAAGCGCCATCACCGGTCATCAGCGCTAAGCAGCGCGAAGCCATGGGCAAGGTCTGCGTCGACGCGATGAAGGGCATGCAATATCGCGGCGCCGGAACCATCGAATTTCTCTACGAGAATGATGAATTCTACTTCATCGAAATGAACACCCGCCTGCAGGTCGAGCATCCGGTCACCGAGATGATCACCGGAGTCGATCTGGTCCGCGAGCAGATCCGTATCGCCGACGGCCGTGATCTTTCGGTCAAACAGGAAGACCTCGTATTCAGCGGCCATGCCATCGAATGCCGGATCAATGCGGAAAATCCGAAGACATGGGCGCCTTCGCCCGGCAAGGTTACCAGCTATCATGCGCCCGGCGGCATGCACGTCCGGGTCGATAGCGGTCTTTATGCCGGCTATTCGATTCCGCCTTATTATGACAGCATGATCGCCAAGCTGATCGTCTATGGCCGCACCCGCGACGGCTGCATGATGCGGCTCGCCCGCGCGCTCGACGAGTTTGTCATCGAAGGCGTCGAGACGACCATCCCGCTGCACCAGAAGCTGGTCTATGATGAGGAATTCCAGTCCGGAGAATATACGATCAAATGGCTGGAAGAATGGCTCGAGAAGGATAATCTGAAGGATTGAGCTGTGCCGCGGCGAAGGCGGGGGCCATCTCCTGAACGCGAGCCGTTCGGTCAGGCGATGGATCGTGCCGCTGGGGTCGCGAGCCCGGAATAACAGATTGCCAAGCGGGATTGTTCTCCCGCGAAGGCGGGAGTCCATCTCCTGAACTTGCATCAAACGGGAGAGCGTTGGTTCGCACCGCTCGTTCGTCAGCAAATCAATCAGAAAAACAAATCGATCATAGGACCCGTGATGGACCCCGGATCAAGTCCGGGGTGGAAGTTATCTGAACAGTAATGTTCAGATAACTTCCACCTTTCCTGAACATAACAAGTCAGTTCAGGACTCTGACAGGGTTAATAAACTATCACCCGTTGCACCGATGCGGCAAATGGAGTCGCCAGCAACAGGAGTAAGCCATGCGTATATTTTTAGTTCCCGGCCTGATGGCGGCCACGATGTTGACGCCCGCCGCCGTATCCGCCGCGGTCGGTTCCAATCTCAACACCACCGCAAATCTGGCCCAGACCGACCTGACCGGCAATGTAGCGTTACAGCGCGATAGCCGCAGCGATCGCCGGGCCAATCGCGGCAATCGCCAGACCAACCGGAACGCCACGCGCGGACAGATGCGCACCGAGCGCCGGAACAACCGCGGACAGGCAAGGGTCGAGCGGCAAACGCGCGACAACAGCCGCACCGTTACCCGACAACGCAATGTCGACCCTGCCACCACCCGCAACCGGCAAGTTACCCAGCAACGGGCTGCCCGGCGCGGCGACAGCAACCGCGATGGCCGGGTAGACCGCCGGTTCGACCGGAACCGCGACGGACGCATTGACCGGCGCTATGATCGCAATAACAATAGCCGCGTCGACCGGCGGGTCGACCGCAACCGGGATGGCCGTATCGACCGGCGCTATCGGGACAATCGCAACTATACGCGCAGCAGCCGCAACTGGAATCGCAGCTGGCGACAGGACCGGCGCTATGACTGGCAGCGCTATCGCCAGGCCAACCGCAGCTATTACCGGCTGGGCCGCTATTATTCGCCCTACCGGTCGCACAGCTATCGGCGATGGAGCATCGGGGTCTTCCTGAATTCCGGCTTCTACGGCTCGCGCTACTGGATCAATGACCCGTGGCGTTACCGTCTGCCAGCAGCCTATGCGGGAACACGCTGGGTCCGTTATTATGACGACGTCCTGCTGGTCGACACCTATACCGGCGAAGTCGTGGACGTGATCTACAATTTCTTCTGGTAGGACGCAGACCATCGACCAACAGACCCGCTGCCCGAAAAGGCGGCGGGTTTTTTGTTGCATCCTGACGGGGCCGGAAGCACAAGTGCATCAGAAAAACAGGAGAATATTGATGATACGCACGCTCAATCTTGCGATGTCGGCTCTGGCACTGGCCTTGGTACCCGCATCTGCCTTTGCGCAGGACCAGATCATCCGGGTCGGCAATCTTTTGACCGATGCGGCGTCTCAGCCGAGCGGCCCCGCCACGATCATCGTCCGCGACGGCAGGATTGCCGAAATCCGCAGCGGATCGGATCCGGTGAGCAGTGCGGATGCGGAAATCATCGACCTGAGCAGCAAGACCGTCATGCCCGGCCTGATCGACCTGCACGTTCATCTGACCGGCGATCCTGGTGGCGATTTCTGGAAGGAAACCACCGAACCGGCCGAATGGGGCGTGGTTGTCGGTGCGAAAAATGCGCTGGTCACCGCGAAAGCCGGGTTCACCACCGTGCGCGAGGCGGGCTCTTCACAATATAGCGCTTTCTCGCTGCGCCGCGGCACCGCTGACGGGATCATTCCCGGACCGCGCATCATCGCCGCCGGCCCCGCGCTGGCGATCGTCGGCGGCCATGGTGACACCACTGGTTTCACCGAGCCGGTCAACGAACTGCTCGCCAGCGGCTACAGCTGCACGGGCGTGGTCGAATGCGCCGAGAAAGTGCGCAAGGCTTCGCGTGCGGGTTCCGATATCATCAAAATCACCGCAACCGGCGGGGTTCTCTCGCAACAGGGTCGCGGGCTGGAAGCGCATTTTACCGACGCCGAAATGAAGTCGATCGCCGACACCGCCCACTCGCTCGGCCTCAAGGTCATGGCCCATGCCCATGGCGCCCGCGGGATCGAGGCGGCATCGCGCGCCGGCATTGACACGATCGAGCATGGCACGTTCGCAGACGAGGCGGCGCTCAAGGTCATGAAAGCCAATGGCACGGCAATGGTGCCGACCTTGATGGCTTTCAAGGGCGTCAGCGAGGGGCTCGGCAAGGGCGTCTACACGCCGGTGGTCGAGGAGAAAATCCGCATGACTCTGAACACCGTCGGCAAGGCGGTCGCTTCGGCCAAGCGACTGGGCGTGCCGATCGTATTCGGCACCGACGCGGGTGTGTTCGATCATGGCCGCAACGCCGAGGAACTGCAGCTGATGGTCGACGCCGGCCTGACCGCGCGGGAAGCATTGGCGAGCGCGACCACATCGGCTGCCAAGGCGCTGGACATGGATAATGAAATCGGCCGGATCGCGGTCGGCTATTCGGCCGACATGATTGCCTTTGACGGCAATCCGCTAGACGATGTGACGGTGCTGGAAGAGGTTGACTGGGTGATGGTGCGCGGTCGCGTCATCGACTAGACTGCCGACGATGGCCCGGGTTTTCTCAAAGAAGCAAAGCGAACGCTATGCCAGCCCCCGGCGTATAGCCGAACTCGGCCGCAAGGTGACCGATAGGCTCAACGCCCATCCCCGGGTCCAGTGGCTGGAAAGCCCGCATGTGCAGCTCTACGTCTACCAGAATTTCCTCAATGATGCCGATTGCGACCTGCTGATCGACATGATCGACAGCGACAGCCAGCCCTCCACCCTGTACAAGGGCACCGAACGCGAGGGCTATCGCACCAGCTACAGCTGCAATGTCGATCCGGCCAACCCGGACATTCGCCGGATCGACAAATCGATCTGCGAGCTGCTCGGCCTGCCGCAAACGCATAGCGAAATATTGCAGGGCCAGCGCTATCAACCGGGCCAGCAGTTCAAGGATCATCACGACTATTTTCACGAAAGCGAAAAATACTGGCAGCTGGAAGGCCCCAATGGCGGTCAGCGGACGTGGACAGCCATGGCCTATCTCAACGAACCGGAGAAAGGCGGCGCCACCGCTTTCCCGCAGCTGGAATATGCCGTCGAACCGCGCCGCGGGATGCTGCTGATCTGGAACAATATGAAGCCCGACGGCACGCCGAATATCGACACGCTGCACGCCGGGACGCCGGTCGAGCAAGGCACCAAATATATCATCACCAAATGGTTCCGGCTGAATCCGTGGCTCGGCGGCTGGGTCGACTGAGCCGGCAACTCCCGATGAACCGACGATCCGCTTCGACCAACAGCATCGCAACTCGGGCGAAATCGTTGCGACCGATACTTTACCGTGTTAGCTGGACATAACAGCTTTTGGATAGGAACCTCATATGATCAAGAAATCTCTCTCTCTTTTCGTCGGTACCAGCCTGCTCGCCATCGGCAGCGTCGCGACCGCCCAGCCGCTTGCCGCCACCAGCGCAGCGACGATGGAACATCACGAAGCAGCGGAGATGACCGAAGGCCAGAAGCTGAAGGCGCTGTTCGCCAAGAGCGATGAAGACAATCTCAAGCGCAACCCGATCGGCGCACTGTTCCGCGGCGATGAACGCTATGCCGACCAGCTTGGCGATTATATTTCCGACGAATATTTTGCTGGCGAGAAAGCCGCTGAAACCGCCGAACTGGCCGCCCTGATGAAGATCGACCGCAGCAAGCTCAGCGCCACCGATAGAATCGCCTATGACGTGTTCAAGCGCGACAAGCAGCAGGCGCTGAAAGGCCTGTCCGACGAAATCATGGCGCTGACCGTGGTCCGCCCGGTGAACCATTTCAGCGGCTTCCACACATTCTATCCGAATTTTGCTTCCGGCAAGGGCGGCGCGCCGTTCAAGACGGTGAAAAATTACGAGGATAATCTCAAACGCCACAAGCAGTTCATCACCATCGGTGACCGTTCGATCGGCCGTTTCCGCGAAGGCATGGAAAGCGGCGTTGTCGAGACCAAGCTGACGATCACCAATGTCATCGAACAGCTCGCCACCCAGATCGCCCTCGGTCTGGACAACAGCCCGTTCATGGCGCCGACCAAGAATTTCCCCGAGAGCTTCAGCGAAGCCGACAAGGCGCGCCTGACCAAGGAATATGCCGCGGCGACCACCGAAATTTTCGCTGGCTACCAACGCATGCATGATTTTCTGAAGAATGAATATCTGCCGGTCGCCCGCAACGAGGTCGGCCTGTCACAGATGAAGGGCGGCGCGGTTCTTTATGAAAACATGATCGAAAACACGACCACTCTGCCGCTGAAAGCCGACTATATCCACAATCTCGGCCTCAGCGAAGTCACCCGGATCAAGACCGAAATGGAAGACATCAAGGCCGAGGTCGGCTTTGACGGCACCCTGTCCGAATTTTTCGAATTTCTGCGCACCGACGAACAGTTCCACCCCGAATCCCGCGAAGCGCTGACCCAGGCTTATTATGATATGGGCAAGACGGTCGACGCGAAAATCGGCGAGCAGTTCAAGGTGCTGCCGAAATCGCCGCTGGAAATTCGTCCCTATGACGAATCAATCGAAAAATTCCAGGCCGGCGGCTCCTACCAGAGTGGCACGCCCGACGGATCGCGTCCCGGGGTCTTCTATTTCAACGCCTATGACCTGCCCTCGCGCAACACCTCGGGCATCACGACCCTCTATCTGCACGAAGGCGCACCGGGCCATCACTTCCAGATTTCCCTCGCCCAGGAAAATACCGACCTGCCCAATTTCATGCGCTTTGGCGGCAACACCGCCTTTGTCGAAGGCTGGGCGCTCTATGCCGAGAAACTGGGTTTCCCGATGGAGCTTTATAACGACCCCTATCAGCGCTTCGGCCATCTCGACGACGAGATGCTCCGCGCGATGCGTCTGGTCGTCGACACCGGCCTGCACAGCAAGGGCTGGAGCCGCGAACAGGCGATCAAATATATGCTCGACAACAGCAGCATGGGCGAGACCGACGCGACCGCCGAAGTCGAACGCTATATCGCGATTCCCTCGCAGGCTCTGGCCTACAAGATCGGCGCGCTGACCATCCAGCGGCTGAAGAAGGAAGCCCAGGACGCGCTCGGCGACAAGTTCGACCCGCGCGAATTCCACGACCAGGTGCTCAACACCGGCGCGCTGCCGATGACCGTGCTGGAAAGCAAGATCCGCGACTGGATCAACTCGCAGGCTTGAGTTTTGTTGCTCCTTCTCCCGTGAGGGAGAAGGATACAGAGCCTTATCGCTTTAGCGATTAGGCGGCGTCGGATGAGGGCGTTCTGCGCGCGAGATTGTACACCCTCATCCAGCTCCGACTAGCGAACAAGTTCGCAAGTCTGCACAACCTTCTCCCTCACGGGAGAAGGAGCTTGTTGGGCAAGGCACCCTGCCTTGCGTCATTGCGAGCGCAGCGCGGCAATCCAGAGCCGCGCGCGCCGCACTGGATTGCTTCGTCGCTATGCTCCTCGCAATGACGAAGATGTAAAGATTGGGAGAGACTCAAGCCCCTCCCTTTCAAGGAGGGGTAGGGGGTGGGATATGAGGAAACTGGTTCGATAGCAGTTTCTGAATTTGTGCTTGCGGCACCACACCACCCCAACCCCTCCTCTAAAGAGGAAGGACCAGACAGAATTCCCTGTCCTACATCGCGTTTGTTATGATAGTCGTCCCCCATGGCCGGTCCTGAATCATCATCCGAAAAACCGCTAATTTTCTACACTTTCAGGGCCAGTTCGATTTTATTCTTTAACACTGTAAAGTTTGTAAAGTTCGAAACCGCATGACCAACGCCCTCCTCCCCGCCGCCCGCGATATTCTTGACAGGCTGATCGCCTTCGACACCACGTCGCGGAACAGCAATCTGGAACTAATCGCGAGGGTCGAGGATTATCTGGATCAGCACGGCGTCTCATCAACCCGCGTCATCAATGAAGATGCGTCCAAGGCCAATCTCTATGCGAGCGTCGGTCCTGCGGTCGAGGGCGGGATCATATTGTCCGGCCATAGCGATGTGGTGCCGGTCGACGGGCAGGACTGGCAAAGCGATCCGTGGACGGTGACCGAGCGCGACGGCCTGTTGCACGGACGCGGGACCTGCGACATGAAGGGCTTTATCGCGCTGGCGCTGACAGCCGTGCCCTCGTTCAAAAACGGATCTAAGCCAGTCCATCTGGCGTTCAGCTATGACGAAGAAATCGGCTGCCTCGGCGCGCCG
The DNA here is from genome assembly GCA_964022345.1 of uncultured Sphingorhabdus sp. GTDB lineage: Bacteria > Pseudomonadota > Alphaproteobacteria > Sphingomonadales > Sphingomonadaceae > Parasphingorhabdus. The sequence continues at coordinate 16,396 of CAXHZT010000005.1, forward strand.
GCGATGATCGGGGAAATGGCGGCGAAACTGCCCAAGCCCGCTCTGGCAATTATCGGCGAGCCGACGATGATGAAAGTCATCACCGGTCATAAGGGGATCACCGTTCACGAGGTCGAGGTGCTCGGCCACGAAGCGCATAGCAGCCTCACCCATCTCGGCCTGTCCGCCAATATGGTGGCGGTGGAGCTGATGCATGATTTGGCTGAGCTCGCCCGCAATCTGTGGGAAAATGCCGATCCGCAATCGCCTTTCATGCCGCCGCACGCAACGCTGACCATCGGCCGGATGGAGGGCGGCACTGCGGCCAATATCCTGGCCCGCCGCGCCCATTTTGTCTTTGACCTGCGTTGCCCGCCCGACGTCGATCCGGAAGCCGTGCTTGCCCCGTTCAAGGCCAAGGTCGCGGCCCTCGATCGTGAAATGCGCGGGGCCTTTCCCGAGGCCGGCGTCACCGTCACCCGCCTGTCCAACGCGCCGCCGATGACACCGGCGGGTTCGGCCGAAGCCGAGGCCTTTGTCCGCCGCCTGACCGGCGACAACAGCCCGTCGGGCGTGGTCTCTTACGCAGCCGAGGCCGGACAATTCCAGCAAGCGGGTTTTGCCACCGTGATCTGCGGCCCCGGATCGATCGAACAGGCCCACCAGCCGAATGAATATCTGGCGGTCGAGCAATTTGAACGCGGCGCGGATTTCATGGTGCGGCTGGCAGAAGCGCTGGCCTAGTGCAGGAATAATGGTCCGTTCGTCCTGAGCCTGTCGAAGGACAGGCCTGCGCGCACTCGTCCTTCGACAGGCTCAGGACGAACGGAATGCCCGCACTCCGGGATAACGCTACGGCATCGCCGATATTTGTAAAATCGGCAGAAAACAGCTATATTGAGAGGAGAAAAGGATCGCATCATGCCCGCTGTCAAAGCCGCCAGACCGAATGAGATTTTCACCCCTGAAGAGTGGAAGGCGCTGACTCGCGTGTCGCGCTGGCACGGTCTGTGGCTGTCGATTCACGCCTGGCTGATGGTGGCGCTGGTTACCGGCGGCACGGCCTTGCTCTGGCAATGGCACTGGCTGGCTGGCCTGATCGCCACGCCGCTGGCGCTGGTGCTGGTCGGCGGCCGGCAGCTCGGCCTGTCGATCCTGATGCACGAAGGCGCGCACGGCCTGCTCCACCCGAAACGCAAGACCAACAATTTTCTCGGCCAGTGGATCACCGGCTCGGCGACCGGCAGCGACCTGCACAGCTATCGCGCCTATCATCTGACCCATCACCGTTTCACCCAGCAGAGCGAAGACCCAGATCTTGGTCTATCGGCGGCTTTCCCGACGACCCCCGCCAGCATGAAGCGCAAGGTCATCCGCGACCTCACCGGGCAGACCTTCTTCAAACAACGCAGCAACCAGTTCGCGGTGGCGTGGAAGGGTCTGAAGGCGATGCTCACTCCGTTCGTCCTGAGCCTGTCGAAGGACGAGGATGCGCGCCGGGCGTATTTCGACAAGCTCAGCACGAACGGGAACGGAAAGCGCGACACCTCCGCCGGAACCCCGCTCAATCGCAACGGAGCCGCTGGCGTGGCTGCGCCCGTGGTCGATCTGGAGGGTGCAAAGCGCACCACACGGACGGTCGGCCGCTTCCTGCTGATCCAGCTTATCGTGCTGCTGGTCAGTCTGGCGACGCTGGGCATCATTCCCTTCCTGATCTGGCTGGCGGCGCTGGCGACCACGTTCCAGCTGATCCTGCGGATCCGCAATATTGCCGAACATGCCTGCACGACCACCGGCGGCGATGACCCGTTCAGCCATGCGCGCACGACAAAGGCCAATATGCTGATGCGGATGACGCTGGCGCCCTATTGGGTCAATTATCACAGCGAGCATCATCTGTTCATGGGCGTGCCCTGCTATAATCTGCCCAGGGCGCACGAACTGCTGATCGCCAAGGGTTATGGCCCGCGGATGACGATCGCGAACAGCTACGCCGAGGTCTTGCGGACAGTGACGCGGCCGGTTGCGGCCTAGGCCGACTGCACCGCCGTCTTGATCTCGCCGAGATCGGCCTCGAGCTTCGCGATCTTCTCGAGCATCAGCAGGTCGATTTTCTCGTGCAGGCGGATGATGTCGAGCTCGGCGCGCAGATTGACTTCATAGTCATGGGCCGCGGCGATCCGGTCCTTGTTGGAGGCGCGGTTCTGGCTCATCATGATGATTGGGGCCTGAACGGCGGCCAGCGTCGAGAGCATCAGGTTGAGAAAGATGTAGGGATAAGGATCAAAGGCCGCATCGAACCGGGTCAGTATCTCCGAGTTGAGCAACATCCATCCGAACAGCACCAGCGCAAAGGTGATGATGAAGCCCCAGGAACCGCCAATCGCCGCCACCTTGTCGGACAGGCGTTCGCCGAAACTGGTCTGCTCGTCCGCCAGTATCCCGGCATCGTCCGCGACGATCTCCCGCGATACGATCGCTTCGAGAACGCCCCGCTCTTCGGGAGACAGCGCCGTCAGCGGCTTGTTGAGCAGTTGCTCGCTGAGTTGCTCGACCGTGCGCTTTGCCATCCCAAACTCCCCGTTGCCGTAACCAAATGCCGGAAATGATTCTAGTCCCTGACGAACCTGTGCGCCGAGCGGTCCTTATGCGTCTTCGCCGGGTCAAAGACCTCGCCGTTCATCGCGATATAGACGCCGTGCGGCAGGGTCTGCGTCGCGGCGAGGGCAAAGCCGACGTTGAACTGGGCATCGCTCACGCGCAAGGACGCGGGCTGCATAGAACCCGTCAGCACGATGGTCTTGCCGCTGATGTCGGCCAACACGCGCGCCGTATCGACCATCGTGTCGGTGCCATGGGTCACGAGAATCTTGTCGGCATCGCTTGCGGCCACCGCCTCGTGAATCGCGGCCCTGTCCGCATCGGTCAGTTCGAGACTGTCCTTGCGCATCAGCTGCGTTACCCGGTGGGCGACAAAGACGTTGTTCTCCTGCAACATGTCGGGCAGCGCCGTCGCTCCGATCTGATATTCCGACAAGGCATCGAAATAGACCTTGTCGATCGTCCCGCCGGTGGTGAAAATATCGATCATCAGGCGCATTCGTCCAGCACGGGAACAGCCGGTGTGCCGTCCGGAGCAGCAAAGGTCTGGCGGAAGGTAAAGGCCTTGGCGGTCGGCCCATGTTTGGCCAGATGATCGACCGCTGCCAGCCCTTCTGCCACGCTCGGCTCGTGGCCAACCGGCACCCACCAGAGCGCCTGATAGACATCGATATGCTCCATCCACTCCTTGCGGCGGCGCATGATCACCAGATGCTGATCATTGCGGTAGACATAGGCGCCGAGGGAATCGACATCGACCCATACCGACATATTGACCACCAGATTCGGATCACCGGGTACCGCGTCAATATCCACCGCATCATTGCCCTCGCCGGTCAAACGCCAGACAAAGCCCGGGGCTGCCTCCGCCGCTGCATTGACCGGATCAAGCGCGTCCATAAAGTCCGCGTTGGCCGGATCATCCTTGGGCCGCTTGAACCGCGCGATATTGATCTGTGCGAGATGATAGCCGCTCATGACAAAGCTTCCGCAATCAGTTTGCGGGTGTTTGATATGCCATAGAGCGCAATGAAGCTACCCATGCGCGGGCCCTGCGAAGAGCCGAGCAGGGTCTCGTACAGCGCCTTGAACCAGTCACGCAGATTGTCGAAACCGCCTTCCTTGCCGATGGCATAGACGATATTCTGGATGTCCTCTGCCGGCGCATCTTCTGGCAGCGCCGCCAGCTCTCTGTCGAGCCGCTCGAGTGCTGCCACTTCGACGCCTTCCGGCTTGCGCCGGTGCAGCGTCGGGGCGATGAAATCCTTGTGATAGGCCATCGCGTTGCCGATCAGCTCGTCGAGATCGGGATAGCGCTCCGGCGTCGCGTCCGGCGCATATTGCCGCAAATAAGCCCAGATCTGTTCGCGATCCGCATCGCCCATCACACCGACAAGGTTGAGCAGCAGGCCGAAAGTGACCGGGATCGTGTCCGTCGGCACATCGCCGTTATGGACATGATGCACCGCATTGCCGAGCCGCTTGCTGGCATCCTGCTCGTGCCAGTTGGCGCGCGCCTGGAAATATTCGTCGACCGCCTTGGGAATCACGCCCATGTGCAGCTGCTTCGCCGACTTGGGCTCGCGGAAGATATAGTAGGCGAGGCTGTTCTCGGAACCATAGCGCAGCCATTCCTCGAGGCTGAGTCCATTGCCCTTGGACTTGGAGATCTTCTCGCCCTTCTCGTCGAGGAACATCTCGTAGATCAGGCCCTCCGGCTTGCGCGCGCCCAGTACCTTGGCGATCTTGCCCGACTGCACGCCGCTGTCGGTCAGGTCCTTGCCGTACATTTCATAGTCGACGCCGAGCGCGGTCCAGCGCATCGCCCAGTCGACTTTCCACTGCAGCTTGGCGCCGCCGGTTAGAGCATTATGCTCGATCATCTTGCCGTCATCCTCGAACCGGACAATTCCGGCTTCGGCATCGACGATCTCGACAGGCACCTGCAGCACATGGCCGGTCTTGGGGCTGATCGGCAGGATCGGCGAGTAAGTCGCCTGCCGTTCCTTGCCCAGGGTCGGCAGCATGATGTCGAGTATCTGCTGGTTGCGGGCGAGAACGAGCTTCAGCGTCTCGTCAAACGCGCCGCTCTGATATTGCTCGGTCGAGGAGATGAATTCATAGTCAAAACCGAACTGGTCGAGGAAATCCCGCAGCATCGCGTTGTTGTGCGCGGCGAAACTCTCGAACTTCCCGAACGGGTCGGGCACCTGGGTCAGCGGCTTATGCAGATGTTCGGCCAGCATCTCCTGATTGGGAACGTTGGTCGGCACCTTGCGAAAGCCGTCCATGTCATCGCTGAACGCGATCAGCCGCGTCGGATTGCCGGTCAGCGTTTCATAGGCATGGCGGACCATCGTGGTCCGCAGTACCTCGTTGAACGTGCCGATATGCGGCAGGCCCGAGGGACCATAGCCGGTTTCGAACAGCATCGGCTCGCCACCCGGTTTTGGTGCCGGTGCGCCGCGCTCGCCGCGATAGCGTTTGAGCAGCTTGCGGGCTTCCTCGAACGGCCACGCTTTGGAATTTTCTGCTGCTTCACGATAATCGGTCACAATTTGTCCTTCTCAGTCAATGCTGCGCAAATAGTAGCCTTAGCCTATATGGCAAGGTAGAACGCAACAAAAGCGGGAGAATGAACATGGAAATGCTGATCTCAGGGGTTCTGCTGTGGAGCCTGGTCCATTTGATGAAGTCGGTGACGCCGGGCCTGCGCGCCTCGATTCAGGGCGCTATCGGTGAAGGCCCGCACAAGGGTCTGGTGGCCCTGTTGTTGCTGGTTTCGCTCGCCCTGATGATCTTCGGCTGGCGCGCGAATCCGGCAGAATTTGTCTATGATCCGCCAACATGGGGCCGCCATGCCAATATGGCGCTGATGTTCGTGGCGATCCTGCTGCTCGGCGCGGCGCAAGGGGCGTCGCGAATCCGGCAATGGATCCGCCATCCGATGCTGACCGGTGTTCTGATCTGGGCGGTCGGTCATCTGCTGGCCAATGGAGACAACAAGTCGCTGGTGCTGTTCGGTGGTCTCGGCCTGTGGGCACTGGTCTCGATTGTCACCGTGTCACGCAATGAAGGCGCGTGGGTAAAGCCGGCCAAGATCGCAAGCGTCGGTCGCGAATTGCTGAGTCTGGTGATCGCGGCGGTTCTCTATGCCATTTCGCTGTTCGTCCATCCGTGGATCGCGGGTGTACCGGTAATCGCTGGCTGAATGACGGCGTTACTCCCCTATCCCGCGCTACACGCGAGCCATAGCGGCATCTGGATTTGCTCGAGCAAGGGCGAAACCCGTGCGATCGGTAAGGGCGAGGCGATTGGTCGTGTTGCGGAAACACCGCATATCCTGCTCAATGCACCGCTTCTGGGGCAGAGGCTGGGCTATCCCGATCTCTCGGGGTTGGACCTCCTCGAACTCTACGCTTTCATCCACCCGGCGCAATTTGTGGTGCCTACGCCTTCTGGCTTGGCCAAGACCCTGGGCCTGGCTCCGCCGGATCAGGAGGCCGATATCGCGACTTTCTATAGGCAAGCGGCGAGCCTGCTGCTGGACGGGCTGGAAGCGCCTTTCTGGAAAGAGCGGGAAAGCGCGTGGAGCAGCGCGCAGGCGCTCTACCGGCTGCGCTGGCCCTGGGCGCAGGAGGTCGGCAAAAGGCTGACCAAGCCGGTGGAGACCGAACGCTGGCTATTCTCGAAACTCGACGAATGGGAAGAAGAGGCCCCGCGCCCCGCGCCCCGTTCGATCACCGTCGACAAGCAGGAAACGCTGGCCACGCTCGACGCTCTGACCGGTGAAGGATCGGAAGAGCGGGAGGGCCAGAAAAGCTACGCCGCCGCGGTCAGCGAGATTTTCAATCCGCGCAAGATCAGGGGCGCGCCCAATATGCTGCTCGCCGAAGCGGGCACCGGGATCGGCAAGACGCTCGGCTATCTTGCGCCCGCTTCGCTCTGGTCCCGCCAGGCCGGGGGCGCGGTATGGATTTCCACCTTCACCAAAGCGCTGCAACGCCAGCTCGACCGGGAGACAAGGCGCATATATCCGGATGAAGAGACTTTTAGGCGGAAGGTCGTGGTGCGCAAGGGAAGGGAAAATTATCTCTGCCTGCTCAATCTCGAGGATGCGCTGCAAGGCGGTTTTGCCGGGCGGGCCGCGATCCTTGCCCATCTAGTCGCGCGCTGGGCCGCCTATAGTAAAGATGGCGATATGGTCGGCGGCGATCTGCCCGGCTGGCTGACCACATTGTTCCGCCGCAACGGCGCCACAGCGCTGACCGACCGGCGCGGCGAATGCGTCTATGCCGGTTGCCCGCATTATCGCAAATGTTTCATCGAAAAAGCCGCCCGCGCCAGCCAGCAGGCCGACATCGTCATCGCCAATCATGCGCTGGTCATGGTCAACGCGGCGCGGGGACGCGAACAGCAGAACCGGCCGACGAGACTGATTTTCGACGAAGGCCATCATCTTTTCGACGCCGCCGATTCGATGTTCGCCGCGCGCCTGTCCGGACAGGAAACCATCGAAATCCGCCGCTGGGTGATCGGTCCGGAATCCAAAAACCGGGGTCGCAGGCGCGGACTTGCCGCGCGGCTCGCCGATCTCGCCTCCTATGACGAGGAGGGCGGCCGGGCGATTGAAAGCGCCCGCCAGGCCGCCGAAGCGTTGCCCGGTGACGGCTGGCTGCAACGTGTAGCCGAGGGCGAGCCCTATGGGCCGATCGAGACCTTGCTGCTGGAAGTCCGCGCCATGGTCTTTGCCCGCGACGAAAGCCAGAGCGCCGACGCGGGCTATAGTCTGGAAACCGAGCTGACCGACATCAAGGGCCCGATGATCGACGCCGTCGCCAATGCCGCGACTGCGATGGACGCGCTGCTCAAGCCTCTGGTCCGGCTGGGACAACGGATCGAACATCTGATCGAGGAAGGGCCCGACTGGATGGACGCGCAAGCCCGCGCCCGGATGGAAGGCGCTCTGTCGAGCCTCGGCTGGCGCCGCGACACATTGACGAGCTGGCTCTCCTTATTGTCACGCATCGGCGGGCCGGCCGATCCGGACTTTGTCGACTGGCTGATGATCGACCGGTTCGAGGGCCGCGAATATGATATCGGGATCTGCCGTCACTGGCTCGATCCGACCATCCCGGTCACCGAGGTCGTCACCAAGCCCGCCCATGGCGTCATGATCACGTCGGCAACGCTGAAAGGCGGGGGTGGCTGGGAGACCGCCAGAGCCCGCAGCGGCGCAGTTCACCTTGATCACGCTCCGCGGGAATTCGAGGTCGCCAGCCCGTTCGACTATCCCAACCAGGCCAAGGTCATCATCGTCACCGATGTGAAACGCGGCGATATGGCGGGGCTGGCAGGCGCCTATGCCCAGCTGATCGAAGCATCGGGCGGCGGAACGCTCGGCCTCTTCACCGCGATCAGGCGCCTGCGCACCGTCTACGCCCGGATCGCCGACCGGATGGCCCAGAGCGGCCTGCCCATCTACGCCCAGCATGTCGATCCGATTGACACCGGCACCTTGGTCGATATTTTCCGCGATGACCCGAAGGCCAGCCTGCTCGGCACCGATGCCCTGCGCGACGGCGTTGACGTGCCCGGCCAGAGCCTCCGGCTGGTGGTGATGGAATCGGTCCCCTGGCCACGCCCCGATATTCTCCACCGCGCGCGCAAAATGGCCGGCGGCGGCAGCGCCTATGACGACCGGATTATCCGCGCCCGGCTGGCCCAGGCCTTTGGCCGGATCATCCGCCGCGCCGACGACCATGGTCATTTCGTGATACTCTCCTCGGCCTTCCCCTCGCGCCTGCTGTCCGCTTTTCCGGAGGGCACCCCGGTCGAACGCATGCCGCTTGATCAGGCGCTGGCGGAGATCCGCAAGGCAAAATCGGATATGCCACAATCCGGACTTTCAACTGAAACAAGTTTGATGCATGACGATCCGCAATGAAAAAACTCACGCTCCTGCGCCACGCCAAATCCAGCTGGGACGATCCGGTTGACCGCGACTTCGACCGCCCGCTCAACAAGAAGGGCAAGCGCGCTGCAGCGGTGATGGGCCGCTTCATCCAGCGCAACGGACTCCGCTTTGACCAGATTCTTGCCTCTCCTGCCGTGCGGGTGATCGAGACGCTGGAACATGTCGAGGAAGCCAGCGGACAGGCGATGGAGCCAACCTGGGATCGCAAAATCTATCTCGCCTCTTCGGCCACCCTGCTCGACGTTTTGCGCGGCGCCAGCGCGGAGGCGGATCATGTTCTGATGGTCGGCCATAATCCGGGCCTCGAAGATCTGGTCTTCGATCTGGTTCCCGATGACGGGAGCTCCCCCGCCCGCGACGAGGTCGAAACCAAATATCCGACGGCTACGCTCGCCGAAATGACGCTCGCGATCGATGACTGGGCGGATATTGCGGAGAAATGCGGGACACTGGACCGCTTCACCCGGCCGCGTGATCTCGACCCTGAACTGGGTCCCAATTACGATTAGAAGCGGCTCCGCCGACCGCAGGACAATCAGGCGTGGTCGAGCGCTTGCGACAGCCTGTCGCGGATCGATTTCAGTTCGGCCACAATCAGACCGCCGTTATCCAGGTCTCCGGCCGTCAGAGGCAGTGCCGTAACACCCCGCTGCGGTGCATCCTCGACCATTTCCGGCCTGTTGCGCCGTGACGCCAGAAATTTGCGCGCGCCCTTGATCGTGTAGCCCTCTTCATTGAGCAGGCGGTTGATCGTCTTGACGATCTCGACGTCTTCCGGGCGATAATGGCGCCGCGAACCGGCCCGCTTGAGGGGGGTCAGAATCGCGAACTGGTCTTCCCAATAGCGCAAGATATGGGGCTTGATCTTCAGTTCTTTGGACAGCTCTCCGATGGTCCGGAAGGCACCTTGTTCCTTGGTCATACTCTACTCCCCCGGGGTTGCCGGGTCCATTAACCTGCAGCGATAATCCTGTCACGCATCGTCTGGCTCGCGCGGAAGGTTAAGACACGGCGCGGCGCAATCGGCACTTCCACCCCGGTCTTGGGATTGCGGCCTGTGCGCTCCCCCTTGTCACGCAATACGAAGGTACCAAATCCCGAAATCTTGACATTCTCGCCATCGACCAGCGCCTCGATCATATGGTCGAGGATCGATTCCACCATGACCGCACTATCGGCACGCGAAAGGCCGACCTGACGATTCATCGTGTCGGCAAGATCCGCGCGAGTCAGGGTGTTGGTATAGCTCATCACAAAATCTTTCGGTAAGAGATTGAAAATTCACCAAAGCTATAAATCAAAACTGGGCTTTTGTAAATGTCGCCAGCAAACTTACCAGTGGATTTCAGCCGATTAGCCCGATAAGCGGAACGTATGACAGAAAAAGCTCCTCAACCCATCGCCCTTGCCGACCTGCTCGACCAATGCGGAGCCGGCGGCTCCGACAATCCGGTCACGCTACCACAAAGCTGGACGCAGGGCCGCACTGCCTTTGGCGGACTGTCCGGTGCGCTCGCCTATCACGCGGCCAGCCATATCGAAGCCGACCTGCCGCCGCTGCGTTCGGCGCAAATTGCCTTTACCGGCCCCCTGTTCGGCGCACTGACCGCGGAAACCGCGATGCTCCGCCGTGGCAAAAGCACGGCTTTTGTCCAGTCCGAGATATTCGGCGACAAGGGACTGGGCCTACACTGCAATTTCATTTTTGCCGCCCCGCGCCCGACCGAAGTCAGGACCTCCGACATCGCAGAGCCGGATTTTCCGCCGCTGCCGGGTGAAGCCGACCTGCACAGCGGACCGCCGCAATTTTTCACTTCCAATATGGAATATGTCGGCAAGCGGATCGACACCAGTACCAAGACCAACCGCCTCACCCGCTGGATGCGGCTGAAACAGCGCGACGGTCTTGATCCGATGGCTGAAATTCTGTGCATGTGCGACAGCCTGCCGCCTTCGGTCATGGGGCTGCTCGACCAGAATGCGATGGTCAGCTCGATGAACTGGCAGGTCAATATCATTGCCGAAGAACTCTCGACAGAAGACGGCTGGTGGCTGATCGATTCTCACACGCACCATGCCGATCACGGCGCCAGCAGCCAGTATATGAGCATCTGGAACAGCCGCCGCGAACTGATGGCAACCGCGATGCAAAGCGTGGCCTATTACGCCTGACGACAGGACCGCAAAAGGCAGAGCGATATCAGGCCTCGCATCCGGGCTCTGCCGAACGAAAGGAAGCTAGCGCGATGAGCGACGAAGACCTGCTCGAAAACTATCGCCGGGCCTATAACACCAAAGTCGGCTTTGGGGAGCTGCCCGCGCTGATCATGATCGACTTCTGCCACGGCTATTTCGATCCCACCTGCGATCTATATTCCGACGTCGAGGATGCGCTGGCCTCGGCCTTGCGCGTGCGCGCCGCCGCCCGGCAGGCAGGAATACCGGTGATCCTGACAAATGTATCCTATCACCGGGACGGCACCAACGGCGGCCGCTTCTTTGAAAAAGCCGCGCCTTTGCGTCACTTCACCCAAGGCAATCCGATGGGGGCCTTCGCCAAGGGGCTGGAGCCACAAGAGGATGAGCTGGTGGTGACCAAACAATATCCCAGTGCCTTTTTCGGGACATCGCTGGCCTCGACCCTCACCGCAATGAACAGAGACAGCGTTCTCCTGACCGGCCTGACCACCAGCGGCTGCGTGCGCGCGAGCTGTGTCGATGCGATGTCACACGGCTTTCGTACCGCCGTCGTCGCGGATGCCTGCGGCGACCGGCACGAAGCGCCCCATGAAGCCAATCTGTTCGATATGAACGCCAAATATGCGGATGTGGTCAGCGAGGAAGAAACCATCGGCTTTCTGCAAGCCCTTGGCGACAAGAACGCCGCCTAGCGCGGCCCGCCTTGAGCGGCACGGGGGTGATGATTCCACTTCCCCGTCATCGCATGAAAAATTCAATCGGAGCGGTCAGTTCAATCCGGTTTCCGGGATAGTCTGTCGGCGGTTTGGGGAAAGGAGCGGCGCGCCGGATGGTCGCCAGCGCAGCCTTGTCCAGGCGCGGCGAGCCCGAGGACCGCGACAGTTGCGCGCTGATCAGCTGTCCCTCCCGGTCCATCCGGAACCGGATATAGGCCACGCCCTGTTCGCGTCGCGCTTTTGCACCGGCCGGATAGCGCCGGAATTTCTCGAGATGCGCCAGAAGCCGCGCTTCCCAGCTTGTTTCCGCGCTGCTTGGCCGGGGCGCGGGCGGGACCGGACTATTCTCCGGCGCGCTGGTCTGTTCGACCGGCTGGCCCGTATCGGGCAACAGCTGCCGCATCGCTATCGGATTGTCGCTGACAAGCTGGATTTCGGGCGGTTCGATTTCCTGCTCGACCGGTTCGGGCTCCGGCATTTGCCTTTCCACCTGACGGGGACCGGGAGGCACTTCGCTGCTTGGCTCGGGGGGAGCCGCTGGCGGTGCCACGTTGAAGACTGCCAGGGACGGTGTCTCGCTTCTCACATGCTGGATGCCATGATGGATGAAGAAACCGCCAAGAAGGAGGACATGGAACGCCAGGGTCAGAGTGAAGGCCGCGGAGCGGTCGCCGGCAGACGCGCTACGATATCGTCCGTGCTCATATGGTGCCTGAAACGCCCTGACCGATGGCCGACCCGGCTGAACAGCCGTGGCCGGCGACACTCGTGCTTTATCCAGCAGGCGCATATGTTTCACTATTCGTCGCCACGGTTCGCCGCCCCGCCGGGGAGTGGGCGGCTGGCAACCCATAGCGCGCTCGCCAGCATGGCGACCCCCACGGCGCTACCAAGCAGCCACCCCGGGCGAGCGCCGAACAGGAACAGGCCGTAGCCGATAGTCATGCCGCACCACGCCGCAATCCGGGCCTTGCGCGAAATCGCCCCTTCTTCCCGCCAGGCCCGCAAACCCGGCCCGAAGCGCGGGTGGTTCAGAAGCCAGGCCTCGAGCCAGGGCGAGGATCGGGCAAAACAGGCCAGCGCCAGTATCAGGAAATCCACGGTCGGCAGCAGCGGCAAAAAAGCACCGACAAAGCCTATGCCCAAGAGCAGCAGGCCGAGCACCAGCCAGAAGATTCGTGCGGTCCGGCTGCGCTTCAGCAGATTTTGTCCGCCGATTTTCTCCGGACTACGGTCAACCAAGACAGGCATGGGCCAGTTCCTGCACACAGGCAAAAGCCGCCTGCGCACCTTGCACGACGCGGGCTTCCTCTATGTCGGTCAATTGCGCAGAGTCCAGCGCTGCGGTAAATTCCCGCCAGTGCGCTGCGGGGCCGGTTTCCGCCGGGGCCAGATGGCGGGCACCATAAACGTCCGAAAACCCCATCTTGGCGGCCTGCTTCCGCAGCAGGGCTGCCCCCATGTTTGATCCTTCCGCCACATAGAGCCAGCCGAGTGCCGTCGGCAGGTCCGCTGTCTCGCCGGATGCAAAAATGGGGCGGTTCTCCACTTCGGGCGGAGCAAGCCCGAGGTCCACGAGATCCGCCGCAATCAGCGCCATCCGGCGCCGATCCTGCAATCCGGGCAGGACCGTCTGCAGCCGCTTGTCGTCATATAGTGCATCAATATGGCGGTGGAACGCCCATTGCATCTGCACAAAGCGGCCATAGCCTGGTAAATCATCAAAACTGGATGCCTCCATCACGGACTTGTCCAGCGCGTCATGCACGTCGTGCGTCAAAGCCTTGAGCCGTTTCGCCCGCGACGGTTCGAGAGTGTCAGTCATATCAGTCATCACAATGTCTCCGATGAGGTCAGAAGCGGAAGGAAAGGCCGATTTTCAGCCCGTGAACATCGGCCTTGCTGGCGGCCCGGCGGCCGTTTTCGATGTCGGAGGTGCCGACCTGCGTAACCTGTTCGTAGATCGGGTTCGGGATTTCGATGATCCCGATTCCCGGGATATTGAATATGGTGGGCGGACCATATCCGACGATCTCATCATAGCTGAAGGACTTGCCGACTCCGGACCGGGCCTCTTCAAACAGGAAGTCCTTCTGCCCAAACCGGGCGTAACTATATTCGCCACGCAGCGAGATATTCTTGCCAAGAGCGATTTCCGCACCCGCGCCGAGCGTCCAACCGGTGCGCGTCTTGCTGTCTGTTTCGGTAAAGGAGAGCTCGGTCAGATAGCCGTAGGGATTGGCCTGCCACAGGTTTTTAACGGCAGAGGTGTCAATATACTGCCCGCGGGTCTGCTTCTCCTTCAGGAAGGCGAGGCCGCCGGTTCCGTAGAACAGAGCCCGGCCGGTTGCATAGCCGATCCGCCCGCGCGCTGTGGCCATCCACTGTGAATCATATTCCATCGACGCCTGCGCTTCCTGATCGGGAGCGAGATTGTAAAAGCCATTGGCAGTGGTCTGGATTTCTTCAGAGATCGCATAGCGCATCGCATTGCCCTGCATCAGGCTGAAATCGGCCTCGGCACCGGCAATCCAGCCACCGCCGAGATCGAAATTATAGCCCGCGAACGCGCCCCATTGCATGTCACCATGGCTCAGATCGGCGCTCTCGGTGGCGGCGACGGCATCCGCATTGCCGGCACCGTCGGTGGTCGTGCCTTTTCGAGAAATATCGGCATAGCCTGCGGTTGCGCCGAGATAGAAGCCGCTCCAGTCGCCATCGAAAGACCCGGCCGCTGTTTTGCCGAGCAGATAGGATTCCATCGCCCGCTGGCGCTGGTTGTCGGATTCCGCTTTGGCCGGACCACCGAAAGCACCGGTAAAGCCGAGCCGGAAAGTACGGCCCGGTGAAGGCATCAGACCCAGTGTCAGCGCGTCCATATAATAGCGGTCGGTAATATTATCGATTCCGAACTCCACGCTCATCCGGTCATCGATCCGGAAATCCCCGAACAGATCGAACACATCATAGGGCTCCCAATCGACAACCGTTAAGGAACCGCCAAATGTATAGATCGTGTTGCCGCGGTCCCCCATATGGGTATAGCGCCCACCGACGTGCAGCCGCTCGTTGAACAGCCGTGCGCCAAGCGTCGCCGACAGGCTGTTTTTCGGAGGAAGGTGCGACGGGATATAGCTGTTCGCGGTTCCCCCTTCCCGGCATGCGCCTGCCTCGGTGCAGAACTGCTCATAGGTCAGGACGGAACCCGCGAGCTCAGCGTACACGTTACCTGTGTCATAGCGCAGCGAGAGCTCTGCACCCTGGAACTCGGCGCTGTCGATATTGATCACCGAAACAAGGCCATCGCTGGTACCGCGCGTCAGATAGTCATCCACATGATTGGAATAATAGCTGAGCCGCGCCTGCAGGACGTCGTCCGAGAAGATCAGCGAATCGGTCTGGTAGTTGAGGCCGATCTCGCTGTTGCGCGAACGCTCGGCGCGTGCCGGATTGTCCGGATCGGGATAGAAAGAGAAGCCGGACGTCGATTCAAACAGGCTCGGCGCGCGGATCGCTTCGGCATAGCGGGCGAAAAACTGCAATCCGGGCAGTGGCTCCACGATGACCGAGGCAATGGGCGAGAAACCGCTGTTATTCTCGTCATTATAGCCAGTCGCCCTGTCCCGGTCGTCGGACGATCCGGTAGAAACATCGACCAGATTATTGTCGTGGGACTTTACCTTCGTGTAGCGCATCGCTGCATTGAACGTGAGCCAGTCAGCCGGCTTGAGCTCGCCCGAAATATAGGCGCTATATTCATTACGCCAACCGTCGCGGGGTTCGACGAAATCGCTGTAGCCCGAGTTGCCCTTGTAATCTTCCCATCCCGGCGGCGGTTTCAGGCGCTCGCGTGTGTAGGAACCGCCATAGCTGAGGGCGAGCGCGCCGATCCCGGTATCAAAGCGGGAATCGTTCCAGAGCCGCAAGCCCCAGCGATTGGACTGGCTTTGGAAAGCGGCATCGTCGTTGATCACCGTCCCGTTGGGGAGTTCGAAACGATAGAGCGTTTCGATACTGGTGAAATTATCCGTCGCCCAGCTGTCGAGATGGAGGTCGATAAGGTCGTTGTCGGCGGGATCCCAGCGCAAACGCCCGGTATAGGTGTTCACATGGGTCCGGCTGAGCGGCGCTTGCAAAGCGCCACCGAAACGGACGATCTGCGACGGCATCATTTCGCCGAAATCGCTCTCGTAGCGCATATAGGACAGATCCAGAGCGAGATCCTCGTTCGGCCGGATCACGCTACGTAGCAAGATTGATGTGTTGTCCTGCGAGCTACTGAGCACTTCCTCGCCATGCTGGTAGCGGCGACTGCCGCTTGGCACCTCACCATGTTCGCCACCGAAATAATTGCCGGTCTTGCGGCGCGCAACAGCCCCGACGAGATCAAACGCATCCGAGCGATACGCGGTGGCGATACTGAAATTATAGCCGTTCAGGTCCAGCATGTCGGGCCGGGCATAACGCTCGTCGGACCCGTTGCCGGTACCGAGCGTCCCCACCGCCGGTATATCGACATTATTGCCCTGCAAACCCGCCTTGAAACGAATGCCGAAATTCTTGTCTTCCGCCACCAGATCGTTGGCGCTGAGGGTGTTCGCCCGCACCACGCCGCCGGTGGCCCCGACGCCGTCTGCTGCAGCGCTAGGCCCTTTTTCGATCGTGATACTGCCGACCAGATCGGGGTCGAGATAGGTCCGGCCCGCGACGCCGGAATAGCCGCGATAGACGGTCGACTGCTGCAGCGACCCGTCAATCACCACCGGCACGCGGTCCATCCCCTGCATCCCGCGAATATTGACATCCAGCGCGCCGGAGTTGCGATTGTCGCCGTTCAGGACACCGGCAACCCCGCGCAGGAAATCGCCCGGCGATGTGCCGCGGTTCTGCTGGATCTGCTCGGCCGAGATATGGGCGGTAGAGGCCGCGCCGCGATAGGGCGCGTCGCGCGAAGCGACGCCGTTGCCGCGTCCGGACGTGCCGCCGCTGCCCGCGGTTCCGCCGCTACCTTCGACCTTCAGGGTAGGAAGCTGGACCGTGCCATCATCCTCTGCCGCAGCGGGCACGATCACCACCGATCCGTTGGTGAGCCGCCGATAGGTCAGGCCGGTGCCTGCGAGCAGGGCGGACAGGGCGCTGTTCACATCCATATTGCCCGACACGGCGGCCGAGCGCTTGCCATCAACTTCGCTGGCTTCAAAACCGACCTGAATATTGCCCTGTTGCATGACCTGCCGCAGCGCGCCGCGCAGCGTCTGAGCGGCGATATCGAAATCATGCCGCATATCGTCTGCTGCCATGGACTGGTCCTGCGCGACAGCCGCCACCGGCATCACGAAGTTCAGTGCGGTACCGGCCAGCATCATATGCCGCACAATATTGATCGTCCGTCTGTCACGGCCATTTTTCGAAATCATCGTCTTGCAATCCCTTCAGAGCATCAAGACACCGTTGGTTAGGCGTCTCGTTATCGCTAATGCGAGTCAATCGCACTAACTGTCAGAAGGTAGACTGATGCCGAAGCAATTTTCCCAACGCCCCGGAGAAAATTATTTTTCCTTGGGGCGCAGCAGCAGCGCGCCGCCGGGCAATTCCACTCGCTCCAGGCTGCGCATCCGGGCAATGGTCGCCAGCGCTTCGTCCGGACGGGAGATCAGGAACACACCGCTCACCGTCGGCAGATCGTCAAAATCGCCCCACAGCCAGACCGGCGCGGCGCGATAGCGGGCAATCTGGTGAATGGCCTCGTCGACAGGCTGCTGGTCGAGAAGCAATTCCCCCTTGCGCCATGACGCCATGGCCGAGACCGGTCGGGAGGGCAGCGGTACGACACCGCTATCGGAATAGCGCGCCCGCTCTCCCGCCTTCAGCAGATGCGCCGCGCCATGCGCCCGCCCCTGCACTTCGACCGCGCCTTCGGTGACGGAAACCTGGACGCTGTCATCCTGCTCCATCACCTCGAAAGCGGTGCCGATATCGCGCGTCACCCCGTCCATCGCTTCCACCAGAAACGGGCGGGATTCATGCCGGACGTCGAACCATGCGCGGCCCTCCAGCAAGCGAATGGTCCGGTTCCGACCCTGCATATCCACGGCAATGGCGCTGGCGCTGTCGAGCATGACGGTCGACCCGTCGGACAGCGCGATGCTGCGCGTCTCGCCGGCAGCCGTGCGGAAATCGGACTGCATTTCCAGCAGCAAGACCGGGCCATAGAAGAGCGCGATGAAACTGGCGGCCAGCGCCAGCGGCAGGGCGCGCACCAGACGGCGGCGCGACAGGCGCGGCCTTTTTTGCAGCGGCTGCGGGCGTATCCCGGCGGCCGGCATCGGGCGGCTGGCCGGTCCCTCGGCAACCATGTCCAGATCCTGCCAGAGCGCGCGTTCGCGGGCAAAGGCGGCGGCATGGCTTTCATGCTCTGCCAGCCATGCTTCCAGATCTTCCAGTTCCCGCTGGCGCATTTCCTTCGAAGCGAGCCGGACGATCCAGTATCGCGCCCGCTCGCCGGGGTCGGCCTGCGGGTTCTGCTCGCTGGAGGGAGATGGTGATATGGCCTGTTTCTTCATGTTCATGGTGCAAATTGGTCCGAATGGCGCCGGTTACGGCGGCCCTATAAGAGTAGACGCCTGCCGGCGCCTTTTTCCCAAGCAGAAAGGCGTAATATTATTCGCCGGCCGGATCACCGTCCCGGACCTGCGCAAGATCGTGCAGCGCCCGCCGCAGGTGATTTTCGACCGTGGTCGAACTCACCCCGACCCGCTCTGCGGTTTCCCGCTGGGTCAGCCCTTCCATGCGGGTTAGATGCAATATTGTGCGCGTCGGCTCGGGAAGACCGGCCAGCGCATCCCGCACCCGCTGCAGCGTTTCCCGCGATTCCACGATCCGGTCCGGCCCCGGTTCATGGTCCTGCCCCCACAGCAAAGCCTCCGCATGCTGGGCAACCGCCGTCTTGCGCCGATCGCTCTTGATATGGTCCACCGCGACATTATGCGCCAGCCGCCGCAAATAGGCCCGCTTGTTGAGAATCGGCGGATCATCCCGCACCGCCTGGACCTTGAGCCACAATTTCTGCGCCACATCCTCGGCCCCGTCCCGCCCGACAAGCCGGCTGAGCTGCCGGAGCAGCGACTGGCGTTCTGCAAGCAACAGACGCGACAAGGCGGTGGCGTTGATAGACATGGCTGACCGTCAGGCCCAGTACATCAGTTGCGAATGACTTGCAATAAGGATGGTGGCGGGGGGGTGCGTAGGTCGACAGCCAACCATGGGGTTGGTGGGGATTTTATTTGGTGCGTGTTGCGAATGAAAAATGGTGCCAGAAGAGCAACCACGTCGAGCCAATAGACATTTGATTTCACACAACATTTTATCATCAATGGTCCCCTTGCCCCCAATCTTGCCCCGGGACTAATTCGTTGGAACGGTTCGAGTACAATTTGTTGATGCACCCAATAAGCCAACCGAATCATGTTGGGGCGGGCTTATTCTTGAAAAGGTCATCGGATATACTCTGAGCCCACGTCTTGCGGCTGCCGGATTCCAAGACTGGAACCAAGGCCGTGCATTTCGTACAATCTGCTATCGACGTCCTTGTTGATAGTTTGCAGCTCTACGATAGCCAGACCAAGCGCTGCTACCAGCCCGCATTTATTCAGATGCTTGTGTCGGAAGGCTGAACCGTCCTTCACAATACGCATCACTCGCCGATCGAGATTGGGAAGGACGTCATTGCCCGTGATCCATCGAGCGTGCTCCATCGCTTCGAGCTGAAGGGTATGCGCATATGGCCACCAGACCAATTCTGGCCGCGGCCAACGATATTACGAGTCTTATAGCAGACAGTCTCGCAGGGCGCTCACACTAGTCCGTCGGTAATACGCATAACCAGTGATGACCGGGTCCATGGTCCCAGATCGAAATGGCGACCGTAGGGCATTTGAGATCGCCGTGCCCTGACCCATGATCACGCTCTCCGTAGCCGATTTGGAATTTGGCTTGAACTCTCCGCTATCTTCATCAATGGTTAGTCCGCTTCCCAGAGACGGGAAGTGGGGATTGGAAACCTCTCTACTACGACCGGTCACAGTGATCTGGGGCCGGATGGTGCACACGTATGTCCAACCGGCTTGCCGGTAAAGGTGCGCGCCCTGTGTAGTAGCAGGTTTTCCAACGTCCAGCTTTGGCCGTCGCCCCAATAAAACCAGGGGCGACGACAAAGGCTGGAAGCCGCGTCGCCGAACACGGAGATGCGAACATGAAGAAACTCAAATGGTGGCAGTGGACTTTGATTGTCGTTGGCGGCTTGACGGTCATCGGATCGTTAGCCGATGATCCTGACAAACAAGCAGCACCTTTATCATCCAGCAAATATGAAGTTGTCGATGCGCAGTTCCGCAAACTTGCGGGAGACGACATGTTCGTGATGACATTCAATGCCAAGGCCGATCCGGTCGAACTTGAAAAGACTATCCGCGATTATTGCGGCGCGCGAGAGTTTTGCAAGGTGCTTGGGTGGACGGATCCTGAATTCGCGCCGAGGGGATTTCCAATGTCGGAACGCGAGGTAGAAGCGCAGGTGTTATCCTACGGTATCAACCGCAGCACAGGCTGGGAGCAGTTTTTCTGGAACTGTGATCTTTTTGGGGAGCAAACCGGTGTCGAATGTCAAACCGAAGAGGTGACGGGCGGAGGAGCGGAATAAGTGTCCGCTCTGCGCCCAGTTTTAGCCATGAGAACTCTTTCACCGACTGATTAAAAGCGGACGTGCGTTTTACGGTGTCAGAACGAATGTCACGCTGCAGCTTAATTAGGCCCCCTACCTTTTTCGCATCAATCTTTATACTGCATTATTTAAGTTGACAAGACGCTTATCCGCGTTATTTATGCAGCATGAACGTTACTGCAAACCGATTCTCGACGATAGCGAAATGTGCCAAGGTGAGCCCAGGCTTCCCCTTTCGTGGGGCAGTGGATGCGCTTGATCCGGGTCCGATTGCCGTCATTCAGATGCGCAATGTCGACGAAAACGGCGTTGATTGGCCCTCGCTGGACCGCGTTTCCTTGCCGACCAAGCGCAAGCCGGACTTGCTCGCTGAAGGCGACGTAATCTTCACCACGAGGGGGCGCCGGAACTTCGCGCTGGAGCTGAACGATATTTGCCATCCAGCGGTCTGCTCAACCCACTTCTTCGTTCTGCGGGCAAAGCAGCCAGAAGACCTTCTGCCAGCGTTTCTGGCTTGGCAGATCAATCAGAAACCAGCGCAGGCCTATTTTCAGCAGACCGCTACCGGCTCGCATATTCTCAATATCACAAGATCGGCGATGGAAGAACTGCCCGTCGCAATCCCGCCCGTCGAGGTTCAGCATGAAATTGTTGCGCTGGCAGATGCGGTTCGCTGCGAGCTCTCTTTGATCACTGCCCTTATGGAAAACCGGCAACGCCAGCTTGATGCCGTTGCTACCCAGATACTGACCCGGAAAGGTTCGCCAAATGACTAACCAGATCAATCAGGACGATGTGAACAAGGCGGTCTGGTCCGCCTGTGACACCTTCCGCGGCACTGTCGCTGCGGACATCTACAAGGACTATGTCCTGACGATGCTGTTCCTGAAATACATCAGCGACGTCTGGCAGGATCACTACGATACCTACGCCAGCGAATACGGAGATTCCCCTGAACTGATCATCGAGATGCTGAAGAACGAGCGCTTTGTGCTACCTGAAGGGGCGAGCTTCTATGCGCTCTACAGTCGCCGCCATGAGCCAGGGAATGGCGAACGGATCGATCAGGCACTCCACGCGCTGGAAGATGCGAACACCGGCAAACTGCGCGACGTGTTTCAGGACATCAGCTTCAACTCGAACCGGCTGGGCGAAGAGGCGCAGAAGAACGATCTGCTGCGGCACCTGCTTGAAGACTTCAACAAGCCCGAGCTCAACATGCGCCCCTCGCGTATCGGCAATCTGGACGTTATCGGCAACGCCTACGAATATCTGATCAAGAATTTTGCCTCCGATGCAGGCCGCAAAGCCGGTGAGTTTTACACGCCGCCGGAAGTCTCGGAACTGATGGCCGAAATCATGGACATGGCTGAAGGCGAAGAGGCATGCGATCCGACCTGCGGCTCCGGCTCGCTGCTGATGAAATGTGGCAGACGCGTTGTCGCCAAGTCGGGATCGAAGAAATACGCGCTCTACGGTCAGGAATCGATCGGCAGCACCTGGGCACTGGCGAAGATGAACATGTTCCTTCACGGGGAAGACAATCACCGGATCGAGTGGGGTGATACCATCCGCAATCCCAAACTGCTCGATGGCGAAGACGGCCTGAAGCATTTTGACGTGGTGGTGGCTAATCCACCCTTCAGCCTCGACAAATGGGGCATCGATACGGCTGAAAATGACAAGTTCGGACGCTTCCGTCGCGGCATCCCGCCACGGACCAAGGGCGACTACGCCTTCATCCTGCACATGGTCGAAACGATGAAGCCCAAGACCGGGCGCATGGCCGTAGTCGCACCACACGGCGTGTTGTTTCGCGGGTCGAGCGAAGGTAAAATTCGCACAAAGCTGATCGAGGAAAATCTCCTCGATGCGGTGATCGGCCTGCCCGAGAAGCTGTTTTACGGTACGGGTATTCCAGCCTGTATCCTGATCTTCCGCAAGACCAAGACGGACGACAAGGTCCTCTTCATCGATGCCAGCGGCGAATTCAAATCGGGCAAGAACCAGAACCAGCTAGACGAGGGTCATCTGGCCACGATTGTCGAGACATACCGTAACCGCGAAACGGTCGATAAATATGCGTATCTGGCAACGCCGGAGGAGCTGGCCGAGAACGAATACAACCTCAATATCCCGCGCTACGTGGATACCTTTGAAGAAGAGGAGGAGATCGACCTCGTCGCAGTCCGCACCGAACGACTCAAGCTGAAGGCTGATCTCGCAGCGCTTGAGGACAAGATGGACGGCTACCTCAAGGAGCTTGGATTCTGATGCCTGGGGAGATCATCCAATACCAAACGGAGGACGGCGTTACCGTTATTCGTCTTCAGGCGAGTGATGGCAGCGTGTGGCTGAGCCAGGCTGACATGGCAGAGCTGTTCCAGACCACCAAACAGAGCATTAGCCTCCATGTCCGGAACATTCTGGATGATGGGGAGCTGGAGGAATCGGCAACTGTCAAAGAAAACTTGACAGTTCAAACCGAGGGAAAACGCAAGGTTTCCCGCCAGATACTGCTCTATAACCTGCAAATGATCCTCGCGGTCGGCTTCCGCGTGCGATCGCTGCGGGGCATGCAATTCCGGCGCTGGGCATCAGAGGCGCTGAGCGAATATCTGGTCAAGGGCTTCGTCATGGACGACGAGCGCCTGAAGGAGCCGGACAACGACTATTTCGAAGAGCTGCTAGCCCGCATTCGCGACATTCGCGCGTCGGAAAAACTGTTCTACAAGAAGGTGCTCGATATCTACGCCACTGCCGTGGACTATGATCCCAAGGCAGAGGCGAGCACACAGTTCTTCCAGACGGTGCAGAACAAGATGCACCATGCCGCCCACGGCCAGACGGCAGCGGAAACCAAGCTGGCGCGCGCCGACAGCGCCAAGCCGATGATGGGCCTGACCAGCTGGACCGGCGAGAAGAAGGGTCGCCTGCCCACCAAGCAGGACGCGCAGGTGGCGAAGAACTATTTGGCGGACGACGAGATGGAGACGCTGAACCGAATCACCGTTGCCTTCCTGGAATTTGCCGAGGCGATGGCAAAGAACCGCAAGCCCATGCATATGGCCGACTGGATCGCCAAGCTGGACGATTTCCTGAAGCTGGGCGATCACCCGCTGCTCGACGGCGCGGGCAAGGTATCGGCCAAGGCGGCAGCGAAGAAGGTCAGTTCCGAATATGACCGTTGGCACAGCCGCGCGATCAACGCGCCGAGCGCGGTCGAACAGCATTTCATCGACGCCACCGCCAAGGTGAAGCGGCTCGCCGCTGACAAGCCCGCCAAGGGCAAGGGCGGTGCGAAATGATCCCGGATGGGTGGGAGCTTAAAAGGCTGCAAGATAGCGGCATCGCGGTCATCGATGGAGATCGCGGAAAAGCTTATCCATCATCCGACGACTACTTTCGCAATGGCTACTGCCTCTTTCTCTCAGCCAAGAATGTGACGAAGGCTGGCTTTGTCTTCGACGAGTGCCAATTCATCACAGAAGCCAAACACAAGCAGCTGCGAAAAGGTTCGGTGCAACCAGGCGACCTTGTTGTCACTACGCGAGGAACGGTTGGCAACGTTGGCTATCTTCTTAATCTGAATGGCTTTGAGGCCGTCAGGATCAATTCGGGCATGGTGATAATCCGTAACTCCGAAGATATCATCGAAACCGATTTCCTGCACACACTCTTCCGCTCACCCATTATCGAGAGGCAAGTAGAGCGGATGAACTTTGGTAGCGCCCAGCCGCAGTTAACTGTAAAGATCATTAACTCGCTCAAATTGCCGATTCCTCCAGAAGGAGAACGGCAACGGATTACAGGCGCCCTCGAGACTTGGAACCGAGCCATCGAGACGGTCGAGGCGCTGATCGCCAACGCCCGCGCGCAGAAACACGCGCTGATGCAGCAGCTGCTCCCACAAGGCACCACCCCACCCAAAAAACGCCTCCCCGGCTTTTCGGGGGAGTGGCGGGAACTCCGCCTAGGGACCGCTTTCACAGAACGGGTTGAGCGTGGCGAAGATGGACTGGCGCTTCTTTCGGTGACCCAAGCCAATGGCGTAATCCCGCAAGTAGATGCTGGGCGGCGAAACATTTCCAGCGTTGACCAATCGAAGTACAAGACAGTCTGCGCGGGCGATATTGCCTACAACACCATGCGCATGTGGCAGGGTGCCTCTGCGCTCAGCGGCCTGACCGGTAAGGTCAGCCCAGCCTACACCGTTGTCACAACTCGAAATGGACACGACGCGCTGTTCTACTCCTACTTGTTCAAGCAGCCGAAAATGATCCACGTGTTCGAGCGCCATTCGCAGGGTCTCGTGTCCGATACATGGAACCTCAAGTTTCCGCACCTCGCGAAGATTCGCATCCGCGTTCCCGGCATTGAGGAACAGGTCGCCATTGCCGCAGCATTCAAGAGCGTGGACGATCTTATCGTTGCTTACGAAGCCCAACTCACCGCCCTCCGCCAGGAAAAGGCCGCGCTGATGCAGCAACTGCTCACCGGCAAACGGCGGGTCAAACTACCGGAAAGCGAGGTGGCCTGATGCCACTGATGACATTTGCAGAAGCAATCGAGGATTCGGAAAAGTACTCCAAGCGCCACTTGTTGCTCGGCAACGGCTTCAGCATCGCTTGCCGTGCTGACATCTTTCACTACGGATCGCTCTTCGCGCAGGCTGATTTCACTCAAGTTCCCGAAGTCGAAGCCGTCTTCGGCGCACTCGGCACTCAAGATTTTGAGCAAGCAATCCGCTCACTTGAAAATGCGGCCAGAATCTTGCCGCCCTATGTCGCACATGGTGATGAGGCCATCGCCAAGATGCTTGAGCACGCCAATGCGCTGAAAGAGATTTTGGTCCAGACGATTGCCGGCAATCATCCTAAGGTTCCGCCAGACATTCCTGATGCCAAGTTTTGGGCTTGCCGTCGCTTCCTCTCGCATTTCCTCGCGGGGCCGAAAGCGGGGCAGGTCTTCACGCTCAACTATGACCTGCTGCTCTACTGGACGCTGATGCATGACGACATGCCGTTCGGTAATCCGATCAACCTGGCCAAGAACGATGGCTTTGGAAACGATGAGGATGATCCCGATGCGGATTACGTCGTCTGGCAGGGCGAAACCGGCGCACATGATGCGCGTGTGCATTTTCTGCACGGAGCACTGCACCTCTTCGACTCAGGGGCAGAGCTGAAGAAGTATACTTGGGTTCGAACGAATGTTCCCCTTGTCGATCAGGCCCGTGCAGCGATTGCCGTGGATGCGTATCCGCTCTTCGTCGCCGAGGGCACCAGCGCGAAGAAGAAGGCGAAAATCCGCCACAACGCCTACCTTTACCAAGGCTTCAAGCAGTTCACGGCCAACATCAAGGTCGGCACCCACTGCATGTTTATCTTCGGTCATTCTTTAGCGGAAAACGACGATCATATTCTCGTTCGCATTGGTCGAGGCCGTTTCAAAAAGCTCTACGTGGGCATTTTTGGAGACCCTCTGAGCGACGACAATCAGCGCATCATGGCACGTGCGCAGGAGTTGGCAGCAATGCGACACGCAAGCGCCTCACTAGAGGTGGCCTTCTATGATGCAGCATCCGCGAATGTCTGGGGCGACAATTGACCATCACCCCCAACACCGCCGAGCTTTACAGCGCCCATATACCGGCGCTCGCAACGCTCGTGGCGCTGGAATGGGATTACCTCCCTCCCGCGAAGTGCATGGAAATGCGCGGCGGGAACCAAAATGTTCTGCTCGCCCCTGTCCTGATTGACGAACTGCGGCGGCGGCACTTCACCTATCGGGGGAAGGACTATCCGCTTTCTCCGAACGCGATTGATCAGATTGTTCGTGAGCTTTCCGCTCCTGCCCTCAACGAAGGGCTGATGACGGCCAACGAGCGGCTCTACAACATGCTGACGCTAGGCATTGCCGTGACCGAGTTTGTCGAGGGCAAGAAGATCAGCATCACGGTGCCGATCATCAATTGGAACCAGCCGCTCGCCAACAGTTTCCATGTAACCGAAGAATATGAGCTGCTTTCAGCAGATGGCACGCATACGCGCCGCCCGGATATCGTCGGGTTCGTAAACGGCATTCCGCTGATGGTCATCGAAGCCAAGCGCCCAGACAGCGGCAATCCCAACAAGTCGATGATCGATGAGGGTATCAGCCAGACAATCCGCAACCAGAAGGTTGACGAGATACCGGGGCTGTTCGCCTATACACAGCTGCTGTTGTCCATTGGCATGACCGAAGGGCGCTATGGCACCACGAAGACCCCGCGCAAGTTCTGGGCCCGTTGGCGCGAAGAGGAGTTCGGCGAAGACCGGTTCCTTGCGGTCAAGAACAAGGCGCTGGCGACCGATCCCCGCGCCATGCTGATGAAGGACCGGGTTGCCGAAGTGCGCGATCATTTCGAGCATCTCTGGGACGCCGAGCAAGCGGTCACGGGCCAGGACCGCCTCTTGATCAGCCTCGCCTCGCCTGCCCGGCTTCTGGAACTAGTCCGTTCCTACGTTCTGTTCGACCGCAAAGTCGGCAAGATCGTGCCGCGTCACCAGCAGTTCTTCGGAATTCGCTCCTTGCTGCGGCAGATCGCTGTTGTTCGGCCCGATGGCGGGCGAGAGGGCGGCGTCATCTGGCACACGACTGGTTCGGGGAAGAGCTTCACGATGGTGATGCTGTGCAAGGCGCTGCTCCTCGATGAAGCGTTGAGGGAATGTCGGCTTGTTGTTGTGACTGACAGGCGGGACCTGGAAAAGCAGCTTGCTGGCAATTTCCTGTCAGGCGGTGCCTTTGGCTCTGATGTGGCCGACAAGGAAGGCGCGCGGGCCAAGGTTCGATCTGGCCGGGACCTTGCTCGCAGGATCGGCAAGGGCACCGAGAGGATCATTTTCACAATCATCAACAAGTTTGGCAGTGCGGCGAAGCTTCCTGAATGCAATAATCCTTCGGCCAACTTGATCGTTCTGGTCGATGAGGGGCATCGCAGCCAGGGCGGGGAGAACCACGAGCGGATGCGCAAGGTTCTTCCCAATGCGTCGTATGTTGCATTCACCGGAACGCCGCTGCTCAAGAACGATAAGACCGCCAACAAGTTCGGGCGGATCGTACATGCCTACACGATGAAGGATGCTGTGGCCGACGGCACGGTCACGCCTCTGCTGTATGAAGAACGCAAGCCTGTGCTCGACATCAATGAGGCTGCGATCGACAAATGGTTCGAGAAGATCACGGCAGGCTTGTCTGAAAAGCAGAAAAGCGACCTTAAGGAGAAGTACGGTAAGAAGGGCCCAGTGTATGGCTCGGCCAATCGCATCGATCTGATCGCCTGGGATATTGCGGTCCATTTCGAGAAGAACTTCAAGGATCTCGACCTTGGGCTAAAGGGTCAGCTGGCGACAGACAGCAAGCTGTCGGCAATCCGTTACAAGAAAGCCCTCGATGCCACAGGTCTGGTGTCGAGCGCAGTGATCATATCATCACCGGATACGCGTGAAGGCCACGAAGACGTGGATGAAGCCGAGCTGCCTGAAGTGCAGCAATGGTGGCAGGACAACGTCAAAGGCGATGCGGAGGAGTATGAGCGCCAGACAATCGAGGATTTCTCGACTGAGGGACGTCCAGACATCCTGATCGTCGTAGACAAGCTGCTCACCGGCTTTGACGAGCCGCGCAATGCGGTTCTTTACATCGACAAGCCGCTCAAGGAGCATAATCTCATTCAGGCGATCGCGCGCGTGAACCGCTTGCACGAGCAAAAGCCTTACGGGCTTCTGATTGATTACCGGGGCATCCTGAGCGAGCTCGATACGGCATTGGCCGAATATCAAAACCTGGCCGAACGCACACAGGGCGGCTTCGATATCGATGACATCGACCAGCTCTACACCAACGTCAGCACCGAATATAAGCGGCTGCCGAACCTCCACGATGCGCTGTGGGCGATCTTCGCTAACGTGAAGAACCGCGCTGATATTGAACAGTATCGGCAAATTCTGGTTCCGCAGCTTAAGGCAAACGGGGATAGGGAGCCTGTCGACGTGCGGCAGAAGGTCCGGGAGGATTTTTATGAGGCTTTGACCGCCTTTGGTATGTGCCTTAAGGTCGCCCTCGCTTCACGGTCCTTCTTCGAGGACGGGTCGATAAGTGAAGAGCAGATTGCCACATACAAGCGGGACCTGAAGTTCTTCACCAGCCTGCGCCAGATGGCGAAACAGGACGCACAGGAAACGGTAGACTTTAGCACCTACGAACAGCAAATCCGCAAGCTCGTGGATCGGTATGTCGTTGGCGAAGATGTCGTCGCCAACGACGGAATCGTGATCGTGAATGAGCTCGGGCAGGAGCCTGCCCCCGAGAATTGGTCAGAGGAGAAGACTCGAAACGAGACCGACATCATCAAAAGCCGTCTCCGGAAAACCATTGAGCAAGAACTTGCCGATGATCCGTTTGCTGAGCTCTATTTTTCTGAACTGCTCAAGCAAGCGATCGAAGAGGCCCAGGCGATGTTCGATCATCCCGGCAAGCAGTATAGATTGTTCAAGGACCTTGAAGAGCAGGTCGATAATCGCGAGGTTGCCGGTCTATCTGAGCGGCTGGCTAATAATCAGCACGCAGCAGCCTATTTTGGCCTTTTCCGGCTGGTCGTGGGCGACAGTGAAGTCACTGGAAGACGCATCTCGGCATTCGAGGATCTGGCGATTGCGATTGACCGGATTGTGGTTGACGCAATTGCCGAGAATTCACTCAATCCCCACAACATCGAAGCCGCAATTCGCAAGGCGCTTCTCCCGCTGCTTTTTGGTGAGATCGGTCTCGATCATGCAAAAGCAGTGTCTGATCGCGTGATCGAGATAGTAAGGCTCCGGTTATCGCGCGGCACTTTGTAATGGTTGATGTCGTCAGGTATGGAACCGAGGAAATCGAGTATTCGATCACCGACAACTCTCGCCTCATCTCCCGGATTCGCATTCACGTTAATCCAAATGGCCGGATCGAGGTTGAAAAGCCGCCACAAACCCAATTGGTCGACGTCAGGACCGCAGTCCAGAAACGTGCGCGCTGGATAGTTCGAACCAGGCAGGCAGCTGGCGATGCTCGAAAACATTCACTTCCGCGCCACTATGTGAGCGGCGAATCGCACTTCTATCTGGGGCGCCGCTATAAATTGATTGTATCGGAGGAAGGAAGAACGGCTTCAACTGTTCGGCTGTGGCGCGGCCGGATCGTAGTGACGCTTCCAATCGCTGATCCAGCCGCTGTTCGGCGGCGCTTAAAGCATTGGTATCGTGAACGGGCAGAAGCATTTTTTGCGCGCAAGCTGACAGAGCTCGTTGGAGGTTTCCAAGGCATCGACGTGCAGCCAGGCTTCCAGTTGCTGGCGATGGAAAAACAATGGGGAAGTTGCTCACCAGCTGGGAGAGTGAGTCTCAACCCCGCCCTTATCAAAGCACCGACACACTGCGTGGAGTATGTCATGGTTCACGAGCTCTGCCACTTGCTGGAACATAATCACAGCAAGCGCTTCTATCGGCTTCTCGATCGGCATTGCCCGGATTGGCAGGAACGAAAGCAGGAGCTTGATGGCTTGGCGGAGCAGCTTCTGGTCGATTAGTTCGGTCGGCAGCTACTTGCTCTATAATGGCACCATCGGTCGATGTAAGCCTCGTTCAAGAGCACGAACTCGCCGACATATAGCCCAATCACCCCTAACGTTCTCGAAGTAGACGGACGGCAAACGGCCCAATTGCGGCTGTTTCAAAATACGATGCAAATACAGTCAAACTCGCGAGATTAACGCAACCCCTTTTAATGCCATTCACTTGTCGCGCTTGGGCTCCAAGACACGAAATAGCGATTGATGTATGTGCTCGCGAAGCATTTCCGCAGTCCGAAACCGGTGGTTTTTGGCGCCATAGCTGCGCGCAGTATCTCGGATTGAGTCAATACGACCCTTTACGCACCCCCCTAGTGAAGTTTCGCTGATTTGCTTTTTTTGGTTCAACGCCGGTCTTTTCCGGAACGGACCCAAGGTTTGAAAGCCCCCCCTCCCCGATTTGATCACCCGACACGGGGTTTGAGAAATCAGAGACGGGGTTTGAGGTATTGAGGTACGGGGTTTGGAATAGCCGCCTCGTCTCCGAAATCAGCGTCAAATTTGGTGACGACAGCCCACAGTTCCCATTCCGAAAACTTAGCCATAGGAAGTTCCATAGATCGGCCAGCCGACCAGCACTGCAATAATAGAGGCTGCCCCAACATACATCAGCATCGATTGAAGTTGCTGCCTGATTTCGTAACTCAGCATATTGAAACGATATGCCTATCACTTTTTCCTTTCCCCATTTTTTGGCGTGCACTTCGTTCCGGCCGCTTGGTCTTTAACTGAAGGCAGATTGCATTGATGTAGCGGTTGAGATTGGCCGAACGCCGGATTGGGTCAAGATCCGCTAGATAGCTCCAAAACTCATCGAACGGCCATCGGGCGACCGGCCGCCTGGTCGCAAGATAGGCAAGGCAAACAGCAATGCTACGCGATTGCACTGTCGATGATAAGCATAGGACGCTTCTTCCATGATTCGGAAAACCCTATGTTCTGTATTTGTTCTATTCAGGACAGCAGAAGCTGGATCGTCGGCCGACATTACAATCAAAATTGCTAAACGCCCAAGATTTACGTTTCGGACGTTCGCTCCTTGGCGCTAGAATTCTAGGATGGGTGCCCAAGCGCAAGATGAGCTAGATATCAAGCCAGCAATAATTGACCTGATCGCAGGTTTCCTTCGTCAGCGATCAGAGCCAATTATGAACGGCAAACTGCTGCATTACGCGAATAAACAAAAGCAGCAGGTTGCCCAGCGATATAATTTGGTTTGCTGAATTAACGCGACTTTAGGCTCCTACTGTTTACTGAAGCTGAGTAATAAATAATAAGAATCCAGAAAATAGTTATGCGATCAAGTTCAGGTTCTCTTGTCTGGGCCGAATCCATTCGATAACAATGCATCTCACTGTAGTTCGCTCCTGTTAGTCCGCCTAACCGGTGGTCCATTGTCGAATCCGCGCCATAACGAGAGAAACTGCAGTTAAAATGGGCACTAAGGGGATTAGCGTGGATATTGCCGAATGGCTTGGTCAAGGACTGATATACTTTTTCACAAGAATACCGCTGATCGGGAACGCTATGGCGGCCTTTCTCGCCGCGGCGCTGATCGGCTCAGCGTTCGTCATAGCCCTACGCTACAGGCGCAAATATCATCAGCCTCTCGCCTCAGCAGTTTTCGACCGGATTGCGCGCCTCAAAGACGTAACTGGCGGAAGCGGTGCCGAAGTGGACAACGCCAGACTGGAATTTGCGCGTCGCTTCAATGATGTCGATGAAAGCATGATGCAGGTGTCCGATTCCGAAGCCCTTCCGCTTCGCAGAACTTGGGAAGAATACCGCGAAACGATTGTCGACCCCTCTGCCGAAGTTTTGCAGAATACCGCACGTCCCGAGCATTTCTTCTTTAACCTTGGTGACAGGCATCGCGGCCTGAGTTGGTTTGCCAATATCTTTATCGCCGTCGGGCTTCTAATTACATTTCTCGGTATCATAGCAGCCCTCTCGACGCTTGATTTCGGCGGCAGCGTTGATGCGATGCAAGAACGACTCAACGAGCTTATGAAAGTCGCTGGTGCGAAATTCTGGGCATCGGTCGGCGGGATTATAGGATCGATCATATTGCGCGCATACGACTACCGCTTTTCAAAAAAGCTAAATGACGGACTTTCAGAACTATGTGACCTGCTTGAGCACGGAATGGCATATCTGCCGCCGCAACGTATCGCGAGTGATCAGCTTGATCAGCTTAAGGAGCAAACTCCTGCTCTCAAAACCTTCTCTGAACAACTCGCCGCCGCTCTCGATGGGGCACTGGAAAAACAGATGGCGCCGATGATCACACATCTGGGCTCAATTCAGCAGGGTATCGATAAAATCAGCGGCGGTGGCGGTGAAGCCGTTCGCGACGCAATCGCCTCCGGGGCCGGCGCAGAAATGGTGGGCCTCGCTGAAGCCATTGGTTCTATGACGATTTCAATGGCTTCAATGTCTGAAAAGATCGAAAAGCAATCGGGAGAAGCTGACCGGCAGATTGAGGATGCTGTCCGTAGATTCGGACAAGCTTCAGAAGAGATGCGATCCGCCTTCGGGGAGCTTAACCGCAATTTTGGCGTAGTGGCTGACAGAATGCGCGAAGATAGTGAACAGGCCAGTGAGCTTGCACGTACCCGTATGAACGAGCTGCTGACAAACCTTGGCGGCACGCTTGACGATATGAAATCTGGATTGGCAACCGCCGCAGGTGAACTCGGAGCCGCTTCAGCAAATGCAGCAAACAATGCCGCCCGGATCGGACAGGAAGCGATGGAGCAATCCTTCGAAGGCTTCGTGGACCGGTTTTCTAAGGCTGGCGAACCCTTGGTGGGTAGTATGAAAGATGCGAGCAGCGCGATATCGACATCAGCGGATCAGCTTTCCTCAGCGCAAACTGCGATCGGTGATCATGCCAGAGCAATCGAGCAAGTTGCCTCGCAGTCGACGAACCTAGCTTCTGCATTCGGAACGGTAGCGCGAGATGTAGAATCCGCCACCGCACCAGTACGCCAGTCCGCGTTAGCCATCTCTGAAGCAGTAAAATCGGTGGAAAACGTTGTCACTAGGAATGCCCAGTCTTCCGAAAGTGCCCGTGATGAAATGCGGCAAATGGCCGGTGCACTCAGCGAAACTGCCAGCACGGCCGCCTCGGCATGGTCAGACTATCGTGCGCGCTTCAACGAAGTCGACAAATCGCTCGGTGAAGCGCTTGATAAACTCTCCGATGCCACCGGCAATCATGCAAGCAATCTGAACGAACGTGTCGGACAGATCGACAAGGCTCTTGGTGAAGGTGTCGCTCAGCTGGCCGGCGCACTCGAACCTCTTTCAACGTTACGGGATACGGTGGAAGAGCTCGCCGGCGTACTGGCGACCCAAGAGCGGGAGGCCGCTGAATAATGCAAAGCGGGGTGCGTCGCAAACCACCCGAGGAAGGGGAAAGCTATTTCATGTCTATGACGGATATGATGGTAGGACTTCTTCTTATTTTCATCATCCTAGTAGCCTATTTTGCGCTTAACCTGCAATCGAAGACCGAAGACCTGACCGGCGCAAATCGGACAAGGGCCGAGATATTGAATGATCTCCAGCAGTCACTCAAGGACAAAGGGCTTCAGGTGGAAATCGACACGAAGACAGGAGTGCTTCGTTTGCCCGATGATGTCTTGTTCGACAAAGGCCGCTTCGAGCTTTCCGAGCGAGGCAAGGCAGCCGTTAACAAGGTCGCCAGTGCGATGGTTGAAGTGCTTCCCTGCTTCACTGCATCGGATATCTGCAAAGGCGAGCGCAGTGCGCACCTAATTGACGCTGTCTTTGTCGAGGGACACACCGATTCCGACGCTATGTTTGGGGGCATGAACAATTACGGCCTTTCTGTCCGCCGTGCCGAGTCCACCTTCACCATGCTTCAGCGTGCACACCCCGCCTTGCAGGGTTTTCTAAACAAGCCGGCCGGGGAGCCAGGTTCGGCACCTATACTGGGTCTAAGTGGTTACGGCCCCGACCGTCCTATCGCAGATGGCGATGATGAAGCCGCCAAAAAGCGCAACCGCCGTATTGACCTTCGCTTCTTGATGACGACGCCCGGCTCCGGCTTGGACCAAGATATTTTGAGTCAGGCACAATGAGTTATTTACGTTCGGCCGTTGCCCGGATGCAAGCTCTGGCTGATTCCGGCCTAGCAAAACCGCCGACAACGCAGCCAGAACTGCGCCGTCAGCTCGCCAAACTGGACGCGACAATCGGTGAGGCCGAACCCGTTGTCGAACTCAAGCCTTTTCTGGAAGCATCTCGGATAACAGGCATTCACACGATACCGCGCTTCCAACTCAACCGGGTTCTGAGAGGTGCGTGGTTTGATACTGATTTCGACGACTTAGGATTAAAGGCTATTGACAGAGCGAGTGCCGATCAGCGGCGGAGCTCGGATCAGGCATTGATCGATGGTTACCTCACCTATTTCCCGATCGGACGACCGGTCATTAATCGCCTCGCCGAGGCCGCGCAGGCTGCGGCGACGCGGCATGAATGGGCGTGGCGAAAGCGCGCTGCCCAATGGAAGATTTTCACGCCCGACGCCGGACCAGCAACAATTGCCAATGAATTGGTAAAATGCGCATCCAACGGTGTTAGCGCCATGCTGCTAGAAACCGGCCTCGGGGCGAACCTATCGGCGAGCGTTTACGGGCAGGTTACCTTCGCGGCTGCCTGCAATGCGACAGCAAGCATGAAAGCAACAGAAGCGACTATTCCGCAGCAGAACCTCCTGCA
Organism: uncultured Sphingorhabdus sp.; assembly: GCA_964022345.1. GTDB lineage: Bacteria > Pseudomonadota > Alphaproteobacteria > Sphingomonadales > Sphingomonadaceae > Parasphingorhabdus. Next base: position 50,988 of record CAXHZT010000005.1, read on the forward strand.
TATGTTTGACCGCAATGAGCTTGCTGGCCAGCTAGATATTGTCGTCCGTGCGCTTCTGGAGCCATGGATTGAAACCAAACCATCCCCCGAGCACCGCAAAGCGATCTCTGAATTTTTGCTAGATCAAGTTGGTGATCCGCGTCTCCAGAAGAGCCGATGGGAGGGCATCGTAAGATCGCTGGCGCAAAACCAGGGTGAAGAGCGTGCCGCTCAGATCGTTCAGGTTTTCAAGCGCTGGCTGACCGATGTCGCGATGCGGGAATTCTTCCGCGCAATCGCCAAGACCACGGATCGACCCGATCAATGGGCCCAGCGCGAGAGCTTCTGGCTGGCCTATCTCGACGAAGGGCTGGTGACCGATGCATGGCCCGCTCTGGGTGTACGTGCGCGAAATCAAATCGAGAATCTCATTCGCCAGAGCGGTGAACGACCAGAGTTCGGCACTATCCGCAGCGGACCGAGTTCGTCATCGTCGATCATCATGCAAATCGGCGATCTGCGTATTTCCGAGTGGAGCGATAATGGTTCCTGTCGCTTCTGGAACGACAGTGATCCGAAAGCCCCTAGACTTTATGCAAAGTTTTACGATGGCGGAAGGCTGAGAACCACTGCTGGACGCGACGATTTTGAGTTTCAATCTCATGTACCGCAAAGCCCAGGGTGGGAAGGGAAATTTGCCGGTATCATTCATCGGCGCACATCAATCGGCCATCCCAAATTCGGTCGCGGACGAGGTCGAAACTGGGGTGACACGTGGTAAGCCTTAAATTCATTGCCACACAACAGAGCGATGGCGCCGAATACATCACACTCCTGCGCGAAGAAGCGGGTAAATTATTCCGCCGGGCATCGAGTGAGACAGTGCCGGCCGCGCAATGGCCAAAACTAGCGCCTCCTGCAGGACTTGCAGCACTGGCTGTTGCCCGTTCGTTAGACGAACACCAAATCATCGAATGTGAAGATGGTATCACCCTCCCACCCAAAACCGTCGCTGGGCTCGAGGAGATGGACGCCTATGCAATCGGCTTGCCACCCGCAACCGCGTTAACCCTGCAGTTGCGCTCGAGTGGCTCAATCGCCAAGGGCACGGTCACGGTCGAAACCAAATGGGTGCGCCGCGGTGGACTTCCCGTTCGGGCTGATGTTGAAGGCGCGCGCACACGCGAGAGTGGCCGGACTGGCCGCATTCCCGAGCCCATCTATTCTGCTTTTCGGGCGGCACTGGCCGTCAATGTGGCAGACACGCCCGACGAACGACGAGCCGCTTTTGCAGCCCTGCGCTCGCAGCTCGGCGAAGAAATCGCCCAAGGTATCAATGCCGACGGTTTTATCGAACGCGTACGGATCGCGTACGCGGCCAATTTTTCACTTGACGCCAAGACAGATCATGGTCGCTTCAATTTCGATCCCGTGCTGTTCTCACGAAATATCGTTGCGAACTCCGAGGGTGATTTAGTTGACGAGACCGAGGCTTCGCTCCTGACACCCCAAGATACGGTCCACTTCCAGCAGCGTTTTCGCAGGCAGGGTGGTGGTCGGCGCAGCTATCTGCTCTCTGACGGCACTCTTTTATTCCTCGATCCGCTGCTCGGCAAGGCGCTCGACATCGTTCGTGCGAAGCAGACTGGCACATCACAAGAGAAGCGTGAATTCCTTAGATCGCCCCAAAAGGTCCTCCGTGAGGAACTGCAGCTCGACGAAACTGAGGATGACCAAGCGGCTGATCGCCTCTTCATCGAAACCCAACAGTTTTCTGACCGTGTCAGCGGCATCGAGGTCTGGCACAAGCCAGTTCTTCCCTGGATCAAGCCGAAGTCGAATAGCTGGCTGCCCGAGGGCTTTGGCCTGCGGGTCGGCGAACCGCCCGACGCGAAACATATCGAACTCGCGCCAGGTGAAGCACAAGCCATCGCTGAGGACGTAGAACAAGCGATCGAGAAGGGTTCGGAGACCATTGCCTGGGGCAACGAGACGATCCCGGCCACGCACGCTACACTGCAATCGGTTCGTGCCCTTGCGGAACTCGAACATCAAATGGCGTTAGAAAAGGGAGGGGACAACAAGGCACGAGACGGCGAAGAGCCGCTCGAGACATTTTTCCTGCAGGTGGGTGAGAACTTCGAACAACTTGATTATGCTCGGCTCCCCAGGCCGGCATTCGATATTGCCACATTCGAGACGCCGCCGCTTCCGCAAGGGCTCATTTCCTCCCCAAAGCCGCATCAGATGGAAGCCTATGCATGGCTGACAGAGGCCTGGCAGAGAAAATTGCCTGGCGTGCTGCTTGCCGACGATATGGGCCTGGGCAAAACCTTTCAGGCCCTTATGTTTCTTCTCTGGCTACGCCAATCGTCCGACAAACCAGGGCCAGTGCTGATTGTCGCCCCGACAGGCTTGCTGAGAAACTGGCAGGCTGAGATTGCTCAGCATCTTGAACACGACGCCATCGGCCCAGTGATCGAAGCCTTCGGCAGCAACCTCGGTGCTTACCGGATCAAAGCAGGGAGCGACATTCGCGGCGGCACCTCGAGTCTCGACGTGGCAGATTGGGACAAAGCGTGTATTGTCCTGACGACTTACGAAACAATGCGTGACTATCATATGAGTTTTGCGCGGGTTCGCTTTGCGTCGATCGTCTACGATGAAATCCAAAAACTGAAAAATCCGGCCAGCCAGATGACGCGCGCGGCCAAGACGCTCAATGGCCGTCTGCAGATCGCCATGACAGGGACCCCAGTTGAGAACAGGCTCCAGGATCTCTGGTCGATAGCGGACACGGTCTATCCTGGATTTCTCGGCTCAAGCCGCGACTTCGAGTCAACCTACAATACGAGTGATCACGATCAGTTGAGTAAACTCCAGGAGCAATTGATCGTGCGCGACTCCGGGTTACCCCCTTTTATGCTGCGCAGAATGAAGGATGAAATACTCTCCGGTTTGCCCCAAAAGCGCTCCGAGAAATATGCGGTCGAAATGCCCCCAGCTCAGGCCAAAGCCTACGATATGGTTCTCGCCCGCGCCCGCGCTCTTCGCGAAAGCGGCGAGCAAGGCGCAATGCTCAAAGTGCTGCACATGCTGCGTGGCACCTCGCTTCATCCCGAGCCTCCTCGCGGTATTACCAACATCGACGACTATATTCACCGATCAGCACGGCTGCAGAAAACTTTCGAGATTCTGGAGGAAATCCGGAACCGCAAAGAGAAAGTGCTGCTGTTCTGCGAGGATTTAGAGATGCAGGCGTTCCTAGCTATGGCTATCCAGGAGCGTTTCGAACTCGGTAAACGACCCATGTGCATCAGCGGAAAGGTGCCAGGCTATAAGCGCCAGGATATGGTCAGCGCTTTCCAACGCTCTCCCGCATCATTTGATGTCTTGATCCTGTCACCAAAGGCGGGAGGCGTCGGTCTGACCATTACAGCTGCCAATAACGTCATACATCTCTCGCGTTGGTGGAATCCGGCTGTTGAGGATCAGGCGACAGACCGAGCTTATCGCATCGGCCAAACCCGACCGGTGACGATACATATTCCAATGGCCGTTCACCCTGACCCGGCGATCGGGCCGTCGAGTTTCGACCAGCGGCTGGATGCGCTCATGGAGCGCAAGCGCGAGCTTAGCCGCGGTCTGTTGATGCCGTCAGAAAGTGATCGTGATGTGGAAGACTTGCTCTCTGATGTCCTCGACGGACGAGGCACGGCAGGAGTCGATTCCACCTCATACGGCACTCCGTCAAATGAGATCGAAACTTCGAGTGAAGAACGCAGCGCGGCCGAAATTGCAGCGATATTCGCGCCTCAGCCGCCGGAACCCCATTCTGATCACACTCCTGAAACACTCGCTTCTCCCAGCGAGCTAGAATCTCAGCTGGAACAAGAACAGGAACCTGAAACGCAACCGGAAACGGTGGATAAGGCCCCTTCACCGGCCGAAAGTCGGCCTGTTCTATCTGTCCGTACGCCGGTCGAAGCCGCTGAAGCTCGTACACCCGGTGTTCAACGCGTCGTCTATGAACAATATGGCCCGCGCGACTGGACGATTTTCGAGCAATATGCGCGTGAAGCCAGGATCGACCGGCTGGAAATTCAGGATCCCTATTGCTGTGCTGACGAGCAGGCTCGGGGACGACTGCTCAACTTCGTGAACCGCTTTTTGAATCTCGCCTCCAAGCTCGGAGCAGTTCAGATTTTGACCTTCGATGCAGACTCGATCGATAAGCGTGTACCGGAAACCAACGGTGATCAGCGCGCAGATCTTGAGGAAAGATGGCAACGCATGATCGGGAGTACAACTCTTCACTTGGCACAAAGATCGCGGCGTTCGGGCGGTGATCTACACGACCGGTTCGTCAGAGCTCAGTTAGAAAATGGAGATACCATCATCTGGGATCTAGGTCGCGGGATTGATGGCGTGATGAGCGCCAGATGGTCCTGCGTAGTAAACGCATTCCTAGATCGCTCTTTAAGAGATCAGAATGATTTACGGAAAGCCAGGAATTAAAGACAAGGAGCAAATTACTTCGGAGATCGAAATACTATAGGCCACATAATTCTTGGTCTCGACTATTTCTGGAAATACGGACTATTTTATAGCGTGCGGCTAGGAGAAAAAGGATGACGGACCGTAATTTTGCAGCGGAGATTGATGCCTCCCAAGGCGATTCCGTAAAGTTGCGCACGATTGCAGATGAGATCAATGCCTGCGGAGCACCCAGAGTCTTGATGATTCGAGCCATTCAGCGTGCCCGTGCAGCCGAAAGCGGTGCTCACCCCTTTGGTCAAATTGGTACTTCACTGGGTCTGCCAAGGCCCGACGGCCTTCCTCTATATCGCCACAAACTAGCATCGCAGACATTCGGCAGGATTGAGGAAAGACTCCAGGCGGACCTTGGATCGGAGCTCAAGCGCGCCAGCCTTGCGCCAGCATTTGTTATTTGGGCGGCCGATTGGTTCAGACGATCGTATAAGGGCGGGATACAGCGCTGGGCTGATATCGAAAATGTGCTGGGCCTTAACCTTCCGCAGAGCGAATGGCGAAATCTAGCTGATCGAGGTTTCAGCGGCTGGGGAATCAAGCCTCTCATTACAGCACACGGGAATCAACGGTTGGCAAATATCGCTCGCCAAGGAGGATTCCCCGCCGCAGCGATCGCGGGCGGGGCCAGTTGGCCGCGAAAATTCCTCGAACGTGCAGTAGGAGAGGTGTTGGGAGCCGGTTCGCAAGATATCGAGAGCGCAATCGAGATATGTGAGAGGAATGAGTATCTAATTCCCTCTGTTTGGCGCAGCCAAGAGATGCAGGCCATCTGCGGCGAGCTCGCCCTCAAGATTGCCGAATTGAGAGATTTTGCCGACCGTGAAGGTCTTTCTACCAGTAGGTCATACTCGTCCATTCTCGACGAGATCTACGAAGACTGGCGGGCTGAGCTCCCGATGACGCTTGATGGTGCGGCTGCATCGCTCATCGACACTTTACTCGAGGCGCGCAAGTTAACCGGTGGAGGGTCGATCAGGGTTGAACGCATTCTACAATCAATCGATGGGGGGTGGCGCGAATGTCTTGAGTTTCATCTCGATGGCCGATGGGATGACAAATCCCGAATTTTTGGCCTCGAAATACAACAACGAGTTTTTTTACAACCTGCCGGATCGCTCGCCGATAGAATAAGTGGCCGCCTCGCTTTTCTTGAGCATGAGACCGATCAATATTGGATCGCTCGCCCGATGGGCGGAAGCCATATAGTTGAATTTCCTTTTGCAGAGCCGGCACTGGCAGACTTTCACGCTCGTGGAGAGAGACTCTCGCCGCCGTTTCCGCTCCCGGGTGGAGAGCCGACCGGAGAGGCCCTCAGGGTTTTTGAACGCCGCACAGCACCTGATTTTGCAGAACCTTATCTCTCACTGATCGGACAGGGATCCGGTGCCTACAGGTTAGATGAGATTTTGCTCGACTTCCCGAATGACTGGACGATCGAAGGAAAGAATATGCTCTCCAAGATTGAATGCGAGGACTTTCCGCTTGCCACCGACCGACAACTTCACAGGTGTTCAGGTGAGATCAACGTCCACGCCAGCAACGGCGATATCTATCTTATCCGCACTGGGCAAAGCGCAGATCGCAGGGACCGCCTTGCCATCGTTGGAACAAGCGTTGTTGGTGTTCAGGCACCCGATGGCGGGAAGCTCATTCAGCACCCAATTCATGCTGAAGTCGAAGATGGCATAGCCCGGCGCACAGGTGCACAGACAGAAATCCGCTGGCGATACTATGGTGAACGATTGTGGCAGGGTGACATTACTGCAGCTGGACCTGGAGAATGCGAGTTCGGCTGGATCGACAAGGATACCGGCCATTTGCGTGCAAAGGAGACCGCATGGATCTTGCCAGCAGAATTTTCGCTAATACAACATCAGCATCGAACATCGACCGAAATAGTGCTGAGTGGATGGGATGGCGAGGCCCGTCTTAACGACGACACGAACAGCGGCGCAAGGAGCTGGAAGATAAAAACCGATCCGCCGCACCGCGTGCTGGCTGCTTTACATCTCGGATCGTCACGCACCCCTTCATTTACTCTGAATGTACCGATCAGGGCGAAGGAATGGCTGACCACATGGGATGGAAAGCTGGTCAGCGAGAACGCCGTTCTCGGTCTTGCAGATTTGCGCGAAACTGTGGCCCGTGTCCCGGTTCGTTCCCATCTTATGGGCGAAATTTCACGATTTAGCGGAACCTCGCTTGAGGCGACCTGGACTATCGATTCAGAACTTGGTCTCTCTGCCCTTCGCGGCGACATCGCTACCTTGATGAGGCCGCTGGGAATTGACGCCAAAGTGAAACTCAACTTCCTCAATGGTAGTGAAAATTACTGGTATGTCACGGAATTCGGTAACGAGCTCGAATGGGAACCAGGCGGCGGCGTCAGACCGAAGAACGGCGTCGTTGGCAATGCGATCCGTATTTGTGGAAGATATCTTGGCGCTGCCGAAAAGGAAATCGACCTAGGGAATTATGAGGGCACAGCGAATCTTCTGGGTGCGCGGCCGATCACTCTTCCAAGGCTTCGCGGGCCTTGGCTGGTTTATCTCCGTGAAGGATCCCGGATCCTCACCCGGCCAAAGTACATCCCTGGGGATGAATTGCCTGACCCGCCTCAGCATGAGCTGGGCCGCAGCATGGCCCAGCCATTCGAACAGGCCCGTCTCGATCTTATTGCGCTAGTCGACCGCGTCCAAAGTGCCCCGCTTACGCCAGAAGCAGCGAAAACTTTAAGTGCAGTGATTGATTTGGCAATATCGCTAAATGGCCTTCCACCGCAGACTTTTGAAATCTTCGGGAAGCTCGAGCAAGCTGGCATCTTTGGTCCGTTGATGCTCTATCGCTGCGAAGAACGGCACTTGACCGCTCTAATAGAGCTATTCGACGGACTACCCTCGAGTTGGACGCTTCTCCCCAGACCCGCGTGGGACGAAGCCTTTCAACGCCAAGGGCAGTATCTCGTCGGCAAGCTCGATGATCCAAAGTGGGCGCTCACCAACATCAGCGAGCGACAGAATGAGATCGCCGCCCGAATGCCTCAGCTCGCGCCGCTAGTTTGTCGAGATTATCGAGCGCCAAGCTGGAAAGAACTACGTGAACACTTCACGAGCCATACCTGTGAAGGAATCAATTGCGATAGCGATATACAAAGCCCGTTCCGCAAAGACTTCGCGGACTTTCTGCCCGAGGAAAGCTTTGCGACGCCGCTACTGCGCGTCTTCGATGCGCCATTCGCAGCGGCACTCGCTACCTGCCGGAAGATAACGCTCAATCAATTGCAGAAGCTTACGGTAAAGGACGCTGAGCGCAGACATCCCAACTATTTTGCTATGGCTTACGGTTACGCCCTTTCGGAGATTGATAATGGCTGATTTCGACATTGAAGAAACAGGGCAACTTTCGCCGATGGACGTGCATCGGCGCTTGCAATCGGGCCTTGCAGAGGCTGTGGTTTCCCGCGCGAGCCTGCGACACGATGGTCTCAATGAATTTCTTCGAAAAGAACTTGCTGGCAAAGGTCCGGGCGCCCTGCTTTCCGAACAACTCTTTCAGGCAGCACCTGGTTATGTCTCGTCGAATAAAAACCTCGCTGAACTAGGCAATCTACTCCATGCCCGCACGATTGAGGCGATCACGCAGACGCCCGACAAGAATTTGCGCTTTGATTATCCAGCTTATGCCCATCAGCTCAAAACATGGGAGCTGCTCAGCCAACCCACCCGCCAGTCTGTTCTCGTCTCGAGCGGGACAGGTTCGGGCAAGACCGAATGCTTCCTTGTGCCAATGCTGGACGATCTGATTCGTGAATCGGACGAGCACGGTTCTTTGACAGGAGTTAGGGCGCTGATGCTCTATCCTCTCAATGCACTGATTGCGAGCCAAGAGAAAAGGCTTACAGCATGGACGAAACCGCTTCATGGCGATGTCCGCTTCGCTCTCTACAACGGCCTGATGGGCACAGCCCGAAAATCAAATCGTGACAAGGCCGAACACGAGATCCCGCATCAAGTCCTTTACCGCGAAACGCTACGGGCAAATCCGCCGCCAGTACTCGTCACTAACCAGACAATGCTTGAATATATGACCATACGGCGCGAGGATCGACCTATCCTCGATGCTTCGCAGGGTAAGCTGCGCTGGATCGTGATCGACGAAGCCCACAGTTACATCGGCTCAGCGGCGGCTGAACTTTCGCTTTTGCTGCGCCGGGTGATGAATGCGTTTTCCGTCAATGCTGATCAAGTTCGCTTTGTTGCAACCTCGGCGACGATTGGCTCTGCCGACGATGAGGCGGCAATTCTCGACCTCCAACGCTTTCTTGCCGATATCGCGGGCGTTCCGCTTGAACGCGCCCATGTCGTTGTCGGCAGACCCCAACCAGTTGACATGGAAGCGGCGATATCCGCATCACCGGACCCGTCAGCTCGCGCTGTCGTCGAGAGACTCGAGCGTGCACCGCAGACAATTTCCTCACTCACATCCGTTTCGCCCAATGCAGAGTCGATCCTCCTCGATGTAGCAGCTCATGGCGCGAGCGCGGTAAAGCCCGTTTTGCCAATGCGGGCGCATAGTTTCACCAGAGCCATCCCGGGCCTTTGGACCTGCATTAGTTCTGTATGCCCCAGCTCGGATCGTCCGGCCGACTGGCCGTTCGGAGGACTTCTTTTTGACAATAGGAGCGAGTGCCCTCACTGCCATTCCTTGGTATTTGAAGTCCACAGCTGCGGCGATTGCGGCGAGCCCTATCTGGCGGCAGAAGATGTTGGTGACCGGATTCTCCCAGGTCGCAGTGAGCATGGCCCTGATGAGTTTCATGAGGACAGCTATCGTGATCGCGATCACGACGACGCCGAAGATGTTGACCGGCCCGAAGATGATCGGATTGGCCGCCCGCGCTTAATAGCAATCAATGATCGCGGAAACACAAAGATGACTGGCTTTGATTGGAAGACCGGAGAAATAGGCGACGAAAGCGGTCAATTTTCTATTACGCAGCTCGATGAAGGTCGCTGCCCAGCTTGCCGAAGCAACAGACGTAGCGGACGCCCTGCACTGCTGCCATTCCGGTTCGGGGCACCATTTCTAACGCAAAATGCAGCCCCCATTGTATTGGAAGGCGTGTCGCCTGCCAAAGAAGCTACCCATGCATTGCCGTTCGATGGCAGACAGCTCATCAGCTTTTCCGATAGCCGACAGGGCACCGCTCGCTTTGCTGCGAATATCGAAACTAACGGCGAGCGAGGTTTCGTCCGCGGCTTCATCTATCACGCAGTTCAAAAGGCAGCGCGCGGAACGGAGCTCACTCCTGAAAATCGCCAGGAGCTTCAAACCAAGCGGGACACACTCGCTAGGCTCGTAGAAGAAATGCCAGCCTTCAAGGATGACGTTGCGAAAATTGATGCCGAGTTAAACGGAGGCTCAACCAAGGGCGTTGCCTGGACAGACCTTGTCGGTGCATTAGCTAACGAGCCGTCTATTAGTATGATGGCTAAGGTATGGGACGCCGAGCGCAGTGAACGCTATCATGGGGATAAGAAGGCGCTAGCACGCTTCATGCTGCTGCGGGAAATGGCTCGCCGGCCGCGTAACGCCAATGCTATGGAAACCCTCGGACTAGCTAGATTGCGATTCCCGGATATCGAAAGGCTTGGGCCTGAAAGTCTACCTGAAATTTTGACCGAGCGCGGCTATGCGATCGAGGATTGGCGCGACTTTCTTTATTACATGGTAGACTTTCTGCGAGGCCGGTTCGCAGTCGACGTCGATGACGGTGATGCACGATGGATGCCAGGTCGAGCGCGGCCGCGCAACGTCATCGGCCCTGATCAACCGCCAGGAGAGAAACGCGACCTGCACTGGCCTACAGTTAACATAAAGGGCAGACAAACTGATCCGGTATTAATGCTCGCGGCTGTGCTCAATCTCGACCTCGTCGAATCCCAAGGACGGCACGAAATCAATCAGCTTATGCGAAAAGCTTGGGACGACCTCACCCCAATTCTATCAGGAGCGGGGGGAACCTATCGACTTCACCTTGAGCAAAAGTCTGAAATTGAAAAGGTTACCCATGCTTGGCAGTGCCCGCTGACCCGTCGAGTTTTACCCCGTTTGGTGTTTGGCCGATCGCCAAACCTTATTGGAACCGGAAAATTGCCAGATGGGAAGTCTGCTGAACCAGTTGAGTTCCCGCTACTGCCGCAGACGCGGCCGATCGATCAGGCAAAGCGAATGGAAATTGCAAATTGGCTCAAAGCTAACGAGGACGTAAAGCTGTTACGCAGCTGCGGGATTTGGATGAATTGGCATGATCAGGCAGCACTTGCGACGCCATATATGCGCGCCGAAGAGCACAGCGCACAGCAGCCACCACATCGCCTTCGCGACTTCGAAGGTCAGTTCAAAGAGGGCGAGATCAACCTCCTTGCATGCTCGACCACGATGGAAATGGGGGTCGATATCGGATCGATCGAAGCCGTTATGATGACCAATGTTCCGCCTTCGATTGCCAACTATAACCAGCGGGCAGGTCGTGCTGGTCGCCGAAATCAAGGATTCTCGACGAGCCTGACCATCGCCCGGAATACACCGCTCGATCTTGAGACTTTTGCCGACCCTGCTGCCTACCTGCGCCGTAAGCTTGCTTCGCCGCGCGTCTCGTTGGACTCTGACCGAATAGCCCAGCGGCACGCCAATGCCTATTTCCTCGCCCAGTGGTTCCGCGAGGTCGATGGTGAATTTGCGCGGACGAAAACCGGCGATTTTTTCGGCTGCAGAGCGGACCTGTGTCCGTTTGAAGGAATACCGCCTGTCACAGCATTTTGCGAATGGCTCACGCTGCCTGACACCGCTTTGAAAACCGAAGAAGGCCTTGCTCGGCTGCTCAAGCGAACCGGACTCGAGTTTGACACCGGCATTCGCCAACGTACGGCGGAAATGTTCATATACGAAGCTGAGAAATTCAACCGTACCTGGCAACGACTACAAGCCGATGCGGAAGCTTTAGCGGGGCCTGCGAAAAAGGCGATCGAGTTTCACGCACGCCGCCTGTGTAAGGAATTTTTGCTAAAAGAGCTTGCTAACCGATCACTCATTCCCGGAAGCGGTTTCCCGACTTCGGTCGTGCCTTTCGACACTTACTGCGCAGAAACGCAAAAGGCACAGGAACGCAGTCGGTCGGATGAAGATGACGCGCGAAGCAGACGCTACGAATGCCCAACACGGAATGCCGATATCGCAATTCGTGAGTATGCACCAGGAGCGGAAGTTGTTGTCGATGGCCTTGTTTGGACATCCGCAGGCATCAGCTTGAACTGGCTGAGTCCAATCGACAGCGGCCAACGCGAGCCGCAGAATCTTCGCTGGGCATGGTGGTGCAACCAGTGTGGTGGAGCGGGCAGCGAACACCATAGGATAGATCGCTGCGATCATTGCGGAGAACCTGGAATTGACGTCGAGCAATTCCTAGAACCATCCGGCTTTCGCGTGGATTGGTCAGCAAAGCCGCATGCAGATACCGACCAAGCGGTTTATATTGAACCTAAGACGCCCAAGGTTAGTGCGACCGATGCAATCTGGCAGCCCCTCTTGCAGCCCGATAGTGGTCGTGCCCGGAGCACCCACGAAGGCCATATCTACCATCACTCACGAGGACCCAGTGATTTAGGATATGAGATTTGTCTCGAATGTGGCCGGGCTGGCGAAGCAGGGAAAGGATCACTCGAGGATCATTATCCGCTGACACCGAAAGACGGGAAATCGACCGGGCGTTGCCCTGGCAACGATGCAGGCTATGCAATTACTGATGCGTTGGCGCTCGGCCACGAGGTTCAGACCGATGTTGTCGAAGTGCAACTGCTAAGCCTCGAAAGTGATGGCGCTGCTTGGGCCCTTGGCTCTGCCATGCGGGAATCGCTGGCGCGCTGGATCGGTATCGAACCCAGAGAGCTGGGTATTTCTGTCGCAGCGCGATCTGGAAAACTCGGACGGCGCGTTCCCTCTATTTATCTATTCGACAAAGCTTCCGGCGGCGCAGGCTATTCACCTCGGCTTCTCGATGATCTGTTCTATGTGTTCGAACACGCGGCTAGGGTTCTCGACTGTCCGAAAGAATGCGAGATGGGCTGTTCAGCCTGTGTTCTCGCACCAGATCTCTACAATCAGCAAGGCTTTCTTGACCGCCGAGCCGCACTCGCTGCGGCCCAGGCCTTCCTGGATGTAAACGCGCAATTGCCCTTGGATGACTTGGCTGTTCCTGACGCTAGAGCCGTAAACGATGCCGCCAATGCCGCAATGGTGCGAGCAAGGAGCGGTGACACGCTATCGATTTTCATCTCCGAGCCTTTCGACCTGTCCCAACTATGTTCGGTGAAGATGCGCTCCTTTTTCTCGTCCGCCTCCACGCGGGGTATTCCGGTAACGTTGGTGCTCGCTCCCGAGTTATTCGACAGCCTCGAGGAAGTGGAACGACGCTCGCTGCGTGATGCCGCAGTCAGAGCCGACTTGAAACTTGCAAAAGGTTTGGGTGAAGCGGGTGCCCATGGCAGCCATCGCATCGCTGAGCTGATATCCAACGACAAGATAACAGCATTTTTCTCGCGCGACGACCAAGCTGCCGTCCCAGGCGACTTATGGGGAATCGGCGGAAGTCATGCGGTCGTTGCAGGGACGTCTGATGCCCTGTCGAAAATCGAACCTATCGCCTTGGGAGAGTTGGAACGGCAGGTTCCAGTTGGCGATCAGGTTGCAATTATGCATGGCTTTGGCCAGTGCACCGTATCGCAGTTCGGCAAGCGCTTTGTGTCTAAACTGAAGGGACAGATGGATGCTGCCGACTTATGGAGGACTGGCCAGCTTGTTGGCATCGAATATACCGACCGTTACCTCAACGCTCCGCTGCCCTTGTTATTGTTTTTGCGAACCTGCGAAATCCTTGCGCTTGAATTGAAAGCGAGCGATGAATTGCGCGTTAACGTAACGGTTCAACCGCTCAAAAAGAATGGTCCACATTATAGGATTTTCGACGATTGGGAATATGAAGAAGACCGTGAAGATACCGCGTTATGCCTCGGAGAAAAACTGGGTATGTCGGTAGAACTAACGCGGAAGAACCATATCGACCATGGCCGCAAAATAGTTCTGGAATATGCTGACGGACAAAAGGTACTGATCTTCCTAGACCAGGGTTTTGGTTTTTGGCGAGTCACTGGCAAGCCTCCACGGCACGATTTTGGAACTTCACCAGCTGTTCAAGCCAGTGACCTCTTGCGATCGAACGCAGCTGTTTCGGGCATAGGCGAGAGCTATTTTGCGGTAACGCAACAACGAGAACTTTGAGTTGCTGCTAATCAATTCTAAATTTTGTCGGAGCATTTAGTGATAGGCGCGATCAAAAAGCACTGTTTCCTAACGACCCATCCATGCAACAGCCGCCCGCGGCAAGGATGTGGGCCTGGCTAGGCGTATCTGTCATGTGGAATCTAGTCCGTCATTTCTTTGTGCCATTGGCTCGCATAGAAACACGAAGCTGGACGTAACGAAAGCCAGAAGAAACGAGCCTGAGTGCGAGACATATGTATTACTTAGGCGCGATGGCTAGCTGATCCAGATATATCTATTTTGTAGTATCTTGATAGGATGCAATGCCTACACGTTCTGAGAAATGTGCGGGGTAAGGATCATCAAGCTCTACACTTTGTTGTGGTTTCCGCAAGAAACTGCGCCAGTCCGATCGTGTCATACCGATGCCTTTGTCAAAACTGCCCTGCACGCAGCGATCCATTTTTTCTTCGACACCAAATTTACGTTCTATGAATGAACCCACCTGATCTTCGTCAAAGCTGCCGGCGAGATAGGGATAGTTGATGTCCAGACTAACCGACCCTGGATCGTCGATTTTCAGCAGCTCGTTCACTTTACCGAAAAGCCGATCAACCCGGCCAACACGTTGCTCGTTATCACCGGGCGTCCACGCAATGCCGTAATGATGGACCTTGCGACATTGCAAGTGTAGGTTTACCCCCTCTTGGAAGACCGACGTTGCCACCAAGGTATTTGGATAGAATGGGCTATTGAAGCCAAGGATTAAACGCTGGCGATTGCTTGATGCACCGCTGGCATACCATGCCGGATTCGACAAAGATCTAAGCATCGACCAGCCGGTTTTATAATCATCCGCCTTGTGATCGATGATCTTCCCGCAAAGTTGTTCAAAGCTAGCAAGAGCAGCCGCGAAATATCTTAGCAAGAGTGATCCCGCTATATTTTTTTTGGCAAATGCGTAGAAGCCGTGATAGCGACTTTCTGCCTTGGTGTTTCTTTTAGTGCGGTCCATGTTCCGCTCATATATTGTGTGCCAACAATAGAGCTCGATTATGACTGGGCTTGCAAATAAGAACCCAGTCTTCACATAATCGGCAAAATTCTCTGCAATCTCAGGGCTTTCTTTCGACCAACGCCGCAGCTTCATTTTCTCATCAGAAGAGAGATGAGGGAACACCAAAGCCCACATCGTTTGAATAGGCTTGGTATATTTCTTAGCTATCTTGTCCGTTAGGGTATGTGATAGCCGTTCACTCTCCTGCCCTAAGCCATGGCCGGACATCCGCTGATCGTGGGCTAACTTAGTGTAATCGAGTCGCGATTTTCCACCTTGCTTAAATTCGTAGTGCTGCTCGTACGCGCCGATCAGATAGTCGGAGGATGGCTCCATGAACATCGCATGGATACTGGTGCTCTTTCGCAAGTTCAGACTGAAGCGAGAGCAATCCGTAGCGGGAATCGGCTCGGCGCCGTTTCCGGGATTTATGGTCTTGAATAAATCGGCAATTCTGGAGCGGAGGTATGAGGATTTTTCTACATTCTCGGGGTCACCATTCTCCGCAGCGTCGGCCGCCTCTGCGTCATCGTCGTTCTTCTCACTGTCTTCTTCGTTCTCGACAGCGTTGCCTCGAAACGCATCACGTGCAATCGCATCAAAGCCCTCGCGCGACCATTCCTGCTTCCTCCAATCGTCGAACTTCGGATCACCCGGCTTTATTTTCCAAGCCGCACAAATTTCCTTAGCAAATATCTCGTCATATTGCTCGTTTACGCGCTTGGTCAGCTCATGAACCGAAGGGATACGGCGCACGAATACCAAATGCTTGTCCTCGTGGAGCGGAGCCCTGTTGGCTCCGCCAAACAGCACTTCAGAGGCGCATTCACTAACGACTTTGCCGTATTTGGGATGTTCGGGAGCGCTGATGAAGAGCTCTCGGTACTTATCGCTCATTTCGCCAAGCAACGCCGTATCCAAGGCACTGTTAAAATCCTTGGAGTGTTCATCCTCTGCGTGATCTGATTCCGAATTTTTCTTGTTCGAGCCGAGCGATTCAAACCCCTCTAGATAGCCATATAGCACCTTGCGCTTTTCGTTCCTGATATTGAGTTCATGAACCAACCTGCGCTGATACAATGCGAAGAACATTTCGGCATTGGGCAGATCACCAAACTCACAAGATATAGCAAATTCAGAACGATATTGGTGCTTGGTGTAAATTTGGTCGCCACTACCTGCCAGGATCCGAAATCGCCTAAGTCCGTATTTTATCATCAACCCATCAACTGGTGCTGCAAGCTCCTTTTCATCCATCGGTATGAAGTAGCTGAGAATATTGCTGACATCTTCCAGATGCGTGTGACTAGGCGTTGCTGTGAGAAGCAACGTACGCTGTCCAATGGAGTCCTCTGGCGTTCCGAAAAACGCCTTCGCAGCAGCAACACGCTGTGATGATCCGTTCTTATTTCGGAAGTAATGTGCTTCATCAATAATGACGAGATCGAACCCTTCTTCACCTAACCCATTGAGAATTTTTTTGCGGATTGCCTCTGCCTCGCGGCGTGCTTCATAGCGTTTGTCGGCCTTAGGATCGCCGTTGCTCGTTAAACCACTCAGTGAGTGAATAGTGGTAATGTAAAGCTGACCGTGGCGCGGCCGCTCAGCACGCCCTTCAATTGCTTCAGCTAGACTTCTCAGGCGATAATGTTGTGCAACCAACGGCTTTGGCAGGTCATCAGACAATTTCTTTACGCAGTCATCTGCTTTCTTGTAATGCTCTTTTGTAAATGTCTCGAACTCGCGCGCCCAATGCTGACAAATGACTTGATTCGGCGCCATGATTAGGATCTTCGCATCGGGCTTATCGCGCCACAGCAGCGATGCTACGCCCAACGCTTGGAATGTCTTTCCCATGCCGACTTCATCGGCGAGAAGCGCCAGCCGATGTTCGGTCAACAAGTTCCAAAGATAGGCAACACCTTCTGCCTGTAACCCCGCCATCGTAGGGCGGGCATTTAAACTCGCATCATACGCCCAATCCATATCCTTTGCCACAAAGGTTATCAGGTCTGAGACATCTTTCGGGTGCATAGTTTTTACGTAGTCAGGCATCTCGAATTTGACTCACAATATGCTTCGCATATTCGGGAGATGTCCCTTTCGGCCATTGCACCGGGTCGACAGCCAGCTGAACTTTCCAGCGATCATTAGGGATCGGCGTGTATTTTCTCTTTTTCCAATTCGGTTTCCGTACCAGAGACCGTTTGCGAGCGTGTGCCAGATCACACAGAGCAGCGACTTCCATTGCCAGGAAATTATTAAATATGGTACTGCCGAATTTCTCAATTTCGGCGTTCGTTTTCTCAATCAATTCGAGCAAGCTGCCTGATGCAACAAAAACCTGCTGATCGAGGCGTTCCAAGTCATCGAATGCGTTAAGCTTTTCTTGATAAATTTGCATCGAATGGAACAGGCGAAAATAACTGATTCCCCCGAATCCACTATCGATTGCCGTCGACATTTCGGGCGTAGGATCACCGTCTAAGCCATCACAATTAAGAGTGCCTCTAAATATGTTATCTGGCAGCGACTGCATATCATCGCCATATACAAGCCCCTCTAACAACGACTGCAGATTTGCGCAAACTAACTGACGACGCGAGTCGGCGTTGCGCTCATAAACTACGCCCCGATGAACAACCTTATCGAATCGGAGTATCTTGAAAACTCGATCAACCAGGAGCCTGCTGTCCTCAATGTCGGCCCCAGGAATTGTCAGTCGTAAAGCTCGCTGTCGCCATTCTAGCTGCGGCGCATGCTCAACCCCAGGGAGAATGATTTTATACTCATCGCTGCTATTTCCCTGCAACCATTTGCCCTCAATCGAATATGCATTGGCCGCCCAATCGAAGCTCACTCTTAAGTCGAATGGTGGCAAGGGTGCCACGTCGAGCCCGTCTTCCTCCAGCTCATCCTGCGTAGCAAAGTTATCAGGACCTAGGGCAAGCCGGTCTCCGCACATATCCTCCCAATTATGTTTGTCATTTATGATAAAGCCGGCTTCCACATTGCTTTCCGGATTCCAATTACCTTCATCGTCAAGCGCGATGTTTGACCCCGGTCCCGTAAAATTCCACGAACCTACTGCTAGCTTACCCGGTAGTTTCCAGATTTTCGCATGGCACAGCCGTTCGCCGGGATCATAGTCGGCCGGATGCCGATAGAATTGAAGCCGGCCTGTGCTCTCCATGTTAGAGAACTCATCATTCCACGGAGTGCGAAGTTTCTGTCCGCCCATGCGATCGGACACCAGATGAACATTTATTTCACCGGCATCCGCTGCCATCTCAAGCCGGTCGAGATAACCAACGAGGTCTTTCGGAAGATAAGGAGACCACACGGCCATATCTTTAATCATCGTATCGCCAAAAAGTTGGTCTAGGAAAGACCAGTCCTGATAGCTGTGTACAAATTTCCAGTGCTCATTTTGGACGAAGAATTTCCTCCTGATTGGTAAACCATCAAGCTTAACAGCGCGACAAATAGAATTTAGAAACCGTCGAACTGAACTGTAATTTGCAGAACTTCGTATCTCGAAGAACTGGAAAGCTTCGACGTTTGAACCCCATCCCGAGAGCGTGAGGTTAGCGCTACCAGCGCCAATCACTCGCTTCCCATCAGTGTCTTCTAAATAGATGACTTTGGGGTGAAAAAGGCTTCTCTCCGAGAAACGATCATCCTTGATGCCAAGGCGAACTTGATGCACCGGCACGCAAGTTCGCTTGACCCGGTGCGTTTCAAAAAATCGCGGGTCGCAGAAGATACGAACGTCCGTCTTGGAACTACCCAGAGCAAGCTGCAGAGCTTCATAATCCAGCGGAGCTTGCGGCCTTTCTGTCTTGACCACTGTGGGGAGGATGTACTTCTCGATGAACTCGATATCCGCGTTGAAGCTGGTGAACCATGCTCGGCGCAAATCGCCCATTTTCGAGATCTGCGTTTCAAATTCGGTCAGAAGCTTCATGCTGAATTTCCAACAACGCCGACAGCGAAGTTAGAAAACTCGTGCAAATAATAAGAATTTTGCCAACTCCCCGGAGGTCGATTTTCTGGCTCCGGCAACGGGACTGTGCGTGCATTGACCCTAATTTTGCCGATATCGTCAATATCAAGCCAAGCTGAAGGCCCGCGCATATTCATGACTCGCTTGTGATATTCAATCAGCTTGCGCACCTGTTGATCAAAGTTCCCCGCATTGGCGACACCGCGTAATTCAATCAGTCGACGCTCTCCCTCGCTCCCTTTGATCTCCTTTGGAATGAGAAGGTCCGTCGTTTTGTCAGCGCAATCCCGCAAACGCCACTCGGTCCGATTAAACCCTTTCCAAAGCTTTTCTGCGCCTGCGACTGATTGTGTTTTCTCGGACGCGATGATGTTAAACAGCAACGCGCAGTCGGACAGTAACGGCTCAAGGGCGACAATGCGTTCTAGCTTGGCTTGTTCTTCCTTTGGTAACTGTTCCTTTATCGCAGCTTCGACAAGCTCCTTCGGAACAATCTCTGAATTTTGAGATCCCAGAACATTTAGCAGGGCGCCCGCAGCATTCTGGTTCAGGCCGGTTTGCCGTAACCAGAAATCACCGGCATATTTCCCGACTGCATTGGGTGCAGCAAACGCCTTGGCATAAGCTGAGGTCAAATTTCTTGGAACATCGCCAGAAAAATCAATTGGCTTACCAACTTTGGTGTGTTCCAATTGATTCGTGATGAAGCCATAGAGCTCGCCTTCAAGCGTGCCAAGAGGTTCGCGGGCAGGGCCTGCTATAAAGCGTTCAACATCACCCCAGATAGTTTGGTTGTCAGGCAAATTGTACTGATATGACTTGTCGAAAAAGCCAATGCTCAACAACGGAGTTTTATAACGCCCACTAACACCCAAACCCAATTGACGAACCAGAATTTGCCCTTCGGATTTATGAGTGAATTTAAGGGTAGGACGCTTCTTCGTTTCCTCCCATATGCGACGCGCATTTGCACCACCTAAAATCCCACGCGTAACGACCTTAACATTATTATTCTCGTTCTCGTGTCGCAGCACCGAATAGACAAATATATTCTCGAGGAAGATTAGACAGGCGTTCTTGAAAGACAAAGAGTGCTTATCCGAATACTCTCTTTGCAAGGAGCCGCTCAGCACCACATCG
Source organism: uncultured Sphingorhabdus sp. (assembly GCA_964022345.1). Classification (GTDB taxonomy): domain Bacteria; phylum Pseudomonadota; class Alphaproteobacteria; order Sphingomonadales; family Sphingomonadaceae; genus Parasphingorhabdus. The sequence goes on from CAXHZT010000005.1 coordinate 71,042, forward strand.
TCATCATTAATTAGTTTTCGCAACAAATGATGATGGAACAGGTTCAGCGTGTAGTTCCTGACGTCATTCGACACAGAGTTTATCTTATTTTGGAATATCTCGCGCCCAAACGCCGACCAAATTAGCAAAGTGCCAATTGGATCGATATATGTGTCTCCTGATAAGCTCTTGTCGGGCTCGGTCAGGTACCTGTCTAGAAAGTTAGGCATGGGCACCAAAAGTATCTGGTCATGCTTAAAGACGATAGAACGGGACGACTAATACCCCGCAACGTTATCGCATCCTTTTCCTTGGATGCGGACTGAATGTGACCAGCCCCGTTCTTGTGCACGTTATGTTTACGCAAAATTTCTTTCACGGTTTCAATACCGCTTTCGATCGATGCTTCATCATCCGTTGCTCAATACTGGCCTAGCAGATACTCGAGTACATAGGTCGGAACGATTGCATTCCATCATAGCCAGGTTAATGGATTTCTCCCAAGGCTCGCCTAAAATGTACAACCACGCGACCGAGAGGCTTTCATTCAAGAAGAGCCCACCGGTGCTAAATGACCTGTAATAGTCTTGTGATTCAGAAGTTATCATAGCGCTTCTTCTGAAGAGCACAGCTCAACAAAAGAGTAAATGACTTCTCGTCATCGCATTTAAATAAGTGGGCCGTAAAGGTTCGAACGCCACGCCGGAGAACGAATTCCTTAAGGCATGGCTAGCATCCGACTATTAACGATTTACCGTAAAATTCCATGAACACAATTTCGTAGGATTACTGTTCAATACGCTTCTCTGCCCCGCAGCCTGCTTAATATGTGCTTACAGCTGGTACGCAAAAAAGCCCCACTGGTAACAGCGAGGCCGGTAATGTTTTGAATTCATTAGGTTTGTTGGTTGCGAGAGTAGGATTTGGACCTACGATCTTCAGGTTATGAGCAGAAATTGATTCCTAGTTTTCGCTTAGGAAAATCACAACATACGAGATTGAACCGCCACTTACAGGTTTCATGTACGGGCTGCGATCCGCATGGCGATCCAGTCTTCGATTTCGGATTCAACCCACGCGACCCCGCGTGTACCAAGTTGCACACGCTTGGGAAACGAGTCGTCTGCATAGAGCCGTGAGCGGGACAGACCCGTTTTGTTTAAAACTTCAGGCAGGCGGATTAGACGCATGACACTTCCTTGCTGATGAACGCCTATAGTTTCCAACAAACTGCCAAGAACGTCTACAGACACGTAGGGAACCAATGCGCTCAGTATGATCAATTGGCTCCCACGCCTTTCAGCACGTGGGCGACTGTTTTGCGTGGATCACTTACAGGGTGGCCTGACTCGCAGAACAGCAAATCCAAGACTCGTACGAGGTCGTCGTTTGCCCGGGCACTAATTCCATAACCGGCAATTTCAAGCTGCCTGGATATCGTGAAGATGAAATTGGTTCGCGGACCATGATTTTTACGGCGATCGTTCTGCTGAGCGCCGGTGTTATATCCAGCAGATCTCTTTACAAAGACGCGCAAAATCTTAGTCATTAATTCATGGAGCCAAAGACGGCGAGCACCGAACGTGACCTGACCGAACGAAAGCACAGTCCATTTTGCGTTCTCAAGCTCTTCTAAGAACGCTGTTGATGTTTTTGCCAGGCGCGACATCTCGTCTTCCCACACCTTATCCCCGCTCTCTTCATGAATGCTCATATCGATACGAAAGAGACGCGCAGCTTCTTCGAGAGCGCTCAGTTGAATATTGGGCCAACGACGCAAAATTTCTCGCCGACCTCGTTCAGAAAGCTGCCAATCGAGTTGATTGTTAGCGCGGTCAGACATGCGTGCGACGCTCTCGCCGCCCCGAAAGACTGACAACATTCCCGGCCTCTTCGATCGGCTCTGGACCGAATGAGACAACTTGGCCGCCACCGCGAAGCTGATCGAGATAGTCACTCCACCATTGATGCATATCGACGCGCTCATTCCAATAACTTCCGCGATTATAGGCGCCGCGTACCGCATTGCGCTCGGTGTGCGCTAGTGATCGCTCGATCGCGTCTGCGTTCCATTTGCCGCACTCATTGAGCAATATGGACGCAGTCGAACGCCATCCATGGGAAGTCATTTCATCCTTGCTGTAGCCCATGCGTCGAAGCGCTTGGTTCATCGTGTTTTCGCTCATTGGTCTCTTCCAAGTATGGAATGCTGGGAATACGAAGCCAGTGGGACCCGTCAGCGGGGCAAGCTCGCGCAGGTAAGCGATAACCTGCCGTGACAGCGGCACCATATGGGGTTTGCGCATCTTCATTCGTTCAGCAGGAATGCGCCATTCTGCAGCTTCCAGATTGAACTCTTCCCAATTCGCCATGCGAAGCTCGCCCGGCCGGGCCATTACATGGGGTGCAATTTGCATGGCAATCCGTGTAATAAGATGCCCGGGATATTCATCGATTGCGCGAAGCAAACCAGCGACCTGTTCAGGCTTTTCAAAAGCAGCATGGTGTTTAGGCTTAGGGCTGCGCAGCGCCCCACGAAGCACAGCTGCAGGATCATTCTCAGCGCGCAGTGTGGCCACTGCATAGCGGTAAACCCGGCTGACAAAGGAACGGCAACGCCTTGCAGTCTCATACTTACCCTTAGCTTCGATACGCTTCAGGACGGCGAGCACATCGGCTGGCCTGATTTGGCCGACAGGCAGCGGCTGCAGCGGTCCAAGCTGTTCAAGATACCATAGGGCTTTATCGATAGTTGACTGGGCCAACCCTTCGCCTGCCATTTTTATCTCGATAAACTCGCGCGCTACTAAGCCGAATGTGGTCTCGGCGCTAAGCGCTGCTACTAGTTTAGCTTGGCGGCGTTCGATTGCCGGATCGCGGCCAGCGCTGATAAATGCTTTTGCCTCATCGCGACGCTTGCGCGCGTTGGCGAGCGAGACTTCGGGGAACTTTCCCATGGATTGGCGTTTCTCAACGCCGTGGAGGCGGTATTTAAAGCGCCAAAGCTTTGAGCCATTTGGCATAACCTCAATATATAATCCGCCCCCATCCGATCGTTTGTAAGATTTCTTTGCCGGTTTAAGCGCATTCAGCGCGATATTGGTAAAGGCCATGACAGGGCTCCTCGTTCGAAGTCCAGATAAGATTTTTAAGATAACAGCCAAGCCGGTTTTGGGGGCAGATCAACTAATCTAGCTAAATCGAAAATAGCTCACTTGCCCCCAAGCTGCCCCCAAAACCGGCTTGGCTGTTATCAAATCTTACCGGACCTTATAGGACTAACAATGGCTCATAAGTGGCGGATTTCTGCCGCTTTGTCAAGATCTCATGGTATGTTCTGAAATGTTATAATGGTGCCCAGAAGAGGACTCGAACCTCCACATCCTTGCGAATACATGCACCTGAAGCATGCGCGTCTACCAATTCCGCCATCTGGGCCCATGCAGGCGGTGATCATGTCGATACCACCTGATAGAGGCGGGCGATTAGCCGCTTCGTGGTTCTGCTGTCAATGATTCATATGGGAATTCGCAGGGTCAAAAGCGCTTGCCTGCGCGGGGGCGCTGCGCGGGGCGGGTTGGAGGGCGGCGCGGCGGGCTGAAATATGCTATCCTCCATCGGGAATCGGCTGTTGCGTCACCCGCCGGGCTGGGGCAGAGGCATTTGAAACCAAGGCACGAGTGGAAGATGGACATGGATCTCGACGGACAATTGATTTGCATATTTGGCGGCGGCGGCTTTCTCGGCCGCTATGTGGCGCAGGCGCTGCTGGAGCGCGGGGCGCGGCTGCGCGTTGCCGAGCGCAATGTCAAAAATGCGATGCACATCAAGCCGCTGGGCAATCTCGGGCAGACCCAGCTGGTCAGCGCCGACGTCACCAAGCCAGACAGCGTCGCCCGTGCGGTCCACGGCTGCGACGGCGTGGTCAATCTGGTCGGCATATTGAACGGCAATTTCGAGGCGGTCCATGTCGCCGGCGCGCGCAATGTCGCCGAGGCGGCGGCCGCGGCCGGATGCAAAACCCTGCTGCATATGTCCGCGATCGGCGCCGACACCGAATCGCCCTCGCGCTATGGCAAGAGCAAGGGCGATGGTGAACAGGCGGTTCTCAAAGCCTTTCCCGACGCGATCCTGTTCCGGCCGTCGATCATCTTCGGCCAGGAAGACCAGTTCATCAACCGCTTCGCCGCAATGATCCAGATGTTACCGATTGTTCCGGTGATCGGCAGCAGCACGAAATTCCAGCCGATCTTCGCCGGCGATGTCGCCGATGCGGCCGCCGAAGCGCTGAGCCATCCGGAACTCTATGCCGGCCAGACCTTCGAGCTGGGCGGGCCGGAAGTGATCAGCATGGGTGATCTCAACCGGCGGATTGCCAAGATGACCGGCCGCGAACGGACCTTTGTCGACGTGCCGGATGCCGCTGCGAAAATATTGGCGATGCTGCCGGGCTCCCCGATCACCACCGACCAGTATAAGATGCTGCAGAAGGACAATGTTGTCTCTGCCGGCGCGAAGGGGCTGGACGCATTCGGCGTGGCACCGACCCCGATCGCGGCCATCGCCAGCGGCTGGATGGAAAAATATACCGCGCACGGCCGCTTCGGCGCCCGCGCCAAGGCGAGCTAATCACTGTTCGAAAAGGGTGGGCCTAGAATAGCGCGAGCAGGGCTATGCCCATCGCGACGCGGTAGACGACAAACACCATCATCGAGGCCTTGCGCAGAAAGCGCATCAGGAAGGTCATGGTCGCCAGCGCCGCCAGAAAGGTCAGCGCGCCGGTGATCAGCGCTTCTTTCAGCAACGCGCTGCTCGCCCCCATCAGGTCGGGAATGATCAGCACGCCGGCACCGGCCACCGCCGGTATCGACAGCAGGAAGGAAAAGCGCGCAGCCTCTACCCTGGTATAGCCAAGGAAGCGGGCGGCGGTCATGGTCACGCCGGAACGGCTGGTGCCGGGGATCAGCGCCATCGCCTGCGCCAGGCCGACGATGATCCCGTCTTTCAGGGTCAGATCCTCGAACGATTTGACTTGCCGCCCGAAGCGGTCGGCGATGCCGAGCAGGATGCCATAGATGATCAGGTTGACGGCGACCAAAGTCGTGCTGCGGAATCCGTCAAGATAGCCGCCGGTCTTCAGAAACAGGCCGACGATCACGGCCGGAATGGTGCCGAGGATGATCCACCAGAACAATCGCTTCTCGGCCGGAGCCTGACCGATCCCGATGGTGGCCAGCCCGCCGCGACCCAGTGACCAGACATCCTTGAAGAAATAGGTGATGATCGCGAGTAGCGAACCGACATGCACGGCAATGTCGATCATCGGCCCCTGGTCGGCATAGCCGGTAAAGACCGGCAGCAGGATCAGATGGCCGGAAGAGGAGATCGGAAGAAATTCGGTAACGCCCTGCACGATCGCGAGAAGCAGCATTTGGATGAAGGTCATGGACAGCCTGTATTTTGATTTGCCGTTCAATAGCTTTTCCAAATCTGCTTGTCGTGAGGAAAATATAGGGCCGATACGATACCGTTTAAGATATCGGCGATAAAATTTTGCTTAAGCACAAGATCTTTATTGCGATATACGACATATATACTGTCCTATATCGCAATTTTCGCGTGACTCCCGCCGTTTTTTTGGTTAGTTCAGCCCGCACATCCCGGCAACCGGGCTGTTCCGACCATCAAAAATTTACGGGAAACGAGTATCCGGCATGGCAAAAAGCCCGCAGAAATTGGAAATGCTGAAATTTGTCGAGGAGGGCCAGGCCTATCCCGAGAAACGCGACCCCGATCTGCGCGCCGAAGATTTTCGCGAGATTGCCGACCGCTATGCCCCCGACAAGGCAGCCGAACAGGCCGCCCGTTGCTCGCAATGCGGCGTGCCATATTGTTCGGTCCACTGCCCGCTGCACAATCATATTCCCGACTGGCTCCGCCTGACCGCCGAGGGCCGACTGCGCGAAGCCTATGAAATGTCGAACCTGACCTCGACCATGCCGGAAATCTGTGGGCGCATCTGCCCGCAGGACCGTTTGTGCGAGGGCAATTGCGTGATCGAATTTTCCGGCCATGGCGCGGTCACCATCGGGTCGGTGGAAAAATATATCACCGACACCGCCTGGGAAGAAGGCTGGGTCGAGCCGCTGCAACCCGGTCGCCCCAAGGGCCAGTCGGTCGGCATCATCGGCGCCGGGCCAGCGGGACTGACCGCCGCCGAATATCTGCGCGTCGCCGGCTATGATGTGCATGTCTACGACCGCCACGACCGCGCTGGCGGATTGCTGACTTATGGCATCCCGGGGTTCAAGCTGGAAAAGCATGTCATCATGCGACGGGTACAGCGGTTGAAGGATGGCGGCATCGAGTTCCACGAGAATTTCGAAGTCGGTCGCGACGCAACGCTGGAAGAATTGCGCGACAGGCATGACGCGATCCTGATCGCGACCGGGGTCTACAAGGCGCGCGAAATCCAGATGCCGGGCGTCGGCGCACCGGGGGTCGAGGAAGCGCTCGATTTCCTGATCGCCTCCAACCGCAAGAGCTTTGGCGACACCGTTCCCGATTTCGACAATGGCCGTTTTGATGCCAAGGGCAAGAATGTCGTCGTCATCGGCGGCGGCGACACCGCGATGGACTGCGTCCGCACCTCGATCCGGCAGGGCGCGAAATCGGTCAAATGCCTCTATCGCCGCGACCGCGCCAATATGCCGGGCTCGCAGAATGAAGTGCGCAATGCCGAAGAAGAAGGCGTCGAATTTGTCTGGCTGTCAGCGCCAAAGGCGGTAGAGGGCACCGACCATGTCACCGCGGTCCGGGCGAACAGGATGCGTCTTGGCGCGCCCGATGCCAGCGGCCGCCGGTCGCCGGAAGTCGAGCCGGACAGCGATTTTACCGTCGAGGCCGATCTGGTGATCAAGGCGCTGGGCTTTGACGCCGAAGACCTGCCAGGCCTCTTTGATTCACCCGATCTCTCGGTCACCCGCTGGGGTACGCTGCGCGTCGACCACAAGTCGATGATGACCAATCTGGAAGGCGTCTTTGCCGCCGGTGACATTGTCCGCGGCGCCAGTCTGGTCGTCTGGGGCATAAGAGACGGCCGCGATGTGACCGAACATATGCACCGGTTTTTGCGGGAGAAGAAGCTGGCGGAAAAGGTGGCGGCTTAGGCCGCAAACGGAGTATGACAATGAAGACATTATTTGTAACTTTTGCAGGGCCTCTGGCGCTGGCCTTGAGTGCTCCCCTCGCGGCACAGAATATGAATTCCGCAGCAGACAATGTGGAAATGACGGCGGTCGACCCCGCCCGCCTCGCCGCTGCCGAAGTCACGGTCGACTATCTCTTCCCGCTCGGCACCTATGAGCGGATGATGAAGGGCACGATGGACCAGATGATGGATGCCATCATCGGCCAGATGTTTGAACGTCCGGTAGCAGAGACCTTGAAAGGCTATGGCATCGACGATGAAGCGCTCGATGAGATGGGCGACACGTCGTTCAATGAGCTGATGAAGGAAAAAGATCCGCATTTTGAAGAACGAATGAAAATCTCGACCAGGGTGATGATGGACGAAATGGTTGATCTGATGACCGCGATGGAGCCGGAGATCCGCACCGCCCTGACCAAAATCTACGCCCGCAAGTTCACCGTCGGGCAGCTCGCCGAGATGAACAGCTTTTTCGCAACCGACACCGGTAGCATATTTGCTCGCGATTATATGATGGTCTTTGTCGACCCGGAAATGATGCAATCGATGATGAGCATGGTGCCCGAAATGATGCAGGCCATGCCGGGCATCGTGAAGAAAGTGGAGGCAGCGACTGCTCATCTTCCGCCGCTCAAAACCGACGCCGGGGCGCAACCGCCGAAAGACAACGAATGACCCATCATTATCCCACCCCCGAACATGAACGTCTCGCTCGCGAGGGCATGTACCGTCCTGAATTCGAAAGTGACGCCTGTGGTGTCGGACTGGTCGCGGCCACCGACGGCAAACCGTCGCGCCGGGTTGTGTCCTCGGCGATTGATGCGCTGAAAGCGGTCTGGCACCGGGGCGCGGTCGATGCCGATGGCAAGACCGGCGACGGCGCCGGCCTGCACGTCGATCTGCCCGAGCGTTTCTTTGACGATGCGATTGCCGACAGCGGCCACAAGGTCCGTCCAAACCGGCTCGCCGTGGGCATGATCTTTCTGCCGCGCACCGACCTCAATGCGCAGGAAACCTGCCGCACGATCGTTGAGGCGGAAATCATCGAATCCGGCTATACCATCTACGGCTGGCGTCAGGTGCCGGTCAACGTATCGGTAATCGGGCAGAAGGCGCAGAACACCCGCCCCGAGATCGAACAGATCATGATTGCCGGCCCGATGCCGGACAAGCAGGACGCCCGCGAATTCGAGAAGAATCTCTATCTCATCCGCCGCCGGATCGAGAAGAAAGTCATCGCCGCGCAGATTCAGGATTTCTATATCTGCAGCCTGTCCTGCCGCTCGATCATCTACAAGGGGCTGTTTCTCGCCGAATCCCTGTCGGTCTTCTATCCCGATCTGACCGACGAGCGGTTCGAAAGCCGGGTGGCGATTTTCCACCAGCGCTATTCGACCAATACATTCCCGCAATGGTGGCTGGCCCAGCCGTTCCGCTGTCTGGCCCATAATGGCGAGATCAACACCATTCGCGGCAACAAGAACTGGATGAAGAGCCACGAGATCAAGATGGCCAGTCTGGCCTTTGGCGACCATAGCGAGGATATCAAGCCGGTGATCCCGGCGGGCTCCTCCGACACCGCCGCCCTGGACGCGGTGTTCGAGACCATCTGCCGCTCCGGCCGCGACGCGCCGACCGCGAAGATCATGCTGGTCCCTGAAGCCTGGCAGAATAATCCGGATATCGATCCCGCCCATCAGGCGATGTACGAATATATGGCGAGCGTCATGGAGCCCTGGGACGGACCGGCGGCGCTGGCGATGACCGACGGCCACTGGGCGGTTGCCGGTGTCGACCGCAACGCGTTACGCCCGCTGCGCTATTCGATCACCGCCGACAATCTGCTGATCATCGGCAGCGAGTCCGGCATGGTCGTCGTTCCGGAAAGTCAGGTGATAGAGAAAGGCCGGCTTGGCCCCGGCCAGATGATCGCCGTCGATCTGGATGACGGCATCCTGTTCAAGGACCGCGAGCTCAAGGACCGGATCGCGGCGGAAGAACCCTATGCCGATCTGGTCAAGGGCTTCCTGACCGTCGATGATCTGCCGCCGGCACCGGAAAATTCCGGCATGGGCTATTCCAGGGAAGAATTGATCCGCCGCCAGACCGCCGCCGGTCACACGCTCGAGGATATGGAAATGATCCTCGCGCCGATGGTCGAGGATGCCAAGGAAGCGATTGGCTCGATGGGCGATGATACCCCGCTCGCCGTGATCAGCGTTAAGCCGCGCCAGATCAGCCATTTCTTCAAGCAGAATTTCTCCCAGGTCACAAACCCGCCGATCGACAGCCTGCGCGAACGCCATGTGATGAGCCTGCGCACGCGCTTTTCCAATCTGGCCAATATCCTGGAACAGGACAGCCAGAACGAGGATGTGATGGTGCTGGAAAGTCCGGTGCTCAGCTGCGCTCTTTGGGAACGGCTGAAGCTGGGCTTTGGCGATGCGGTGGCGCAGATCGACTGCACCATGAGCACCAGCGGCGGGGCGATCGAGCTGCGCGATGCGCTCGCCCGGATCCGCTCCGAGGCGGAACAGGCGGTGCGTGCCGGCAAGACCGAGATTTTCCTGACCGACGAGGATATTGACGAGGACCGGATGGCGATATCGATGGTGATCGCGACCGCTGCGGTGCACACGCATCTCGTCCGCAAGGGTCTGCGCTCCTACGCCTCGGTCAACGTCCGCGCGGCGGAATGTCTCGACACCCATTGCTATGCTGTGCTGATCGGCGTCGGCGCGACCACGGTCAACGCCTATATGGCCGAAGCGGCGATAGCCGACCGCCATGCCCGCGGCCTGTTCGGCGATCTGACGCTGGACGAGTGCCTCGCGCGGCACAAGAAAGCGGTCGACGAAGGCCTGCTCAAGATCATGTCGAAAATGGGCATCGCGGTCATTTCCAGCTATCGCGGCGGCTATAATTTCGAGGCCGTCGGCCTGTCCCGCGCCCTGTGCAACGACCTGTTCCCCGGCATGCCGACCAAAATTTCCGGCGAAGGCTATGCCTCTTTGTTCATCAACGCCCAGGAAAAGCACGAGGCGGCCTTTGAACCGGCAGTGGTGCGCTTGCCGGTCGGCGGCTTCTACAAGCAGCGCGATGGCGGCGAGGCCCATGCCTATGGCGCCCATATGATGCACTTGCTGCAATCGGCGGTCGCGCATGACAGCTATTCCTCCTATCTGCAATTTTCGCAAGCGGTGCGCGAGATGGAACCGATCTATCTGCGCGATCTGATGGAGTTCAACTATGCCCCGGTGCCGGTGCCGATTGACGAGGTCGAGGCAATCACCGAAGTCCGCAAGCGCTTCAACACGCCGGGCATGTCGCTCGGCGCGCTCAGCCCGGAAGCGCACGAGACGCTGGCCATCGCGATGAACCGGATCGGCGCGAAATCCGTGTCCGGTGAAGGCGGCGAGGAAAAGCGCCGTTACAAGCCTTTCGAAAATGGCGACAATGCTTCGAGCCCGATCAAGCAGGTCGCCTCCGGCCGCTTTGGCGTGACCTCGGAATATCTCGGCGCCTGCGAGGAAATCGAGATCAAGGTCGCGCAGGGCGCCAAGCCCGGCGAGGGCGGCCAGTTGCCCGGCTTCAAAGTCACCGAATTTATCGCCAAGCTGCGCCATTCGACGCCCGGCGTCACCCTGATCTCACCGCCGCCGCATCATGACATCTACTCGATCGAGGATCTCGCCCAGCTGATCTACGATCTCAAGCAGATCAATCCGCGCGCGCAGGTCTGCGTCAAGCTGGTCTCCTCGGCCGGGATCGGCACGATCGCCGCTGGCGTTGCCAAGGCCCATGCCGATGTCATCCTGATCTCCGGCAACACCGGCGGCACTGGTGCGTCGCCGCAAACCTCCATCAAATTTGCCGGCACGCCGTGGGAAATGGGCCTGACCGAAGCCAATCAGGTGCTCACCCTCAACGGCCTGCGCCACCGGGTGAAGCTGCGCACCGATGGCGGCCTCAAGACCGGCCGCGACATTGTCATCGCCGCGATCCTCGGCGCCGAGGAATTCGGTATCGGTACGCTCAGCCTCGTCGCCATGGGCTGCATCATGGTGCGCCAGTGCCACAGCAACACCTGCCCGGTCGGGGTCTGCGTACAGGATGAAAAGCTGCGCGAAAAATTCACCGGCACGCCGGAAAAGGTGATCAATCTGATGACCTATATGGCCGAGGAAGTGCGCGAGATACTGGCGCGCCTCGGCTATCGCTCGCTGAACGAGATTATCGGCCGCACCGAACTCTTGCGCCAGGTCAGCCGCGGTGCCGAGCATCTCGACGATCTCGACCTCAACCCGATCCTCGCCAAGGTCGACGCGCGGGATGACCAGCGCAGCTTCAACATCGACACGCCGCGCAACGAAGTGCCGGACAGTCTCGACGCGGAAATGATCGATGACGCCAAGCCGGTGTTCGAACGGCGCGAAAAGATGCAGCTGACCTATACGGTGCGCAACACCCACCGCGCCGTCGGCACCCGCTTCTCCGCCGAGATCACCGCCAAATATGGCATGAGCACGCTCAACGAGGATCATGTCCATATCCGCCTGCGCGGATCGGCCGGACAGTCGCTCGGCGCCTTTCTCTGTCAGGGGATCACGCTGGAAGTGTTCGGCGATTCCAACGACTATGTCGGCAAGGGCCTGTGCGGCGGCAAGATCGTCGTCCGCCCGATGGTCAGCTCGCCGCTGGTCAGCCAGGAGAATACGATCATCGGCAATACCGTGCTCTACGGCGCGACCGCCGGACAGCTCTACGCAGCCGGTCAGGCGGGCGAGCGTTTCGCCGTGCGCAACAGCGGCGCCGATGTCGTGGTCGAGGGCTGCGGTGCCAATGGTTGTGAATATATGACCGGTGGCAATGCCGTCATCCTGGGCCCGGTCGGCAGCAATTTCGGTGCCGGCATGACCGGCGGCATGGCCTTCATTCTCGACACAGCGGGCGATTTCGAAAAGCAGGCCAATGGCGAGAGCATCCTCTGGCAGCGCCTCGACAGCAGCTATTGGGAAGCGCATCTGCGCGCGCTGATCGAGCGGCACCACCAGACCACCGACAGCAACTGGTCCGAAGCCATTTTGCGCGACTGGGACCGCTGGCGGGATCGCTTCTGGCAGGTCTGTCCGAAGGAAATGGTCAGCCGGATCGAGCATCCTTTATCGGATAAAGAGGCGATGGAAGCGGCGGAGTGAGCTGATTTGCGCCGGACAAAGAGAAACCTGTTGATCCTCTTGGCAAGCGCCGTCTTGCTGTCCGCTTTGGTCTGGGTTCTTCGCCCTTATGACCTGTTGAATGACTCCAAATTGGGACCGAGAACGACGGCGCATATTCTCTCGATCGAACGGGTTCCGGCTTTGGACCATCGGCGAACTGGAACACATATGGCGAAGCTTTCCATCCAGCTCGACAACGGACAGACCGCCACTGCCGCTGCATTGGTAAAGCAAATTGCAGATTGTTCGATCGGCGACAGCGTAGGTGTTCGGTTGCTGGCCACCACAAACGCAGACAAGCAATTCTACCGTATGGTATCAAAATCCTGCACCAGAGCAGACTGGTGAATTTCGCATAGCTGGCGTTCCAGGCCGATGATCTCGAGACATTGCTCGCCGAGGTGAAAGCGGCCGGCGGCGAAATCGTTGAAGAGATTTTCGCCTTCCCCGGCGGCCGAGGTTGCGAGTGCCTGGATCCGGCCGGCACCCGGCTAGCAATCTATCAGCCTGCCTAGACTGCCCTCGGTTACAACTGTTTACCCGGGCCGGTCGCAGGTTCAGCATCGACTCAGCCAGCATGGCTTATCCAGATGACATCGACAATCATCCGATGGAGATCGCCCATGCGCCATTTTACCCTGCCCGTTTTCGCTGCTGCCCTGATATTGGCCAACCCGGTGCATGCGCAGGACAATCAGCCCGAAAACGAGATGGTCGAGCGGCTCAATGATCCGGCGTTCCAAAATGATATGGCTACAATGATGGCCGGCGTCATGACCGCGATGATGGACCTGCCGATCGGCCAATTTGCAGGCGTTTTGGACCAGACCATCCCGCCGGAGATGCGTCGCGATGACGATCTGGCGACAATCGACCCCGATACCACGCTGGGAGATTTGGCGCGACGCGACGATCCGGATTTTGATCGCAATGCGGAGGAGAAAATGCGTCAGGGCACAGCGATGATGGGGGCCATGGCCGCGCAATTCGCGGCGCTCGTTCCGCAGTTGCAAACCATGATCGGGACAATCAAACGCCGGACGGAACCGGACGAATAGCTGCGCGTAATCCTGACGACAGGACATTGTGGAAATCCTGTATCAAAGCTCTTCCCCAAAACTATAATCAGGCCTAACACCAATATCATGTGGCAGTTGTACCAATTCCCTCTTTGTCCGTTTTCGCGCAAAGTCCGCTTGCTGCTGGGCGAGAAGTCGGTCGGCTATGAGCTGATCCGCGAATCACCGTGGGACCAGCGCGACGAATTCCTCTCGATGAACCCGACCGGCCGCACACCGGTGATGAAGCATAGCGAGCGCGACATCCATCTGGTCGATAGCGTGGCCATTTGCGAATATATCGAGGAAACGGTCGAGAAGACCCCGATGATCAATGGCACGGCGGTCAACCGCGCCGAGATCCGCCGCTTGGTCGCCTGGTTTGACGAGCAATTTTACGGCGACGTTACCGCGCCGATGCTGCACGAGCGGATGCACAAAAGGCTGGTCCGGCGCGAACCGCCCGACGCCAAGATTTTGCGCGAAGCCATGCGCCGCGCCAATTCGCATCTCGATTATGTCGACTATCTGATCGATCACCGCAGCTGGCTGGCCGGCGCGACGATGAGCCTCGCCGATCTCGCCGCAGCGGCACAGATTTCCGTCGCCGATTATCTAGGCGCGATTGACTGGGCCGGCCACGAACAGACAAAGGCCTGGTACAGCATGTTCAAATCCCGCCCGGCTTTCCGGCCGCTGCTGTCCGAACGGATGGAAGTGATTGCGCCGCCAGCGCATTATGAGAAAGTTGACTTCTAGAACGCTCAAGAACAGCCCTAGTATAGCGGGGCCCACAAAGGCGCGATAAGCGACCTTTGTTGTCACGCTTTCGTGACTATTGCATCCCTTTATAGTAACATTCGTTACGGGGGGCTGGCGCGCATGATTCGTAACCTTCATTTCTGGATAGTCGCACCGCTGATATTATGCGGACTATGCGGTTGCACCGTCATCAATATTGACGGCGCCAAAAACGCGACGCTCCTGAAGTCCGGTGTGCTGAAAATCGAGCCGGCCGATCCTGATTCCACAATTGCAGTGAACGTCACCGGCTTTGGTCTGGTCCCCGAAACGCGGGGTGCTACGCTCGGCTACAGCAATGCGCAGATCGTTATGGCCTCGCCGCAATCCGCCTGCCGGATATTCATCTTCACCTTGCCGGAAGGCCCGGCCGAAGCAGAAATGTGGAAAAATTTCATCGCCGACAATCCGGCCGTCTGCACCATGGGGGAAACAAAATGACCACTATCAGAACCACTTTGCCATTGCTTGCGTCCTTCGGCCTGCTGGCCGGCTGTTATCCGATGGAACAGGCGCCGCTGGTCTATGCTTCGAAATCGACCGTCGGTCTCAACATAGCCGCCGGTACGCCTGAAAATCCCGGACTGGATTTGATCATCGGCTACAAGGCTACGGATGTCGCTCTGGTTCCCGTTGCCGTCGCCAAATATTGCCGGCGGGCATCGGATGCCGACTGCGTGAATGCCATTTACGAGATGAAAATCGTCACCGGATCGAAACTCGATACGGTGGATAACGGGATCATCGACAGCGCCATAAAGGAGGCCAAGCGCAATCTGCAAAACCGGGTGGACCAGTCCAACAGTCTGGCCAGCTCAATCAGCGCGCTGGAGGTAGAGATCGCGAAAATCGAGGAACGGAACCGCCTTCTCCAGCAAGTCGCCGATTTACCGGACAGCGAAGACACGGAAAATGCCGAACTTGTGGCGACACGGGCCCGGCTCGAAGCCGAGCTTGCGCAAACCGAAGATGCGAATGTCGAAGAAGAGGACCAGCTGCAGCGCCAGCTGGCAGGTCTGGCACAGCGCAAGCGGGCTATAGATATCGAAATGGGAGAATATCAGAAGCAGATTGCCGATCTTTCCAGACGCCTGCAAACCGGCGAACTGGGCGAGCGCGGGGACTCATTCTCCGTATACGGCACGTTCAAGGGCGGCGGCCAGGGCGATTCGGGCGGTGGCGCGCTGACCGGCGGCAAGGTTTTCGCAACCGGCATTGCAGCGCAGAATCTGTCCGAAACCGCGGCAGCCTCCGATTGTCTGGCCTCGATTGCTTTTCTGGCAGCCAAGCTGGAAGGGGCGAACGTTACGGCCGAGCGGAACGCGCTGCTGTCGAGCGCGGCGACGGTTTGCGCTCCCGATTCCAAGTAAGAATCCGCTCGCGGACCGCCGGTGATCAGTCTTTGACCACCGTCATCAGATAGTTGAGCGACAGATTGTCGGACAGGGTGAAGCCCTTGGAGGGACTAAAGGAGAGACCGCTAATATCGGTGACGGCAAGGCCGGCATTGCCCAACAGCTTCTCCAGCTCGTCCGGGGTAATGAACTGGTCATGATGATGCGTGCCGCGCGGAATCTGTCCGGTGCTCTCGGCAAGATCGACCAGCAGGAGCTTTGACAAGGCCGTGCGGTTGGGGGTCGAGACGATCATCAGCCCATCATCTGCCAGGGCATCCGCGAGCCCCTGCACGAAGCCCTCCGGATCATCGACATGTTCGATCACCTCCAGCGAGGTCACCAGATCGAAATCCTTGCCTGCAAAATCCTCGATCGCCTCGTTACGATAGTCGATATCCAGCCCCTGCGGTGCGGCATGCGCCTTGGCCACCGCGATATTTTCTGCCGCCGCGTCCAGGCCGGTCACCCGCGCGCCCAGTCTCGCCAGCGGTTCGCAGAGCAGGCCGGCACCGCAACCGACATCCAGCACAGTCTTGCCGGACAGCGGCTTGAGCAGACTGCTGTCGCAATGGAAATGCAGGTCAATCGCATCGCGGATATAGGCAAGCCTGACAGGATTCAGCCGGTGCAACATCGCCGAGGAGCCTTTCGGGTCCCACCAGTCTGCTGCCAGTGCGCCGAAATGCGCGGCCTCTTCGGGCTTGATTGTGCTACTTGCCTTTGTCATGCCCCCTCTTTATCAGGCTTTTCAATCCTGTTCAGGCCCTTTTTATCGAAAGTTTTACCGACAGCAGCATGGCACGCATAGTGATGAAATTCGGCGGCACCTCGATGGCCGGAATCGAACGTATCCGCCGGGTGGCGCAGATCGTCAAACAACAGGCCGATGCCGGCCATGAAGTGGCGGTCGTCGTCTCGGCCATGGCGGGCGACACCGACCGGCTGGTGAATTTCTGCCGCGAAGCCAGTTCGCTCTATGATCCTGCTGAATATGACGTGGTGGTATCCTCCGGCGAGCAAGTGACCTCGGGCCTGCTGGCGATCGCGCTGCAGTCACTGGGCGCAAAGGCGCGCAGCTGGCTCGGCTGGCAAATGCCGGTGCGGACGATCGAGGCACACAGCAAGGCGCGGATCGAAACCATTGATGCTGAAAAGCTCGCGGCATCCATGGCGAGCGGGGAAATCGCAATCATTCCCGGCTTTCAGGGTATTAGCGAAGAGGGCCGGATCACCACATTGGGCCGTGGCGGTTCCGACACCAGCGCCGTTGCAATCGCTGCGGCGGTCAAGGCCGACCGCTGCGACATCTATACCGATGTCGATGGCGTCTACACCACCGACCCGCGCATTGTGACGCGGGCCCGCAAGCTGAACAAGGTCACATTCGAGGAAATGCTCGAACTGGCCAGCGTCGGCGCGAAA
The DNA here is from genome assembly GCA_964022345.1 of uncultured Sphingorhabdus sp. Classification (GTDB taxonomy): domain Bacteria; phylum Pseudomonadota; class Alphaproteobacteria; order Sphingomonadales; family Sphingomonadaceae; genus Parasphingorhabdus. The sequence goes on from CAXHZT010000005.1 coordinate 88,128, forward strand.
GTATTGCAGACCCGCTCGGTCGGACTGGCGATGAAGGAAGGCGTGCGCATCCAGGTGCTCTCTTCCTTCACAGATGAAAATACAAATTATACCGCCGACGACCTGCCCGGCACGATGATCGTCAGCGAAGACGAAATGGAGATAGAAGATATGGAACGGCAGCTGATCACCGGCATCGCCCATGACAAGAATGAAGCAAAGATCACCCTGACCCGCGTACCCGACAAGCCAGGTGCGGTTGCGGATATTTTTGCGCCGCTCGCCGACGCCGCGATCAATGTCGACATGATCATCCAGAACGTCGGCCGCGAGAAAGGCGAAACCGACGTGACCTTCACCGTGCCGAGCGTCGATCTCGACCGGGCGATGCAGGTGCTGGAAGGCGCGCAGGAAAAAATCGGCTTCAACCGTCTGATCCCCGACACCAATGTCGCCAAGATTTCGGTCGTCGGCGTCGGCATGAAAAGCCATGCCGGCATTGCCGCCACCATGTTCAAGGCGCTGGCCGAACGCGGCGTCAATATCCAGGCGATCACCACCTCGGAGATCAAGGTCAGCGTGCTGATCGAGGAAGACTATACCGAACTGGCGCTACGCGTATTGCACACGGCTTACGGGCTCGATGCAGAGGATGCGGCTTAGTGAAGCCCAACAGATTATCTTTGGCGCTGCTTGGATGTCTGGCTTTATCGGCTCCAGCAACCAGTTCGGAGCGATCAAACGACGGATTTGAACCATGGTTTTCCCCTGATGTTGGCCCTCTCTGCGTTGCAGCCTTGATGTCTTATGGCGTCGAAATCGGAAAGAAATGTATGTCCGACGAATTTTCTGAGAATCAGAAAATGTTGGAAGAGACTCAAGACGTTTTAGATGAATTTATTGTCAGTGACCCGAATTGGAATGATGAAAATTTGGCCGATTTCAAAAGAGAACAAGGTGGCGTTGATCTAGACACAGAAACGCTTTGCCATGGAGATGCCTTGCTAATCGGAAAAGGCTATGTAGTTGCGGATCAAGAAAATTTACGGGCTAACGTAGAAGATTTGATTGTTCGTTTCGACAAGCCCGTCTGGGGCACCTGTTTGTGAATAAGGATCTAATATCTTGAGCGATCTTCAAAGCCTGATGCAACGCGGCACCGATTTTCTCGGCTGCGAGACCGCGATCATGTGCGGGGCGATGTCCTGGGTATCCGAACGCAATCTGGTCAGCGCGATTTCCAACGCCGGCGGCTTTGGCGTGATTGCCTGCGGCGCGATGACGCCGGAATTGCTCGACACCGAGATTGCCGAGACCAAGAAGCGCACCGACAAGCCCTTTGGCGTCAACCTGATCACCATGCACCCCGATCTGATGGAACTGATTGCCATTTGCGGCAAGCATCAGGTCAGCCATGTGGTGCTGGCCGGCGGCCTGCCGCCCAAGGGCAGCCTCGAGGCAATCAAGGAAACCGGTGCGAAGGTGATCTGCTTTGCCCCGGCCATGGCGCTGGCCAAGAAATTCGTGCGTTCCGGCGTCGACGCGATCGTTATAGAAGGCATGGAAGCGGGCGGCCATATCGGACCGGTATCGACTTCGGTGCTCGCGCAGGAGATATTGCCGGAGATCGCCGATCAGCTGCCGGTTTTCGTCGCAGGCGGCATCGGCACCGGCGAGATGATCGCCGCCTATCTCGAAATGGGGGCGAGCGGCGTCCAGCTCGGCACGCGCTTTGTCTGCGCCCATGAATCGATCGCCCATCCGGATTTCAAGAAAGCCTTCATCCGCGGCAACGCCCGCGATGCGATCACCAGCGTCCAGGTCGATCCGCGCCTGCCGGTGATCCCGGTCCGCGCACTGAAGAACAAGGGCACGGAAGAATTTACCCGCAAGCAGATCGAAGTCGCCAAATTGTTGGATTCGGGCGCGATAGAAATGGGCGAAGCGCAGCTACAAATTGAACATTTTTGGGCAGGAGCGTTACGAAAAGCGGTCATAGATGGCGATATTGAGCACGGAAGTGTCATGGCCGGACAGTCGGTCGGCATGGTCAAGGCGGAAGAATCCGTGGCCGAAATTATCAAATCCTTGATCGAACAGGCCGAAACCGCGCTGGCACGATAGGGGAAACCGGCGCTGCACGCTGCATCATCTGTCTTGCTTCGGTAACACAGTTTCGGCATAGCAGACGCATGGCCGAACATGCTTCCAATTCTTCCAATATCGATCCCGTCACCGCGCCGGAACCCTCCCTGTCGCCCAGCTATAATCAGGGCCTGACCCCGCTCCACCCGCCGCAGAAAAGCCTGATCCGGGCCAATATGGTCCTGCGGGCGCTGATCCTGCTGATCCTCGCCTCGGTCGCCGAACTGCTGCTCTACATGCATCACGAGGTTCAGCCCGGCATGGTGCTGGTCCCGGCAGCAGTCTTTGCCGTTCTGACGGTCTCCGTCTTGCCGAATCGCATCTACCGCCGCTGGGGCTATGATATGGGCGACGAGCAATTGCGGGTGCTCCGCGGCTATCTCTGGCGCACCGACACAATTGTCCCCTTCAACCGGATCCAGCATATCGATGTCGCGCAGGGCCCGTTGCAGCGCTTCTTCGGCCTTTCGACCCTGATCGTGCATACCGCGGGAACGCACAATAGCATCGTCACCCTGCCCGGCCTCGCCACCGCCGATGCCGAGGATATGCGCGAGACGATCAAGGGCCATATCCGCCAAGACATGATATGAACGAGGCCGCCGAAACACTGCCTGTGCAGGACAGCGCGCCGTTCCGGCACCTGCACCCGCTCAGCATCATCCTCAAATCCCTGTCGATGCTCGGTCAGAATATCGTCGCGATTGCTGTTCTCCACTTCAGCCTGTTCGACCAGAATATCGTCTATACAATGTTCGCCGCGCTGGCTCTGGTCGCGCTGGTCCTGGGCGTCACCACTCTGATCTGGTCGCGCTTCACCTATCAGGTCACGGACCGCGAAATCCGTATCAAGAGCGGGCTGCTCAACCGCAACAATCGATCCATCCCCTTTGACCGCATCCAGGATGTCAGCCTGGAACAGAAGCTGGCCCACCGGCTGCTCGGTCTCGCGACCGTGGCGCTGGAGACGGGTTCCGGCGGCGGGGAAGACGGGCAGCTGGAAGCCCTGACACGAACCGATGCCGATAATCTCCGCGATACCATCCGCGACTATAAGGCCGGCCGGAGGGCGGATCCGTCCCATTCTGCCGGCGAGATCGTGTCCGAAGAGGGCACGCCGCTGTTCGCAATGGACAATCGCCGCATATTCATCGCGGGGCTGTTCAATTTCTCCTTCGTCCTGCTTGCCATTCTGGGCGCGCTCGCCCAGAATCTCGACTTTCTGCTTCCCGACGGATTTTTCGATCCTCGCAGCTGGATCGACGCCTTGCCGAAACGGGATATCATCGACGGCCTGAGTTTCTGGATGCGGATCGGCGGGGCGCTGGCCGCGATCCTGTCGCTGGTGACTATCGGTCTGGTCAGCGGCGTCGGTCGGACATTCGTCCGCGAATATGGCTTCCGCCTCGAGCGTGTCGACAGCGGCCAGCCCGGTTTCCGGCGCCGGCGCGGGCTGTTTACCCTGACCGATATGGTCATGCCCATCCACCGGGTGCAGGCCGCGATCATCCAGACCGGCCCTGTCCGCCAGCGCTATGGCTGGTATCATCTGAAGTTCAAATCGCTCGCCGGGGATGCCAGTGGAGAAACCGATCATAGCGCCGCCCCTTGCGCAACCCGCGCGGAGATCGACACGATTCTGTCCCACTGTGCGATCCGTCCCGCAACCGCAGAACTCGAATTTCACCAGGTCAGTCCCGCCCTCTGGTGGCGCCGCGCCGTCCTGGCAGGGACGCTGCTGGCTGCAACCGCGATCGCAAGCGGATCTTTGATCCATCCGGGATTTTACACAGTCCTGCTGCTCGCGCTTCCCGTCAGCCTGCTCCTGTTTCTCAACTGGCAGCATCACCAATATGTGCTGAGCGGCGGCCAGCTGTTTGTCCGTTCCGGCTGGTGGCGCCGCAGACTGACCCTGTTGCCGGTCGCCAAGATCCAGACTATCGATGTCTGCCAGAGGCCATTGGATCATCCTCTGGATCTGGCATCTCTCATCATCGGTATTGCCGGCGGGTCGACGATCGCGCCGCTGCGGATAGCGGCCCTCCCCCTCGAAAGTGTGATGGAATTGCGGGCCAAGCTGCTGGACCGTCAAAATCATGCTTGACTAAAGCCGTCGATCATTCACGATAGTTGCCAGAGATATTATCCGTATTTGGAGAGAAGATGATGCGCAGAACAACCCTCGCCATGATGGCCCCGCTGGCGATGCTGGTAACAATGCCGGCTCACGCACAAGCGGACAACGGCCGCAGTTCGACAGAGCTGCATTCGATCATAGATGCTTATTGGGACTATCAGCTGGAACAATATCCGGAGTTCGCATCCTCCCTCGGCGTGGATGATCCACTTGGCCGAGTCAGCGATGCCAGTCTCGAGGCGGAAGACAGTCGCGTGGCAAAGGCCAAGGCCTGGCTCGCGCAACTCGACGCAATCGACACGGCGACGCTGAGCGAGGATGACAAGACCAATTATGGCATATTGCGCCGGTCGCTGGCTGAACAGGTTGAAGCCAATGGCTATGGCCAGCGCACCATCAATTTCACCAATCGCGGTGGCTGGCACCAGAGCTTTGCCAGCATGCAGAACAATCTGCCGTTCCGCAACGCGCAGGATTACCAGACTTACCTCAACCGCCTGAAGCAATATGCGCGAGTGAATGACCAGTCGATCACGGTCGCCAACCAGGCGCTCGCCGGCGGCTATGTCCAGCCCTGCGTGTCGATGGTCGGCTATGAAACAAGCATTTCCGGCCTGTTGACCGACGAAGCCAAGCAATCGCGTTTCTACCAGCCCTTCACCCGCAAGCGGCCCGAGACGATCGACGAAGCGACATTCGACAAACTGGCCGCTGAAGCCGCCGGAACCATCACCACCGTGATCAATCCGGCGGTCAAAAAACATCTCGACTGGTATATGCAAGACTATGCCCCGAACTGCGCCAAAACACCCGGCGTCTCGGCCCAGCCCGGCGGCGCGGAATATTATGATTTCCGCATCCGTCAGATGACGACCACCGAAAAGTCAGCCGACGAAATCCACAATATCGGCCTGAGCGAAGTGGCGCGAATCCGCGCCGAGATGGTCGAGGTTGCCAAAGAGGCGGGCTATGACAGCCGCGAAGCTTTTATCGAACATCTCCGCACCGATCCCAAATATTACGCCAAGACGCCGGAAGAGCTGATGGAAAAGGTCGCCCGCGTAACCAAGATCATCGATGGCAAAATGCCCTCGATCATCGGCAAGCTCGCGCGCCTGCCGTATGGTATCAAGGAAATCCCGGCGGAGACCGCAGAAGGGACGACCACGGCTTATTATAATCCCGGTTCGCCCGATGTCGGCATTGCCGGCTTCTATTATGTCAACACGTCGAAGCTCGACCAGCGGCCCTTCTGGGAAATTCCGGCGCTGAGCGTGCACGAGGCGGTGCCAGGCCATCACCAGCAGATCGCGTTGCAGCAGGAACTCGATATGCCCGACTTCCGCAAACATGGTGCCTTTTTCACAGCCTTTGTCGAAGGCTGGGGGCTCTATTCGGAGCGGCTCGGTATCGAGATGAATCTCTATGATACACCCGCCAAGAATATGGGCCGGCTGTCCTACGAAATGTGGCGCGCCTGCCGGCTGGTCGTCGATACCGGCATCCACAGCAAGGGCTGGAGCAAGCAGCAAGCGATCGATTTCATGACCGACAATACCGCGCTCAGCGAGGCCAATATCGAGGCCGAGGTAAACCGCTATATCAGCTGGCCTGGTCAGGCACTGGCCTATAAAATGGGTGAACTGAAAATTCGCGAGCTACGCCGCAAGGCCACCAGCGAACTGGGTGACAAGTTCGACCTGCGCGCGTTTCACGATGTGGTGCTCGGACAGGGCGCGGTGCCGCTCGATATGCTCGAAGCGCAGGTAAACCGGTGGATTGACGGGCAGAAAGCTAGCTAGTCACTCGTCGTCCGGACCGGGGGTATCGTCGGCCCCCGGCGGGACGGCCAAGTCATCGGCAGCTTCCAACGCTTCCGCATCTTTTTCTTCAAGACGCTCGCGGGCAGCCTCGGCCGCTGCTTCGCGCGCTTCGCGCTGGGCTTCTATTTCCAGCAGCCGTTCTTCCACAGCGTCGGATTCCGCGTCGATCCGCGACAATCGCTTCTGGCGTTCCTCTTCGATCAACTGACCCCAGTTGACCGTGTCATCAATGCCTTTTTCCGCATAGGCCTGGCTAAGCAGCGCCTGGGTACATCCGGTGAACCCGCCCGCTCCGGTGGGGGAGCAGCTGCTTGTCCCGGATTTACCGACATATTCGTAAGAGCGCACCCGTTCCGACCAGGCCTGATTCTTCGCGTCGCCAAGACCACCGCCGCGCAGAGTTTCGGGAATACGATAGCGCTCGTCTTCGTCTTTACGCGCGCAGACGACAATTTCTTCTTCGCTGCTTTGCGGGCAAGGGTCATCGCCATAGATGACCAGCTGATTGACACGGTCACCGGGCTGGTCCTGGGCTTGCACCGGAACGGCCAAAAGGCCTGCACCTGACAGTGCGGCGGCGGAGATCAAAAATTTCTTCATCATGCTGTTCCTTTGTCCGCACCGTTCTGAACCGGTGCTGAAGCGGACTACGCTCCCTAAATACGTTTCGACAATCCTATCGCAACCCGGCAGCCCAGCCGGATCGCCGCGCTCAGCACGGGATAGCCAGGCGTATCTTCTGCTCCCGATGCAATAGCAGTGGCCTTATGCTCCAGTTCCTCTTCGCGAAACTCCGCAATCATACGGGTAAGCTCAGGCTCGCTTTCCGATTCCAGCGCATCGAGCTGTTCCTGATAGTGACGGTCGATTTCGGTTTCCACAGCAGCCGTGCACGCCATCGCCGCGCGGGGGCCCATTGCAGCCGTAGTGGCGCCCAGCGCATAGCCGGCCATTTTCCAGAATGGCTGCAAGGCGGTCGGCCGAACACCGCGCTCGGCGATCATCTGGTCAAACGCATCAAGATGCCGCTGCTCCTGCTCCGCCATATGGTGAATCTCGCTGCTCTGGGGTGCGTCGTCGCCCATCACCGCCAGCTGGCCCTTGTAGATTTGCGCTGCCCCATATTCACCGGCCTGATTGACCCGGATCATCGAGGCAACATCTGCCCTGGTTTGCGCCAGTTTTGCATCAGCCATTGTCGACATCCTTTCGTCCCGTTGCCACTATGAACAAAATGAGGCTGGCACCCGCGACTGACAAGAGAAAATTGAAACCGGCCAGCGAGATGCCAAGCAAAGTCCAGGGCGCGACATCGCAGCGGACCAGCGGGGCGTTCATGATCGAATCGAGCATATCACCACCTGCCGGCATATTGGTGGCGCAGGACGTCAGCCCTTCCCACCAGCCATATTCAACGCCGGCATGAAAACCGCCAATCAGCCCGCTGGCCAATATCGCAAGGGCAGCGGCAACAACCAGAGACACCGACCAGCGTTTCGAGCGAAACAATAGCGCGGACAAGGCAAGGATGATGGCGGCAAAATGCGGCCATCTCTGCCACATGCACATTTCGCAGGGGAAAAGGCCAAAGCCATATTGGCTAATCAGGGCGCCGCCCAGCAAGGCTGCCGGTACCAATAGCGCCAACCAGTAGGCGTTGCGGAGAGATGTCATCAGACCGTCCTAATTTTTCGCGACGACGGTTTTCTTGGCGGACTTTCTGGCGGCTTTGTTCATGGCCATTTTCAGGCCGTCAGGCCCGAGGCGGCCGATGGTCTGCAGGGCATAATGCAGCTGAAAATCTTCCACACCCTGTTCCTTCAGCTCTTCGGCGGTCTGGGTGAAGCGCGGATCATCCTTGCTATCTTCTTCGAGCACCTCGTCCTTCAACTTGATCTCGTTGACCAGATGACGGCGCAAGTCGGATTCCCGGAACCGCGGACGGGTTTTATAATCCGGGTCGGACAATTGCGGGACGTTGATATCGGGTTCGATCCCGCCTTCCTGCACCGACTTGCCTGACGGCGTGTAATAGCGTGCGGTGGTCAATCGCAGCGCACTGTCATTGGACAGCGGCAGCAATGTCTGCACCGAGCCCTTGCCGAAACTGCGCTCACCCATCACCAGCGCGCGATGGTGATCCTGCAAGGCACCGGCCACGATTTCGGAAGCCGAAGCCGAGCCGGCATCGATCAGGACAATGATCGGCAAACCGTTGGCAGCATCCCCGTTCTTGGCAAAATAGCGTTCGATATCCGATTTCTGGCGACCGCGTTGCGAGACGATTTCCCCACGCGAGAGGAAGACATCCGACACGGACACCGCCTCATCGAGCAAGCCGCCCGGATTGGAGCGCAGGTCGAGCACATAGCCGAGTGGTTTCTTGCCAAGAGACTGGTCGATACCGGCAATTGCAGCGGCGACGTCCGCGCCGGTGTCATTGGAGAAGCTGTTAATGCTGATCACACCAATCTGGTCCTTGACCTCCCAGGTCACCGGCTTGAGATCGATGATCGCGCGCTTCATGGTCACGTCAAAAGGCTTGTCGCGGCCAGGACGGACAACCGTTATAGTGATCGGCGTTCCCGGCTTGCCGCGCATTTCCTCGACCGCTTCGTCCAGCGAGCCGCCATAGATCAATTCGCCGTCAATATGGGTGATATAATCACCGGCCTTCACACCCGCCTTGTCTGCCGGCGTATCCTTGAACGGAGCGATGACCTTCACAGCGCCGTCTTCAAGCGTGACCGAAAGGCCCAAACCACCGTAATTCCCGTCAGTCTGGGTCCGCAGATTGTCAAAATCCCGCGCATCGAGAAAGCTGCTGTGCGGATCAAGGCTGGCCAGCATCCCGTCAATCGCCCCCTTGATCAGGTCGGCATCATCCACTTGATCAACATAGTCATTCCGCACCCGGTCAAAGACGCTCATGAACTGTTCCATCTCGCGATAGGTATTCGCGTCCACAGCAGAGATTGCCGAGGTGGTGGCCGGCAAAAGCGCGACGGTCAGAACAAGAGCGGCGGCTTGCAATACGGGCTTTTTCATCAATGCTGTCCTGTATGTGTAGATTGGTATCAAATATAGGCTGGAATCGTTCCTAAAGCAAAGCAGCTTAACCAATAATGACGGAACCCTTCGACCAACGACGACTTTCCAACGCTGTCGTCCGTTTTCAGCCGATCAGCGCGGCAATATCGATCGGCCGACCATTGCGGCGCAATTCGACCGTGACAGTGGGATCATCAGCGCCGGAACGCCCGACCGGTGATCCCTGTAGCACCCGGTCTCCGACAGCAACGCGGCTCGACGCCATATTGGTGATCAGGCTGGTCCAGCCGGCATCATGTTCGATTATCAATATATTGCCATAGCCGCGATAGCGACCCGAATAGGCCACGCGGCCCCCCGCAGGCGCGACGATTTGCGCTCCCGGGTCCACAGCAATGGTAAGCCCGCGTGAACGATAGCCGCTAGCGGATATCTCTCCGAGACCAGTGACGATTTCGCCGATCACCGGCAAGCGATAAGCCTCGGCGACGTCTTCGTTCCGGCGCGGCGCGGTGACCGGCTGGTCGCGCCCCTGGCCGGGTCGCAGGACTGGCCCGTCCAGATTTTCCAGCGCCTCGCGAACCGCACCGCTTTCGCGAATCTGGTCCATCAAATCCAATATGTCCCGCGCTTCCTCTCCCAGAGCCAGCGCTCGTTCCTGCTCGATCCCGGCATCATTCGAAAATTGCGCCGCGCCAATACGCTCGCTGGCCTTCAGCCCGGCCAGCTGCTGGCGCCGCTCGGCCAGCCGCCTTTGGCTCTCGTCAAGCGATGCAATCGCACGGGCCGACTGCTGGCGGAGCTCTTCACCCTGCCGGACTTCGTCGCGCAAACTGGCGGTCCGCCGTTCTATCTCTGGCATCACGGCGGAGAAAATCGACCGCATGTAAATAAGCTCGTCCAGGGACCGGGGCTCGACCAGCGCCAGTGCGGTGGGCTTGCGGGTCATCATCTGGAGCGCTGCGGTCAACCGGATCATCGGCCCCTGTTTCTCTGCCAACCGCGCCCGCTGACGCTGCTGCAGACGCGCTACAATGGCAATACGGGTCCGGGCCGCCTTGATATCGGCTTCCGCTGCCTGGATGCGCGCGGCGAGTGCCGCAGCTTCGCTGGCCATCCGGTCGGCGTCATTTTCGGCAGCCCGGGCCTGTCGCGCCAGAGCATTGCTGAGCTGGCGCGCACGGTCGGACTGCTCTCGCGCGATCAGCAGGCTGCGCTGCTGTTCCGAAAGGCTTGGCTCCACTGTCTGCGCAGAAAGCAACGCTGTCCCGGCCACCGCCAGGCCGACAAAACCGATCAGGGCGAGAGAGGAACGAAATACCATGCTCATCCCTCCCGGTGATAGGGATGGCCAGCGAGAATCGACGTGGCGCGGAACAATTGTTCCGCCAGCATCGCTCGCGCCATCATATGCGGCCAGGTCGCTTTGCCAAAAGAAAAGAAATGATCAGCGCTGGCCCGTTCTTCGGCGCTCAGGCCATCGGCAGCGCCGATCAGGAAGCGCGCTTCACGAACACCATCATCGCGCCAGGCCGAAAGCAGATTTGCAAATTTTCGGGACGTCCAGTTTTCGCCGGTTTCGTCCATCGCGATAATCTTGGTCACGCCGTCGATCCTGGGCTGTTTACCGCCCTGATCTGGGAGTTCGCTGATCTTCACGTCGCGGCCGAGACGTTTGACATAGCGGTCAACAAGATCCGCTTCCGGACTGCGACCTATTTTGCCGCGGGCGACGATATGCAGTCTCATCGCCCCGCAGAATCAGGCTTCGACGACTTCCGCCGCATCGCCTTCCTCGTCAACAGCCCACATCCGTTCGAGATTGTAGAAGCTGCGGACTTCCGGGCGGAACAGATGCACGATCACATCGCCAGCATCGATCAATACCCAGTCGGCATTGGCGAGGCCTTCGATTCGGGCGGTGCCGCCCGCCTGTTTGACACGCTCGGCGAGCTTCTGGGCAATAGCCGCGACCTGTCTGGTCGAACGCCCTTCGGCGATCACCATATGGTCCGCAATATTGCTTTTGCCGGCCAGCGCTATGGACACAACATCCTGCGCCTGATCATCGTCGAGCGATTTCATGACAAGCGCGTGGAGCGCGTCTGATTCGGCCTTTCCTTCCTTGGAAGTGGCAGATTTCAGAGCTTTTACCTTCGGTTTCGTCAACTTAAATCCTAATCTTCTGGGCCAATCAGCCGGTGTGTCACCGCGTCACGAACGCGGCGATCATCATATTGCTGATGCCAATGGGGCCGGGCCATCCGGATCGCGGTGGCCGAGCGTGGGTCGGGACGATAGCGCAAGAATGTCAGCGCCGGCGTACTCCAGTTGGTCCAGTTACCACGCTGGCTCGCGGGGTGGACGAAGCGCCGCAGCCAGGCCATTGCGGGAGCCGCAAAAGCATCGTCATCATAGCTGGGTCTCGAAATAACTGCAATCGGCAATAATCGGGCAATTTTTCGCCAGTCTTTCCAACGGTGAAATTGCGCCAGATTATCCGCTCCCATGATCCAGACAAACTGCCGTTTCGGATATCGCTGCACCAGTTTGCGCAGCGTGTCATAGGTATAGCGCGTGCCCAGTTCCTGCTCGATCGCGGTGGCCTGGATCCTGCTGCGCCGCACCATTTTCTGTGCAGAGGCCAGTCGAGCGGGCAGAGGCGCCATGTCTCTGGATCCCTCTTTTAGCGGATTGCCCGGCGACACCAGCCACCAGAATTCGTCCAGTTCGAGTTCCTGCATAGCGAAAAGGCTGACCGAGCGATGGGCACCGTGGGCCGGGTTGAACGATCCGCCGAGAAGACCGGTTGTTTTCATCCGGCAGTGCTCAAGGCCGCACTTGCCCGGTTCCGCGCACCACCCATTTATAGGTGGTCAGCCCTTCCAGTGCCACCGGACCGCGCGCGTGCAAGCGCCCGGTTGAAATACCGATTTCCGCACCCAGTCCGAATTCCCCGCCATCGGCAAACTGGCTCGAGGCATTGTGCATCACGATCGCGCTGTCGGCCCGCCGGATGAATGTTTCGGCCATCGCCGCGTCCTCGGTGACAATAACATCGGTGTGGTGCGAGCTATGGTCAGCAATATGCCCGAGCGCCTCATCGACCCCGTTCACCATTGCAACCGACACGATCGGCGCGAGATATTCGGTGTCCCAGTCTGTATCGTCGGCCGATACGATACGCTCGTCCAGTTCGAGCACCGCGTCATCGCCCCGCACTTCACAGCCAGCATCCAGCAGCGCGCGTACCAGGGCACCGGGAGCCGGATAGTCCTGGTCGATCAGCAATGTTTCCATCGCACCACAAATACCGGTGCGCCGCATTTTTGCGTTAACCGCAATGGCAAGGGCTTTGTCCTGATCAGCGTCCTTGCCGATATAGGTATGGCAAATGCCATCAAGATGCGCGAGCACTGGCACGCGCGCTTCGTCCTGCACGCGTTTGACCAGTGACTTGCCGCCGCGCGGAATGATGATGTCGATCAGCCCGCTGGCTTTCAGCATCCCGCCAACCGCTGCCCGGTCGGTGGTCTGGACCAGCTGGATGGCATCCCCGGGAAGCCCGGCCTCGGCCAGACCGGCCACCATCGCTTCGTATATCGCGCGGTTGCTTTCAATCGCTTCGGATCCCCCACGCAAAATGACGGCATTGCCGGAACGCAGCGTCAAAGCTGCCGCATCGGCCGTGACATTCGGACGGCTCTCGTAAATGATCCCGATCACGCCAAGCGGCACGCGGACGCGTTCCATCACCAGGCCGTTGGGACGTTCGCTTCGGTCGATGATCTGCCCGACGGGGTCGGGAAGCGTGGCGATCTGAGCCACTGCGGAAGCGATGGATCCAAGCCGGTCCTCATCGATCATCAACCGGTCGAGCATGGCCTCACTCAATCCGCGCTCCCGCGCATTTTCCATATCGCGACTATTGGCCTCCAATATCGCGGCCTGGCTGCTGCGCAAATTTCGGGCTGCGGCAGCGAGCGCTTCTGATTTCTGGGCATCAGTCACGCTGGCGAGCTTCGTGAAAGCAGCGCGTGCCTTCTGACCCATTTCGGTAATCATCTGTACAGATTCATTCATAGGCGGCTGCTAGCATGGCCTCACCGGCAATTTAACCCTTAATCGCCATGCCGCATGGCCTGGAAACAATTCGACGAGATATCAGCGATATCATGGCGAATTTTTTCTTAATTTCGCGCTTCATCGTATGAGTCGTTCGACTCGTCACAAGTCCAAGCCATGTGATTCGCCACCTGGGCCAAGCTCTGCTAACCCCCCGCTGGGGATTACGAATCTTAACGGCGGGTCATGCACAAAGAAAAAACCAGACATGGGCTTAAAGCCCGGCTGGACCATATGTTTACAGATCGCGAGTTTTTCATGCGGTCGCACGGACAGGTCCGCTTTATCACGATTTCGGCTATATTGCAGAAACGCGTCGCTTATTCTGTGGCGACAGCGCTGCTGGTCTGGCTGCTGGTCACGCTGGCAATGATGTTCAATCAACTGACAGTCACCGGCGAACGCCTGGCCCTCGCGCAAAAAGAAGCCGAGGTGAACAGCACGGAAAACCGCGTAGCCAGTTACAAGCAGTCAATCGAAGGTGTCGCGGCGGACCTGAAGCAGCGTCAGGATGCGCTGGACCAGATGACCGAACAATTTGTCGGCGCGCAACTGGAAGCGAGCGAGGCGGCAGAAGACGGCGAATCGGACGCACAGCTTTCCGAAAGCACCCGTGAAATCAGTAGCGCCTTCCCGGAAGCGGCCCATCTTGCCGAACTGGAAGCGCGACAAATAGCCTTTGCCCGGCGACTGACGTCAGTGGCGATGCAGCGCACCGAACAAGCCGAAGCGGCGATTCGGAAATTCGGTCTCAATCCCGAAAAGCTGGCGAAAAACTCCATGGCTGCAATGGGCGGACCATTCATTCCCTTTTTCAAAAATGATGACCAGCAATTGCATCCGACGCTCGAACGGCTCAATCTGGCGCTGCAACGGATGGATGCGCTGGAAAGAACATTGATCGCTATTCCCTCTGGCAAGCCAGCCAGTAGCGGGATGATTTCCAGCAGCTACGGTTATCGACGCGATCCTTTCACCGGCGCTGGCGCCATGCATAACGGGATGGATTTCAAGGGCCCTCTCGGCCAGCCGATACTGGCGGCTGCCGGCGGCAAGGTTACCCATGCCGGATGGAAATCCGGTTATGGCAAGACGGTGGAAATCACGCACGGCAACGGCTTGATGACGCGTTATGCGCATCTGTCACGCATCGGTGTGACGACTGGCCAAAAGATTGATCAGGGGCTACAATTGGGGGCTATGGGAAGCACGGGACGTTCGACCGGGACTCACCTGCATTTTGAAGTGCGGTTGAACGGAAAAGCGATTAATCCCCGTCCATTTTTGGAGGCTAATACAGATGTTCTCAAGATCAAAGCCATCGCGCGAAAACGCACCAGCGCGCCCAAGCGCGCCGAGTCAGGCCCCAGCGGTGGCTAGAAATAGCGGTAGCAGCGGGTCCAGCTTTTCGATCATCGGCGACGGGATCGTCATCACCGGCAATATTGAATCGAAGGTCGATCTGCATATTGATGGCGAAGTGATTGGCGACGTGAAATGCCTGTCGCTCGTCCAGGGACCATCGAGCAAGATCAAGGGCGCCATTGTCGCGCAAAACGCCAGTCTGGCCGGCGCAGTCGAAGGCTCGATCGATGCCGGTGATCTAGCAATCGCCTCGAGCGCGCGCATTGGCGGTGACATCACCTATGAAAATGTCACGATCGAACAGGGCGGCCATGTCGACGGCAAGTTCAAACATCGCAGCAGCAACGCGCCCAATCTGGCCAAATCGACGATAAACAAAAGCGAAATGGCAATGCCGCTGGAATTGACCGAAGGGGACAGGGCCGCTTGATCCTGTGTCATTATCGGCCGAACCGAGATTGCAGCGCAACGCTCCCGGCTAATATAGCGCTATATACTGCCATCAGTTTCGGGGCGGCTGCCTACGATAGCTGAGTGCTTCGGCAACATGGATTCTTCCTATTTCTTCCACCCCGGCCATGTCGGCGATGGTTCGAGAAACCCGCAAAACCCGCGTATAGCCGCGTGCCGACAGGTGCATCGCTTCCGCAGCCTGCGCCAGAAGCGTCTGCCCGGGTTCGTCCGGCGTTGCATATGTTTTCAGCGCGTCGCCGTCGATTTCTGTGTTGGTTCGCACGTCGAGCTCCGCGTAGCGTTGACGCTGGACCGCCCGGGCCCTTGCGACCCGCTCCGCGACCCGTCTGGAATCCTCTGCCGGGGGAGGCATGGTGAGATCGGCCGCTGACAGCGCTTCGACCTCTATATGCAGGTCGATACGGTCGAGCAAAGGCCCCGACACCTTCGCCTGATAATCCACCGCGCATCGCGGTGCCCGCGAACAGGCGAGCGTTGCATCACCCAGATGACCACAACGACAGGGGTTCATCGCCGCAACCATCTGGAACCGGGCCGGAAAGGTTACATGCGCATTGGCACGCGCGACGCTGACTTCCCCGGTTTCGAGTGGCTGGCGCAGCGAATCGAGCACCGGCCGCTGGAATTCCGGGAGCTCGTCCAGAAACAGCACGCCAAGATGCGCCATGCTCACCTCGCCGGGACGAACCTTTAGGCCGCCACCGACCAGAGCTGCCATTGAAGCACTGTGATGCGGCGCCCGGAACGGACGCTGTCGCGACATTTGACCGCCTTCAAGCGTTCCTGCGACCGATGCCACCATCGAAACTTCCAGCGCTTCGGAGGGAGATAAGGGTGGCAATATCCCGGGCAAACAGGATGCAAGTAGCGATTTTCCCGAACCAGGCGGTCCGTTCATCAGCAGATTATGCCCGCCAGCGGCTGCGATCTCCAGCGCCCGCTTCGCAGTTTCCTGACCCTTCACATCCGCAAGATCCGGTCCATATTCCGGTTCCGGGGCCGCACCGGTTTCCGGCGGCGTCAATATCGACTGACCCTTGAAATGGTTGAGCAGGGACAGCAGGTCACCCGGTGCCAGCACCTCGACCTCGCCAGCCCATGCCGCTTCGGACCCCTGCGATTCCGGGCAGACAAGACCGAGACTTTCGCCCGAAGCGTGAAGCGCTGCCAGCAACACGCCCGGCGTGGCCGCCAAGCGACCGTCGAGCGACAATTCCCCGACGACTATATAGCTCGCCAGCGTTTCCGCATCGATAATACCCATCGCCCCCAGCAGAGCCAGCGCGATCGGCAGGTCATAATGGGAACCCGCTTTGGGCATATCCGCGGGCGAGAGATTAACCGTGATGCGTTTCGGCGGCAGCGAAAGACCCATGGCCGCTATGGCAGCGCGTACACGCTCCCGGCTCTCGGCGACCGCCTTGTCGGGCAGACCGACCACGTTGAATGCTGGCAGTCCGGGCGCAACCTGACATTGCACTTCGACACTCCGCGCCTCGAGACCGAGATAAGCCACAGTCTGCACCAGCGCCACCATTATGGCCGCCCCCATTTCATAAAAGAAACACTGGCGCGAACGAGAGATCGAGTCGAGCATCAACCGCGACTTGGCCGTAACCGTCAAAACCCAGGAAGCCTGCGGGACCTGATGGTTGATATCGGGTAACCAAAGCCTGTTACTTTCTGGCAAGCGCCAGCCCCCAGAAGGGCACCATGAGTAAGAGTAACCTAATAGATTTTTTCCAACATACTGATAAGTCGACCGGCACAGATCGCGGGTTCTTGGCCAGCGTCTTCCTGCTGGCTGCGCTGCTTCTTTTCCCGGCGCAACCTGCGCTGAGCGCCAGCAGCTATATCGTCACCGAGACGGTAGAAATTTTCGAATATGACCTCTTCGAACCGGAAACGCCTTCGCCGCAGGCCAGCGCGGCATTCGGTCAATATGGCCCGTTTCGGGTCATCTCGGCGGATACCGTGGAAATGACGGGTACGGTGGACAGCTATACGCCGGCATTGTTTCGCCAGATGATCAGCCATTTTCCCCGGATCAGACTCATTGAAATGCTGGATTGCGACGGTTCTGTCGATGAAGAAGCCAATCTAAATCTGGCCCGCATGATCCGTCGCGCAGGCATCAGCACCCACGTGCCAGCCGGTGGCTCGGTCCGCTCCGGTGCGGTCGAGCTGTTTCTTGCCGGCGCAACCCGATCAGCACATCCCAACGCGGAATTCATCGTACACAGCTGGATGGACGAAAACGGCCGGGAAGCGAACGACTATCCGGCCAGCGATCCGGTCCACGCCGAATATCTCGACTATTATGCAGAGATGGGCCTGCCGGCGCCGACGGCAAAAGCATTTTATACGCTGACAAACAGCGTGCCTTTTTCCGACCAGCTGCGGCTTTCGCGTCGCGACATGGCCCGCTTCCAGTTCGTCCACTAGTCGCTTTCCAAAAGCGCGGGCCATTCACGTCCGGTGCATCTCGGGGAACGATAATCATATTTCCGCGTTTAATTGCGACAGCAAACTTGCGCGTTTGATCGCGAAGCACCAATTGGAATATGATGGACGACAAACTGGCGAACAAGCGTTGGAAATATACATCGGGATCACGGTTCGTGCTCGCGGTGATCGGCTTCATGCTGATTATCATCTCGCCCATCATCGGCGCCATCCCCGGCCCGGGTTTCATAATCGTCTTTCCTATCGGACTGGCGCTGGTCCTGCAAAACTCGCGCTGGGCCAAGAAACGCTATGTCGATTTCAAACGACGCTTTCCCCATTATGGCAAATGGACCGACTGGGCGATGCGCAGGCGGCACCACAAGACACTCCCCGACGATTTCGAACTGCCGATTTTCGGCAAGGTGAAGACCGGCAATCGGGACAAGAAAGTCTAGCGCAAACGCTTGACTTTCCGCCCCTGCCTGCCTAATCGCAGCGACAACGTATCGGCCGCAGCTTATGGCGGCCTTTTTTATCGAAATTTTGACGTAGGATAATCGCGATGAAGCGTACATTTCAACCAAGCCGTCTGGTCCGCAAACGGCGCCATGGTTTCCGCGCCCGCAAAGCCACCGTTGGTGGCCGTAAAGTGCTGGCTGCCCGCCGTAGCCGTGGCCGCAAGAAGCTTTCCGCCTAAAAGCGAATGACCGCCCGTGCTGCGCCTGTCGAAGCACGCCCGGCGCCGAATCATCCGGATTTGAATAATCCCGTAACCGATTCGACGCCCGTTGATTCAAACCAATCGATCGAAGTGATTCGCAAACGCGCGGATTTTCTCGCTGCCAATCGTGGCAAGCGATTCGTCACTCCCGACTTTGTCCTGCTGGCGCATCGCCGTCGTCCCGATCACGCAATCGAGACCGATACGATCCGCTACGGGATCACCGTAACCAAGAAAATCGGCAATGCTGTGGCGCGTAATCGCATGAAGCGCCGCTTCCGGGCCTTGCTCGCGCAAAGCTTGCCGGATCATGGCATCACCGGCGTCGATCACATCCTAATTGGCCGGAAAGCCAACAAAGAGACGGACTTCGCAACCATGAAGGCCAACCTGGAAAAGGGCCTGAAATATCTGGCGAAAAAGCTAGGCCAGACAGGATGAAAGCGGTTTTCATATTTTTCGTGCGATGCTGGCAATGGGGTCCGTCGCGAATTTTGCCGCCGACTTGCCGTTACCAGCCGACTTGCAGCGCCTATGCGATTGAAGCGATCGAGAAACATGGTGCAATTAGGGGTAGCTGGCTGGGGGCTAAACGGCTATTGCGCTGCCATCCTTGGGGTGGCTCGGGCTTTGACCCGGTGCCTTGATGCCCTGAACACCGATCCTATTTACAACAAATGGCCGAAAGCGGGACGAGATAGTGGACGACAAGCGCAATATCATCATGGCGATACTTCTTACGGGGATCATCCTGTTCGGATGGCCGCTTTTGATGGATCAGTTTTTTCCGGACATGGCCAACAAGAACGAGGTTGTGGAACAGGCGGATGCGCCCGCAAATGACCAGGTCGCAGGTGACCTCAGCGTTCCGGGCACCAGCAGCGCGAACAGCAGTGCTGATATTAGCGCCGCGACTGCACCGGATAAAATCAGACCATTGGCCACCGTCCTGCGGGAGAGTCCCCGTGTCCTTATCGACACACCGCGTCTCCAGGGGTCAATCAACCTCAAGGGCGGTCGTATCGATGATCTGACCCTGACCGATCATATGGTTGATATGAGCAAGGACAGCAAACCCGTCCGGCTCTTCGCACCGTCTGGCACCGAAAACGCCTATTTCAGCCGTGTCGGCTGGGCCGGTGAAGGCGTTGCCGTCCCTGATGACAATACGATCTGGACCGCTGACCAGAGCCGGTTGACCCCGGAAACGCCGGTCACCCTGAGCTGGTCCAACGAGACCGGGCAAACCTTCACAATAAAGCTGTCGATCGATCCGGATTATCTGATCACCACCGAACAGAATGTCACAAACCGCGGCGAGAATGCGATTGCGCTCAGACCCTATGGCCTGATCAACCGGAAACGCGACCTCGAGAATATCCCGCCTAACGAAGCCAGCACCTGGACCATCCACTCCGGCCCGGTCGGAGTCTATGAAGGCGCTGCGAACTACGACGTGGATTACGAGAATCTGGCCGGCGAAGAACCGGGATTTTTTGTCAGCCTGTTCGGCACCTCTGCGGTCGCCGGCACCAACGCCTATGACAAGGAAGTCAGCTGGTTGGGCTTTACCGACAAATATTGGCTCGGCGCCCTGATCCCGGAAAATATCAACGATGTCGACGCAAAATTCCGTTCCGGCGGCGGCGATATATTTCAGGCGGAAATCGCAAAGAAGAGCGCCCAGATTATCGCCCCCGGCAAGCAGCTGACGACCACGACCCGGCTTTTCGCCGGCGCCAAGGAAAACGCGCTTCTGGAAAAATATGAAGCGGAATATGGCATCAAGAATCTGGACCGCGCCATCGACTGGGGCTGGTTCTACTGGTTCGAAAAGCCGCTTGTCTATCTGCTCAACTGGCTGTTCAAACTCGTCGGCAATTTCGGCGTCGCGATCATCCTGATGACCTTCATCGTGCGTGGCATCATGTTCCCGATTGCGCAGAAGCAATTTGCCTCGATGGCCCAAATGCGCGCGGTCCAGCCGAAAATGAAGGCAATCCAGGAAAAGCACAAGGACGACAAGCAGCAACAGCAGCAGGAAATCATGAAGCTGTACAAGGACGAGAAGGTCAATCCGCTGGCCGGCTGCCTGCCGATCTTCCTGCAGATTCCGATCTTCTTCGCGCTGTACAAGGTGCTGATGCTGTCGATCGAGATGCGTCACCAGCCGTTCGTGCTGTGGATCAAGGATCTGAGCGCACCCGATCCGCTGACGCCGGTCAACCTGTTCGGCCTGCTGCCCTTCGATCCGCCAACCTTCCTGGCCGTCGGTATCCTTCCGATCCTCATGGGCATCACCATGCACTTGCAGTTCAAGCTCAACCCGGCCCCGATGGATCCGATGCAGAAACAGATTTTCGCCATCATGCCATGGATCCTGGTGTTCATCATGGCACCGTTCGCCGCCGGTCTGCAGCTCTACTGGACCGTGTCCAACATTCTCACCATCGCGCAGCAGAAGTGGCTCTATTCGCGCCACCCGCAGATGAAAGAAATGATGGCCAAGGAAGCCGAAGAAAAAGCGAAAAAAGCGGCCGCTGACAAGGCGGGGGCATGACACCCCTCCATCCGAAAATCTTTTCGGGGCCGATCAGCTTCCTGAAGAGCGCGCCGCAACTGCAGTTTCTGCCGGACCCTAAGGTCCCGGAGATTGCCTTTGCCGGCCGTTCCAACGTGGGGAAGTCTTCGCTGATCAACGCACTGACCAACCGCAACGGTCTGGCGCGTACGTCAAACACGCCCGGACGGACGCAGGAACTGAATTTTTTCGACATCGGTGATCCGCTGATCTTCCGCATTTGCGATATGCCGGGTTACGGCTTTGCCAAGGCGCCCCCGAAAGTGGTCCAAAAATGGCGGTTCCTGATCAACGATTATCTGCGTGGACGGGCCGTTCTGAAACGCACGTTCGTGCTGATCGATTCGCGGCACGGGATCAAGCCGGTTGATGAAGAAGTGATGGAAATGCTCGACAAGGCCGCCGTCAGTTACCGGATTGTCATGACCAAGGCGGACAAGGTGAAGCAGGAACAGCTGGATGCCACGGCCGAACAGGTTGCGGCGATTGCCAAGAAACATCCCGCAGCCCATCCCGAACTGCTCCTGACATCGTCGGAAAAGAAGCAGGGTATTGACGAACTCAGGCGCGCCGTCCTCGACGCGGTACAGGATTAGGCCACGAGCAGCGGCAACGCTTTTCTATACACAGCGCACCATATTTGGTTATGGGACAGACTATGAAACTGATAATCGGAAACAAAGCCTATTCCAGCTGGTCAATGCGCGGCTGGCTGGCGTGCAAGCAGTCGGGTCTGTCCTTTGAGGAACTGACCGTTCCCCTGTTCGGCGACGATTGGGACCATGTCCGCGAAAGCGAGAATTTCGCGCCGTCAGGCGGCAAGGTGCCGATCCTCTGGGACGGCGAGACCGTCGTCTGGGACAGTCTGGCGATTATCGACTGGCTGGCCGACAAAACCCACCGCGACCGTTTCTGGCCGAAGGACGAGACCGCGCGCGGCATGGCCCGCTCGATGGCTGCCGAAATGCATTCCAGCTTCATGGCGCTGCGCCGGCAATGCCCGATGAACACCCGCAAGATTTACGAAGGGCTGGCGCTGAGCGACGAGGTCAAGTCCGACGCCGCACGGATCATCGAACTCTGGGCGCAGGCCCGGGCGCGCTTTGGCAGCGGCGGACCGTTTCTGTTCGGTACCTATGGGGCAGCGGACATCATGTATGCCCCGATCGTTTCCCGGTTCCAGACCTACGGGTTCCGTCTGCCCGGATTTGCCACCAGCTATATGCAGACCATTCTCGATCATGAGTGGACCGCGCAGTGGATGGAAGCGGCCGAGGAGGAGCCATGGGTCATCGAACGTCTGGAACAGCCGGGAACGGCAGCAAATTGATCGGCCCGCTATGACCCGCAAGACCGCAATAGACTATGCCCGGCAACTGATCGCCCAGCCCAGCATCACCCCCGCCACCGGCGGTGTTTTCGATGAAATGGAAGCAATGCTCAAACCGCTGGGCTTCGACGTCACCCGCTTCATCGCAGGTGATCCGCCGGATGGTCCGGTCGAAAATCTCTTTGCCATTCGCAAAGGCCCCGCCGGTTCCTGCCATTTCGCTTATGCCGGCCATCTGGATGTCGTGCCGCCCGGTCAGGGCTGGCAGACCGATCCCTTCGTGCCGGAAATTCGGGGCGACCTGCTCCACGGCCGTGGCGCTGTCGACATGAAGGGCAGTATCGCCGCCTTTGTCGCCGCGCTTCATGATGTACCGGAGGACCTCGGGACGATAAGCCTGATCATCACCGGCGACGAAGAAGGTCCGGCGCGTTTCGGGACCGTGGCACTTATGGATTTGATGGCCGAGCGGGATATTACGCCCGACCTCTGTCTGGTCGGCGAACCGACATCGGTAAACCGGCTGGGCGACATGATGAAGATCGGACGACGCGGGTCTGTCAACATGTGGATCACCGTGAACGGTACGCAAGGCCATGTTGCCTATCCCCACAATGCCGACAATCCGATCACCAAGCTGGGCAAAATCCTTACCGAGATCGATTCCCTGCAACTCGACGACGGCACGGACTGGTTCCAGCCGAGCAATATCGAATTCACCGATCTGCACGTTGGCAACCCGGCCCATAATGTCATTCCGGCAAAGGCCGAAGGACGTCTGTCGATCCGCTTCAACGACCGGCACAGCGGCGAGAGCCTCAGCGCCATGGTGAAGGAAATTGTCGAGCGCCACGGCGGCGAACTGAAGCCGATCATTTCCGGCGAACCGTTTCTGACGCCGCCGGGTGAATTTTCCGATATCGTATCCGGCGCTATTCGCGAGATCACCGGAGTAGAACCGGAACTGTCCACATCGGGCGGAACTTCGGACGCACGTTTTCTTGCGAAGATCATGCCCGTGGTCGAATTCGGACTCTGCAATGCGACGATGCACAAGCTCGACGAGGCCGTAGCGATTAATGATCTCGAGCAGCTGGCCAGGATTTTCACGCTGATCGTCCAGCGGGCCTTGCGCTGACCGGTTAGCGGGGACGCCGCAGTATAATGTAAAGAGCGCCGGCACCGCCATGTCGGGGATGGGCACGGCGCACAGTCGCTATACGCGAGGCGTGGCGCGATGCCGCCAGCCAGTCGGAAATGGCAGAACGGATCGCTCCGCGCCCGCCAGCCCGGCGGCGTTGCTCGTCGCTCCGCGCTTTACCGGTAATCAGCAGGATCGCGCGATGGCCGGCCGCAATGCTCAGCTCCAGCGCGCTATCAAGCCGCCCGTGGGCAGACGACAGGCTATAGCCGTGCAAATCTACGGTAACATCGGGCTGTACCATGCCCTTCGCCAGTCGGCGATCCCAGCCGCCGTCGAGACCATGTTTTGTCGGCACCTGTTTCTGATCGCGCAAGGGAACGGCTTTGCTGGCCTGCCCGCCAAAATCCTGAGCGGTGATCGGGCGTTCGCCATGGGCAGCTCTGCGCGCCACCGGCAGCGCCTCGACGCGCTGCACGCGACTCCGGTCGATCGGTTCCACGCTTTCTATGAATTTCTGCCAGAGCGCCTTTTCGCCGGCGGTGAGGGGCCGGTCGGACATGGCCTAGTTTCCCGGCGTGCGCGGGCCCGCGAGAAGCCGGGACACTGTTCCCTTCGGCAGGAAGATCAGCGCCTGTCCGCGCGAAGACATGCCGCCCGCGATTACGGCTGCTTCCTCGCCGGCACCCCAGAAAGTATCAAACCGATTCGGACCCTTGATCGCGCCGCCGCTATCCTGCGCCACCCAGAGACCATCGGCAATATCGTGTTCCATATCGAGGAAGACCGGCGCGCCCAGCGGCACGAACATCCGGTCGGCGGCGACCGACGTCCGCGCCACCACCGGATGGCCCATCGCACCCAGAGGCCCCGGACCGGTCAGCTCCTGGAAAAAGACATAGCTTTTATTCTCGCGCATGATCCGCATCCCCTCTTCGGGATTGGCGCGCAACCATTCGACGATGCCCTGCATATTGGTCTTGCCGTCAGCGAGCAGACCGCGTTCCCGCATCACCCGGCCGATACCGGTATAATCATGGCCATTTTGCCCCGCATAGCCGATCCGCATGACGGAGCCGTCGGGCAACGCCAGACGGCCACTGCCCTGGATTTGCAGGAAGAAGAACTCGATATAATCCTGTGCCCAAGCAATCTCCAGGCCCTGACCGGCAAGCGCGCCATCATCAATCGCGGCCCGGTCCTCGAAGGGAACCAATCGGGTTCCTTCCACCTTGCCGCGAACGCGCTTGTCTTTCAGATCGTCGGAAAACAGGCCGAGATCAACATCAATGAGATTGGGCGGGCGCCGGTAAACCGGAACCGTATAATTGCCGCTTCTGACTCTCGACCCGCGAATTTCCGGTTCAAAATATCCGGTAGCATAAGCGGCGCCGTCTCCGACCTGAACGGTTTCAAAATAGGATTCGAAAAAGCGGGCAGCATCGTTGGTCGGCCACCCCTGAGCCGCGTCGCAGGACAATTGCCAGTCCGCACCATTTGTCAGCCCGCTATTGTCTTCGCGTCTCACCAGCGATGAACAACTGGTGCGAAACGATTCCAGAGCCGCGATGGCTTTGGCGGAGGAAAGATTGAGGCTGGCAATATCCGGACCCGCCGCAATACCTGTGCCCAGTGCCCGGGTCGTGTCCTCGCCGATTTTCGTGAGTTGCGCTGTATCGACAGCCTGAAATTTCCGGGCGGAATAGCCCTGCTTCGCCGGCTGCGTCACCGCAGGCTCACTCGCGACTGGGCCACTGTCCTGTTGAACCGCACCGCCGCGCGCCGCGCCCTGGGGAATGATCGTCATCGAACAGGCGCTGAATAGCGTAATCGCCCCGAAAAGCGTCCCGATTTTCATGATGCGGCTTCCTGGCGACCGGGGGTCAGGCCTCATCGGTCTCGTCGAGCAGCCAGTTGGGATCGGCGCTGGAAAGGTCGCGACTGAAGGTCCAGATATCATGGGTCTCGACCGCATCGGACAGCGAACCACCGATCAGCTTGCCCTCTTTGTCCTTGACCACCGCAGCGATGTCGGAATCAAATTGTACGGTTATACGGGCAACAGGCCGTTTATATTCGGCTGCGACAATCCGCGCATTGTCGATACGCACCAGCTGATTTTCCAAAACTTCGCCGCGTTTCTCGCGCGCGTCGATGATTTCGGCAAAACTCTCGTAGATATCGTCGTCGCAAAGCAGTTTCAGCTCTTCCTTGTCGCCTTTCCAGAATGCCTCAAGGATCATCCCGTAAGCGGCCTGCGAGCCTTCCACAAACCGGCCAACATCAAAGTTCCGATCGGCGCTCAGGATTTCACGCATCCCGGGTTCCGCGCTGCTGTCGTACACCATCGCAGGGGCACCGGCAGGCGCCGGAACGATATCCGGAACATGCGGCTTGGCATCGTCCAGGGCGCCGCGGTCATTTGTCCGCGGTTCTATGTTCCGCGGCATATGTTCCTGTTCATGCCCCGTGCGCTTGCCCAGCACAGAATATAGACGCAGGCCCAGAAAAGCCGCTACCATGGCCAATAATACAATTTCGATGGTCACTTCAGAATCCAATCTTTTCTATTGCCCTATACATAGGCAGAAAAAGGGCCAGTTTCAAATGGCATTCGTGGAAAAGCCACGATCCGGTAATCCGTGCGCCGGTTCTACCGGCCTATTTGTGAACCCGTGCTTACAATTTTTCCGTCATACCGGTCGCGAGAACGCCCGATTACTCTTTCATTGCTCTCGGTTCCGTCCCCTGCTAGGCGCGCTGCGAACGGCGCGGCAATATGCGCCTAAGGACATGTTTGACTGATTTTCCGAAAGGACAGGCCCGATGGCTGATGAGAATGAAAAGAACGAATCCGGCGCAAATCCCACCGGAAATGTGACCACTCCCGACCCACTCGCCAATGGCGCTGATACGCAGCCACAAATTGGCGTGCTTTCGCAATATGTGAAAGATCTGTCGGTCGAAAATCCGAATGCACCGGATGTATATCAATGGAATGCGCAGCCGCAGATTGATGTGCAGTTCAATATCGGCTCTTCGCGGGTATCGGACGAGGTCCATGAAGTCGAATTGAAGATTGATGTCACCGCCAAGGCGGACGAAGGCGTCGCATTTGCCATCGAACTGCTTTATTGCGGCCTCTTTGGACTGCGCAACGTCACCGAAGAACAGGCGCATCCGTTCCTGTTCGCTGAAGCACCACGGCTTCTCTTCCCCTTCGCCCGGGCGATCATCTCTGACGCTGTGCGCGATGCGGGCTTCCAGTCCCTGTTGCTCGAACCGATCGATTTCACCACCCTTTACATGCAGCAGCGCGAGCAGATGGCGGCACAGCAGGCTGGCGATCAGCCGGCCGGGAATGCCTGAGCTGGTCTCGCACCTATTGAGGGCTTAAAATGAGCCTGATTAAAAACACCGGTACGATTGCCGGCTTTACGATCATCAGCCGGATATTCGGTTTCGTCCGTGACATGCTGCTGGCCCGCGTGCTGGGTGCCGGTCTCGCAGCCGACGCCTACCAGCTGGCCTTCACCCTGCCGAACACGTTCCGGCGGCTCTTTGCCGAAGGCGCCTTTTCGGTCGCCTTCGTGCCGATGTATAGCCGGCGGCTTGCCGACCAGGATGGCGAGGCCAAGGCAAAGGAATTTGCCGATGATGTGCTATCGGTATTCATCTGGGTCCTGCTCGGCTTTTCTGCCTTAGCAATGCTCGCCATGCCCCTGATCGTCTACGGTCTGGCATCGGAATTCCAGTCGCAACCGGGCAAATTCGAACTGGCCGTTTTTCTGAGCCGGGTGACTTTTCCCTATCTGTTTTTCATCAGTCTGGTCGCGATGTTGTCAGGCCTGCTCAATGCACGGTCGCGTTTCGCGCCGGGTGCCATCGCACCCGTATTGTTCAATCTCACGCTGATCAGCGCCATCCTGATCGGCTATTATGTTCGCGGCGATACCAGCAATGACGTGATAGTCGTCCAGATTCTGAGCGCGGCGGTGGCCCTGTCGGGCCTCGTCCAGCTGATCTATCTGTGGTGGGCGGTGAAGCGCGCCGACGTAAAACTACAGATCAAGCGCCCGCGCCTGACACCCGAAATCAAGCAATTGGGGATGGTTATCCTGCCCGCAACATTCGGCGCCGGAATTTACCAGATCAGCCAGTTTGTCGACACGTTTTTTGCCACTTCCCTACCGCAGGGATCGTTGACGCTTCTGAAGATGGCCGACCGCCTGAACCAGATGCCGCTCGGCATTGTCGGCATCGCGCTTGGCACCGCCATCCTGCCAATGTTGTCGCGCCACATCCAGAACGAAAACCAGGCTCTCGCGCAGCGCTTGCAAGCCGATGCGTTCGAGATGGCGACCTTGCTGACTCTTCCCGCGGCGGCTGCGCTCGCGATCTGCGCTCCGGCCTTTACCAGCGCCTTTTTCGTTGGCGGCAAATTTACCCCGGCGGACGGCGCGCTGATGTCGAACATCGTTGTCGCACTGGTCGCCGGCCTGCCCGCTTATGTGATCATCAAAATTCTCATACCGGGGTTTTTCGCCCGATCCGACACGAAAACACCGGTGCTCACGGCTCTGGCCGCGCTGATCGTCAATATTGCGCTCAATATCTATGTCGTCATGTATGCCGGTTACGGCATCGTCGGACTGGCCGCGGCGACGGCGGCCTCTGCCACGCTAAATTGTGTCCTTCTGTATACCATTCTCCATCGGCGCGGATTTTTCCACTTCACCGCCGCACTGGCATCGCGGATTTTCCGCCAGTTAATCGCAACAGCGGCGATGGCCGCTATATTGTGGATGCTGATGGGCCCATTGACGCCTTATTTCGCTGCCGATGTCTGGTCGCGGATCTGGTCGCTAGTGGTGCTTGTGGCCGCTGGTGCAGCTGTTTATGCTGCCGTCGGCTTCATGGTCGGCGCGGTGGACAAGCAAAGGATCATCGCACTGGTCAAACGCAAACCCATTCCGACGGAGGAAACATAGAATATGTCGCCAAAAATGCGGACAGTATCGGGCATCCAGCCGACAGGAAATCTCCATCTCGGCAACTATCTGGGCGCGATCAAGAACTGGGTGAAGATGCAGGACGAGAGCGAATGCCTGTTCTTCCTCGCCGATCTCCACGCCATCACCGTCCATAATGATCCCGTTGAACTGGCCACCAACTGCCGCGAAATGGTCGCAGCGCTGGTTGCCGCCGGGGTGGATCCCGACAAATCGATCCTGTTTAACCAGGCGCGCGTACCCGCGCATCCTGAACTGGCCTGGATGCTGATTTGCAACACGCCGATGGGCTGGCTGGACCGGATGACCCAGTTCAAGGAAAAGTCCGGCAAGCACAAACAGCGCTCATCTCTGGGCCTGCTGGGCTATCCGGTGCTGCAGGCGGCCGATGTCCTTCTCTATCAGACCACTCATGTTCCCGTCGGCGACGACCAGAGACAGCATCTCGAACTGGCCCGCGACATCGCGACAAAGTTCAATAACGATACCGGCACCGAAACCTTCGTCCTGCCGGAACCGTTTTTCGGTAAAACGGCGGCGCGGATCATGAGCCTGCGCGACGGCAATATTAAAATGAGCAAGTCGGACCCTTCCGATCTCAGCCGGATCAACATGACCGACGATGACGAGACAATTGCACGGAAATTCAAGAAGGCAAAGACCGATCCGGAGCCGCTTCCCGACAATATGGACGATCTGGCAGAGCGGGCGGAAGCCAGGAATCTGGTCGGCATCTATGCCGCGCTGGCCGACCTCTCTCAAGACGCTGTGCTTGCCGAATATGCGGGCAAAGGCTTTGGCGACTTCAAACCGGCGCTGGCCGATCTGGCGGTGAGCAAATTGTCACCCATTCGCCAGCGGTTCGAAGAATTGCGCAAGGACGAGACCGCGATCGACACGATTTTACGCAATGGTTCGGAAAAGGCCTCGACAATGGCACGGCCGACGGTGGAAGCCGCCTATGCCGCGCTCGGATTGTTGCGGAACTAGCGCGTTTTGCTGCAATGTCGGGGTGCAAGCGGCGCAATAGACTTGCCTGCATCCCCATTTTAGGTAAATGCTAGACCATGGATATTATCTCAATACGCGGCGGCAATCGCCTGTCTGGCACAATTCCCATTTCGGGGGCCAAGAATAGCGCTCTGACCTTGTTACCTTGCGCCCTGTTGACCGAAGAACCGGTCACCCTGCGCAACCTGCCAAGGCTGGCCGATGTCGACAGTTTCGGACATTTGCTCAACCAGCTCGGCGTTTCCACCACGATCGAAGGGGCGCGGCCGGAAGATTTCGGCCGGGTCATGACGCTGAAAGCGGGCCGGATCACCTCGACCGAAGCGCCATATGATATTGTCCGCAAGATGCGCGCCTCGATACTCGTTCTGGGCCCATTGCTGGCGCGCGCTGGCGAATGCCGGGTCTCGCTGCCCGGTGGCTGCGCCATCGGCAACCGGCCGATCGACTTGCATCTCAAGGCTATCGAAGCGCTTGGCGCCTCGATCGAAACCACCAGCGGCTATGTGATCGCACGCGTTCCCGATGGCGGCTTGCCCGGCGGCGATTTCACCTTTCCGGTCGTCTCGGTCGGCGCGACAGAAAATGCATTGATGGCGGCAGTGCTGGCGAATGGCACAAGCATCCTCAAGAACGCCGCGCGGGAACCGGAAATTGTCGACCTGTGCAACATGCTGGTTGCCATGGGTTCGGAAATCGAAGGCATTGGCTCGTCGACACTCACGATAACCGGCGTCGATCGGCTGCACGGATGCACCTATCGGGTGATGTCTGACCGGATCGAAGCGGGCAGCTACGCCTGCGCAGTCGGCATTGCCGGCGGCGAAGTCGATCTGCTGGCCGCCAAGGCTGACGAGATGGAAGCGACGCTCGATGCGCTGCGCCACGCCGGTCTGCAAATCGACGTCCATGCCAAGGGCATAAGGGTGGCTTCCGATGGCAAGCTCAAACCGCTTACCCTGTCGACGGCACCCTATCCCGGTCTCGCAACCGACATGCAGGCGCAACTGATGGCGATGCTCTGCCTCGCCGATGGCGCCAGCGTACTCACCGAGACGATTTTCGAGAACCGCTACATGCATGTGCCCGAACTCAACCGGATGGGCGCGGATATCGAGACCAAGGGCCGCACCGCCGTGGTCCGGGGCGTCAAGAAACTGACCGGCGCGCCAGTGATGGCAACCGACCTGCGCGCTTCGATGAGTCTGGCGATTGCCGGACTGGCAGCGGAAGGCGAAACCCGGCTGCAGCGTATCTACCATCTTGATCGCGGCTATGAGCGGCTGGAAGAAAAACTTGCAGCGGTGGGCGCGGATATCGAACGGCTCAGCGGCGATTGATCCACTCCCGCTAGCACTTATGGCAGCTTGTCTTTGCGGCGCTTTTGCCGTGTAGTCTCCCTATAATCAGGAGAGGACGAGTCCATGTTTTCAGGACCAATAGAAGACCGGTTGGCCATCCGGGAATTGCACGACAGCTACTGCGACGCCGTGCTACGCAAGGATCCCGACGACTGGGGCGCGCTGTGGACCGAAGACGCTGTCTGGTCGCTAATGGGTACCGAAGTGGTTGGCCGGACCAATATCGTCAATCTCTGGAACGGCGCCATGAGCCAGTTCGATGCCGTCAGTTTTCTCGGCATACCGGCGTCTCTGGATATTACAGGCGACACCGCCTCGGGCCGCTACCAGACTCATGAAATTTTGGTCGAAAATGGCGAGCCACGCGTTGCCGGCGGCCGCTATGATGATGAATTTGTCAAAATCGATGGCCAGTGGCTTTACAGCAAACGCATATTTGTCGTCGTCGCGCAATTTGGCGGAAACAAGCTTTAAGGGAGTATCGCAATGGCGAAAATTTTGATCGCTGCGCATATCGACGTGGAACCGGCAACCCGCGAAGAATGTCTGAAGAAGGCCCAGCCCTTCATCGACGGCGCGCTGAGCCAGGAAGGCTGCCTCTGCTATAGCTGGGCCGCCGACATGCATAACCCCTCGCGCATTGAAGTGTTCGAAGAATGGACCGACGAGGAAGCCCTCGCCCGGCATTTCGAGAATGTCCATTATGCCAATATGCTCGCCCATATCGGCAGCTTCGGCCTGATCAACGCCGTCAGCGCCAAATATCGGGTGGATGCCGAAGGACCGGTTTATAATGCGGATGGCAAACCTACCCCGTCTTTTGACTAGTACAAGCAGGAACCTGTGATGAACGAAGCTGTATCCAAATCCCTTTTTCAACCGGACATTCTGGTCGACCCGTTCGACTTTTATGAAGAGAAGCGCGCGGAAAGCCCGGTATTTTTCGACGAAGCCAGCGGCACCTATGTGGTGCTGGACTATGACCTGATTTCCGAAGCCGTCGGCCGGCTGGACGATTTTTCAAACAATTTCAACGCATTGCTCTCCGGCGGGAAAACCGAAGAAGAGCTGGAGAATGACGAGGAACTGCAGGCGATCCAGTCCAAGGGCTGGCCCCAGGTCAATACCCTGCTGACCGCCGACCAGCCGGTCCACACGCGGTTCCGCAAACTGGTCAATCTCGCTTTCTCGATGCCGAAAGTGAACAAACTGGAAGACAGCATGCGGGTGATGTCGAACGAGCTGATCGACAATTTCATCGACAAGGGCGAATGCGAATTTGTCGAAGAATATGCCGTGCCGATGCCGGTTCGCACAATTGCCGTACAGCTCGGTCTTGATGTGGCAGACGCCCATACGATCAAGCGCTGGACCAATGCTTTTGTTGACCGCTTGTCCGGCATGATGACTCGCGAACGGCAATTGGAGACCGAGCGCGAAGTTGTCGAATATCAGCACGCGCTGAAAGCCAATATGGACGAGCGGCGCAAGGAAGCGAAGAATGACATCCTCTCCGATCTGGTCAACGCCCGGGTCGATGGCGAACGGCCGCTTGATGACGCAGAATCGCTGTCGATCGTCCAGCAGCTGATGGTCGCCGGCAATGAAACCACAACCGCGGCGCTGGCCGAGGGCATGCGGCTTTTCGCCACCAATCCGGACCAGTATAAGAAAATTCAGGACGATCCGTCGCTGATCCCCAATGCGGTCGAGGAAGTGCTGCGCATGTCGAGCGGATCCTCGGGTATCTGGCGGGTGATGCACCGCGATGCGGAGCTGGGAGGCGTGATGCTGCCCAAGGGCGCGATGGTGATGATGCGCTATCACGCGGCCAATCGCGATCCCAAGCAGTTTGAAAATCCGAATGAATTTCAAGTCGACCGCAAAAATGCGCGCACCCATCTGGCATTCGGCAAGGGGATCCATATGTGCGTCGGCAATATGCTGTCGCGCAAGGAAATGACCGTATCCTTTCAGCAGTTCGCCAAACGGATGGACAATATCAGGCTCAAGGAGGGCGCGGAACTGCACTATCCGCCCAATATGATGCTGCGCGGACTGGCCAATCTGCCGATCCTGTTCGACAAGAAATAGACCGGAAACACAGGCCAGGAAACAGGAACATATAATGGGCATGATGGACGGAAAAGTCGCACTGATATCGGGCGGCGCAGAAGGCATTGGCGGAACCGCCGGACGACGGGTTATCGAGGAAGGCGGCTCGGTGATGCTGGCCGACATCCAGATCGACAAGGCGAAGGAACTCGCTGCTTCTCTAGGCGACCGCGCCGATGCGGTCGAACTCGATGTGCGCAATCTCGACCAGTGGCAGGCCGCTGTCGATGCCACCAAGAAACGCTTTGGCAAGATGACGACCCTGTTCAATGTAGCGGGTATTTCCGAGCCGGGATCGGTTGACGAGGTTGACCTCGAAAGCTGGAACCGCACCATCGACATCAATATGCAGGGCACATTTTATGGCTGCCGTGTCGGACTGCCCGCGATCCTCGAGAGCGGCGAGGACGGCGCGATCGTCAATATCGGCTCGATGCTCGCCATGCGTCCCGGTGCCCAGTTCGCGGCCTATTGCGCCAGCAAGGCAGCGGTTACATCGCTGAGCAAATCGCTCGCGCTCCACTGCGCGGCTGAGAATTATCCGGTGCGGGTCAACACCGTCCATCCCGGCGCGATCGACACGCCGATGTACCAGCGTTATCTCGCCGCCTATCCCGGACCGCATGACGAGGCAGTCGAACTGTTCAACCGCAACCATCCGATCAACCGGGTTGGGCAAGCGGTCGAAGTCGCCAATGCGATGCTATGGCTGGCGAGCGACCTGAGCAGCTTCACCACGGCCAATGACATCACCGTCGACGGTGGCGGCAGCTACCGCGAATAGAGCGGACAAAAAAAGGTGGCCGGAGCGGGGCCACCTCTTTCGACCGGATGATATGCAATATGCAATCCGGCGTTATTGGTTTGAAAACTAGCGTCCGTTGCTGGCAACAATATCGACAACCGTGCCACCGCCGGAACGCTTGTTCAGGGTGATCACATAGGCATCGTCATCATTCGGTTTGGAGCCGCCGAGCACATGCTCGCTGCCGCGCAACAGATATTCGGCGTCATAGCCGCCGCGCTTTGCTGTGGTATAATAGAAGTCGACAATGCTCTTGATCGGCGTTGCAGTGGTGAAGCTGACCACGCGAAGATCGCATTTGCCGGCCGCTTCCTGCACATTCGCTTTCGGGTAGACCGGAAACGCGCGCGGCATCTTGTTCGCCCAGCCCATATCGTAGGTCAGCTCTTCCTTACACACAGGCTTTTTCGCGCGCGCCTCCTGCAATTCGGCCTTGTCTCCGAGAGTCAGGCCTTCATCGTCCGAAGTCATCTGGCGAGGCTTGGGAGCGGCGAGAATTTTCCCGCCGAGCGCCGCCTTGGCTGCTGCTCTTCCGTCTTCACCCGTGCCCGGAGGAACCGATCCATTGGCCGCGCCCTTGGCGCCGCGAATCGCATTGCGGTTTGCCTGGTCCGTGAGATCGGGGTCGACCAGAATCGCGTCTTCCAGGGCATCCTTCATCGCCGGATCCGATGTCAGATTATCGTCCAGCTTTGCCAGCTCTTCGTCGCTCGCTTCCTTGCTGCCACAGGCTGAGAGCGTCAGAGGCAGCGCGAAAGCGGCGGCGGACAGCCACAGGGACCGGGAAATTTTAGACATGCGATTTGCTCCTGAATTTAGGCAGTTCCTTGCCTCAAAATGGGTTAATATTGCGTTAGGGAAACTGGTTAATCCGGTGACTCTTCGTTAACCTCTTGTCTCGATTCGGGATGTCAGCCGAATGTATCGGGCCCATCCATTTCCCCGAAACGGATCAGTCGGGAGGTCAGAACGGCAGCTTGGCGATTGACCACAGCCTTCTTATATTCCGGATCAGTGACCATTTCCATGAATGCGCCGCTATTGGGATAGCGCGCGATGAAGGAGGAATCCCACTGCTTGTCGTCGGGCCCGATTACCATGCATTCCATCTGTCCGCGCCAGATCACCGTTCCGCCGACCCGCTGGAAAATCGGACCGCTGGTCTTGCCATATTCCTCATAGGCCCGCGCCCCGCTCCACCCCTTGCCGGCATTGGGATGATCCGCCGGATATTGCGCATGTTCGTGAAAACGCAGAAGGTTGAGCATGTTGATCGGCACGTCGCGCGGCAGCGCCTTGAATGCGTCGAAACTTTCCCGCGTGGGGTCGAGATAGCGGTCTTCGGCCATGGCCTGCTCTCCTACTGGAATTTCTTTCTATTCTCCTGCCATTGTTCGCGGGATTGTCCCCAGTCGTCAACCCTGGCGACAATATAGGGTTCGGGCAGTTGCGTGGGGCCTCTGTTGGTCGACCCGAGACGCCGGGCCAGTTTGATCGAGGCCAGATTGTCCGGATCGATAGTGTGGCATATGTCATCCCAGCCCAGCGTATCGACAGCATAGTCCATGCTCGCGACCGCGGCTTCCAGCGCATAGCCCTTGCCCGCATATTCGGGCGCAACAGCCCAGCCCACCTCGCGCGCCGGCCAGCCGTCGGGATACCACGGACCGATGCGGCCTATCCATGCACCACTGCCCTTGAGGATCAGGGAAAACATGGCATAGCCGCGAACGTGCCACGCCCCGACCATGGCGCACAGGTCGCGCCAGCTTTCCGCCCGGCTCTTGACGCCGCCGATATAGGTCATCGTGGCGGCATCCGACTGGAACCTGGCCCAGGCGTCGAAATCATCGGCATTGGGCGGACGCAAAATCAGCCGTTCCGTTTCAATCTGCAAAGAAGCTATATCCGTCATCAATCCTGTCCCCTCACCCGGCTTATCCGGCCCGTTCATATCACATTCGCTTGAAATATAAGTGATCTATTCCTATAATACAGTTATGTTCAATATAATCTCCATTCTCATCGGCACCATTGCCCTCATCCTGTCCTTCATCGGATTGGTCCCGTTGCTCGGCTGGACCAACTGGCTGATCCTCCCGATCGCCGGTGTCGGCGCGCTGTTCGGCCTGATCTCGTCCCGCACCAGCGGCATGTATTTCTGCATGATCGTCATGGGCATCTGCGCCCTGCGGCTCTGGATCGGCGGCGGCATCATCTAGGCCGGTCGCCGGATTTCTCCGGCGATAGGATTTCTTGATTGCCGGACAGTTGGGAAGCGCTTAGTCGCTGCACCATGTCCAATGCGTCCCCCACCAGCAGAATTGGCCTGATCCAGGCGTTGATCGCCTGTGTGTTCTGGGGGCTGATGCCGGTCTATTTCAAGCAGTTGCAAAGCGTCGGAGCGCTGGAAGTGGTCGCGCATCGGATCGTCTGGTCGGTCCCCCTCTTGCTGCTCATCCTCTATTTCCGGAAAAATCTCGTCGGTCTGGCCACGGCTCTGGCCGACGGTAAATTGCGCTGGACCATGCTGGTCAGCGCCTGTCTCATCGCGGCCAACTGGCTGATCTATGTCTGGGCTGTCCATGACGATCATATTCTGGCCGCCAGTCTCGGCTATTTCATCAGCCCGCTTATCAGCGTCTTTCTCGGCAGGATTTTTCTCGGCGAGACGCTGTCGCGCAACAAATGGATTGCCATAGCAATCGCCGCGGCGGGCGTATCGGTGCTCGCCGTACAGGCCCTGGACACATTGTGGATCAGCCTCGCTCTGGCGGCATCCTGGGGTTGCTATGGGCTGGTCCGCAAGATCGCCGATATCGGGCCTATCGTCGGGCTGACGATGGAAACCGGCATTCTGTTCCTGCCTTTCACGCTGTTTCTTGTCTGGATATCCTTTGGCGCAGTGCCGTCCGGCACAGGCCAGCATCTCGGCGATGACCTGACGATTGACATGTTGCTGATCGGTGGCTCTATCGTAACCGCCATACCGCTGTTGCTATTTGCAGCGGCGGTCAAGAAAATGACCCTGGGCGCGATCGGATTGCTGAATTATCTCGCGCCGACGATCCAGTTTCTGGTCGGCGTATTCATCTACAAGGAGGCACTGACTCCGTCCCATATCATCTGTTTCGTATTGATCTGGATCAGCCTGGCCATCTATTCGACCGATTCCTATCTGACCGGAAAGGCGGAACGGAAACCGCAATCTGCCTGATATTTCCGATGGCTCAGGACGACAGGAAGCGCCAGTTCAATTTCGCGCCGGCATGGAAGGGAACGAGTTTCGAGCCGGCCGATTCGATTTCATCCGGCACGGTTGTCCCGCTCCGCTCCAGACTGACCATGGTTTCATTGACCGGCAGGGCATAGAACTGCGGGCCGTGTAGCGACGCAAAGCCTTCCAGCCGATCGAGCGCACCCTCTTCATCAAACACCGCCGCATAGCTTTCCAGCGCATGAGGCGCGTTGAAAATGCCGGCGCAACCGCAGGCCGATTCCTTGGCGTGGATTTCGTGCGGCGCGCTGTCGGTGCCGAGGAAATATTTCGGTGAGCCGGAAGTCGCCGCCTTCCGCAGGGCCAGCCGGTGCATTTCGCGCTTTGCCACCGGCAGGCAATAAGCGTGCGGACGCATGCCGCCGGTGAACATGGCGTTGCGATTGATATGCAGATGGTGCGGAGTGATCGTCGCCGCGACATTCGGGCCGCAGCTGTCGACGAAATGGACCGCTTGTTCGGTGGTGATATGTTCAAACACGATTTTCAGATCGGGCAATGCCGCGATCAACCCCTTCATCACCCGTTCGATAAACACCGCTTCGCGATCGAATATGTCGATATCGCCATCGGTCACTTCGCCATGGACGAGCAGCGGCATGCCGATCGCCTGCATCTGCTCGAGCACCGGCATGATATGCGCCACATCGGTAACGCCGTGGGCGCTGTTGGTGGTGGCATTGGCGGGATAGAGTTTCGCGGCGGTAAAGATTCCGGCGGCATGGCCCGCAGCGATGTCGTCCGCATCGGCATCATCGGTTAGATAGCAAGTCATCAGCGGCGTGAAATCGGAGCCGGCGGGCAAGGCGGCTATGATCCGTTCGCGATAGGCTGCGGCGCTGGCGGCGCTGGTCACCGGTGGCGAAAGATTGGGCATGACGATCGCCCGGCCAAATTGCCGCGCGGTAAAAGATGCAACCGCTTCGAGCATCGCGCCGTCACGAAGGTGCACGTGCCAGTCGTCAGGGCGTCGGATGGTGAGTGTGTCGGTCATATAGCTCCGTGCAAAGGCTTGGTTTTTCGCTCCGCGCACCCTACCTAAATGCCATGACCGAAACCAGACTTAATGATCGCGCGGTAATCCGTCTGTCCCCCGCAGACGGATCCGAAGATATCCGGCAGTTTCTGCAAGGGCTGGTGACGCAGGACATGACCGCTGTCGTCGGAAACAGCCCGCAATGGTCGGCCCTTCTCGCCGCCCAGGGCAAGGTTCTGTTCGATTTCTTCCTGTGGGCCGACGGGGATGACATATTGATCGACTGCGAGAAAGATCAGGCCGACGGGCTGGTCCGGCGCCTGAAACTCTATCGGCTGCGGCGCAAGATCGATATCGACCGCGATGACGGCGTCAGCGTCCACTGGGCGACATCCGCCGAGAACCGGCCGGTCGATCCGCGATTGGCTTTATTGGGGCATCGCTGGCTTGATAGTGCCGTCGCCGCCGATGGCGCGGACGAGCAATATCGGAAACATCGTCTGTCTCTTGGCGTGACCGAGGGTGTTGCAGAACTGGGCAGCGACAAGACATTGTGGCTCGAGTGCAACGCAGCCGAGCTCAACGGTGTCAGCTTTACCAAGGGCTGCTATGTTGGTCAGGAAAATACCGCGCGAATGAATTACCGGCAAAAGGTCAATCGCCGGCTTGTCGTCGTGCCGATCGAACTGGCCGATGAAAAGCGCCAGCGCATTGCCTATCCCGCCTACGGCCTGTCGGTCGAACATCGGCGCGTCGAGGATATCAAGGCGCTCGATTTGCCGGACTGGCTCGCCAGCGCAATCTGAAAGTAAATCGAGACCGGTTGCCGCTGATCCCTGGACCAACGGCTTGCGCCGGTCTGACGCCCGCTAGATCACGTCGCTTTCTTCAGCGGCTTTCGGCTTGACCACCCGCTTTTTGCGCGCCGGTTTCTTTTCAACTTCCACCGTAGCGGATGTCGAAATTGCAGGTGGCAAGGCGGCTGCATCCAGTCCATTGGAATCGCCATTTTTTTCAGCGGTTTCCACCTTGCGCGGACGCCGGCTGCGGACAGGCTTTTTTTCTTCCGAAGCGTCTCGTGCAGAATCGTCGTCGCGATCGCTGCGTTCGTCACGCTGTGGCCGGCTTTGCTGTGGACGGTTGCGCTGGCTGTCGCCGTCACCATCGTCGTTGGCGTCATCCTGACCGGAACTGTTGTTGCGATTGTCCGACCGATTGTCTCCGCGCGATTCTTCGCGTGCAATCCGCTGTTCTTCACGGCGGGCGATCGTATCGGCATTCACCCGGAAATAATGGTCGGCAAATTGGTGATAATATTCGGCCTGGACGCGGTCGCCATTGACCTGCGCATCCTGCGCCATCTTTTTATATTTATCGAGCATCTGCGCAGCATTGCCGCGGGCGCGATTGTCGATCCGGTTTTCACGGTCGGCTCCGCCGCCCCGATTGCCCTGATTGCGATTATTGTTATTGGTGTTCCGGCCACGTCCACGGCGGCCAGGTTGACGATTGTTCATCAAATTTCAGGTATCCTTATACCGTTTATAAACTTGGACTTCCTCAAGTTATAGCCATGCTACGATGGCGATTGCGCCACAGACAACCTGTCCACAGCGGCCCATACAAGACAAATTCATGCCGAAAACCAGCAACATTATCGAGTTGGGGGCAGGCCAGTGATTTAGGGAAAAGCCAGAAATCCTCTGGGCCTAGGAAAGTCTTAGCGACTCGTCCCCTCAAAACCAAGCCCTTTTTACCGGCGAAGCACCAGCAAACGGTCGTTTCCGCCCAAATCCTGTTTTAACTCAATATGATAGCCATTATTTTCCGCGAGTTCCGAAACCGGAATTGCCTGGTCGAATCCAATTTCGAGGAGGGCGTTGCCGACCGGAGAGAGCAGCTTTTCAAGCATCGGGATGATAAGGTGATAATCATCGAGACCCTCTTCTCCGGCAAAAAGCGCCGCGGCCGGCTCGAAATCGGTTACATCCGCAGCCAGGTCGGCGCGGGAAGAAATATAGGGCGGGTTGGCCAATATCAGATCGAAACCGCTGCCGAGAGAATCTGTCCACCCGGGAGCGGTCCAGTCGAGCAGCACGAATGCCGCCCGGTCGGCCAGGTCCAGCATGTCGGCATTGTTATGCGCAATCTGCAGGGCGGCGGCGCTGGCGTCGATACCGAGCCCCGTTGCGTCCGGAAATTCATTCAGGGCCGCCAGCACAAGCGCGCCGCTGCCGGTGCCCAAATCCAATATTCTTTGCGGTGGCACGCCGGCAAATAGGCGAACCGCCTCCTCGATCAGCAGCTCGCTGTCAGGCCGGGGAATCAGCACATCGGGGGTGACCTGAAAATCGAGTCCCCAGAATTCCTTTCTGCCAATGATATGGGCAATCGGTTCCGATTTCAGCCGCCGCTCGATCAACGCAGGAAACGCAGCGGGTACGGTCAATTCCGGCAGCCGCAACAACAGGTCGGACCGCTCGATGTCCAGAGCATGCGCCATCAGCAGTTCGGCGTCGAGACGGGGCGTGTCGGAAATTCCCGAGAGGCTCTGCGCCGCGTCCCGCAGCGCTGCAGCAGCATCACCCATCCAGATTGGCGAGCCGGCTGGCTTCATCCTCCGCGATCAGTGCATCGACCAGTTCGCCAAGCGCACCGCCCTCTACAATTTCCGGCAATTTGTGCAGCGTCAGGTTGATCCGGTGGTCGGTGACCCGGCCCTGCGGATAATTATAGGTGCGGATGCGTTCGCTACGGTCGCCGGAACCGACCATCGACTTGCGCGCCTCAGCTTCCTCGCTCTGCACCGCATCGCGTTCCTGCTCGTAAAGCCGCGCGGCCAGCACCTTCATCGCCTGCGCCTTGTTCTTGTGCTGCGACTTGCCGTCCTGACATTGCACAACCAGGCCGGTCGGCAAGTGGGTGATGCGGATCGCGCTGTCGGTCTTGTTGACATGCTGGCCACCGGCGCCGCTTGCCCGATAGGTGTCGATGCGCAAATCTTCGGTGCGGATCTTGATATCGACTTCTTCGGGCTCCGGCAGGATTGCCACCGTCGCCGCAGACGTGTGAATCCGCCCGCCGCTTTCGGTTTCCGGAACGCGCTGCACCCGGTGCACACCCGATTCGAACTTCAGCTTGGCGAACACGCCCTTGCCCTGGATATTGGCGACGACTTCCTTGAAGCCGCCGACTTCCGAAGCATTGGCGGAGATCATCTCGACCTTCCAGCCCTGATCCTCGGCATAGCGCGTGTACATGCGGTACAGATCACCGGCAAAAAGCGCGGCTTCGTCGCCACCGGTACCGGCGCGGATTTCGAGCATCGCGGGCCGGTCATCGGCGCTGTCCTTCGGCAACAATTGCAGCGCGAGGGCATGTTCGGCCTTTTCGAGCGCCTTCTTCACGCCATCCACCTCGTCGGCGGCCATGGCCTTCATCTCGGCGTCATCGCCGGCCAGCATCTCGGCCAAGCCCGCTTGCTCGTCGCGCAGATTCTTGACCTTTGCCGCCGCTTCGGCAACCGGCTCGATCTCGGCATATTCCTTGGAGACGGCGACAAATTTGTCGCTGTCGAGATCGCCCGAGGCCATCATCGCCTGAAGCTCGGCAAAGCGCGCCTCGATCTGCGCCAGTCTCTGGGGAGTGATGGTGGTCATGCAGTCAGCGCCTCGACCAGACCGCCCAGCACGATCTCGCGCTGATCACCGGTGGCCAGATTTTTGACCGCCGCCACGCCATTGGCAAGTTCATTCTCGCCGATAATCACCGCATGGGCCGCCCCCGCCGCATTGGCCTTCTGCATCCGCTTTTTCATATTGCCCTTATAGGCCATTTCGCAGCTGACGCCGGCCCGGCGCAATTCGGCCATCAGCTTCGTCGCCGCCGCTTCGCAGCCATCGCCCAGCGGAATGAAAACCGCATCTGGGCCTTCGGTCGCAGGCTCGTCCAGCAACATGCCCAGCCGCTCGATACCGGCGGCCCAGCCGACAGCCGGCGTGGCCTGTCCCCCCAGCGCTTCCATCAAACCGTCGAACCGACCGCCGCCCAGAACCGTACCCTGCGCGCCGAGCCGATCGGTGACAAATTCAAATGCGGTGTGGCGATAATAGTCGAAACCGCGCACCAGACTGCTGTCACGGGTCCAGGCCACGGCACAGCTGTCCAGACCCTCGGTCACCTGCGCGAAAAACTCCGCGGCTTCGGCGGTCAGATAGGGATCGATCGTCGGCGCTGTCGCGACAATCGCACGGTCATTGGGCGCTTTGCTGTCCAATATCCGCAGCGGATTTTTTTCCAGCCGTGTTTTGCTGTCGTCCGACAGTTCCGCCTGATGGTCCGCAAAATGCTCGACCAGCGCCGCGCGCCAGGCCTCCCGGCTCTCCGCATCGCCCAATGTGTTGAGCTGCAAGGTCACGCCGTCATCAATGCCCAGTTCCTTCAAAAGCTGGTCTGCAAAACAGAGCAATTCGACATCCGCTGCGGCTTCGCCTGCGCCGATAATCTCTGCGTCGAGCTGGTGGAACTGGCGGTAACGGCCCTTTTGCGGCCGTTCATAACGGAACAGGGGGCCGTGTGCCGACAG
Source organism: uncultured Sphingorhabdus sp. (assembly GCA_964022345.1). Classification (GTDB taxonomy): domain Bacteria; phylum Pseudomonadota; class Alphaproteobacteria; order Sphingomonadales; family Sphingomonadaceae; genus Parasphingorhabdus. The sequence goes on from CAXHZT010000005.1 coordinate 130,590, forward strand.
TTTCAGCGGCACATGCTGCTGCCAGCCGTTGGTCAGAAACGCCCGGCAAATCCCGGCGGTAAATTCCGGCCGCAGGGTCAGGCTATCGCCGCCGCGGTCCTCGAAGCTGTACATTTCCTTGGACACCACATCAGTGGTCTCGCCGAGCGAGCGGGCAAAGACTGCGGTCGGTTCAAAAACCGGCATTTCAACGCCCTTGAACCCGTAAAGCCGTCGTACGCGCTCGAAGGTTTCCACGACATGCTGGAACCGCTCCTGCTCTTCGCCAAATATATCCTGCGTGCCGCGCACCGGCTGGGGTGTCTGTATCTTTGCCATGAGGAGCGCTTTAGCCAGTGAAGCGGCAAAGCGGAAGTGGCTTATTTGCTCCAAGCCTCTGGACGAAACTTGCATAATCCCCCATTTACAGATGCAGATCGTCAAAGGGGTTTTCTGCACATGCGTCTGGTAGGCATATTGGGTCTGGTCGTGACCCTCACAATTTCTGCAACGGCATCAGCGATGCCCGACCGCCTCAGCAAGCCGGCCTATGTCGCGCCGGCAGAAACGATTCCGGCTCCGCAGGACACGCCCTATCCCGGCACGATGCTGCTGAAAGTCGATGCCCGCGATCACCAGCAGGGCATATTCCGCGTCACCCAGACCATTCCGGTGGCCAAGGCGGGTCGCCTGACCCTGCTCTATCCCGAGTGGCTGCCCGGCAACCATGCCCCGCGCGGCGAGATCGAGAAACTCACCGGGCTCGAGTTCACTGCCAATGGGGAGAAGCTGCCGTGGATTCGCGACGATGTCGACGTTTTCGCCTTCCATCTCGACGTGCCGGAAAATACCACCGAGATTAGCGCACAATTCCAGTTTGTTTCGGCCACCAGCAGCAGCCAGGGCCGGATCGTCATGGCGCCTTCGATGCTCAATCTGCGCTGGCATCAGGTTTCGCTTTATCCCGCCGGCCATTTCGTCCGCCAGATAGCAGTCCAGGCAACCGCCATCTATCCCGATGGCTGGCAGGCCGCCAGCGCGCTGCGGCCGAAATCACAGACCGGCAGTACAATAACTTACGAAAAAACCGACTATGACACTCTGGTCGACAGTCCGGTGTTCGCCGGACGGAATTTCCAGACGCACCAGCTGACCAACCGGGTGCACCTCAATGTCGTTGCCGATTATGCAAAATTTCTGAAGACGGAAAAGCCACAGATCGCCGCGCACAGCAAATTGGTGCGCGAGGCGGAAGCGCTGTTCGGCAGCCATCCCTATGACCGTTATGATTTTCTGCTGGCGCTGACCGAAGAAATGGGCGGTATCGGCCTGGAACATCATCGTTCCTCGGAAAATGGCGTGAATCGCGAATATTTTACCGGCTGGGACAGCGGTCCGGGCCGGCGCAATCTGCTGCCGCACGAAATTACCCATGCCTGGAATGGCAAATATCGTCGTCCCGCCGGCATGTGGACGCCCGATTTCCGGCAACCGATGCGCGACAATCTACTCTGGGTCTATGAGGGGCAGACGCAATTCTGGGGCTATGTGCTCGGCGCTCGGTCCGGCCTCTACTCCAAACAGGATACGCTTGACGCGCTCGCGGCGATTGCCGCGGGGATGGAGCAGCGTGTCGGACGGAACTGGCGCCCGCTGATCGACACCACCCATGATCCGATCATCGCAGCCCGGCAGCCCAAGCCGTGGACCAGCTGGCAGCGCGCCGAGGATTATTATAACGAGGGCCTGCTGATCTGGCTCGAAGCCGACCAGATCATCCGCCGCGAATCGGGCGGCAAGAAGTCGCTGGAGGATTTCGCCCGCGCCTTTTTCGGCGGCAAGAACGGCGACTGGGGAGTTGTCACCTATCAGCGAGAAGATGTGATCGCCGCGCTCGACAAGGTCCATCCCTATGACTGGGACGCCTTTATCGAAGAGCGGGTCTACCGGACCAGCAGCGAAACCCCCACAGACGGACTGACCTTGGGCGGATACCAGCTCGTCTATGTCGATACACCGAGCGCTTATATATTGGCCAATGACAAGCGCCGGAAACAGGTCGACCTGAGCCATAGCATCGGCCTGATCATGGGCGCCAAGGGTGCGATCAAATCGGTGGTCTGGGACAGCCCGGCATTCAAGGCCGGTCTCAAATCGGGGCTCACCATTTCGGCGATCAATGGCAAGGCCTATAGTGACGAAGCGCTCAAGCAGGCGATCGAGGAAAATCGCGGCGGCGAAGGCCGGATAGATATTTTTGCAAAAAATGGGGAGGCCTATCACAATTTTATGGTCGACCATTCCGGCGGCCTGCGCTATCCGGCGCTGGAAAAAATCACCGGAGAGGGTGTTGACCAAGAGGGCGGCATAGACCGTCTGTTGCAACCGAAAACCAGATAAGGATTCCCTTTTCCATGGATATTACCAAGATTCCGATCGGCGATAATCCGCCCGAAAGCCTGAATGTCGTCATCGAAGTGCCCGTCGGCGGCGAACCGGTAAAATATGAATTTGACAAGGAATCCGGTGCGCTTTTCGTCGACCGTATCCTGCACACGCCGATGCGCTATCCGGCCAATTACGGCTTCATTCCGCACACATTGTCGCCCGATGGCGACCCGCTTGACGCGCTGGTTGTCGCGCGCTCGCCCTTCATGCCGGGCTGCGTCGTGCGTTGCCGCCCGATCGCGGTGCTCAATCTGGAAGACGAGCATGGCGGCGATGAAAAGCTGCTCTGCGTCCCGATCGACGCGACATTCCCATATTATCGCAAGATCGACGAAGGCAGCCATCTGCCCGAAATCGTGATGCAGCAGATCGAGCATTTCTTCACCCATTATAAGGATCTCGAGCCCGAAAAATGGGTGCGGGTCGGCAAATGGGGCGATGCGGACGAAGCGCGGCGCGTCGTGCTCGAGGCGATCGAACTGGCGAAAAGCAAGAAATGAACGCCACCCGCTTCATTGCGGTGATGACGGCATTATCGGCCCTGGCGGGCTGCGCCACCCCCGAAACCCGGGTTCGCAACGGGCTGATGAGTGCGGGATTGTCCGCGCCGGTGTCGGCCTGCATGGCCGACCGGATGGTGGATCGCCTGTCGCTGGGGCAGCTCAAAAAGCTCGGTGATCTGGGCAAGCTGAAGAAGCGCGATCCCGGTGAGGTGACGGTGAAGGAATTTGTCAAAGAGACACGGTCGTTGCAGGATCCGGAAATTCTCGGCGTTGTCACATCGTCGGGGCTGATCTGCGCGGTTCAATAGGCGCGGCCCGGGGATGACCGGCATCTGCATCCGACCGGCAAATGCCGATGATGCTGCCGGGTTTCCGGCTATCGAACGATCGGCGGCCCAAGCCTTCCTGTCGGTTGCGGGTCTGGAATGGATCGCCGGCGAAACGGTAATGTCCGCCGAACAGCACCGGATCTACATAGACGAAGACACGGTCTGGGTCGCCGAGACGGACGGACGCAACATCGGCTTCGTTACCGCCGCGATATACGAAGAGGCCCTGCACATAGTCGAACTGTCGGTCGCGGACGGGCATCAGGGCCGGGGCGTCGGGCGACGCTTGCTGGAGGCAGCAGCAGAATATGCCAGGGACAACGGCCTTGCGGCGCTGACCCTCACCACTTTCCGTGATCTGCCCTTCAACGAGAAATTCTATCAAAAGCTGGGCTACCGGACGCTGAATGAGGCGGAAATGCCGAAACGACTCGCGGACATACTCGAGGCCGAAATCGAAAATGGTCTGCCGGGAAATCGCCGCTGCGCCATGCGTCTGATGCTTTAAACGCGCCGCGGGGGCGTGCGGTGGGGAGCCAGACTAGAACATCTGATAATTATCACGAAACAGGGTGGAAATAGGCGCGTGACTGTGCTTTAGCCGTGCCAATTCATCGCGTGTCTTGAGATTCAAGACCTCCATTTTGAAAGGTGCTCACCCTTCCCATGAACATTCACGAATATCAGGGCAAGGAACTGCTTGCCAAACATGGCATCGCTGTTCCTGCTGGCTATGCTGCGCTCACCGTTGACGAAGCGGTTGCCGCAGCCGAGAAACTCCCCGGACCGCTTTACGTCGTCAAGGCGCAGATTCACGCGGGTGGCCGCGGCAAGGGCAAGTTCAAGGAACTGGGGCCGGACGCCAAGGGCGGCGTGAGATTGGCGAAATCGGTCGACGAAGTGCGCACCAATGCAGAAGAAATGCTGGGCAACACCTTGGTCACGATCCAGACCGGTGACGAAGGCAAGCAGGTCAACCGCCTCTATGTCACCGACGGCGTCGATATCGAGAAAGAATTCTACCTCTCGATTCTGGTCGACCGGGCCAGCGGCCGCGTCGCCCTTGTCGTTTCCACCGAAGGCGGAATGGACATTGAGGACGTCGCCCACAATACACCGGAAAAGATCAAGACGATCACCATCGATCCGGCACAGGGCTTCATGCCACACCACGGTCGGACCATCGCTTTCGCGCTGGGGCTGGATGGCGACCTCAACAAGCAGGCGCAGAAGCTCGGCAAGAAACTCTATGACGCCTTCCTCGCGATGGATTGCGAAATGGTCGAAATCAACCCGCTCGTGGTCACCGAAGACCAGCAGCTGATCGTGCTCGACACCAAGATGAGCTTCGACGGCAACGCGCTGATGCGTCACCCCGATCTCGCCGCGCTGCGCGACGAAACCGAAGAAGATCCGGCAGAAGTCGAAGCCAGCAAGTCCGACCTCGCCTATATCAAGCTCGACGGCAATATCGGCTGCATGGTCAATGGTGCCGGTCTGGCGATGGCAACGATGGACATCATCAAGCTCAACGGCGCGTTCCCTGCCAACTTCCTCGACGTGGGCGGCGGCGCGACCAAGGAAAAGGTCACCGCAGCCTTCAAGATCATTCTCGCCGATCCGGCGGTTGAAGGCATTCTCGTCAACATCTTTGGCGGCATTATGAAATGCGACATCATCGCCGAAGGTATTGTTGCTGCGGCGAAGGAAGTGGAACTCGATGTGCCGTTGGTCGTTAGACTGGAAGGCACCAATGTTGCGAAGGGCAAAGAAATCCTCGCCAACAGCGGTCTGCCGATCGTGTCGGCCGATGATCTGGGCGATGCTGCGAAGAAAATCGTCGCACAGGTGAAAGAAGCCGCCTGATGTGAATTGTCCCCTCCTCTTCAGAGGAGGGGATCAAGGGGTGGTGGCGATGCACATGCATTGCTCGCGAAGGCGACAGGACCGGCCACCCCAACCCTCCCCTGCGGGAGAGGGTTAGATATTTGCTGCACCGCAGCGCAAAACTTGACGTTTACGTGAACGTAAGTTAATTGGTTAGTGAAATTAGAAAAAGGAAACAGCAATGAAAATCCTGGTGCCCGTAAAACGGGTCATAGATTATAACGTGAAACCGCGGGTCAAGTCCGACGGCAGCGGTGTCGATCTGGCCAATGTCAAAATGTCGATGAACCCGTTTGACGAAATCTCCGTCGAGGAAGCCATCCGCCTGAAAGAGGCCGGCAAGGCGGAAGAAATCGTCGCGGTTTCGGTTGGCCCGCAAAAGGCGCAGGAAACATTGCGTACCGCACTCGCCATGGGTGCGGACCGGGCGATCCTCGTGGTCACCGACGAAGAAGTCGAACCGCTCGGCGTTGCCAAGATCCTCGCGAAAATCGTCGAGGAAGAATCCCCGCAGCTGGTCATCACCGGCAAGCAGGCGATTGACGACGATTCGAACCAGACCGGCCAGATGCTCGCAGCCTTGCTCGGCTGGGGTCAGGGTACCTTTGCCAACACCGTCGAACTCGACAGCGACTCCATCACCGTCAAGCGCGAAATCGATGGCGGCCTGCAGACGGTCAAGCTGAACCTGCCCGCCGTGGTCACCACCGACCTGCGCCTCAACGAACCGCGCTATGCGTCGCTGCCGAACATCATGAAGGCGAAGAAAAAGCCGATGGATGAGAAAACGCCAGCCGATTACGGCGTCGACATCAGCCCGCGTCTCACCACCATCACCGTCACCGAGCCTCCGGTTCGCCAGGCCGGTGAAAAGGTCGAAGACGTCGATGCGCTGGTCGCGAAACTCAAAGCTGTGGGAGCGATCTAATGAAAACTCTTGTACTCGTAGAACATGACAATAATGACATGAAAGACGCGACGCTGGCCGTTGTCACCGCCGCGTCGCAATTGGGCGAAGTCCATGCATTGGTCATCGGCTCCGGCTGTGGCAGCGTTGCCGAACAGGTTGCCAAGGTCGCTGGCGTCGCCACCGTCCATGTCGCCGACGACGCTTCGCTCGCCAACCAGCTCGCGGAAAATGCCGCGCCGCTGATCGCCAGCCTGATGGACACGCATGACGCGTTCCTCGCGCCCGCCACCACCACCGGCAAGAATATCGCCCCGCGCGTCGCAGCCCTGCTCGACGTCATGCAGATCAGCGACATTCTCTCCGTCGAAAGCGAAGACACGTTCACCCGGCCGATCTACGCCGGCAACGCGATCGCAACGGTCAAATCTTCGGATGCCAAGAAGGTCATCACCGTCCGCGGCACCGCCTTTGACAAGGCAGCAGCCGAAGGCGGCTCAGGCACCATCGAAGCCGTTGGCGGCGCCAGCGACGCGGGCCTGTCCAGCTTCGTCAGCGAAGAAATCGCCAAGTCCGAACGCCCCGAACTGACCAGCGCAAAAATCATCGTCTCCGGCGGTCGCGCTCTGGGTTCGGGCGAGAAGTTCGAAGAAGTCATCACCCCGCTCGCCGACAAGCTCGGCGCCGGCATCGGTGCCTCGCGCGCTGCGGTCGATGCGGGCTATGTCCCGAACGACTATCAGGTCGGCCAGACCGGCAAGATCGTCGCTCCGGAAGTCTATATCGCCATCGGCATCTCCGGCGCGATCCAGCATCTTGCAGGTATGAAGGACAGCAAGATCATCGTCGCGATCAACAAGGACGAAGACGCACCGATTTTCCAGGTTGCGGATATCGGACTGGTTGCCGATCTGTTTGATGCGGTGCCGGAACTGACTTCGAAGGTTTGAAGTTTCTCCCTTACGGGATCACAGAAGTACAAAATAACGGGGCGTGGAGAGAAATCTTCACGCCCGTTCTATTGGCGTGCCATCTTCGAGCTTGAAGCCGGAAAGTTGATCTCTATGCTGAAGGTCCGGAGAATTGGTACAGGTTGTCTTATGTCGATATCGAGATTGCAAAAAAATAGCCCTTTTGGCCTCAGAAAGCTCTCCGCTTTTCACGCCATGGCAGCCATTGCTCTAGGCGCGGTGGTGACGCAGCCGGTCTATGCGAAAAAAGCGACGCTTGTTCTCAAGCCAAGTTCCAATTGGATTATAGAATATGAAGAGGACAGCTGCCGCCTGATCCGCACTTTTGGCGTTGATGACGAAAAAGTCGTGACGATATTCAATCAATACGGTCCGGATGAAGATTTTCGACTTACCCTGGCTGGTGAGCCCGTGAAGGTTCGGAACAATGCCCGTTATACAAATTTGCAATTCGGTCCGACCGAAGCGGTACAGAAATTGACGTTCTCCAGAGCGCGTTTTGGCAAGGATATGCCAGCGCTGATGTTTTCGGGAACAACTAGCCTCGCCCCCAAGCCACTCCGAGATACAGAAGTCCGGCGATTCGGGTGCTGAAGACGTTTCCGATTTCCGCGAAATAAGCTCTGAGAGAAAAGCTGCGATAACCTATCTTTCTGTTGACGGATCAGTGCGCAACCCATTGAAACTGGAACTGGGCCCGATGGACAAGCCATTGGCGGCGCTTTCCACCTGCATTGACGAGCTGATGACCCATTGGGGTATAGATATTGAAAAGCACAAAAAGCTGTCGCGAAGCGTTGTTCCCGACGGCAATCCCGGAAGGTGGATCAAGGGGAATGACTATCCGACAGACATGCTGCACCAGCGACAACCCGCACTGGTGCAATTTCGGCTGAGCGTCGATGAAACGGGAGCGGTGACCGGATGCCACATCCAAAAAACAACCCGACCAAAGGAATTTGACGATGCTGTTTGCAAATCTCTGACACGCCGCGCAAATTTCCTGCCCGCTCTTGATGAAAACGGAAAACCGATAAAATCATTCTATCGTAATACGGTCCGTTTCCAGATTCACTGAAAGAGCCGGGAATGGAATTGCTCGTGACCGTTTAAGCTGGCAAAATCGGTGGCATCAGACATTCAAGATGTGAACTTGTCATGCCTCCAGGCCTTTTCACTTTAACTTAAACCGTAAAACTCTCCCCGCACCCGCAAGCACCCTTGGCATTGGGATTCTCGAACACAAACCCGGCGGTAAAATCATCTTCCACCCAGTCCATCGTGCTGCCGATCAGGTAGAGCACCGATCCGCCGTCGACGTAGAACAGCCCGCCGGGTGTCACGATCTTCTCGTCGAACGGGACTTCCTCGGTGATATAGTCGACCGAATAGGCCAGACCCGAACAGCCGCGGCGCGGGGTGGAGAGTTTCACACCGATCGCATCGTCGGGCGCCTTGGCCATCAGGTCGGCAATGCGCTGCTCCGCCGCCGGCGTCAGATTGATCGCTGCGGGTATTTCGCGGGTTTTGGTTTTCGTGTCGGTCATTTCATTCTCCTTCTCCCCTCCCGTTTACGGGAGGGGTCGGGGGTGGGTTTGTAGATGGCCCGAAAGCTCACTGTAGGCCCACCCCTAGCCCCTCCCGCAAGCGGGAGGGGAATTGATCACAACATCCCCAGTTCAAGCTTCGCTTCATCGCTCATCTTCTGCGGGTCCCATGGCGGGTCCCAGACGAGATTGACCTCGGCGTGGCCGACGCCGGGCACGCTGCCGACTTGCAGTTCGATCTCGCCAGGCATCGATTCGGCGACCGGGCAATGCGGCGTGGTCAGCGTCATCGTCACAATCGCGTGATTGTCGGGCGTAATCTCGACGCCGTAGATCAGGCCGAGATCATAGATATTCACCGGAATTTCCGGATCGAAAATGGATTTCAGCGTATCAATTACCGCTTCGTAGAGATCGCCGCCCGCTTCTCCGGCCGGTGCCTCGGTCGGTTTCTGCGCCAGAAAGCCTTCGAGATAGTCCTTCTTGCGATTGAGCTTCGCCGCATCGCTTTCCGCTTCGAAAGGCGAAGGTGCCATGACGGGTTTCGCTTTGCCGTTCGTGTCGAGCGTAGTCGAGACACTTTGCTCGCTGTCATCCGGTCTCTCGACTTCGCTCGAGACGAACGGAGTATCCACAGCGTCCTCGACCTTGGCCAGTTTCGGCTTTTCCACCGACTCGACTTCTTCGACCAATATTTTGCGTTCTTCGTTCATATTGTCACCTTACCCGAAAATCTTTCTGACCCGATTGATGCCGTCCACCAGCGCGGCGACATCCTTGTCATCACTGTAAATCCCGAAACTCGCACGCGCCGTCGCCGCCACGCCGAGATAGTCCATCAAAGGCTGCGCGCAATGATGGCCGGCGCGGATCGCAACGCCGCCTTCATCCAATATAGTGGCGACATCATGCGGATGCACGTCGCCGACCGCGAAACTCAATATACCCATGCTCTTGTCCGGTCCAAAAACCCGCACCGAGTTGATACCGGACAAGGCTTCGCGCGCCTTGGCCAGGGTGGTATTTTCATGATCCGAAATCACATCGAGACCAATGCCCTCGACATATCGGATCGCGGCGTCCAGCCCGACCACGCCGGCGATATGCGGCGTTCCCGCCTCAAAGCGGCCCGGTGGCGGTGCATAGGTCGTGCCGTCGAAAGATACGCGGTCGATCATCGACCCGCCCCCCTTCCAGGGTGGCATGGCTTCGAGCGTCGCATAAGGCGCCCATAGAGCCCCTATGCCGGTCGGCCCGTAAATCTTGTGTCCCGAAAAAACGTAAAAATCGCAACCGAGATCCTGCACATTGACGGGCAGACGCGGCGCGGCCTGACAGCCATCGAGCAACAGCTTGGCACCAACCTTGTGCGCGATCGCCGCCGCCCGTTTCGCGTCGAGCAGGGATCCCAGCACATTGGAAACATGGGCCAGCGCGACCAGCTTGTGCTGTTCGGTCAGATGATCTTCGATCCAGTCGAGATCAATCTGGCCATCATCGGTGAGCGGCGCGACATCTATATGCGCGCCGACCCGCTCGGCCAGCATCTGCCAAGGCACGATATTCGAGTGATGTTCCAGCTGCGACAGCATGATGCGGTCGCCCTTGGTGATGAACTTGTTACCCCAGCTTTCGGCAACCAAATTGATACTGTCGGTCGCGCCGCTGGTGAAGACGATTTCATTCTCGGATGCGGCGCCGAGAAAGCCGGCGACGCGTTTGCGGGCGGCTTCATAGGCGAGCGTCATATTGGCAGAACGGGCATAGACGCCGCGGTGGACGGTGGCGTAATCCGGGCCGTAGGCGCGGGCTATGGCGTCGAGGACCGCTTTCGGTTTCTGCGCAGTGGCGGCAGAGTCGAGATAGTGCCAGTCCGGTCCGATACCGGGGAAATCGGACCTGTAATCCTCCCTGTCGCGCAGCGATGGGGAGGTGGCAGCCGATCCATCGGCTGACGGAGGGGCCCCTCCACCATCCTTCGGATGGTCCCCCTCCCCATTTTCAATGGGGAGAATGTTTGCGTTCCCGCTCACGACAAAGCCTCCAACACCTCAAGCGCCTTGCCCTCGATCGCGTCCCGCGCGGCATCATTATCCAGCGAAACAAACGCATCGGCAATAAACGCCTGCAGCATCAACTTTTTCGCCAGCGCCGGCGGCAGACCGCGTGAGGCGAGATAGAAAAGCGCCTGCTTGTCGAGCTCGCCGACGGTTGCACCATGGGCGCATTTCACATCATCAGCGAAAATTTCCAGCTCAGGCTTGGCGTTCGCGGTCGCGCCACGATCGAGCAGCATCGATTTGACCGACTGCGCCGCATCGGTTTTCTGGGCGTGGCGGGCCACGTTGATGCTGCCGAGAAAGCTTCCGGTCGCCGTATCCGCCAAGACCGAACGCACCACCTGGTTGGAGGTCGCATTGGGTTCGGCGTGAATGGTCTCGGTAACGATTTCCAGCGTCTGCTTGCCCGATCCCAGGATCGCGCCGCCCAGTTCAAAATGGGAGCCATTGCCCAAAGTCGCCTTGACCTGAATCCGGCCATAGTCGGCGTTGTGCGCGAGCACGTGAATATTGAACGTCGCATTGTCGCCAATGGTGACATCCAGATTGATCATGCCGACGCCGTCGATCACCGGCAGTTCGGCAATCTGACGCGAGACGGTTTCACCCGCAGGCACGTTGATTTTCTCTGGTCCATCGAGCTTTGCCCAGACGGTTTCAAGCGCTTGGAGGTCAGCATAACGCCAGCTCTCGTCACGACGCGTAGGAAGCGGAGCGTTCATATTATCCTCCCTGTGCCGAAGGCATGGGGAGGGGGACCATGCGAAGCATGGTGGAGGGGTAATGCGCGAACCGCCCCTCCGTCACGCCTGCGGCGTGCCACCTCCCCATGTCCTGCGGACACGGGGAGGAAAGAGTTAGCGCACAACATCATGCCGCCTCCGCGATCGCTTCATAGCCTTCATTCTCAAGCTGCAGCGCCAGTTCCGGCCCGCCGGTCTTCACAATCCGGCCGTTCGCCAGAACATGGACAAAATCCGGCTTCACTTCGTCGAGCAGGCGTTGATAATGGGTGATCAGCAATACCGCCTTGTCGGGCTTGCGCATGATCGCGTTGATGCCCGAACCGACGGTGCGCAGCGCGTCGATGTCGAGACCGCTGTCGGTCTCGTCAAGGATCGCCAACTTGGGATCGAGAATCCCCATCTGCACCATCTCGTTGCGCTTCTTCTCGCCGCCGGAAAAGCCGACATTGACCGCGCGTTTGAGCATATCCATGTCCATCTTCAGCAGCGCCGCCTTTTCCTTGGCGAGCTTGATAAACTCCGCGCCATTGAGCGCTTCCTCGCCACGCGCCAACCGCTGCGCATTCAGGCTTTCGCGCAGAAATTGCAGATTGCTGACACCGGGAATTTCGACCGGATATTGAAAGCCGAGGAAAATACCCGCCGCAGCCCGCTCATGCGGATCGAGCGCGAGCAAATCCTGTCTGTCAAATGTCGCAGACCCTTCGGTCACTTCATAACCGGGCCGACCGCCCAGCGCATAAGCGAGTGTCGACTTGCCGGCGCCATTGGGCCCCATGATCGCATGGATTTCGCCGGCGTTGAGTTCAAGCGACAGACCCTTGAGGATTTCTGTGTCGCCGACTGTGGCGTGGAGGTTTTCAATTTTTAGCATTGTTGCCGTTTCTCTTCTGCTGTTCTGACAAGTAAAACTTGATCAGCGGGATAATTTATGGCGAAGGCCATGCCGTCTTGGATATCGCACTCGATTTCTAGAAGGATGGGATCACCGTCGGAATGAAGCAAGACTGTGCCGACCGT
>CAXHZT010000006.1:0-136872 GCA_964022345.1 uncultured Sphingorhabdus sp.
CTGGGTTCAGAACGTCGCGAGACAGTTTGGTCCCTATCTGCCGTGGGCGTCGATAATTGAGAGGAGTTGACCCTAGTACGAGAGGACCGGGTTGAACATACCTCTGGTGTACCTGTCGTCGTGCCAACGGCGCAGCTGGGTAGCTATGTATGGACGGGATAACCGCTGAAAGCATCTAAGCGGGAAGCCTCCCTCGAGATAAGTTATCATAGAGTCGTGGAAGACCACCACGTTGATAGGCTGGGTGTGGAAGTGCGGTAACGCATGAAGCTAACCAGTCCTAATTACTCAATTCGCGCTTGTAGAATCCCGCCATCAACAACAATGTTGGAAAGCATGTTGTCTGATGAACGGACAATTAAGCTCGGCCCATGGTCAACATGCACGGATATCACCCGCTTGGGCGTTATTCCGGGCATGATCTTACCAACATCGATTAAAAGACCCGTGATTACAGCTTATGCGCCTGCTTCATTGCTTGGTGGCCATAGCGCCTGTGCCCCACCCGATCCCATCTCGAACTCGGCCGTGAAACCAGGTTGCGCCGATGGTACTTTGTCTCAAGGCATGGAAGAGTAGGACGTCGCCAGGCATTGCAGCAGGCGCATCGAGATGTAGTCACGAGGAAATAACCCATTCACTTTTTCAAAAGCGGCCTGTCCCTAATATGGGCCGGCCGCTTTTTTGATTTTCCGGATCTGTCGTTTGATGATCCGGTTTGTTGGCGCGGGATGGAGCAGTCCGGTAGCTCGTCAGGCTCATAACCTGAAGGTCGTAGGTTCAAATCCTACTCCCGCAACCAACTGACTTTAATAGAATATATGTGAAACAAGCCTCGCTGTCACCAGTGGGGCTTTTTTGCGTTTGGCGGCGTATTTCCAAGGATATTTACTTTTCCGGCCTTTTTGAAATATAAGTGGGCGATTAACATCGGGAACCTATAGCGGGGTTGCCGCGTTATCTCAGCAGTTACAATTTAACGGACAAATATTATGCCTCTGCAGCCAACGCCTCCCCAGATCATGATCGTGGAAGACGAGTTTCTTATCGCGATGGAGATGGAGCAGATCGTCGGCAACCTGGGCTACGACTGCATCGGCGTGGCCGATGATACGGGTTCCGCGCTGGAATTGGTGGCAAAACAGCCGGAAATCGCGCTGGTAGACGTCAATCTTAGTGATGGACCGACCGGGCCGATTATCGGCGCCCGTCTGGCCAATGAATTTGGTGTGAAGGTTGTGTTTGTAACCGCCAATCCCAAGCAATTGGGGGACGGCGTCGAAGGCACTTTGGGCGCGGTTACCAAGCCCGTCGAAATCGAAGTGCTGAAAGATGTCCTGAACTATCTGACAATCGTTTCCAACGACACGGACGAAGTCGAGCCGCCGGCACAGATGAAGCTTTTTGGCTGATATTGCCTAGCTGGAGGTGAGGCGGGAAGCCTGGACTTCCATGTCAATTTGCAATCCGGTCGCCAGCCACAGTCTTTCAAGCGTCCCGCCCAGTTGCTGGGTGACCGACATCTCGACCAGTTTGGAGCCAAAGCCCGACTGTTCGGGCGGTTGGTCAATCGCCGGGCCGCCGTTTTCCGACCATTTGAACAAAACCCTGTCGCCCTTTTGCGATATCGTCAGATCCACGCGACCATCATCGGCCGCAAGCGCGCCATATTTCATCGAATTGGTCGCGAGCTCGTGGAACACCAGAGCGACGGGCGTCGCCGCGCGATCGCTCACCATGATCTCACCACCATTTATGACGAGCCGTTCCTCGGTAAAAGCGGGATAGGACGCAAATATTTCGGATAGCAGGGCACGCATCGTGACATCCCCGATCTCCGGTTGCATCTTGTCGCTGTGCGGGCGGACATATTCATGCGCACGCCCGAGCGCGGCGATCCGGCCCTTCAGCTTCTCGGCAGGCTCGCGGAAATTCTCGTCACCGCGCGCGGTCATGCTGATGAGACCGGAGATGATCGCAAAGATATTCTTGATCCGGTGGCTGAGCTCCTGGCTGAGCATTTCATTGTGGCTGGCAATCTGCTTCGCGTCTTCAATATCGGTACAGGTGCCGATCCAGCGCTGGATTTCCTGATCCGGTCCGATGATGGGGAGGGCGCGGCCGAGTACCCAGCGATATTGGCCGGACCGATGGCGAAGCCGATATTCAACTTCGTAAGGTTCGCCGGTCTGGAGGCTGTGATTCCACCGCTTCCACGCTTCCGGCTGATCATCGGGATGGAACATTTCAGCCCATCCTTCGCCGTCTGTCGATCCCGCGGGGGCGCCGGTGAATTCGTACCAGCGCGCATTATAATAGTCGTGATCGCCGTCCGGGAGTGTCGACCAGACCATCTGCGGCATCGTATCGGCCAAGGCATGAAAGGCGTCGCCGCTCAGCTGCAAGGCTCCGCGTTCCTGCAGGCGCGAGTCACTTGGCCCTTTGCCCGGTGCCGGATTCAACCTGAAATTTCTGATTTGGCTACGAGTCGGCATGATGGACTTTCACACTATATTGCACAGGATGTTCGTATTGATCGTATTTCGGGACTTATAGCAGAACGAATCAGTGTATCGAATTTTTGCTGATTGCACCCAAAATATTCAAAGTGCACGAAATTCTTTGTTGTTCGGCATACAGCGGGACTTGCGCTGTGCTGTGCCAGGGAGTCCGGCACTTGTGGTTTTTATCCATGTCGATTGCCGGGGCAATTCAATTGCGGCATGGATAGCTCTTCGCCACCGGGCGCGCGAACCGCAGGACATTATCGTTTGAACAATATCTATCCCATTTTCCAGTTTCTGCAGTCGCAGATGAAAGCAAATCGCAAGGCCGTTCTGGTCACCCTGGTCGCGGTTACCGGGGCGTCGACCCGTAATCCGGGCGCCCATATGGCGGTGTCTGAAGACGGTTCGTCAATAGGATCATTCTCCGGCGGGTGTGTCGAGGCAGCCGTGGTCGCCGAGGCGCTGGAAGTGATCAGGGAGGGAGCGTCGCGAGAGGTGCGATACGGGGCGGGTTCTCCCTATCTCGATATCCGTCTCCCCTGCGGCGGCGGCATTGATTTGCTCTTCACTCCGGTATTCGGCGCATCGGTTGTCTCCGATATCTTCGACCGGATCGAAAAGCGGCAGCCGGTTTCGATCACACTTGATGCAGACAGTAGCGAGATCAGCTGTGCGTCGGACACAGCGGACCAGCTATCGGTCGAGCGCCACGATTCCCGGATCCTGGTTCACCATATCCCGGCCGCCCGGGTTACGATATTGGGGCACGGGCCGTCGGTGGAAAGTCTTGCGAAACTCTCGATCAGCTACGGTATCGACTGCAAGATATTGTCACCCGACAGCTCCGTCCTGGACGCGGTTGAGGGGCTGGGGGTCTCTGCGGGGCTGCTCAAAACGCCGGATGCGTCGCCGCTTCTGGTCCCCGACCCATGGACCGCCTGCATCTTCTATTTTCACGATCATGACTGGGAATCCCGGCTGATGAAACAGGCTCTGGAGTCGCGCGCTTTCTATGTCGGTGCGATGGGCAGCCGGAAAACCCATGACGAGCGACGGAAACATCTGGCCGGTCTCGGCGTTCCGGCAGAGGACGTCGCGCGAATGGTGGCGCCAATAGGCCTGATTCCCTCGACCCGCGATCCGGCGACTCTGGCCTTGTCTACTCTGGCGCAAGTCGTCGACAGCTATCACCGGCATTTTGGCTATCGGTCCTAGGTCCGGGAATCATCTTCGGTATTCCTTGCCGGAGAAAAGTGAAATACAGGTACGAGATTACAAGCTTCAGGGAAGAGGGCTGCTATGAAATATCATTTGCTAACGGTTATCGCGACAATGCTGGTTGCTGGCGCGGCGCACGCACAGGAATCCGGGGAGACGTCGGCGGCGAAAAAATGGGATGTCAACGCACCGGAAGGTGCGACGATCAAGCAAGTGCCGATCAATGTCGACGAAGGCAGCTGGATCGATGTGGACGTCAGTCCCGACGGTCGCAGCATCGCCTTTGCCCTTCTCGGCGACATTTATACCATGCCGATTTCGGGCGGCCAACCGGTGCGGATTGCCGAAGGCCTGGCATGGGAAGTGCAGCCGCGCTTTTCCCCCGACGGCGCGCGCATTGCCTTTACCTCCGATCGTGGCGGTGGCGACAATATCTGGATCATGAACCGCGACGGCAGCGAGAAAAGGCAGGTCACCAAGGAAGAATTCCGCCTGCTCAACCAGCCGAGCTGGAGCCCTGACGGCCGCTATATTGTGGCGAAGAAGCATTTTACCACGTCGCGTTCGCTGGGTACCGGTGAGATCTGGCTCTATCATGTTTCGGGTGGCGGCGGTGTGCAGCTGGTCAAGAAGCCCAGCGAAAATCACCAGAAGGAACTGGGCGAACCGATCTATGCGCCCGACGGCAAGTCGGTCTATTATACGAAGAATATCACGCCCGGCGGCATGTTTATCTATGCGCAGGACAGTAATAGCGACCTGTTCAATATCGAGAAATATGACCTCGAGAGCGGTGAGGTGACGACTGCGGTTTCCGGCCTGGGCGGTTCGGTGCGTCCGAACCCGTCTCCCGACGGCAAGATGATCGCTTTTGTCCGCCGCGAGATGACCCAGTCCAAGCTCTATGTGATGGACCTTGAATCCGGGATAGAACGCAAGGTCTATGACGATCTCGATCAGGATGTTCAGGAGACCTGGGCGGTTACCGGCGTCTATCCGAACATGGACTGGACACCGGATAGCCAGGCAATCGTCTTCTGGGCTGGCGGCAAGATTCGCCGGGTTGCTGCAGACGGCGGCGCTGCTTCAGTCATCCCGTTTCAGGTGAGCGACACCCGCGGCGTGGCCGATGCGCCCCATCCGGCGATCCCGGTTGCACCGGATAGCTTCACCACCAAAATGCCGCGCTTCGCGTCGGTTTCTCCCGATGGACGGCAGGTCGTTTTCGAAAGCCTCGGCAAGCTTTATATGAAGCCGATGGCCGGCGGCTCTGCCAAGCGCCTGACCAATGGTAAGGACGAACTGGAACTCTTCCCGTCATGGTCGCGCGACGGCCGTTCCCTTGTCTATGTTGGCTGGACCGATTCCGGGCTAGGCCAGATCAAGACGATCGGGGCAGGGGGCGGATCGCCCCGTACGGTGACCAGACGTCCGGGCCACTATGCGCGTCCGCACTTTTCCCCCGACGGCAAGACTATCGTCTTCGAGATGAAGGATGGCGGCTATCTGACGTCACCCGAATGGTCGGCAGATGACGGTGTCTACCGGGTTGCCGCTTCCGGCGGTACGCCCGTGCGGGTGATGAAAGGCGCAGCCAGCCCGCAATATGGTGCGACCGGCGACCGGATTTTCATGGTCGACAATGAAGAGGACAAGCGGGTCCTGATCAGCACCGATCTCTCCGGCGAAGCCAAGCGCACCCACGCCAGGGGCGAGCTGACCAACGATTATGTCATTTCGCCAAACGGCGAATATGTTGCTTTCCGGCAGAGCTACGAAGCCTATGTCATGCCGCTCATGCCCGGCACGCAGGCGGTGGATGTCAGTCCGACCAGCAAGTCCCTTCCGGTGGCCCGGGTCAGCGCCAGCGGTGCGGACTATATCCACTGGTCCCGTGACGGCCAGCAATTGCATTGGAGCCTCGGGCCGGTGGTTTATTCCGAACAGACCAGCAGGCTTTTCCCGGATGCGCCAGCCGCGAAGGATGCGCCAAAATATCAGCCGCAGACCAGCGGCGTGTCGCTGGAACGGACAATTGCAGCGGATAAACCCTCCGGAACCGTCGCATTCACCGGCGCGCGGATCGTCACGATGGCGGGCGACAATGGCGGAATTATCGAAGATGGCGTGATCGTCATTCAGGGGAACCGCATTGCCGCCGTCGGTTCCCGCAGCGAGGTCAGCATCCCCGCTGGTGCCGCAACCGTTGACGTTACCGGCAAGACCATCATACCCAGCCTGGTCGACGCGCACGCGCACGGCCCGCAGGGCAGCGACGAACTGGTGCCGCAGCAAAACTGGTCGCTGCTGCAAAATCTCGCGCTCGGTACGACCACGATCCATGATCCGTCGAGCCGCGCCAGCGAGATATTTGTCGCCAGCGAAATGCAGCGCGCCGGAATGATCCTCGGCCCGCGTATTTTCTCGACGGGCGAGATCGTCTATGGCGCGAAAGCAGCCAGCGTTTACGCCGAGATCAACAATCTCGACGATGCGCTGGCCCATGTCCGCCGCCTCAAGGCGCAAGGCGGCCATAGCGTCAAAAACTACAACCAGCCCCGTCGCGAACAGCGGCAGCAGGTGGTCGAAGCGGCGCGTCAGGAAAATATGCTGGTGGTCGCCGAAGGCGGTTCGCTGTTCGGAATGGACATGGCGCTGGTCGCTGACGGCAATTCGACGCTGGAACATAATATTCCGCTGGAAATCTTCTACGACGATGTCGTGCAGATGTTTTCGCAGTCGCAGACCAATTACACGCCGACCCTCGTCGTCAGCTATGGCGGTCTGGCCGGCGATCCCTATTGGCGGCAGGCCACCAATGTCTGGGAAAACCCGCTGCTCGTCCACACCCCGCCGACCATCTTGGCGGCTGCTACGGTCCGTCGGACCACCGCGCCGGAAAGCAATTTTGTCGATGATGACAATGCCCGCGAAGCCAAGAAGCTGGCTGACGCTGGCGTGAAAGTCTCGATCGGGGCGCACGGCCAGCAATCCGGCATCGGCAGCCACTGGGAACTCTGGTCCTTCGTCCGCGGCGGCATGAGCCCGGTAGAAGCATTGGCCGCCGGCACGATAGAGTCTGCACGATCGCTTGGCATGGACAGCGAAATCGGTTCCCTGGAAACCGGCAAGCTGGCCGACCTTCTGGTGCTCGATGCCGATCCGAGTGCCGACATTCGCAACAGCGACAAGATCAGCCGCGTGATGCTCAACGGACGCCTGTATGATCCTTTGACGATGAACGAACTGGTGACAGGCGACCGGAAGCGCGCGGCCTATTGGTGGGAGTGACCGGACCGCTTGCATGCCTATTGCCGGTATCTCCATCGCCGGCTGAAAGTCCTGCCTGACTAAAGACGGCGTAAATATGATATAATGAGCCCGGCTATTCGGCCGGGTTCACTATAATGGGATGAACGCCAGTTTAACCGCCGTATGATTTCGGTGAACACCGAGTGAATAGGCCATTCAGAAACTCGGTTCGTCCGGATTTTCCGCTCATACCGTCGTTGGGACAGGAGTCTAATCCATCAGGCGGGCGTTGATTGATCACCACATTAGGAGAAGTGAGATGATCAACAGCATCAAGATTGCCAATAATAACGGGCTCCAGGCTAACGGCGCACCGGTAAAGACAGCCGGTCGCCTGTCCATGATCAGCATATTTGCGATTTCGGCGGGTATTGCCGCCGCCCCTGTCCAGGCCCAGGAAACACCGGCGCCAGCCGCCGCCGCTCCCGCGCCCGTTGCGCCGGTTTCACCGGATATTGCGCCGGTGATGGCTCCCCTGGCTGCGCCTGCGATCGCCCCGACAGTCGCGGTACCGCCGGCAGGAAATCCTGCTGCCGTGAAAGCGGACACAGTGCCGCCGGTCAGCCCGGAGCGGGCCGAGGATATAGCGCGCAAGGGCAATTTCGATGTTGAAACCGTAGCGCCGGAAGCGCTGGCGCAGATCGAACGCGAGCAGCAGGCGCGCAAGGCTGCCGCAGCCATGGCTGCAGCCGCTTCCGTCAAGGCACCTGCCGCTGCGTCCGGCAGCGCGTCCATCAGCAGCACCGGCAGCGTCACTGTTGCTCCGGCACCGGCAACTTCCACCGAAGCCCCGGTGATGACCGTTCCGGAATTTGAAAGCGGGAATCCATCGGAAACCGTTGCCGCGATCCCGTCCGCAACGCCCGTGCCTGATGCCACAGCCTCCTCCGACTCCGACGCCTATTCCAGTGAAGTCGGTGCCGACTGGGGCCTGCTCGCCGCCCTCGCAGCGCTGCTGGGCGTTGGTGGTGCCGGCGCTTATGCGGCCAGCCGTCGGCGCAAAAGCAAGGCGGCTACGGCAGCCGGGACCGATGGTACCGATCCCCTTCCTGCTTCGCTGACAACGGCCAGCACCGCCAACCGCGTGCCAGAACCGGCTGACAGCCGCTCTCTGGAGAGCAAGGCCAGTACCAAGGCAGATTTCGCGGCCTTTGTTGCCAACCTGCCGGCATTTGACGCACAGCGGACTGGGACCGGTCAAGCCGCAACCATGGGTGAGCGTCGTGTCGCCGCCGCGCCCCGACCGTATCTGACCGACGCCGATCGGTCCCGCCCGGCAGGCTATTTCACCGCCCATGTCGAGGCGATGCCGACACCGCAGAATCCGTTCCTGACCCGGCAGAAGCGCCTGAAACGCGCGCGTTTTCTCGATGGCAAGCTGACCGGACCCGATACGTCGCGTAACGGGCGGCCGAACAGGATATCGGGCAATATGCAAGTCTCCCGCCCGCTGGAGCCTGCGTTTAGCTAGGACCGTCGCTCAAATGACAAGAAAGGGTGCTCCGTGTTTCGGGGCGCCCTTTTTCTTGCAGGCTCCAGCAGCATGATGGTCAGAGCGCCGCTGCGGGCGCGCGGTCACCCGCGTACCGCATGAAGAGATAAGCCATGCGGACGCCACCTGGCGCATGGCCGTGCCGTCCGCGTGATTTGCGGCGATTCAGGCCGGCGAGGCATGTCCCTTCGCAAGAACGTGCCTCGCCGGATCGGGCATTAGCGGGACTGTTTTAGCTTACGTCCGTCGTCCGCAGATAGGGCCGATGCTCGGTCCAGCCTTGCGGAAAGAGACCCTTCGCCTCTTCGTTGCTGATCGACGGCGGAATGATCACATCCTTGCCAATCTGCCAGTCGGCAGGCGTGGCAATGCGCTTCTCGTCGCTCAATTGCAGCGCATCGATAACCCGCAGAATTTCGTCAAAATTCCGTCCGACGCTCATCGGATAGGTCATGGTCAGGCGGACCTTCTTGTCGGGATCGATAATGAACACCGACCGGACCGCAGCGGTTTCGCTCTCGTCGGGATGGATCATGTCGTACATTTTCGCGATCGCCAGATCTGCGTCGGCAACGATCGGAAATGTAAGATTGGTATGCTGCGTATCGTTTACATCTTCGATCCATTTGCGATGTTCTTCCGCCGTGTCGGTCGACAGGCCGAGCGGCTTGGTATTCCGCTTGGCAAATTCTTCGGCAAGCTGTGCGGTGCGCCCCATTTCCGTGGTGCAAACCGGGGTGAAATCGGCCGGATGGCTGAAAAAGAACACCCAGCTGTCGCCAGCCCAGTCGTGCAGGCTGATTTCCCCGTTCTGGGTGTCGACGGTGAAGTCCGGGGCGGTATCTCCAATATGTAATGTCATCGTTTTTCCTTTCTGATGGTTTGCCCTCATTAGCCGGACCGCCCGGACCGATCCAATTGAATTACACATTTACATTAATCGTTATATTGAATGAATGATAGCGCCCCGACCGTAAGTCATGGCTGATTTGCACCGATTAGATTCCGGGTCGCTTCAGCCGTCTGCCAACTGTTTCCGCAGGCCGCTCGTCCTGCTCGCGGGATTCGCCGGACAGCAGATGACGCCATGGCTTGCTGAGTGCAATTTGACTGACAATCCGGACCTGAAAAATTGCATCCCTGCGCAACGATTTACAATTGCTGGCGGTTACGATTGCGACTATTCGAGCCGGATGCAAAGAATTACCCAGCTGGATGCGATTGACCTTGCTCCGAAGCTGCCGGAATGGTCGACCCAGCTGCTGGTAGGCGTCGTGTGCGCGCTCGGTGCGCTTCTGATGCGGCTTCTGGTCGACCTGGTCTACCCGGGCGCGGCGCCTTATGCGATCAGTGTCCCCGCTATCTTGGTCGCGACATTGGTAGGCCGTTTTCGCGCCGGACTATTTGTGCTGGTGCTGACATCCGTCTTCACCTGGTATTATGTGGTGCCGTTTCAGGGAAGCTTCGCATTCGCCAATATTTCGGACGGCCCCCGCACGATAGTCAACGTGCTGACTGGATTGCTGCTGATCGGTCTTGCCGAGCTTGCCCGGCGCAATTTCCGTGATTTGCTGCACGAACGGGAGGAGCGAATTGTGGAGCGGGAAATGCTGCTGCGCGAGGTCGATCATCGCGTCAAAAACAATCTGGCGATCCTTACCAGCCTGTTGCGACTCCAGCAGCATGAGACCGAGAATGAAGACGCCAAACGCGCACTGGAGAAAGCAGCGGGCCGCGTGCTCAGCCTGTCAAAGGCGTATGAAAATCTGCACTACGGGATAGACAATATCGCGGTCGTGCAATTTGACGAATTTATCGAGCAGCTTTGTGCCGAGGTCGGCAACGCGCTGGCCCTCGAAGGGGGGATTTCCATCCGGATTGAGACCGTGCCCTGCAAGCTATCGCGCGACCGGGCATCGGCGATCGGGCTGCTCGTCAACGAAGTCATGACCAATGCAGTGAAACATGCCTTCAAGGGACGGGAAGCCGGCGTGATTGCCATATCCCTGACTGCAGGCGAGGGGGAGGCAGTGGTGCGTATCGAGGATGATGGCATCGGACTGCCCCAAGCGGTCCGCGATGGTGCCCAGGGACGACGTTTTCTTGATGCTTTTGCTGCGACAGCCAAGGCAGAGCTCGACTGCCAGACGGGCGACGACGGCACCTGCTATATTGCTACCCTGCGCGACCTGCCTTGAATTTTAGCGGGCCCTCCGACGTTTCGGATTTGAGGAGTCTCACATTCCGTCGGGAATAGCGCTTTCCTACATTGGCCTTGATCGTCTATTCTTTCCCGGTCCTTTGGCGGACTTGGGACAGGCTCTTTGACAATCCGCATAAGCGGAAGACCCTCCAGCGCGCGCATGGATCAGGCGCTCCGGATTCCGCAGCGATTTGAAAGGTCACACTAGGCATCCAGCTGCAGTCCAACAAAGTCAGGAAATCTGCGGCTTTCGGGCAAAGGTCGCAGAAAACAAAAACAAATGTCTGTGTAAAGTTCGCTTCTGGTAAAAAAATGGTCAGGCTCGCACAAAGCCGCGAAGAGTTTTAAGAAACCGCGCAATCGCTTTGCGGCTTCGCGTCTTCGCGCGAGTCCGATAAAGGCCCCGAACAAAAAGACGGCGGGTTTATTCGCTCAGCCAGAATAACAGGCTGTCCTACACCCGACCCCTTGACCTAGTCTCTCATCATGAAGCCGATTCACGCGGGCCCTTTATTTCCGGTAATCCAGCGGCGGATCGCGGTCGCCGAGCAGCGACTTATATTGATAATCCGGCCCCCGCGCCTTGTCGAATTCGGCCTTGGCCTCGGCGCGCAGCTCGGGATTGGTGTAGAGCTCGATTGCCGCCAGCGTCAGCGTCTTGGCCGCAACCTGCGTGCCCTTGAAGCCGATCGACATGCCGCTCGCTGCAGAAGATTGCCAGCTATGCGCGGACGTGCCGGGCACCCATGTCGCGGTGCGCAGGCCAACGGTCGGCGTTGCGAAGGAGACATCGCCGACATCGGTCGAACCATAGCCGAGCGATACATTATAAGGCTGAATCTCTTGCTGGCTGCCCAATTTCAGGCCCGGCTTGTCAAAGCTGGCATAGATGCCCTCGGCAAACTTCTGTTCTTCCGCCGTATAGGTGACGCCGCCGACCTGGCGCAATTTGGCGTCCATCATCTTCGCCAGCGGTTCGTTGACCAGCAGCGGATTATTGCCATGGATCACTTCCCAGTCGACCTTGGTGCCGGTGCCCATCGCCGCGCCGCGCGCCGCATCTTCCAGTCGGGCCCAGATCGCGTCGACCTCAGCCGGATCGGGGTGGCGGACATAATAGAAGACTTCGGCAAAGTCGGGAACAACATTGGGCGCGGTACCGCCTTCGGTGATGACATAATGGATCCGGCTCTGCTGCGGGACATGTTCGCGCATCATGTTGATCATCATGTTGAAAGCCTCGACGCCATCCAGCGCAGAGCGGGCCTTGTCCGGCGCGCCGGCGGCATGGGCGGAGACGCCGCGGAAACGGAATTTGGCGGAGCGGTTGGCCAGCGTCGTGCGGGCGGCGGCGGAATTTTCGTCATCGGCATGCCAGTGCAGTGCAATATCGACATCGTTGAACAGACCCGCGCGGACCATATAGACCTTGCCACTGCCACCTTCTTCGGCTGGTGTGCCATAAAGCCGGACGCGTCCCGGCGTGCCCGTCTGTTTCAGCCATTTGCTCACCGCGATGGCGGCCTCCAGCGATCCGGCGGCAAACAGATTATGGCCGCAGGCATGGGCAGCGCCTTTGCCCTCGATCGGCGTGCGGGTGGCGACGGCGTCCTGGTTGATCCCGGGCAGCGCGTCATATTCCGCCAATATCGCGATAACGGGGCCGCCTGTGCCGAACTCGGCGGTAAAGGCGGTCGGAATATCGGCGACTCCGGAGGTAATCTGGAAACCGTTGGCCTTGAGCGTCTGTTTGAGCAGGGCGCTGGACTTCTGCTCCTGATAGCCGACCTCCGCCCATTCCCACAGTTGGCGCGCGGTTTTGGCCGATTCTCCGGACCGGGCATCGATCAGAGCGGATATTTCGGACATGGTGTCGCTCTGCTGGGCCTGAACGGCTGCAGGAGCGGCCGCGAGGGCCAAAATCAGGGAAAGACGGAGCATAAGGGCCTCATATGTTGCGATGCATTAAATATGTCGGAGCGAAGATGGCACAAATGGGGTGAGGCGGGCAACAGGCTTGTGGCAGCGCGCCGGATGCACCGAATGGAGGTCAATTGCAAAAATGCAACTCGCAGATGCAACATTTCATATTGCAACTTATTGGAGCGGGGTCATAGTCGGCACCAGAATTCAAACCAAATGGAGCAACAGCATGCGCAAATTTTCCACTATCGTTCTTGCGGCAACCGCAATGTATCTCACCGCACCGGCAGCTAATGCCGCCGAAGCTGAGCGTCACGACCGTCTGTATGACGCAACCGGTTCCAGCGTTGCCAAAGTCAACCGCGTTACCGATTCGGGAGACGTTCTGGTCATTTACAAAGGCAAGGTCCGTCGTATTGAAGCGTCGACCCTTTCCAACTCGGAAGGCAAGCTGGTGACCAGCCTGACCAAGACGGAAATCCGTCGCCTCGACTAGTTCAAGTCTTGGTCGCGGGGATCAACCGTGGCCATTGCACAGTAAAAAAGCCGGGGCTTGGTTTAAGTGCCGGCTTTTTTGTGCCTTTCGGCCGCCAGCAGGTCCTCGGGACGGTTGATGTTGAGAAAAAGGGTCTCGTCGGGCCAGGTCTCGACCCCGGCGGAACATTGCCGCGCCAGCCATTGCAGCGAGGGTGCCCGTTCCCCCGGGTCGTGGGTAGCGCGAACGCTGTTGACGATATCGCAGCGCCAGTGGGCGAAGGTCGGATGGATGCGCTGCGGGTCCTGCGCCACCGTGCAGTTGCCCGACGCGCCAAGCCGCTCGATCAGATCGACCGGCGCAAAAGGGGCGTCGACGGGGACGGTAACAAAGCCGGTAATCGCGGGCCGAAGATGCGGCAACGCCGCGGCGATGGAGAAAATGGCACCGACCGGACCGCCGGGCGCGTCTGGCTCATCGACAATGATATTCGGGCCGGTGCCATAGTCTTCCCGGGCAGAGAGCAAGATATTCCCGGTTGCCGCGGAAAACCGGCTGAACACCCGATCGATCAGTCGTTGTCCCTGGAAAGGGAGCGCGGCCTTGTCGGAGCCCATGCGGGTAGATTGTCCGCCGGCGAGGATGACAAGGCAGGTGGACGGGTTGTCGGTCATATTATGGGTATTCCGTTTGAAGCGTTGTGCCCCAACCTGACCTCAGCTGCCCACTCTGTCCAGCAAATCTCCGATCAAGTCGGTGGGTTGGGCAGAATCGCGGCGCTCTTCGGCGGCCGACCGGGCAAGCTCTGTCTGCAGCGTCCGGTCGAAAAGCGAGCGGCGCGGCCGGCGATCCGCGCGTCCCGCTTTTGCAGAGGCCCATTGCCGGCTCTCTCTTCCGGTCGCTCGCTCGGGATAGATAAAGCCATTGACCGGAAAGGCAGTGGTTCCCAGCTTGCCAATGGGGGCGTACCAGATCCGGACTTCGCTCCAGTCGTTATTCTCGGAGACGTCTTGTGCGGCAACCCGGCGCTCGATCTGTCCGCGCCGGCCGTTGATCGGTGACCAGTTGGCATGGCTTATCAGGATGTTGCGCTCGTCGATAATCTTGCGAACCACGGCAACATGGCCCAGCCGCATGGACCCGTGGCCCGGAAGTGACAGGACGGCGCCCTTGGCAGGTGTGCTGCCGCGCCGATATTTGCCCTCTGCCTGGTCCCACCAGCTATGGGCGTCACCATAAATCTCGATCCCGCTCAGGCTTCTGGCAAAGGGCACGCACTGCAGATAGTCGTTCGCCTTGACCGGTGTGGGCAGCAATATCGCCTGCAACACCAGCAACAGCGGAATGATCGCATTCCGCAGCGACGTCATGATATTGCCGAGTGCCATCTTGTCCATAGGCTGGACCTAAATGGCCGAACCCAAATCTAAGCTAATAGATATGGTAAATCAGCGGTAAACCATGATGGTCCGGCGCTATCGCGGCGCGACGGACCCGTCCGACACTTCATAATGCAGCGCGTCATCCGGAATGTCGACAAACAGGGCTGGTTCTGTCCCGGTCAGCCACACCTGGCCGCCGCGTTCCGCCAACTTATCGAAAAGCGCTGCCCGGCGATGCGGATCGAGATGGGCTGCGACTTCATCCAGTAACAGAATCGGCCGGCTGGCACGCCGCTCGGCTATTAGATCCGCCTGCGCCAGAATGATGGAGAACAGCAGGGCTTTCTGTTCGCCAGTGGAGCATTTTTCCGCCGCTTGCTGCTTTGCCGCATGGGTAACGACCAGGTCGGCACGATGCGGGCCACGCAAGGTGCGACCTGCGGCCCGGTCCGCATTGCGGTTCTCCTGAAGCATCTGACGGATTTGCGCCTCGGAGTGCAAATGATCGTCATCAAGTTGAAGTGCCGGCGATGCAAATATCTCGCCGCTGGATTGCCCGAAGATCTGGTTGAGGGATAATACCATTCGATGCCGCGCTTCGGCCACCGATGAACCAAATTGCGCGAGCTGAGCGTCCAGTCCCTCCAGCCAATCGCTATCGGCCCGATAGTCGTCGGCGAGCAGTCGATTGCGCTCGCGCCGGGCTCCTTCGTAACGCGAGCAGTTGCGCGCATGCTCCGGTTCCAGCGCCACCACGAGCCGGTCCAGGAAATTTCGTCGTCCTGCAGCGCCTTCCATGAACAACCGATCCATCGCAGGGGTGAGCCACAATATAGAAAGCCACTCCGCCAGATCATTGGTCGGAGCAGCAATTTCGTTAATCCGTGTCTTTCGGCGATCCGGATTGCCACTTTCGATTCCCGTACCAATTCTGACGTCGCCTATCTGGGCTGCGACGGCAAAGTCTCCGGGGCCGTCCTGATAGGCCATGTCGCGCAGAGCCGCGCGTCGCAGGCCTCGGCCCGGTGCAAGCAGCGAAAGGGCTTCCAGTATATTGGTTTTTCCAGCGCCGTTTTCCCCGCTGAAAACCATGAATCCGGAGCCGCTATCCAGACGAAGATCGGGATAGTTCCGGAAATTGTGCAGGGTAAGCTGAGACAGGATCATGGCAGAGCATTTCACTAGCTTTGGCTCTCCGCAAAGAGAAGCGAATTCGGGCGGGCAGCCTGGGCCGTTAATGTGCCATACATATGATACTAAAAATTAGGAATATTTACTAATAGTCGGCTTTTGATCAGGCGGAGTTAGACTGTATTTTCAATTAACATCTTGAAATACATGATAAAAAGCAAGTTGGCACGGGCTATGCAATGTATGGGATATCTTCGCAACGATGCGAACCAGGGTATAAATTGAAAGGATATTACAATGTTCTCAAGCGTCTCAAACAATTTCGCCGCAGCCGTAGCCGCCTTGTTCTCCGCCGCAATATTTGTTGGCGCGAGTGTCGGCCCCGCAATCGGCGACGCTGCTTCAGTCGTTGCCTAATTCCCGTCTATTCCCAAGAAAGGTCATTCCATGTCTCACAGTTTTCAAAACTCATTCCTCGCTATATTCGGAGCGATCGTATCGACGGCCCTGTTCGTTGGCGCTAGTATCGTGCCGGCCATAAACAACGCATCGTCGGTGGTGATCTGATGTCGAGCAAAAACAACGATAGCAAATCGCGGTCGAGCAGTTGGCCGGAACCCGTCACATCAACCAATGAAAGCAACCGTCCGATGAAACAGAAACTGAAACTCGACAAAGCCAATGGCAAGCTGATGGGCGTCTGCTCGGGACTTGCCAACTGGAGTGGAATGGACGTCAACCTGCTCCGGATCATATTCGTTCTTGCGACGATATTTGGCTTCGGCTCTGCAATTATCATCTATCTTGCAATTGGCCTGATCGTCGATTGATCCCGCCTTTGATCGGCGCCGGATGATATAACATACGGAAAATATTGTCTTATACTCATGGACCGCTCTGACTATTCCGTGTAATCGAAGTCTTCAACGTTCGCATTGCAATAGTCGGAGCGCAGATGTCCGCCGGTCATCATCACAACCACGGCCATTTTACCCATAGCCATCACGACCGTCATGGCGCGCACGGCCATATGCCAACCAATTTCAGCCGGGCCTTTGCACTCGGAATTACGCTCAACATCCTGTATATTGTCGTCGAGGTCATTTTCGGCCTGCTGGCCGGATCAATGGCGCTTTTAGCCGATGCCGGCCACAATTTGTCCGATGTCCTCGGTCTGGCGGTTGCGTGGGCGGGTGCCGAGCTGTCCAAACGTCCCCCGAGCAAGCGATTTACATATGGGTTGGGCGGGTCATCCATTCTGGCAGCTCTGCTCAACGGACTTTTTCTGTTGGTCGCTTGTGGAGCCATCGCATGGGAAGCGATAGAACGCTTCAGTGCGCCCAGCGCGATTGCATCAACCACTGTAATCATCGTCGCCTCAATCGGAATTATCATCAATTTCGGTACAGCGATGCTTTTCGTCCGCGGACAAAAAGAAGATATCAACATCCGCGGCGCCTTTCTCCATATGATGGCCGATGCCGGGGTGTCGGCGGGCGTGGTAGTTGGCGGAATAGTTATATATTTCAGCGGTTTGAACTGGATCGATCCTTTGATCAGCCTGTTAATCGTTGCTCTGATCTTCTGGAGCACATGGGGGCTTTTGTCGGAAGCTGTGCGCATGTCGCTGGCCGGTGTCCCGCGCGATATCGATGTCGAGGACGTGATGGCATATCTGGCAAGCTTGCCGGGCGTAGAGACGGTGCACGACCTTCACATTTGGCCGATGAGCACGAGCGAGACGGCCATGACCGCCCATCTGGTTCTGCCGGGCGGCCATCCAGGCAAAGGTTTTCTGGCAGATATCCAGCAGCAACTGAAAATGCGTTTCTCCATTCATCATATTACCATCCAGATCGAGCTTGAAGATGAAGAGGCTGATCTGTGCCAGACAGATTGTGGCGGCGAAAAACTGCGCTGATTTGCATGTTGTGACAAAAACATCCTGTCGGAACGGGACGTCACCCCTGTAGTGATAGCGAATCTGAATGAACGCGGTGCGGGTGGAATGAATGTACCAAGGGACATCTTTCGTTGCGCAGTGGGAAAATAGACTTATGGTCTGGTGTCAAACGCGGCGTTAGATCCCGCGAGTGGGAGGATGCGTGCACGACGAAATTAAACCGAACTGGCTGTCGGAAATTGTTCGTCAATTTTCTGTTTTCGTCTTTACCGTCAATGGATGGACGGCCGTCCAAGAAAATCCGCCTCCAAGAAAAGCCGTCATTATTGCGGCTCCGCATACCAGCAACTGGGATTTCCTCTATTTCTTCGGGCTGGTGAACAAGCTTAAGATCCAGTCTTACTGGATCGGTAAAAATACCCTGTTTAAATGGCCTTGGGGAGACATGATGCGACGCTTGGGCGGCATCCCGGTGGATAGGGCAAAATCCCAGAATATGGTTGATGCCATGGTCAGGGAGTTTGATCGACGCAATGATTTTCTGCTGACTATCCCTCCAGAGGGCACCCGTGGCAGCGTCAAGGAATGGCGGACAGGATTCTATTATATAGCGCTCAAGGCGAAAGTGCCGCTGATCATCGGTCTGATGGACTATTCAAAGCGAACCGGAGGACTGGGGCCGTCCTTCATGCCATCGGGGGATTATAAAGCCGACATGCAGAAGCTGAGCGATTTTTATCATAGCGTGACACCCAAATATCCCGACAAGGCGATGCGCGATATTGTATCGACGGCACCCGGTGGCATAGGTGAAACAGACGGACAAGGAGAAGGCAGATGAACGTGCTTGAAGCTTTGGGGCTGAACTTTGGCTTGCTGGTCATCATCATGATCCTCTTGTGGTTGATATCGATACGGATCCGTGACGTATCCTTCATCGACGCGTTCTGGGCCTATGGTATGGCGATCATGGCCAGCGCATCTTTCATACAGACCGAAAATCCGGGATCTCTGGCCTACACGATATGGGCGTTGACAGCGCTCTGGGGGATCAGGCTGGGGACCCATCTGTTCCTACGGTGGCGGAAGGAAGGTGTCGATCCCCGCTATAAGAAGATAATGGGGCGCGCGATGGAGAAGCAGGGCATGAGCTTCGCCAAGGCCGCTCTGCTCAAGGCTTGGGCCATGCAAATACCGTTACTGTTCATCGTCTGCCTTCCAGCGCAGCTGGGCATATTGCTGGCGGGCGCCGATGGCCTGTCTACTGTGTCGAAAATCGGAGCGATAATAGCGCTCGTAGGCATCGCTTTCGAAACCATTGGTGACCTGCAACTCAAGGCTTTCAAGGCTGATCCGGCCAGCAAGGGCAAGGTACTGGATAGCGGCTTGTGGAAATATACGCGCCATCCCAATTATTTCGGTGATTTTTGCGCATGGTGGGGCATCTGGCTGGCCGCCGCGCCGCTGGGCTGGCCCGTATGGCTTTCGGCGGTCGGCCCGTTGTTCCTAAGCTTCACGCTGATGAAATGGAGTGGTGCGCCGCTGCTCGAGAAAAGCCTGAAAAAGAATCGGCCTGATTATGCAGACTATATCGAGCGCACCTCGGGGTTTTTCCCGATGCCGCCGAGAAAGCCTTCCGGCAATTGATCAAGGGCGTCCACCACATCGCTATCGGAGTACCCGATATCGAGGCCGGTCTCGCATTTTATCGAGACGTTATCGGCTTCGAGCTGGATTGGCGCAGCGACATCCCGTCGGACAATGACAAGGCCGGTGCAGCGGTGGGTCTTCCCAGTTTCGAAGCCAGAATGGCCATGCTGAAGGGCCCCAATATCAGTCTCGAGCTATGGCAGTATAGCAAACCCGAACCACGCGATCGGCGTAGCGACCCGGCCGATCTCGGTTATCCGCATATGGCCCTCGCTGTCGAGGATATCGAAGCCGAACATGTCCGGCTGAGCGACGCCGGTATGACTTTTGTCGGGCCTCCGGTCGACTTCGGGCAGCAAAAGGCGATCTACGGCCGGGACCCGTTCGGTAATGTCATAGAATTGCTGGAAGAAGTCTAGCGTTCAGGCGGCTTCTTTAAGCAGCTTGTTCTCGATGATACTGGCAAAAACATCTGTTTCCTGAGCGCCGGGCACCATGAACTTCTTGTTGAAGATGAAAGCGGGGACGCCGGTGATGAAGCGATCCTGCCATTCCGCTTCCACTGCCCGAACCTCTTCTGCGAACATATCGGAGCCGAGCAGGTCGCGGGCACGTTTCTCGTCCAGTCCCACCGATGCCGCGATGTCGACCAGAGTCTCGTGATCGCTGACATCCCTGCCATCGGTAAAATGCGCTTTGAACAGGGCCAGTTTCAGAGCAGTCTGCTTGCCGGTCTCGCCAGCCCAGTGGAGCAGGCGGTGCGCGTCAAACGTATTCACCATCCGCATCTTGTCGCTGTAGCTGAATTCGAAGTCCAGCTCACTGCCGGCGTTTCGCAGTCGCTCTCTGTTGGCTTTGCTCTGCTCCGGCGTGGCACCATATTTCTGCGCCATATGTTCGCCGATATCCTGGCCCTCCGGCGGCATGGACGGGTTAAGTTCAAATGCGTGCCAGGCCAGCTCAAAGCGCGCCTGACCTTCAAATCGAGCCATGGCTTTCTCGAGCTTCTTGTAACCGATAATGCACCACGGGCACACGACATCGGAGACGATATCCACGGTGATCACTGGCGTCTCGGACATGGCGTTTTCCTTGGTTGTGTTCAGGCTTTCTCAAGCGTGCATTGCAGGGGATGTTCGTTCTTGCGTGCGAAGTCCATCACTTGCGTGACTTTGGTTTCGGCGACTTCGTAGCTGAATGTCCCGCAGACCCCGACGCCCTTCTGGTGCACGTGCAGCATGACCCGGGTCGCCGCATCAATGTCCATATTGAAGAATCGCTTCAACACCAAAACGACAAATTCCATCGGGGTATAATCGTCATTCAGCAACAGCACCTTGTATGGGCTGGGCTTCTTGGTCTTTGCCCGCGTCTTGGTGGCGATGCCGAGATTGGTATCGTCGTCACCCGAGCCGTTGTCTCCGTCCTCGCCCATGGTCGGTCGATCGCTTGCGCAGCTCGGCCTGCTGTTTGCCGGTAGGGGAAAAAGAATCTGCTGGTTCATCATCAGCCTCAAGATATGGTATTTATATCCCCTAGGGCAAGTGGCGGATTGATAGTTTTGGATGCTTTCACGGTGAGTTGTGACATAGCGCCCAAATAAAAAGGGACCGCTCCAGCCGGAACGGTCCCTTTTTGATCGTTTGTAAAAGCGGCTTAAGCGGCTTTTTTCAGTTCCTTGCGGATTTCGCTGACGCGATCTGCAATCGGCTGATACGCTTTGCCAGCAAGCTTTACGACGGCATCGGCGTTGTTCGAGGTCTGGTCCATAACCCGGTCCAGGCCGCTGCGTACATAGTCAGCCTGCTTGGCGAACATGTCCTTGGGCGTCGCAACGCTGAACAGGCCTTGCAGGGCGCGGCTGGCTTCAACGAAATTCTCGCGCGTATATTTTACGTTGGTCTGACCGATTTCCTGCGCGCCTTTGGCAGCAATCTTGCCGCTTTCAAGCAGGGTTTCGATGTTTTCGCGGTTGAATTCGACTGCGTTTTTGGACAACGCAACGGCACGGTCAGCAGCTTCCTTGGCACGAGCCTGTGCGTCGGCGGTCAGCTTTTCAAAGCGCGAGCCCATTTTGTCAGCTGTTTTCTTGGCGGTATTGGCAGCCTTGGTGTTGGCGGCCTTGGTGTTCTTCACAACGCGCTTGGTTGCGGTGGTTTTTGTGGTAGCCATTTTCTTCGTTCCTTTGGTCTTTTTGTTCAATGTGGTTTTGGCAACTGGCTTCACGGAAGCCTTTTTCGCTGCCGGCTTGGCCGCTGCGGCTTTTTTGACAGCAGGTTTCGCCGCTGTTGCCGGTTTGGCAGCGGAAGCCACCGGCTGTTTGGTCTCGGTCTTAACCGGCGCTTTGGCGGCGGTTTTCTCGGCAGGTGAAGTTGCCGAAGCTGGTTTGTCGGAAACGCTGATTGCAGAAGCTGCTGCAGAATATGCCGCTTCGGCGGACAGCGAGCCGGTTACCTTGTCTGCCGGAGCAGAGGATATATCATGTTTCGTTTCAGCCATCGGTTATCTCACCTCTATGTTGCAGTGCACAAATAATCTATCAAATGGCCGATGTCAAGAAAAATGGTGCAGTGCACAATAACCGGCGTTTCAAGGAATAACCCCTTGTTATATAGTGATATTAGTAGACCGAGGATGGGCGAGTTTCGAAATATCTAGGCTAATTATCCTACGTGCTATGGTGCAATGCACCAGAATTGAGTGCTTCGACAACGCATCTGCTGTAACAGAGGCAGAATGATGACAGAAAGTTTCCTATGGCTGCCCTGATCTCCATAGCCACCGCGCTGCCCGATCACCGCGTAAGCCAGGAAGAGGTGCTCGCCGTACTGGCAAAAGCCCGAGGGGCTGCGCTTCCGGCCCGGCTGGAACAAATTCTTGGTAATAGCGGGATCGAACAGCGCTATCTGGCCTGCGAGGCAGACTTTTATCTGGAACCGCGCAGCTGGACCAGACGGGCGGCCATATATGATGCGGTCGGGACGCGGCTGGCACATGAAGCCGCGGCTCATGCTCTCGACAAGGCCGGGCTGCTGCCGAGCGATATTGATGCGATCATCCTGATCTCGACCACCGGCACGATGACGCCCTCTATACCTGGCAGGATGATCGAAGCCATGGGGTTCCACTCGTCCACCCAGGCGATCCCGGTATTTGGCTATGGCTGCGCCGGGGGCGTGCTTGGTATGCGGCTGGCCGATAGTCTCGCGGAGGCGGGCGACGGGCAGAATATCCTGCTGATCTCGCTGGAATTGTGCAGCCTGTCCTATGACTATAGCCAGTTCGACAAGAAAAACATGATTGCCACCGCCTTGTTCGCGGACGGCTGTGCGGCGGCGGTGATCAGTGGCAAGGGAAAGCAGGCCGGCGCACCCAGCTTCCGCGCCTTTGGTCAGAAGACCTGGCCAGATACTCGCGACATGATGGGTTGGGACATAGGCGCCACCGGCTTTGATCTCGTGCTCGCCCGTGATATTCCCACTTTCGTCACCAAGGATTTTGCACCTTTCTGCGACGCCTTTCTGGAAGCGCAGGGGCTGGCGATGACGGATATTGCCGAGCCGGCGTGCCATCCCGGCGGGGGCAGGGTGGTGGAGGCGCTGGAAGCCTATTTCGCACCTGAAATTGACGGCATTGCCGCTACCCGTGAAATACTCCGTCAGCATGGCAATATGTCTTCGCCCACCGTTTTGTTCATTCTAGAACGGCTGCTCCGCCAGAAGCCTGACAAGCCGATATTGCTCACCGCGCTCGGGCCCGGCTTTACCGCAGCGCTGGGGATAGTTGATCCGGAGGGCACGGCATGACGGAAAATCTGGGTGCCGTTTTTACCTCCGCTCCGACTGAGGTCACCTGGGTGCTGATCTATATTGTGGTCCAGCGGCTGGTCGAGCTGGTTCATGCCAACCGCAATACCCGACGCTTGCTCAGCGAAGGTGGGCAGGAGCATGGCGCGGACCATTACCATTATTTCATCTTTCTCCACAGCGCCTGGATCGCGATTATCGCCCTGCTGGTCGATCCTCGGCACATCATTCTTCCGGCGATGCTGGCCCTATTCGTCGGCACGCAGTTGCTGCGTCTATGGACGCTTGCCAGCATCGGTCGCTGGTGGACCACGAGGATCATCTCGGCCCCGCATTTTGACCGGGTGAAGCGCGGGCCTTATAAATATATCAGCCACCCCAATTATCTGGTTGTCATCCTCGAGATCGCGATTGTCCCGTTGATGCTCGGCCTGCCGTGGGTGGCTCTGGTCTTTTCCGGCCTTAACGCCCTCCTGCTGCGCCATCGCATTGCGGTTGAAAATGCCGTGCTCGGCGAGCGTGGTTAGGCCAAAGCCATCGGAGCTGGGGCCAAGGGACAGAAATCTGGCATTTGCAAATAGCGTCTGAGCGCTATCGGCTGGATCCGATACCTTGGCAGAAATCGCAGAGACCCGCTCTGAACTTGACAAACTTTACAGTGTTCAAAGAACGCAAAAAACCGGGGCTCAGAGACAAGGCTGTAGTATGACCGGCAAGCGGAAATCCAGGCCGAGAACGGCCCGCATCATCCGCCTCATGGGATATCAATATTCGGCCCTGTAGGAAAGCACGTCGATCCCCGGCTCCCGAGGACGCTCGCCTTGCATAGCATGTTGAGCTTGGGCGGTGCAGCCTATAGAAGAACCGCATCGGGGGAGTCGCTGCGTGTCCAAACTTGCAAAGATCATGATCGTGCTCGTCGCCTTGCTGCATCTCTACATCGCCTGGTTCGGGATCTTCGCGTGGCAGGCACAGGGGCCATCCACGTTCCCCGATCTTCCGCCCAGTCTGTTTGAACCCACCACCGCAATGGCGGCCAATCAGGGCGTCTATAATCTCTGTCTTGCGCTGGGTCTGATCTGGTCGCTGTGTCTTCGCGATGTCCAATGGCAGCGCAAGGTGGCCAGCGGCTTTCTGTTGTTCGTGGCCGCGGCCGGCATTTTCGGCGCCTGGCGGGTGTCACAGGATATTGCACTGGTCCAGGCGGGGCCGGCCGTGATCGGACTCGCTTTATTATGGTTGCCAGTGAGGAAATTAGGCAGACGGTGATCTGTCCAGCGGTGATCGCTGTCGTCTGTGCAATATCGAGAAGTTGCGATCCAGCTTATCTTTCGGGATCGCGCTGACTTGCTTTCCAAACATGTGAATCCCTGAGGATGCAGCTCTATATTTAGGCTGTTAGACGGTGTGTACTTGAAGATTAAGGAAATTTGCTATGCTGTTGGTTAACGGTAAGGAGGCTATATATCATCAGGAAAAATAATATTCTACTGAATATAGGTGTTTAGTTCAGAAATCATGCCTACCGTGTTTATTCTATTGAAATGGTCCAGCTTACTGATACCATTTGAATAGGTTGATGAAATTCAACCTAATTTAAAATATAAATATGGAGAAGGATATCATGAGAAAGAAAATATACTTGGCCGTTACAGCGGCAGCACTGTCCTGCGCGCCACTGGCGATCTCGCCAGCCAATGCTTTTTCAAGCTTTGAGGAAAGCATGAGCTATTGCCCATTCGGACCCCCGACATCGGTATGGTGCATTTTCTGGACCAGTGTCTGATTTCATCGCTTCGTCTGCGCTCCCCGCCCGGGAGCGCAGATCGACTGCTACAACATTAGATCGTGCGGAGACTGCAGCTGAACCGATGCCAGACGCCCAGGCAGCGATTGCTCCGTGTGCCCTCATCCTTACGCATATGCTGTGTCACAGCCAAGAGTTGAGCATTAAGCGGGCCTAATTGTCGAAACCTGACCCCCTAAAAAAAGCGAAGCGGGACCAGCAACCGCTACCTCTATTTTATCCCGTTGGAAGGCTTTCGCGGCAGCGCCGTCACGGAAAGAATGATGAGGGCAGCAACGACAGCTGCAACCGTGAGCATCGTTGATGAAGAAATATTTGCCACGGCGATACCGACAAACCCCCAGCACACAGCGATCGCATAGGGCCAGGATCTGAGGCGATAGGCGTTGAGCCCCGCAAACCCGGCTGCCAGACCGAGCGCGATCACGGCTGCCACAATTTCTCCGGCGAAACCGTAGCCGGCAAGCAACAATCCGATGGACACAAAGGACGCCGCGGACAGCCAGCCGGCGTAGAGGGCGACTGGCCAGCGGGCGATCCAGCCGGGCGTTGCACCTTGCAATTGATACAGGGCGATCAGGGCGGCTATCAGCATGGCCCAGATCAGGATCGTTGCCCATATCGGCGACACAAGCGCGACGGGTAGCCAGATGGTGCCGATCGCCAGGGACAGCGCCAACGCAATGCGGCCTCTCTCCCATCGCAGGTCCTGCCGGTATTTGAAGGCTCCGACCAAAGCATGCGCAACCAGCCAGAGATAGATTGGCCCCCAGATGCTAAAGGCCCAGCCGACCGGCTGAACAGGAGGATTGTCTTGAGGTATCGGATAGCGGTCCGGATCAATGCCGCCAAATTCGGGTGAGAGAAACGGCGCCACAGCGAAAGCAATGGCTACGATAAGAACGAGGATGGCTTTCATGGCGAGTGGTTCCCGATATTCGTTGCGCGGATCATGCGATGACCGGCCTGTCACCTTTGCATATTGCCGTCCGCTGGATCTGGTCGAGCATAGTCAACTATAGTGGCACAGAAACCGACAATTCCGAAATTGGTTGCAAGGCACAGGATTGAAACGGGTGCTCCGAACTTGGATTCCGCCCTCAAGGCTTGCCGGAATCAACATCAGGCAAGATTACGGAGGGGCGGTTTTCCGGTTTTTGCGACGCTTTTGCCGCTGCGTTTCATTTTATATAGCGCACTATCGGCGGCCTTGAGCAATTTCTCCGCGCCATGTCCATCGACGGTCTGGATCGCAACCCCGATGCTTGCGGACACGGTGACAACATGGCCATCAATCCGGGCTGGCCTCGCAAAATCGGCGAGATAGGCTGTGGCGCGTTCCAGCGCTTGTTTGTCGTCAGAAATGTCGGGCATGAAAATCAGAAATTCGTCGCCGCCCAGCCGGCCGACGATTTCCTCGCCCGTGCTGCTCTGGTTCAGCCGGCTGGCGACCTCGATCAGCAACTGATCGCCGATATCGTGTCCCATATTGTCATTCACCTGCTTGAAATGGTTCAGATCGAGCAAGGCGACAGCGAAGCCTCTACCGCTTTCCGCGAATGACTGTTCTGCGATCTGGAGGTGGTTCATTACCGCGCGCCGGTTGGCAAGACCTGTCAAGGGATCGCTATGGGCCTGCTTCCATATTGTGTGACGCATGATCAGCCCGGAAATGATCTGGTTGTAGCTGTCGATGATGAACCGGGTCATCAGCAGGACAATCGTGATCATGCTCCATCCCATGATCATTTGGTCAAAACCGCCAACGATGATCATTGTCACGGCCGAGGGAACAACGCCTATCAGCAACAGGGCGACCGCGACCTTTTTTACACAGGCGAGGCAATGCGCGATACAGGTCGATCCAAAGACCAGCGACATGGGCACGAAGAGCTGGTCGGCGAACATGTCGGTAAAGATTGCCAGAGCTGACCAGCTGCTGAGAAAAACAATGACGGCGATCGAAACCACCGTGAGGCTTTTGAGCATCTTTTGCGATTGCGCCCGCGAGTCCGGAATTTTCGGAAAGCGTATCCACATGATCATCCGTGCTATGCAGGCAACGGCCAGAACCGGCATCCAGAGGTAATAATATGGCTCAACCCCTTCGTGGATTGACACCACCATGACGCCCAGCAGGTTGAAAATGGCAACAAGATAGATCACCGGCACATGGGTCATCGCTCGCTGCAATTGCATTTGCTCGATCCAGGGCTGGATTTCTTCAGGGATGGCAGGAGATCGCCAGGGGGTTCGCCACGATGTCCGCCAGTCTTCTTTCAGTAGCGGCGTAGAAATCATATCGTGGCCTCATCCCGATTTTCTAATTATTTAGATTAGTTTCTGTTTAGGGATGGCTTGTAAAAATATAGTAAAGAAAAGACTTAAGGCAGTAGCTGTTCCGGGAAGTTGACGGCGGACGGAGCGGGGTTGTCCTTGTCTCACTCATTGTTTCAATGCCGGCGGGCGGACCGCAACCTTTTGCTATTCAATGTGTTAAGTGTCTGAACCTAGAAAAGGACATGAATATGGGCACGCTTAATTTTCCCGAAGAGACATTTGTAGTGATTGCAACGGGCAGGGAGGCCAAAACCTTCTATATACGGAGCGGATCGCTTGAGCATGACGGCGACTGGACGCCAGGCCATCTCGCTGATCAGGGTCCCTCCGGCAAGTCGCCACCCGAGCGGTCTGCGCAGGAAAGCATGGAAGCGACCTTTTCGAAGATTATCGCGGAACAACTGTACGAGCGGGCGTACAAAGGCGCCTTCGAACGGCTGATTCTTGTGGCCGATCCGGAGACTCTGGGCGAAATCCGTCCGTTGTTGCATCAGGAAGTGAGCGACAAGATCGTGCTGGAACAGGCCAAGACGCTGATCAACAGCCCGGTTGCGGATATCGAGAAATCGCTGGCGCAATAAGAAAAGCGCAATAAGAAAATCAGAATGCGGCACCCCGCAGCCTATGCCATCTTCCGGATAGCAAGGGCCGCGGGGTGCTGCCGATTATGAGGTTTCGGGCGCTAGAATTTTGCGCTGGCCTGAATGCCGTAGAAGCGCGGTTCGGCCGGAATGAAGGTCGGAATCCCGAAAGCGCCGCCGGTGTTGCCCGCGTCCAGAAGATAGTCTTTATTGGTCAGATTGCGGGCAAATCCGGCAATTTCGAACCGCTCGTCGGCAAAAGACAGGCCGGCGCGGAGATTGACCAGCGTGACCGCTTTCTGACTAGTCAGAATATTGTTCGGCGCTTCAAAATAGACCCGGCTGCGATGGGTGACGCTGGGCGTCGCGAAGAAGCGGGTGCTGTCATTGACCGGATAATCAATCGTAAAGCCGCCAGCCGCTTGCACTTCCGGCTGCAGACGAAAGCGGGAGCCCGCCAGATTGCCGTTGCCCGGCTTGTCATCAATCCCGCCGTCAATATAGCCGATATTGGCAAACAGGCTCAGCCAGTCGGCGGCCCGCACCCGCACTTCGGCCTCGACCCCGAAATTGCTGGCACTGCCGGCGCTTAGCGTGGTGGTCGTGCCTGGTCTGGCGGGGTCATTGATGGTGACCTGAAAATTGTCATAGGTCTGGTAATAGACGCCGAGCGAGCCGGAGACCGGTCCTGCCGCCCCTTTCAGGCCCACTTCATAATTCCACACGGTTTCCGGCGCGATGTCGGTGAAAGCTCCGACCGGTCCGGTGGGCGTGGCGGTTGCGTTGGCGTTCACTGTGGCAGACCGGCGCCCCTTGGAGACCGTGGCGAAGCCGTTGATGTCGTCAGAGAAGCGGTAGAGGATGTTAAAACGCGGCAATATTGCGGAGAAACTGTCCTCGGTGCGGAAAGTCTGTCCGGCCGTATCGGTGATCGCAAAGGGCGGTGCACCGGTGATGACCGATCCCGGTGCGGTGGCGCGATAGCCGGAGCGGCGCTTCTCTATGAGCACCCGGACACCCGCGGTCATCTCGAGGCTGGGGCTCGGGATCCATGTGCCGTCGGCAAAGACCGAATAGCTGTCATTCTTGCCAAGATTTTCAAACACCGCCTGATAGGGAATGGTGTTGATCGCGCCGCCGGTCAGCACAGGGATCGCGTCGCCGGCCGGTACGCCATTGCCATCGACGCAGGGAACGCCCGGCACGAAGACATCGGCCAGACACTGGAAATAGGTCACTTCGTCGGTCGAGAAGGGAACGCGCTGGCTATTGTCTTCGCGGAAGAAATTCCAGCCGAAGCTGCCGCGGAATGTGTCTTGATTATTGTAAGTGAAGCGGGTTTCGTGGCTGCCCTGTTCGCCATTGGCATCCTCGGCAAATTCCAGGAAATAGGCGGCGGAGCCGTCGGCGTCGAACACTTCGTTGGAATTGAATTTGCGGAAACCGTTGACCATGGTGATGTTCCAGTCATCGGCAAAGTCCCAGCTCATCGTCAGATTGGCATCATAGACATCGCGGACCAGACCGAGCTTGTCATCGCCCAGCACGGCGGCGGAGAAGGGTGATCCCCGCATATCGGCGACACCAAAAGGATCGGCCGGCCCGGCGCTGGTCGGCAATGTGCCGGAAATGAAGGGCGTCCCCGAATTGCGCTGCCGGTCATAGGTCAGGATCAGGTCTGCTGTGAAGGTGCTGCTTGGCGTGAAGCGGAAGGATGCGCGGGCGCCCAGCTGGTCCTGCGCATAGAGATCCTCCTGGTTCGGCGCGAGATTGGTGACATAGCCGTCACGCTTCTTGTGGGCAGCAGCGACCCGCACCGCGATCACATCATTGCCGGCGTTGAGATGGCCGCCAAGCGTATAGGCATCATAATTGCCATAGCTGGCGCTGACTTCGCCGGAGAGGCCGGGCTCGGGTCGGGCGGAGATGATGCTGATCGCGCCGACGGCAGAAGCCGTGCCGAACAGGGTCGCCTGCGGGCCCTTGATCACCTCGACCCGGTCGATGTCATAGAGATCCTGATAGGAGCCGCGCGAGCGGGAGATATCGACGCCGTTATAGTAAAGCGTAACGCGGGCGGCCTGCTGCGCCGAGCCGCTGTCCGAGGTGATACCGCGGATCACCACGCCCGGATTGTTGGCGCTCTGCTCCTGGATATTGAGACCGGGGACATAGTTGGACAGCTCGTCGAGATCGGAGACGCCGAGCTCCTTGAGCCGCTCGCCGGTGTTGGCCGAGATGGTGATCGGCACATCGGTCGACTTCTGCTCGATCTTCTGGGCGGTGACGATGATGACGTCGCCGTCGCTGTCTTCGGCGATATCGTCGGTGCCGGTCTGCGCCAGGGCCGGGGCGGCTCCGGCGACGAACAGCGCGCCAGCGAGCGCGATCAGGGAGGGGCGGGACAGGGCGGCGGGAGTATATTTTGTCATGGAAGCTTTCAGCCTTTTTATGTGCGACACGGGAACGGATGGTGCAGTGCAGCAAGGCTGTGACAGGCTGACGGTGACCGGATGACAATTTGGAGAATTGTACGCGACTCTATTGTGACAAGGGCGCAATGGCGGGGAGCAGTAATCATCATCCTGAACTTGGTTCAGGACCCCCTTAGATTGCGCGCTGCCGATGGAGGTCCTGAGCCGAAGGCCACCGCAAGGTAAACGCGTTCAGGATGACGGACCTGTGATGACGAACCTGTAATGGCGCCCCCCGCCAACCCACCATCCCGCCCGTGACCTGCCCCGGTGCCACGGCAATGATTCCCCAAAATCCGAACCTGTCGGAATGCCCAATTGGAAGAATTGGAGGCAT
This sequence comes from uncultured Sphingorhabdus sp., assembly GCA_964022345.1. Lineage (GTDB taxonomy): Bacteria > Pseudomonadota > Alphaproteobacteria > Sphingomonadales > Sphingomonadaceae > Parasphingorhabdus. Next base: position 30,542 of record CAXHZT010000006.1, read on the forward strand.
GTTTCCCGTGGAGGGGCAGACGCCTCCGCGAGGAGGGGCGTGATTGTCTTTTGCGCGGGTGTTGCCGGCCGGAAGATGGGGCAAAATTGTGCCCAATTTCGGCGGAAAATGCGCGAGGCGTGACGGGTTTATGACCGAAATGGCGAATATATGACGGGAAATGGCGATTTTCGACGTGCCGGTCAGGGCGTATTTAATTCCGCCGTCCGCTACGCCATCAAAATAGAGGCGCTATTATCATATGCTCCCCAATCCCAAATTGGGCCCATGATTCTGTGCTTGATGTCAAGAGTTATGCGACATAGCATCACTGGTTATGAACGATGAACCGCAAGATGCTCTTCTAGCAAAGCAAACCGAAAAATGGCTAATCAATTGGGACGATGCCGATTATAGTTGGGGGGGACTTGCGTCAAAACCTGCGCCGTGGAATTCTAATTCTAGCAATCTACAGGATTTTTGGAGGAGAGATAACCAAGCTGCTCAACCACGTGAAGATGGTGCAATGGATCAGGAGTTGATCAATTTCGAAGGACGAGGAGTTTATCATGTAGCTTATGTTCCAGACTATTGGCCAGATGGAACACCCGCTCGAGCAATGTGGGGAGACGTGCAACGCAATCTTGCTGAAAAAATTTTGCTCGATAAAATTTCGAAAGCAGGCGTTCACATCTCGGGTTCGTATTTCCATGATGATGATAGGGTCGAATACCGTGGACTGAATTTTTTTGAAGATTGTCAGACTCGAGTGTTTGAACGGCGTGTTGGGAAGCTAATGCAATGCAGTTTGCCTTCCAAATTGAGCACGCTACAAATAGCGAAAGCATCGTTCACTCAGTGTCTATTCAAAGAGTCTGTCGGTGAAGCCCTTGGCGATTCGGTCCAAAAAATCGCTAAACTACATTTCCGCGAGTGCACATTTCTGGAAGGTGTAATTTTATCGCGAACTACAATGGATCGGGAATTGGATTTTGGGCAGTCAATATTTTGCAAGGAACTTGCATTTTGGAATTGTATTTTTAGCGAACTAGCAAATTTCGAAGTGTTGATTTGTGAAGGGGGGCTAGCGGCCTATAATTGTCAATTTTTGGGAGGAGTCTCCTTTAATTCAAGCCATTTTAAACAAGGACTCTTGATCAAAAACTCTCGTATTCAAAAAGATGCCGATTTTGAGAGAGTCCGTTTTGATAACGGGATGGCATTAACAGCAAGTGATGTGTCTAGCAGGTGTACCTTTGGCCAGTCGACTTGGACTTCAGCTAATCCGGGCACTGCATCGCTGGAAGATTCAACTTTCACTGACAGTGTGAATTTAGTTTGTAGTCTACCGCCTCCGATTCAGCTATTTGCGAATGCTCGGTTTAAGGAGGCGGTCATGTTGAGCAATCATGATGAAACCGCTTGGGATAGACAATTTCAAAACGAGCTGAAGCAAGCTGACATTGCTTACAAAAATAATAATTATATAATAAGTCCTTACGATAGCATCATTGGAGGTTGCCAGGTTCTACAGGCACTTGCTAGGATAGAAGGTAACTCAAATAAAGAGTTTCTCTGGCATAGGTTCGAGTTGATCGGTCGTCGAAACTCAATTCCGCGCTTTAATCCTGAGAAGCTTTTTTCATACATTTATTCTTTTACGGCAGATTACGGCTTGTCGATTCCCCGACCATTTGTGGTTTTAGTGATAGGCGCAATCGTTATGGGACTGCTATTTGCCTTCATTGCGAACAATGGAGTGGTCGGTCCATCTGCTGATTGGGATAATATTTGGCAAGGCATCAGCTTCTCGTTTAGCCGTACGTTTCCGATCGGAGTTTTCGGGCCTGATCAGGAATGGGTCGAACGATTGCTTGGAAATGGCAGTAGCTTTAGTTCGATAGTTATTCGTTCAGTAGCTACGCTGCAAACTTTCGGTTCGGTGGTGCTCATTTATCTTGGCGTAATGTCTGTTAGACGAAAGTTTAAGATTGGTTGAAATCTTGAGCCCAAACCCTCGCCCACACTCTTGACCCAAACCCGAATCCCGTCTAAGGGCCGCGCTTCCGCTTCTTCGGGCTCCGCTCGACGCCGCAGAAAACTTACATAGGCAAAACACTTGCCGCCACATTGGGCGGTGAGAGTAACCCCTGCTTCATGCAGGACCATTTCTACTATAAGGTGAAGACTTTATGCCAACGATTAACCAGCTCGTCCGTAAAGGGCGGGTGCCCCAGAAGACGAAGTCCAAGGTGCCGGCCATGGAAGCCAACCCACAGAAACGTGGCGTTTGCACCCGTGTCTACACAACGACTCCAAAGAAACCAAACTCCGCTCTGCGTAAGGTTGCGAAGGTTCGCCTGACCAACCAGCGCGAGGTCATCAGCTATATTCCCGGTGAAGGCCATAACCTTCAGGAACATAGTGTTGTCCTGATCCGCGGCGGCCGTGTTCGCGATCTTCCCGGTGTGCGTTATCACGTACTGCGCGGCGTTCTCGATACCCAGGGTGTCAAGGACCGGAAGCAGAGCCGTTCGAAATATGGCGCCAAGCGTCCTAAATAAGTTTAGTTTCGGAGTTATAAGATATGTCACGTCGTCGTCGTCCCGAAAAACGGGTTATTCTGCCCGATCCGAAATTCAAGGATCTGGTGCTTTCGAAATTCATGAACAACCTGATGATGGATGGTAAGAAATCCACCGCAGAACGGATTGTTTATGGTGCATTTGACAGCGTTGAAGCCAAGGCCAAGAAAGACCCGCTTCAACTGTTCCATGATGCGCTCAACAACATCAAGCCGGGTATCGAAGTCCGCAGCCGCCGTGTCGGTGGTGCGACCTATCAGGTTCCCGTCGAAGTGCGTCCGGAACGTGCGCAGGCTCTGGCCATCCGCTGGATGATCTCTGCCGCTCGCGGCCGCAGCGAAACCACAATGGCAGCGCGTCTGTCGGGTGAAATTCTGGACGCTTCCAACAATCGCGGCAACGCGGTGAAGAAGCGCGAAGATGCGCACAAGATGGCGGAAGCCAACCGTGCCTTCGCTCACTACCGCTGGTAGTATAAGTTTAGACCGTTCGTCCTGAGCTTGTCGAAGGGCGCTTCTCGTCAAGGAAGCATATTCCCGATCGAGGCACTTCGACAAGCCCAGTGCGAACGGACTCTATATCAAGATTTTGATAATCACAGGGCTGGCATTGTTCAGCCCATTTCACTATAGGGCGGCCAGAATTTGGTTCCCCACATACTGGAGTAAAGACTATGGCACGCAGCCATCCGCTCGAACGATATCGCAATATCGGCATTATGGCCCATATTGACGCTGGTAAAACAACGACCACCGAACGTATTTTGTATTATACGGGCAAGTCCTACAAGATTGGCGAAGTGCATGATGGCGCGGCGACGATGGACTGGATGGAGCAAGAGCAGGAACGTGGTATTACCATTACCTCTGCTGCGACCACCTGTTTCTGGAATGCTGAAGACCGCAAGGGTCCTGAGCACCGGATCAACATCATCGATACGCCGGGCCACGTTGACTTCACCATTGAAGTCGAACGTTCGCTGCGTGTGCTCGATGGCGCGGTAGCCTGCTTTGACGGCGTTGCCGGCGTGGAACCACAGTCCGAAACCGTATGGCGTCAGGCTGACAAATATAAAGTGCCGCGGATGTGCTTCATCAACAAGCTCGACCGCACCGGCGCCAACTTCAAATTCTGCGTCGATTCGATCGTAGAGCGTCTCGGCGCGACCCCTGCTGTTCTCTATCTTCCAATCGGCATCGAAGCCGATCTGGTTGGCCTGGTCGACCTCGTCAACCAGCGTTCGATCACCTGGAAGAACGAAGATCTGGGCGCTGAATATACCTATGGCGAAATTCCTGCGGACATGGTCGACGAAGCTGCCGACTATCGCGAGAAGCTCATCGAACTTGCTGTCGAGCAGGACGATGATGTCATGGAGCAATATCTCGAAGGCAACGAGCCAGACGTCGCGACCCTGAAGGCGCTGATCCGCAAGGGCACGCTGAACCAGAGCTTCGTGCCTGTGCTTTGCGGCTCCGCGTTCAAGAACAAGGGCGTCCAGCCTCTGCTCGACGCGGTTGTCGACTATATGCCAAGCCCGCTCGACGTTCCGGCCATTAAGGGCGTGAAGCTCGACGGCGAAACCGAAGATACACGGCCATCGTCCGATGACGAGCCATTCTCGGCGCTGGCGTTCAAGGTCATGAACGATCCGTTCGTGGGCACGCTGACTTTCTGCCGCATCTATTCCGGCAAGCTGGAAAAGGGCACCTTGCTGAACTCGGTCAAGGACAAGAAGGAAAAAGTCGGCCGTATCCTCGAAATGCACTCCAATGACCGCAAGGACATTGAAGAGGCATTCGCCGGCGACATCGTCGCTCTGGCAGGTATGAAAACGACCACGACCGGTGACACGCTGTGTGACTCCGCGCACCCGATCATTCTGGAGCGCATGGAATTCCCGGAACCGGTTATCGAGCTTTCGGTGGAACCAAAGACCAAGGCTGACCAGGAAAAGATGGGCGTTGCCCTGAACCGTCTGGCGGCTGAAGATCCAAGCTTCCGCGTGACGACCGATCACGAATCGGGCCAGACGATCATCAAGGGCATGGGCGAGCTTCACCTCGACATTCTCGTCGATCGCATGCGTCGCGAATTCAAGGTCGAAGCCAATGTCGGTGCGCCGCAGGTGGCCTATCGTGAATCGCTCGGCAAGGCTGTCGACATCGACTATACGCATAAGAAACAGTCCGGCGGTTCCGGTCAGTTCGCGCGTATCAAGTTTGAAGTCACGCCAGGCGAGCGCGGATCGGGCATTACCTTTGAAGACGAAATCAAGGGCGGTAATATTCCGAAAGAATATATCCCGTCGGTTGAAAAGGGCATGCGCGAAACCGCTGAAACCGGTTCGCTGATCGGCTTCCCGATCATCGACTTCAACATCCGTGTCTATGACGGCGCCTATCATGACGTCGACAGCTCGGCGCTGGCTTTTGAAATCGCGGCCCGTGCAGCAATGCGCGAAGCGGCCCAGAAGTCCGGCATCAAGCTGCTTGAACCGATCATGAAGGTTGAAGTTATCACACCGGAAGAATATCTTGGTGACGTGATCGGCGATCTTAACTCCCGCCGTGGTCAGATCCAGGGTACGGACACGCGCGGTATCGCCCAGGCTGTAGACGCCATGGTGCCGCTGGCTAACATGTTCGGCTATGTGAACGAGTTGCGGTCATTCTCGCAGGGTCGTGCACAATATTCGATGCAATTCTCTCATTATGAGGAAGTGCCGAGCAATGTGGCCGAAGAGATCAAGGAGAAAATGGCTTAACCGCCACTCCTTTTCGAGGTAACGCGCTTTCCTTTTGTTCAGGTCTGACGGGAAATCCCCCGGACCGGCAAAAGGGTGTTGACAGAATTAGAGAGTCTCGCCAAAGCGCGGCGCAGACTATCAAGACGATAGAAAATCAGAGGTAATATAAAATGGCTAAAGAGAAGTTTGAGCGCAACAAGCCGCACTGCAACATTGGTACCATCGGTCACGTCGATCATGGCAAGACAACGTTGACTGCGGCGATCACCAAGGTTCTTGCTGAATCAACTGGCGGTACCGCTGTTGACTTCGCAAACATCGACAAAGCACCGGAAGAGCGTGAGCGCGGCATCACCATTTCGACGGCACACGTTGAATATGAAACCGAAGCGCGCCACTATGCGCACGTCGATTGCCCGGGCCATGCTGACTATGTCAAAAACATGATCACCGGCGCGGCACAGATGGATGGTGCTATTCTCGTGGTTAACGCTGCAGACGGCCCGATGCCACAGACCCGCGAGCACATCCTGCTTGCTCGTCAGGTTGGCGTTCCCGCTCTCGTTGTTTTCATGAACAAGGTTGATCAGGTCGACGACGAAGAGTTGCTCGAGCTGGTTGAAATGGAAATCCGCGAATTGCTTTCGTCTTACGACTTTGACGGCGACAATATTCCTATCGTATCCGGTTCTGCACTGGCTGCTCTGGAAGGCCGCGACGACGAAATCGGCAAGAACAAGATTCTTGAACTGATGAAAGCTGTCGACGAATTCATTCCTCAGCCAGAACGTCCTGTTGACCAGCCGTTCCTGATGCCAATCGAAGACGTGTTCTCGATCTCCGGTCGTGGTACGGTTGTTACCGGCCGTGTTGAAACCGGCATCGTGAATGTTGGTGACGAATGTGAAATCGTCGGTATCAAGGATACCACGAAGACCACCGTTACCGGCGTTGAAATGTTCCGCAAGCTGCTCGACTCCGGTCAGGCTGGCGACAACATCGGCGCGCTGATCCGTGGTATCGATCGTGAAGCTGTTGAGCGTGGTCAGGTTCTTTGTAAGCCTGGTTCGATCACGCCGCACACCGAGTTCTCGGCTGAAGTTTACGTGTTGTCGAAAGACGAAGGCGGCCGTCACACGCCATTCTTCGCCAACTATCGTCCACAGTTCTACTTCCGAACGACTGACGTAACCGGCGAAGTGATCCTTCCAGAAGGCACCGAGATGGTTATGCCTGGTGATAACGTCACCATCGGCGTAAAACTGATTGCTCCAATCGCTATGGATCCAGGCTTGCGCTTCGCTATTCGCGAAGGCGGACGCACTGTTGGATCAGGGGTTGTCAGCAACGTAACAAAGTAATATAGGAACGCCTCGCTGCCCGGATCGGTGATTCGGGCAGCCAGTTTTTTCGCCGCTCCGGCCTTTTTCGCTAGAAAATCGGGGCGGTTTATTTTTGGCTCTTTGACATTGGTAACAGGTACATGGAAACGCAGAATATTCGCATTCGCTTGAAGGCATTTGACCATCGGGTTCTCGATCAAGCAACCGGCGATATCGCTGAAACCGCCCGCCGCACTGGCGCGCTCATCCGTGGCCCGATACCTTTGCCAACGCACATTGAAAAATTCACCGTTAACCGTGGACCGCACGTGGACAAAAAGTCCCGTGAGCAGTTCGAGGTACGGACCTATAAAAGGCTGCTCGATATCGTGCAGCCAACGCCGCAGACCGTCGATGCTTTGATGAAGCTCGATCTGGCTGCTGGTGTAAATGTCGAGATCAAGCTGGCCTGAGCCAATTGATTGGAGATCTCCGCCCAGGCGGGGATTAGACAAACGACAGGATACCGCCGGTTCTAACCGGGCAGCGTCCTCCGTCTCGTTCCGGATTTTCCGGAACAATTACAGCCCGGACGGGGTGACGCATGACAATTTGGGCTGGCAAGCCGGACGAAATGGTTCGTTCGGCCTCTGTGAAGGAGATTGATCGTGCGTACAGGCGTGATCGCGAAGAAAATGGGGATGACCCGCTTGTTTCAGGAAGACGGACGGCATGTGCCGGTTACCGTTCTTTCCCTGGAAGAATGTCAGGTTGTTGGAGCCCGCAATCAGGAACGTGATGGCTATTTTGCCGTTCAGCTTGGTGCAGGTGCCCGTAAAGCGAAAAATGTTAACAAGCCGCAGCGTGAAGCTTTTGCCAAGGCAGAAGTTGAGCCAAAAGCACGGGTTGCCGAATTCCGGGTCGATAGCGAAGATGCTTTGCTCCCCATCGGTGCTACCGTAACTGCTGACCATTTCATTGCCGGCCAGATGGTCGATATCCAGGGTGTTACCCAGGGTAAGGGCTTTGCCGGTGCTATGAAGCGCTGGGGTTTCGGCGGTATGCGTGCAACGCACGGCGTATCCATCTCTCACCGTGCACATGGTTCGACTGGTCAAAACCAGGATCCGGGCAAAGTGTTCAAGGGCAAGAAGATGGCCGGCCATATGGGCGCGCGCAATCGCACCCAGCAAAATCTGGAAATCGTTCGTACAGACGCCGCTCGCGGTCTGATCTTTGTACGCGGCAGCGTTCCCGGTTCCAAGGGCGGCTGGTTGCTGGTCAAGGATTCCGTGAAAGTTGCGCTTCCTGAAGGTGTTCCATTCCCCGGTGCCATGCGCCGCAATGCGGATGAAACCGGAACGGAAGATGCGCCGGCAGGCATGATCGAAGCGGATGCAGCGATCGAAGCGCCAGCTGGTCCAACCGATGCAGAAGTAGCGGCAGCAGCCGACGCTCCCGCAGAAAAGCCGGCAGAAGAGAAATCTGATGCTGCAGATGATGCAGGGAAGGAGGGCTAAGCCATGAAATTGAAAGTGATAACCCTCGACGCGAAAGCCAAAGGCGACATCGAATTGAACGATGATGTTTTCGGTATCGAAGCGCGCGCAGATATTCTTCACCGTGTCGTCAACTGGCAGCGCGAAAAAGCACGCGGAACGGCCCGTCCGACCCGCGAGCGTTCGGATATTGCCCGTACCGGCAAGAAATACGGCAACCAGAAGGGTGGTGGTACCGCTCGTCATGGCGATCGTCGTGCTCCTATCTTCATCGGTGGTGGTAAAGCCCACGGTGCCCGCAAGCGTGATTTCAATCCTTCGCTGAACAAGAAAGTTCGCGCTTTGGGTCTGAAGATGGCGCTGAGCGACAAAGCGAAAAACGACAATCTGATCGTGCTGGAAAATATTGATCTGAAGGAAGCCAAAACACAGGCGCTTCTGGCCAATATCGCGAAGCTCGGTTTCGGCAAATCGGCTCTGATCATGGACGGCGATGCTGTTAACGAGGCTTTTTCGAAAGCTTCGAACAACATTCCCCGTGTCAATGTGATGCCAGCTGCCGGTGCCAATGTTTATGACATTCTGAACCATGAAACCCTGGTGCTGACGCGCGCAGCGGTAGAAAAGCTGGAGGCGCGCTTCAATGGCTAAAAAAGAAGCTGTCGATATTCGTCATTATGACGTAATTGTCGGCCCGCACATCACCGAGAAATCGACCTTGCTCAGCGAGCATAATGCTGTGGTTTTCAAAGTTGCGAACACTGCAACCAAGCCGCAGATCAAGGCAGCCATCGAGGCGTTGTTTGATGTCAAAGTCAAAAACGTCAACACGCTGGTGCAAAAGGGCAAGACCAAGAAGTGGAAGGGTCGCCCCTATACACGCAATGACATCAAGAAGGCTGTTGTCACCTTGGCCGAAGGCCAAACCATTGACATCACCACGGGAGTTTAAGGGCACATGGCATTAAAATCCTATAAACCGACAAGCCCCGCCCGGCGTGGTCTTATCCTGGTCGACAAGAGCGGCCTGTGGAAAGGCAAGCCTGTCAAGAAGCTCGTCGAAGGCAAGCGCAAGACCGGTGGCCGGAACAACAAGGGCCATGTTACTTCCCGCGGTATCGCTGGTGGTCACAAGCAGAAATATCGTCTCGTCGATTTCAAGCGGCGCAAATGGGACATGTCTGCGACGGTAGAGCGGATCGAATATGATCCCAACCGTACGGCTTTCATTGCGCTTCTGAAATATGAAGACGGCGAACTGGCCTATATCATTGCGCCACAGCGGCTCGATGTTGGTGACACGGTCATCGCTTCGAAGAAGACGGACGTGAAGCCTGGCAACGCGATGCTTTTGTCGCAGATGCCGGTTGGTACGATCGTCCACAATGTTGAAATGAAGCCAGGCAAGGGCGGCCAGATCGCCCGTTCCGCCGGTGCTTATGTCCAGATCGTCGGTCGTGACCGCGGCATGGTCATTGTTCGGCTGAAGAGCGGTGAGCAACGTTACCTGCGTTCCGACTGCATGGCGACCGTTGGCGCGGTTTCCAATCCGGACAATTCGAACCAGAATTTCGGCAAGGCAGGCCGTACCCGCTGGAAGGGACGTCGTCCTCTTACTCGCGGTGTTGCGAAAAACCCTGTCGATCACCCGCATGGTGGTGGTGAAGGCCGGACTTCCGGTGGTCGTCATCCGGTTACCCCTTGGGGCAAGCCAACCAAGGGTGCTCGTACCCGTAGCAACAAATCGACTGACAAGATGATCATCCGGTCGCGTCACGCGAAGAAGAAGAGGTAAGCATGGCTCGTTCCATCAAAAAAGGTCCATTTGTAGACCTCCACCTGCTGAAAAAAGCGCAGACTGCGCAGGAAAACAACGCACGCGCGCCGATCAAGACCTGGTCGCGTCGCTCTACCGTTTTGCCTGATTTCGTCGGCTTGACCTTCAGCGTTTATAACGGTCAGAAATTCATTCCGGTTTCCGTGAATGAAGACATGGTCGGTCACAAGCTTGGCGAGTTCGCACCCACGCGGAACTACTACGGCCATGGCGCTGACAAAAAAGGCAAGAAATAATGGGTAAGGCATCATCACCCCGCCGCGTTGGCGACAATGAAGCTTTGGCTATGGGCAATTCCATCCGTGGATCTGCGCAGAAGCTCAACTTGGTTGCGCAGCTTATCCGTGGCAAGAAAGTCGAAGACGCTCTGAACATCCTGTCCTTCTCCAAAAAGGCGATGGCAAAGGATGTCAGCAAGGTTCTCGCTTCCGCAATCGCCAATGCCGAGAATAATCACAATCTGGATGTCGACGCATTGATCGTTCATGAAGCAAGCGTCGGCAAGTCGATCACGATGAAGCGTTGGAAAGCGCGCGCACGTGGCCGTTCAGCCAAGATTATCAAGCCATTTAGCCGCGTTCGCATCGTCGTGCGCGAGCATGAAGAGGAAGAGGCGTAACCATGGGTCAAAAGAGTAATCCTATCGGGCTTCGCCTGCAGATCAACCGGACCTGGGACTCTCGCTGGTATGCGGAAGGTTCCAACTATGGCGATCTCTTGATGGAAGACATCAAGATGCGGAAATATATCTTTGAAAACCTGCCCCAGGCAGCGATTTCGAAGGTTGTGATCGAGCGTCCGGCCAAGACCTGCCGCGTTTCCATCTACGCTGCTCGTCCCGGTGTGATCATCGGCAAGAAAGGCGCGGATATCGAAAAGCTGCGTCGCAAGCTGAGCGACATGTCGTCCGGCGACGTTTCGCTGAACATCGTCGAAATCCGCAAGCCGGAAGTTGACGCGAAACTGGTAGCACAGGGCATCGGCGATCAGCTGATCCGCCGCGTTGCTTTCCGTCGTGCCATGAAGCGTGCGGTTCAGTCCGCTCTGCGTCTCGGCGCTGAAGGTATCAAAATTGTTTGCGGTGGCCGTTTGGGCGGAGCAGAAATTGCCCGCGTTGAATGGTATCGTGAAGGCCGCGTTCCGTTGCACACGCTGCGCGCCAATATCGACTATGCCGAATATGAAGCGCTGACCGCTTACGGCATTATCGGTATCAAGGTCTGGATTTTTAAAGGCGAGATATTGGGTCATGACCCGATGGCTCAGGACCGGTTGAATGTGGAAGCGCAGACTTCCGGCGTCCGTCCGCAGCACCAACGTTGATTTTTGAGGAATAGGTAGAGCATCATGCTGCAACCCAAGAAACATAAGTTCCGCAAGGCTTTCAAAGGCCGGATTAAAGGCAAAGCCCCCGGTGGCTCGAGCCTGAATTTCGGCAGCTATGGCCTCAAAGCCATGGAACCTGAGCGGATTACCGCGCGTCAGATCGAGGCGGCTCGCCGTGCGATTACGCGTCACATCAAGCGTCAGGGCCGGTTGTGGATCCGCATTTTCCCGGATGTTCCTGTATCCAAAAAGCCTGCCGAAGTTCGTCAGGGTAAGGGTAAGGGCTCGGTTGAATATTGGGCTGCACGCGTAAAGCCAGGCCGGATCCTGTTCGAACTGGACGGCGTTCCCGGACCGATTGCAGCAGTCGCTTTCGAGCGGGCAGCGATGAAGCTCCCGATCAAGACAAAGGTTGTGGCCCGCCTCGGCGATACGTCACATCTGGAAGGTTAAGGTAGATGAGCATTAAGACAGAAGATTTGCGGACCAAGACCGACGATGAACTCGGTGCGGAACTGGGCGAACTGAAGCGCGAGGCATTCAACCTGCGTTTTCAGGCTGCGACCAATCAGCTCGAAAAACCAAGCCGGACACGGGAAGTGCGTCGCACGATCGCCCGGATCAAAACATTGCAGGCCGAGCGCGCAAGCGCGGCGACCGCAAAAGCTAAGGCGTAAGGAACCGATATGCCAAAACGTATTCTCACCGGCACGGTCGTGTCAGACAAGGGCGACAAGACTGTTGTCGTTAATGTCGAGCGCAAGGTGAAGCACCCGCTTTACGGAAAGATCATCCGGCGTTCGAAGAAATATCACGCCCATGACGAGAACAACGAAATGAGCATGGGTGAAACCGTGCGCATTGAGGAAACGCGTCCGATTTCCAAGTTGAAGACCTGGAAAGTTCTGGAGCGGGTCGGCGCAGCAGCCGGTGTTGCGACACCGACGGTCAGCGAGATCACGGCCAGCGATCCGAAGGACGAAAAGGTCAAGGCTCCTGAAAAGCCAAAGGCTGAAGCGGCAGCGGACAAGAAAGCCGAAGCTGCACCAGCCGGCGAATAAGTTTAGAATATCCCGGATCTGCCGGGGTGACGAAGTAGGAAACGCCCGGTAAACCCGGGTTTATGAAGAAGGAATTGGATCCATGATCCAGATGCAATCGAACCTGGAGGTCGCTGACAATAGCGGCGCCAAACGCGTGCAGTGCATCAAGGTGCTGGGCGGCTCGAAGCGTCGCTTTGCCGGCGTCGGCGACATCATTGTCGTATCGATCAAGGAAGCGGCACCGCGCGGCAAGGTCAAGAAAGGCGACGTTCACCGGGCGGTGATCGTGCGCACGAAGAAGGACATCCGTCGTAAAGATGGTTCTGTCATTCGGTTCGACAGCAATGCTGCGGTTTTGGTGAACAACAACCAGGAGCCAATCGGCACCCGTATTTTTGGCCCCGTGGTTCGTGAACTGCGTGCGAAAAAGCATATGAAAATCATCAGCCTTGCGCCGGAGGTAATCTAATCATGGCCAATGCAAAAATCAAAAAAGGCGACACCGTCGTCGTTCTGTCCGGCAAGGACAAGGGCAAGTCGGGTGAAGTCAGCAAAGTGATGCCGAAAGACGGCAAGCTCATTGTTTCCGGCGTGAACATTGCTGTTCGCCACCGCAAACCGACCCAGGCGAACCCGCAGGGTGGTCTGGAACGGCGCGAAGCGGCGATGCACATCAGCAAGGTTGCTCTGGCGGATCCGAAAGACGGCAAGCCGACGCGCGTGCGATTTGAAAAGACAGAAGACGGAAAGATGCAGCGTATCGCTGTAAAATCCGGGGAGAAAGTCGATGGCTGACAAAAAATATATCCCGCGCATGCGCACCAAATATGACGAGGAAATCGTCAAGGCGATGCAGGAAAAGTTCAACTATTCCAACCATATGGAAGTCCCACGGATTTCCATGATCACCATTAACATGGGTGTTGGCGAAGGCAGTCAGGACAAGAAGAAAGTCGCGACCGCTGCAGCCGAAATGGAATTGATCGCTGGCCAGAAGCCGGTGGTTACCAAGGCAAAAAACTCGATCGCAACGTTCAAGCTGCGTGAAGGCATGCCGATTGGTTGCAAGGTAAATCTGCGCCGGGAACGGATGTACGAATTTATTGATCGTCTGGTCACGGTAGCGATGCCGCGCATTCGGGATTTCAGAGGTCTGAACCCCAAAAGCTTCGACGGTCGTGGCAATTTCGCCATGGGCCTGAAAGAGCAGATCATTTTCCCTGAAATTGCCTATGACAACATCGACGTTGTCCGCGGCATGGACGTGATTGTGACGACAACAGCAAAAACTGACGAAGAGGCGCGTGCGCTTCTGCAATTGTTTGGTTTCCCGTTCCCGAAAGAGGAACAATCGGAAGAAAAAGAAGCCGCGTAAGCGCGCTTTGAACTCTTCATTATACGGAAGGACGAGAACTTAAGTCATGGCGAAACTGAGTTCCATTAACAGAAACGAAAAACGCAAGCGGATGGTGAAGAAATACGCCGGCCGTTATGCGAAATTGAAGGCGATGGCAGCAGACGAGTCTCTTGACGAGACCGAACGTCTGATGGCGCGCCTCAAAATGGCGGAAATTCCGCGCAACGCGAACCCAACCCGCGTGCGTAACCGCTGTGAAACCACAGGACGGCCACGCGGCTATTACCGCAAGTTCCGTCTGTGCCGTATCGAGCTGCGTGACATGGCCAATAAAGGCCTGATCCCCGGCGTAACGAAATCAAGCTGGTAAGGGAGAGATAATATGGCTTTTACCGATCCCTTGGGTGACATGCTCACCCGTATCCGTAACGGACAACAGGCACGCAAGGACAGCGTGGTAACACCTGCGTCCAAATTGCGTGGTGCCGTCCTCGAAGTGTTGCAGCGCGAAGGTTATATTCGCGGCTACAGCGAAGAAGAGGTCAACAAGCACCCCGGTCTGCGGATTGAACTGAAATATTTTGAAGGACAGCCGGCAATTCGCCACGTGGCGCGTGTTTCAAAGCCTGGTCGTCGTATCTATAGCGGTTCGGAAGATCTGCCACGGGTTCGCAACGGCCTGGGCATAACAATCGTATCGACGCCAAAAGGTGTTTTGTCGGACGCGGAAGCGCGCCAGGCGAACGTCGGCGGCGAAGTACTGGCTGAGGTATTCTAATCATGTCCCGTATTGGCAAAAAATCAGTGGCTATTCCGGACGGCGTTACCGCTGTCATGGAAGATGGTCTGGTCAAGGTCAAAGGACCAAAGGGCGAGCTTTCGACCCCGATGGTAGATGATCTGACCTATGAATTGAGCGATGGCGGTTTGCAGGTTATGCCGGCAAACAAGTCGAAAACCGCACGCGCTTTCTGGGGCATGCAGCGTACTCTGGTACAAAATCTGGTGGACGGCGTCACCGACGGCTTCACCAAGGTACTGGAAATCAACGGCGTTGGTTATCGTGCCGCGGTACAGGGCAAGAACCTGAACCTGCAGCTCGGCTACAGCCATGACGTGAACTTCGCGATCCCTGACGGTATCAGCATCAAGACACCGGACCAGACGACGATCGAAATCACCGGCATGGACAAACAGCAAGTTGGCCAGGTCGCTGCCGAAATCCGGCGCTGGCGCAAGCCCGAGCCGTATAAAGGCAAAGGTATCAAATATCGCGGCGAATATATTTTCCGCAAAGAAGGGAAGAAGAAATAAGCCATGGCGAATATTTCTCAGTTCAAACGGCGCCAGCAACGCGTACGCAGCAAATTGCGGAAGCGCGGGCTCTCAAAGCCTCGTTTGTCCGTGCATCGCACGAGCCGGCATATCTATGCGCAGGTTATCGACGATGCCGAGGGCAAAACGCTGGCTTCCGCTTCGACCATCGACAAAGCGTCCAAAGTCAAAACCGGTGCGGATAGCAAAGCCGCGGCCGATGTCGGCAAGCGCGTTGCCGAAGCTGCCAAGAAGGCGGGCGTTAAAGAAGTAATTTTTGACCGTGGCGGGTTCCTGTTTCACGGACGTGTGAAGGCTCTGGCCGACGCGGCACGTGAAGGCGGATTGGAGTTTTAATATGGCTGATGAGAAAACAACACCAGAAGGCGCGGCACAGCCGGGTACCACTGGCGAAGGCAATCAGCCTGAAGCAGCTGTAGCACCCGAAGCCAAAACCGGTGGTCCGGAGCGTCAGTCGCGCGGTGGAAACCGTGGCGGTGGCAATCGTGACAACCGCGGTGGCGGTCGTGACAATCGTGGCGGCGGACGCAACAATCGTGGCGGTCGTGGCAACAACAATGACGGCGGCGAAGAGCTGATCGAGAAACTGGTTCACATCAACCGCGTTTCCAAGACTGTTAAGGGCGGTAAGCGCTTCGGTTTTGCTGCTCTGGTTGTTGTTGGTGACGGCAAGGGCCGCGCCGGCTTCGGTAAGGGCAAGGCGCGCGAAGTGCCGGAAGCCATTACCAAGGCAACCGCTGCTGCAAAGAAATCGATGGTTCGTGTTCCGCTTCGTGAAGGCCGGACCCTGCACCATGATGGCACCGGCCATTTCGGCGCGGGTAACGTGACCGTACGTTCGGCGCCTCCGGGTACCGGTATCATCGCCGGTGGTCCAATGCGTGCCGTTTTCGAAAGCCTTGGCGTTTCCGACGTTGTGACCAAGTCCAACGGCACCGCCAATCCTTATAACATGATCCGTGCAACCTTTGCTGCATTGGCAGATCAGTCGAGCCCCAAGGCCGTGTCTCAACGACGTGGCAAGAAGGTTACTGACCTGTTGGCGCGCGCTGGTGGCTCGGCCGCTGAAGTGGCAGCTGATGCCGCTGCAGTTACGGAGTAATTCCTGATGGCGAAAATTAAGATCAAGCAGATTGGCTCACCGATCCGTCGTCCCGAAATTCAGCGCAAGACGCTGATCGGTCTGGGTCTCAACAAGATGCACCGCGTGTCCGAACTGGAAGATACTCCAGAGGTTCGCGGCATGATCGGCAAAGTCCATCATCTTGTGGAAGTCCTGGATTAACCAATCCACGCCCGCTTTGCGGGACAATAATGATAGTGCGAATAAAAGCGAAAGCGAGTACCCGATATGAAACTCAACGAACTTAAAGACAACGAAGGCGCGCGCAAGTCGCGCATGCGTATTGGCCGCGGCATTGGCTCGGGCAAAGGCAAGACCGGCGGACGTGGCCAAAAGGGCCAGAAATCCCGTTCCGGTGTCTCGATCAACGGTTTTGAAGGTGGCCAGATGCCGCTCCACATGCGTCTCCCGAAGCGCGGTTTCAACAACCCGTTCGGTACCGACTATGCGGAAGTGAACCTGGGCATGATCCAGAAGTTCATCGACAACAAAAGCCTCGATGGCAAAGGCACCATCGATCACGCAACGCTGAAGGCTGCTGGCCTGGCGCGTGGTGGCAAGGACGGCGTTCGTCTTCTTGCCAAGGGCGAATTGAAAGCGAAAATCACCATCGCCGTAGCCGGTGCTTCCAAAGCTGCTGTAGCAGCCGTGGAAAAAGCAGGCGGTAAAGTCGAAATTCTCGCAGCAGGCGGCGAACGTCGTCCCAAGGGCGAGAAAAAAGCGGTTCCGTCCAAACCTGCGCGCGAGAAAAAAGCCGCAAACAGGGCGAAAAACAAAGATTGATCTTCAAGAGGCGCTAGTTTTAGCGCCTCTTTTTCTGGCCCCTTGTTTTTGATGCACGAACATCCGATATGGGGCGGGTTGCATAGCTGCACTGGCAGCTGTCCATCTTCGAAGATTGCAACAATCGCAATAGTTGGGGATGGGCCTCTGCCTCCGCAGGGGCGCGTTGCAATTAATAGTGGGCAGGGAAGTCAAGCATGGCATCAAGAGCCGATCAGGTCGCAGCTAATCTAAGTCTTTCAAAATTCGGCGAAGCAACCGAGCTGCGCAAGCGTATCTGGTTTACCCTGGGCGCGCTTGTCATTTTCCGTCTGCTCAGCTTTGTGCCGCTTCCGGGCGTCGATCCGGTCGTTCTGGCCGATCTCTATGATCAGACCCGTGGCGGCGTTCTCGACATTTTCAATACATTTTCCGGCGGTTCGCTGGAGCGGATGAGCCTGATCGCCCTGGGCGTCATGCCCTATATTACCGCGTCGATTGTGGTCCAGCTGGCGGCCGCGCTGTCGCCGACCCTGGCTGCGGTCAAGAAGGAAGGCGAATCCGGACGCAAGAAACTCAACCAATATACCCGCTATGGCACGGTCGGCCTGACCGCCGTTCAGGGCTATTTTATCGCGGTGGGCCTCGAAAGCTTCGCTTCCCAGTCCGGTCTGCAGGCCGTGGTCGAACCCGGCTATATGTTCCGCGTTGGCGCGGTTATCAGTCTCGTTGGCGGTACATTGTTCCTGATGTGGCTTGGCGAACAGATCACCAGCCGCGGTATCGGCAACGGTATCTCTCTGATCATCATGGCCGGTATTGTCGCACAGATGCCGACTTTTGTCGCCAACCTCATGGAAGGCAGCCGCACCGGTTCGATCAGCGCACTGACGATTGTCGGGCTGATCGCGATGGTCGCCGGACTGGTGCTGTTCATCAGCTTCATGGAGCGGGCCCAACGACGGGTGCTGATCCAATATCCCAAGCGCGCCACCCAGCATGGTGTCATGCAGGCTGATCGCAGCCATTTGCCGCTCAAGGTCAATACCGCAGGTGTGATCCCGCCGATTTTCGCATCTTCGCTGTTGCTGATGCCGCTGACGGTTAGCCAGTTTGCCGGCAATGCGACCGCAGGCGAAACATGGTTTGGCGATTTTGTCATCACGCTCAACCAGTATCTGGCCCATGGTCAGCCGCTCTATATGGCGCTCTATGCCGCCGGCATCATCTTCTTCTGCTTCTTCTACACCGCGGTTGTTTTCAACCCGGAAGAGACAGCAGAGAATCTCAAGAAAAACGGCGGCTTCGTCCCGGGCATTCGTCCCGGCAAGAATACTGCGGACTATCTCGATTATGTTCTGACCCGGATCACCGTGGTCGGTGCAGCCTATCTGGCCTTTGTCTGTGTTCTGCCGGAATATGTAATGGCGCAGACCAGTCTGCCGATTTTCTTCCTCGGCGGGACCAGCCTGCTGATCGTCGTCAACGTAACGGTCGACACGGTCACCCAGATCCAGAGCCATCTGCTGGCGCTGCAATATGGCGATTTGCTCAAAAAAGCGAAACTCAAGGGTGGGCGGCGGAAGCGCTAAGTGTTAGCGGGCTAATCCTGACATGAATCAATAAACACGATAGGGTAGACGCATGGACATCATCTTGTTGGGACCACCAGGTGCTGGGAAGGGGACTCAGGCGAGTCGTCTTGAAGATGAGCATGGCATGATCCAACTATCGACAGGCGACATGTTGCGCGCCGCTGTGAAAGCCGGCACCGAAGTGGGCCTGAAAGCCAAGGCTTTGATGGAAGCCGGCGCGCTGGTTCCCGACGAAGTGGTCTCCGGCATTATCGGTGACAGGCTGGATGAGCTCGGCCCTGACCAGGGCGTTATCTTTGACGGCTACCCCCGCACCGCCGCGCAAGCGGAATCGCTGGACGAAATACTGGCCGAAAGAGGCCGTACGCTTTCCTATGTGGTCGAACTGGAAGTCGACGAAGACGCTCTGGTCGAGCGGATCGTAGGCCGTTTCACCTGCGGAAAATGCGGTGAAGGCTATCACGATACATTCAAGAAGCCGGCCAAGGAAGGCGTTTGCGATGTTTGCGGTTCAACCGATTTCAAGCGGCGGCCCGATGACAATGAAGAAACCGTGCGCACCCGCATGAAGGAATATCGCGCGAAAACAGCGCCGATCCTGCCGATCTATGAAAAGCGCGGCATCGTCCGCAAGGTTGACGGCATGGGCAGTATGGAAGAGGTTAACCAGGCAATCGAGGCGGCGCTGTCGCTTTGAACTAAAATCACCGGGGGCAGGGCATGGCGAAGCTGGCATTTCACACAATTTTGGGAATGGCGGCGCTTTGCAGCGTGACCGCCGCACAGGCGGAAGTGACCAATACCGCCGACAACGGTTTCACCGTCCAGCACCAGACCGAGATAAACGGTCAGCCTGATGCCGTCTGGAAGGCCATGATCGCGCCGTCCCGCTATTGGAATCCTGATCACAGCTGGACCGGCGATGCGGCGAATTTCTATCTGGTGCCACAGGCCGGCGGCTGTTTTTGCGAACTGATCCGGACCACGTCCGACGACAATATCAAATCCTCCAACGGCAGCGTCCAGCATATGCGGGTGATCTATGCGCATAATGGCAAGATGCTGCGCCTGTCCGGCGCGCTGGGCCCTTTGCAGGGCGAGGCGGTCACCGGCACGCTGACGATGCTGCTGCAACCGCAAGGCGATAACACGGTCGTGCGCTTCACCTACAAGGTGGGCGGCTATATGGAATTTCCGGTCGACCAGATCGCCCCGGCGGTCGATGGCGTGATCGGCGAGCAATTGTCGCGTCTGTCCGGCCTGTTCGTTGATCCGGCCGCCGCAGAAGATGCGGCGCCGGAAGATTCCGCTGCGCCCGCTGATGGGGATGCAGAGGAAACGCCCTGATTCCGGCTCAATATCAACACTTTACCAAGTCTGACCAATAGTTCTATTGTGAATGCCTACTTGTTGACGACTCGGAGAGGTCGTCTGCGGGGAAACGGGTCGTACCGATATTGACTATAAGAGGGGGTAGACGATGGCCGTTTCCGATCATGTGGATTTTCCGACTTTCATGGAGGGCGTCAAGAAACGCAATCCGGGACAACCTGAATTTGTGCAGGCGGTCCAGGAAGTCGCGATGGATATCTTCGATTTCATCGAGGACAAGGAAGCCTATCACAGCGCGCAGATATTGCGGCGGATAGCCGAACCCGACCGGGTCGTATCCTTTCGCGTCTGCTGGGAAGACGACAATCACTGCATCCGCGTGCAGCGCGGTTTCCGCGTCCAGAACAACAACGCCATCGGCCCCTACAAGGGCGGCATCCGTTTCCACCCCAGCGTCACCGAAAGCGTGCTGAAATTTCTCGCCTTTGAGCAGACGTTCAAAAATGCCCTGACCGGACTGCCGATGGGCGGTGGCAAGGGCGGTGCGAACTTCAACCCCAAGGGCAAATCCGATGCAGAAGTGATGCGCTTTTGCCAGTCGTTCATGACCGAGCTCTATCGTCATATCGGCCCGGACACGGATGTTCCCGCCGGCGATATCGGCGTGGGCGGGCGCGAGATCGGCTATATGTTCGGCCAGTACAAGCGGATCACCAATCGCTGGGAAGGCGTGCTGACCGGCAAGGGTATCGAATATGGCGGCTCGCAGATGCGACCCGAAGCAACCGGCTACGGCGCGGTTTATTTCATGGAAAATATGCTCAAGCATCGCAATGACGCGATCGCCGGCAAGACAGCGGTGATCTCCGGTTCGGGCAATGTCGCGACCCATGCCGCCGAGCAGATCACCAAGCAGGGCGGCAAGGTCCTGACGCTTTCCGACAGTGGCGGCTTCATCCATGATCCCGACGGCATCGACCAGGACAAGATCGACTGGGTCAAGCACCACAAGACCCACACGCGGGGCCGGATCAGCGAATATGCCGACCATTTCACCGGCGCATCCTATCACGAAGGCGCGCGCCCATGGAGCGTGCCGTGCGATCTGGCATTGCCCTGTGCGACGCAGAACGAACTGAACGAAGAGGAAGCCAGGGAATTGGTCGCCAATGGCGTGATCGCCGTGTCGGAAGGCGCGAACATGCCAACGACGCTGGACGGGGTGCATGTCTTTCACGATGCGAAGATCATGTACGGTCCCGGCAAGGCCGCCAATGCCGGCGGCGTCGCGGTTTCCGGTCTGGAAATGAGCCAGAATGCCGAGCGCATAAGCTGGAACCACGAACGGCTCGGCGAGATGCTGACCGATCTGATGGAAGGCATCCACGGCAAATGCGTCGAATATGGCGATCAGGGCGACGGCTATGTCGACTATGTGAAGGGCGCCAATATCGCCGGCTTCAAGAAAGTCGCCGACGCCATGCTCGCTTACGGCGTCGTCTAGACTTCAATCGACGGGCATTCTCGGCGCAAACCAGTTCAGCGCATCATAGGCTGCTGGTGGATCAAGATTGGAAAGCGCAGCGGTGATATATCCGCTGTCCGGATAGACATAGAGCCATGAACTGGACCCGGGTGCGCCGCCACCGTGACCATATTGCCATTGCCCGTCGCTTTCAAAAGTGACGAACCCAAAGCCATACCAACCCTCTTTGTTTTGCGGTTTTATGGCTTGCCTGAACAAACCGTCCGAGATCAGTTTTCCGGACTGAAGCGCAGTGGCAAATTTATACAGATCTCGAACGGTGGAATATCCGCCGCCAGCGGGCGTACCGCGCCACGGATAGTCCTCCAGGATATTGGTCCACTTGCCATCTATCTTTCGATAGGGCGGAGGGCGGTTTTCCACTGCGACTGTCTCCGGCTCATATCCGCTCCGGGTCATGCCCGACGGATCGAATATCTTGGCCTGGATGACATCATGGAAATTCTGACCGGTCACGGCTTCGATGATGCTGCCGAGCAGCATGAAGCCATTGTTTGAATATTGGCCTTTGCTACCCGGTTCGAAATCCGGCGCGCGATTTCCATAGGCGTTGAGATAATCATCCAGCGTCTTGAAGGTGCTGCGGTCACCTTGCCAGTCGGGGTCAATGGCGTCGATGTCGCCGGCACCGGCTTCATGGGTTAACAGATGTCGAACTTTGACATTTCTTGCAAAGTCCTGGTTGGGATAATCGGGAATATAGTCGCTGACCGTTCCATCCAAATGGACTTTTCCTTCGTCGACGAGTTGCAGCAGCGCGACCGAGGTGAACATCTTTCCCACCGATGCATAACGCAGGCGGGTGTCTAGGCTGGTCGGGATTTGTTGCTCCCGGTCAGCCATTCCATAGGCTTTCTCGAACAGCACCTCGCCGTGGCGCGCGACCAATATGGTGCCGGAGAACATATCCTGCTCTTCTAGCGTTGCTGCACGATCGGCCAGTCCGGCCAGAGCGTCTTCCATATCCAGCCGGGCGATAGGCAAATTATTGCCGGTGATACGGACGCCTGGCCCCGGCCCATCGCCGATGGTTGTGATCCGCCGGTTTTCATACATCTGTCCGCTGCGCCACCGTAGATGTGCAATCACCAACTTGGGTGAATCGATCTCGATATCGAGCAGGTCAAACCCTCCCGTAGCCTCGCGATGGGCAAGCAGGGTCTCGACCGTTTCATCATATTCGTAACGTTCAACAAATTCCTCGAGTTTTTGACGGTCGGCACTGTTATAGGCTTCAAGATAGTCATCGAACGCCTGCCGAGCGGACCATTGGTGTGCTGATGTATCGGTGTGCGCCACTTGGGCTTGGACGTGCGCCATTGGCATCAACAGCAGCGTCAACAGCAAGAATCTAGTGAAACAGGTCATTATAGCTCCGTCCCGGCCGTGAAAAACCAGCATTAGATTACATTAGATTACGGTGGGAGCGAAGCGGGAAACGCGACCGGGTCATTCACCGGCGAAAGCCGTTCGAATTTGATTGTACTATATTGAGATATGGCTCAATATTTTGGGATGACGATCAATGCTCACACCAAGGAAACCAAATTGCGCAGCAAGCTCAGGGAGCCGTGCGAAATCGGGTGGTGCGAGCTGATTGATATCCCCGGCCTCGGGGTCAAGAATCTCCACGCCAAGGTCGATACCGGAGCCGCGACCTCCTCGCTTCATGCCACCCATATCAAGCCGTTTGATAAAGACGGGCAGCCCTACGTCCGCTTTACCATTCCGATGGGCCCGGGCGTTCCGGACTATCATTGCGAAGCGCTGGTTTACGGACAGCGCAGAATAAAGAGTAGCAATGGTGTCATGCAAACCCGTTATGTGGTAGAAACAGTCATGAAGCTCGGGCCACTGGAGTGGGTCGGGCATATGACACTTGCCAACAGGCAATCGATGATATTTCCGGTCCTGATAGGTCGCCGGGCGCTGAAAAGGGGGTTCCTCGTCAACAGCGCCAAGCGCTGGATGCTGGGCCGGCACCAGGAAAGATAATTTATGAAAATCGCCATGCTTGCCCGTAATCCGAGACTTTATTCCCACAAACGTCTCGTAGAGGCGGCGGAAGAACGCGGCCATGAACTGAGAATTCTCAACACATTGCGCTGCACGATGAACATCACGTCGCATCGGCCCAGCATATTGTATAATGGCGAAACGCTGACCGGCTTTGATGCTGTTATTCCAAGGATCGGCGCGTCGATCACCCATTATGGTCTGGCCGTGCTGCGCCAGTTCGAAATGATGGGCGTCTGGCCGCTCAATGAAAGCGTTGCGGTCGGCCGCTCGCGCGACAAGCTGCGTTCGATGCAGATTTTTGCCAAACATGGTCTGGGCCTGCCGGTCACGGCTTTTGCCCATGATCCCAAGCAGACCGACGAAGTGCTGAAAATTGTCGGCGGCGCGCCGGCGGTGATCAAGCTGCTCGAAGGGACGCAGGGCATTGGTGTGGTGCTGGGAGAAACCAACAACAGCGCCAAGTCGGTGATCGAGGCGTTTCGCGGGCTCAACGTCAATATTCTCGTGCAGGAATTCATCAAGGAAGCGGGCTCCAGCGACATCCGGATCTTCGTCGTCGGCGGCAAGGTTGTCGCCGCGATGATGCGCACCGGCGCGGAAGGCGACTTCCGCTCCAACCTGCACCGTGGGGGATCGGCGAAAATGGTCAAGATCACGCCGGAAGAACGGTCCACCGCCATTCGCGCCGCCAAAGTCATGGGGCTGAACGTGGCCGGCGTCGACGTCTTGCGCTCCAACCATGGGCCAGTGATCATGGAAGTGAACAGCTCGCCGGGTCTTGAAGGCATCGAGGCGGCCACCGGCAAGGACGTCGCAGGCCAGATTATCGAATTTATCGAAGCCAAGGCCAAGACCGGCAACACCAAGACCAAGGGCAAGGGGTGAGATATTGGGCGGTCCTTGCGGGATTGCTGTTGTCTGCAGTCCCGCCCTCGATTGCCTACGGCCAAGCCTCTCAATATGAATCGACTTGGTTGCAACTTGAATATGAGCGATCTTCGAGACATTCTGACGGACAATTGGGCAGTAGTTCTAATGGCCGACAGGCGCTGATAGAGACGATAATTGAAGAGACGCCCAGCGGAGTCGTGCTCCAATACGAGCTTCCCCGAGATAAAGAAGGCAAGCCAAGTTCCGGCTTCTGGTATTTTCCGGCCCGCCTCCTTGAACGGCCCGACGGATCGCTTGAATTGCTTGATAAGCAGGTTGTTGAGGACCGGATTGATCAATGGTTGGAAAAACCCCGGATTCCGAGAGAAGCCTGCGGAATGTGGAGCCATGGCGGGGGTTTCCCGTTCCAAGTGGATTGCGACCCGTATTCGATTCTCGGCCAGATAGAATCGTTTGATCTCCGCATTCCCGATCTCATGGCAGGATCTGAATATTCTCATCCTCAGAGCTCTGCGCCCGGGAAATTGAAGGCCTTGCCGGAAACTCGGCCGGGCTATTTTGTGAATGTCACTGTCGATCCAGCCAAACTACGAGCTGCAGAAGTTGAAAAAGCTTTGATCCTCGCACAAATGCTAGGCAAAGACCTTGCACGCCAGCAAGCCGAAGAAGATGCCGCGAAAATCGGATTTCAGGGCTCGATCTCGATCGAATTTGATCTTGATCAGACCGGCACCGTAATTCGGAAAACGGAACGAAGCGAGATTATCGTAACGCGACCCGGTGAAGATGCTGAAACCACAACAATGCTGACGACTGTCACACGACTAAACTTAGAAGCTGCGCTTGAAAAGTATGCCGATTGACCGTGTTGATCTTCGAAATGGCAGATTATCGAATGCCGTTGCCTGTGAAGGCCGTCAGTCCTTTCTGGATTGAACCGCGGTCCTCCTAGATAACCTCGTCCTCGTCGAGCAGCTGGTTGCTGGTAATCTCGTCCTCGATCTGTTCCAGCCGTTCTCCCACCGTATGGAATATTCGCACTTCGGCGATGTGGAGCAGCGCGTCGCCCTGGTTGACCACCGGCAGATTGCTGTGGCCGATAACAATGCCGTCGATGGGCGCGAGGATTTCTTCTTCGCCGTCGCCGAAGATATCGCTGATACAGGCGACGGTGTCGCCCTTGTGAACCTTGCTGCCGGATGGGGACACCAGCCGGCAAATCCCGCCTCTGGTCGAGCGGAGCCAGACGGTGCGGGTCGTCCGCGCAGGCGGTGCACCGCGTTTGCCGAGCCGCTTGGTGTCGATCATCTCCAGTTTCTTGAGCACTCGCAAAATGCCGTTGACCCCGGTCAATACGGAAAATTCGTCGAAGCGCAGGGCTTCGCCTGCCTCCATCAACAACATATCTACGCCAGCATCCCGGGCAAGCGCCCGCAGGGAGCCAGGACGCAATTCCGCTTCGATAACAACCGGTGGCCCGAATTCCAGTGCCAGCTCTGTCAGGGCCTCGTTACCGGAAGCGATGCGGATTTGTGGCAGGTTGTAGCGATGCTGAGCGGCGCTGTGGATATCGATGCCCAAAGAGCAGCGGTCGATGATCTCGGTGGAGAATATATTGGCCAGTTGTGACGCCAGCGATCCTTTTTCGGTGCCGGGAAAAGACCGGTTGAGATCGCGACGGTCGGGCAGATAGCGGCTGTGGGTGATGAAGCCGAACATATTGACCACGGGAACAAATATCACGGTTCCCGCCATACGCGCGGGGTTGAGCTTTTTCATGACACGGCGAATGATTTCGGTGCCGATAATTTCGTCGCCATGAATGGCGGCGCTGACAAAGATCGTCGGGCCGTGGCGTTTGCCGTGGAATACCCGGACTTGCATCTCGGCCTGCATGCCGGCCGACAGGTCGCTGACAGGAAGGGCGATGTCACCGCTTGTGCCCGGCGCAATCGTCTCTCCGCCTATGTTGAACAGGTCTTGCTTCGTTCTGTTGGTCACGTGATAGTCCCCGATGATATTTGGGAAACGCTACGGTATTTTCATGGTAAAGCGAAGCGTGAACGATGTCGGCCCGCTTCCGTTGTCGGGGGCCATGAAGCCGTCGGGCGAAATGCGGATGTGCGATATCCGGGGATCGGTGCCGTCTCCGCTATCGCTTGGCTGGTAGCTGAAATCTATACCGTCGGTGGAAAAGGCGAAACAGTCGCTGGTGCTGGCAAAGCTGACGAACGAGCAATCCAGCCCGGAAGCTGGTGATCCATCCTGATACTGGATCGGTCCGCTTCCCGCTCCGCCGAAATCGGCGATGACAAGGGACAGTTCCGCAGGCAGGGCCTCGGTCAGGATGATGCTGTCATGATTGGGCGGTGCGTTGCCGCTATTCTGGACGGAAATCAGATATTCCACCCGGGCATCGGGCAGGGCGAAGCCGCTGCCATATGTATCGGTGAATGTGACACTGGTCTTGCTGACCGATATGGACGGTTCGAGCGAGGCGTGAAAGGCCTGCGAAAAAGCGATGATCGATGCCGCCTCGGCCGTGTGGCTGCGCTCGCTATCGCGCGCCGTGTCCTCGTCTACCCGCAGGCCAATGGTCGTGCTCGAAAGGCTGCAGCGGCGCAGCCAGCCGCCATCACCGCCAAGGCGGGTTATCTTTTTGGCCAAAGCGATCCGGCTGGCGCTGGTCTGTCCGAAACTGTTGGTGAAACAGCCATTGTCCCAGCCTGCAATATTGGTCGGGCTGTTCACCGCGCTCCAGGTGATGCTAGTGCCGCTGGTGTCGGGGAACGTGCCGGTCAGCCCGGCAGGGAAGGCAATCCAGCCGATGGTTTCGGTCGTGGGTCTCGATCCGTTTTTTACTTCGCTGCGTTCGAGGGCCACTTGAAACCCGGTGGCGCTGACAGTGTTGGCGACAGCGGTAATGAAAGGGCGGGAAGGGGCGCTTGCCACGGCTTCCTCTTCGCTGTTAGCGGTCTGGATCTGCATGACCATTGCCGGCGTTGTCGGCAGCGCAGAGGAAAAACTGACCGTCGACCATGAGGCCGGGCCACCGACCCCGCCGCCCCGCTGGACAGCCGATGTTTCGATCCTTCCCGCTTCGATGATCCTGCCGTCCGGCAATACGTGCCGACCGGGTTCCACTGCAAGATAATGGACATTTTGCTGGGCATGGCGACCGTCCCAATTGTCCGGTTCCAAGATAAGTTCGTCAAATCCTGTTGTCGAAATGTTGGTGATCCGTATGGCAGCGGAGTTGCTGCCGCCTTGATCGGAAAGCGCAACCACGATCGGCACCGTGTCAAAAGCCTGTTGGAAATCTATCCGGACCGGTCCGGTGGCTGTATTGGCGGTTGTCGCATGGGCCGTGAAACTGCCCGCTTCGATGCGTCCGGCGTGTGCTGGCTCGACCGCAAGGGGAAAAAATCCGGCCAGCAATGCCAGCCAGAGAAAAATTATCTTTGAACGCCCGGAATCATCAGATAGATATCTCATCCCGTCAGGCTTGCGAGAGCGCATTGATGTATGGATGCCATGTTCTCCTCTGGACAGGACTGGTAGCGGCTTTGTCGGTAAGGGAATAGCTGATTTTTCAGGCAATTCCATTGTTGACAGCGACACCGACTCTCCCTATTTCGGGTTTATTCGAAATCCAACACAACCGGCAGCGCCCTCCGTGCGTCCGCTGGTTTTGTGCGTTTTGGGTGCATTTTTAACGACTTGGCTATGAGATAGGGTCCGGCGAATCGGTTCCTGTGGAGCATGGAGAAAAATATTGGCACGTATTGCTGGGGTAAATATCCCCACTAACAAGCGCGTAATCATTGCGCTTACCTATATTCACGGTATCGGACGCACGAAAGCGGCTGAAATTGTTGAAAATCTGAAGATTGATCCGGCTCGCCGGGTTCAGGACCTTACCGATCAGGAAGTTCTGCACATTCGTGAAACGATTGATGCCGAGCATACGGTTGAAGGTGATTTGCGGCGTGAAGTTGCAATGAACATCAAGCGTTTGATGGATCTGGCCTGCTATCGCGGCCTGCGTCACCGTAAAGGCCTGCCAGTTCGCGGACAGCGTACGCATACCAATGCGCGCACCCGTAAAGGCAAGCCCAAAGCGATCGCCGGCAAAAAGAAATAAGACTTGTCTTCTGGCAAGTATCTTCAAGATATTAGGTAGGAATTGATCACATGGCACGCGAACCGCAGCGCATAAAGAAAAGCGCGCGCAAAAACATCTCGGCAGGCGTAGCACACGTCAACGCCACTTTTAACAACACGATGGTCACCATCACCGATGCCCAGGGCAATGCGATAAGCTGGTCCTCGGCCGGCATGATGGGTTTCAAGGGCTCTCGGAAGTCGACACCTTATGCGGCCCAGGTTGCAGCGGAAGACGCTGGCAAAAAAGCGGCTGACCACGGTGTCCGGACCCTCGAAGTCGAAGTGAAAGGTCCCGGCTCCGGTCGTGAATCCGCCCTTCGTGCGCTTCAGGCTGTTGGCTTCACGATCACATCCATCCGTGATGTTACACCGATTCCGCATAACGGTGTGCGCCCATCCAAAAGACGCCGCGTCTAACACGGCTCGAGTTTTGAGGCGGGCAGGCTGGCCAGTCTCACATTTTATCATTCAGAGCGGCAACGACGTCCACACCGCTCTTTGAACATTAGGGGAAGTCCATGACTGTCAATATGAAGAACTGGCAAGAACTGAAGAAGCCCAACGTCCTCGACATCAAGCCCGGCGCAGACCCGAAACGCAAAGCGACCTTCGTGGCTGAGCCTCTGGAACGCGGTTATGGTCTGACAATGGGCAACGCATTGCGTCGTGTGCTTCTGTCATCCCTTCAGGGCGCAGCGGTAACCTCGATCAAGATCGAAAATGCCCTGCACGAGTTTTCCTCGCTGCCGGGTGTTCGCGAAGATGTGACCGATATTGTTTTGAACGTCAAGCAGATCGCTTTGAAAATGGAAAGCGAAGAAGCCAAGCGTCTCCAGCTTTCCGCGACCGGCCCTGCTGAAGTCAAGGCAGGCGACATTGCCGTTTCCGGCGACATCGAAATCATGAACCCTGATCTGGTGATCTGCCATCTTGACGAAGGCGCATCGCTGAACATGGAACTGACCGTCAACACCGGCAAGGGCTATGTTCCTGCTGTTGCCAACCGTCCAGCCGACGCTCCAATCGGCCTGATCCCGATCGACTCGCTCTATTCGCCGGTCCGTCAGGTTTCCTACAAGGTCGACAATGCCCGCGTTGGTCAGGAGCTCGATTTTGACAAGCTGAACCTCACCATCGAAACCGATGGCACGGTTACCCCGGAAGATGCGATTGCCTATGCAGCCCGCATCTTGCAGGACCAGCTGCAGCTTTTCGTCCATTTCGAAGAAGCTCTGGAACAGGTGTCATCGCCAATCGGCATGGCCGCCCAGCAGAGCCAGGCAGAAAGCGACGCCAACCAGCTCAACCGCTATCTTCTCAAGAAGGTCGACGAACTGGAACTCAGCGTCCGCTCCGCCAACTGCCTCAAGAACGACAATATCATCTATATTGGCGATCTCGTGCAGAAGACCGAAGCCGAAATGCTGCGCACGCCAAACTTTGGCCGCAAGTCCTTGAACGAAATCAAAGAAGTACTCTCCAGCATGGGTCTGCGTCTCGGCATGGACATTCCTGGCTGGCCGCCTGAAAATATCGAGGAAATGGCCAAGAAGCTTGAACAAGAGCTGCTCGGTTAATTTTTCTGTCACTCCGGCTCAGGCCGAAATGACAACAGGGGCCTGTTGGTGATGCCCCGTTAAAATCACCTGCTGCGGGGTACCTCATACGGCCCCATAACGAACGAAGGAAATATCTATGCGTCATAGAATGAAGGGCCGCCGTATGCAGCGGACCGGTGCTCACCGTCAGGCTCTGCTGAAGAACCTCGCGGCTGCACTGATCAAGCACGAGCAGATCATGACGACTCTGCCGAAAGCCAAAGAATTGCGTCCCTATGTTGAAAAGCTGATCACACTCGGCAAACGGGGTGGCCTGTCCAACCGTCGTCTCGCGCATGCGCGCCTGATGGACGAAACGCAGGAAAAGAAACTTTTTGAAGTGATTGCTGATCGTTATGCCGAACGTAGCGGCGGTTATACCCGTATCGTTCGCGCCGGTTTCCGGGCTTCGGACGCCGCACCGATGGCGATTATCGAACTGGTTGACCGGGACGAAAGCGCCAAGGGTCAGGACAGCGGTCCGGACCAGAGCGTACAGGATGAATACGAGGACGCATAAGTTCCTTCATCCGGGATACAGTTTCAATTGATATGAGAGGCCGTGAGCGATAAGCTTGCGGCCTCTTTTCTTTTGCCGGGGTGAATATGCGCAGTCTGACCATTTTGACATTGGCCATGGGGTTGGCCGCCACTTCGCCGGCGTTTGCCGCCCACCATGAAAATAAGGATATCCCGCTGACCTACCCGCAGACCAAGACGGTTGACGCTATCGAAGAGCAATTTGGCGAATATATTTCCGATCCCTATCGCTGGCTGGAAAATGACGTCCGCGAGGATGCCGAGGTGGCCGACTGGGTGAAGGCGCAAAACGCCGTCACCGACGCCTATCTGGAAACGCTCGACGGCCGGGAAGCTCTGGCAAAGTCGATGGAAGAATTGTTCGACTTCGACGATCTCGGCATTCCGGTCGAGGCGGGCGGCAAATATTTCTACGAACGCAAGAGCGGCGGCCAGAATCAGGCCGTGCTCTATGTCCGGGACGGGGCGGATGGCGAAGAACGGGTGCTGATCGATCCGGCCGGCTGGTCCGACGATGGTGCGACCGCTCTGGCCGGCTGGGAACCGTCAGGCGACGGCAGTCTGCTGGTTTATGCCATACAGGATGGCGGTTCGGACTGGCGGACGCTGAAAGTGCTCGATGTCGAGACCGGTGAGGTCAAGTCCGACACCGTCGAGTGGGCGAAGTTCACCGATCTCGCATGGATGCCGAATAATTTCGGCTTTCTCTATTCGCGCTTTCCGGCACCGGCCGAAGGCGAGGCATTCCAGTCGCTGAACGCGGATCACGCAGTCTATCTGCATCTGATCGGTCACGACCAGGAGAAAGACACGAAAGTCTATGCAACGCCGGATCAGCCGGAGCTCAACCATGTTGCAGAACTGACCTCCGACAAGGAATGGGTTGTGGTCACCTCTTCTTCGGGAACCGACGAGCGCTATGAAGTCACGCTGATCAAGGTGGATGCACCCGAACTGGAAACGCGCAAACTCGTCACCGGTTTTGAAAATGACTGGCGACTGATCGACGGCGCCGGCGATACGCTCTATTTCGTGACCAACAAGGACGCTCCGCGTCTGCGCATCGTCAAAACCAATCTGGGTGCAGAAGAGCCGACTTTTACCGAACTGGTTCCGGAAAGCGATGCCGTGATCGCCGGAGCGATGATCGTCGGTGACCGGCTGGTGGTCAGCTATCTGGTGGACGCCAAGAGCGAGCTTTCGGTTTTTGACCTTGATGGCGGAGCGCTGGGACAGATCGAACTGCCCGGACCGGGGCAGGTCGAAAAGCTGGCCGGTTCGATGAAGAGCGACGAAGGGTTTTTCACCTTCGAAAGCTTCAACCGTCCGGCCACTGTTTTCCGCTATGATCCGTCATCCGCGCCGACAGTCTGGGCGCAATCGTCCTTGCCATTCGATCCGGCAGCGGTCGAAGTCACCCAACGCTTTTACCAGAGCAAGGATGGCACCCGGATTCCGATGTTCCTCGTCCATATGAAGGATCAGGATCTGTCGAAGGGCGCGCCAACGTTGCTTTATGGCTATGGCGGCTTCAATATCTCGGTCTTGCCGCAATATAAGCCGGCCTGGATGGCCTGGATCAAGGCGGGCGGCGTATTCGCCTCGGCCAATCTGCGCGGTGGCGGCGAATATGGCAAAGAGTGGCACGATGGCGGTCGCTTGCAGAACAAGCAGAATGTCTTCGATGACTTTATCGCGGCGGGAGAATATCTGATCGCCGAAGGCATTACGCCGGAAGACGGGCTTGCGATCGAAGGGCGCTCCAATGGCGGATTGCTGGTCGGTGCGGTCACGAACCAGCGTCCCGACCTGTTCACCGCCGGCCATGCCGCGGTCGGCGTGATGGATATGCTCCGCTTCGACCGGTTCACGGCCGGACGCTATTGGGTCGATGATTATGGCTATCCGAACAAGGAGCAGGACTTCAAAACCCTGCTCGGTTACTCGCCTTATCATAATCTCAAGAATGGCGTCGATTACCCGGCTCTGATCGTTTCAACCGCCGACACCGATGACCGGGTGGTTCCGGGCCACAGCTTCAAATATACCGCGCGGTTGCAGGCTCTGGACACGGGGGATGCTCCGCATCTGATCCGTATCGAGACCCGGGCTGGCCACGGCAGCGGCAAGCCGACCGACAAGGTGATCGAGGAATATTCGGATATCTATGCGTTTCTGGCGCACGCGATCGGGCTTGATCTGACAAAATAGGCTGTGACCGGCGCGGCCACGCGATGGTCGCGCCATGTTTGGGGCGGCTGTCTCGCTAACCGGGTCACGCCGGTGCTCCGCCACATTCTATCTGTTCATAAAAATAGCCTTTAACATGAACAAATCCTGTCAGGCCAGTTCAGTCTCCACTCAAGCCGACTCCCCTAAAAAGGCTTTGCAAGCTCGGGAAAAGGTTTCGGGCAGTGTGAAAGGAAAGTGGACATGAACAAGTTGAACAAGGCTCTGGTCGGAACCGCTGCTGCCGCTGCGATGGCCGTTTCTGCAACCCCGGCAATGGCCAAGGATAGCCGCAATGGCGGGCCGAGCGCTGGCGAGGTAATCGCGGGCGTTGCGATCATTGGCGCAATTGCCGCGATCGCCAGCTCCGGCAACAAGGACCGGAGATATAGCAACAGCACCTATCGCGATGACCGGTACCGGAATGACCGCTATGCCAACACCCGCTATCGCCAGATCGATCAGCGGCAGGCCGTGAACCAGTGCGTGCGAGCCGCAGAGAATGACGCGACCCGTCGTGGTCGGGCTTCGGTGACCGATATTCGCGATGTGGACCGGACCCGCAATGGCTATCGGGTAAAGGGTAATATCCGGGTCGACCAGAATCGCAGTCGCTATCAGCGGAACAGCTATTCCGATAAAGGCAAGTTCACTTGCTATATCGAAGGCAACCGGGTGAGCGACGTACGGTTTAGCGGGCTCAAATATGCCGGTCGCTAAATGCAGTCCGGATAATTGAACAGGACATGGTGGTTCAGCCTGGTGACAGGCTGGACCCTTTATGCGCTATTCTGCGGCAGGTTTCCGTGTATGAAATCTGCATAAAACGGGGTGATGTTATGACCAAGATGACCAGATTTTCCGCCATTGCAGCTTCCGCCGCTTTGGTTTTTACCGGATTCTCACCAGCCGTGGCGGCGCCGATGTACAGCGGCGCATCCATCGCTACGCCGATTGATGCGGGCGCGCTTGGATGGAATGCCGACAGCGACATAGCAGAAGGCTGGCGCAGCTATCGCGGATATCGGGGCTATCGCGGACATCGGCGCCATCGCGGCGGGATCGACGGCGGAGATGTCCTGGCCGGCATTTTGGTTATTGGCGGAATTGCCGCGATTGCCAGCGCGGCCTCTAAAAGCAACCGCGACCGGCGTTATGAAGATCCCGACTATCGCGACGATGCGCCGCGTTACGACGACCGGCGTCCGGACGATGGATATAACAGCAGCACCGGCGATATGGACCTGGCCATCAGCGCTTGTTCCAATGCGGCGGAACGGCAAGCGGGCCGTGATGCGCGGGTGTCGACTATCCAGTCGGTATCGCGTGATGGGGTCGGCTGGCGCGTTGAAGGTTCATTGTCGAACAGCGACCAGCGCTCGTTCCTGTGCGGAGCCAGCCAGGGGCGCGTCGACTTCGTACAGCTCGGAAACGGCGATCTCGCTTTTGCGAACTAGTCCTCGATTTTAAACGGCCGTCCTGCCAAATTCCTGACGGGTGACCGGGTGCGAGGCGCTCAGGCCGCCATCAACCGCAATCGCTTGTCCGTTGACATAGGATGATCGGTCGGAGGCCAGAAACAAAGCCACTTCCGCCATCTCCGAAGGCGCAGCGCCGCGGCGCAACGGATTGAGATAGCCGAGCCGGTCTTCCTTGCCCTTTTCGCGGGCCTTGTCGTAAATGAACTGGGTCATGCCGGTTTCGGTGATGCCCGGGCAAATCGCGTTGCAGCGGACATTGGACGTCGCAAATTGCTGTGAGGCGACTTTCACCAGATTGATGACGCCGGCCTTGGAAGCGGAATAAGCGGGGCCACCGGCTCCGGATCTTATGCCGGCGACGCTTGCGGTGCAGATGATAGAGCCGCCATGCTTGCTTTCCGCAATCACCTTGCCGGCATATTTGCAGGCCAGAAACGGACCAATCAGATTGACGCGGAGCACTTCCTGCCATTCGGCAACGCTGCTGTCGAAAATCCCTTCAAAGCCGCCACCTATACCGGCATTGGCAAAGAAGACATGCAGATCGCCAAAGCGCTGTTCTGCGGCTTCCACCAGCATTTCGACATCGCCTTCCGATCCGGCATCGGCCTTGATCGCGATGATATTGCCTTCGGAGCCCTTGGCGGTGTCTTCGACCGCATCGGTGACATCGCTGGCGATGACCTTGGCGCCATGTTCGGCAAAGAGCAGGGCGGAGGCCCGTCCGATGCCGCTGCCGGCACCCGTGATGATCGCAACTTTGCCCTTGAGGTCCATTTTATGCTCCTGCGCGTTTTGCGACTTCCCATCCGGCTTGTGCCAAGGGTGTCACCCGGTCCGACATTTCGGCCGCGGCGGCGCTATTGGCGGTGCCATCGGCAACCCGCTTCTGAATGCCTTGCAGAATAGCAGCAATCCGGAACAAATTATAGGCCAGATACCAGTCCATCGGTGGCAGCTCCGCCATGCCCGATTTTTCGCAGTAGCGCGCAATGGCTTCTTCGCGGGAAGGGATGCCGAGTGCGGCCAGATCGATACCCTTGAGACCGCTGCGGCCCTCCGGCTCCATCTCATAGGCCATCAGCCAATAAGCGAAATCGGCAATCGGATCGCCGAGGGTTGAGAGTTCCCAGTCGAGAACCGCAATCACCTTGGGCTCGTCATGGGCAAAAATCATATTGTCGAGCCGGTAGTCGCCGTGGACGATGCCAAAGCCCTTCTGTTCCGGGATGGTTTTGGACAGCCACTCGATCAGCTTGTCCATTTCCGGAATTTCCTGCAGCTCGGACAGGCGATATTGCTGGGTCCAGCGCGAAATCTGGCGCTCGCAATAATTGCCGGGCTTGCCGTGCTTTTCCAGACCCAGTTCGGTCGGATCATAGCTGTGCAGCTTGGCCAGCGTATCGATCATTTCGTGATAGATGGCCGTGCGTTCGGCGGGATCGCTGTCCGGCAAAGTGCCGTCCCAGAGCGTCCGGCCGTCTGCCATGCCCATGATGTAGAACATCGTGCCGAGCACGCTGTCATCTTCGCACAGACCATAAGGTTTGGCGACCGGGAAGCCTGCAGGATAGAGACCCGCGATCACCCGGAATTCGCGGTCCACCGCATGGGCCGAGGGCAGGAGCTTGCCGAACGGCTTTTTGCGCAAGACATAAGAGGTTGTCGGCGTGTCTATCTTGTAGGTCGGGTTGGACTGGCCGCCCTTGAACTTGGTCAGGGTCAGCGGACCGGCATAGCCTTCAACATTGGCTTCCATCCAGCGGGCCAGGCTCGCTTCGTCCAGTTTGTCCTTCTCGGGCACTTCCATCGTGCCGGTCATGTCTTCCTGTGGATTCATGGAAGTTCCTGTTCCTTTAGCTGAAGACGATCACGGACCGTGCCGCATCGCCTTTTTTCATTTTGTCAAAACCGTCGTTGATTTGCTCTAGCGGAATGGTTTCCGCGACAATGCTATCCAAATCGAGCATTCCGCGCAGGTAGAAATCCACCAGCCGCGGGATGTCCACGGGGAAGCGGTTCTCGCCCATCAGCACGCCCTGCAGTTTCTTGCCGGACAGCAGATCCATCGCGCTCAGGCCGACTTTGTGATCGAGCGGCATCATGCCGAGAATGGTCGCGGTGCCGCCGCGTTTCAGAGAACCGACCGCGAGATCACCGGAGGCCGGACGACCGACCGCTTCGATCGCATGATCGACTCCGCCTTTGGTCATTTCGACAATCTGTCCGGCTGCATCGTCGGCCATCGCATCGACAACATCCGTCGCGCCCAGCTTGATCGCCAGATCGCGTTTTTCCTTGATCGGGTCGGCGGCAATGATCCGGCCGGCGCCGGCAATTTTTGCAGCGTTGATCGTCGCCAGACCAACCCCGCCACAGCCGACAACCGCCACGGTTTCACCTGGCGTGACCTTACATGCATTGAAGATCGTGCCCGCTCCGGTGGTTACCGCGCAGCCAATGACGGCAGCACGGTCCAGCGGCATGTCGGGATCGATCCGTACGCAGGCATGTTCGTGGATCAGCATCTGCTCGGCAAAGGCCGAAAGATTGAGCATCTGGCCCACGGTCGAGCCATCGGGCCGGGTGATCCGCGGTGCTTCGTCTGCACCGCGCCGTGTGTCCGCGCCGAGGCACAGGGACATGCGGCCGGTCACGCAAAATTCGCAATGCCCGCAATAAGCCGACAGGCAGGACACCACCGCATCGCCGACGGCGACGGTGCGCACTTCGCTCCCGATCGCCTCGACGATGCCCGCCGCCTCATGGCCCGGAATGGCGGGCAGGGGATGCGGATAGGCG
Organism: uncultured Sphingorhabdus sp.; assembly: GCA_964022345.1. Taxonomy (GTDB): domain Bacteria; phylum Pseudomonadota; class Alphaproteobacteria; order Sphingomonadales; family Sphingomonadaceae; genus Parasphingorhabdus. The sequence goes on from CAXHZT010000006.1 coordinate 67,659, forward strand.
CCGTCGATAAAATGCAGATCCGAATGGCAAAGCCCGCAGGCCGCCGTCCGGATCAGCACTTCGTGCGGTCCCGGTTTGGAGATTATGACATCCTCGATGACGAGCGGTTTGCCCGCTTCGACCAGTACTGCTGCCTTCATTACAATATCCTAACGGGTTGCGCCCATGTCGCCGGACGAGAAGCTTTCCTGCATCTTGCTGCCATCGGCGGTTTCGGCATATTTGCCATATTCCATCTTGGCGATCGTGCGGTTGTGCACTTCGTCCGGACCATCGGCGAGCCGCAGGGTCCGTTGATGGGCATAGGCGCTGGCGAGCCCATAATCGTCGGAAACGCCGCCGCCGCCATGGGCCTGGATCGCATCATCAATGATCTTCAGCGCCATATTCGGAGCCTGAACCTTGATCATGGCGATTTCCGCCTTGGCATATTTGTTACCGACCTTGTCCATCATGTCGGCTGCTTTCAGGCAGAGCAGACGGCTCATGTCGATGTCGATCCGGGCACGGGCAACGCGCTCGTCCCAAACGCTATGTTCGGAAATGCGTTTGCCGAATGCGATACGCGACTGCAGACGCTTGACCATTTTCTCGAGCGCTTCTTCGGCGACACCGATGGTGCGCATGCAGTGGTGGATACGACCGGGTCCGAGGCGACCCTGGGCGATTTCAAAGCCGCGCCCTTCGCCAAGGATGATGTTGGATGCCGGAACGCGAACGTCCTTCATCTCGACTTCCATATGGCCATGCGGCGCATCGTCATAGCCGAAGACGGGCAGGTGACGGATGATGTTCACGCCCGGTGCGTCGGTCGGCATCAGTATCTGGGACTGTTGCGTGTAGCGGCTGCCCTCGAAGGTGGTCTTGCCCATGACAATCGCGATTTTGCAGCGCGGATCGCCGAGGCCCGAAGACCACCATTTGCGGCCGTTGATGACATATTCATCGCCATCGCGGACAATTGCGGTTTCGATATTGGTCGCATCGGACGATGCAACGGCTGGCTCGGTCATCAGGAAGGCTGAACGGATTTCGCCGTTCATCAGCGGGCGCAGATATTGTTCTTTCTGCTCCAGCGTGCCGTAGCGGTGGAACACTTCCATATTGCCGGTGTCGGGGGCCGAGCAGTTGAACACTTCGGAAGAAAAGCCGACGCGGCCCATTTCTTCGGCGCACAGCGCATATTCGAGATTGGTGAGGCCGGGACCTTCGAATTCGAATACATCATCAATATGCGTTAGGTTTGGATTGGCAGGCGGCATGAAGAGGTTCCAGATGCCGGCTTCCTTGGCCTTTTTCTTCTCTTCTTCGACGACCTGGAGAACTTTCCAGCGCTCGCCGGTGGATTCTTCCTTGTGAAAGTCTGCCATGCGGGGACGGAGGTGAGTCTCGATATGGTCGCGGACCCGGTTGCGCCAATATTCCTGCTTTTCAGTGAGATCAAAATCCATGCCCAAATCCTTTTTTGTTTTTAACTATGCAATTAACTTATCAGAGGCCGTCTGGCTTTGCCACAGCGAAAACGACTAGCCGGAGCAGTTTTATTCCGATTGCCTCATTTCACCTTCGGCATGCTCGCCGACAGCTTCGCGATGCGGTCGCTATGGTCCTGCTCGCCGAGCGGGAACAGCGTATAGGCCCAGGTCCCGGCGATACCGATCGCGGTCACCATGCTTACGAAAATCAGCGCCAGATTGTCGACAATGGCGGGATCCACCGTCCCGGGCACCGCTTGCGCGGGCAACTGGATGAAGGAAATGATCAGCCCGGACAGCAATATCCCCATGCCGCCGACCATTTTCTGCATGAACCACATGCCGGAGGAGAACAGACCTTCCGTCCGCTTGCCAACTTCAAAGGCGTAAGCATCGGTGACATCGGCCATCATCGACATGGTCAGGATCATCGCCGAAATGCCCGCCGCTATGTTGATGACGAGAAAGGTGAACAGGACCGGGATCAGATTCGGTGAGCCGGGCGCGGGAAAAAGATCGACCATCCGCAGCCAGTAAGGCGCCGTGCCGACGATCACGGCAAAGGCCGTCAGCAGGGCGGCGCCCTTCGGCTTTCCGGTGCGCTTGGAGATCGGGGTGACCAGCAGAAACGCCAATATGACGCCGATGAACAGGACTGCCGAATAGAGGGTCATTTCTGCCGAGCCAAATTCCCAGACGTGCGTGAGCAGATAAGGGGTCATGGCGAATAGCAGGCCCTGATTGGTGAAGGCGAAGACGCCCGCAAACATCAGCAGCAGGAAGGGTGAGAACCGAAATGCCGAGAGCATCTCGGCAAAACTCTCTGCCGTTTTCGGCGGACTGCTCTCGGCCTTGTAGCGGCCGACCATGCGCTTGTGGGTGCTCATCGCCGAAACCAGAACGGCAAAGGCCATGATACAGGCGCCGACGATGGCGAGAGTCGAATAGCCGTCGACGTTGAGCATGCCGACGGGATATTTCTCGCTCGGTACCAATAGCACGCCATAAGCGAAAACCATGATGCCAAGGCCGCTCGCCCAGCCGAACAGAGTGCGATAGCGCAAGGTGCTGGTGCGGTCATGATAGTCGCGGCTGAGTTCCGGCAGCAGCGCCAGCGAAGGGACCTCGTAGGCGGACAAGGTGATCCGGACGAGCATCGCCATGGTCAGCAGATAGAAGAATTGCAGCGTGGCGCTGGTCTCCGGCGGGTGCCACAATAGCAGCCAGGCAATCGCGATCGGAATGGCGGCACCGTACAGCCAGGGGTGGCGACGCCCGATCGGGGTTCGGGTCCGGTCGGTCATCTGGCCGATCAGCGGGTCGATAAACGCATCGACAAACAGCGCAATGGCGATCGCCAGACTGACGACATCGGCGCGCATGCCGACCACCTGGTTATAATAATAGAGCAGGAAGACAGAAAAGCCGTTGTCCTTGATCCCGTAGGCGGAGGCGCCGAACCCGTATAGAATCTTGGTCGGGAGCGGAAGCTTGTCGGATGTCTCTGTCAACGCAAATGCTCCGGCAAAATGGCATCCAGCATGCCCGGCACTTCCGGATCCCAACTGCCCTGGGTGCCGACCAGCATGCCGCCGTCGACCAATATATGCGTGCCGGTCACAAAGCCGGCGGCATCCGACGCGAGATAGGCCGCCGCTTCGGCGATGTCAGCGGGGACGCCGGGACGGGCAACCGGCTGCGCGCTGGCAGCGGCCTGGCCGAGTACCGTATTGATCTCCATGGTTTCTTCTTTGTTGGCACCCACGGTCGCCGCGAAAATGTTGGTCTGGATAAAGCCCGGGCAGATTGCGTTCACCCGGATCTTATATTGCGCGAGCTCGGCCGCAGCGACCTTGGTCAAGTGCAGCACGCCGGCCTTGGCGGTGGAATAGGCAATCGGGCCATAGCCTGCCTGAAAGGAACAGATGGAGGCGGTATTGACGATCGCGCCGCCGCCGCGTGCCTTGAGATGCGGCGCGGCGTGGCGGATGCCCATGGCCACGGATTTCAGCAGCAGGGCCATGGCGAAATCCCAGTCATCGCCGCTGATCTCGTCTATCGGAGCCCGCGGACCGCCGGCACCGGCATTGTTGAACGCGATATCGATGCCGCCGGTCTCTTCGGCCGCATAGTCCATCAGCGCCTTGATCTCGGCTTCCTGCGTGACATCGCAGGTCTTGAAGAGAAAATTTTCGCCCATCGCCGACATCATCGCGGTGCCTTCCGCTTCGTCGATATCGCCCATGACGACGGTCGCGCCCTCGCGGAGAAACAGTTCGACGCTGCCGCGTCCTATGCCCGATGATCCGCCGGTAATAACGGCGGTCTTGCCCTTGAATCTCATCCTCATGCGCTCCCGTTTTTTTCCGGCAATAAAGCGGTGAAGCCCGTGAGCGTCAATCGCTTGTGCCGCCGGCCCTCGTTTCCGTTACGGAAATCTCAAGGCCGGATGATGGTGAACCAGTCCTGCGTCCGATCCTCCGATTTTTTTCGCCGTCAGGCCAAGGGAATCATTGAATCGATCAACGCAATTATGATAGTCCAACTTTAATTGCTCAATTAAAAGGAAAATCGTGATGTCCGATCTGGAAACATTCCGCGCGGAGACCGCCGCATGGCTCGAAGCCAATTGTCCGCCGGAGATGCGCGAGCCGATGACCGGCGAAGAAGATGCCGTCTGGGGCGGACGCAATGCGACCTACAAGCCGGGCCAGAAAGAATGGCTGGATATCATGGCGGCCAAGGGCTGGACGGTTCCCGACTGGCCGAAAGAATATGGCGGTGGCGGACTGTCGCGGGCGGAAGCCAAAATTCTCGGCCAGGAAATGGCCCGGCTGCGATGCCGGTCGCCTTTGTCGAGCTTCGGCATCTGGATGCTTGGCCCCGCACTGCTGCATTTCGGCACCGAAGCGCAGAAGAAACATTTTCTGCCGCCGATTGCGCGCGGTGAAATCCGCTGGTGTCAGGGCTATTCCGAGCCGGGTTCCGGTTCCGATCTGGCCTCGCTGCAAACCAGCGCGGTCGACAAGGGCGATCATTTCCTGATCAACGGCCAGAAAATCTGGACCAGCTATGCCGACAAGGCCGACTGGATCTTCTGTCTGACGCGGACCGACAAGAACGAGAAGCACAAGGGCATTTCCTTCATGCTGTTCGACATGACCAGCGAAGGCGTCAGCACCAAGCCGATCGTTCTGATCTCCGGCCAGTCCGCCTTCTGCGAGACATTTTTCGATGATGTCAAAGTGCCGAAAGAATATGGCGAGGGCGTTTCCTCGGTCGTCTATGAAGTAAACAAGGGCTGGGACGTTGCCAAATATCTGCTGGGCCACGAGCGCAGCATGATTTCCGGAGGCGGTTCGGAAGGCGCGACATCGCTGGGTGCCAAATTTGCCGACCAGGTCGGACGCGATGAAATGGGCCGTCTCGATGATCCGATGCTGCGCGCGCAAATGGCGGAAATGGATATTGAAGTCCTGGCCTTCCGCGCCATGGCCGAGCGCTTTGGCGATACGTTCAAGGCGGGGCTTTGCCATCCAGCGCAGCCCAATATGATGAAATATGCCGGCACCGAAATCAACAAGCGCCGCCACGAGCTGATCATGTCGGCCGGTGGCAGCGAAGTGCTGGAATGGGAAAGCGACGCGACCAATGGCGGGATGACCGCACGCAGCTGGCTGCGGACCAAGGCGAACAGTATCGAAGGCGGCACCAGCGAAGTGATGCTGAACGTCATATCCAAGCAGATATTGCGACTGCCCGGCGCCTGACAGGCGATATCCCATAGCCATGATGGCGGGACCGGCTCGTGCCCGAACCCGCCGCGCACAATTTCAGACAAGGACTAGAACATGCCGCTTTATTTGAACGAAGACCAGCAGATGCTCCATGACAGTGCAGCCGAATTTATGAAGGGCGAGGCGCCGGTGGCGCATCTTCGCGAATTTCGGGACAAGCAATGCAAGGACGGATTCTCGCACGCCTTGTGGAAGCAGTTCGCGGAAATGGGTTTCACCGGCATATTGATCGGTGAAGACGAGGGCGGCCTGGGTCTCGGCCATATCGAGGCCGGCGTGGTGCTCGAAGAAATCGGTCGCAACCTGACGCCGTCGCCCTTTTTGACGACGGCAGTAGCTGGGGTCGAAGCGCTCAATGCGGGCGGCAAGGCGCTGCGCGACAAATATTTCCCGGGCATTCTGGCCGGCGAGACTGTTCTCGGTCTGGCGATTGACGAAGGCGCGAAACATCGCCCCGACCAGATCGGCATGGCCGCAACCCGCGAAGGCAATGGTTTCAAACTGGACGGCAAAAAGCAATTTGTCGTGCAGGGCGGCTCTGCGGATATGCTGATCGTTGCTGCGCGGACCAGCGGTGCGGCTGGTGATGACAAGGGCCTCACCCTGTTCGCCGTTGATGCCAATGCTGCGGGCGTTTCCCGAGACAGCGCCCGGCTGGTCGACAGCGCGATGGCGGCTCATGTGCAATTTGACGGCGTGACGGTCGATGCCGACGCGGTGATCGGCGAGGTGGACGATGGTGACACCGTCCTGCGTCGCCTGCTGAACGCCGGCCGCGCCGGCGCGGCTGCCGAAACGCTCGGCGTGGGCGCGGGCTCGATGGATATCACCGTCGACTATATCAAGGGCCGGAGCCAGTTCGGCGAACTGATCGGCTCGTTCCAGGCCTTGCAGCACCGTATCTCCCATCTCTACAGCGAAATGGAAATTGCCCGTGCAGCCGTTCTGAAAGCGCAGCAAATGCTCGACGAAGGCTCGTCCAAGGCGGATCTGATGGTTTCGGTTGCCAAGGCCAAGGCGGGCAAGGCCACGTCACTCTCGGTCAAGGAAGGCGTCCAGATGCACGGCGGCGTTGGCATGACCGACGAATATGACATCGGCCTCTATATGAAGCGCGACCGCGCGCTGCAGGAGTTCATGGGTGATGTGAACTATCACACCAATCTCGTTGCTGAAATGCACGGCTATTAAGGGATAATGACGATGGATTTTAACAAACTCTTCTCGCTCGAAGGCCGTGTGGCGCTTGTCACCGGCGGCCAGCGCGGCATTGGCGCGATGATCACCGAAGGATTTCTCGCGCAGGGCGCAAAAGTCTATATTTCCGGCCGCAAGGCGGATCAGGGCGAAGCGGCTGCGGCCGAATTCGGTGAGAATTGCACCTATATCCAGGGCGATATTTCGACCTATGAAGGCTGCAAGGCGCTGGCAGCAGAAATCGCTTCGCGTGAAGACAAGCTGGACATTCTCGTCAACAATGCCGGCGTCGCCTGGGGTGCGGAATATGTCGATTTCCCCGAATCCGGCTGGGACAAAGTCATGGACACCAATGTCAAAGGCCTGTTCTTTCTGACCCAGGCGCTGCACCCGCAGCTGAAGGCGGCGGCCAGTTTCGAACGTCCGGCCAAGGTCATCAATATCGCATCGGTAGACGGCATGAAGGTCAACCCGTGGGAAACCTACAGCTATCAGGCCTCGAAAGCGGCGGTCATTCATCTGACCCGCAAAATGGCTTCGAAGCTGGTGCAGGAAGACATCATCATGACCGGCATCGCACCTGGCGCCTTTGCCTCGACCATGAACAAGGCGGCCCGCGACCACGAAGATGCGGTCGAGAAAGGCATTCCGGCGAAGCGCATCGGCCGGCCCGAGGATATGGCCTCCGCCGCCGTGTTTCTGGCAAGCTCGGCCGGCGATTATGTCATCGGCACGACCATCCCGGTTGACGGCGGCATCGTGAATGCCGCCAATCCCGGAGCGTCGATAGACGGCTGATCCGGCTTTGCCGCTTGACCAAATAAGCTCCAGACTGTATTAATACAATAATACAGTCTGGAGAAATACCCATGTCGAACAAATATCTGATCTTATTGGCCGCCTTGCCGCTGGGCCTGTCCGCTTGCAGCAAGGCTGACGACGGCGACGGTTCCGGCGTCTCCATCGATTTCAGCGATGACAGCAAATCCGATGCCGAGAAAGTCAAGATTGGCGGCGACGGGGAAGACAGCAAATTCTCGATCAAGGCGGATGGTTTCTCGATGGAAATCGACTTGCCGTCGATCACGCTCGACAGCGACGATTTCGACATGAACGATGTCGACCTCTATCCCGGCAGCCGCGTCACCAGCTTCGATATCGAAGACAAGGACGGGCAGGGCGGCAAGGTCCAGATCGGTTTCAAAGCGCCCATCGGCGCGGACGAACTGGCCGACTGGTATGAAAAGCAATTGACCGGCAATGATTTCAAGGTGACGCGCGAGGGAACCAGCCTATCGGGGCAGACCGACGAAGGCGATCCGTTCGCGCTGGCGCTCACCGAATTGTCGGCCAACGAGACCAAAGGCGTTCTGGAGTTTTCCGAACGGAAATAGGCTGGCGTGCAGCCGCATATTTGCATGATTTTACCAGGGCGTCCTGATTGTTCAGGGGCTGGCCACCGGAATATGCTATGATCGCCTGACATAAACAGGAGAAACGGTCATGCGTCACGCAACAACCTCTGCAAGAATCCTTGCCTCGCTCGCTCTGGCGGCAGCGCCGGTGGCAATGGTCTCTTTCGCCGCGACACCGGCGGTGGCGCAATCCACCGGCGTGAAAAGCATATTGGGCGATGCCTCCGACAACGCGCTCGACAAGCTGTCCCAGCCCGGTGCTTTCCATGCCGACGAAGCGGTGCGGATTCTGCTGCCGGGACCGCTGGAGAAGGCCACGAGCATCCTGCGCTTCACCAGCAAGGCCGGCCTGACCAAGGATATTACCAAAACGCTCAACGACGCTGCCGGACGGGCGGCACTGGAAGCCAAACCCGTCTTCCGGGCGGCGATTGACAATCTGACGCTGCAGGACGGGGTCGGTATTGTCACCGGCGGCGAAACCGCGGGTTCGGAATATCTCAGAAGCACTTCGGGCGACGAGCTCGCAGTGAAGGTCCGCCCGCTGGTGGAAAAGGCCCTGAGCGAACTCGGCGCCTATGAGCAGGTCGAACAGCTGGGCTCGATCTCTTCGCTCGCCCGGCTGGGCGGGGCCGATATCTCGCGCGAGGGTCTGACCGACAGCGTCACCGATCAGGCGCTGGATGGCATATTTGCCTATATCGGCAAGGAAGAAGCAAATTTCCGGAAGGACCCGCTCGACAAGGGTAAGAAACTGCTGAAAGGTATTTTCTAGGAATTTCATAGTATTAAAGACGGTATCTCTGGTTTTCGGAGCAATCTCCAGTTGCAAAACGTGCAACATATTGAGCTGCGTTCTCAATTGAAACCTACTTCTTATGCGACCATCTGGAGCCTGTAAGTTACGCAGGAAAAGAGATGTTTGATCGGCGTTTGTAATAAGGAGAAAATCCATGAAAACGCTTTTCAATATTGTCGCCGCCCTGTCCGTCAGCAGCATCGTTCTGTTTTCGACGGTTCAGGTTTAAGGCAAGAAGTTACAATCCCGGCTGCCGCACCCTCCTCCCAATCGAGGCGCCGGGGTTGGTCCAACGGTCCGGTTCTTTCGCCACCCCCTCCCGAGCGAAAGGCCGGACCAGCGGACAAGCTCTCCCCAAATTCCGCGAAAAACCCGCTTTCCAATTTTATCCACCAGTTCAGCAGGAGTTTTCCACCGCTGAATGCATAGCCTGTGGATAACTTCCCATTTTCCACTAGGTGCGACTCGGCCTGCGGAGTCATATATCAGTCATTGGAAGGCAAACGGACGAACCAGCGACCAGTCAGCAATGACCCGCAGGACAGCTCGGGAACCGGAAGATAATCGAGACGAACAATTTGTTTTTCGCAAGAAAAGGAAAATGATCTCTCGGTTGATGATCGGAGAAAATCCGAAAAGGAACGGCGCAAGCCCGACCGGACCGGACGGACGAAGATCATCGGGTGACTGGACCAGTTTCGGGTTGGAAACCGAAGCGGGGAAGCGCAAGCCGAACCGTGGAAAACCACCAGCCATTAACGGATTGGACCGGAAACCGGACGCCGAACAAGCGGCGGCTGGAATCGCAAGAGGACAGCAGCCCCAACAGAGGCGCAGCGGGAGCTTATCTTCGGATAAGCTCCCGTTTTTTTTGGCCGAGACCGTTACGCCGCTTTTGCGCGCCGCCGCCCGGACCTGTCCCGACAGACCCCTGTTCTGCCGCATCATTACTGCTAGTTTGATTATGGCGACTCATCTCGCATGAACGCCATAACCAGAAAATAGGACAGGATGATATGGACACCAGCAAACTCATGTTCCGCGATGACCTGATGAAGGGCGAACGCATTCTCGTAACCGGCGGCGGCACCGGTCTCGGCAAGGAAATGGCCGAAGGCCTTCTCAAACTGGGGGCCGAGGTCCATATTTGCGGCCGGCGCGGCGATGTGTGCAAGGCAACGGCCGAGGAACTGGTCGAAAAACATGGCGGCAAGGTCGTTCCGCATCCCTGCGATATCCGCAGCGCCGAAATGATCAGCGAGATGAACGATATCATCTGGCAGCAGCATGGACCGCTGACCGGTCTGGTCAACAACGCCGCCGGCAATTTCATTTCCCGTACCGAAGATCTCTCGATCCGGGGTTTTGACGCGATCGCCAATATCGTCTTCCGCGGCACATTCTATATGACCCACGACATCGGCAAACGCTGGATCGAGGGCAAGACCCGCGGCAATGTGGTCTCGATCCTCACGACCTGGGTCTGGAACGGCAGCGCCTTCACCGTGCCCAGCGCGATGTCCAAGGCGGGCATCAATGTCATGACCCAGAGCCTGGCCGTCGAATGGGCGCGCCATAATATCCGGCTGAATGCCATTGCGCCGGGCCTGTTCCCGACCGAAGGCATGTCGAGCCGTCTCAACCCGACGGGCAGCGACAAGGAACGCAAACAGAGCGGCGCACCGATCAACCGGCCGGGCGAGATGCACGAGCTGGCCAATCTGGCTGCTTTCCTGCTCGGCCCCGGCGTCGAATATCTGACCGGCCAGACGATTGCCATCGACGGCGGCAGCTATCTTGCCGGCGGCGGCAATTTCTCGCAACTGCTTGCCTGGGGCGATGAGCAATGGGACGCCGCGAAGGAAGCCATCCAGGGACAGAACCAGAAGGACCGGGCGAAACGGACGGTTTGACCATTATCCCGGGGCACACGACTCATTTCACCGGATTTACCGAAATCGGTGCGAATTATTGATGCCGCGTGATCGTGATCACAGTCCGTCTCCAGCGACTCGCTTAAGGAGGTTCTGTGGCACCGACCTGATAGAGTAATGCATTTCACTCGATCACGGTGCCTCACAAAGCCCGTTTTGGGTATCCGGGAGAAGTCCGATGGTTTTTGCGACCCGACCATCGGGCTTCTTTTGTTTTCCGGGCAGACAGGCGTTCCGGAGCCTCGATCTAGTGATCGGAAGTTCTTCTGACAGACGCAACTTTCATCGACACCTTCGATCACTCTCAGGGAATTTACTGGTTTCGAGATTGTTTCATGCGAGACTAAAGTCCTCACCGTAACGGGATGGTCCCGGAGGAGAGGAAGATGTTTAAATCACAAGTTTCACTATTCGCCTTGCTGGCCGCGTCGATGACGCCGCTGGTAATCGCGAGCCCGGCGCAGGCGCAAAAAACGGTCGTTCAGGATCCGCCGGGCGCGATGTCCAACAAGGACTGGTGGCCACAGAGCCTCGATCTCGCTGCGCTTCGCCAGCATGAGGCACAGTCCAACCCCTATGGACCGGATTTCGACTATGCTGCCGAGTTCGCCACGCTCGATCTCGCTGCCGTCAAGGAAGATATCCGCAAGGTTCTGACCACGTCTCAGGACTGGTGGCCGGCTGATTATGGTCATTATGGTCCGTTCTTCATCCGCATGGCCTGGCACAGCGCCGGTACCTATCGCGTCGGCGACGGGCGCGGTGGCTCCGATGGCGGCGAGCAGCGGTTCGAGCCGCTCAACAGCTGGCCCGACAATGTCAGCCTCGACAAGGCGCGCCGTCTGGTCTGGCCGATCAAGCAGAAATATGGCCGGAAATTGTCCTGGGGCGATCTGATGGTGCTGACCGGCAATGTCTCGCTTGAAGACATGGGCTTCAAGACCATCGGCTTCGCCGGCGGCCGCGTCGACGCCTGGCAACCCGATCTGATATTCTGGGGTCCCGAAGCAAAAATGCTGGAAGACAATCGCCGCGACGGCAAGGGCGACCTCAAGGGATCGCTCGCTGCAACCCAGATGGGACTGATCTATGTCAACCCAGAGGGTCCGAACGGCAATCATGATCCGATCTCGGCCGCTGCCGATATCCGGCGCGCCTTCGGTAATATGGCGATGAATGACGAGGAAACGCTCGCCCTGATCGCCGGTGGCCATACGTTCGGCAAGGCGCACGGCGCGCACAAGCCCGAGGAATGCATGGGCGACGAACCTTCCGCTGCCGGCATTGAAGCTCAGGGCATGGGCTGGGCCAACAAATGCGGCAAAGGCAATGCCGAGGATACGATTACCAGCGGTCTCGAAGGCGCGTGGTCGGCCAATCCGATTGCGTTTACCAACCAGTATCTCGACAATCTGTTCGGTTTCGAATGGGTCAAGACCAAGAGCCCGGCCGGTGCCACGCAGTGGATCCCGAGCGATCCAAATGCCGCCAACATGGTCCCCGACGCGCATATCCCGGGCAAGACCCACGCGCCGATCATGTTCACCACCGATATCGCGATCAAGGAAGACCCCGGTTTCCGCAAGATCGCCGAGCATTGGCATGAAAACCCCGACGAGTTCGCGGTGGCCTTCGCCCGCGCCTGGTTCAAGTTGACCCATCGCGATCTCGGTCCCTCGGCCCGCTATCTCGGTGCCGATGTGCCGAGCCAGAGCTTCATCTGGCAGGATCCGCTGCCCGCAGCCGACTATGCGATGATCGGCGACGCGGATGTCGCGCAGCTCAAGTCGAAAATCCTCGCTTCCAGCCTGACCACGCCCGAACTGGTGCGGACGGCCTGGGCCTCGGCCTCGACCTTCCGGGGCAGCGATATGCGCGGCGGTGCCAATGGCGCGCGGCTGCGGCTGGACCCGCAACGCGGCTGGGCGGTCAACGACAAGGCGGAATTGACCAAGGTATTGGGCAAGCTGGAAGCGATCCAGAAGGATTTCAACCGGAGCGCTTCGGGCGGCAAACAGGTCTCGCTCGCTGACCTGATCGTCCTGGGCGGCAATGCAGCGGTCGAGCAGGCGGCCAGCAAGGCCGGCCACAAGATCAGCCTGCCGTTTACGCCCGGGCGGGTCGATGCCACGCAGGAGCAGACGGATGCGGCCTCCTTCGCTTATCTAGAGCCCAAGGCCGACGGCTTCCGCAACTATTATGCCTCCGGTGCCGACCTGGCGCCCGCGGCAGCGCTGGTCGACAAGGCCGATGCGCTCAACCTGACCGTACCGGAAATGACGGTGCTGGTCGGCGGGCTGCGGACGCTGAACGCCAATGCGCGCAAATCGTCAAACGGTGTGTTCACTGCTAATCCCGGACAGCTGAGCAACGACTTTTTCGTCAATCTGCTCGACATGAAGACCAAATGGTCGAAGTCGGACACGAATGCGGGATTGTACGAAGGCCGCGACCGCGAGACGGACAAGCTGGTCTGGACCGCGACGCCGGTGGATCTGATCTTCGGATCCAATTCGGAATTGCGGGCCGTGTCCGAGGTTTATGCAGCGGATGATGCGGATCAACAATTTGTCGAGGATTTTGCGGCTGCCTGGACCAAGGTGATGAACGCCGACCGTTTCTAGGTCAGCTTTGGAAAATGAAAAGCCCGGTGGCCGCAATCCGCAGCTGCCGGGCTTTTCTTTTGCGCTCGGGTCGCGGGATGCATCGTCATCCTGAACTCGGTTCAGGACCTCCAGCCTTTGCTACCCGACCCTAGAGACCGCCCCGCCAAATACGCAACCTCCTCCCGTTCGTCCTGAGCTTGTCGAAGGACGAGTGCGCGCGAACATGCTTCGACAGGCTCAGCACGAACGGAGAGTGTGGTTGGGTCTCAGGGAAATTACGCTTGTTTCATAAACATTGCGCCATTCCACCGAGAGGGATCCCGTCCTCTAAAACGCACCCGAAGGCGCTAAGCCGCGAAGAAACAAGGCCGCGCTGCCCTTCGCGCCTTCGCGCCTTCGCGTGAGAAACATTCATCCGCCCGCCGCTCTCCCGTTCGTCCTGAGCTTGTCGAAGGACGAGTGCGCGCAACCCTGCTTCGACAAGCTCAGCACGAACGGAGAGTGTTCAATTGCCCATATAAGAATATTGTCCTGTTACCCGGAAAGTACACCAGTATTCCCGCCACCTCAGTTTCCAAAATCCACGCCCGCAAAAGCGCTTTCCTACACCGTGCCGGATCGCTTATTCTCGCAACCGTTAGGCTCTTTGACATTCTGGATACAGACGAAAGGACATCACTCAGTGCTCACAGCCGGCCGAAATTCGCCGCTGATCCAAAGGTCACACTCGGCGCCATGTTGTTAATTGAAAAATGCCGGAATTTTGCAGATTTGGGGCAAAGGTCACAGAAAAGAAAAAGGCGCGCTGCTGTAAAGTTTGCAGAGGCGGTCCCTAAATCGTCGCCCGCGCGCTCATGATCTCTTTGCCGTCATGGCCGATGACGGCGAGCGTGATAGCCTCGCCCTCCTGTTTGCCGACGAGATATATAGCGTAATTGGCAAAGGCGGGCGCCTGGCCGCGAAAGGAAAAGCTGGTTAGCTTGTTTGGTCCCAGTTCGCTTGCGGCGAGATTGAGTAATAATGTCGCCATCAGCGGACCTTGTACGACCAGCCCGGGATAGCCTTCTTCCTGCATCGCATAGGGGCGATCATAATGGATGCGGTGGCTGTTGAAGGTCAGGGCGGAATAGCGGAACAGCAGCGGCTCGGTCGGCAGGATTGTGCGCTGCCAGTTCCAACCGCTCAGGTCTGGAGTTTCGTAGCTGGCCAAACTGGCTGCTGCTGCGGTGGTCGCTGGCTCGCGATAGACGATATTCTGCCGTTCCCTGATCGCCACCTGATCGCCGACGCGTGTTTCATGATCGACAGCGACAAACACCAGATCGCCAGACTTGCCCGATTTCTCATCTATGCTGGCCACGGTCGACACGCGGATGATCTCATCACCCAGTTGCAGCGCATGTTCGAACGCAACTTCGCTCGACGCCCACATCCGGCGGGGCAGGGGAATGGGCGGGAGAAAACCACCCTTTGCGGGATGGCCATCTTCAGCGAGTTTCGCCGTCGGCGCATCGGGCAGGCACAGGCACCAGTGCAATCCCTGCGGAATATCATTCGTGACCGGCTGGTCGATGGTTGCGCAAAAGCGTTGCAGCAGACCCGGCGTGATCACATCATGCCGCGTCTCGCTCTTGCCGATCCAGTCCGACCAGTCAGCCATCAATAGCTCCTCGGCAGACCCAGCACATGTTCGGCGACATAGGACAGGATCATATTGGTGCTGATCGGGGCGACCTGATAGAGCCTTGTCTCGCGGAATTTGCGCTCGACATCATATTCCGCGGCAAAGCCGAAGCCGCCGTGGGTCTGGACACAGGCCTCTCCGGCTGCCCAACTGGCATCGGCGGCGAGCATCTTGGCCATATTGGCTTCCTCGCCGCAATTTTCGCCGGCTTCATATTTGCGCAAGCCCTCGTGGACCAGCAATTCGGCGGCGCGCATTTGCGCATAGGCGCGGGCGATCGGGAATTGCACGCCCTGATTCTGGCCGATCGGACGGCCGAACAGGACCCGCTCCTTGGCATAGGCTGTCGCCTTCTCGATGAACCATTTGGCGTCGCCGATACATTCAGCCGCGATCAGCAGCCGCTCGGCGTTCATGCCGGAGAGGATATAGCGAAAGCCATTGCCTTCCTCGCCGATCAGATTGGCGGCAGGCACGCGCATATTGTCGAAGAACAATTCGGTGGTGCTGTGGTTCATCATCGTGTCGATCGGCCGGATCGTCAGCCCGTTGCCCAGCGCCGCGTTCATGTCGACGAGAAAGACCGACAGGCCATCGGTCCGCTTGGCGACCTGATCGCGCGGCGTTGTACGGGCGAGCAACAGCATCAGATCGCTATGCTCGGCGCGGCTGGTCCATAATTTCTGGCCGTTGATGACATAATCATCGCCGTCCCGCTTCGCCACGGTTTTCAGCGCCAGCGTATCGGTGCCGCTGGTCGGCTCGGTCACGCCAAAGGCCTGAAGACGCAATTCGCCGGTGGCGATGCGCGGCAGATATTGGGATTTCTGTTCGTCCGACCCGTGGCGCAGCATCGTACCCATGATATACATTTGCGCGTGCACCGCGCCGCCGTTGCAGCCCTGCGCCTGAATTTCCTCGAGGATCGCCGCCGCCGCCGAAATCGGCAATCCGGCGCCGCCAAATTCTTCGGGGATCAGCGCCGCAAGATAGCCGGCCTCGCCGAGAGCGGCGACAAAATCGCTGGGATATTCGCGTGCCTTGTCCCGTGCCCGCCAATATTCACCCGGGAATTTCTGGCATAGCTTGGCAACTTCTTCGCGTATATCACTGTAATCCTGCATATATCCCTGTCCTTCAATCCTGTATCGCTGACAGCCGCGCTGAGGCCCGGCACCGCTCGCAAAAGCCATCAGCCCCGGACAGCAGGCTGGCTGCGGTCTTCGATATTGATTGAAACGAACTTGGCCGGAAGATCAACCGCCAATCACGCGATGACCGGTCCGGCGACAGTCACGAGGCTGCTCGTCAGAGAGTCTCCGGCCAGTAGAGCCGCACCGGATTGTCGACGAGCAGCTTGCGCTGGAGTTCTTTGGTCACCGCAATCCTCGGGATCATATCGACCAAGTGACCGTCGTCGGGAATGTTCGACTGCATATTGGGATGGGGCCAGTCGATGCCCCATATCACGCGATCCTGATAGTCCTCGACCAGCGGCCGGACCGCTGTGGCAAAGTCATCCCAGGGATCACCGCTTGCATCGAGCCGGTCGGGGCAGGTTGCCTTGAACCAGATATCGGGGCGGGATTCGAGCAAGGTCCGGAAGGCTTTCATCTCCGGTCCGTCGGGCCCCTGACTGACATCGGGGCGGCCCATATGGTCGATCACCACCGGCACGGGTATCGCATTGATAAAGCCGCGCATTTCATCCAATATGTCGGCCTCAAAATAGATGACGACATGCCAGCTCGCGGGCAGACGGCCGGCGACTTCGAGGAACTTGTCCTTGGGCGCATTGTCGACAAGGCGCTTGAGGAAATTGAAGCGGACGGCGCGGATGCCGCCATCGTGCAGCGCGGCCAGTTCGGCATCGCTGATATCCGGGTCCACCACAGCAACGCCGCGCGCCTTGCCGTTCGACTTGGCGATGGCATCAAGAGTGGCGCTGTTGTCGGTGCCGTGGCAACTTGCCTGGACGATCACATTGCGATCAAAACCGAGATGGTCGCGCAAGGCAAAGAGCATATCCGGCCCGGCGTCCTCCGGATGATATTTCGCCTTCGGGCTAAACGGGAAGGATGCCTGCGGGCCGAAGACATGGCAATGGGCGTCCACCGCACCCGGCGGCGGCGTGAACGTCGGCTTCGAGGGACTGCCGTGCCAGCTGGTGATGCGGCCCTGTGAATTGGCACTCATGCGAAAACCTCTCCGTCCATCAATTTTCGTGCGGTCCGCAGCATCGCGGCGCTGGTCACATTGCCCGTATCGTCGACTTCCATGACGCAGGTCGTTTCGCCGGTGGGATGTTCGACCGACATGGTTTTGCGGCTGCCGTCCGGGATATTGGCGACCTCTGCTGCGGGGGAGTCCTCAATCAGGCAAGCCGTCGCCACCGTGACGGCGGCAAGCACGCCGACGCTGGCATGGGCGCGTTTGGGAATGAAGCTGCGCACGGTGATCGCGCCGCCGTTTCGGGGCGGGGCTACCAGCATCATCTTGGGCACCGATTTTTCTGCGACATCGCCCAGATTCATCCGCTCGCCGGCGGCCAGCCGGATCGCTTCGATGCGGGCCTTCACGTCTTCGGCTGCATCCAGTTGCTCGCGGCTTTCATAGCCGGTTGCGCCGACATCTTCCGCCTTCATCACGATGCAGGGCATGCCGTTGTCAATCAGGGTGCAGCGCACATCGTTGATGATATCGACAGCATTGCCGGTGGGCAGCAGGGCCCCGCAACTCGATCCCGCCGTATCGCGGAATTCCAAAGGCACCGGTGCCGCCGTGCCGGGCACACCATCAATCCGGGCATCGCCGGAATAGACCGGCATGCCGCCCGCAGTTTCCACCGTCGCAACGGCAGTTTGCGAGGTGTTCTCCATGAAGATCGTGACTTTGGTCTGCTCGCCTGTGGCGGCAACCAGTCCCCGCTCGATGGCAAAGGGGCCGACGCCGGCGAGAATATTGCCGCAATTCTGCGCATCGCTGACCAGAGCCTGATCGACAAAGACCTGCAGAAACAGATAGTCGATATCGGTACCTTCGCGATCGGATTTGCGAATGACCGCGACCTTGCTGGTCAGCGGATCGGCGCCGCCCATGCCGTCGATCTGGCGCTCGTCCGGCGAGCCCATGATGCGGAGCAGAAAGGCATCCCGTTCCGCCCGGTCGGCGGGCAGATCCTCCGCCAGAAAATAGCCGCCCTTGGACGTGCCGCCGCGCATCCACATGACGCGGGCCGAGGCCAGCGGGCCGTCAGACATATTTCAGGCCTTCTTTCTCCAGCCGCTCGCGCATATTGTACATGTCGAGGCCGAGGATACCGCTTGCCAGCTTCTGCCGTTTCTCTTCCTCATTGGCCTCCCGGGCTTGCGCCTTTTCGAGCACTTCGGCGGCATTTTGCCGGGGCACGACGCAAACGCCATCATCATCGGCGACAATCACATCGCCCGGATGGACCAGCGCACCGGCGCAGACGACCGGAACGTTGACGGATCCCAAAGTATTCTTGACCGTACCCTGAGCGAAAACCGCCTTGGACCAGACCGGGAAATTCATTTCGGTAAGATCGCGGACATCGCGAACACCGGCGTTGATGATCAGGCCGCGACCGCCGCGGGATTGCGCGGATGTCGCCAGCAGATCGCCGAAATAACCGTCTTCACAGGGGCTGGTCGGCTCGAGCACCAAAATATCGCCTTCCTGCATCTGTTCGATCGCGACATGGACCATCCAGTTGTCGCCGGGGGCCGCCGATATGGTGACGGCATTTCCGGCCACCCGCGCGCCGGCATAGATTGGGGTCATGTGCGAGGCCATCAGACCGGTCCGGCCCTGCGCTTCGTGAACCGTGGCGACGCCGCATCGGCCGAGCCCGTCGACCAGTTTCAGATCGGTCCGCTCGATATTCTGGACAACGATATTCGCCATTTTCAATTCCTCCGATTATTGCCTACCTGTTGCAGGCTGCGCCGAAAACCGCAATTTGGAACTTGGGTAGGGCTATAAGATTGTGCTAATCCTTGGTCCATGGAGATTTGGGACCTCAATTTGCGCCATTTGTACGCCGCAAAGGAAATCTGCGACAAAGGCAGCATAAGCGCTGCTGCAGATGCTGTAAATCTGACCCAGCCGGCGATAACGCAAGGGCTGGTGAAGCTGGAGACGCAATTGGGGCAGCCGCTGTTTGAGCGGCACACCGACGGCATGTCTCCGACGCCCGCCGCGACCATATTTGCGCCGAGGATCGAGTCTGCGCTGGCCAATATCGGTTCGACGCGTGTGACCATGGCGCAGGTCCGCGCCTTCCTGTCGGTGGCAGAACATGGGAGCTACCCGACAGCGAGCGCCATGTCGGGGCTGGCCCAGCCATCGCTGCATCGTTCGGTTGCCAATCTGGCGATTGCGCTGAAACGCAAATTACTCGAGCGGCGCGGCAAAGGCATGGCGCTGACCAGGCAGGGGCGCGCTCTGGCGCGGTCTTTCCGTCTGGCACGGGCGGAACTTGTTGCAGGATTGTCGGAGCTTGAGGCGCTGAAGGGGCGGGAAACCGGGACGGTTGCAATAGGCGCCATGCCATTGTGCCGCGCGCGCCTGCTGCCGAAGGCCGTCTCACAATTCCACAAGGCTTATCCCGAAAGCGAGATCCGCATCATCGAAGGCAGCCACGCCGAGCTGATCGAGCCGCTGCGCGATGGCGAGCTGGATTTTCTGGTTGGCGCTCTACGCGATCCCGTTCCTGGCGACGATGTGCAGCAACATTCGCTGTTTGAAGATCATCCCGTGATCATCGGGCGCCGCGATCATCCGTTGCGGGACCAGCCGGGGGATCTGCGAAAACTTGCCAGCTATCCATGGATCATCGCGGCACCGGGCACGCCGCTGCGTATGCGATGGGAACAGATGTTTGAATCTGCGGGCATCGAATGTCCGGATGTTCCGATCGAATGCGGCTCGGTGATCACGATACGGCAGATATTGCTCGAAAGCGATTTCCTGACCCTGCTTTCGCCCGATCAGGTTGCCGTGGAACTGGAGGCAGAATGGCTCTCGGCAATCGGGCAGCCGCCGGCAGGATTGCACCGGACCATCGGTGTGACGACCCGGACCGGCTGGATGCCGACGGCAATGCAACGGGATTTTCTGGCGATGCTGGAGCAAGCGGCGAAAGACTGAATTCGCTTTAGCTTATACCCCGTTCCGCTTTCCGATTGGCAGAATTCGCGGCGTGCCGATAGCGTTGGGCGATGATAAAATCCGTTTCTCTTATCGGTTTTGGCGAGGCAGGCGCGACTTTTGCGCGGGGTGGCGCATGGGGCGCTGCGGCGCGCGTCTATGATATCGAGGACAAGACATCGGACTATGCTGCGGCTAGTGTCACCGGATGCGATAGCCTGCCGGACGCCCTGAAAGAGACCGCTGCTATCCTCAGCCTCGTTACCGCTGGTCAGGCACAGGCTGTGGCCGAAAATGCAGCGCCCTGCATCGCGACGGGTGCGCTCTATTTCGATATGAACTCGGTCGCCCCCGACACGAAACGGGCGGCGGCAAAGGTCATCGAGGAAGCAGGCGGGCGCTATGTCGATGTCGCGGTCATGGCACCGGTGCAGCCTGCCGAATTGTCGGTACCATTGCTGCTTTCCGGCACCGATGCAGCCGAAGGCGCCGCTGTTCTAGCCGGTCTCGGCTTTGACAATATCCGCGTTGTGGGTGGTGACGTCGGCAAGGCGTCGTCGATCAAGATGATCCGCTCGGTCATGGTCAAGGGCGTGGAAGCGCTGACCGCAGAAATGATGCTCGCGGCCCAAGAGGCGGGAGTGGCTGACGATGTCTTGCAATCGCTCGGCCCGGAATGGGCGACCAGAGCGGACTATAATATCGAGCGCATGACCAGCCACGGGCTGCGCCGCGCGGAAGAAATGGAGCAGGTTGCCCTGACCCTCGAAGCGCTCGGTATCGAGCCGCTGATGACCAGGGGTACGATCGTCCGCCAGCGGGAAATGGCGAACAGGAAAGGATTGGCCGCATGAGCCTGATTATCGATTGTCACGGTCATTACACCACCGCGCCGGCCGCGCATAATGAATGGCGGGAAGCGCAGCGGGCTGCCTTTGCCGCTGGCGAGCCGGTCGGGCCCTATCCTGAAATTTCCGATGACCAGATTCGCGAGACGCTGGAAGCCAACCAGATCCGGCTGCTGAAAGAACGCGGCGCGGACATGACGATCTTTTCCCCGCGCGCCTCTGCGATGGCACCGCATATCGGCGATGAAAGCGTCGCACGAAAATGGGCGCAGGTGAACAATGACCTGATCAAGCGCTGCGCCGAACTTTATCCCGAAATATTCGTCCCTGTCTGTATGTTACCGCAAAGTCCGAAGGCGGATATGCAGGGCAGTATCGAGGAGCTGGAACGCTGCGTCGACATGGGCTTTGTCGGCTGTAATCTCAATCCCGATCCCGGCGGTGGCAAGTTTGAACATCCGCCACTGACCGACGAATATTGGTATCCGTTTTACGAAAAAATGGTCGAGCTGGACGTGCCGGCGATGATCCATGTTTCCGGCAGCTGCAACCCCGCCATGCACGCCACCGGCGCTTATTATATCGCTGCCGACACGATTGCCTTCATGCAGTTTATCCAGGGCGATCTGTTCAAGGATTTTCCGGAACTGCGCTTCATCATCCCGCATGGCGGCGGCGCGGTGCCCTATCACTGGGGACGTTATCGCGGCCTCGCCGATATGCTCAAGCAGCCTGACCTGTCCGGCCATGTGATGAACAATGTCTATTTTGACACCTGCGTCTATCACCAGCCGGGCGTGACTTTGCTGGCTGATGTGATCGACAACAAGAATATCCTGTTCGGCAGCGAGATGGTCGGTGCGGTACGCGGTATCGATCCGCAGACGGGTCAATATTTCGACGACACGAAACGCTATGTCGATGCGCTCGATATCTCCGATACCGAGCGGCATGCGATTTTTGAGGGCAATGCCCGGCGGGTCTATCCCCGGCTGGATGCGCAATTGAAGGAGAGGGGGCTATGAGTAGCTGGATCCAGAACGCCTGGTATGTAGCCGGCTGGGACTACGAGATCGGCCCGCAGCCGCTTGGCCGGACGATATTGGGCGTTCCGGTCGTGTTGTGGCGCAAGCTGGACGGAGCGGTTGTCGCCATGCGCGACGCCTGTCCACACCGGATGCTGCCGCTGTCCATGGGCATCAAGGAAGGCGATTCCATCCGCTGCAAATATCACGGGCTGAAAATCGGTCCGGATGGCGTTGCCGAGGAAATGCCGCTGAAATCCGATCCGGTGAACAAACGCATCTGCACGGAAACCTTCGCGGTGCACGAACGGCATCGTTTCGTCTGGATTTGGATGGGGGATGCGCCCGCCGACCCCGAGCTGATCCCGGATCTGTGGCCCTGCTCGGCAGAAGGCTGGGCCTTTGAAGGCGGCTATTATTCCATTGCCTGCGACTATCGGCTGTTGATTGACAATCTGATGGACCTGACGCACGAGACCTATGTCCATCAGGGCTCCATCGGCCAGCAGGAATTGATGGAAGCACCGCTTGAAACGCGGGTTACCGAGGACCGGGTGTTCGTCGAGCGCTGGATTCCTGATATCGATCCACCGCCATTCTGGAAAGGCGCGCTTGGCAAGGAAGGCCGTGTCGACCGCTGGCAGATTTGCGAATTTATCGCGCCGTCGGCGGTGATTATCGATGTTGGCGTCGCGCCGGTGGAAGCTGGTGCCAGCCTTGAAAAACATGACCAGGGCGTGCGCGGTTTTGTCGTCGATGTGATGACGCCGCAGGATGAAACTCATAGCCATTATTTCTGGGGCATGGCGCGGGATTTCCGCACCGATGACCCCGGCTTCGGTGCCCGTTTCCGTCAGCAGCAGAGCGGTGTCTTCGCAGAGGATGTCGAAATCCTGGAAGCGCAGCAGCGTTCGATAGCGGCCAATCCGGATCGCAAATTACAAGCCTATAATATCGACGAAGGCGGCGTCCGCGCCCGCCAGATGATCGATCGAACCAGAAAGGCCGAGGCTGCTTCATGACCGAACAGAATATCCACGAATATCTCAGCGATCTGGAGGATATTCCCGGCACGCGCGTCTATACGGCGTCGCGCGCGCGACAGGGCTATCACCTGAACCAGTTCGCCATGAGCCTGATGAAACCTGACAATCGCGAACGCTGGAAGGCGGACGAAAAAGCCTATCTCGCCGAGTGGAAATTGTCCGACGCGCAACGCAAGGCGGTGCTCGATCGCGACTATAACCGCCTGCTCGAGCTTGGCGGCAATATCTACTATCTCGCCAAGGTCTTCTCGACCGACGGCCTGTCCTTTGTACAGGCTGTCTCTTCGATGACCGGAATGAGCGTCGAGGATTATCAGGCGATGATGATGGCTGGCGGGCGACCGGCCGAGGGCAATCGCTCGATCAGGGAAGGCAACTGATATGGCGCATATTTCAGCAGGAGTGGCGACCAGCCATGTGCCTTTGCTCGGCGTCGCCGTCGACCAGGGCAAGACGCAGGACGATTATTTCGGTCCGATTTTCAAGGGCTATGAATGGACGAAAGAATGGGAGAAGCAGGAACAGCCGGATGTGGTCATTCTTGTCTACAATGACCATGCGTCGGCTTTCGACATGAATCTGATCCCGACGTTCGCGATTGGCTGCGGCGACAGTTTCGGGATTTGCGACGAAGGCTGGGGCCCGCGTCCCGTTCCGGATGTCGAGGGCCATCCGGACCTTGCCTGGCACATTGCCCAAAGCCTGATACTGGATGAATTCGACATGACGATCATCAACGATCTGGATGTCGATCACGGGCTGACCGTGCCTTTGTCGATGATGTTCGGCCAGCCGAAGAAATGGCCGACGAAGGTCATCCCGATTGCGGTCAATGTCGTGACCTATCCGCCACCCTCGGGCAATCGCTGCTGGGCCTTGGGCGAGGCGATCAGGAAAGCGGTCGAGAGCTTCCCCGACGATCTGAATGTCCAGATCTGGGGAACCGGCGGCATGAGCCATCAGTTGCAGGGGCCGCGGGCCGGCCTGCTAAACCGCGAATGGGATAATCGGTTTCTCGACATGATGGTCGGTGACAGCGATGCCGCGCGCCATATTCCGCATATCGAATATCTGCGCGAGACCGGCAGCGAAGGCATCGAGATGGTGATGTGGCTGGTGATGCGCGGCGCGCTCGGCAGGAAAACCAGATGCCTGCACCGCCATTATCATATCCCCTGCAGCAACACGGCGATCGGGCATATCGTGCTCGAACCCGACAATTAATTTCGACGGAGAAGAAAATATGAAAATCGCACTGGCCGGTGGCGGCGCTTTTGGTGAAAAACATCTCGACGGGTTGAAAAATATCGACGGGGTGGAAGTGACCGCTCTGGTCGGCCGGCGTCAGGAACCGACGCAGGAAATGGCCGACAAATATGGTGTGGGCTTTGCCACCACCGATTATGAAGCCATACTGGAACGCGACGATGTCGATGCGGTCATCCTCTGCACACCGACGCAGATGCATGCTGATCAGGCCATCAAGGCGATGAATGCCGGCAAGCATGTCGAGGTCGAAATCCCGTTGGCAGATAGCCTGGCCGATGCCGAAGCGGTGCTGAACAAGCAGAAAGAAACCGGCCTTATCTGCATGGTCGGGCACACGCGTCGTTTCAATCCTTCGCATCAATATGTGCACAACCGGATCAAGGCGGGCGAATTCAATATCCAGCAAATGGACGTGCAGACCTATTTCTTCCGCCGCCAGAATATGAACGCCAAGGGCCAGCCGCGCAGCTGGACCGATCATCTGCTCTGGCATCATGCGGCACACACTGTGGATCTGTTCGCCTATCAGGCGGGGCCGATTGTGCAGGCTAACGCCATTCAGGGGCCGATCCACCCGGAATTGGGCATCGCCATGGATATGTCGATCCAGCTGAAGGCGGAAAGCGGCGCGATCTGTACCTTGTCGCTCAGCTTCAACAATGACGGGCCGCTCGGGACCTTCTTCCGTTATATCGGCGACACCGACACCTATATCGCGCGTTACGACGATCTGGTGAACGGCAAGGAAGAGGCGATCGACGTGTCCAATGTCGATGTGTCGATGAACGGCATCGAATTGCAGGACCGCGAATTTATTGCCGCCATCCGTGAAGGGCGGGAGCCGAACAGCTCGGTGGCGCAGGTATTGCCCTGCTACAAGGTGCTACACGATCTGGAACAGCAACTCGCGTGAAAACCCAGGTTGCCATAATCGGCGCGGGGCCGGCCGGCTTGCTATTGGGCCACTTGCTGCGCGCCGAAAATATTGACTGTGTCATCGTCGAGCGCCAGTCGCCGGATTATGTGCTTGGGCGGATCAGGGCGGGCGTGCTGGAACGGACGACCACGAACCTGATGGACCGGCTGGGCATCAACGAGCGGTTGAATGCCGAAGGGCTGAAAGAGGCAGGCTTCGCGCTGGCCGACGGCGAGCGGCTTATCCGGATCGACACGTTGGGACTGACCGGAAAATATGTGACGGTCTATGGCCAGACCGAAGTCACGCGCGACCTGATGGATGCGGCGCCCGGGCGCGGTCTCGAGATCATTTACGAAGCGACTGATGTGGCGCTGCACGATATCGAGAGCGACAATCCCTCGATCACTTTTGAAAAAGACGGGACGCAACAGCGGGTAGAGGCGCAGTTTATTGCCGGTTGCGACGGCTATCACGGCCCGTCCAGAAAGGCGATTCCCGCAGCCGTCGCGAAGGAATATGAGCGCGTCTATCCGTTCGGCTGGCTGGGCATATTGGCCGATGTGCCGCCCTGTCACGAAGAGCTGATCTATGCCAATCACGAGCGCGGTTTTGCGCTGGCATCGATGCGCTCTAAGACGCGCAGCCGCTATTATATCGATGTGCCGCTGACCGAAAAAGTCGAGGACTGGCCCGATGACCGGCTGTGGGACGAACTTTGTGTCCGCCTTGGTCCGGAAGCGGCTGCCAATATCACCCGCGGGCCGTCGATCGAGAAAAGTATCGCGCCGCTCCGTTCCTATGTGTTCGAGCCGATGCGCCATGGCCGCCTGTTTCTCGCGGGTGACGCTGCACATATCGTCCCGCCCACCGGCGCCAAGGGCCTGAATCTTGCGGCTTCTGACGTAGCCTATTTGTCCGACGCGCTGACCGGTTTTTTCAAACGCGGGGATAATGACGCGGTGGCGGGCTATTCGGCCAAGGCTCTGGCGCGAGTCTGGAAGTCCGAACGTTTCAGCTGGTCGCTGACCAAGCTGATGCACCGTTTTCCCGAAGACGGTCCGTTTGAACGCAATATGCAGATGGCCGAGCTTGATTATATCGCCGATAGTATGGCAGCGCAGACCAGCATTGCGGAAAATTATGTGGGGTTGCCTTTATGAGCATATCAAAACGGACGATCAATGGCCGGGAGATGAATCCGGTTGGACTGGGCTGCATGTCGCTATCCTGGGCTTATGGTGTGCCGCCGTCTGAAGAGGATGCTTCGAAGCTGCTGCACCGCGCGCTCGACCTCGGCTATGACCATCTTGATACGGCGAATATTTACGGCCTCGGTCACAACGAGACGCTGATCGGCAATGCTCTGAAAAGCCGCCGGAAAGAGTTTTTTCTCGCGACCAAAATGGGGCTCGTGATAGATGGCGACAAACGTGGCGTCGATTGTAGTCCGGCGGCGATCCGCAAATGTGTCGAGGAATCTTTGACCCGGCTGCAAACCGATCATATCGATCTCTATTATATGCACCGCCGGGACTTTACCGTGCCGATCGAGGAATCGGTTGGCGCGATGGCGGAGTTGATCGAGGAAGGCAAAATCGGCAGCATCGGCTTGTCCGAAATGTCGGCTAAGACGCTTAGAAAAGCAGCGATTGAGCATCCCATTGCTGCCGTCCAGACAGAATATTCGCTGTGGACCCGCAATCCGGAAATTGCGGTGCTGGGTGCTTGCAAAGATCTGGGCACAACGCTTGTCGCTTTCTCTCCGGTTGCGCGCGGTGTTCTGGCCAATGGCGTACGCGACGTGGATGCGCTGGCCGAGAAGGATTTGCGCCGCAATATGCCGCGCTTCAACGAAGACAACTGGCCGAACAATCTGGAACTGGTCAACGCGTTCAATGCGATCGCAGAAGAAGAGGGCGTTACGCCCGCGCAGCTATCTCTGTCCTGGGTTTTGTCCCGAGGTGAACATGTTGTGGCCATCCCCGGAACCGCCTCCATCGCGCATCTCGAAGAAAATCTGGCGCGATGGGACTGGGAGCTTTCCGCGGATACGCAGGCCCGGCTCGATGCCCTGATCAATCAGCAGAGTGTTGCCGGCCCGCGCTATGGCGAGATGATTCAGAAAACCATCGATACCGAGGAATTTGCTTAAGCCTGCCGGAGGGTCCAGCACCCTCTGCCGGCACGATCAATTCTTGAAAACAATCGTTTTCTGTCCGTTCAGCAGCACCCGGTCTGCGAGATGGTAATGGACCGCCTGCGCCAGCACCCGGCGTTCGATATCGCGTCCCTTGCTGACCAGCTCTTCGGGCGTATCGGCATGGCTTATCGCCTCGACATCCTGATGGATGATTGGCCCTTCGTCGAGATCGGGGGTCACATAATGGGCGGTAGCGCCGATCATCTTGACGCCGCGCGCATGAGCCTGATGATAGGGTCTGGCACCCTTGAATCCGGGCAGGAAACTGTGATGGATGTTGATGCAACGGCCGGACAGAAAAGCGGCGAGATCGTCTGACAATATCTGCATATAGCGCGCCAGCACCACGAGATCCGCGCCGCTATCTGTCACCAGTTGTTTGACCTGCGCTTCCTGTTGCTGCTTCGACTCTTTTGTGATCGGCAGGTGATGAAAGGGAATATCGCCGTTGATCGATATCTTGAGCACGTCTCGCGGATGGTTGCTGATGATGCCGACGACATCCATCGGCAATTCTCCGATGCGGTGGCGATAGAGCAGGTCGCCGAGACAATGGTCGAATTTGGAGACCATGATCATCACCTTTGGCCGCTCGTCGCTGCGGCGCAGCTTCCACGCGACCTGATGGGCCGCTGCGAAATCCTGCAGCGCTTCCGCGATGGTGTCGGCATTGGCACTGGTCGGCAAATCGAAGACCACGCGCATGAAAAAATGGCCGGTTTCAGCATCGTTGAACTGCTGCGAATCGACGATATTGCCCCCGTTATCCGCGAGTATCTTGGCCACGCTGGCAACCAGTCCCGGATGGTCCGGGCAGGATAATGTCAATATCTGTCGATCTGTCGGCATGGACTATTCTTTCAACCCCTTGATTGGAGCGCTACATGCTATTTATGGGTTCGTCTGGCCAGACATTTATGCACAGGACAGTGAAGCGCCCGGCGCGCGATGCAGGATGACTGACCCGACTGAGCGGGGCTTGGGAGCAGAAATGCTTTCGCTTATCACGATGCTGGATTGCAGCTATCAATTCCCGAGCGTTTACGGCCCCCACTAATGACGATAGTATGAGTGCTTTGGGAATCGTGCCTTTCCAGCTTTGTACAAACGGAATTGACCGAAAGTTTCGACTGAACGGTTTTCCCTGCGGAGAGTTGGAAAAACAGCCCACCTAATGATCGATTGATAGAAGGACATCAGCAATATGAAGACCCGCGCAGCCGTAGCATTTGAAGCCAAGAAGCCACTAGAGATTGTCGAGCTTGATCTGGAGGGTCCGAAGGCGGGCGAAGTGCTGGTCGAGATCATGGCGACCGGCATCTGTCATACCGATGCGTACACGCTCGATGGTCTCGACAGCGAAGGCAAGTTTCCGAGTGTTCTCGGCCATGAAGGCGCCGGGATCGTGCGCGAAGTTGGCGCTGGCGTCACCTCGGTGGCTCCCGATGACCATGTGATCCCGCTCTACACGCCGGAATGTCGTCAGTGCAAAAGCTGCCTGTCGGGAAAGACCAATCTGTGCACCGCGATCCGCGCGACCCAGGGGCAGGGGCTTATGCCCGACGGCACCAGCCGCATGTCTTACAAGGGCGAGGCCATCTATCATTATATGGGCTGCTCGACTTTCTCGAACTTCATCGTTGTGCCGGAAATCGCAGTCGCGAAAATCCGCACCGACGCGCCGTTCAACACCAGCTGCTACATCGGCTGCGGCGTCACCACCGGTGTCGGCGCTGTCGTCAATACGGCGAAGGTCGAACCCGGTGCCAATGTCATCGTCTTCGGCCTGGGTGGCATCGGGCTGAACGTGCTGCAAGGCGCGCGGATGGTCGGCGCGGACAAGATTATCGGTGTTGATATTAACGACGACCGCGAGGAATGGGGCAAGAAGTTCGGCATGACCCATTTCGTCAATCCGAAAAAGATCAAGGGCGATATCGTCGAGCATCTGGTGGCGCTGACCGACGGCGGCGCGGACTATACGTTCGACTGTACCGGCAATACCGACGTCATGCGCCAGGCGCTCGAAGCCTGTCATCGCGGCTGGGGCGAAAGCATCATCATCGGCGTGGCCGAAGCCGGCAAGGAAATCTCCACCCGACCGTTTCAGCTGGTGACCGGACGGGTCTGGAAAGGCACGGCATTCGGCGGCGCGCGCGGCCGGACCGATGTTCCGAAAATCGTCGACTGGTATGTCAACGGCAAGATCGAGATCGACCCGATGATCACCCACACGCTGTCGCTCGAAGAGATCAACAAGGGCTTCGACCTGATGCACGCCGGCGAAAGCATCCGCAGCGTGGTGGTCTTTTGATGGAGACCGTTTCCACCAACAGAAGTTTCGCCGGAACGCAGGGGGTTTACACCCATGCGTCCGCCGAAACGGGCACGGATATGACCTTCGCGGTCTATGTTCCCGATCATGAAAAGGGCGCGAAGCTGCCGGTCCTCTGGTATCTGTCCGGCCTGACCTGCACCCACGCCAATGTCATGGAAAAGGGCGAATATCGCAAGGCAGCCAGTGAACTGGGCCTGATTATCGTCGCACCGGATACCTCGCCCCGCGGCGAGGGCGTCGCCGATGACGAATCCTATGACATGGGGCAGGGCGCCGGCTTCTACGTCGACGCCACCGAAGACCCATGGGCAAAGCATTTCCGTATGCGCAGCTATATCGAGACAGAATTGCCGGCGTTGATCGCCAAGGAATTTCCGGTCGATATGGAGCGCCAGGCCATATTCGGGCACAGCATGGGCGGCCATGGCGCGCTGACCATCGCGCTGCGCAATCCGGATCGTTACAAAAGCGTGT
This sequence comes from uncultured Sphingorhabdus sp., assembly GCA_964022345.1. Taxonomy (GTDB): domain Bacteria; phylum Pseudomonadota; class Alphaproteobacteria; order Sphingomonadales; family Sphingomonadaceae; genus Parasphingorhabdus. Next base: position 97,857 of record CAXHZT010000006.1, read on the forward strand.
CCGCTTTCTCGCCGATTGTTTCGCCGATCAACTGCCCCTGGGGCGAAAAGGCGCTGGGTGGCTATATCGGCAGCGATCAGGCGGCATGGCGCGAATATGACGCCTGCGCACTGATCGAGGATGGCGCGCGCGTTGCAGATATTTTGGTAGATCAGGGTACGAGCGACAATTTCCTTGAGGAGCAATTGAAACCGCAATTATTGGCGGAAGCCTGCGACAAGGCGGGCATAAAGCTCAGCCTGAATATGCGCGAAGGCTATGACCACAGCTATTATTTCATCTCGACCTATATGGAAGATCATCTACGCTGGCATGCCGAACGGTTGTGATCCCGACAGGCGCATCCTTCGATTTTGATAATTTTGGCATGAAAGGATGAGCGGATTGCAGCAGCAGGATTTACAAAAAGCCCTCGAACAGGCGCTGGCCGACCATCAGGTAGCCGGCGCGGTCGCCATGATTGGCGATGCCGATACGGTGCTTGCATCGGCGGAAGCGGGTTTTTCTGACCCCGCTACCGGCAAGCCAATGGCGCTGGATGGCATCTTCCAGATTGCTTCCATGACCAAAGCGACCACATCGGTCGCTGCCATGCAATTGGTGGAACGGGGTCTTTTGGCGCTGGACGAACCGATCGGCGCGATCCTGCCCAAACTGGCCAATCCCGATATGCTGACCGGCTTTGACGACGACGACACACCGATCGTGGAACCCGCCAAAAAGGCGATCACGCTCCGGCATCTGCTCACCCATACATCCGGCCTCGGCTATGCTTTCACCAAAGCGGATATGGCCAAAGCCCAGGGCAAGGTCGCTCCCGCCAGCATCGCCAGCATTACGACGCCGCTGATGTTCGAGCCGGGAACAGACTGGCTGTACGGCGTGAGTACCGACTGGGTCGGTCGCGCGGTCGAGGCCGCCAGCGGCCAGACGCTCGGCGCCTATATGGAGGAGCATATTTTCGCGCCTCTGGCCATGCAGGACACAGGTTTTACCGTCGCGCCCGACAAGAGCGAGCGCCGGGTTCCGCTGCTCTCCCGCCAGGCCGATGGTCTGGTTCCCTTTCCCATCGAAATTGGCGGCGGTGATGCGGCGGAATTCCAGTCCGGCGGTGGCGGTCTCTATTCGACGGCGGCGGACTATATGCGTTTCATGCGGATGATCCTGAACCGCGGCTCGCTCGACGGTGCCCGGATCATCAGCGCAGAGACCGTGGCGGCCATGTCAAAAAACCAGATTGGCGGGATGAAAGCGGGACAGATGGAGAGCGTGGTGCCGCTGCTCGCCAATTCCTTCGATGCCTTTCCCGATATGCACTGCGGATGGGGCCTTGGCTTTCTGATCAACCCGGAAGAGGGGCCGAATGGCCGTGCGGCCGGAAGCCTGACCTGGGCCGGGCTGACCAACTGCTATTACTGGATTGATCCCGCTAGCGACATCGCGGGTCTGGTGCTGATGCAATTTCTCCCCTTTGCGGACCCGGACGCCCTGCGTGTTCTGGCGGCGGTGGAATCGGCGGCCTATCAGCGGACATAATTTCTTCCGCATTGGTTTGCTGGCAGATTAATTCCGCTATAGTGGAGGCGGCCCGCCCCATTTGGAGATTTGACCATGACGACAGCATCGCGACCGCCATCGATCGGCAACGTCGAACGCGAACAGCGGCTGGACAATCTGCGCCAGACCATGTCCGCAAATGGCGTTGATGCGATCCTGATCACGCCGGGCAGCAATATGCGCTATTTTTTCGCCGAGGCTTTCTATGAAAGCGAACGCTTTGTCGGCGTTTTGCTCACGGCGGACCGCACTATCTTCATCTGTCCGAAATTCGAGGAATCCGCGATCCGCGCGAAATTCCCGATGGCTTCGGAAATGGCCTTCTGGGAAGAGCATGAATGCCCCTTCGCGCTGATCGCGTCGCTTTTGGCGGAAGCGGGCTGCCAGCAATGCGCGCTCGATCCGGAATGTTCCTACGGCCACGCCGCGCGCCTGTTCGACGCGCTCGCACAGCTGGAAAAGCCGGTCCTCTGTGGCTCTGCAGCTGATGTCATCGCGCCGCTGCGCGCGATAAAATCACAGGCCGAGATCGACCTGATGATCCATGCGATGCAGCTCACGCTGTCGGTCCATCAACAGATTTTCGAGTGGATCAAGCCGGGCATGAAGGCGAGCCAAGTGATCGCCGAAATCGATCGCCTCCACCGCGCCGGCGGCGCCGATGGCGGCAACAGTTTCTGCGCGGTCCAGTTCGGCGAAGCGACCTCCCACCCGCACGGCGTCCCGGGCGACCCGGCGCTGCAGGAGGGCGAGCTGATCCTGATCGATACCGGCTGCACGATCGACGGCTATAATAGCGACATCACCCGGACCTATGCCCTGTCGAAGCTGGACAACGAGACCGAACGGCTCTGGCATGCGGAGAAGGAAGCCCAGCAGGCCGCCTTCGACCGCGCCGCCATCGGCACGCCCTGCGAAGCCGTCGACCAGGCCGCACGGGACGTGCTGATCAGCCACGGCCTCGGTCCCGACTATGACCTGCCGGGGCTTCCCCACCGGACTGGCCATGGCATCGGGCTCGACATCCACGAAGGTCCCTATTTGGTCAAAGGCGACAAGACACCGCTGGCGGCCGGCATGTGTTTTTCCAACGAACCGATGATCGTGGTGCCCGGCCAATATGGCATCCGGCTGGAAGATCATTTCTATATGACGGAAACAGGGCCGAAGTGGTTTACCCGGCCGCAGGCAGATATCTATCGGCCTTTCGGCTAAAGCCCTATGGAACCGACCGGCGCTTTTCAGATAGTCTTAGCAGCGCTCGAATTGCAGAAATAAGCAGGAATTATAAAGCGATGCGCTATTTTCTTGATACCGAATTCAACGGCTTTTGCGGAGATCTGATCTCGATCGCCCTGGTTCCCGAAGATGACGGCCATGCGCCCTTTTACGCGGCGATCGCATGTCAGGACCCTACGCCATGGGTTGCCGAGCATATCATCCCCGTACTGGATGTGGAGCCAGTGACGCACAGCCGTCTCGCCGACCAGTTCGCGGACTATCTGAGCGATGATCCCGAGCCGGTGCTGGTCGCAGACTGGCCGGAAGATATTGCCCACGCGGCGCGATTGCTGGTCATCGGCCCGGGTCTTATGAAACCGGTCCGCAATATTCGTTTTGATCTGGTTGATGCCGAGCTCGTTAGCTTGGGTGAGCGTAGCGCCGTTCCGCATAATGCCCTGCATGATGCCGAGCGATTGCGTAGCGATATACTCTCATACGAGGAAAGAGTGGCAACATAGGCAGTACAAAAAGCCTGTCCTACATCCTTTAGGATCGCTGGTTTCCTCCGTGTTTCAATCCATAGGCTGGAAAACGGAAATAGTCAGCGTGGAAAGACTGCTTTGGACGCAACAGCGGGCATTGTAGATCAGCGTTTTATCTTTCCGAAAAGCTCCACAAGCTCATCAAATTTCTCTTTCTGTTCTGCCTCGTCACCAGATGAAATAGCTTCCGCAACACAGCAAGCCGCATGATCCTTGAGTATTTGATCTTCGACTTTCGACAGCGCTGATTTTACCGCTTGCATCTGTGTCAGGATGTCCATGCAATAGCGGTCCTCTTCGACCATGCTGGCAATACCGCGCACCTGTCCCTCAATACGTTTCAGGCGGTTGAGCTTGTCCTTGTGGTTTGCCGATGGCATAAATCACCTTTCGATTGAAATACCCTATGGGGGTATATATGCTCCGTTGCACGGGAGTATCAATATCGATGACCAAAATGTTCAACAATAGCCTTTCTGACCCAGGCCGCCGGACTTTTGTGCGAAGCCTCGCGAGTGTGGCAGCGCTTGCATCCTTGCCAATGCCCGCATGGGCATCCGGGAAAATGGGCGGCCCGCTGCGCAATGGAATGGATGAAGTGTCCGGTCCTAATGTTCATCTGCATATTGCTGATGGCATGTTTCGCACGGGCAATCGCTCAGGGCATGGCATCGGATTGAACGGTACTATTCCCGGACCGCTTATCCGGTTGCGTGAGGGCACTCGCGCGAACCTTATGATTCATAACATGCTCAGTGAAGACAGTAGTGTCCATTGGCATGGTTTGCTGCTGCCATTCCAGTTCGACGGCGTTCCGGGTTTAAGCTTTCCTGGCATCAAACCGGGCGGCAATTTTACCGCGGAATTTGATGTCCGCCAATCAGGCACCTACTGGTATCACAGCCATTCGGGCCTGCAGGAACAGATGGGGCATTATGGGCCGATCATTATCGACCCCGAAGGCAATGACCCTGTCGAATATGACCGCGAACATATAATCCTCCTCTCTGAATTTGCTGCCATGCATCCGCACCAGATCATGAGAAAGCTGAAAGTTGCCGAAGGCTATTTCAGTCAGCAAAAAACTGCGACTTTTGATGAATATGCTATGAGCGCCGAAGAGCGCCTGATGTGGGGCCGTATGCGGATGATGCCAACCGATATCGCCGATGTGTCCGCGCCCACCTATACCTATATGATCAACGGGCACGGCCCGGCGGACAATCTTGAACTGCCTTTTGAGCCGGGTGAGCGGGTGCGACTGCGCTTTATCAATGGCAGCGCCATGTCCTTCTTCAATGTCCGTATTCCCGGTCTGCCAATGACAGTGGTGCAGGCCGATGGTCAAAATGTTAGGCCAACTGAAGTGGACGAGTTCCAAATCGGTGTCGCCGAAACCTATGATGTGATTGTCACGCCAAAGGCAGTCACATTTGCACTGGCGGCGGAAAGCATGGACCGTTCCGGCATGGCGCAGGCCACACTGACATCGCAGTCCGGACAGCGAGCCAATTTTCCTGAACTGCGAGACCCTCCATTGCTCTCCATGGTCGATATGGGACATGGCGGAATGGTCGAGGGCGGACATGACGGGCATGGTGGTGGCAATCATTCGGCGCATAGCGGCATGGACAAGAGCCAAATGGATCACAGCCAGATGGATCACAGCCAGATGGACCATTCCAAGACGAACGACGGTGCTGCTAAAACCTCAATGCCCGCGATGGATCACTCCGGTCATGATATGGACGGCATGAAAATGCGCGATACCTCGCTTTTGCCGGCCAGCGTAGATGTGAATGCAGGTATTGATATGGTGGCGATGAACCCGCAAGATCGCATGGGTTATCCCGGATTGGGTCTGGACAATGTTCCCCACCGGGTTCTGAACTATAAGATGCTTAAAGCGCTCCAACCTGATCATAATCACCGTGCACCAGATCGTGAGATGGAACTGCATCTCACGGGCAATATGGAGCGCTATATGTGGTCTTTTGACGGCAAGAAATATAGTGCGGTTAGCGATAGTCCCTTGCGATTTGGATATGATGAAAAGGTGCGGGTGAAGCTGGTGAACGACACGATGATGGCGCATCCCATCCATCTGCACGGTATCTTCTTTGAACTGGTCAACGGCGCCGGGCATGCACAACCAAAAAAACATACGGTCATCGTGCAACCTGGTAGCAGCGCAACTTTCGACGCGACCTTTAATGAACCAGGCGACTGGGCATTCCATTGCCATCTGCTCTATCACATGCATGCAGGAATGATGCAGACCGTCAGCGTCGCCTTTCCCGAAAAGGCGAGTTGATGAAAAAGATACCCCTAATAATGATGGCATTGGCTGTGACCTGCTCACCCGCCTCGGCGCAAATGGATCATAGCCAGATGGACCATAGTAAAATGGATCATGGCAAGAAAGAAAAGGTGGACGATACCGAGCATGGCGATCATTCTGGCCATGATATGGGTTCAAAACCCGTACCGCAAAAGCAGCAAGCCCAATCCGGACCGCCCAATGCTGCTGATGCGATTTGGGGCGCAGAAGCTATGCGGGCATCGCGTAAAGCACTCTATCATGAGCATGGCGACATGGCGCTTTACTGGTTTCAGGGAGACCGCCTTGAATATCGCGCACGCGAAGGAGACAATGGCTATCTCTGGGATGTACAAGGCTATTACGGCAATGATACCGATAAATTTTGGCTCAAAAGCGAAGGTGAAGGCAGTTTTGGTGAAAAAATAGAACAGGCCGAAATACAGGCTCTTTGGAGCCATGCCATCGGTCCATTTTTCGATTTGCAGACTGGTGTTAGGCAAGATTTACATGGTGCTGACCGCACCCATTTGGTGGTCGGCGCGCAAGGTGTGGCCCCTTATCACTTGGAAATTGATATTGCGGGCTTTGTCTCAAACAAAGGTGATCTGACAGCACGTATTGAAGGCGAATATGACCATCGCTTAACGCAAAAACTTATTTTGCAGCCCCGTGCTGAAATCAATCTCTCGGCTCAGGATATTCCCGAACTGGAGATTGGTTCCGGAATAGTCAGTATCGAGGCTGGGCTGCGCCTGCGCTATGAAATCATACCGGAATTTGGACCCTATATCGGTATTGAGCAGGAATGGAAGCTGGGCGGTAGCCGCGACTTTGCCATAGCCGATGAAGAAGACTCCAGCGTCACCAATTATGTCATTGGCGTGCGGTTCTGGTTTTAGGAGAATTAAAATGAGCGAACATGCGGAACCATGTCACGAGCATAAAGACGTCAATCCTTTTGTGACCTCTGCAAAGGCGACACTCCATTGCCTAACTGGCTGCGTGATCGGCGAGGTGTCGGGTTTGGTTATCGCGATGGCGCTTGGACTTGGTGTTTGGCCCACAATCATATTGGCAACGTCATTGGCGTATCTGTCAGGCTTTACTCTGGGTTTACTGCCTGTAATGCGTGATCAGGGAAAAACTTTCGTCCAGGCGTTCAAGCTGATTTGGATTGGTGAAGTCATCTCGATAGGTGTGATGGAGTTCGCTATGAACGCGACTGACTATTATATGGGCGGCATGACAGCAGGCAGCCTGCTTGCCCCGCAATTCTGGATCGCCATGTTGGTTGCTATACCTGCTGGATTTATCGCTGCCTGGCCCGTCAATTGGTGGTTGCTAAGTCGTGATTTGAAGGCTTGTCACTAGGATGATGTTCGCTTTCGGGATGAACAAGACTGAACAGCCTTCTTCAGGGCAACATAAGCGCAATATGCTTACTCGTCTAAGGCTTGATAACTGACTTTTAGTCAGTAGGTCGCTGGTTCGACGGGATTGTTCAACTTGCGACAAGTTTCGCTACAGCAAGCGCTGCAATTAGCTTTTCGATCCTGGTATAACCAGTAGCCTGAAAAACTGGTCGGGACGAGAGGATTCGAACCTCCGACCCCCACACCCCCAGTGTGATGCGCTACCAGGCTGCGCTACGTCCCGACCGAGGCTGCGCATATATGGAGGTCGGCGGGGCTTGGCAAGTCGTTTGCGTCATGCCTGCAACCTTTCCCGCATACGGATTTCGTTGCACCTGTGACAAGCGCGTGATAGGCGCGCGCAACATCTGGGTTGGCGGCCAAGGGGCTTGAAACAGGGCCCCGGACACCACAGATAAAAAATTGCAATTATCGGGACGATTTCATGACAACAATTTCCATATTATCTTCAGCAGCTGGCGCTGGTGGCGCGGGCGGTTTTCTGATTTCGATCATGCCACTCGTGCTGATCTTCGCGGTTTTCTACTTTCTGCTGATCCGGCCACAGCAAAAGAAGATGAAAGAGCATCAGGGCAAGATCGGCGCGGTCAAAAAGAACGACGAAGTCGTGACCGGTGGCGGTCTGGTCGGCAAAGCGGTCAAGGTTGACGACGAATATGTAGAAGTCGAAATCGCCAACGGTGTCCGCGTAAAGGCGGTCAAGGCGACTCTGACCGACGTCATGCCACGCGGCGGTGCCAAACCTGCGAACGACTAAACGCGGTGATATAGAAAGTTAGTTTCAATGCTCGATTTCCCGCGCTGGAAAGTCATTTCCATCTCTTTGTTGCTGGCCTTTGGCGTGCTGATGTCTATTCCCAGCTTGCTGGGCGAGAGTGGCCGGCAATATTGGCCGAGTTTCCTGCCGAGTGAAACGATCAATCTGGGGCTCGATCTTCAGGGCGGCAGCCATATTTTGCTGGAAGCGGATCCGGCCGATGTCGCGGTTGCCAGGCTCGAGACGATGGAAGAATCCGTGCGCGCGGAAATGCGCCGCGCCAGCCCGCGGATCGGCATTGGCGATATTTCCCGGCGTGACGGCGTCCTGAGCTTCATGGTGCGTGACAGCACCCAGGTCGATGCGGCGCGCGAAGCCATCTTGCCATTGACCAGCGGTGCCGGCCTGACCGGCCAGCGCGACTGGGATATCGAAGTGCGCGACGATACGCGCTTTGTCCTGACCCCGACCGCAGCGGGTCTGGAAAATGCCGTCGAAAATGCCATGGAAACGGCAACCGACGTGATCCGGCGCCGGATCGACGAAATGGGCACGCGCGAACCGACGATCATTCGCCAGGGCGATAACCGGATCGTGGTGCAGGTGCCCGGTCTGGATGATCCGGAAGCGCTCAAGGCGCTGCTGGGCCAGACCGCGAAACTGGAATTCAAACTGGTCGACTATGAAGCAGACCCCAATGCGGTGGCCGCAGGCCGGGCACCGGTCGGCAGCCAGATTTTCCCCTATCCCGACAATCCGACCGGATTGCCGAATATTGCGGTCAAGCGGCTCGGCGGGATCAGCGGCGACAAGTTAACGGATGCGGGGCAGGGCTTTGACCAGCAGACCAACGCAGCGGTGGTCAATATCACTTTCGACAGCGAGGGCGGCTCCAAATTTGCCCGGCTGACGCAGAATAATGTCGGCCGACCCTTTGCGATCATTCTGGACGGACAGGTGCTGTCTGCTCCCAATATCAACGAACCGATCCTTGGCGGCTCGGCGCAGATTTCCGGCAATTTCACGGTGGACAGCGCGAACCAGCTGGCGATTGCGCTGCGGTCCGGTGCCTTGCCGGTCGAGCTGAAAATTGTCGAGGAACGCACCGTCGGTCCGGATCTCGGAAAGGATTCGATCGACAAGGGCACGATTGCCGCGATTATCGGCACGGCTGCCGTGCTGACCTTCATGGTGGTCACCTATGGGCGGTTCGGCATGTATGCCAATATCGCGCTCGCCCTGAACCTGTTCATCATCGTCGGGGTTATGGCGATGTTCAACGCCACATTGACGCTTCCGGGCATCGCCGGCTTTGTGCTGACGGTCGGTTCGGCAGTGGATGCCAATGTGCTGATCAACGAGCGAATACGCGAAGAGCGAAGGCGAGGGCGGCGTGTGATCCAGGCCATCGAAGTCGGTTATAAGGAGGCTTCCCGTGCCATTCTGGATGCCAATGTCACCAATGTCATCGCCGGCGTGCTTCTGTTCATGTTCGGGTCCGGCCCGGTCAAAGGCTTCGCGGTTGTTCTGATGATCGGTATCATATCCTCCGTATTCACCGCCGTGGTTGTCACCCGTATGTTAGTGGCGCTCTGGGTGAGACGGGCCCGGCCGCAGGAGTTGGTAATATGAGACTGCTGAAACTTGTCCCGGACGATACCAATATCAGCTTTCTGAAATGGCGGAATATCGCCATGGCGTTCAGCATATTGACGATCATCGCCTCGATCGGGCTGGTGGCGGCCAAGGGCCTGAATTTCGGCGTCGATTTCATCGGCGGCCAGATGATCCAGGCGACCTTCACCGAAACCGAAACGGCACCGATTTCCGAACTGCGCGACAGCGTCGGCGGGCTGGGCTATGGCGAAGCGACGATCCAGCGATTTGGCGATGCCAATGAAGTCTCGATCCGGATGCGGCTGCCGGCCGAAGCGGAATCGCGGCCTGAAGCGGCGAATGAAATGACCGAAAAGATCGTTGCGACGATCAAGGCCGACCATCCCGACGTGCGCATTGATGGCGTCGAATCGGTGTCCGGCAAGGTCTCGGAGGAACTGTTTGAAACCGGCGCCTATTCGCTGCTCTTCGCGATGATCGCGATTTCCATCTATATCTGGATCCGTTTCGAATGGCAGTTCGGTGTCGGTGCCCTGTTTGCGCTGGTGCACGACGTCGCGCTGACCTTCGGCCTGTTCGCGCTGACCCAGATGGAGTTCAATCTCAATATCGTTGCGGCGCTGCTGACGATTATCGGCTATTCGCTCAACGATACGATCGTCGTGTTCGACCGTATTCGCGAGAATCTGAAGAAATATCGCAAGATGGATATCATCGCCTTGCTCGACCTGTCGGTGAACGAGACGCTGGCGCGGACGGTTATGACCAGCTTGACCATGCTGATCGCGCTGGGCGCCCTGATCCTCTGGGGGCCGGACGTGATTTTCGGCTTCTCCGTGGCGATGTTCTTCGGCGTGTTTGTCGGCACCTATAGCTCGGTCTATATGGCCGCTCCGATCCTGATCTGGCTCAAGGTCGGCCCGGACACATTCGTCCCCGCCGAATCCGACAGCCAGACAGCGGAGAAGGTCGGCGGGCCGGAGCAGATTGGCTGACCCTTGGTAGAATTACGCAAGGATGTCGAATTTACCGGACCGGTCATTACCGGCTTCACGGCCAAGGGTTTCAAATGCGGTGACCGGCGTTTCGACCAGGGCCTGCTGATTTCGCCGGAACAGGCTGTCAGCTGGACGGGCCCGGGTCTCGACCGCTTGAATCTCGCGGAGATATTGTCCGGTCTCAATCTGTCGCCGCGCCCCGAATTTCTCCTGCTCGGCAGCGGCCCGTCGATGCTGCAGCCGCCCGCTGCCTTCCGGCGGGAAGTGGAAACAGCCGGCATGGGGCTTGAGGTCATGGACAGCCGCGCTGCGGCGCGGACCTGGGGTGTATTGCGAGCGGAAGAGCGCTGGATCATCGGCGCGCTCCTGCCGCTGGCCTAAGGCTTGCCGGCAGCCCGCTGCAAGATTGCCAGCAATTGATCGCCGTTATTCTGCCAGCTGAATCTCTCGACCGTTGACCGGACCATGTCCTGCGCCGGCGGGGCGGAGAGGATTGCCTTTGCGGCCTCGACAATCGCTTCGACGCTCTGGTCGACGATCCGTCCGGCATCCGGGCTGGTCACCAGTTCCCGCGCCCCACCGGCCTCGCTGATGATCAGCGGCGTACCGCAGGCAAGCGCCTCAACCCAGGCATTGGCAAGACCTTCGGATTTCGACACGAGAATAGCGATATCGGCGGCGGCGGTCAGCTGTGGCAACTGCTCGTGCGGCACGCTGCCGAGAAAACGGACCCGGCCGGCCACGCCGAACCGATCTGCAAGAGCCCGGTAATTCTGCTCTTCCTCACCGGCGCCTGCGATCATCAACTGGGCATCGGGGATATGGGCCAGGGTCCGGATCACCAGTTGCTGGTTCTTGCGCTTGATCAGCGCGCCGGTGGTGATGAACAGAGGGCCGCTGACACTCAGGGCCTGCTTGGCCGCTGTCCTGTCGACGGGGACGAACTTCTCCTGATCCAGTCCGGTATAATGGACGGCGATCTTGCCTCCATCCATGCCAAGGGCGACCATATCCTGCTTCAGCGCCCCGGACACCGCCAGCAGGGCGCTGGCTTTGTCCGCAACCTCGAGCATCTGGATGCGGCATTTCGGATCGCTGCCCCAGTGATGGATGTCCGCCCCGCGCGCCTTGATCGTGAAGGGAAGGCCCAGCGCGTCGGCGAGCCGCATCGCCGCCGGCCCATCGGGATAGAAAAACTCGGCGTCGATGACGTCAAATGGCGCTTTCGCGTGTAATTCTTTCACCAGCGGAAGGACCGCCTCGGCGATGCGGCGGGGATTGTCGGCCCCGCCGAACCGGGGGATCAACCTGAACCGGGGGCGATAAACGTCCAGCCCCCGCCACTCTTCACGCTCCGGCAGAGATTGCAGCACCCTATATTGTCCAAGCCTGTTCAGAGGGAAGGGCGGCATCCCGACCGGATTGATGACCGTAACATCTGCTTCAGCACGGCCCGCGAGCTCGGCGGTCTGCCGCTCGACAAATATCCCGAAATTGGGCGCTGCCGCATTGGGGAACAGGGTCGACAGGGTCAGCACACGCAGCGGCTGGGTCATGGCAAGCGTCCCGGCATCCGGTCCCTAAAGCTCCCTTACCAGCCGCACCGCGACGCCGATCCATTCGGGATCGCTGACAATCTGCTGCCGCGCGCCGCTGCCGAGGGGCAGGATTTGCAGCTTGTTGTCCTGACGACCGATCAGGCGGCCGAACAGAAAGCGCCCGGCGGGGCGAGGGACCAGTACGTCCCGGTTGAGCGCGCTGCTGAATTGATCCGCACTCCGCCGCGATAGCCAGACATCGTCGCCGGCGCGATAGTCGCCGACGCTGCTCTTGACGCGCAGCGCCACCATCGCCGGCTCGATCGCCGGCTGGTAGATATGCTCGACCTTGCCGAGCGCGTGCGCGCCCTTGTGATCGAGAATGGCGGCAACCGGCAGTTCTTCCTGATCGGGCAGGGAGAGGAGCGTCGCGCTGTCCACGCCCAGGGCGTCGGCAATGCGGTTCAGCCAGCCAAGCGACAGGGTCCGGGTGCCGGTTTCGAGCCGTCCGATGGTCTGCGCTGTGGTCGGCGGCTTGCACCGACCGGCCACATCGTCCAGCGTCAGTCCCTTGGCCTTGCGAACCTCTCTGATACGGCTGATCATATCCATTCTCCAAACCTATATGGTTTTATCCTTTCCTACAATATCTCCAAAATGGCAAGGGTAAAACTATGCCAAACGGGAGAGTTTATGCCGTCCAGTCAAACCAAAAGAGATAAAAGATTCCGTGATCCGCGGTTGCTCGCCGAGCGCGCGCTGCCGCAGGATGGCGAGGAACGGAAGGGACGCGAGCCTCAGCGCAGGCGGGCGCGCAGTGTTACGGTCAATCTCGCGGAATCGCCACTGGGCTGGTTGCACGCGAGAGGCCATTTGTCCGACCGGCAGTTTGACGCGGGGGAAAAATTGCGGGCCGACTGGGAACGGGCCAATCTGGCGCCCAGCGTGACGATGCGATGGGATGCCGCGCCGGTGGCCGGTGGCAAGCGGGCGGCACCGCAAATCCTGAACGAGACCGAAGCGCAACTCGCGGCCAGGCTGCGTTTCGAGAAAGCCATCGACCATCTGGGCAGCGACCTGTCCGATATCGCCTGGCGGATTATCTGCGGCGGGGAGGGGACTCCGGCCGCGGAGAAAAATCTCGGCTGGCCGGCGCGCTCCGGCAAGCTGGTGCTGAAAATCGCGCTGGACCGGCTGGCGGAATATTACCGCCTGCCGGGCTGATCAATTGTCGGCCAGCCGCTCGACTTCCTCTGCCAGTTCCAGCCAGCGCATTTCGGCTTCGTCTTTCTCGTCGATCAGGGCGCTATTCTCTTTGGTCAGCGCCTCGAAGCGCGGGAAATCGCGCGTATAGAGATCGGGGTCGGCGAGCGTCTTTTCGATCTCCGCCATACGCTGGTCGATAGCCTCGATCCGCGCGGGCAGAAGATCATAGTCCCGCTGGTCCTTGTAGCTCAATTTCTTGCTGGAGCCCGCAGCCTTGGGGCTTCCCTGGCTGCCGGACTGCGCGGGTTTGGAAGCCGCTTTCTGCGCCGGAGCCCGCGGCTTGCGCCGGGCTTCCCATTCGGCATAGCCGCCGGCCACAATATCGACCGTGCCGCTGCCGTCGAGGCCGAGCGTCACCGTCACCGTGCGATCGAGAAAATCGCGGTCATGGCTGACCAGCAATACCGTGCCTTCATAATCGGCGATCACTTCCTGCAGGAGATCGAGCGTTTCCAGATCAAGATCGTTGGTCGGCTCGTCAAGCACCAGCAGGTTGGACATCCGCGCAAATTCGCGCGCCAGCAGCAGCCGGGACTGTTCGCCGCCGGACAATGTACCGACCTTGGCGTCGATCAGCGACGGCGCGAACAGGAATTCCTTGAGATAGCCCTGCACATGTTTCTTGTCGCCACGCACATCGACCCAGTCACTGCCATCGGCGAGCACGTCGCGGACCGTTTTATTGCCTTCGAGCAAGCTGCGTTGCTGGTCGATGAAAACGCCGTTGAGCGTCTTGGCGAGCGTCACTTTGCCGCTGTCCGGTTCCAGTTCGCCGGTGAGCATCTTCAGCAATGTTGTCTTGCCGGCGCCATTGGCCCCGACGATGCCGATCCGGTCGCCGCGCTGGATGCGCAGCGAAAAGTCGCGGATGATCTGGCGTTCGCCGAAAGACTTGGAGATATTCTCGGCAGTGATCACCGACTTGGTGCGGCTGTCATCATTCTGGATCTTGAGATTGGCGGTACCGGCCGGGCCGATCATTGCGGCTCGGGCCGCGCGCATTTCCCACAATTTCTCGAGCCGTCCCTGATTGCGCTTGCGCCGCGCGGTGACGCCGCGTTCCAGCCAGCGCGCCTCGAGCTTCAGCTTTGCGTCGATCTTGCTGGCCGCCTGCGCCTCGTCCGCATGGATTTTCTCCATCCAGGCGTCATAGCCGCCAAAGCCGATTTCCTGACGCCGCAACGCACCGCGGTCCAGCCAGATCGTCTGTTTGGTCAGCCGGGTCAGGAAGGTTCTGTCATGCGAGATGGTGATGAACGCGCCCTTGTAGCGTCCGAGCCAGTCTTCCAGCCAGTCAATCGCCCCGAGGTCGAGATGGTTGGTCGGTTCATCCAGCAAAAGCAGGTCAGGATCGGAGGCCAGCGCCCGGCAGATCGCCGCCCGGCGTTTCTCGCCGCCGCTCGCCTTTGCCGCTGCCTTGGACAGATCGGTGCCCAGTTGATCGGCAATGGCGTCCACTTCGTGCAGGGCAGGGCCTTGCTCGCCCGATATGGCAAAGTCTCGCAGGGTTTCGAAAGGCGTGAAATCGGGCTCCTGCTCCAGATAGACGATATTCGTGCCCGGCTGGATCATCCGCTGGCCCTTGTCCGGTTCGATCTGGTCGGCGATCAGGCGCAGCAGCGTCGTCTTGCCGGCGCCATTGCGGCCGATCAGGGCAAGCCGGTCGCGCGGTCCGACATGCAGGTCGAGATTCTCGAACAGCCAGCCTTCGCCTTGATGGAGCGAGAGATTCTCATATGCAAAGATCGGGGGTTGAGCCATGGTTCCCGGGCGTTAGGGCCAAGCGGGCCCGGGCTCAAGTCTTCTCTTTTAAACAAAGGCCATTGACCTGCTGCGCCATATCGGATTGGTAGGAATATATCTGGCATTCTGGAGATCGGTAAGCGCGTTGGAAACAGTCTATCTGAACGGCGAATATGTCCCCAAGTCCTCCGCCAAGGTCTCTGTCTTTGACCGGGGGTTGCTGTTTTCCGATGCAGTCTACGAGGTCATTTCGGTAATCGATGGCCGGTTGATCGATATGGAGCGCCATATTTCCCGGCTCGAGCGATCCCTCGGGGAGCTTTCGATAAACGCTTTTGCCGACTGGTCCTCCATTGCGGCCAGTCTGGTCGCAGAAAATGATTTGCAGGAAGGCTTGGTCTATCTTCAGGTCTCACGCGGCGTGATGGACGAGCGGGACTATCGCTGGCCTGCACCGGATACCGCGCCCACCATATTTGCTTTTGCCCAGAGAAGGGTTCTGATCGAGAATCCTATGGCTGATCGCGGGATGACGATCATCACCCGGCCGGATCTGCGCTGGCAAAGATGCGATATCAAGACCACCCAGTTGCTCTACGCCTCCCTGATGAAGATGGAGGCGGTAGCAGCCGGCGTCGACGACGTCTGGATGACACAGGGCGAGATGATTACCGAAGGAACTTCCCAGAATGCGCATATCATCAGCCAGGATGGCGTCCTGATTTCGCACCAGCTTGATCGCCGTATCTTGCCCGGCGTCACTCGCATCGAAATGCTCGCACAGGCAAAGTCGATGGAACTAACGGTCGAGGAGCGCGCTTTCTCCATAGACGAGGCGAAAGATGCGGCGGAAGCCTTTGTGACATCGTCAACATTGCTGGTCATGCCGGTTGTCGAGATCGACGGCCACAAGATCGGTGACGGAAGGCCGGGAGAACGAACAGGAAAAATCCGGCAAAATTATTTAGCCGCCGTTCAGAGAGCTTCGTCTACGACGAACTGAATCAATGGAGAAGATTATGAAATTCCCAATTTTGCTGGCAGGAGCCGCCTTGGCCCTCAGCCCGATCACTATGGCCCAGGCCGCGAATGTCGAAATCGTTGCGCAAAACCCGGTCATCGAACTGAGCGTATCGGAACAGGTCGACAGCGCGCCGGATACGGCAACATTCGGCACGGGTGTCGAAACAAGAGCGAAGACCGCAACCGAGGCGTTGCGACAGAACTCGGTCCAGGCGCGCGCCGTCATGAACCGGCTAAAAGCGCTGGGTATCGCGGAGAAGGATATCCAGACCACCGGCATCAATCTGCGCGCGGATTATGACTACGACCAGGAAAGCCGCCAGAACCGCTTCGTCGGCTATGTCGTGTCCAATCAGGTCTCGGCAACCGTGAATGATATATCGAAGCTCGGTGAAATTCTCGATGCGATTGTCAGCAGCGGTGCGACCAATTTAAATGGACCGTCCTTCTCGATCAGCGATGACAGCAAGCTGAAGGATCTGGCACGGGAGCGGGCGCTCGCCAGCGCCAAGACGCGCGCCATGAGCTATGCCCGGGCAGAGGGATATAGTGGCGTTCGGGTGCTTTCGATTAGTGAAGGCATGTCCCATCAATCCGATGCGCCGATGATGCGGATGGAGGCTTCTGCTTCCTCGTCTGCGCCGCCGGTCGCGCCGGGGCAGGTCGGAACCGTCGTTTCGCTCATTATCACCTATGAAATGACGCGATAACAGGGCATCTATAGCCTGAATCTCATTCACGTGATGTTAAAACCACCGGGCCTAGGAGGGTATCAATGTTGAGAATAACAGCCTTTTTGCCCCTTCTGGCGCTCGGTGTGTCGGCTATCGCGCCGCAGGTTTCTGCTGCGGATCGCCGCGGCGAGCAGGATGAGGCGCGCGCCCAGATGATGGCGGGCAAGGTGAAATCGATTCGTTCGATCGAAAACCGGATTTTGCCGCAAATGGGCGACAGCGAATATATCGGTCCGGAATTCGATCCCGGTGCACAGGTTTACCGGCTGAAATTCATCCGTGACGGCCGGGTGATATTCGTCGATGTCGATGGCCGGACCGGTTCGATCCTGCACCAGACCCGCTGATCGCCAGCGGCTGTCGCGAGTTTCTAATATCATTGTGCCTTTGGGGGATGGTGATATAGGCTATTCCATAAAATCAGGCATTATTTCGGAGGACAAGCATGCGCGTCTTGATCGTTGAAGACGAACCTACGCTGGGTCAGCAGCTCAAATCGACACTGGAAGCCAATGGCTATGCCATCGACCTGTCGACAGACGGCGAGGATGGCCATTTCATGGGCTCGACCGAGGATTATGACGCGGTCATTCTGGACCTCGGCCTGCCCGAGATTGACGGCCTGACCGTGCTCGATCGCTGGCGCAAGGAAGAGCGTAATTTTCCGGTGCTGGTATTGACCGCCCGCGACAGCTGGTCGGACAAGGTCGCCGGTCTGGATGCCGGCGCCGATGACTATCTGGCCAAGCCTTTCCAGACCGAGGAACTGATCGCCCGGCTGCGCGCGCTTATCCGCCGCGCTTCGGGCAATGCCTCTTCGGAGCTGACCGCCGGCAATGTGCGTCTCGATACGCGGTCCGGCAAGGTCACGCTCGACGGCAGTCCGGTCAAGCTCACCGCCCAGGAATATAAGCTCCTCTCCTATCTGATGCACCACAAGGGCAAGGTCGTGTCGCGGACCGAATTGATCGAGCATATTTACGATCAGGATTTCGACCGCGATTCCAACACGATCGAGGTATTTGTGACCCGCATCCGCAAGAAGCTGGGCGCCGAGGTCATTTCCACGATCCGGGGGCTTGGCTATAGTCTAGAGGATCCCGAAGCCTGAATGAACCGGCCCAGATAGATCGTCCGCTCGAAGAAAAGGCACCGGCAACCCAATCTCGGCTAGGCACGCAGACCACCGGATCGCTCGGTCGCCGGATGATCGGCATCGCTGCGGCCTGGATCGTGATCCTGCTGTTCGGCGGCGGCTTCGCGCTGGACCGGGTGCTGAACGACGCGGTGACCCGCAATTTCGACAATCAGCTGGAATATGTGCTGACGGCGATGATCGCGTCCGCCGAAATCGGCCCGGATGGCGAGGTATTCCTCAACCGGCCGCTCGGCGACCAGCGCTTTCTCGAGCCCAATAGCGGGCTTTACTGGCAGATTAGCGGCAACGGCCACGACGATTTCCCTTCGCGCTCGCTGTGGGACCGGACGCTGGTCTCGAACATCGCCCATGATGACCGCGAAACCCATATTTATGACAGCAACCAGTTCCCCGACGAGCCGCTGCGCGTGCTCGAGCGCACGATCATCCTGCCCGACAGTGACACGAAATGGCTGTTCCAGGTGGCGCAAAGCCGCGACGGTCTGGACGGCCAGATCGCCAATATCCGGTCGATACTGGTCAACAGTTTCCTGATACTGGCGCTCGGCCTGATCGGCATGGCGGCGCTGCAGACGCTTTACGGTCTCTGGCCGCTGCGCAAGATCCGCAGCGCCATCGCGGCCATGCGAACCGGCCAGCAGCGCCGGGTGGTCGAACCGATGCCGATCGAGGTCACGCCGATGGTCGATGAACTCAACGCCTTGCTCGACCATAATGAGAAGCAGGCAGAGGAGGCGCGGCGCCACGCCGGCAATCTCGCTCACGCGCTAAAAACCCCGCTGACGGTGATCATGAACAGCGCCACCGCCAAGGCCGATGATCTGGCCGACACGGTGATCCGCGAGGCCGGCGTCATGCGGCGGCAGGTCGACCACCATCTCGCGCGCGCCCGGGCGGTGGGCCGGCGCGGCCATGCGCACAGCCGGGCGAAAGTCTGGCAAAGCCTGCAGGCCGTCGAACGGGCTGTCGGGCGGCTCTATCCGCATGTCCGGATCGATATCGACGGCGACAAGGATGCGGTGGCCTCGGTCGAGCGTCAGGATCTCGACGAAATGATCGGCAATCTGGTCGAAAATGCCGCCAAATATGGCGGCGGCAGCGTCTTCATCACGGTCGAAAGCGGGGACGAATTTGTCGAGCTGCTGATCGAGGATGACGGCCGCGGCATTCCCGAAGCGGAGCGCCAGCGCATATTCGACCGCGGCGTGCGGCTCGACAGCGGCAAGCCCGGAACCGGGCTGGGACTGGCGATTGTCCGTGATGTCGCGGAAATATACGAAGGCTCAGTATCGCTCGAGGAAAGCGAAGACCTGGGCGGCCTGCTGGTACGCCTGCGATTGCCGAAGTCGGAAGGGGTGGAGCCCTAGTCGGCCTCTGCCTTGATCCGTTCGTGGTGGCGAATCACCTCGTCTATGATGAAACGCAGGAATTTTTCGGAAAATTCGGGATCGAGATTGGCGTCGCTGGCGAGCTGGCGCAGGCGGGCGATCTGTTCTTTTTCGCGGGCGCCATCGGCGGGCGGGAGACTGTTTTTCGCTTTATATTCGCCAACCGCCTGGGTCACCTTGAACCGTTCTGCCAGCATGAACACCAGCGCAGCATCGATATTGTTGATGCTTTCGCGATATTGTTTCAACTTTTCGTCCATGATCTGATGCCCGATTCCCGCCTGTTGAGGATATTGTCCCGGATTTGCAGAACGCAACCGTTGGACGCCTTATTTCACTTGCCTTATCCCTAGTGAATTGCCACATCCGGTGCAACATGTCAGCAACGGTCCATCATCTCGGGCGGGACACCGCGCCATCTCTCGAACCCATCATGTCTCTGGTCGCCAGCGACATGAATCAGGTCAACAGCGTGATTCTGGACCGGATGCAATCGGAAATCCCTCTTATTCCGGAACTGGCAGGGCATCTGATCGCCGGCGGGGGCAAGCGGATGCGTCCGATGCTGACCCTGGCAGCGGCCAAGCTGGTCAACTATCCCGGTGACCGCCATTTCAAATTGGCCGCCGCTGTCGAATTCATCCACACAGCGACGCTGCTGCATGACGATGTTGTCGACGGATCGGACCTGCGGCGCGGAAAAGCGGCAGCCAACCTGATCTTCGGCAATCCGGCGACGGTTCTGGTCGGCGATTTCCTGTTCAGCCGTTCCTTCGAACTGATGGTCGAGGACGGTTCGCTCAAAGTGTTGAAGATTCTCTCCAACGCATCGGCAGTGATTGCCGAAGGCGAGGTCAACCAGCTGACCGCCCAGCGCAAGGTGGACACCAGCGAAGACCGTTATCTGGATATTATCGGCGCCAAGACCGCCGCCCTGTTCGCCGCCGCCAGCCGTATATCGGCGGTGGTTGCCGAGTGCGACGAGGAAACGGAACTGGCGCTCGACAGCTATGGCCGCAATCTCGGCATCGCATTCCAGCTGGTCGATGACGCGATCGACTATTCCTCCGACCGGGAAACCATGGGCAAGGATGCCGGTGATGATTTCCGCGAAGGAAAAGTGACGCTTCCGGTCATTCTGGCCTATGCGCGCGGCAGTGACGAGGATCGCAAATTCTGGAAAGACGCGATTATCGGGCATAAATCTTCTGATGAGGATCTCGCGCGGGCCACCGGCCTGTTGCGCTCGACCGGCGCCATCGACGATACGATGTCGCGAGCGCGCCACTATGGCCAGCGGGCCATTGATGCGCTGGGTATTTTCTCTTCCGGAAAAGCGCGGGCTGCGATGACCGAAGCGGTTGAATTTGCCATCTCCCGCGCCTATTGAGCCGGTTCAGGACAGGAACAGAATATGGCCGCAAGAATTTATCAGATCCCCAGAAATGCGATGCAGTCGGGCAGGGCGCTGACCGACAAATGGGTGCTGGAATTCGAGCCGGCGGAACCGCGCAAGCCTGATCCCCTGACCGGTTGGGCCGGATCCGGCGATACCCAGCGGCAGGTAAAGCTGACTTTTGACAGCTGCGACGCGGCCAAGGCCTATGCCGACAAGCATGCAATTGCCTATGCGGTCATTCCGACGCCGCACAAGACGCTGAAAATACAGGCTTACGCCGATAATTTCCGCTAGCCGTTACCTGCCTGCGCAGGGGAACAATGCCAAAATGTTCAAACCAGCTGTAGAAACATCAGCAGCTTGACGTCGATGCCGGCGCCTTCGCTGCGTTTGCTCTCCATGAAATCAGTCAGCCCGCTCAGGGCGATACGGTGGACGATAATATTTTCTCCGTCCACGCCGCCGCCATCGCTCACTTTGGTCAATTCGCGGGCTTTGAACAGCGAGAAACTCTCGGAGACCATTCCGGGCGAAGAATAATATTCGCCGCAATTCTCCATGGTCTCCGCGCGATAGCCGGTTTCTTCCTCCAGTTCGCGGATCGCCGCAATGGCGCTGTCTTCTTCGGCATTCTCGTCATGATCGCCGACCAGGCCCGCAGGCAGTTCGATGCAGTTCCTGCCCGGTGGTACGCGATATTGCTCGACCAGCAGGACATGGCCATCGTCAATCGCCAGGATGACCGCCGCCTTGATCCCGCGGCTGCGCGAAACATATTCCCATTTGCCTTCGCGCTTGGCCGTAATGAAACGACCTTCCCACATGACTTCGATATTGTCGGACATTTTTACCCCGTTCGTGCTGAGCCTGTCGAAGCACGCCTGCCGCAAAAACCACCCTTCGACAAGCTCAGGGCGAAGGGAATGTCAGAGTTCGATCAACCGGTCCGGCAGTTCGTTGGGATTCTGGTCGGTTTTCGGAAAATGTTCGGCCAGAACGATACCCATCTGGCGGACCGCTTCGGCCATGCCTTCGCCCGGTGTGCCAGCGCGCACCAGATCAATCATCGCGATCATGGCGTCGCCCCAGACGTCCGGTTCGACTTTGGCAACAATGGCTTCATCGGCCACGATCTCTGCGCGATGTTCACGCATCGACAGATAGAGCAATATACCGGTCCGTCCGACCGTGCGATGGTCCGTGGAAACCCGGAACAGGGATATCGCCCGCTTGCGCACCCGCGCTTTCTTGATTGGTGGTGGGATGAGCAGGAAGAGCAGCGGCTTCCAGATCAGAATCAGGCGCGTACCAAAAAATTTCAGCGCCGCGAAGATGAACAGCGCCCAATAGGGCAGGGCGGTGATACCGCTCCAGCCGCCGGCCATCCAGTCGATGATGCCAAGATAGATTTCCGGAAACAGACTGATCACCAGCAGGGCGGTCAGCGCCACCAGACCGGATATCGCCCAGGCGACATCACCATAATGGTCGGATTCGCCGGTCACGATGGTGACGATTTCGCCATCGGTCGATTTCTCGGCCTGCGAGACTGCTGACGTGACGATCTTGTGATCGTTCGGGGTGAACTGATTGACTTTAGCCATTACCATCCTCCCGACGCGCCGCCGCCGCCGAAGCTGCCGCCGCCTCCGCCAAATCCGCCGCCACCAAATCCGCCGCCGCCAAAGCCGGAACCACCGCCGCCGAAGCCCGAGCCGCCACCCCAGATAACGACCGGGCCGGCACCACGCCGATAGCGTTTGCCGCCGCGGTTGGAGAACATCGGGATGATGACAAAGAAGATCAGGACGAATATCCAGAAGACCATGAGGCCGATATTCTCGCCATCGCCTTTGCTGGCTTGCTGACTGGCCTGCTGCGCCACCGCGAGCGCTTCTTCCTCCGGCAGGGCCAATTGGGTCGATATCCGGTTTGCGCCTGCAATAATCCCTGCTGCCATATCGCCATTACGGAACTGGGGAAGGATATCATTCTGGATGATGATGCTCGACAGAGCGTCGGTCATGATGCCTTCAAGGCCATAGCCGACTTCGACGCGCACCTTGCGCTCATTGGGCGCGACCAGCAGGATCAGGCCATTGTCCTTTTCCGCTTCGCCTTCTCCATCCTGTCCGATGCCCCATGTCCGGCCAAGCTGATAGCCATAGTCGGCGATATCATAGCCTTCGAGACTGTTGACCGTGGCAACAACCAGCTGGCGATTGGACTGGTTTTCCAGAGCCTCCAGCCGGGCTGTGAGTTCTGCTTCCTGAGCAGGATCAAGCAAATCCGCCTGATCGACGACGCGGCCGGTAAGTTCGGGAAAGCTCTGGGCGTTGACAATCGGCGCGCACAGTAGGATCGACAGGGCAAGGAGCCAGCGTATCACATTCATGAGATTTTCCTGTTTTGCGCGGGTATTTCCGGCGCATTATCATTTGCGGGAAGGGATGGAACACGCTGCATTTTCTTGATCAGTCTGGCGGCGCCGTTCAAAATCCCCTCTTCCATCTGACCTGCCGAAAAGGCCGGCAGCATGGCTTCACGGATGACCTCCGCACAAAATGGATCGCTCAGGGATGCTTCCAGTCCGTAACCCACTTCGATCCGGACCTCCCTTTCATTTGGTGCCACGAGCAACAGAACACCATCATCACGATGCTTGTTACCGATCCCCCATGCCCGTGCCAGCTTTAAGGAATAGTCTGTGATTTTCAGACCATTCAGGGATTTCGTGGTCGCTATCACAAATTGCGGGCCTGAAGTTTGTTCCAGATTTGCCAAAATGCTTGTCAGCTCCTTTTCAGTTTCATCTGTCAACAAATCCGCGTCATCAACAACACGCCCCGTGAGCACCATCGACGGGGCGGTACTGTCTAACTGTCCCTGGTCCTTTTCAACATTCTGGCCACATGCAGATAAGATGACCCCCAGAGGCAAGATGAGCCTTGGGCTCATCCCACTCTAGAATTCCACCGAGGGCGCTTCGTCGGCACCTTCTGTCGTGGCAGCAAAGGGCTCCATCGGTTCGGCACCATGGATGATCTTCGCGCCAATAATGTCGGGGAAGGTCCGGATCGTCGTATTATATTCGCGGACCGCTTCATTATAATCGCGCCGCGCTACGTTGATGCGGTTTTCCGTGCCTTCCAGCTGGCTTTGCAGCGCGAGGAAATTCTGGTTGGATTTGAGCTCGGGATAGGCTTCCACCGTTGCCATCAAACGTCCAAGCCCTTGCGAGAGGGCGCCTTGCGCAGCGGCAAATTCCTGAACCTTCGCGGCATCGCCGAGATCATCGGCGCTGAGCTGGATCGAGGTTGCTTTAGCCCGGGCTTCGACCACAGCGGTCAGCGTGTCCTGCTCCTGCGTAGCAAAGCCTTTGACGGTCTCGACGAGATTGGGAATCAGGTCGGCGCGGCGCTGATAGGTGCTTTCAACGTCAGCCCATTTGGCTTTGGCATTTTCTTCCGCCGTCGGCACGCTGTTGATTCCACAGGCGCTCAGCGACAGGGCCACGGCCGGAACCACCAGAATTTTGATCAATTTATTCAGCATGTTTGAAAACCCTCCATCCGCACGGCGACACGCCGCTCCACCATGTAAAAATAGGTATCTTTGGTCACGTTTGCAACGGCTTCCCTCGACAAATTTCGATTTTTCATGCATTTACACGCCTTTAGAAACGGGAAGGGAAATACTATGTTAAACGAGTTCAAGGCATTTGTCCTGAAGGGCAATGTACTCGATCTGGCGGTCGCCGTCATCATTGGCGCTGCTTTTGCGACCATAACCACATCGCTGACCGAAGATGTGATCATGCCGGTTGTCAGCGCCCTGTTCGGTGTTCCCGACTTTTCGGGCATGTTCATCCTGCTGGGTTCGCCGCCTGCCGATTACGCCGGTGCGATGACCGACTATGCAGCGCTCAAGGAAGCCGGCGTGCCGATGCTCGGCTGGGGCCAGTTCCTGACCGTGGTCATCAACTTCATCATTCTGGCATTCATCATCTTCATGATTGTCCGCTATGCGAACAAGGTAATGAAAAAGGCCGAAGAGGAAGCGGCAGATCCGGGTCCAAGCGAAATTGACCTGCTGACCGAAATCCGGGACAGCCTGAAGAAGTAAAATTCGGGGTCGCCGATATCGCCCCTTTTGCTGCGTGGTTTGTGGAAACGCAAACAGGCGCTGCAAAGGGGGCATTTTTTGTGTCCTCACGCGGTAATTCACGCGGCAGATTCGGGCCGCAGGCTCGCCGAAAATGAATAATAATCTAATTGTAGCAAAGACTTAGATGCAAGCATCATTTTTTGAGATACATTCGGATTTTTCGACCCTATAGGCTCGCTCGGCTGTATCGATTCTCAGCCGATTTGAACGACGATATGGGGACTAATTATTATGCGTAAATTCGCTGTTTTGGCTGCATCCGCAGCTGTATTCGCTTTGTCTGCTTGCAATGCTCCAGCTGAAGATGCTGTGGTAACCGACGAAGTTGCTACCGAAGAAGTTGCTCCTGCTGAAGACGCAATGGCTACCGAAGAAGTCGCTCCTGCGACTGCTGAAGTTGCTCCTGCTGACGAAGCTGCTGCACCTGCTGAAGAAGCTGTCACCGAGTAAGCTCGAGGCATCTGAAATTCCCCTTGGGGAACTAGAGAAGGGTCAACCGGGAAACTGGTTGGCCCTTTTTTTCATTTTCTTTGGAACCAATATTCACGCGTCGTGTTGGTTAGCCCGAGGGGCCTATTTTGCTCCTTCCAAATACGAGGGATTAATATGCGTAAATTTATGATTTTGACCGCTTCTACCGCTGCTCTGGCACTCAGTGCCTGTGCACAGGAAGACACCAGCGGTGCTGAAACCGAAACCGAATTGCAGGCTCAGGAAGCCGAAATGGAAGCAGACCGTCTCGACGAAGCTGCTGACAACGCGACAACCGACGCGGCCGAAGAATCGCTGGAAAACAAAGCGGAGGCGATGGAAGACAAGGCTGAGGCCCTGGAAGACAAAGCCGAGGCTGAAGAAGGCGTTCTCGCCCAGTAATCACGATTTCCCTTTGGGGAACTAGAGGAGGGTCAACCGGGAGACTGGTTGGCCCTTTTTCTTGTCTGTGCACTGTTCATTCAGAATTATCTCCCTATATAGGAAGCGTCCGTTTCGACGGACTATGGTGATAAATGATGGCGTGTAATAGACACTACGGACCCGGGGGCAGTACCCGGCGGCTCCACCATTTCAGGCGATTTGCAGCGATGCGGAACGCCTTTGTTGATGGGGCCGAATTAGGATCGACGGGTGTTCAAAGACGTTGTTTTTGCCCGGCCTGAGTATGCCGTGATTGCTCAAAACCTATAAGTGCAAACGATAATGAAGCACTCGCTATCGCTGCCTAACCCATTGACCTCACGGTCATAAGTTAGAAAGCTACGCGCGGTTGAACCCACCGGGCAACAGAAGGGAATTCAGCGGTTTGGAAGGCACCGGGCAACAGAAGCCTTCCACTTTCTCTTCGTCACTGCACATCATGGATGGCTCCGCGATCGCGGTTCGCGCGCCAGATTGGCCGCGCGGCGGCCGGACTAGTCCTTCGAACCGAAATCCTTTTGCAGCTCGATCGCCTCGATCATTTTGGCGCCGGCCATGAAAACCGCGCCGGTCGCGGCCAGAAACAGCAGTTTTCCGCCCCAGCCTGGATATTGTTCCAGATAGGCCTGACCGCGCGCAACCGCACCGGTAGCCAGGGCATAAGTGATGAGAAATGCCTCGAATTTCGTCTTGATTATGAACAGCCGTCTGAACTTTTGCCACATGGCGATAGCATAGCAAACGTCATGCCAAGCCCGCAAATCAGGGATTCTGGCGAAAATAATATGGTAAACTGTAAGTTAACCCGACAGTCGCGCGGCAAGATCAGCCTTCGAGTTCGGCCAGACGGCAAGCGTCGAGCAGACGGCTTCTGGCCCGCCTGATCTTTTCGGTCAGCGCCAGATCCCGCAACTGGTCGGGATCGATCGATTCCGGCCAATATTCGCTCACCACCCGCGCGATCGCATCCAGCTTCTCCGGCGTTGCCATGAAGCGCGGATCGACCGTCGCGGGATCGGCAACCACCCGCAATCGCAGACAGGCCGGGCCGCCGCCATTGGCCATCGACTGCCGGACATCGACCGGGCAGAGCTGGCGGATCGGGCCATTGCCCGCCACCAGGTCGGTCAGATAGGCCCAGACGGCCTCATTTTCGCGCGCCTCGCTCGGCAGAATCAGCGCCATGCCGCCGCCGTCCGGCAGGCTCACCAGCTGGGCGTTGAACAGATAGGATTTTATCGCGTCAGCCAGGCTGACCCGGTCGGCCGGAACGATGATGATCTCCGCCTCCGGCAGCTTGGCCCGGATCGCCTCATAAAACGCATCGGGCTGCTCGAATGCCTGTTCGTGCGTGAACAGCACCCGTTCGTTGGCCACGGCCACCACATCATTGTGGAAAGCCCCCGCAGCGATAGCCATTTCCGCCTGCTGCGCGAAAATCACGCGCTGCTCGGCCAGCCCGTGCTTGCGCGCCACCGCCTTGCTCGCCTCTATATGCTGGCGGGCAGGGAAGGGGCCGCCGCTCTTGCCATAGACAAATATCTCGAGACCCGGCGCGTCATGGCCGGAACAGAGCCGCATATGATTGGCCGCGCCCTCGTCGCCGAATGGCGAGGGAACGGGCGCGTGGACCGCGAAATGCTCAGGATCGGCAAAGGCCAGCTGCAATTGCGCCAGCGTGCCCGGCCATTCATGGCTGCGGTGCGGCATCGTCTGCAGATTGGCGACGGTGAGATGGCATTTGCCGTCGGGCGCATCCGGTGCGGGGGACACGGTCGCGGCATTGGCGGCCCACATTGAGGAGGCGGAGAAGGCCGCGGCGCGCAAATGCGGCTCGGCGGCGGCAATATTTGTCCCCAGTGCCTCCAGCCAGCCCTCATTGGGCCGGTCCAGCGGCATGAAAAAACCCTGCGCCAGCCCCAGCTCCAGATTGTGCCGCATCTTGGCGATGCCCTGCAGCGCCGCTTCCCGCGGATAGGCGGTCGCGCCGGCATTGGTCGAAGAGGCGATATTGCCGAGGCTCAGCCCGGCATAATTGTGACTGGGCCCTATAATCCCGTCGAAATTGATTTCGGTCAGCGCGCTCATCGGGGGATATACCGGATTTCGTCACCGACCGAGAGGCCGATATTGGCGGCGGCCTGCTCGTCGATCATCACGCCGTCGTCAGTTTCGCTTAACATGGCATAGGTCGCCTGAAAATCGCCGAGATTACCATGCGAAATGATCACTTTCGTCTCGCCTTCGCCAAGGGCGCTGATCTTCACGGATTTTGCGTTGCGGATACTCGTCACATCATTGGTTTTTGCAATCATCGTCGGGCCGCCGTCAAAAATATCGACATAGCCGTCATAAGAGAAATTCTCGTTCTCCAGCATCCGCATGGCAGCCCGGCCATTGGGATGGGGCACACCGATCGCGGCGCGTGCGGATTCGCTCAGCATGGCGGTATAGATCGGGTGTTTGGGCATCAGGTCGGCAATGAACTGGTTGCCGTGGATGGCGTTGAAATAGTCGGCTTCCTGAAAGCTCATGCCAAAGAAACGGCCGGCAAGACCGTCCCAGAAGGGCGACCCGCCCGCCTCGTCGATGATCCCGCGCAGCTCGGCAAAAATCTTGTCACCGAAGCGCGCGCGATGTTCCTTGATGAACAGATAGCGGCTACGGGCCAGCAACATGCCGAGACCGCCCGCGCGTTCGCCGGGATGGAGAAACAGGCCGCCGACTTCGCTCGCGCCTTCCAGATCGGTGACCAGGCTCAGCATCTGGGCGCTGAACGTCCGGTCGAGCTCCTTGCTCGTCTGAGACAGGGTGCTCAGGCGATAGGAATAGAAGGGCCAGGTCTGCCCGACCTTGGTGAACAGTTGCGAGGTGCCCCGCACCGCGCCGGTTTCGACATTTTCCAGCACCATGACAAACAGGTCATCGCCATGTTCATTGCTGTCATTCTGATAGGCGCGTTCGGATCTTTCCAGTTTCTGGGTCAGCGAATCCCGGTCTGCCGGCAGGTTGGTAAAACCGCCGCCGGTCAGTTTCGCCATTTCGTAGAGATGCTGCAGATCATCGACCCGCGCCGCGCGTATCCGGAAACTCATAATCCTCCTTTTTCGGCGATCCGCATGATCGTCAGCGCCGATAATTGTGTCCGTTCGACCAGACTGTCCGTGATCAGAAATTCGTCGGCGCTGTGGATCGCCCCGCCGCGCACGCCCATCGTATCCACAACCGGGATACCGCAGGCCGCGATATTATTGCCATCACATACGCCGCCGGTGCCGCGCCAGCTGATATCAAGACCCAGCTCTGCGCCGCATTGCTTCACAAGGCCGAACAGCTTTTCCGCCTGTGGGTCAATCGGCTTGGGCGGCCGGCCGAAGCCGCCGTGGCAGTGGACGCCGAGATCGTGCAGCTTCGCGATATCTATAACCATCTGGTCCAGAGCCTTTTGCGCCACAGCCTGATCTTCCAGCGTCTTCGGCCGGAAGTTGACGCGCAATATGGCCTGATCGGGAACCGAATTATTCGGCCCGCCACCGTCAATCTTGGCCGGATTGACGCTCAGCCCCTCGCGGTGCAGCGCTTTCAGCCGCAAAGCCATGTCCGCTGCCGCGACCAGCGCGTTACGCCCTTCGTCCGGGTTGCGCCCGGCATGCGCGCTCTTGCCGGTGAATATGATAGAAAAATTGCCGCTGCCGCCGCGTTCGCCGGCCAGTGTACCGTCGGGCAGGGCGGGTTCATAGGTCAGGGCGGCGGTTTTACCCTCGGCCAGTCGCCTGATCAGCGCTGCCGAAGATCCGGAACCCACTTCCTCGTCGCTGTTGATCATCACGTCATAGCCGATCCGGCCCGCATATTCGCTTTGCTCGAGCAATTGCAGCGCGCCGAGCATGACCGAAAGCCCGCCCTTCATGTCGGCGAGGCCGGGGCCGTTGAGAACGCCGCTTTCCAGCTCGACAATCTGCTGGAACGGGTGAGCCGCCGCAAAGACCGTGTCCATATGGCCGGTCAGCAGCAGGCGCACCGGCGCTTCGGGTCGCACCGAAGTGACCAGATGCCGGCCGCGCTTTATCTGGTCGACCGTGCCGTCCGCGCGCACCGCCTCGACCGGGTCGGGATCGATCAGGTTGGTCTCCCCCGGCAATACTGAAAAAGCGTCCGCGAGCATTCCCGCGACGGTCGTCAGGCCATCGAGATTGGTGGTGCCGCTATTGACCTTCGCCCATTCGAGCGTGCGCGGCAAAAGCGGCAGGTCGTTAGCCTGTTCCAATATAGTCATTTCGGAGGAGGAATCTGCTTTCATTTGAAACCGATAGCATTTGTCGTGAGTCCATGCCAGTCGCTCTGTCACGGGGAAAAACGCTGTCCTACAGTGCGCGGCGCCGTTATTATTGCAATCCGAAGTCCGCAGAGGCCTTGCCGTGCCGTTCTAAAAGGAGTGTCCCATGATCAAGCTCGCCTGTTCGTCCTTTCCCTCCTTTGTCAGAAATTCCGTCAATGGCAAAATATGGACGGAAATTCAGTTGGTTTGCAACGGCCTCTAATAAGCGATCGCAGGAAAAGGAAAAATTTTCATAACAGTGTAAAGTTTGTAAAGTTCATCTCCGGGAATATCCTTTTTCGTCTCTCCAGCGGCCCATCCCATTTACAGGGCCAAAAAGAGCCGTCATAGACGGCAGCGATTCCTCCCCGGAACAATTTGAACGCCCCCGGTGTAGTTTCTATGCTGAGGCTAAATGCATTTGAACGAGGAAGAATCATGTCCGAATATGTCAGCCAGAATAATATCCAGATCGCGCAGGAACTGCTCGATTTTGTCAATGACCGTGCCTTGCCGGGAACCGGGGTGGACGGGGCAAAATTCTGGGCCGGATTTGCCGATCTTCTCGGAAAATTCGCGCCACGCAATGCGGAACTTTTGGCCAAGCGCGAGACGCTGCAGGCGCAGATCGATGCCTGGCATATCGACCACAAGGGGCAGTCGATTGATCAGGCGGAATATCAAGGCTTTCTGAAAGACATCGGCTATCTGGTTGAAGAACCGGCTGCTTTTTCCATCAACACGGAAAATGTTGATCCGGAAATCGCGACCATGGCCGGACCGCAGCTGGTGGTGCCCTCGCTCAACGACCGCTTCGTTCTGAACGCCGCCAACGCGCGCTGGGGCAGCCTTTATGACGCTTTCTACGGCACCGATGCCCTTGACGCACCGCCAGCCAAGCCGGGCGGCTATGATCCGGAGCGTGGGGCTGCGGTTATCAAGGCGGCAAAAGCCTTTCTCGACGAAGCCTTTCCGCTGTCGAGCGGATCATGGACCGATTATGCTGGCGGCAATCCCGCCTTGGCGGATCCCTCGCAACTGGTTGGCCGCAACGGCCAGTCGCTGCTGCTCAAGCATAACGGGTTGCACGCCGAAATCGTCATCGACCCGGCCCACCCGATCGGCAAGGATGACCCGGCCCATATCGCCGATGTCCTGATGGAAGCGGCGCTGACCACGATCATCGACATGGAAGATTCAGTCGCGGCTGTGGATGCCGAAGACAAGGTGCTGGCCTATACCAACTGGCTCGGCCTGATGCGCGGTGATCTCGATGCGTCCTTCGAAAAGGGTGGCAAGACGGTCGAGCGCAAGGCCAATCCGGATCGCGATTATGTTGATCTCGACGGCAAATCCTTCACCCTGCCGGGCCGCAGCCTGATGTTTGTCCGCAATGTCGGGCATTTGATGAGCAACCCGGCGGTCCTGCTAGCTGACGGATCTGAAGCGCCGGAAGGTCTGCTCGACGGCGTGTTCACCAGCCTGATCGCGATGCACGACCTCAAGGGACTGGGCGAACTGCGCAACAGCCGCGCCGGTTCCATCTATATCGTGAAACCGAAGATGCACGGGCCGGAAGAATGCGCCTTCACCAACGATCTGTTCGATGCGGTAGAAGATCTGCTCGGTCTCGACCGTCACACGATCAAGGTCGGCGTGATGGACGAGGAGCGGCGTACATCCGCCAATCTCGCCGCCTGTATCCATGCGGTGAAGGACCGGGTCGTGTTCATCAACACCGGTTTCCTCGACCGGACCGGCGACGAGATCCATACCTCGATGCAGGCGGGCGCGATGCTGGCCAAGGGTGATATCAAGACAAGCGACTGGATCACCGCTTATGAACAGCGCAATGTCGCTATCGGTCTGGCTTGCGGTATGTCCGGCAAGGCGCAGATCGGCAAGGGCATGTGGGCCGCGCCCGATATGATGGCGGACATGATGGAACAGAAAATCGGTCATCCGATGACTGGCGCGAATACCGCCTGGGTGCCGAGCCCGACGGCGGCGACGCTGCACGCGATCCACTATCACCGGGTCAATGTCTTCGACCGGCAGAAAGAAGTCGCGGCGGACGGCATTGCGCCGCTCGACAAGTTGCTGACCATTCCGCTGGCCGATGGCCACAACTGGTCGGACGAAGAAATCGAGCATGAGCTGGACAATAATGCCCAGGGCATTTTGGGCTATGTGGTCCGCTGGATCGATCAGGGAATCGGCTGTTCCAAAGTGCCGGATATCAACGATGTCGGCCTGATGGAAGACCGCGCGACGCTGCGGATTTCCTCGCAACATATGGCCAACTGGATGTTGCACGGTGTCTGTTCGCCTGAGCAGGTCGATGCCGCTTTGCTGCGCATGGCGGCCAAGGTCGACGGTCAGAATGCGGGCGATCCGCTCTACCGGCCGATGGCCCCCAATCCGGATGACAGCCTGGCCTTCCAGGCGGCGCGCGATCTGGTGTTCAAGGGTGTCGAGCAGCCGAGCGGCTATACCGAGCCGTTGCTGCATGCCTATCGGCGGAAGCTGAAAGCGGCGGGCTAGGAGAGCAGCCGGGCGAGTTCGACGAACTCGGACACGGCGAGAGTCTCGGGGCGGCGCTGGCTGTCGATGCCGGCCTGCTCGAGCGCTTCGAGGCCGCCGGGCAGCTTCTTCAGGCTTTGCCGCAGCATCTTGCGTCTCTGGCTGAAGGCGGTCTGCGTCAGGATCTCCAGCTTGGCGAAGTTGACGCCTTCGGGCTGCGCCTCGGGCGTGATATGGACGACCGCCGACATGACCTTGGGCGGCGGCGTGAAGGCCGAGCGGTGGACGGTCATGGCGAGCTTGGCCGTGCTGCGCCACTGGGCCAGGATCGAGAGGCGGCCATAGGCGCTTGAGCCGGGCCGGGCGACGATCCGGTCGGCGACCTCGCGCTGGAACATCAGGGTCAGCGACTGCCATTGCGGTGGCCATTGCGGAGCGGAGAGCCACTTCACGAGCAGCGCCGAACCGACATTATAGGGCAGGTTGGAGAGGATATGGAACGGACCGTCGAACAGGCTGCCATGGTCCAGCGCGAGCGCATCGTCGTTGATCAGCGTCAGCTTGTCCGGGAAATGATCGGACAGTTCGGACAGGGCGGGCAGGCAGCGCTCGTCCCGCTCCACAGCGGTCACATGGGCACCGGCCTGCAACAGGGCGCGGGTCAGGCCGCCGGGACCGGGGCCGACTTCAAAGACGGACTGGCCGTCCAGACTGCCCGGGACCGCAGCGATCCGGTCGAGTAGCTGCATGTCGAACAGGAAATTCTGGCCCAGCGCCTTGCTCGCGGTCAGGCCGTGTTTCTTGATCACCTCCCGCAGCGGGGGCAGGGCAACAGGCTGGCTCAATGGTCGTATATCTGGCGGTTGGTGACCGCGGTGGCGGCCATCTGGATCGCCGCGATCATCGAGCGCGGGTCGGCGATATTCCGGCCGGCAATGTTGAAGGCGGTGCCATGGTCGGGCGAGGTACGGACAATCGGAAGGCCGAGCGTGATATTGACGCCGTCAAAGAAATGCAGGGTCTTGAGCGGTATCAGGGCCTGGTCATGATAGGGGCACAGCGCGACATCATATTGCTGCCGCGCTTCCTCGTGGAACATCGTGTCGGCCGGCAGCGGATCGGTGATATCCATGCCGTCGTTGCGCAGCATATCAATTGCCGGCTGCATGATCCGTTGCTCCTCGTCACCGAGATTGCCGCTCTCGCCGGCATGCGGATTGAGGCCCGCTACCGCGATGCGGGGTTTTTCGATGCCGAAATTGCGGATCATCGCCTTCTCCGCGGCACGGGCGCGGGCAAGGATCAGCCGCTCGGTCAATTGCTCTGTCACGTCCCTGAGCGCGATATGGGTGGTCATCGGAATGACCCGCAAGCTGGGTCCGGCCAGCATCATCACGGCATTTTCGCGCGCGATTCCGCATCGTTCCGAAACAAATTCCGTCTGGCCGGGATAGCGAAAGCCGATCTTGTAAAGCTGCGTCTTGGAGACGGGAGCGGTGATCACCGCGCCGGCATCGCCCGAGCGGGCCAGACCGCAGGCAATTTCGAGCGCGTGCAGGGAGCATTGCGCGCTGTCCATTGTCGCCTCTCCGGGGACCGCTGCGTCGGCTTCGTGGATGTGAAACACCGGCAGGGCGTCGTCAAATATCTCGGCAGCCTCGGAAGGTTGATCGATTTTCCGCGCCGGTACATCGGGGAGATTCTCGAAATCGGCGAAATTTCCGATTACGAAAAAGGGCTTCAGGCCCGCTTCCACCCGCTGTTGCCAGCTTTTGCCGATAATCTCCGGACCGACACCAGCCGGATCGCCGCATGAAACAGCAAAGGGCTTGGCGTTCCCGTCCACCATTAATTATATTCGATGATGGCGTCGCGTCTCAGGTCGCGCAAATATATCTGCGCCCGTTTGTTGACACGATCATTCTCCAGCCGGGACATGATGTCGTCGAAAGAGGGCGCTGATGTGACCTGCGGATCATCCCGTCCGCACAGGATCAGAACGCGGACGCCATCTTCGACAGAGCCGAACGGCTGGCTGGCCTGGCCGATTTGCAGCTCGGCAATCGTGCCCTGCAACGCGCTTGGCAGGTCGCGCAGTCTGACCTGGTCATTGTCGACCACGCTGGCACCCAGTCTTGCGGCGACCTCGTTTGCCGCTCCGCAGCCCTTGATGCCCTGGGTGGCGGTGGCAAATTCTGCGGCCTGTTTTGTAGCCTGCGCTTCGGTCGTACCTGCCGGAAAGCTTATCGCCAGCTGTTTGAGGCTGAGCAGGGCATCACGCGGGTCGGCGGTGAGCACTTGCCGCGAGTCGATCAGATAGAGGATGGAAAAACCGCCAGGCACCTCGATCGGGCCGACGACCTGGCCGACCTGCATTTGCTCGGCGGCAGTGGCCAGCGTCTGCGGCAACTGCGCCGGTCTCACCCAACCCAGATCGCCGCCGGTTGCAGCGGTCGAGGCTTCCGAAAACTGCCGCGCGTAAGCGACAAAGGAGCCGCCGGCACGGATCTGCTCCAATATCTTGCGCATATTATCGACGACCTGTGGTGCCGTTTCCTGCGACGCTGCCATATAAATTTCGCCGATACGATATTCGCTCGTACCCTTGGAAGCATTCAGCCGTTCGATAATCGCGTTGACCTCTTCATCCCCGACATTGATGAATGGCTGGATGTTGCGGCGGAGCAGACGGCTCCAGGCCAGTT
Organism: uncultured Sphingorhabdus sp.; assembly: GCA_964022345.1. Lineage (GTDB taxonomy): Bacteria > Pseudomonadota > Alphaproteobacteria > Sphingomonadales > Sphingomonadaceae > Parasphingorhabdus. The sequence continues at coordinate 133,186 of CAXHZT010000006.1, forward strand.
CGCCCTTGATCTGGCGTTTCAGCGTATCCGTGGAGGAACCCTGCGTTCTCAGATACTGGTCGAACGCGTCGATATCCTGTTTGAAATTCTGCTGGGCCACCTGACGAAATGTGGCTTCGACCTCGTCGTCGCCAATGGTGATTTCATTGGCTTCGGCTTCCTGGATCTGCAGCGTTTCGTCAATCAGATTTCTGAGCACCTGGAGCCGCAGGCGCTGTTTCTCTTCGTCCGACACCTTGCCGCCGTTGGCCGCGACAATGAGGGCGAGGCGGTGGCTGACATCGGTACCGGTTATGATATCGCCGTTGACGATAGCCGTAGCGCGTCGGACGTTCGGGTCATTCTCTCCGAATATCGTCATCTCGTCAGGAATATTCAGCCCGGTCTGCGGCACGGCCGTGTCGGCAACGGTCTGGCTGGCGACCGGCGAAACCGCGGTGACAGCAAGCGCTGCAAGGACGATGGCTGTGGATTTGAAGCCCTGGATATTCATGCTCATTACATTCATTTTTTGTTTCTTCTCAACTACAAAGAGTGACATTAATGCGGGCAGATAGCAATTATCTACTGAACCCAATATGAGCGGGCCAATCCCTTTTCAGGGTCTCTACACGCCAAGATTGCGCAAGGCCAGCCGCAACAGAAAAGTGCTGCCGCGCCGTGCATCGCCGGTGTTTTCATAATCATATCGCCAGGTCACGCCCATGGACAGACAACCGTCATCATACGCCACGCCCAGGCGGTGTCTGACCGGATCATATCCGTCGGCGACCGAAATCGGGTCTTCGCTGCGATCGGTCAGGTCGACGATCGCGGAGCCGAATACCGACCAGTATTTGTCAATCTGATAGCGTCCACCGACCCGGATTTCCTCGCGGTCTCTCAGATCTTCCAATTCTACTCCGATATTGCGGTTCAGCCGCAGATAGCCGACCTGCGCGTAAGTGCCCTTTGTGCCTATCGTTGCATCAATCTCGTTGCGCCGAACAGCAAGATTATCCTTGTCCAGCCGATACCGATGGGTGAATTTGACGATATCCTTGAAGCGCACATTGGTGCGGCCGACGATGTCGGAGAAACGGTCGGATAAGCCCGTGCCTTCCGGAACGATATTGCTGTTATTCTCCAGTCGGTAGCTTTGACCGACGATCATGTTGACCTGCAAGTTCGGACGGTTGATTTCCCATTCCAGCCCGTAGGTTGCCCGCACATTGTCCTCATACCGGTCATATCCGGGGAAACGGTTGAGCGCGAACAGGTTGCTGTCTTCCAGGTCCACGGCGCGTGCATCTTCGTTGGGGACAGACAGGTTCGCCAGTCCCGGTGTGGCAACGATCTGGAAACGGGGGGTGACAGTCTGGGTGCCGCCGAAAGCCTCTCCGATGAGCGGCCATTTCACATCAATTGCAGCCGTCGCAATGGCACGGGTCTCCCACCCGCTTACGCCGCGATAAATTGCCGTTTCGTTGAGCGCGTTGTCATCGCTGTGGTAGACATCGCCACGAACCAGACCGGTGAAGGTGATTTCCTGCCCCCAGTCCGTAAGCTTTCGCATATCCCAGCGTGCGGACCCGAAAGCGCGTTGCGTGTCCTGTCCTTCGGCGCGCTCTATGGCCAGACTGTTGGCCTGTATTTCGATGCGTCCGCCGAGAACGGGCTCGTCGAACCGTTTCCGATAGTCGATGACCGGCAGTGCGACCGGAACACGGTTTTGCGGATCATTGACGCGCAGCGTCTGGAACGCCCACCCGGCGAGAGAAAAATAGCTGTCGTCGCTAATCCGTTCGACGTTGATGGTCGACCGCAGGCTGTCGTCGTCACTAATGTCATAACGCCGCAGGAATGTGCGATCCGATACGATGCGGGCGGATTGCGAAACGGACCAGTTTTCATCGATCTGAAACCGCCCGCTGGTGAAAAAATAGCCACGGAAGGCGCGTTCCGAATCGGGCAGGATTTCGGAGGCGCCGGTCGGGATACGGGAGCTATTGGTGGCATAGCCCGTCATCTGGAAGGCGCCCTTTTGATCAAGGCTGCGAAATGTCGCGCTGATCAGGGGCGCGACGTCTGTGAACACCTGTGCGGTGACCGTGGCATCCTGATTGGGCGCGATGCTGAAATAATAGGGAACGGTTATGCCAATGCCGTTAACCGTGTCGAATTTGACATCGGGAACCAGAATCCCGCTGCGGTTCTCGTCGCTGATCGGATGGGAGAGGCCGGGGAGAGGGATCACCGGCAAACCGAAAATCTCGATCCGCGCGCCGTCATATTTGACGCGTTTCTTTACCGGATCATATATGACTTTGACCGCTTTGATCTGCCAGCTCGGATTTTTGGGGCAGCCGTCCTCGGTCGTTACCGCGCAAGCGGTATAGGCTGCATTTGCGAGTTCCAGAGTGCCGTCAGCAAAACGCTCGCTTTTGCGGGCGGCCAGTCTGCTGCCATCCTCCAGCACGAGCAGCAGATTTTCGACGGCCCCGTCGCGCAGACTGTCGGTCAGCTCGATACGGTCACCATAAGCTACGTCGCCGTCAGGGCTGGTCGAGCGGATATTGCCTTCCGCCACAACAGCGCCGGATTTCCGGTTCCATACCACCTGATCGGCCTGCAGTTTATAACCGTCGCGATCAAGAATGACGTTCCCCTCGGCGGTGACGACATCATTTTCAAAATCATAATTGATTCTGTCGGCGCTGAATTCGATTTCATCCTGTTGCTGATCGGAGGCAACAGCGTCCCCGGCAAGAGACTGGCCCATCGCAGATGCCGGCGTTAAAGCCGCCGAAAAGAGGGTAAAAAGGGCGAGGGAAGATTTCATCGACTGGCTCAACCTGCTTTTTGCCTCACTATGAACAACGTCAAAAAAGGCGCTGTCCGCCTTTCGAACGCCTATTGCACCAGATCGCCCGGTCTGCAAATTTTCTTTGACAGATTTTGATGAACAGATGCTTGACCCAAAAACCAAGACCGTGCAGCAACGCCCCGTATCAGGATTAGTGTCGGCTGTCTCCCAAGCGAGTCGGGCCGACGAGTGAACCATTGAGGCTATTCACTCCTCAGCACAGCAAGATAAGGATGACTTTCCCATGAATTTCAACTTTGCCAACGAGCGCCCCGCGAATGCTGACGCATTCATATTTGCGATTAGCAAAGACGGTCTGAAGGATTTCGAATTTGCACTGGAGCAAGCGGACACGGTGAAAGCGGCGGCAAAGGCAGCGCGGTTTGACGGAAATCTGGGCGAAGTCTTTGAAACTTTCGTTACCGAAAACGGCCAGGTCGTCCGGATCGTGTTGACGGGACTGGGAAAAGGCAAGGCCAGGGACGCGGAATCGGCGGGCGGTTCGGCGATTGCGAAAATTCTCGCTTCCGGAGCAAAACACGCGGTCATTGATCGGTCTGGACTGGGCCACAAGCATTTGGCGAAATTGCTCTTCGGTGCAAAATTGCGCAGCTGGCGGCATGACAGATACCGGACCACCATGCCTGAAAAGCAGAAGGTCACCCTTCAGACGATCACCACGCTCGACGAAGAGCTGGAGACGGCCAAGGTCTGGCAGGATCTTTCTGCTGTCGCCGATGGCGTCGCTCTGACCCGCGAACTGGTCGCCGAACCGGCCAACACCATTTATCCCGAAAGCTTTGTCGCCCGTTGCGAAGAGCTGAAAGAACTGGGCGTGGAAT
>CAXHZT010000007.1:0-132516 GCA_964022345.1 uncultured Sphingorhabdus sp.
GAGATAGCCCAGCTGGCCGGCCTTGAATATCGTCTGTCCGCGATTGACACTGTTCAGCTTCTGCCCGGCCCGGTTCACATGATAACGGATCGTGGCGTGGCTGAGCGACAGAATCATGCTGATTTCCTTGTCGGTCTTGCCGATCGCGGCCCAGTGCAGGCATTCGGCTTCCCGCTTCGACAGGATGCAATTGGCCGGCATCCGGTGTTTCTCGCGCATGGCGAGGACATAGCCAGTGACGAATCGGCCCGTCACGATGCCGAAAAAGTCGGAATAGAGCCGATAGGCTTCGGTGAGATCGGTGATGCCATGTTCAAGCGTTGAGAAGCTGACCGCAGCGATCTGCCCGAACGGCAGATGCACAGGAATGAGGATGTGCGATTTCGAAGTCTGGGACTGGGCGTAGAAATCCTTGAGATCGATCTTGTCGAGATATTCGTTCGGCCAATGTCCGTGAAAGCCCTCGGCGTTGCACCAGATCGGCTCGCTTTCGTAGCGGCAGGCCCGGGGCAGGGGAGAGCTGAGTGCAAGGCGGGTGTCTTCCCACCAGCGCTCGCCTTCGGCGACCCAGCCGAACACATCCTTGTTGATCAGATTGCCGTCCGCATCGACGAGATGCGCCTTGGACGAAATGTCGGCCGAGACCGCAATCCGGAATCCATAGGATTGCGCGATTTTGTGAACGGCCTCTGCAGCGGGGCGAATCTCCGCCGGATTGGTGATGGTGACACTGTCTACATCTTCCCGAAAACGTTTCCGCCCAATCTCGGGAATTTCGGCAATAAAATTCTCGGCCATCCAACACTACTCCTTGCGACGCTTATAATTATTCGCAGTGTGTCGCGTCGTTTGGTTTTGTAGTCAACCAAACATTCCTAACGATAGTGATAGGATGGGTAGAGACTTGTGGCCTTTGCTATTCGATCGTTCCGATCAGTTCGCCAACCGGATATTCCTCGCCGTCGGCCTGGATGATAATCTTCAGCTTTCCGCTGGCAGGGGATTCGACTTCCTGAGTCGATTTTTCGTTTTCCAGGGCGTAGATTTCCTGACCCGCCGTGACGTCGGCTCCGTCCTCGACCAGCCATTCCGCCAGGATCCCGGATTCCATGCTGAAGCCGAGTTTCGGTATTCTAATTTCAGTAGCCATTATATTTTACCCTAAGATTTTGTGCACTTCGCGTTCGATATCGTCCTGGCTGAACATCCAGGCCTTTTCGATCGCGGGAGAGAAAGGAACAGGCGCATAGCCGGAGCCGACGCGGCCCACGGGCGCCTTCAGTTCGGAGAAGAGTTCTTCATGAATGCGCGAGGATATTTCGGCACCCACACCGAAATTCCGGACCGCTTCATGAACGACGACCGCTGCCTTGGTCTTGGCGACGCTTTTCAGCACGGTTTCTTCGTCAAATGGCGCGATCGTGCGGAGGTCGACAATCTCGCACGAGATGCCGTCTTCCGCCAGCTTATCTGCGGCGGCGTGGCATCGGCTGATGCTGCTGCCATAGCCGATCAGCGTGATGTCCGTGCCTTCGCGAGGAACCGATGCCTTGCCGAGCGGTACCACGTGGTCCGGTGCAGGGGCAGGGCCCTTGACGAAATAGCCTGGCGTATTCTCGATGAAGATTACCGGATTGGGATCCATGATCGAGGAGTAGAGCAGACCATAAGCGTCAGCCGGATTGGAGGCTGCGACGACTTTCAGTCCGGGCACGTGCGCAAGCCACGCTTCGAGCATATCGCTATGCTGGCCGCCCAGACCGGTACCGGCACCGGTGGTGGTGCGGATGGTCAGCGGGACGGTCGTCTGCCCGCCCGACATGAACCGCAACTTGGCCGCATGGTTGACGATCTGGTCCATGGCAACGGTGATGAAGTTCATCAGCATGATTTCCGCAACCGGCTTGTAGCCGACCATCGCGGAGCCCACTGCAGCGCCGACAATGGCCTGTTCGGAAATTGGGGTGGAACGGACGCGGTCGGTACCGAATCGCTCGGACAGGCCGAGGGTAACCTTGAAGACACCGCCGCCTTGCTCATCGGCAATGTCTTCGCCCATCAATATGACCTTGGGATCATCTTCCATCGCTTTGGCCATGGCCATGTTGCAGGCCTGGGCGAACATGATGTCTTTTGGTTTCTCGCTCATGCTGCAATCTCCACGTCGAGGACATCGATGCGATATTCGTCGCCCGGAGGATAGGGTGTATCCAGCGCAAATTGTGACGCTTCTTCGATGATTGCGGCATTTTTCGCCTCGATCGCTGCAATATCGGCTTCGCTGATCTGCAGGTCGAGCAATTGCTGGCGCAGGATCGGCATCGGATCGTCCTTCTTCGCCTGCTCCATTTCCTCTTTCGGAATATAATGGCTGGTGTCGCCGAGCAGATGGCCGTGGAAGCGGAAGGTCATCGCTTCGATCAGGGTCGGTCCATGGCCGGCCCGCGCATATTCGACGGCCTCCTTCGCCGCAGCATACATGGCGCTGGCATCATTGCCGTTCACCTGGACCGAACGCATGCCCAGGCCTTCGCCGCGCTGCTTGATCGAATCCGAACTGGTCGCAAATGCCATCGGCGTATGTTCGGAATAGAGATTGTTCTGGCACAGGAAAATGACGGGCAGCTTCCAGATCTGCGCCATGTTCAGTCCCTCGTGAAAGGCACCGATATTGGTCGCGCCATCACCGAAGCAGCAGACCGTGACCTTGCCGTCCTTGTCCAACTGGCTGGCTAGCGCGAGGCCGTTGGCAATAGGAATACCGGACCCGACGATGCCGGTGGTCACCATCACTCCGGTTTCGGGATGGGTGATATGCATCGGCCCGCCCTTGCCCTTGCAGGTTCCGGCCATCTTGCCGGCAAATTCGGCCCAGAGATCCTTGGAAGGAATGCCCTTGGCGAGCTGGTCGTGCAGGCCGCGATAGATCGTGACCAGATAATCTTCCTTGTTCACCGCGGCCATCATCGCCGACGAGACAACTTCCTGTCCGCGCACGGGATAATAGACGATTTGCAGTTGACCCGCTCCGATCATCTGACGGAATTTGATATCCGACTGCATGATCAGGTCGGCGCGGGTGAAAATATCGATGAGGACATCTTTGTCCGCCATGTCACTATTGGCCAAGGCTTTGCTCCTTTGTAATGCGGCCCTCTGAAGGGGACGCTTTCCTTAAAAACTTCATAGCGCGAGCGGCCCGACCCGCCACTATTGTTATAGGGAGTGAGCGGCGATCAGGCGAGCTCCGGACCGGACAGTCTTTGTCCGCCACTATGGCGGAAAAGCGCTGGTCATGCCCGGAAAATATTCCCGCCCACAGGGCGCGACCGCTGTTTTAATCGATCAGCTATCAAAGCTGGCAGTTCGGTTGGGCGAAAGAATCCGTCTAACAGGATTTCAAATCTTCCAATGGAGAGAAAAAATGACCGACAACAGGCAGTGGCTGATCAATGGACGTCCCCGGGGACGCGGTCTCGTAGACGATGATTTCAAAAAAGTGGTCACCGAGGTACCGTCATGCGCTGAAGGTCATGTTCTGGTGAAGACCGAGATATTGGGCTTCGATCCGGCGCAAAAAGGCTGGATGGAAAATATCGGCGGCTATGTTGCGCCGACAGAGATTGGCGAGGTTATGCGCGGATCCGGTATCGGCACCGTTATCGAATCACGTCATTCCGGATTTGCCAAGGGCGACAAGGTCATGGGCATGCTGCGTTGGCAGGATTATGCGCATGTGCCCGGCGGCGAATTGAACAAGATTCCCGATGACGATCTGCTTGCGGCCAATCTGGGTGCGCTCGGGACAACCGGCATGACCGCCTATTTCGGCCTGCTGAAGCACGGCCGGCCCCAGCCCGGTGATACGGTTGTCGTGTCCGGCGCGGCTGGCGCGACCGGCTCGATGGTCGGGCAGATTGCCAAAATTGCCGGCTGCCGCACCATTGGTATTGCCGGGGGTGAAGAGAAGTGCAACTGGCTGACCGAAGATGTCGGTTATGATGTGGCCATCGACTATAAGAATGACGATGTCCGGGCGAAGCTGAAGGAGCATTGCGCCCAGTCGATCAATGTCTTTTACGACAATGTCGGCGGCAAGATCCTGAACGACGCGCTGGCGCATATTGCCATGCATGCCCGTGTCGCGATCTGCGGCGGTATTTCCCGCTACGAACAGGGCGATATGCCGGCTGGTCCTGAAAATTACTTCAACCTGATCTTCAAGCGGGCCAGCATGTCGGGCTTTATTGTATCCGACTATGCAAGTGAATTTCCCGAAGCGCAAAAGCGCATGCGGCAGTGGATCAAGGAAGGCAGAATAACCTTCAAAGAAGATATCCAGGAAGGCTTTGACAATATTCCGGCCACATTGAAGCGGTTGTTCGCGGGCCAGAATTTCGGCAAGCAAATGCTCCGTCTGGACTGATGGTGAGGATGATATCGCTAACTAAATGCGCAGTGCCCGCATCATGCCGGCTGACATATGACATGGTTGTCACGAGAGGTTAAGTCATGAGCGATCTTGAAAATTTCCGCACGGAAGTGCGGGCATGGCTGCAGGAAAACTGTCCCGAGGAAATGCGCGACGGGGATATTACTGCCGAAAACCAGTGCTGGGGCGGGCGGCAATGGGAATTCCAGTCCGAAGCCCAGAAAATCTGGTTCGAGCGGGCCTTGGCAAAAGGTTATACGGTACCGACCTGGCCCAAAGAATATGGCGGTGCCGGACTTTCCGCGGACGAAGCCAAGATACTGGATGAAGAGCGCCAGGCTATCGATGCCCGCAAGCCGCTGAGCAATTTCGGCATCTCGATGCTCGGCCCTGCTTTGCTGGCTTATGGTACCCACGAACAGAAGGCGCAGCATCTCACCGCAATCGCACGCGGCGAAATCCGCTGGTGCCAGGGCTATTCCGAGCCGGGAGCCGGTTCGGATCTCGCGTCGCTCAAGACCAAATGCGAGGACAAGGGTGATCATTGGCTGATCAACGGCCAGAAGATATGGACCTCCAACGCCGATATTTCCGACTGGATATTCTGTCTGGTGCGCACCGATTTCGATGCCCCCAAGCACAAGGGCATCACATTCATCCTCATGGACATGGCGAGCGAGGGGATCAGCGTGAAGCCTATCGTCCTCATTTCCGGCCATTCACCCTTTTGCGAGACATTTTTCGACAATGTCAAAGTGCCGAAAAGCTATGGCGACAACAATGCCTCGGTCGTCGGCGAGGTCAATCGCGGCTGGGATGTGGCGAAGAATCTGCTGGTGCACGAGCGCGGCATGCTCGGTACGATGTCGCCGTTGCGCGGCACCAGCGGACCGGAGAGCCTGGGCAAATATGCAGCCGAGAAAATCGGTCTCGATGCTTCCGGTCGTCTGGACGATCCCGCATTGCGCCAGAGCATCGCGCAGGCGGAGCTGGACAATTGGGCCTATAATCTGACGGTCGAGCGGCTCACAGACGAAGCCAATGCCGGCAATGGTCTGGGCGCGAAATCCTCGATGCTCAAATATGCTGCCTCGGAACTCACGAAGCGCGGTACCGAATTGCGTATGGATATAGAAGGCACGACTGCGGCCACCATCGGTGAAGATGGCATTGAATATGGCAGTCTGGCCAATAACTGGCTCTATAACCGGGCCTATTCGATCCTCGGCGGTACCACCGAAGTTCAATTTAACATCATTTCCAAGCGCGTCTTGGGATTGCCGAGCCAATAGGGCGAATTTGTCATGCCGTTGATACTGAGCGAAGAACAAGAGATGCTGCAGGATGCAGCAAACGGTTTTCTGGCCGAGAAAGCGCCCGTGTCCGCCTTCCGCAAGGTGCGCGACAACAAGCCTGCGGACGGCTTCTGCCGGGAATTATGGTCCGAGATGGCGGAGATGGGCTGGGCCGGCATCATTGTCGAAGAAGAACATGGCGGCAGCGGCTTCGGCTATGTCGGTGCCGGGGTGCTGGCCGAACAGATGGGCCGCAATCTGACCGCCTCGCCTTTTTTCTCCACATCCGTTCTGGGCGCTACGGCGATCCAGCAATATGGAACGGAGAAACAGAAAGAGGAAAATCTGGCGGCGATCAGCAGCGGTGAAAAGCTCTTTGCGCTGGCCGTGGACGAGGGCCCACGGCACAATCCCAGCCGGATTGCTTTTTCCGCCAAGCCGTCGGGCAACGGCTTCACTCTCTCCGGGGCCAAGACTTTTGTTGCCGATGGCCATGTGGCCGACAAGCTGATCATCGCGGCCCGTACTTCGGGAGAGCAGGGCGATCCGCAAGGCATCACGCTGTTTCTCGTGGACGCCAATGCGCCGGAAATCACGCGCGAATATACGCCGATGGTGGATAGCCGCAACGCCGCCAATATTTCGATCGACGGCCTCGAGGTTACCGGGGACGACATTTTGGGCGAACTGGATGGCGGCTATGGCGCGCTCGAGGGTATATTGTCGGCCGGCCGTGCCGTGCTGAGCGCGGAAATGTCCGGTTCGGCCCAGCAGGTTTTCGGGGTGACCACCGACTATCTCAAGGAACGCGAGCAATTCGGCCAGAAAATCGGCTCTTTCCAGGGGTTGCAGCATCGGGCCGCCCATCTGGCGACCGAAATAGAGATGATGAAATCGGCGGTGCTCAAATCACTCAAGGATCTCGATGCGGATTTCGACAATGCCGGCATGACCTGTTCGCTGGCCAAGGCCAAGACCGGCCAGGTCGCGCAGCTTGCGACCAAGGAAGCGATCCAGATGCATGGCGGGATCGGCGTGACCGACGAATATGATGTCGGGCTGTATTTCAAGCGGGTCCATGTCGCCCAGCAGATGTTTGGCGACGCCGGCTTCCACAGCGACCGCTGGGCAAAAAATTCCGGTTTTTGATCGATTCTGGAAAGGTCTAGGCGGTCTTCACCGTAACATTGGCAGGTCCAAAATGCGCCGTCATCTTGTCGACTTTGCCGTCCGGGTTAAACTCGAAAATATCGATGACTTCCACGACCAGAACCGCTCCGCCTTCCTGGTTGATCTCGGCGCGGAACGGAAAGGCCGCTGCTTTTGCCGAAATGCGCACGGGGCCGGTCAGTTCCACTTTCGCGCCGCCGGAAAAGGCATTGGTGTAAAATTGCAGGATATCGTCGCCACGCTTGGGCTCTGTGCCAGCCGGGTCTTCGACCGCTGCGTCATCGGCATAGATTTCCATGACCGCGTGCATGTCGCCTTCGTTGATCGCGGCCAGATACTGGTCGACAATTTGCTTCATATATTCCGGAGTGAGCATCATGCATCCTTTCGCATTATAGATAGCGGGAACTAGAGCGCCGGGGCAGGATAAGCCTCTGCTGAATTTGATAGGGAGAAGAATATGTCGGGTCAATTGGAGGGGAAGGTCGCCATCGTCACCGGTGGGGCGTCCGGTATTGGAGCCGCGACGGTCGAGCGCTTTGTCCGGGAAGGCGCCAAAGTGCTGTCTACCGACGTACAGGAGGCCCTCGGCCAGTCGGTTGCGGAGGAAGCGGGCGCCTTGTTCATAGTGCAGGATGTTGCCGACGCGCAATCGTGGGATGGAGTGATGGAGAAGGCGCGCAGTGAATTTGGCAGGCTGGATATATTGGTCAACAATGCCGGAATCGTGATCGGCAAGACTATCGAAGATGTCGATCTGGACAGCTGGCACCATTTGCTCGGCATCAACCTGACCGGGGTGATGCTCGGTTGCCAGAAGGCGATTGCCGCGATGAAAGCCAATCCCGGCGGCTCCTGTGGTTCGATTATCAACATCGCATCGACCAGCGCTTTCGCGGCGCTCCCCAGTGATGTGACATACACGGCATCGAAAAGCGCAGTGCGCATGTTGTCCAAATCGGTTGCCGTCCATTGCGCGCAGAACGGATTGAATATCCGCTGCAACAATCTCGTGCCGGGTGCGACCCATACGGGCATTATCGACACGGCCGCCAAAAGCGTTCCCGGGATGGTCGAAATGGCGGCCGCCATGTCGCCGTTGAACCGGATCGGGCAGGGCAGTGATCTGGCCGCTGCCGCAGTATATCTGGCCAGCGATGACAGCAGCTTTGTCACCGGTAGTGACCTGCTGGTCGATGGCGGCATGCTGGCGGTACATCCGGGCTATTGATACCGGTCTATCCTAGCCGTTTTGGCAGTTATTTGCCGCCCGCTTTCCCCCGTATAGGACTCGTATAAAAGGAGAGATCTTCGTGAGTGCACAACCGATTGCTGACAATCTGTTTACCGATGACATGAGCGCGCTGTTGGGCGCGCGCAACAGGGAAACCGGTCAGATATTCTTTCCGCTGCCGTTGACTCCCGATGACAATATCGAGCCGGTGGCGCTCGGTACGCGCGGAACGGTCTGGACGTATACGGTCCAGCGCTTTCCGCCCAAGCCGCCCTATATCGGACCGACCGATCCGGAGAAATTCAAACCCTATGTGGTCGCCTATGTCAGCCTGCCGGGCCAGACGATGGTGGAATCGCGATTGACCGGTGTTGATCCGGATGATGTCCAAATCGGTATGCAGGTGGAATTTACGGTGATCCCGCTGGATCCCGAAGCGCCGCCCGAAGAGCAGAAGCTCATCCATGCCTTCAAACCTGTCCAGGGAGAATAATCATGTCAGACGTTTGCATCGTAGGAGCAGGCATTCACCCGTTCGGCCGGACCGAAGGGCGGGATGGCATGGACCAAGGCATTTTTGCCGTCCGGCAGGCGCTGGCCGACAGCGGCATCGAATGGAAAGATGTGGAGTTCGCTTTTGGCGGCTCGGCGGCTTCGGGCAGCGCGGACAACATGGTGTCGCAGCTCGGCCTGACCGGTATCCAGTTTATCAATGTCTCCAATGGCTGTGCAACCGGTGGATCGGCGCTCAATGCAGCGGTCAGCGCGATCAAGTCGGGTGAATATGAAATGGGCATGGCGGTCGGATTCGACAAACATCCGCGCGGTGCTTTCAACGCCGATCCGTCGGCTTACGGACTGCCAAACTGGTATGGTGAGGCTGGTTATATGCTGACAGTCCAGTTTTTCGGCGCGAAGATCATGCGCTATCTGCACGAGCATAATATCAGCCGTGAAACGCTGGGGCGGGTCGCCGAAAAGGCCTTCCGCAACGGGGTGAAAACCGATCACGCATGGCGGCGGAGCGAGGTCGATTTGGATACGATCATGAACGCGCCGATGATTTGCGATCCGCTGACCAAATATATGTTCTGTTCACCGGCCGAAGGCGCCGTGGCGCTCATTCTCGCCAGCGAGAAAAAGGCGCGGGAGTTGGGCGTGCCGATCATCCGGCTCAAATCTTCGGTGATGCGCACACGGCCTCCCGGCTCGTTCGAGGTATTTGCCGCATCGATCGACAACGAACGTGGCGGCACCGCGACCGAGATCGCCTCCAAGGCTGCTTTCGAACAGGCCGGCATGGGCCCCGAAGACATTGATATCGCGCAATTGCAGGACACCGAGTCCGGTGCGGAAATCATGCATATGGCGGAAAACGGTTTCTGCAAGCCGGGCGAACAGGAACAGTGGTTGCTCGAAGGACGCAGCGATATCACCGGTGAATTGCCGATCAATACGGATGGTGGCTGTCTTGCCTGTGGCGAACCAATCGGCGCTTCTGGGTTGCGGCAGGTCTACGAGAATGTCGTGCAATTGCGGGGAACGGCGGGAGCGCGGCAGGTGCCGGGCGATCCGAAAACGGCCTACACGCAAGTCTATGGCGCGCCGGGCGTATCTGCCGTAACGATTCTCCAAAGATAGGAGATTCGATGACCAAAGAAATTGGCGCCGAGGCGCATGACATGGCTGAACGGGTTGAGAAATTCGTTCGCGACAAGATTTTTTCTTATGAAAAAGACGAGCGTTGCGAGGACCATGGTCCGACCGACGGGCTGGTGCAGGAAATGCGGGCATTGGCCAAAGAGGCAGGTGTCCTGACGCCGCATATCCGCGAGGACGGCAGCCATCTGACGCATCTGGAGACAGCGCTTGTTCTGCGCAAGTCCGGATTGTCGCCACTGGGTCCGCTGGCGGTAAACACGTTCGCGCCGGACGAGGGCAATATGTATCTGCTCGGCAAATGCGCGTCGCCGGAGCAGAAAGAGCGGTTTCTGGAACCGCTGGTATCCGGCCGCGAACGCTCGGCCTTTTTCATGACCGAACCGGCCAGCGAAAATGGCGCTGGTTCCGATCCAATGATGATGCAGACGACCGCGAAGCCGGACGGCAATCACTGGGTGATCAACGGTCGCAAGACGTTCATCACCGGCGCCAAGGGCGCAAAGGTCGGGATCATCATGGCGAAGTCCGCCGAGGGCGCGACCATGTTCCTCGTCGACCTTCCCGATCCTGCGATCAGGATCGAACGGGTGCTCGACACGATCGACAGCTCGATGCCGGGCAGCCATTCGGTGGTGCAAATTGACAATCTCCGCGTGCCGGCCGACCAGATGCTCGGCGAAAGCGGCGAGGGTTTCAAATATGCGCAAGTGCGATTGTCTCCGGCTCGATTGACCCATTGCATGCGCTGGCTTGGCTGCTGCGACCGGGCGCAGGAAATCGCCATAGATTATGCCTGCAAAAGGCAGGCCTTTGGCAAGCCGCTTATCGACCATGAGGGTGTCGGTTTCATGCTGGCGCAGAACCAGATCGACCTCAAGCAGGCTGAATTGATGATCGACTGGTGCGCAAACGTGCTCGACACCGGCGCATTGGGAACCACCGAGAGCTCGATGGCAAAGGTTGCCGTTTCCGAAGCCTTGTTCCGCATCGCTGACAATTGCGTACAGGTGATGGGCGGCACAGGTCTCAGCAAGGATACGGTCGTCGAACAGGTGTTCCGCGAAGTGCGCGCCTTCCGCGTCTATGACGGTCCGACCGAGGTGCACAAATGGTCGCTCGCCAAGAAAATCAAGAAATCCCACAAACTCGCGAATGAAGGATAATATATGACCAAGAACCGCAAATTTACGCTTGTCAGTCGCCCGGTAGGCGAGCCAAAGGAAAGCGATTTTGCGCTGGTCGAAGAGGATCTGCCGGAACTGTCTGACGGATCGTTTCTGGTGCGCAACCATTATATCTCGCTTGATCCGGCCCAGCGTGGCTGGATGAGCGATGCGGAAAGCTATATGCCACCGATCGCTTTGGGGGCGGCGGTCACGGCCAGCAGTGTCGGCAGGGTTGCCGAATCCAAGAACCCGGATTTTCCAGTCGGACAATGGGTTGTCGGTCTTGGCGCGATGGAAGAATATTCGGTGGTGGAAGCCGGCGGTTTTACATCGCCGGTCGATGCCTCGCTGGTTCCGTCTCCGACCAATTTTCTGTCGGTACTCGGCGCGGTCGGGATGACCGCCTATTTCGGTATGATCGACGATGGCAAGCCCAAGGCTGGTGACACTTTGCTGGTAACCGGCGCTGCGGGTGCGGTTGGTTCGCTGGTTGGCCAGATCGGCAAGATCAAGGGCTGCCGTGTTATCGGTATTGCTGGCGGCGCGGACAAATGTCGCCGCCTGACCGAAGATTATGGTTTTGACGCAGCAATCGATTATCGTGGCAAGAGCCAGGCTGAGCTCGAAAAGGAAATTGCGGCGGCTGCCCCCGATGGTGTCGATATCATCTGGGAAAATGTCGGCGGTGAAATTCTTGACGCCGGGATTACCGCGATCAACGAATATGGCCGCGTCGTACTCTGCGGCCTGATCAGCGAATATAACAGCCCGGAACCGGTCGGTATCCGCAATCTCTGGTATCTTATCTCGCGTCAGGCGACGATCAAGGGCTTTCTGGTGCGCGACTATCCGCCCCGTTTCGCGGAGGGCATTGCCGAAATGGGACAATGGCTCGCCGAGGGCAAGATCAAGCATGACGAGGATATCGATAAGGGCATTGAGAACAGCTACGCCGCGTTCATGAAGCTATTCTCCGGCGCCAACCAGGGCAAGATGATCCTCGACGTTTCGCCGGAAGACTAAGGGAGGATTTCGCCATGGCCGACAGCAAGCAACAGGTGCTCGATTTTATCGATGCGTGGAACCGGCTGGATTATGACGCGATCTACGCGGCCATGGCGGATGATATTTTCTATCATAATATCCCGATGGAACCCTGTGTCGGCATCGATGCGGTAAAAGCATTTTTCGATGGCTCCGGCATGGGTTCCGATGGCGCGGAGTGGATCGTCCATCATATTGTCGCCGAGGGTGACACGGTCCTCACCGAGCGGACCGACAAGTTCCGGATCAACGGGAAATGGATCGCCATCCGGGTGATGGGCACGTTCGAAATGCACGATGGAAAAATCGCCAAATGGCGGGACTATTTCGATCTCGCGGAATTCCAGAACCAGATGGCGGCAGCCATGGGTGCTGCCGCCTCCTGATATCAGGCGGGCTTGTAGAGCACCCCGTTATCGACCGGATATTCGCCGGCAGTCATGAAGCGGGATTCGTCGCTCGCCAGATAGACGCATAGAGCCGCAACATCGTTGGGGTGGCCCAGTTCGCCGATCTTTATCATTCCGGTTTCCGGCGTTTCTCCGCCACCAGCGCCAACGGCTTCCTGACGCACCATCGGCGTATCAATGCCGGCGGGATGCAGGCTGTTGCAGCGGATCGGATAATCCTGTTCCTTGCAATGCAGGGCCACCGATTTGGTCATCGACCGCACGCCACCTTTGGCGGCGCTATAGGCGACAAAGGGTGAATAGCCCTGAAGGGCCGCCATCGAACTGAGGTTGATGATCGAACTGGGCTGGTCGTTGGATTTCATGGCCCGGACCGCGCTTCGGCACCCGAGGAACACGCCGTCGAGCATGACGGAAGTCTGCTTGCGGAACAGTTCGAGCGAGCAATCCTCGATCGTGCCGGGAATGACCAGCCCGGCATTGTTGACCAGGATATGCGGCGCGCCGAAAGCGTCGGTCGTCGCCGCAAATATTTCATCCCAGCGTTTTTCGTCGACAACATCCTGTTCGAGAGCAATGGCGGTGGCCCCGATAGTGGCAGCGACTTTTGTCGCAGCATCGATATCGATGTCAGTGAGAACGACGCGGGCACCTTCCTTGGCGAATGATTCGCTGATCGCTTTTCCGAGTCCCGATCCGGCGCCGGTTACGATGGCGGTTTTTCCTTTGAGGCGGCTCATTATGGTTCTCCCGTTCTGACTGTTGTTTCGCTATAGGCGTCGACTGTCCGGCCAGCGCAATCCCTATTATCGCTAGCACTGTCGCTAGTGCCGTTACCGATTAATGGCGGAAAACGTACATTTGTTGCGTGAAGACCACAGTTTTCCGCATTTGCTATCAAATTGGCTAGCAGAGCGATCCGAAACGCACGCTTAAGATAATCACACAATAAGGTGGGAAAAACCGCCAAATTTTTAAGAACGGTATCGGCCTGCCAGGTCGGGCCATTTGGGAGAGAGCTATGACCAGATATGCACCACGCTACAAATCCGTCCTGAAAACCAGCGCCGTCAGATCCCTGTTATTGGGTTCCGCAGCCGCCACCGCCTTTGCCGGAATGGCTTCTCCGGCATTGGCCCAAGATTCCGACGAGATCGACGAGGCAGCCGTTATTACCGTCATAGCGCGAAAGCAGACGGAAACATTGCAGGAGGTACCGGTAACGGTATCCGCCATCGGCGGCGACACGCTGGAAAAATATCAGGTCAATGAAGTGGCCGATGTCACCAGCCGGGTACCTGCGCTTAACGTACAGGTTGGCGGTTCGGGCTCCGGCGGCCAGATCAGTTTGCGTGGTGTTGGTTCGTCCAATATTTCTGCATCTTTCGATTCCGCCGTCGCTTTTGACTTCGACGGGGTTCAGGTCAGCACGATGCGCATCGTTCAGGCAGGTTTTTTTGACGTCGAGCAAATCGATGTTCTGAAGGGACCGCAATCGCTGTTCTTTGGTAAGAGTGCATCAGCTGGCGTATTCGCCATCCGTTCGGCCAATCCGACATCGGTGTGGGAAATCGGAACCAAGGTGTCCCAGGAATTTGAAGAGAACGGCACCACCGTCAGCGGTTATATTTCCGGACCGGTGAGTGATACTCTTGGTATCCGTGTCGCCGCCCAATATCAGAATATTGAAAATTATGTTGAGCTGGCGCCCGGCACTCCAGCTTTCAATCCAAACGGAAGTTTCCGGGACACCAGAGGCTTGAAGAGCTTTGTCGGTCGTACGACGCTTCAGTGGGATCCTTCAGACAATTTCAGCGCCAATTTAAAATTGAACTATATCAAGAACAAGAATGACGGTGCCGTTGGTCATTCGGACATCAACTGCGGGGCAAACGGCGTCGCAGATCCCGTGTTCCTGCTTTCCGGAGCTGTGATCATTCCGTCAAACGCCGATTGTAACGACAGAGACGGCCTTTACCATCATGCGGATGGGGCAGCGGCTTTGACAAGCAAGGTACCGGACGGATCGGCAGGAAAGCCGCAGTTTGAAAGCGGTATTCCTTTTGGCGAAACCGAAATCATCTTCGGCCGGTTGAAATGGGATCTTGACCTCTCCGATGTCCTGACATTGTCATCGGTTTCGGGTTATCTCAGCCTGGATTCAGTCGATACGGATTGTTACGGTTACGTGGGGCAGTTTGCGTCCGGGGCACCGGGAGGCGTGGGTTGCAGTGATCCCCGGAATGTCACTGAACAATTTACCCAGGAACTGCGCGTTGCCAGCGATTTTGATGGCATATTCAACTTCATGGTTGGCGCATTTTACGAAAGTCGCGACATTGATTTCAACACGTCGCAACAGGGTGTGAATATCTCGCTGCTGGCGGCTGATCCCGTGACCGGGAATACCTATGACTGGTATAAAAAGCAGAATACGAAAACCGAAGCATTGTCGTTTTTCGCCAGTGCAACGCTGGATCTGACGGACCAGCTGCAGGTTTCGGGTGGTGTCCGCTGGACGGATGAAAACAAGACCAGCCGGATTTCGGTCCCCTATGTGCATACATTGCTGTCGTCGGGGCCAGCATTTATCCCGAGCGGCTTCTTCTCCGGACCGATCGAATTCAGCGACGACAATTTCTCTCCGGAAGTCTCGATCCGCTATCAGGCGACACCGGACGTCAATATTTACGGCGCGTTCAAAACGGGCTTCAAATCCGGTGGTATCGACAATAGCGCATTGCCATCATCCAGCTTGCTGGGCTTCAACGACCCGAATCCCGCCACGCGCCAAGCCGTTGCCGATGCGCTGAAGTTCAAATCCGAAACCGGTCTTGGGGGCGAAGTTGGCGTGAAAGCGCAGTTCGCGGATCGAGCTGTTACCTTGAACACATCCTTGTTCTATTATGTGTTTGATGATCTTCAGGTGCAGAACTTTGATGCTACGACGGTTCAGTTCCAGACCTTTAACGCCAGTCAGTTGACCAGCAAGGGTGTCGATGTCGAATGGGCCTGGCGGACCCCGGTCGAGGGGCTGAATCTCTCGGGCGCGCTGGCCTATACGGATGCGAAGTTTACCGCTCCGTTTGTGACGACGTCGGGTGAGGATCTCGACGGTCGGGCAGCGGCACGTGCTCCCAAATTTGCTGCCAATGCAGCCTTCGACTGGTCCATACCAATGAGCGATGCGTTCGAGCTCGGCCTGAACGGCAATGTGCAATATAGTGGATCCTATTTCACCAACGAAGATTCGCTGACTGATCTCAAGCAAGACAGTTACGTTTCTATCGATGGTTCGATCTCGGTCGGCGATCCCGACGGTGCATGGAAATTGTCACTGGTTGGCGTGAACCTGACCGATGAAATCTGGATCAACACTTCCGGTGGCCGACCTTTCCTCGCCCCGGCTGGAAACGGCTTTGGTTTGCCAGCAGGTGACGATCTCGTCGTTACCCAGAACCGCGGCCGTCAGGTGTTTGTGGAAGCCAGCTTCAAGTTCTAATCAACTCGCGTTGATCAAAATGGGCCGGGACAGCGCAAGCTGATCCCGGCCTGTCATTTTTGGTGAGACGCCAGAGTCACAGAATAGCGAAAGTGACAGTAGCGGGTGATAACCCAACTGCTAGGCGCTTGAAAATAAGGCGGCAATGATAAGGCTGTCTATTTGGGATGTACCTCAGGATCATAACTGAGGTATTTTTTTTGGAGAATATGATGATTACACAATCGACACGTCTTGATAATTTATTGCCCCGCAATTCGGTTCGGGGACTGCTGATGGGTACGGCCGCGACTCTGGCCTTTACCGGCATCGCAGCACCCGCCTATGCGCAAGACGCTGCCGAATATGACGACAGCAATGTCATCACAGTGGTTGCCCGGAAGCAGACCGAAACTTTGCAGGAAGTGCCTGTGACGGTGACGGCTATCGGAGGCGATACGCTGGAAAAATACCAGGTCAATGAAATCGCCGATGTGGTCAGTCGCGTACCTGCGCTGAACGTGCAGGTTGGCGGCTCCGGATCGGGCGGCCAGATCAGCCTGCGCGGTGTCGGGTCTTCCAATATCTCGGCGTCGTTCGACTCCGCCGTCGCCTTCGATTTTGACGGCGTTCAGGTCAGCACGATGCGTATCGTTCAGGCAGGCTTTTTCGACGTCGAGCAAATCGACGTTCTCAAGGGCCCGCAATCTCTGTTCTTCGGTAAAAGTGCCTCGGCCGGCGTTTTCGCCATTCGCTCCGCCAATCCAACACCGGACTGGGAAGTAGGCACCAAGGTATCCCAGGAATTTGAAGAAAACGGCACCACTGTCAGCGGTTATATTTCCGGACCGGTCAGCGACACGCTTGGCGTTCGCGTCGCCGCACAATATCAGAATGTTGAAGATTATGTCGAGCTGGCGCCCGGTACTCCGGCCTATAATCCGAACGGCAGTCTCAGAGATTCCAGGGGATTGAAGAGCTTCGTCAGTCGCGCGACATTCCAGTGGGACCCCGCCGACAACTTCAACGCCAATCTGAAGCTCAACTATATCAAGAACAAGAGCGACGGCGCGATCGGTCATACCGATGTGAACTGCGGTGCCAACGGCGTGGCGGATTCCGTCTATCTGCTTTCAGGCGGCCTCGTCATTCCGTCCAATGCCGATTGTAATGATCGCGACGGTCTCTATCATACATCAGACGGCGCAGCCGCTCTGGTTGGCAACGTCCCTGCCGGCTCCGGCGGTGACACGCGCTTTGAAAACGGTGTGCCTTATGGTGAAACCGATATTTTCTTCGGCCGGTTGAAATGGGACCTGGACCTGTCCGATACGCTGACCTTGTCGTCGGTGTCCGGCTATCTGAACCTCGATTCCATCGATACCGACTGCTATGCCTATGTCGGTGAAATCGCCCCGGGCGTACCGGGCAACGCAGGTTGCAGCGATCCGGTCAACAAGACCGAACAATTCACGCAGGAACTGCGCATTACCAGCGATTTTGACGGCATGTTCAATTTCATGGTCGGCGCATTTTACGAGGCGCGGGATATTGATTTCAACACCTCGCAACAGGGTGTGAATATCTCTTTCGTCGGACCCGATCCGGTTACCGGATATACCTATGACTGGTACAAGAAACAGAATACCAAAACCGAAGCGCTGTCCTTCTTCGCCAGTGCGACGCTGGACCTCACGGACCAGTTGCAGGTTTCCGGTGGTGTGCGCTGGACGGACGAAAACAAGACCAGCCGTATTTCCGTACCTTATGTCCATACATTCCTGTCATCCGGCCCGGCGTTCATTCCGAGCGGCTTTTTCTCCGGACCGATCGAATTCAGCGACGACAATTTCTCGCCTGAAGTGTCGATCCGTTATCAGGCCACCCCGGACGTCAATATTTACGGTGCCTTCAAAACCGGTTTCAAATCCGGCGGCATCGATAACAGCGCTCTGCCATCCTCCAGCTTGCTGGGCTTCAACGACCCGAACCCTGCTACGCGGCAGGCCGTTGCCGATGCGCTGAAATTCAAATCGGAGACTGGTCTTGGTGGTGAAGTTGGCGTGAAAGCCCAGTTTGCGGATCGTACGCTGACGGTGAACACTTCGGTCTTCTACTATGTATTCGATGATCTTCAGGTGCAGAATTTCGATGCCGCTGCGGTCCAGTTCCAGACGTTCAACGCCAGCCAGCTGACCAGCCAGGGTGTCGATGTCGAATGGGGATGGCGTACGCCCGTCGAAGGTCTGAATCTCTCCGGTTCGATCGCTTATACCGACGCAGAATTTACCGCTCCGTTCGTGACCACGTCCGGAGAGGACATCAATGGCCGGGCCGCAGCGCGCGCGCCTAAGTTCGCCGCCAATGCTGCGTTTGACTGGTCTGTCCCTATGGGTGATGCCTTCGAACTGGGGCTGAACGGAAACCTGCAATATAGCGGTTCCTATTTCACCAATGAGGATTCCTTCTCGGACCTGAAGCAGGACAGCTATATTTCCATCGATGGTTCGGTCTCGATCGGCGATCCCGACGGAAAATGGAAACTGTCTCTGATCGGCGTCAACCTGACCGACGAAATCTGGATCAACACCAGCAGCGGACGCCCGTTCCTCGAGCCAGGCGTTGGTGACGATCTCGTGGTTACGCAAAATCGCGGCCGCCAAGTATTCGTGGAAGCTGCCTTCAAGTTCTAGTCAACTCCCGTTGATTTTTCTGGGCCGGATTGACTCGCGTTGATCCGGCCCTTTTTTGTGCGCGACAATAGCCATAGTGAGAGTAGTCCGCAGTCCGTGAACGGCTAATATGGCGCAACGCATAACAACTGGATTGGAGGAGCAAGTCTATGGGACGTCTGGAAGGAAAAAAAGCGGTAGTTTTAGGTGCTGCTGGTCGGGATAATATGGGGCAGGTGATTGCCAAGCGGTTTTACGATGAAGGCGCTGATGTGCTGGTTGCGGGACGCAAGGAAGAAGAACTGAAGCGCTTTGCCGAAGAGATTGGCGGCCATTATGCGCTTTGCGATCTTACCAGCGAAGCCGATATCAAGGCTCTTGGCGAGACAGCAAAAAGCAAAATGGGTGGCGTCGATATCGCGGTTAACGCGACCGGTCTGGGCTTTCTCAAACCCTTCCTGGAAAATACCAAGGAAGAACTGGAAACCATGTCGGCACTGCAGCTGGTCGGACCCTTCCAATTCTATCAGGAAATGATCAAGGCGATGGGCGATGGCGGATCGTTGATCCAGATCAGTTCGGCCACGGCAACGATCATGCTCAACGACCACGCCGCCTATATGGGAACCAAGGCCGCGACCGACCATATCATTCGCTGCGTGGCGCATGAATTCGGCGAGCAGGGTATCAGGGCCAACAGCATTTCTCCGGGACTGACACGGACGCCGATGACCGCTGGCGTCGATCAGGTGCCGGGACTGGTGGAATCCTTCGAGGCGCGCTATCCGCTCGGCCGGATCGGCACCAGCGAAGATATCGCCGCCGCGGCCGTATTCCTCGCCAGCGACGAATGTTTCATGACCGGTGAGAATTTGCAGGTTAACGGCGGGCTGTGCCTACGCGGCAACCCCACCCGCAAGGATCAGGAACTGATGATGGGGGCTGTCGCCGCCGCTTCCTGACTCTAGTCTATCGGCTTGAACCGCTTCTGGATGTGCGGCCGGATTTTGAGGAACTGAACGTACAGGGCCTCAAAAATCGGCAACACACCTGGAACGCGGGCGAGCTGGCCTACTGGCTGAAGCAACGGGATGGCTCGCCACATGGCAGCAAAAGCTGCCGCGCCTGATAATATTTTCCCATTTTCTGAAGCGTGAAAGCGGTCGAGCATCAATTGCCGGTCGAGCGGACAGGATGTGGCGGGCGTTGCGATATCTATGAAATTGATGGCGTCGCGCCGGTCTAGCTTGCGCATCAGGGCGATTTCCCGAATGCACAGCGGGCACGCACCATCATACCAGACGGTTACGCGGCTCACTGACCCTTCCCGTTATCGTAATCATGCTTCATGCCTGCCTCGCCATCATCATGGTAGGCAGTTAACGATCGGGATGCTCCTTCGCCATATGGCCCAAAGGCCTAAGGGCAGCAGAGACTAGATATCCAGATTGGCCACGTTCAGGGCGTTATCGACAATGAACTCGCGCCGTGGTTCAACGACTTCGCCCATCAGCTTGGTGAAGATATCGTCGGTCACGTCAGCCTGTTCGACCGTTACCTGAAGCAGCGAGCGCACCTCGGGATCGAGTGTCGTTTCCCACAGCTGTTCCGCGTTCATCTCGCCAAGACCTTTGTAGCGGGATATGGCGAGCCCCTTGCGGCCTGCGGCCATGACCGTATCAAGCAGCTCTGAAGGGCGCGTGATCAGCGTGCCTTCGGAGCCGATGCCGGCATCATCGCTGCTATCCGCGTCACCGCTGGCCGATTTGACCAGGCGGCTGCCGCTGCCATAGGTCGCGGTTTCTTCCGAGGCGAGCTGGTGCAGCTTGCGCGCTTCGGCGCTTTCCAGAAATTTCGCTTCGATGATATGGTGATCGGTAACACCGCGCCAGAAACGCTGGAACAGATAGCCGCCTTCTTCGGACACCTGGCCTGACCAGCGGCCTTCCTCATCGACCTTGTCCATCCAGGCTGCGGTCGCGTCGACGGCGGCTTGCCGTTCCGCCTGGCCGTGATCCGGATTGAGAGCGCCTGTGAGGGCCATTCCCTCGACAATGGTGCTGTCGTAGCGCCGCGGCACATAAGTCATCAGGCTGCGCATTCTGCGGGCATGTTCGATCAGACCGCGCAGGTCTTCGCCGCTCCGCGCGCCTTCGGCGGTCTGCAGCACCATGCCGCTCAGGCCGGCATCTACCAGATACTGATCGAGGGCATTGTCATCCTTGAGATAGACTTCGCTCTTGCCCTTGCCGACCTTGTAGAGCGGCGGCTGGGCGATATAGAGATGCCCGTTCAATATGATTTCCGGCATCTGGCGGTAAAAGAAAGTCAGCAGCAAGGTCCGGATATGCGCGCCGTCGACGTCAGCATCGGTCATGATGACGATCTTGTGATAGCGCAGTTTCTCGAGGTTGAAATCCTCGCGGCCGATACCGGTGCCCATGGCCTGGATCAGCGTGCCGACTTCCTTGGACGACAGCATCCGGTCAAAGCGGGCGCGCTCGACGTTGAGGATCTTGCCCTTGAGCGGCAAGATCGCCTGATACATGCTGTCGCGGCCCTGTTTGGCCGAGCCGCCAGCGGAGTCCCCTTCCACCAGGAAAAGTTCGCATTTGCTTGCGTCTTTCTCGCGACAGTCGGCGAGCTTGCCGGGTAGCGAGGCAATATCCATAGCGCCTTTGCGGCGGGTCAGTTCGCGCGCTTTTTTGGCAGCTTCGCGGGCCGCAGCGGCATCAATCACCTTCTGGATGACCATCGCGGCATTCTGCGGATTTTCCTCGAGCCATTCGGCGAGCTTGTCGGCCATCAGGCTTTCCAGCGGCTGCCGCACTTCGGAAGAGACCAGCTTGTCCTTGGTTTGCGAGCTGAATTTCGGATCGGGCAGTTTGACCGATACGATGGCGGACAGGCCTTCGCGCATGTCGTCGCCGGTCAGCTTGACCTTCTCTTTTTTGAGCGCGCCGGAGCTTTCGGCATAGTTGTTCAATGTCCGGGTCAGCGCCGAGCGGAAGGCCGCCAGATGGGTGCCGCCGTCGCGCTGGGGGATATTGTTGGTGAAGCAGAGGACATTTTCGTAATAGCTGTCATTCCACTCCAGCGCGACGTCGATGATGACATCGTCGCGATCGCCATGGATGGCGATTGGTTCGGGCACCAGCGGTGTCTTGTTGCGGTCGAGATATTGCACGAAAGCTGCGATTCCGCCCTCGTAGAACAGATCGATTTCCTTGACCTCTTCATGCCGCGCGTCGCGCAAGATGATATGCACGCCGCTGTTCAGGAAGGCGAGTTCGCGATAGCGGTGCTCGAGCTTCTCGAAATCGAAGTCGGTGATCTTGAAGGTCGCGGGAGACGGGAAAAAGGTGACTTTCGTGCCCTTCTTGACGCCCGATGCATTGTCTGCAGGCGGCGCATCGCCGACCACTTTCAGCGGCCTTACGGCATCGCCGAATTCAAAGCGCATATTATGCGCCTTGCCGTCGCGCCAGATGTCCAGCTCCAGCCATTCCGACAGGGCATTGACCACCGATACGCCGACGCCGTGCAGGCCGCCCGAGACCTTGTAGGCATTGTCGTCGGATGTATTCTCGAACTTGCCGCCGGCGTGGAGCTGGGTCATGATAACCTCGGCTGCCGACACACCTTCCTCGCTGTGCATTCCGGTCGGAATCCCGCGACCATTGTCCTCGACCGAGACACTGCCATCGGCGTTGAGGGTGATCAGGATCAGGTCGCAGTGGCCGGCGAGGGCTTCGTCGATCGCGTTGTCCGATACCTCGAACACCATATGATGCAGGCCGCTGCCGTCATCGGTGTCGCCGATATACATGCCCGGCCGCTTGCGGACCGCGTCCAGGCCTTTGAGAACCTTGATGGAATCGGCGCCATATTCGTTTTGATTGGAAGATTTGGAAGCATCTTCCGGCTTATCGTCATTGCTAATGTCACTCATTCCCCGACCATAGCCGCTGGAACCGGCAAACCCAAGGAAAATGTAGGATTTTGGGATATTAAAATCTTTAAAAATCAAATGCTTATATTGACTTTTATTCGCGCGAAAATTTTACGCGAAATGCCGTGATTATCAAAATGGATAGGGGGTCAAAACGGCGCGCCGGCAAGAACTTTTGAGTCCACGGCCAAAAGCCTTTTGTCGCGCCGCACCTTCGTGCAAAACAGCACCATTCTAGCCGTTTTGTGCCGAATAATGATCGAAAAGGATCCAAATCATGACCAATCCAGCCGATATGGTGCCCTTTGCAAAGACCATGGGGATCACGATTACCGAGATGGGCAAGGACGTCGTGCGCGGCGAAATGCTGGTGCGGCCCGAGATTTGCACTGCGGGTAACGGAAGGGGCAGCCCCAGCATCCACGGCGGCGCGGTGATGACCTTCGCCGACGTGCTCGGCGCGTTCGGCGGTTTTGCCAATCTGCCTGAGGGGTCGAACGGTACCACGACATCGGAAAGCAAAACCAATTTCCTGAACGCTGCCCCCGAAGGCTCTGTCGTCTATGGCGAGGCCACGCCGTTCAAGGTCGGCCGCCGCCAGTCGGTCTGGCAGACGAAAATCACTTTGGAAGACAGGACTTTGGTGGCGGTGGTGACACAGACGCAGATTGTGCTGTGAGGGCCGACAACTGACCAGTTTGCCTTGAACCTGCGGCATCCTTAGCCGTGTCCCGTTCGTCCTGAGCTTGTCGAAGGACGCTGGAGACCGTGCAGGTGCTTCGACAGGCTCAGCACGAACGAAAGTCGCGGGCTGCGATCGGGTTCAGGGCGAACGGCGGTGGGCCTTAAAGGAATCATTGCGAGCGGGGATGCAGGTCCTTCGACAAGCTCGGGACGAACGGTAGGCAGGCAGGCTTCGACCCGCTCTGCGCCCGGGCTCTTCCTGCCCAATTTATTCGCAGCTTCCCAAAGGCCCCGCTTTTGCGCTAAACCATCGGCATGAACAGAACCCTGCTCGCCGTTTCCCTTCTATGCCTGGCAACCATCGCCTGCTCCGAATCCACCAAGGTCAGCGACGATCTGGCCGAAAGCAGCTCCTATATCGACAATCCGACCGGCCGGACCGAACGGGTCGAGACCGGACCCACGGCCAAGCCGGTGCGTATCGGCGAAGGCGGCCCCCGTTTTGACGCCTGCCAGTCGGTCGGTGAAGTCGGCCGCCATGTCAGCGGCTCGCTACCGGTGCTCAGTGCGCCCTTTGACGCCGCCGAAAAAATCGACAGCCTCGCCGCCGGCCAGACCGTCCATATCTGCACCCGCAGCATCGACCAGCAATGGTTCGGCATCGTCTATGACAAGCCGTCCGATCCGGCGCACGGCACGCCGGTCGACTGCGGCGTATCCTCTCCGGTGCGCGCCAAACGCAATTATGACGGCCCGTGCAAGAGTGGCTGGGTCGAGAGCACTTATGTGGTGCTGGTGGCGGGGTAGTTTTATCACGCGAAGACGCTAAGGCGCGAAGAGGTCAGTGATTGGGGCCGTGAAGGTGAGTGTTTTTACACTTGTGCCAAGGCCGTCATTGCGAGCGTAGCGTGGCAATCCAGAGCGGCACGCGCTGATGACGGGGGCAAGACGCTCTGGATTGCCGCGTCGCTGCGCTCCTCGCAATGACGATGATCTGTCCAGATTTTGGAATTTTGTAGCGACAACCTTCCAGATGGGTCTCCGCCATATCGTCAATAATTATACCCCCTTAGCGGCTTAGCGTCTTCGCGTGAAAATCGTCTCCGCTTGTTGAAAAGAACTTCGGGCATGGTGTGGATTTTATCAACTCTCATGTAATCGACCAGCGAGTGTGCTGTTAAAGGCGATCTGGGTGCCATTTTATCACGCGGAGACGCTAAGGCGCGAAGAGGTTAATTGATTGGGGCAGTGAAGGTGAGTGTTTTCACACTTGTGCCAAGGGCGTCATTGCGAGTGCAGCGTGGCAATCCAGAGCGGCACGCGCTGATGACGGGGGCAAGACGCTCTGGATTGCCGCGTCGCTGCGCTCCTCGCAATGACGATGATCTGTCCAGATTTTGGAATTTCGGCGCACCCACTTTCAAGCTGGGTCTCTGCCGTATCGTCAATAATTATAACCCCTTAGCGGCTTAGCGTCTTAGCGTGAAAATTTTCGCGGGCCTTTCGAATATAGCGGCCATTTGCATTTAATTAGATATCGAACTATATAGACAGGCGTCTAATCAAATGGGAGATTCGCACATGGTCAGTCGCAGGATGGTTTTGGGGGCTGGCCTGGGCGGGCTGGCTTTGGTGGGCGCGGGCGGGGTCTGGCGGGTGACGCGGGTACCGGAAAGTGCTTATGAACCATGGAATCTGGCCGGTGCCGCTGTGCCCGACGATATCCGGCTCGACGCTTTTCGCCACGCCATTCTTGCGCCCAATCCGCATAACCGGCAGCCCTGGGTCATCCGGATGGTCGGCGAGGACGCAGCCGAGATCCGTTGCGATCTCGACAAGCGCTTGCCGGTGACCGACCCGTTTGACCGGCAAATCACCATCGGCTTTGGCACCTTTCTCGAGGTCGCCCGTATCGCTGCGCTGGAGCGCGGCTATGCAATGGAGACAGAGCTATTTCCGGACGGAGAAGCACAGCCGCGGCTCGATGAAAACCCGGTGGCGCGAGTGACATTTGCGAAAGTCGAAGGCGAGGAGCGTGACCTTTTGTTTTCCGCGATTACCCAGCGCCGGTCGAACAAGGAGGTCTATGATCCGGTAAAACAGGTCAGAGCCATCCAGCTCGAAACGATCACGCTGGACGGCGGTGCTTTTTCCGCTGATCCGGAATTTGTCGCGCAATTGCGGACGCAGATCCTCAAAGCGATCGAGATCGAGATGACCAGTCCGGGACCGCATGGGGAAAGCGTCGATCTGATGCGGATTGGCCACCAGCAGGTCGATGCCAGTCCCGACGGGATTGATATCAGCGGGCCGATGGTCGAGGCGGGCATAATCGCCGGACAGATCGACCGTGAGCAGCTGGCCGACAGGAACAGCAAGGCTTTCGCCATCGGATTGGAGCAGATGCGCGAAACCTACGGGTCGGTGCCGTCACTGATCTGGATCACCACGCCGGGCAACACGCGGGCCGACCAGATCGAGGCGGGCCGTCAATATGTCCGTGCCAATCTGCACGCGACCGCGCTGGGGCTGGCGATGCATCCGATGAGCCAGAGCCTGCAGGAATATGCCGAGGTCGCTGAACCCTATCGCGATGTCCGCGCATTGCTGGGCGCGACCGGTGCGGAGCGGGTTCAAATGCTCGCCCGTGTCGGTTATGGACCGGCAATCGGTCCCAGCCCGCGCTGGCCGCTGGAGACACATTTGACATGACCACCAAGGACCCGCTGGCCTTTCAGGTGTTCAACGAAATCGGCATTATCAATCAACTGACCAGCGCGGCCTTTGCCGCCGTGCTGCCCAAGGGCATGACCATTGCGCAGTTCACCGTGCTCAACCATTTCGCCCGGCTGGGCCACGAGCAGCGATCCCCGGCACAGCTGGCCAGCGCCTTCCAGATCACCCGCCCGACCATGACCAGCACTTTGGCGCGGATGGAGAAAGCCGGACTGGTGGCGATCCGGCCGGACCCGGAGGATGGCCGCGGCAAGCTGGTGTCGGTGACGGCGGCGGGCGAGAAGATGCGGGATATTTGTTTGCAGCGGCTGGCGGGGCCGCTGGCGGAAGCCGATGCTGTGTCGTCACGCGAAACTTTGGCGCAGCTATTGCCGCTACTGCAGGATGTTCGCGCGAAGCTGGACCGGTTGCGCGATTGACCGGAAGGGTCAAATGGAGATGGGGCGCAAGTCGCCAATTTTCTGCTAAACGAGATCTGGCAGTAATTTTATCACGCGAAGACGCAAAGGCGCGAAGAGGTTGGTGATTGGGGCAGTGAAGGTGAGTGTTTTTACACTTGTGCCAAGGCCGTCATTGCGAGCGCAGCGTGGCAATCCAGAGCGGCACGCGCTGAAGATCGGGGCAAGACGCTCTGGATTGCCGCGTCGCTGCGCTCCTCGCAATGACGGTGATCTGGCTACGCAGTTGAATCGCGGTGCGCCAACTTTCATGATGGCTCTCCGCCGTATCGTCAACCGCCACCACCCTTCGCGTCTTCGCGTGAAAATCTTCCCTACCTGTTCAAATGAACGAACAGCACGGAAAGCGATTGCATCTCAAGCCGATATACGGAATTAATCGCTTGATGAAACATATAGACCCCGCCCGCTATCTCGAGCAGCCGTTCGGCCATCTCGCTGATCTGATCAACGCCCATGTCGTCAACCAGCCCGACCGGATCGCGCTGGATGACAGCGCGGAAAGGCTCAGCTGGGCGGAGACCGCGGCGCAGGTCAACCGGATTGCGGCGCAGTTGCAGGCGGACGGGCTGCAGAAGGGGCAGGCGGTTGCGATTCTCGGGACCACCACGGTGCGCTATGCGCTGGCCTATCTCGGCGCGATTGTTGCGGGTGGTTGTGCAGCGCCTTTGACCACTTCGGCGACACCGACGCAGCTGGCGAATATGATGGCGGACAGTGGCGCGATGCATCTGTTTATCGACAGCGCCAAGCGCACCGAGCTGCTGGAGAGCGGAGAGGCTTTGCCGCCGCTCAATCATGTGATGCTTGATCAGGCCGTGGACGATGCGCCGGTGATGTCCGACTGGATGGCAGGCGATGGCGCGATGCCGGCCGATCTTGGTGTCGGTCCCAAGGACCCCTATAATATCATCTATTCCAGCGGCACCACCGGCACGCCCAAGGGCATTGTCCACAGCCGCCAGATGCGCTGGTATCATGCCGCTGTCGGAGAGGCGACCGGCTATGGTCAGCCCGGTCAGGTCACCCTGCTGTCGACGCCGCTCTATTCGAACACGACGCTGGCGCTGTTCACGCCGACCATCGCCTATGGCGGGACGCTGGTGATGATGGGCAAATTCGATTGCCAGCGCTGGCTCGAACTGGCGCAGGAACATCGCGCCAGCCATACGATGCTGGTACCGGTCCAATATCAGCGGCTGATGGATTATGAAGGCTTTGACGATTTTGATCTGGGCAGCCTGACCCATAAATATTGTACCAGCGCGCCTTTCTCGGCGGAGCTGAAGGCCGAAGTGCTGAAACGCATGCCGGGCGGACTGATCGAGATCTACTCGATGACCGAGGGCGGCGTGGTCTGTCTGTTGCTGTGCCACGAACATCCCGACAAATTGCACACGGTCGGTATTGCCTGGGGCGGCAGCGAAGTGATTACGATCGACGAGCAGCTCAACCGTCTGCCCGCGGGCGAAATGGGCGAACTGGTCGGCCGGTCGCAGACGATGATGTCGGGTTACAAGAACCAGCCGGAGAAGACCGAGGAGGCCAGCTGGTATGACGAGAATGGTGACCGCTGGCAGAGGATGGGCGATATCGGCAAGGTCGACGAGGATGGCTTTATCACGCTGATGGGCCGGACCAAGGACATGATCATTTCGGGCGGCTTCAATATCTATCCGCGCGATCTGGAAGAAGCGCTAATGGCGCAGCCGGGTGTCGCTGATGCGGCGGTGATCGGTGTGGCCTCGCGGCAATGGGGCGAGACTCCGGTCGGTTTTGTTGTGGCGGAGGCTGGTGTGACGCTTGATCTGGAAGCGTTGAAGGCGTCGACCAATGCCAATCTCGGCAAGACCCAGCGGGTTTCGGAACTGCGGCTGATCGACGAACTGCCGCGCAGCCATATTGGCAAGATTTTGAAGACAGAGTTGCGGGATATGGTCGAGGGGTAGGAGGTCCCCCCGCGCAGGCGGGGGGCCATCTCCCGATGATGCGTTTGGGCGGAATGGTTTTTGTTCGCGCAATGCCGCGGCCGGAGCGCGACGATCGACCTGTCTCTTGTGACGGGAGTTCTGGAGATGGGCCCCTGCCTGCGCAGGGGCACTGCTTGGCACTATGGGCTCGGGCAACCTAGTTTGACGAGGAGCGTTATTCCGGCATGTTGATGACCTTTCTTGTCGTGGTGGTGGTTTCGGCGGCGCTGATTGCCGGCGCGCTCTGGGGCGTTTACGGAAAGATATCGAGCAAGACCGAAGGCTTTATCATTGCTCTGGCTGGTGGCGCGCTGATTGTTTCGCTGGTCAGCGAGATGATTCAGCCGGCCGTCGAGCAAAGCAATCTCTGGGTCGGGCTGGGCTCGGTGGCGGCCGGAGCGGCTGTATTCTCTGGCGTCGATTACTGGATCGATGAAAAATGGGGAGCGGAAGGCGGCGGCGGGTTGCTGGCCGCGATCACACTGGACGGGGTGCCGGAAAATCTGGCGCTCGGGGTCGCCCTGATCGGGGCGGCGCCGATTGAAGTGGCGGCGCTGGCCGGGTCGATCCTGCTGTCCAATCTTCCCGAAGCCGCGGGCGGGGCCAAGCAGATGGTCGGCAACGGGCTGTCGAGGGGCAGGACGCTGGGGCTCTGGGCGTTGACCGCGCTGATATTATCCGCCGCAGCGATCATCGGATATTTTGCACTGGAAGGCGTCTCGCCGCATGTGCTGGCCGCGACCCGCTGTTTTGCCGCCGGAGCGGTGGTTGCCTCGCTGGCGACCGAGGTGTTTCCCAAGGCCTATAAGGAAGATCATCATATGGCGGGTGTGGCGACTGCAATCGGTGTGATCCTGGCGGTCTTTCTCGGCGAGCTTGCCACCGCCTGAGGCGGGCCGGATTTTGCGGCGGCAAGAGACAAAGGCACTAGACTCGAATGGGGTGGCCCACTAAGCGGCTAAGCCATGTCCATAGCTCATGAAGAAACCATTCTGATCGTCGATTTCGGCTCTCAGGTCACGCAGCTTATCGCCCGCCGGGTGCGCGAGGCGGGAGTCTATTCGGAGATTGCTCCATTCAACATGGCCGAGGAGGCCTTTCACCGGCTGAAACCCAAGGGGGTCATCCTCTCCGGATCACCCGCCGGTGTGCCCGAAGAAGGCAGCCCGCGCGCGCCGGATGTGATTTTTGAAAGCGGCCTGCCGATCCTCGGCATCTGCTATGGCCAGCAGGTGATGACGCATCAGCTGGGCGGCAAGGTGGAATCCGGCGACGGCGGCCAGTTCGGCGGCGAGTTCGGCCGGGCCTTCATCGAAATTAGCGAAGAATGCGTGTTGTTCGATGGTCTGTGGAAGACCGGCGAGAAACATCAGGTGTGGATGAGCCACGGCGACAAGGTCACCGAATTTGCACCGGGTTTCCGGATCGTCGCGACCACCGAAGGCGCGCCCTTCGCCCTGATCGCCGATGACGAGCGGCGCTATTACGGCACGCAATTCCATCCCGAAGTCGTGCACACGCCCGATGGCGGCAAGATGATTGCCAACTTCGTCCGCCATGTCTGCGGCTGCGCCGGCGACTGGACGATGGCCGAATTCAAGGCGGCCAAGATCAAGGAAATCCAGGAGCAGGTTGGCGACAAGAAAGTCATCTGCGGTCTGTCCGGCGGTGTCGACAGCGCGGTGGCGGCGGTGCTGATCCATGAAGCAATCGGCGATCAGCTGACCTGCGTCTTTGTCGATCACGGCCTGATGCGGATGGGCGAGGCGGATCAGGTGGTCAGCCTGTTCCGTGAACATTATAAAATGCCTTTGGTCCACCGCGATGTGGAGGAGATGTTCCTCTCCGGTCTGGCCGGTGTCACCGACCCGGAAAAGAAGCGCAAGTTTATCGGCGCGACCTTCATCGATGTGTTTGACGAAGAGGCAAAGGCGGTCGGCGGCGCCGATTTCCTCGCCCAGGGCACGCTCTACCCCGATGTGATCGAGAGTGTCTCGTTCACCGGCGGGCCGAGCGTCACCATCAAGTCGCACCATAATGTCGGCGGGCTTCCGGAGCGGATGAACATGAAGCTGGTCGAACCGTTGCGCGAATTATTCAAGGACGAAGTCCGCGAACTGGGCCGCGAACTGGGCCTGCCGGAAATTTTTGTCGGTCGGCACCCGTTCCCCGGACCGGGCCTTGCGATCCGCATTCCCGGCGAAGTGACCAAGGAACGCTGCGATATCCTGCGCAAGGCGGACGCCATCTATCTCGAGGAAATCCGCAACGCCGGTCTCTATGACGCGATCTGGCAGGCCTTTGCCGTATTGCTGCCGGTGAAAACCGTCGGCGTGATGGGCGACAGCCGCACCTATGACAGCGTCTGCGGCCTGCGCGCCGTGACCAGCACCGACGGCATGACCGCCGACGTCTACCCCTTCGACGCCAGCTTCCTGACCCGCGTATCGACGCGGATCGTCAACGAGGTGAAGGGGATTAATCGCGTGGTCTATGATTATACCAGCAAGCCGCCGGGGACTATCGAGTGGGAGTGACGCGGTTAACAGCAAATGCGCGGGGCGCATTTGCCCGCGACGCTTGGCATCGCAAGATGCCGCATGGTGGAGAGCGGATGGTCCATTCATTTGGCGACGTGAGGTGTGCGAATGTCTGTTAAATATCAAATTTTTATCTCATCAACCTTCAAGGATTTGGTGGATGAACGACAGGCTATTTCGCGATCTATACTAGATCTTGGGCATATCCCGGCGGGGATGGAGTTATTCCCTTCTGCTGATGTAGAGCAACTAACTTACATTAAAAAGGTAATCGATGAATGTGATTATTATGTTCTAGTTATCGGTGCTCGCTATGGTTCGCTTGATGAGGAAGGTGTAAGCTACACTCAGCGAGAATATGAATATGCCGTAAACACTAGAAAGACCGTGCTGGCATTTGTTCATAATAATATCGATGATTTACCGATTGGTAAATCGGATAAGGACGAATTGAAAAGGCAGAAGTTAGACGAATTTATAGCCGAGGTCAGAACAGGTAGATTAGTTCAACCGTGGTCTGGTATTGCGGACCTACAATCAAAATCGATTATTGCGCTGACAAAGGCATTTTCTGAATCTCCTCAAAAGGGATGGGTGCGCGCTGACACCGTACCGTTGCATTCAACAATGTCAGATATCGTAAAATACCGTGAGAAAATTGACGAACTTGAAGAGGAACTAATAAATCAAAAAGCAGCAATCAAACCGAGGTTTGATGATGCTGAAAGTTTGGATGCGAAATTCATATTACCGTACGAATATTGGTACGCCTTTAATGGTCGAGGGAAAGACGGTTCTGATACCGTTAATATTTCTTACAAAACGCTTTTTCAAATGATCGCACCAATTGCGCATAACCCCTCAACTCTTTATCAGTTCCGAACATCGCTCGATAGCGCTTTTGAAGTGCGATTGGGAATTAAACGCAAATCGATAAATGCCGATGAAACCGTCATGCAGGATGCTATAATGCATCTAGTCGCTAAGGGTCTCATAAAAATGTGGTCCTCGAAAAGTGCGGGGGGGAAATATGTTACGGGTTATCAGTTAACTGAAATGGGCGTAAAACTCTGGCAAGAAATAACATACAAGAAAAAATCTGAGCAATCGACGGTGGGCAAATAGTCCACGGATGAATTAGATTTTACCGCTAATGCTCAATTTGCGCTATTCCCACGATAGATCGACGCGGAAACAATTTCAGGCTACGGAGTTTGGCTTTGTAATTGCCTAGGTCCTCCACCACAACTCAAACCAAATCCCCGTAAATCCTATCAAACCACTCTGGCACTGCACCGGCCCGCCGCGCCACCTGTCCCTGCGCCAGTTCCAGCACCATCACCGCCGCTCGTTGAACGCTGAGGCATCGAACACCATCGCCCGGTCGGCGGGCAACGCGGCCTGACGGATCAGGGGGGCGTTGCGTCGAAACCGCTGGCGCATTTTTTCTTCGGGCACGGGATGACCGCCTTTGTCTGCGTCGCTCGGCATCGCAAGATTCTGCGTGGTGGAGAGCGGCTGTCCGGGAGATGCTTCTAGTCTTTTCGCTTCTCGACCCACCGGAAAATTGCTCTGAGATAAAAGAACGTCATCGTCAGGAGCGCTGTGGCCATAAACAGCATCGCAACCAAGGCCCCTTCCGCTGAGCTGGTCTTGTTGATCGGGCCGTGGGGGATAAGATGCAGAACCAAGGCGGTTGCGAGCAGGGTCGAATTGAAAATGACCGGTATCCAGAACAGCGCCAAGCGCCGCGAACCGAAATTATCCGGTTCTAACTTGTAGTTCCAATGGACCGGAAGCCGGTCAATCGGTTTCAATTTTGCATTGGCCCGGATCGCCATGGCTGTGATGGCCGCGATCGTACCAATGGCGATGATATAGATTAGAGTAATCAATTCACATTCCGGCTTGTTCGCTGAAGAGCATAGCAAATCGGCGCGGTGATGGGAATAATGGAGATTGTTCCCTACGCGGTCCTTCGACAGGCTCAGGACGAACGGGGTTTTGCGACGATATGTTCTTAACAGTTTAGGCCAATCACCCTCTTCCGTTCGTCCTGAGCTTGTCGAAGGACGGGTGCGCGCTATCGTGCGGCGATGGCATTCTGGACCTATATGCTGAAATGCGCGGACGGGCATCTTTATGTCGGGCACAGCGATAATCTTGAGGCCCGCCTCGTCGCTCATCAGTCCGGAGCCATCGGCGGCTATACTCACAGCCGCCGTCCGGTCGAACTGGTCTGGAATGAAACATTTGGGACGCGCGAAGAAGCCCTTGCCGCGGAGCGTCAGATCAAGGGTTGGTCGCGGGCGAAGATGCGGGCGTTGATTGCCGGGGACTGGGATTTGATATCCGCGTTGGCGCGGAGTCGGTCGCGGGGATAGATTGTGCGAATTCATGCTTCGACAGGCTCAGCACGAACGGATATCTGTGGCGTCAGACCGTAACGCTTGAGGCCATCAACCCTCTTCCGTTCGTCCTGAGCTTGTCGAAGGACGGGTGCGCATCATGCTAACCCGATTTCGAGCTTACGAAACCGGGACTCGCCTTTAGATCAAGTGTCGGACTCAATGGCGAACGTCCCGGTCCTTCGACGGGCTCAGGACGGACGGGGTTTTGTATTTCGGTCTCGCTGCCACGGAATAAGGTTGGTCGACCGACGGCAATCGTCATCAGTCGGCTATGATGCGGGCAGTTGTTGACCGCCCGCCACCGTCATACTAGACCCGAATTTAATCAAACAATTAAAAATCAGGAGAGACCCGCCATGAAAGCCATCCAACTGCACGCCCCCGCATCGCTCGACAATCTCAAGCTGGTCGATCTGCCCGATCCGGCGGCGCCCGGCCCCGGCGAAATCGCGGTGCGGCTGCGCGCGTCCAGCCTCAATTTTCATGATTATGCGGTGGTCAAGGGGATGATCCCGACCGCCGAAAACCGCATCCCGATGTCCGATGGCGCGGGTGAAGTCACCGCTGTGGGAGAGGGCGTCAGCGATTTTGTGGTGGGCGATCTGGTGGTCTCGACCTTCTTCCCAGAATGGATCGACGGTGCGCCGCCCGAAGGTGGTTTCAAGCGCGTGCCCGGCGATGGCATTGACGGCTATGCGGTCGAGCAGGCGGTTGGTCTTGCGACGGCATGGACCAAGGCACCCGAGGGCTATAGCGCTGCCGAAGCCGCAACTTTGACCTGCGCCGGCCTGACCGCTTGGCGCGCTCTGTTTGTCGATGGCTGCGTGAAGCCGGGTGACACAGTGCTGGTGCAGGGCACCGGCGGCGTCTCGATCTTCGCGCTGCAATTTGCCAAGGCGGCTGGCGCGACTGTGATCGCGACCTCTTCGTCCAACGACAAGCTGAAGCGGCTGAAGGAACTCGGCGCGGATCATCTGATCAATTATAAGGAAGTCGAAGCCTGGGGGCCGAAGGTGCTCGAGCTGACCGGCGGCAAGGGCGTCGATTGCGTTGTCGAAATCGGCGGGCCGGGCACGCTCGACCAGTCGATGATGGCGACGCGCATTGGTGGCCATGTCGCGTTGATCGGTGTGCTGACCGGTTTTGCCGGACCCGTGCAGACAGCGCTGCTAATGGCGAAGAATCTGCGCGTGCAGGGCCTGACCGTCGGTAGCCGGGCGCAGCAGCAGGACATGATCGCGGCGATCGAGGCCAATGGCCTGAAGCCGATACTCGACAAGTCCTTCCCGCTCGCCGATCTGGGCGATGCTTTCCGTCATCAGGAATCGGGCCAGCATTTCGGCAAGATTGTCGTCGATATCTGATCCATGACGCGGCTGGCTTTACTCACTGATTGCGATGCGGTGGTTGCGCTGTGGCAGGCCTGTGGCCTGACGCGACCGTGGAATGACGCGCGCGCCGATTTTGAGCGGGCGGTCAAAGGGGCGTCGTCCGACATTCTTTTGCTGGAAGAAGCAGGCCGACTGGCTGCGACGGTCATGGTGGGTGATGACGGCCATCGTGGCTGGGTCTATTATCTGGCGGTCGCGCCGAATTTCCAGAAACGAGGCCTTGGCCGAACGATGATGGAGGCCGCCGAAGCTTGGCTACGCGAACGCGATGCGCCGAAAATACAATTGATGGTG
Organism: uncultured Sphingorhabdus sp.; assembly: GCA_964022345.1. Lineage (GTDB taxonomy): Bacteria > Pseudomonadota > Alphaproteobacteria > Sphingomonadales > Sphingomonadaceae > Parasphingorhabdus. Next base: position 35,003 of record CAXHZT010000007.1, read on the forward strand.
CGCGACGACAATGAAGCGGCGATCGGGTTTTACAAGGCGCTGGGCTATGATGTGCAACCGGTGGTGACCATTGGTCGCAGGCTGGACTGATCGGCAAGGGGCGGCGGTTGCCGGCCTCGGAGTCTTGCTACTAGACTATCGCCCGCCCATATCCCGCTGATGCAACTAGACCTGGGCCCCGATCATCGTACCGAAATATTGCGCCGGATGCACAACAGGCTGATCGCGCAGTTCGGCCGGGTGATCCGGCCGGATGACAAGCGCCGCGATCCCATGTGGACGCTGGTGCAAGGCGTCATCGGCGCCCGCGCGAAAACCGCTGTGTCCAATGACAATACGGATCGACTGATCGCCGAATATGGGTCGTGGGAGCGGGTCGCAGCGGCGCCTCTCGAGGAATTGAAAGCCCTTCTGCAAACGGCGACTTTCCCGGCAATGGCGGCGGAGCGGCTCAAGGCCTGTCTGCAGGAAATTATCGCGCAGCGTGGCAAGGCCAGTCTGGATCATCTTGCGACCATGGAGACTGCGGATGCCATGGCCTGGCTGGAGACCTTGCCCGGGATTGCGCGGAAGATCAGCGCCGGCATCATGAATACCAGCCAGTTTAATCGCAAAGCGCTGGTGCTTGATACCGGACACCGCCGGGTGGTGCAGCGCATGGGGCTGGTCGCGCCGAAGGCCGATACGCCGCGCGCTTATGATGAACTGATGCCGCTGTTGCCGCCCGAATGGTCCGCCGAGGATCTGGACGAACACCATCTTTTGGGAAAGCGTCTTGCCCAGACCATTTGCCGGCCGAAACAACCGGATTGTCCGTCCTGTCCGGTGCGCGAAGACTGCGAGACGGGGGCCGCCTTATGATATCCGATCAGCAGGTCGAGACCGTCTATCGCCGCCTTTCAGAAGCCATGCCGGGGCGCACAAAAGACGCCAAGGGCCCGAAGGGCCAGCCCGACGCCTTCCGGTCGTGCATATCCTGCATGCTCTCGGCCCAGTCGCTGGACCGCAATACCGCCATGGCCGCGCGCGCCTTGTTCGCGCTCGCGCAAACGCCGGAGGAGATGCTTGCACTGGACGACCGAGATATTGCCGCAGCGATCAAACCCTGCGGGCTTTATAATATGAAAACCCGCAATATCCGGAAATTCTGCGAGCATTTGCTGGCCGAACATCGCGGTGTCGTTCCGAACACGCGGGAAGGTCTGTTGTCGATGCCGGGCATCGGCCGCAAATGCGCGGATATCGTTATGAGCTTCACTTTCGGAGCCGATGTGATTGCCGTGGACACCCATGTGCACCGCGTCTGTAACCGGATTGGCCTGACCGATGCGAAGACTGCGGACAAGACCGCACAGCAGCTGGAAGAACGCAGTCCCGATTGGGCCTTGCGCGACGGGCATTTCTGGCTAATTCAGTTCGGGAAGCGAATTTGCACCTCCCGGAGCCCGAAATGTGACCTTTGTCCGGTCGCTGACATATGTCTCTGGCTCAAAGTGCAGAAAAAAACAGGACCAGGCCCATGAGTAACGAAACCAAAATGTACGGCATTTCCAATTGCGACACGATCAAGAAGGCGCGCAACTGGATGGAGAAAAACGGCATCAACTATGTATTCCACGACTATAAAAAGTCGGGAATCAGCAAGGAAAAGCTGGAAATGTGGGTGATGCAGGTCGGCTGGGAAGCGCTGGTCAACAAGCGCGGCACGACCTTTCGCAAGTTGCCCGACATGGTGAAGGAAAATATCGGCGATGATACGGCGGTGATGGTGATGGCGGAGAATCCGAGCATGATCAAACGCCCGGTGCTGGAACATGGCGACGAACTGGTCGTGGGTTTCAAGGCATCGGACTATGAAGCGGCGGGGCTGACAGCGCGCAACAGCTGATGCTGCGCCCGTCCAGTCACCCCAATGGCCGTATCGCAAAGCCCGATCTGCTTGATTAAACCATCTCTGCAAATCCGGGCCCGGGGTCCGGACATAACGGGCCGCCGCCGATGACTGGTGCGCGTGCTGCCCGGTTCTGGCGAAAGGGGACATAAAATGGTTCAGGCAAAATGGAACGGCGCGGTGATCGCGGAGAGCGACGATACGGTCGTGGTCGAGGGCAATCATTATTTCCCGCGCGATGCGGTCTGGTCGAAATATCTGCTGCACAGCGACACCAGCAGCCATTGCCCGTGGAAGGGTGACGCCTCTTATCACAGCCTGATCGTCGACGGCCAAACCAACGAAGACGCGGCCTGGTATTATCCGGAACCAAAAGATGCCGCCGCCGAGATCAAGGGGCGCATCGCTTTCTGGAAAGGCGTCGAGGTCGGCTGACGATGGGCGCGCGGCTGGCCTTTTCGATGCTGTTCGCGCTGGCGCTGGCCGGATGCGGATCACAGGCGGAACAAGCGGGAGAAACGCGCATGGCCATGGCAACGCTCACCGGCGAAGCACCGATCATCATCGCCCATCGCGGCGCCAGCGGCGAGCGCCCGGAACATACGCTGGCGGTTTATCGGCTGGCGATCGAACAGGGCGCCGATTTCATCGAACCTGATCTGGTGCTGACCAAGGACGGCGTGCTGGTGACCCGGCACGAGAATGAGATCAGCGGGACGACCGATGTCGCCGATCACCCGGAATTTGCCGATCGCAAGGCGACCAAGCTGATCGACGGTCAGGAATATTCCGGCTGGTTTACCGAAGATTTCACGCTTGCCGAGTTGAAGACCTTGCGGGCGAGGGAACGGCTCCCAGAATTGCGGGCGGCGAATGTGCAATATGATGGCCGGTTCGAAATACCGACCTTTGAAGAGGTTCTGCAACTGCTCAAAACGCACGCGGTCGAAAGCGGCAAACGGGTTGGCGTTTATCCCGAAACCAAACATCCCGGCTATTTCAAGTCCCTGGGACTGGGCCACGATGAGCCTTTGCTGAGTTTGCTGAAACAATATGGCTATGATGAACAGGATGATCCGGTGTTCATCCAGTCGTTCGAGGTCGGCAATCTGCAGGCCCTTGCGAAGCAAACGGATGTCCGGCTTGTGCAACTGGTGGCCAGCGAAGGCGGCCCGCCGGACATCGCCGGGCGGACCTATGCATCGATGGTCACGGTGGCGGGCTTGCAGGCTATTGCGGCCTATGCGGACGGAATCGGACCGTCCAAGGATATGGTGATTGGCCGCAACGCCATCGGCCAGCTGGGCGAACCGACCGGGCTGGTCGAGGCCGCGCACAAGGCCGGCCTCGTCGTCCATCCCTGGACCTTCCGCCGCGAAAACCATTTCCTGCCGACCGATTTCAAGAGCGGCATCGATCCGCGCGAGCCGGGCGATCTGGCAGGCGAAATCCGCGCCTATGTCGCTGCGGGTGTTGACGGCCTGTTCAGCGATAATCCGGCTCAGGCGGTATCCGCGGCCGAATAGTGCCGACGGGTGGTGACGGCGTAAATCAATATCGAGACGACCATCAGGGCGGCGCCCAGAATGAAGGGTGCGCCGGGAAAATAGAGCCCTTCTTTATCGGCATAAGCCCCGAAGACGCCGGTCATCATCACCGGCCCGATGATCGAGGTCAGGCTGATCGTGCTGGCAATCGATCCCTGCAATTCACCCTGGGCATCCTCGCTGATCCGGCTGCTCATCATCTGCTGCATCGCCGGAAAGGCAAAACCGCTAGCGGCACCGACAATGATCCCGAGGAATACAAAGCCGTCGCTCGGCGCGAAAGCGAAAATCAGATAGGCGGGGATCCCGAACAATAATCCGAACTGGCCGGCGCGCCTTTCACCGATCTTCTTGATCAGTGGCCCGGTCAAAATGCCCTGGACCAGCGCTAGCAAGATTCCGAACAGGGCGACGCTCAGTCCGATTTTCAGAACGCTCCAGTCGAATCGTTCGATCAGCCAATAAGCCCAGATCGCAATCTGTGCCTGCGCCGCCAGCTGGAGCACAAATATGGTCGACAGAAAACCGAGCACGAGGGGCGTTCTGCTCATCTGGATGATGCTGCCCATCGGATTGGCCCGAGCGATGGAAAATGGCCGGCGCTTTTGCTTCGGCAGCGTTTCCTTTAGTATTACAATGCCGACGCCCGTCCCGACCAAGGCAAGAACCGATGCAGCGATAAACGGCAGTCTCTCTCCATATTCGCCCAGCACACCGCCGATGCCGGGACCGAGGACAAAGCCCATCGCGCCGGCGCCGCCCAATATGCCGAAATATTTGCCGCGCTCGGCCGGTGATGTCACATCGGCGACGCAGCTATTGGCCGCCGCCCAGCTCGCACCCATGATCCCCGACACTATCCGGCCGATGAACAGCCAGACCAATGTCGGCGCCCAGGCCATGATCGCATAGTCGAGTCCGAGCAGAAACAGCGTGACCAGCAATACCGGTCGGCGCCCGAACCGGTCGCTGAGGCCGCCAATGACCGGGGCGAACAGGAATTGCATCATTGCATAGGCGAACAGCAGCCAGCCGCCGATTTCTGCGGCGCGATCGATTGTCGTGCCGGTGATCCCCTCGATCAGCGCAGGCATGACGGGCAGAATCAGGCCGATGCCCATCATGTCGATGAAGACGATGAAGGCGACAAACAGCAAAATGGACTCTGGCTTGCGGGCCACAGGCATGAATATTTCCAATGGATGGAGATCAGATTTTGGTGAGTCGCGAGACACGGGAAGTGTGCCGCAATAATATTTGCATGGCAATGGACAATCGCGGCAACAGGATACTGGCCTTATCCGGCAAGGGAGGCTAAACATCCTCCATGTCCACAACCTTCAAACTCGATACATCCACCAGTCGCGCCAATCCCCGGCCTCAGCCGATGCGGCGCCTGTCTGTTCCGAAAATCCAGGGCCGCAAGGTCGACGGGGTGACCGCAGAGCCGGTGGTCATGCTGACCGCCTATACCGCGCGGACGGCGCAGTTGCTCGACGCGCATTGCGACATGATGCTGGTCGGCGATTCGCTGGCACAGGTGATTTACGGTCTCGATTCGACCATTCCGGTCACGCTCGAGATGATGTGCAATCATGGCGCGGCGGTGGTCCGGGGCAGCTATCACAGCGTGGTCGTCGTCGACATGCCGTTCGGCTCCTATGAAGCGTCGCCGGAAAAAGCCTATGAGAGCGCGGCCTATATCCTGAAAGAAACCGGTGCGGCTGCGGTCAAGCTCGAGGGCGGCGAAGTAATGGCAGAGACCGTCGCTTTCCTTGTCCAGCGCGGCATTCCGGTGGTCGGCCATGTCGGCCTGACCCCTCAGGCGATCAATGTGCTGGGCGGCTATGCCGCGCGCGGTCGCAGCGATGCGGAGGCGAAGAAGATTGTCGGCGATGCCATTGCCCTCGACCAGGCCGGCGCCTTCGCGATCGTGCTGGAAGGCGTGCTGGAGCCGATCGCGATCGAGGCGACCAAGGCGGTCAATGCGATTACCATCGGTATTGGCGCCTCGGCGCAATGCGATGGCCAGGTGCTGGTGACCGAAGATATGCTCGGTATGTTCGACCGGACGGCCCGGTTCGTGAAACGCTATCACAATATTGCCGAGCAAATCGACCAGGCCGCCGAGCAATATGCCGCGGAGGTCAGGGAGCGCAGCTTCCCCGGCCCGGACCAGCTCTATCAACCGAAAAAATAGCGCAATTTTTCGCTTTTGCCCGATCCGCCGTTCAGCCTGTGGAAATGGTCAATAGACTTTTACTTTTGCTAATGCGGACGCTAAAGGACAGCCGATTGCAAAACGCCCTCGTCTGACCGGCGAATGCGGCACGCAAAACAGATTTGAGGAAGCCACATTGGCCAAAGATAAAGATAAAGCACCGGAAGAACAGCCCGACCGTCAGGAACAGGTGTTTCTGCGCGAAGTGGATGAGGCGGTGCGCGAGGACCAGCTGAAAAATTTCGCCACCCGCTATGGGTTGTGGATCATCGCGGCGATCGTTCTCGGACTGGGATCGCTGGCCGGGTGGATATTCTGGCAGAATAGCCAGAACGAGGATTCCGGTCTCCGCAGCGAAGAATATGTCGCGGCGATCGACAGCATCCGCCAGAATAATCTGGATGGGGCCGCGACTGCGCTCGAATCCCTGACGGAAGCCAAGCAGGACGGCTATCGGGCCGCTGCACAATTGCTGCGCGCCAATATCGCACTGGAAAAAAATGATCCGGAAAAGGCTATCGCCGGCTATGCCAAGGTCGTGGCGGACGACAGTCTGCCGAAACCTTTTCGTGATCTGGCACTGATCCGCCAGACCGCCGCGGAATTCGACACGCTCAAGCCGCAGGCCGTGATTGACCGGCTGAAGCCGCTGGCAGTGCCCGGCAATCCGTGGTTCGGCAGTGCCGGCGAAATGGTTGCGATCTCCTATCTCAATCTGAAAAAATCCGATCTGGCCGGGCCCCTGTTTGCCCAGCTGGCAAAAGACGAAGCTGTTCCGCCGACGATCCGGTCGCGTGCTTTGCAAATGGCGGGCGTCGAGGGCATTGACGCGGTTGAACTCGACAGCGATGGTGAAAAAGCCGCTGCGTTGGAGGGGGGAGCTGTTGTTCCCAAAGCGGCTGAGGGAGAATCCAAGGAATGATTTCCGGTAAGAAACTGATCGCCAGCATGCTGGCCCTGTCTTTGTTGTCCGCGTGCGGCATATTGGGCGGCGGCGACGGCGACGACAAGAAAAACACGCCGACACTCGGCAAGCGTACCCCGATTTTAAGTGGTGAGAGCGGCGCGGAAGTTGATCCCGCGCTGGCCGCGATATCGGTGATATTGCCCGCTCCGGTCGCCAATAGCGAATGGGCACAGTCCGGTGGCAATGCCAGCAAGTCGATTGGCCATGTCGCGCTGGAGGGCAATCTCGACCGCGTCTGGACCGCAAATATCAGCGGCACCAACAAGCGCGAACGTCTGGCAGCGGCCCCTGTTGTGGCGAACGGCCGGCTTTTTGTTACCGATACCGAAGCGATGGTCCATGCTTTTGATGCAGCGACCGGATCGAAAGTCTGGTCCACCCAGATCGAAGTCAAGGGCGACGGTGCCTCCTCCCGCTTTGGCGGCGGCGCTAGTGTGTTCGACAATATCGTTTACGCGACCAATGGTGTCGGCGATGTGGTTGCGCTCAACGCGGCCGACGGCAGCCAGATTTGGAAAGTCCGTCCGGCAGGCCCGTTGCGCGGCTCTCCGACGATTTCCAACGGCAATGTCTATGTGATGACACAGGACAATCAAATCTATGCGCTCAGCATGGTGGACGGATCGGTACAGTGGAATGAAGCCGGTACCGTAGGTCTGGCCGGAATTTTCGGCGTGGCCGCACCTGCAGCCGGCCAGGGCACGGTTGTGGCGGGCTATTCGTCCGGAGAGCTGACGGCCTACCGGTACGAGAATGGACGCAATTTGTGGAACGACGCGCTTGCGCGGACCAGCATTTCGACCTCGGTGTCGACACTGTCCGATATTGACGCCGATCCGGTGATCGACCGGGGTCGCGTCTTCGCGCTTGGACAGGGTGGCCGGATGGCCGCCTATGAACTGGTGACCGGACAGCGGATCTGGGAATTGAATATCGCCGGGATCACCACGCCGGTGGTGGCTGGCGAGTGGGTCTTCGTGCTGACCGATGACGCGAAGCTGCTGTGCATCGCGCGTCCGAATGGCAAGGTCCGGTGGATCAGCCAGCTCGCGGCCTACCGAAACGAGGAAAAGAAGAAAAATCCGATCAACTGGACGGGCCCCATATTGGCGGGCAACCGGCTGATCGTTGCAAGCACAGAAGGCGAGGTCGTGTCGATTTCGCCGGGCGAGGGATCGAGCCAGACGCTGTTTGAACTGGATGACGGCGTTTCGCTGCCGCCGGTTGTCGCGGGTGGCATGCTATATATTCTCGACGACAGCGGCCGGATTTCCGCGTTCCGCTGAGGATCAGAACCAAAGGACAGGGACCGGCTTTATGCTGCCCAATATCGCAATTATCGGTCGACCGAATGTCGGCAAATCAACCCTGTTCAACCGTCTGGTTGGCAAAAAACTGGCGCTCGTCGACGACACGCCCGGGGTCACGCGTGACCGCCGTGAAGGTGCGGCCAATCTGCTGGGTCTCGAATTCAATGTCATCGACACCGCCGGCTATGAAGATGAAGATCCGAAAAGCCTGCCCGGACGGATGCGCAAGCAGACCGAACTGGCGGTGGCCGGGGCAGAACTCGCGATATTCGTCATCGACGGCCGGGCTGGCCTGACTCCGCTCGACGAGGAAATCGCGCGCTGGCTCAGAAGCGCGAAAACGCCTGTCGTCCTGCTGGTCAACAAGGCAGAGGGCAAAGCGGCGCAATCCGGGATATTGGAAAGCTATGCGCTTGGTTTCGGTGATCCGATTCCCTTCAGCGCCGAACATGGTGACGGCATGGCCGACCTGTTTCAGGCAATCCAGCCCTATGTCGAAAATTTCAAAGCGGCCGCTTTTGAAGAACCGACCGATGAATCGGCTCCGCTGAAGCTGGCTATCGTCGGTCGTCCCAATGCCGGTAAATCGACATTGATCAACAAGATGCTCGATGAGGACCGGATGATTACCGGTCCGGAAGCCGGGATCACGCGCGACAGCATTACCGTCGACTGGGTCTGGCATGATGATGCGTTGACCGAGGAAGAGAAGCTCGACGGCATAGAGCCCGAGCGGCAGGTGCGGCTGATTGATACCGCCGGCATGCGCAAGCGGGCGAAGGTCAACGACAAGCTGGAAAAGCTGGCCGTGGCCGACGCGCGTCATGCGGTGGATTTTGCCGAAGTGGTGGTGCTTTTGCTTGATGCGACCAAAGGTCTCGAGGCGCAGGATTTGCGGATCGCCGACCATGTGATCCAGGAAGGCCGCTGCCTTGTGATCGGGATCAACAAATGGGATGTCGCCGAAGGGCCGAGCAAATTGTTCAACGGCATCCGTGCGGCGCTGAATGACGGGCTGGCGCAGGTGCGCGATGTTCCGCTGATCGCCGTGTCCGCCTTTACCGGCAAGGGTATCGACCAGCTGATGAAGGCAGCCTTCGAGGTTCGCCGTGTCTGGTCGCAGCGGGTTTCCACCGGCAAGCTCAACCGCTGGTTCGAAGACGCGATTACCGACAATCCGCCTCCGGCGCCGGGCGGCAAGCGGATCAAGCTGCGCTATATCACCCAGGCCAAGACGCGGCCGCCTTCCTTTGTGATTTTCGGGACGCGGGTCGATGATCTGCCGGAAAGCTATCGTCGCTACCTGATCAACGGGATTCGCCGCGAACTCGGCTTTGGCGGTGTTCCGGTACGCCTCATCATCCGGGCGCCGAAAAATCCCTATCACGAAAAAGACTGATTTTTCCGTATCATAAGGAAAAGCAGGGCCGACGGTGGTTAATTATTCTTGAATCGCTAACCGAATTTTTACGGATGTCGCCTTAGGCTGCGCTGTATCGGCGGCTATTTTGCCGCTTATGTCTGGAGATTTCGGTGACCCCATTGGAAAGCGAACTGATTGATGTTTCGGTTTTTACCGCAACCCGATCTGCGCTCGGGTCCAATTTCGCCCGGATACTTGGCTATCTGCGTGAAGACGGTACCCAGTCGGTGGAAAAGATAGAAGAAGCCATGCGCGCCAAAGACCCGGCCGCAATGGTTCTGGCCGCACACAAGCTTAAGGGAGAGGCCCTGCAATTTGGGGCCATGCGGCTGAGCGATGCCGCAGAAACCATCGAAATGACCGCCAGAGACTGCGTTGAACATCATGAAACGCCCGATGCAATCATCGAACTGGTGTCTGTTCTGCGCCCCTTGTTTGAAGAGACGCTGGCGCTGCTGGAGAAAAATTCCGGTCCGGCGGTCCAGCGCCGACCGCAGGGGTTCGGACGCCGGATCGCCTAGGCCAAAGCTATTCGGCCGGTTTCGACTGTAGCTGGATGTAATTCTCGATCCCCATCCGTTCGATCATGTCGAACTGCTGCTCGAGCGAATCCACATGGTCTTCTTCGCTCTCCAGAATTTCGGCGAACAGGTCGCGGCTGACATAGTCGCGGACGCTCTCGCAATGTTCGATGGCGTTCTTGAGCATCGGTAGCGCTTCATATTCCAGTTCCAGATCGGCCTTGAGGATTTCCTCGACCGTTTCGCCGATCTTCAGACGACCCAGAAGCTGGAAATTGGGCAGACCGTCGAGAAAGAAAATCCGCTCGGCGAGCTTGTCCGCATGTTTCATTTCGTCGATGGATTCGTGCCGCTCGAATTCGGCCAGTTTCGTCACGCCCCAATTGTCGAGCATGCGATAATGCAGCCAATATTGGTTGATTGCGGTGAGTTCGTTTTTCAGAGCTTCGTTAAGAAACTCGATGACTTTCGTATCGCCCTTCATGGCAGAGTCCTTCCCGTCTGTCAGTGGATCAATTGGGAAAGTCTATACAGTATCGGGCTGTCGAGCGAAAGGCCAGCCTTGATGAAAAACGCAATTATTTCAATACTTTGCTAACGCAAATGCTAAGCGGTCGCAATTTCCGACTTGATAATGGTTTGCGCAAAGGAGAGGCATTGTCCGCATTTGGGTTTGCGACCGAGCTGGGCGTACACCTGGGAAGGTCTGTCCGCACCGCTGCGCACGGCGGCTCTCAGGTCTTTTTCCTTAATCGCATTGCAGACGCAAACAACCATTTCGGTTCCTCTCTGCGACTCGTATATCGCTAATGAGAATAGATCGCAATAGCAAAGTGACGGTCAACGACTATTCCCATCTTGAGAATATCGCTTACAGTCACTTCCGGTCCCAGTACGAGGTTTGCAATGCGTAGAATATTTTTTTCCTTGGTGTCGGCTGTGCTGGCCGTGGCGTCAACGCCGGCTGACGCTGCCGATACGCCAGAATCCACGCTGAAGATTGCGCACAACGATGAGGCGGGAGACGGGGCTGCTCCAGAGCTTTCGCCGGTCGCCGAATTTTGGCAGTTCATGCAATCGACAATGGCGGAAGAACTGCAAGAGGTTCGGCAGTCGATTGAAACCGAGTTTCGCGCCACATTGGTCCCGACCGGTGAAGCGGAAGCAGACTGGAACAGCAGGGGACTAGACCTGCGTAAACATATCGAATCCTTGCCCGGTGGCATTGCCAATAACGCTCTGTTGACCCTTGGAGAGGTGCCATCGCTTGAATTTTTCGGGAAAATCCCTGCCGATATTCTTGCCGATTGGGAGTTCATTCAAGCGGGACCGAAGGCTGTAAGTCCGTTGGAAGCCAAGGGCGGTGTCTTTGTGGCCATCGGTCCGAACCATGTTGTTTTCGAAGCTGAAGATGACATACAGAACGGCAATGCCCGTTGCATGAAATATCCTGTTGAAAGAGCATCGGACCATGTGACCGTATATCGCTATTCCGCTACGCCGTTTGATCCGGACAGCGATGCCTCTCTGGAGGCAGAGGCGATCCTAATGTACTATATGGTTGGCAGTCTTGGCGCGCCGCCAATCTGTTCAATGTTCCAGCGCGATCAGGAAGGCCTTCTGCAGAGCTTGACATATACGACGGACGGACGGCCGCTGGGGCTGATGGACGATCACGGGGACCGGCTGGAGATTGTCTCCGAGGTCAATCTATACGGGCAGTTGAACGCCAATTACACCGGCATGTTTCCCGATGACGAATCGTCGACTCCGGCAGAAGCAGTCCGCGACCCTTCATGACAGGCGCATCGGTTGCGGCTGACCCCTTGCCAGACTCCTCCATAGCCATTCGAGCGGCCCGTAGCGAAAACGCGTCAGCCACGGCTGTGACCAGAGCAGCATGAGGACCCAGGCACCGATCACGAACAGCTGTAGTTCGAACCGGCCGAAATGTTCAAAATAGCCCAGACCCCAACCGTAGAAAATGAAGGTCATGACGATGCTGGTGCCAAGATAGTTGGAGAAAGCGGCGCGGCCGGCCGCCGCCACGCGCTGTATAACGGAGCTGTTCCGGAAACGCTGGACGACCAGGATCAGCAGCGCGGCATAGCCGATGATCATCATCAGGCGCGGCAATACCGTCCATGCCTGGGTGATGTTCAGCATCCACAGGGTGTTGAATTGCTGGTTATAGGCGATTACCGTGAGAGCGACAAAAACCGGCAGGCTGACGGCCATCATAGTCCAGCCGATCTTTCTGTAGGTCGCCGGGCTTTCCTGCCCGAGGATGAAACCGTTTTTATAAAGGCCCATGCCGATCATCATCAGCGGGATCGTCTCGATCGGACCAAGCATCAGATTTTCCAGCGGCACCGACCATTGTTCGGAAATCTTATACTGCAGGAGCGCGGCAAAGCCGCCGCTGATCCGCGCCGTTTCCGCCGCGATTTCTGCTGGCGAAGTTCCCATCTCCGCATAAATTTCCGAAATCCGGTCCAGCACCTCTTGCGGCGGATTGGCCAGAGCCGCTTCCTGTGCGAGCAGCAGCATGGGAGCCAGGCTGGTGATCAGCAGGATTGCCCCGACGGCATAGGCGATCACGCCCCATTTGATGAGACGGTCCGCGCTCCATTTCCGGAACAGGAACAATATGCAGCCGCACCCTGCGTAGAGAAACAATATGTCGCCCATCCAGAGAAAGAAAAAATGCGCCAGACCGAACAGCGCCAGCCAGAACATGCGGGAAAAATGGACTTTCGCTGCCGACTGGCTGCCGGCGATGGCGCGCTCGATCACCATCGCGGTGCTGGCGCCGAACAGCAGCGAGAATAATCCCCGCATCTTGCCGTCGAACAGGATGAAATTGGCGGCCCAGCTGGCGATGTCGGGACTGGAAGCCTGGCTCGACAGCAACGGATTGACGAACGCCATTTCCGGCTGGGCGAACGCGGCAATGTTGATAGCCAATATGCCCATGACGGCGAAGCCGCGCAGCGCGTCCATTTCCACATAGCGGTGTGACGCGTCCATACTGTTTACTCCTACTGTATTAGCTAGGCACTACAGCCAAGAGGAAATGGCGTCCAGCGGTTTCTTGATCGTCGCATGGACCGGAACCGTCGCGTCGGCTGCGGGCTGGCCGACGACAAGCACCATCATCGGCTTTTCGCTGCTCGGCCGGTCGCAGATCTGGTTGAGGAATTTCATCGGATTGGGCGTGTGGGTGAGGGTCGCGAGACCGGCATCGTGCAGCGCGGTGATCAGCATGCCGGTGGCAATGCCGACGCTTTCGTTCACGTAATAATTCTGCTTCATCTCGCCCGGGTTCATCCCGCCTTTGCGCTGACCAAAAATGACGATGAGATAAGGTGCGATCTCGAGGAACGGCTTGTCGGCGTCGGTGCCGAGCGGCGCCAGCGCCTCCAGCCATTCTTCGCTGCCCTTGCTCTGGTAAAAGGCGCGCTCCTCCTCCTCGGCGGCGGCGCGCAGGGCTTTCTTTTTTTCCGGAGATTCGATCACCGCAAAGTGCCAGGGCTGGTGATTGGCGCCATTGGGCGCGGTGCCGGCGGCGAGTATCGCATTTTCGATCACTTCCCGGGGCACGGCCTCGTCGCTGAAATAGCGGCAGGTTCGCCGTGTCCGGATCGCTTCGTAAAAGGCGCGGGACCGGGCAATGCGTTCCGCGTCGGAATAGTCGGGAAGCTCGGTATAGGGCAGGGTGTCATGCGGTTTCATTCTACCATCTCCTGCGGTCAAAACGCGTCATAGGCTTTTGCGGCACAGGGATAGCGCAGCGACTGCGTTCGGGAAAGCCACTAAGCTCTATTGACATAGATGTTAGTAAGCGACATATAGATCGTATGAAAATTGACCATAAATTCTCGGCCCCCGGTGATTCGCAAATGCCATTTGTCCACCCGGAACGCCCCGCAGCCCGCTTTCGTCCCCTGAAAGCGCTCCATCATTTTCGCGAGCTGATCAAGGACAAGGAAGATACCGAACAGGTCTTCCATATTTTTGAATCGCTGCCGCGGCCCGGTTTCCGCAAGGATGCCAGAAAATTTGTCGAAAGCGACAAGGGCAGGGCGCTGCTGCAAAGCGAACCGGAGCTGGCGCCTCTGCTTGACGACCATGAGCGTCTGCGCAAGATGCCGGCGGGCAGTCTGGCCCACGCCTATTGCGACTTCATGGAAAAGGAAGGCCTGAGCGCCGCCGGCCTGATTGCCGAATATGACCAGTTCAGCCCGCGCAAATATGGCGATATGATCGAATGGTACGGTTTCCGCCAGCGCGACACGCATGACTTGCTTCACGTCCTGACCGGCTATGGCCGCGACGCGCTGGGCGAAGCCTGTGTGCTCGCCTTCACTTATGGCCAGAACCCGTCATTGGGCAATGTCTTCATCGCTTATGCCGCCGGCCTGAATATGAAGAAACAGGTCAAGAGCAACGCGCCGATATTCAAGGCGATCCGCGAGGGCCAGAAAATGGGCAAGGCCTGTCCCAAGATCAACGAAGAATCGATCACCGATCTGCTCGCCCAGCCGCTGGACGAGTTGCGCGAGCGGCTGCATATCAAGACGCCGCATTTCTATCACGAAGCCCATGCCAAATTCCGGGCCGGAAATGTCGATCCTTACGATATGCTGGCGCAGACGGCTTAAATAGATTTCCTCCTTATACCGCAGGTATGGGGAGGTGGGCCGCGAAGCGGCTCGGAGGGGCAATATGCGTCAATACCCCTCCACCATCCTCCGGATGGTCCCCCTCCCCAAAGCTTCGCTTCAGGGAGGATTTATCAGCGCAATTCCTTGCGGATGACCAGTTTCAGGCCGGACCAGATTTCGTTTACAGCACAGACCTTGATATCGACAAACCCCATCGGCAGCGCGACTTCGCGGATTGTGTCTTCGGTGATGTCGGTCTCGACTTTCGAAGCCTTTTTCGGCCAGCTTACCCAGACCTGACCGGCGGGATCGATCATATCGCGCAGCGTGGTCAGATGCTTTTCCATTGCCGTCCGATCTGTCACAAAAATATGCGCGGCGTGCAGGCCGGGGGCCGGGACCTCATCCTCCGACAAGGTCAGTCCGGAATCCTCGATCTCGGCCCGGACACTCTCCGGCATGTCAAGAAACCAGACGCGCATGCCGTCCTTGAGGGTGAGCTTTTTGGCCAGCGCCGTATCCGAATATCCTGAAGCCATGGTCGGCATCCTTTCGCGTTAGATGATTATCCACATCAACGGTTGGATGCCAGCGTGGTTCCCTAGGCTGGGGGTGTGCCTGTTTCCGTTGGTTAGGGGAAAGCACGAACAATGAGTTGGTGTCGGCCCTGAAACCCCTCCACCACGCTTCGCGCGGTCCCCCTCCCCATGCCTGCGGCACAGGGAGGAAAGGTGCGGCTTGACAGTTTTGGCCTGACCGTCCCTCATCACAGAATTTTGTGTTACATCTTTCCTCCCTGTTGCGCAGCAATGGGGAGGTGGCGCGCCGAAGGCGCGACGGAGGGGCAATTGGCACAAACGACAAGACAAACCATCCTGAAGGCCAGGGAACTGCGCAAAACCATGAGCAAGCCGGAGATCATGCTATGGCAACAACTCCGTAAGAAGCCTCGCGGCATCAAGTTCCGGCGCCAGCACCCGATTGGATCCTATATACTGGACTTCTATTGTCCATCTGCAAAGCTGGGTATCGAAGTCGACGGACTGGCCCACGATATGGGCAATCGCCCAGAGCGTGACGAGCAGCGCGACTGGAATCTATCCCAAGACGGTATCGAAATTATCAGAATATCTGCGCAGGAAGTTCTCGATGATCCGGCAGATGTCGCCGACCGGATATTGCGATATATTCAGAGTCTGCGTTAGGCCCCTCCGTCACGCCTTCGGCGCGCCACCTCCCCATTGCTGCGCAACAGGGAGGAAAATGGTGCGGGAATATCTTCCTCCCCCGTGCCGCAGGCATGGGGAGGGGGACCGCGCGGAACGTGGTGGAGGGGCTAGTCTTCCATCCAGTCGCGGAAGAAACTTTCATGCGCTTCCCGCAGATCGGTAACCGCAATCGGCTTCCCGTTCAGCACCAGCTTGTCGCCCTTAACCTGTCCGATCTTCTCGAACGGCACCTTTGCGCGATCCAGATCATCTTCGTTGCGATAGGTGATAACATAGCGGCCCTGCGCTTCGCTGAAGGCAAAGGCGCTGGTCATCGGGTCAATTTCAGCGCCGAGATTGCCGGCCAGCGCCATTTCAGCGAGCGTCACGGCAAGGCCGCCGTCGCTGATATCGTGGACAGCGGTGACTTTGCCATCGGCGATCAGTTCGCGGACGATGCGGCCGGCCCATTCTTCATCCTTGAGATCGACCTTGGGTGGCGGGCCATCGGTGCGGCCGTGGATTTCGCGCAGCCAGGTCGACTGGCCGAGTTCCTCGTGATGGAACCCGATGGTAGCGATAAAATCGCCTTCCTGCTTGAAACCGATGGTCATCATCGTGTCGAGATCGTCGATCAGCCCAACCGCGCCGATCGCCGGGGTCGGCAGGATCGCGTGGCTGACGCCGTCGGCGCCGGTGGTTTCGTTGTAGAGGCTGACATTGCCCGAGACGATCGGCATGTCGAGCGCCTTGCAGGCTTCGCCCATGCCTTCGATTGTGCCGACAAATTGCGCCATGATATGGGGCTTTTCGGGATTGCCGAAATTCATGCAGTCGGTGGTCGCCAGCGGTTTTGCACCGACCGCGCAGAGATTGCGATAGGCTTCGGCAATCGCCTGCTTGCCGCCTTCATAGGGGTCGGCCTTGCAGTATCTTGGCGTGCAGTCGGTGGTGATTGCGAGGCCCTTGTTGGTGCCATGGACGCGGACAACCGCGGCATCGCCACCGGAGCGTTGTGCCGTGTCTGCGCCGACCTGTGAGTCATATTGTTCCCAGATCCAGCGGCGCGAGGCGAGCGCGGGGCTGGCCATCATCTTGAGCAGGTCTGCGCCGATATCGCTGCTTTCGGCTATGTCGCCGAGCGGCTGAACATTGATATGCGCGGCATATTCTTCGCGGGTCAGATGCGGGCGGTCATAAAGCGGGGCATCGTCGGCGAGCGGGCCAAGCGGGATATCGCAGACGGTTTCACCCTTGTGGGTCAGCACCATGCGGCGGGTGTCGGTGACTTCGCCGATGACCGCAAAATCCAGCTCCCATTTCGTGAAGATCGCTTCGGCCATTTCTTCGCGGCCAGGTTTCAGGACCATCAACATGCGTTCTTGCGACTCGCTGAGCATCATTTCGTAAGCGGTCATGCCGGTTTCGCGGCGGGGTACCTTGTCCATATCGAGAATGATGCCGACTTCGCCATTGGTCGCCATTTCGACGGATGAAGAGGTCAATCCCGCCGCGCCCATGTCCTGAATCGCGACAATCGCGTCGCTGGCCATCAGTTCGAGACAGGCTTCGATCAGCAGTTTTTCAGTGAACGGATCGCCGACCTGAACGGTGGGGCGCTTTTCATCGCTGTCATCATCAAATTCGGCGCTCGCCATGGTCGCGCCGTGGATGCCGTCGCGGCCGGTCTTGGAGCCGACATAGACGATCGGATTGCCGACGCCGGAGGCGGCTGAATAGAAAATCTTGTCCGCGTCCGCCACGCCGACAGTCATCGCGTTGACGATGATATTGCCGTCATAGGCCGGGTCGAAATTGGTCTCGCCGCCGACCGTCGGCACGCCGACGCAATTGCCGTAGCCGCCGATACCCGCAACCACGCCCTTGACCAGATGCTTCATCTTCGGATGGTCGGGCCGGCCGAAGCGGAGCGCGTTGAGGTTTGCGACCGGTCGCGCGCCCATGGTGAATACGTCGCGGAGGATGCCGCCGACGCCGGTTGCCGCACCCTGATAAGGCTCGATATAGGAGGGATGGTTGTGGCTCTCCATCTTGAAGATCGCCGCCTGACCGTCGCCGATATCGATCACACCGGCATTCTCGCCGGGACCACAAATAACCTGCGGGCCAGTGGTCGGCAGTTTCTTGAGATGCAGGCGCGAGCTTTTGTAGGAACAATGTTCCGACCACATGACCGAAAAGATGCCCAGTTCGGTGATATTCGGCTCGCGGCCGAGCGCGTTCAATATGCGCTGATATTCCTCCGCGTTCAGGCCGTGCTCGCGCACGGTTTCGGTGGATATCTGGGGCTCTGCAATCAGCGTGTCTGTGGTCATGCAGACCCTTTAACGAGGCGGGACAATTTCGCCTAGAGGGAATTGATGTTTCGTGGCGCTGCTTTAAGGATAGGTTCAAAGGAGCAACCTAATGTCCAAAACCATCGAACTGATTTTCGATTTTGTCAGTCCCAATGCCTATCTGATCTGGCAACCGCTCAAGGCGCTGGCCGAAAAACATGGCGCGACCATCGCAATCACCCCGGCTTTTCTCGGCGGGATGCACAAGCTGACCGGCAATGCGCCGCCGTTCATTCGCGACGCGGAAGTGAAGGGCAAGAATGAATATGCGATGCTGGAGCTGGGGCGTTTTGTCAAAAGGCACGGGCTCGCCAAGTTCAAGATGAACCCGCATTTTCCGTTCAACACGATCACGCTACTGCGGATGCTGGTTGCGCTTCCGGTCGAGAAGCGGGTGGAGCTTATCGAATTGCTATTGCCGCCTATCTGGGAAGACGGGCTGGACGTCACCGATGCTGAAACGCTCGGCAAGATTTTGCAGGATGGCGGTTTTGATGCGGCGGACCTTCTCGCGCAAACACAGGATCCGGCAATCAAACAGGCATTGATCGTCAATACGGAAAATGCGGTCGCGCGCGGTGCTTTCGGCATCCCGACCATGTATATCGACGGCGAGATGTATTTCGGCAAGGAACGGCTTGGCCAGATTGACGAGCAGCTATCCGCTTGAAATCGCCCTGCAATGATATCTGTACCATTGATCGTTCGAGCAGGCTTTGTGTTGGCTGTGGGCGCAGCCTGTCGGAAATTGGCGAATGGGGTTCTGCCTCGCCCAGCCGGCAGCGGGAGATATTATCCTTGCTGCCGGACAGGATGAGGGAATTGGCCGTGAAGGCGAAAAGATAAGGGCCCAGCGCGTCAGGCCTTGACGAACCGCAACACCAGATAGGCGGTCAGCGCGGCGGTCACACCGGTCGCGAAAGCGCCCCATGCGATATCGTACAGGCTGATCTTCGTCGACCAGACCTTGAGCACCGCCTGGCTGGTCAGGTCATAGGTCGCATAAGCGATCCCGCCGAACAACGCGCCGTTGAGCAAGGCGGTGGTCCATTGACCGCTCGCCAGCGCCGGCTTGATCCCGAACCAGACGATCCCGAACAGATAGATCGCATAGAATATCATCGCCGGTGCCTTGCGGAATTCATCCGCCATGATTTCGCCGATCACCGGGCGGTACAAGGTCTGCGCCATATTGCTGAGCCACAGAAAATCGAGAATGCCGAAGACGATAGCGGCGATGAAATAGGCGGCGATATATTGGGTCATGTCTGTCTCTTTTGCTTTCGTGCCGTTGCGCTTTGTCGCTCAGGACTGTTTTAACATTCGCGTCTTGCCGACGAGGAATGCGACGGCAGAAAGGACCGCAAAGGCGATTAGGGCAGTGATCATCATACTCGCATCGGCGGCCTCCGGTTCCGGAGCAAGCCAGTTAACGGCCTGAAAAGCAGCTAGCAATATGGCTAAAAGCACTAAGACAAATGTCGAGCTGGGCGCAATTGGCCGCGTGCGGATTATGAAAAAGGCCAGCGCGCCAAAGGTGATCGCGAGCTCGAGCGGCATTTCGATCATCGGGTAATTCCACAGGGCAAAGCCCATTTTCGGAGGTGATCCGGCCAATGTGAGATCCGGCGCGTGTACCAGAAGGTCGAGAAACCAGTGCGAAAGTACCACGGCCCCGCCGATCAGCGCGCCCGTGCGGTTTCGGGTAAACAGCCAGATCAGCAGCGCGAATCCGAGCGCCCAGACGGCGCTGCCCGCCAGGCTGTGGGTATAGGGCATGTCATAGAGGTCGAGCGGCACCATTTTGGTGATTCCCGGGGTGATCCGAAAATTTTCGATACCGGCCAGCGCAAGACCGAAAAAGCCGAAATCCACCAATTGTCCGGCGACGAACAAAGTGCCCAGTCCCGGCGCTTTGGGGTGGGTTGCGGCGACCATCGCGGGCGCAAAATGACCAATGAACATATTTTTCCTCCCGGCTTTTCCTGAATGGCTACACCGGAACCTGACGATAGTGAAGCCCAAGCCCTTGACCGCGGCCCAAAGCGTCGTCATTGAATTGCGCCATGAGCGAAACCAACGAAGACCTTTCCGCCCTGAATTTCGAGGACGCGTTGAAGCGGCTCGAGGATATTGTCCGCAAGCTGGAAAGCGGCGATGTGCCGCTTGACCAGTCCATCGCGCTTTACAGCGAGGGTGAAAAACTGCGCGGACTCTGCCAGCAACGGCTGGAAGCGGCGCAGGCCAAGATCGAGAAGATCACGCTCGACCGGGATGGCAAACCAAAAGCTACTGCCCCTTTTGACGCGGACTGAGCCGGTGGCCGCCAACAATAATTCCGACCTTTTGCGGGAAATGGGGCGGGTCGCCACTGCGATCGATCAACAATTTGATGCGCTTTTGAAAGTTCCGGACGACGCGCGGCGCGACTTGTATGAAGCGATGCGCCATGCCGCGATCGGCGGCGGCAAACGGCTGCGGCCGGTGCTGGTCATGGCGACGGCGCGATTGTTCAATGTCGATGAAACCTGCGCCATCCGTGCCGCGACTGCGGTGGAGGCCCTGCATGTCTATTCACTGATTCATGACGACCTGCCCTGCATGGACGACGATGATCTGCGCCGGGGCAAGCCGACCACCCATATCGCCTTTGGCGAAGCGACAGCGGTTCTCGCCGGTGACGCTCTGCACGCGCTGGCTTTCGGCTTGCTGGCCGACGAACGCACTCACCATGATCCTTTCGTTCGCGCCGAGATGACCGCCTGTCTGGCCAAAGCCGCCGGACCTGCTGGTATGGCGGGTGGCCAGATGATGGATCTGGTGGCGGAAAAATCCACTTTCGACCTGCCGACCGTCACCAGGCTCCAGCAGCTCAAAACCGGTGCCCTGATCGCTGCCTGCGTGGAAATCGGCGCGATTCTGGGCCGGTTGACCCATGAAGGCCGGACCAGCCTGCGCGGCTATGCCCATGATCTGGGCCTCGCCTTCCAGATCGCCGACGACATATTGGATGTCGAGGGCGACGAGCAAAAGGCCGGCAAGGCGCTTCACAAGGACGCAGCGGCGGGCAAGGAAACCTTTCTCAGTCTGATGGGGCTGGAACGGGCCAAAGAACAGGCCCAGATGCTGGTCGACCAGGCCAAATCGCATTTGAACGGCTATGGCGAGGAAGCGGACCTGCTTCGGGCCATCGCCGAATATACAATCACCAGAGACCGCTAGTCGGAAGGAACGGACATGAGAATCGGCGTTTATCCGGGGACTTTTGACCCCATTACATTGGGGCATATGGACATTATCAAACGCGGCATGCGGTTGGTCGACAAGCTGGTGATCGGCGTGACCACCAATCCGTCAAAATCGCCGATGTTCTCGGACGAGGAACGGCTCGACATGGTGCGGCGGGAGACGGCTGAACTGGGCGATGGCGTCGAGGTGGTCGGCTTCAATATGCTGCTGATGAAATTCGCTGAACGGCAAGGAGCCAGCGTGATTGTGCGTGGTCTGCGCGCCGTTGCCGACTTCGAATATGAATATCAGATGGCGGGCATGAACCAGCAACTCAATGGCGATATCGAGACAGTCTTCCTGATGGCCGACGTCTCGCTGCAGCCGATCGCCTCGCGCCTGGTCAAGGAAATCGCCATGTTCGGTGGAGAGATCCACAAGTTTGTCACCCCGCTGGTGGCTGATGAAATCACGGCCCGGGTAGAGAAGATAGGCCTCAAGGGTGACCAGTGATCTTCGCCAGCAATTCATTGCAGTGAAAGGTATAATCGTCCAAAGGCGACCTTGTTCTCCAAACCGCGATATCAAGCGAGTATGCTATGCTGCGTAAATATTTTTTGACTATCTCTGCCCTGCTTTTCGCTTCGGTTGCCGCGCATGCGCAGGAAGCCGAAGAAAAGGCACCGGCTCCGGCCTCCGTTCCGGCGGAAGAGAATATCCTGCATCTCGACCTGTCCACGGGTGGCCGGGTCACGATCAGGCTTTTTCCCACCATGGCGCCCAACCATGTCGAGCGTATCAAGACATTGACGCGCCAGGGCTTTTACGACGGGATTATATTCCACCGCGTGATCGAAGGCTTCATGGCGCAGACCGGCGACCCGACGGGCACCGGCGGCGGCGGTTCCAGCCTGCCCGACCTGAAAGCGGAATTTGGCCAGTTTCCGCATCTCCGCGGTGTCGTTTCCATGGCGCGGGCCAATAGCGAAGACAGCGCCAACAGCCAGTTTTTCATCGTCTTCTATCCCCGCTTTGCCCTCGACGGAAATTATACGGTTTTCGGGCGCGTGACGTCCGGCATGGAATATGTCGACGCGATCGAACGCGGCGAGCCGCCGGTGAACCCGAGCCGGATTTTGCAGGCATCGATCGCGGCTGACAAGAAGCCGCCGGTCTTGCCCGGGGCCACACCCGCTGTATCCGAAAAGCCGTTTTCGGTCGAAGACCTGAACGCGCCGATCAATCCCTAGTATAATCCGTGCGCGTTGATCTGTTCGACTTTGCGCTGCCGCAGGAGCTGATCGCGCTGCGGCCGGCGGTTCCGCGCGATAGCGCGAAAATGTTGCTGGCTGAAGGCGACAAGCTATCCGACCATATTGTCAGCGACCTGCCGCAACTGCTCGGCCCGCAGGATATACTGGTCTTCAACGATACCAAGGTCATTCCGGCGCAGCTGCAAGGCACGCGCGGGGAGGCGAAAATCGGCGCCACGCTGCACAAAAGGGTCGATCTTCGCCGCTGGCAGGCCTTCATCCGCAACGCCAAGCGTCTCCGCGTCGGAGAGGTCGTCGATTTTGGCATGGACGTGACGGCGGAGGCGGAAGCCAAGCTGGACGACGGCAGTTTCATCCTCCATTTTCTCGGTGACGAGCCGGTCGAGCTGATGCTCGAGCGCGCGGGCACCATGCCTCTGCCACCCTATATCGCCAGCAAGCGGGCGATCGACGCGCGTGATGCGGATGATTATCAGACCATGTTTGCCCGCGAAAAGGGCGCGGTTGCCGCGCCGACCGCGGCCCTGCATTTCACGGACGGACTGCTGGACGCTCTGGCGGCCGCCGGCATAGGCAGCGAAACGCTCACCCTGCATGTCGGGGCGGGGACCTTCCTGCCGGTCAAGGTTGACGAAACCGAGGACCATCAGATGCACAGCGAATGGGGCCGGATTGACGCGGCAACGGCAGACCGGCTGAATGCCGCGCGTCAGGCCGGGGGTCGCGTCATTGCGGTCGGTACCACCAGCCTGCGCCTGCTGGAAAGCGCGACAGGGGAAGACGGCGTCATCCGCCCGTTCGAAGGCGACACCGATATCTTCATAACGCCCGGCTACAAGTTTCGCGCGATCGATGGCCTGATGACCAATTTCCACTTGCCCAAATCCACCCTGTTCATGCTGGTCAGCGCGCTGATGGGGATGGAAACGATGCAAGAGGTTTACGCTCATGCGGTCGCCGAGAAGTACCGGTTCTACAGCTATGGCGATTCCAGCCTGCTGCTGCCGAACCGATAGACCTGGCTGGCCTTGTTGCTAGTGGATTCACGAGCCGAATCAGGGCATGATTGCGCAGAATATAAAAGTTTCGAAACGGAGAGATGACAATGGATAGCTACGAGCAAAATTACATCAACGGCCAATGGGTCGATTCTGTCGGCGGTACGCCGCACCAGGTCATCAATCCGGCAACCGAAGAGCCGGGCACGAAAATCGTGCTGGGCACCAAGGCCGATGTCGATGCCGCGGTTGCCGCAGCGAAAGCCGCGTTCAAGACTTTCAGCAAGACCTCTCGCGAGGAACGGCTCGCCCTGCTTGAGCGGATCATCAAGGAATATAAGAAGCGCATGCCGGATATTGCCGCTTCGCTAGCGGTTGAAATGGGCGCGCCGGTCAGCCTGGGCAATGCCGCGCAAGCGCCAGCCGGTCTCGGCGGTTTTCTGGGTACGCTGGAAGCTTTGAAGAATTTCGAATTTTCCGAAAAAGTCGGGGCCAATAGCATCGTCTATGAACCCATTGGCGTGGTCGGCATGATTACTCCCTGGAACTGGCCCCTGAACCAGATCACATTGAAAGTCGCTCCGGCTCTGGCGGGCGGCAATACTATGGTGTTGAAGCCATCCGAAGAATGTCCCGGCAGTGCCGCGATCCTGGCCGAAGTGATGGATGCAGCAGGCGTTCCGCCGGGCGTATTCAATCTGGTGCAGGGTGACGGCCCGACTGTGGGCGCGGCGATTTCCTCGCACCCCGATGTCGATATGGTCAGCTTCACCGGCTCGACCCGCGCCGGCATTTTGGTCGCGAAAGCGGCCGCCGATACAGTCAAGCGCGTGCACCAGGAACTGGGCGGCAAGTCACCCAATCTGGTCCTGCCTGGCGCCAAGCTGGAAGAAGTCCTGCCGCCAACCATCGCCGGGGTGATGGTCAACACGGGGCAAAGCTGCATCGCGCCAACCCGCGTATTGGTGCACAAGGACCAGAACAGCGAGGCGATCGCCGTGGTCAAGAATATCGTCGAGAGCCAGGAAGTCGGCGACCCGACGGTCGAAGGCGGGCATATGGGGCCGGTTGTGAACAAGGCGCAATATGGCAAGATCCAGGACCTGATCCAGTCGGCGATTGACGAAGGTGCCACGCTGGAAACCGGCGGCACCGATCTGCCTGCCAATGTGAACCGCGGCTATTATATCAAGCCGACCCTGTTCAGCGGCGTGACGCCGGATATGCGGATCGCCAAGGAAGAGGTCTTCGGTCCGGTTGTCACTCTGATGAGCTATGATAATCTCGACGAGGCCATCGAGATCGCGAATGACACCGAATATGGCCTCTCCGCCGTCATTTCCGGTGATCCGGCTGCTGCCGCCGAAGTGGCTCCGCAACTCAAGGCCGGGATGGTCATCGTCAACAATTGGGGGCCGGCTCCCGGTCTGCCTTTCGGCGGCTATAAACAGTCCGGCAACGGCCGCGAAGGCGGCGTGTACGGTCTGCGCGATTTCATGGAAATGAAATCGATCAGCGGCTTGCCGAGCTAAACGCGCGTCACGGATACAAAAAGGGCGGCTCAACCGAGCCGCCCTTTTTTACTTCACGGACCGAAAGGCTCAGCCTTCGGCAGGAGCCGGTGCAACCGGTGGGTCATTGTCGGCAACTTCGGTAAGCGAGCCGCCCATGGCTTCGCACTCGCCGGCGTCGGTATTTTTCCAGGCATTGCCCTGGTAATCGAGAACGGATGTGCCAGCGCAGGTGGTGCCTTCGCCCGCCTTGCAATCATTTTCGCCGGCCAAAGCGATGCCGTAGCATTTCTCTTTTTCCGCTGCAGCCACCTCGGTCACTTCGCTGCTAGCGGTTTCCGCGGTTTCGCTGGTCGCTTCGTTGTTGCCACCAGAGCAGGCGGAAAGAGCGGCTGCCGCAATCAGTGCGGTTGCTGCGGAACCCAGTTTTGTTGCTTGTGTCATAAATTACTCCCGATTTAGGTCTTTGAGAATCTGCGCCCATCCTTCACAGATGTTGAAATATTTGAACAGGACGGACCATTGGTTACACCAACAACAGAAAAACACAAAGTCGAGGCCGTAAAATCGCGTCTCGACGGGCAAGCCGGACTCTCCCATGGCTGATCGCTTCTCCTTTTCCATTGCCGCAACCGACGGCAAGGCCCGGACCGGCAAGATCAGCATGCTGCGCGGCGATATTCGCACACCTGCGTTCATGCCGGTGGGCACGGCGGCCACGGTCAAGGCGCTGAAGCCGGAGACCGTGCGCGCGACCGGCGCTGACATCATTCTCGGTAATACCTATCACCTGATGCTGCGCCCCGGCGCGGAGCGGGTGGCGCGACTGGGCGGGTTGCACAAGTTCATGAACTGGGATCGCCCGATCCTGACCGACAGCGGTGGCTATCAGGTGATGAGTCTGTCGGAACTGACCAAGCTGAGCGAGAAGGGTGTCGAATTCCAGAGCCATCTCGACGGTTCGCGCCATATGCTGACCCCTGAACGGTCGATGGAAATCCAGCGGTTGCTGGGCAGCGACATCGTTATGGCCTTTGACGAATGTACCAAGAATGGTGCGACCCGCGAAGAGGCATTGGCCTCGATGGAACGGTCGATGCGCTGGGCCAAGCGGTCGCGCGACGGTTTTGACAGCGGCGAAGAGCATGCGGCGAGAGCGGCCCTGTTCGGGATCCAGCAGGGTTCGCTGGACAAGGAAATGCGGGCGGCCTCTGCCGAGGCGCTGATCGAGATCGGTTTTGACGGCTATGCCATTGGTGGTCTGGCTGTGGGCGAAGGGCAGGAAGCGATGTTTGACGTGCTCGACTATGCGCCGGGACAATTGCCCGCTGACAAGCCGCGTTATCTGATGGGTGTGGGCAAGCCGGATGATCTGGTCGGTGCGGTAGAACGCGGTGTTGATATGTTCGATTGCGTGTTGCCGAGCCGGTCCGGCCGCAACGGGCAGGCGTTCACCGCGCAGGGGCCGATCAATATCCGCAACGCGAAATTTGCCGAAGACCTCGCTCCGTTGGATGAGAATTGCGCCTGTTCGGTCTGCCAGAACCACAGCCGCGCCTATCTGCACCATCTGATCCGGGCCAAGGAGATATTGGGCGCGATGCTGATGACCGAGCATAATATCGCATATTATCAATCGCTGATGGCAGGCATGCGGGACGCGATTGCCGCCGGAACATTTACCGATTTTGCCAAAGATTTCCGCAGCGCCTATCTGAAACCATGATCATCGGACTGCCGGAAAAGACGAGTCTGCAGGATGCGCTGGACCGCGCGCGTGATCATGCGCCCTATCTCGGGATGGCGATGCAGGTGCTGCCCGAGCTTACGGATCTACTCGCCGCGGAAAATCTCGAGGCGGCGCTGGACTATGCGCGCGACGCGGGAGCGGGCGCCGCCAATGTCCGGCAAAAGCTGCGCTGGGAAAAACGGGCTCTGGCCCTCACGCTCGCGATTGGCGATCTTGCCGGGCAATTGTCGCTCACCGACGTGATCACCCGCCTGTCCGATTTTGCCGACCGGGCGCTCGACGAGGCCTTGGCCGATATATATGCGACCCGCTATCCTGATGCGCCGCTGGAGGGTTTCTCGATCATCGGCCTCGGCAAGCATGGCAGCCGCGAACTCAACTATTCCTCGGACATCGATCCGATCTTCATCTACGATCCCGACAAGATTCCGGTGCGCGGCCGGGAAGAACCTAGCGACGCCGCGCGGCGGATCGGCCAGCAGCTGGTCGAAGCGCTCAACAGCCGCGATGCCGACGGCTATGTGTTCCGCGTCGATATGCGGCTGCGGCCGTCGCCGGAAGTAAGTCCGGTGGCGCTGCCGGTTGAAGCGGCGATCAGCTATTATGAATCGAGCGCGCTGGCCTGGGAACAGGCGGCCTATATCCGCTCGCGGGCTGCGGCGGGTGATCCGGATCTGGGGCGCTATTTTCTCGAGACGATCAATCCGTTCATCTGGCGGCGGTCGCTGGATTATGGCGCGATCAAGAATATCGGGTCGGTCACCGCGCAAATCCGCGATCATTATGCTGCCGGCCAGAAATTCGGCCCGGGTTTCGATCTGAAGCGCGGGCGCGGTGGCATCCGCGAGACGGAATTCTACGCCCAGATGCACCAGCTGATCTTCGGTGGCCGGCAACCGGACCTGCGCGCACCGGCAACGCGCGATGCGCTGGCGGCGCTGGTGAAGGCCGAACGGATCGACGGCGACAAGGCGCGGTTGCTGAGCCAGTCCTACGAACTTTACCGGGTGATCGAGCACCGGCTGCAGATGGTCAATGACCAGCAGACCCACAGCCTGCCCGATACGGCGGAGGACCTTGACCGCGTGGCACGACTGCACGGGCTCCAGAGCGGCCAGCAGCTGCTCGACCTGCTTGCCCCACATGTGGAGGCGGTTGGCACCATCTACGATGATCTGATCGAGCCGGAAGACGACCGGCGCTTGCCGCTGGATGAGGAGAAGCTGGCCGCGGTGATAGCGGAGAAGAATCTGATCGAGGGGGACAGCTTTCTGCAGGCGATCCGGCGCTGGCGGAGCGGCAAGGTTACCGCCTTGCGATCCTCAGCCGCCCAGGAATCCTTCGAGGCGATATTGCCCGATCTGGTCGATGCGATCGCCACGGCCCCCAATTCGACCAAGGCGCTGGCGCGACTCGACAGTTTGATCGACAAATTGCCGACCGCGATCAATTTCTTCCGGATACTGGAAGCGCGTCCGGCTCTGCTCGACCTGCTCGGCAAGATTCTCAGCCATGCACCGGTGCTGGCCGACGCGCTCGCGCAGCGGGCGGAATTGTTCGACGGCCTGATCGATGCGACGGCGCTGGACCTGCCGCCTTCGGTCGAGGAACTGGTCGAACAATTTGCCCGCATGGAGCCGGGCGATGATTACCAGATGCTGCTCGACAGGGTGCGGGCCCGGGTTGGCGACAAACGCTTTGCGCTCGGCGTGCAACTGATCGAGGGCCATCATGATGCGCTTGCCATTTCGGCGGGCTATGCCCGGGTGGCGGAAGCGGCAATCCAGGTGCTGACCGACGCGACAATATCGGAATTTGAGGAAATACACGGCAAGGTCCCGGGCGGAGCGCTGCTCATCCTCGCGCTGGGGCGGCTGGGCGGAGAGGCGCTGACGCATGCGTCGGATCTCGACCTGATCTTCCTGTTCAGCGGCGACCACAGTGCCGAGTCCGATGGTCAGCGCTCGCTGGGGGCCACCCAATATTATAACCGCCTGGCCGCGCGGCTGGTCACGGCCTTGTCCGTTCCGACGGCGGCTGGCCCGCTCTATGAAGTGGATACGAGATTGCGACCCTCGGGCACGCAGGGGCCGCTGGCCGTGACGCTGGAGAGTTTCTACAAATATCAGCGGGAAAGCGCCTGGACATGGGAGCATATGGCGCTGACCCGGGCGCGGCCCGTCTATGGCGATCCGGCGAGCCGTGCGGAATTGCAGCACGAAATACGTGATATCCTGCGCAAGGAACGCGAACCCGAAGCGCTGCGCAAGGCGGTCCGGAAAATGCGACTGGATATTGTCGAGCATAAACCGCCCAAGGGCCCGCTGGACACCAAGATGATGGAAGGCGGGCTGGTCGACTGGGAGTTTATCGTCCATTTTCTGCAGCTGAAAACGGGTGAGGCGCTCTATCCGCAATTGGGCAAGGCGGTCCGCGCGCTGGTGGACGCCGGTCATCTCGACAAGGAAATGATCACCGCGCATGAGCTGATGACCCGCTTGCTGGTGGCCTTGCGGCTAATGTCTCCGGATTGCGACTTTCCGCCGGAAACCAGCCGGGCCTTGATCGCCAAGGCGGCAGGACAGGAAAGCTGGGACGCGCTGCTCGACGGCTATGATCGGGCGCGCCAATGCGTTATCGACGAGTGGAACAGGCACTTGCGGCCGGATCCCGATGAAATATTAGGAGATATTATATGATCGATGTGGGCGACAAAATTCCGGATATGGAACTGGTGGCGCCGGATGGCAGTCCGGTGAAGATTTCCGACTATGCCGGGAAAAAGCTGGTGCTGTTTTTCTATCCGAAAGCCAGCACACCGGGCTGCACGACAGAATCAAAGGATTTCTCGGCGCTCCTGCCCGAATTTGAAAAGGCCGGCGCTGCTGTGCTGGGTATGTCGGCGGATTCTCCGAAAAGGCAGCAGAATTTCATCAACAAACAGGAACTGACCGTCGATATCGCTTCCGACGAAAGCACCGAATTTCTCGAGAAAATCGGCGTCTGGGCGGAAAAGAAAATGTACGGCAAGACCTATATGGGGATCATCCGGTCGACATTTCTGATCGGGCCGGATGGCACCGTGCTGAAGGCCTGGCCAAAGGTGAAGGTCAAGGGCCACGCGGAAGAGGTTCTGGCTGCGGTGCAGGCGGCATAGTCTCCTCAAATGACCGAACAGCTTGATGTCGGCGCAGCGGTCCTGCGCGTGCTGCAGACCGCCGATCCGCTCGCAAAGGTGATGGCCGCCCGCCAAGCGGCCCGGGAATGGCGGCTGGGGCGGCTCGCGCACGGATTTGGCGAGGCCATGCCGGACATACCAGCGCGGCCCGATCATCCCGTCTTGATGCGTCCGCGCGACATGCCGCGACGGGGCAAGGGGACATCGGTGCCGCGACGGGTCGCCCTGATTCATGCGCTCGCGCATATCGAATTTGTCGCGATTGATCTGGCGTTCGATATGATCGGCCGGTTTGGCGCGCAGTTTCCGCGGGAATTTACTGACGACTGGATGCGGGTCGGGGCGGAAGAAGCGATGCATTTCGCCTTGCTGGATCGCAGATTGCGGGATCAGGACAGTCATTATGGCGCGCTGCCCGCCCATGATGGTCTCTGGGATAGCGCAAAAAACACGGCCTATGACGCTTCGGCGCGTCTCGCCATCGTTCCGATGGTGCTCGAGGCAAGGGGGCTGGATGTGACGCTGGAAACCGTCGAGCGGTTCAAGCGGCAGGGCGATGACCTGACGGCAAAGGTGTTACATCGCATCTATAATGACGAGATTGTCCACGTTTCGTTCGGCACGAAATGGTTCGAATATGATTGCAAACGACTTGGCAGGGCCCCGCACGCGCATTGGAAAAATCTCGTAAAAACCCACTTCAACGGCGGGTTGAAGCCTCCATTTAACGACTCAGCGCGTCAGACAGCCGGTCTGACCCGAGAATATTATTATGGCATTGAATAATTAACCAATATGAATTTACACCCGTAAACGCACAACGGGGGCGAAGGTTCCGCCGCAAAATTCAAGCCATGGATTTCATGGGTCGCAAATAAAGGTTCGATCATTTTATGACCGAAAACATAGTAGTTTTGTTTAAGAAATCTGTGAGCAAGATCACAGCCATTGCTTTTCTCGGATCGGCAATGATTTTTTCCACCGCTGCATCGGCGGAAGATGCGGCAGAAGCCAGTATCCCGGTTGATGTTTTGAAAAGCCAGGCCGCCGAGAGCGCACTTGGTGAAGCGGACCCCGCTTTCAAACTGATTTTCGACAAATGGAGTGGCCAGGGAAAAAGAGAAGAAGTCAAATTGACCATTCCTTCCCGCAAGCCGGTAAAGGACTTCACTCTGACGAGCTCTTACGGTTTCCGCTCTGACCCATTCAAGGGTCGTCGCGCCAATCACAAGGGTCTCGATATGGCCGGCCCGATCGGCACACCGATTTATGCCACCGCTGACGGTATCGTCGGGCGCGCACAATGGCTGGGCGGCTATGGCAAATATATCGAAATCAACCACGGCAACGGCATCCAGACCCGCTACGGTCACATGTCGCGGCTCAATGTCGAAGCCAACGCCCGCGTCAAGAGCGGCGACCTGATCGGCTTCATGGGCTCGACCGGTCGTTCCACCGGAAGCCATCTTCATTATGAAGTGCGGATTGCCGGCGAAGCGGTCAATCCGATCCCGTTCATGCAGTCCAACGATTTCCTGATCGCGCAGAAGCTGAATTCCGGCGTTGCATTGGGCGGCCCAGCGGAATAAGACAGATTTTACACCTTTGGGAGAGGGTGCATCAGGGAGCGGTTAGAGCTTAAGGCTTGCCGCTCCTTTTGATTCTCCCTATCTAAAGATCATGAACCAACTGCTCGCAACCACCGAACAGGATATTATCCTGACGCCCAACGCCGCAAAACGCGTGGCGGCTATTGCCGAAAAACAGGGCAAAGCAGCCATTTTGCGGCTGGCTGTCGAAGGCGGCGGCTGTTCCGGTTTCCAGTATCGTTTCGGCCTGGCGGACAGCATCGAAGAGGATGATATCGCGGTCGAAGAATCCGGCGTGACGCTGGTGGTCGACGAAATCAGCCTCGATCTGGTGCGGGGCAGCGCGGTCGACTTTGTCGAGTCGCTTGGTGGCAGTGCTTTTCAGGTGACCAATCCCAACGCGGCATCCGGTTGCGGCTGCGGCTCCAGTTTCTCCATCTAAGTGAAAATAGCCAGCTTCAACATAAACGGCATCAAGGCGCGTCTGCCGCGCCTGCTGGAATGGCTCGAAGAGACCAAGCCTGATGTGGCCTGCCTGCAGGAAATCAAGACGCAGGACGAAGGCTTTCCCGCCGACAAGTTCGAGGAAATCGGCTATGGCGCGATCTGGCACGGGCAGAAAAGCTTCAACGGCGTTGCCATATTGGCGCGCGACCAGGTGCCGGAAGAGGTGAAGCGCGGGCTCGATGGCGAACCTGAAGACGAGCATAGTCGCTATATCGAAGCCAATATCAGCGCCAAAGACGGTTCAAAAGTGCGCGTGTCCAGCATTTATCTGCCGAACGGCAATCCGCATCCCGGACCAAAATTCGATTTCAAGCTCCGCTGGATGAAGCGTCTGCGCGAGCGGGCTGCCGAAATCTGGGCGGAAGAAGTGCCTGCGGTGCTCGCCGGCGACTATAATGTCATCCCGCGCGACAATGATGTCTATTCGGTCAAGGCGATGCAGAATGACGCGCTGATGCAGCCGGAAAGCCGCCAGGGCTATCGCCGTATATTGAACGATGGCTGGACCGACGCACTGGGCGTTACCTATCCGGCGGGCAATATCTGGACTTACTGGGACTATCGCAGCGGCGGCTGGCAGCGCGACCAGGGCTTTCGCATCGACCATCTGCTGCTCAGCCCGCTGGCTGCGGATCGCCTTGCAAGCTGCGGCGTCGACAAGGAACATCGTGGCCGGGAGAAGGCCAGCGATCATACGCCGGCCTGGGTTGACCTGGATATCTGAATCGCCTGCCGGCGACGGATCATTTTAGCCTAGCTGATCGGCTTTTCGTAGATCAGATATTCGCGATTGATCGTCGCCTCGATCGCTTCGGCGATCGCCACCATTCCCTGATTATTCTCCAGTATCCAGCCGATTTCCGCGCGTTTTGTGCCAAAATTCAGCTTGGCATCGCGGCGGATATATTCGATCAGCATGAAGGCCATCTGGCTGGCCAGCCGGCTGTTCTGCAGTTCTTTTTTTACCCCCATGAGAGGTACGCGCATCGAACTGGATTTGGGGAATTTCAGCCACCAGAGCAGTTTTGCCCAGCCGAACGGCCACAGCGAGCCGTTCATTGTCTTGATCGCTTCGTTCATGTCGGGCAGCGTCATCATGAAAGCCACCGGCTCGCCGTCCAGTTCGGCAATCCGGATCAAATCTTCGTGGACTATGGGTCTCAGGCTCTTTCCGGCATGTTCTATTTCATGGTCGGTCATCGGCACAAAACCCCAATTTCCCGACCAGGCGTCGTTGAGAAGGTTCATAATGATCGCGGCATCTCGATCGAAATGTTTTTTGTCGACCCGGCGGATATTGAGCTTCTTGTTGCGCTCTCCCGATGCCACAATCCGCTTCACCAATGTGGGAAAACCGTCTTCTACCGGAAGATGGTAGGTGACCAGCCGTTTCGCGACCGTGTAGCCAAGATTTTCGATCCATTGCTGATAATCCGGGTCGTGGTGTCCCATCATGATCATCGGGCTATGGTCGTGGCCCTGGGTCAAAAGGCCTGGCTCTTCCCAAACCGACATGCTGATCGGAGCAAGCACGCGGGTCATGCCCTGGTCCTTCAGCCAGCCTTCTGCGGCATGGATAAGGGCATGCATCACTGCCTCGTCGCTGGCTTCCATCAGGCCCCAGTTGCCAGTGCCGGGCCCCATTCCCTGTTCGACCGGCTGCTGCAGCGCCAGTTCGTCAATATGGGCGCTGATCCGGCCGACCACCTGACCGTTACGTAAGGCCAGAAAGAACTGCACCCGGGCATGTTCGAAAAACGGGTTCTGGCCGGGTGTTATCAGCTTGTTGACTTCGGAGCGCAGAGGCGGAACCCAGTGCGGATCGCCAGCGTTGAGCGCATAGGCAATCTCGACGAACTGCTTCGTCTGGGCCTTGGTAGTCACAGGTTGAATCACTATATCCTGACCGGCCACCATATTTCTTCCTTCTATATTTCCGGCTGGCTGTGGCGTTAATCGCGGCGCAATGTCAAGGGCAGGGGGCTCTTCCCGGTCTTGTCCTTGCCATGATGTCGCCACGATATATTGCTCTAGGCCGTTCAAAGATTGTGCAGGTGTTTATGAGTTCGACAACAATATCGATGAAAAATGCGACCACGGCAGCGGCAGATTCGCGCCAGCGGCCCGCGTCTGCGTCCGCGCCCGAAGATGTCGAGCTGATTCGGACCGCGGCAAAGGTCACGCGTGATCTCAATGCTCCCAAGCCTTTGATCTACTGGGCTGATTTTCTGGCATCAGTGGCCGTTGGCTATGGATCGCTCGCTGGCGCCATCCTCAGCCCTTCGACCGGTGTCGCTATCGCGTTCGGTCTGATCGCCGTGCTGGCGCTATACCGGGCGGGGAGCTTCATTCATGAACTGACCCATGTCCGGCGCAATGCGCTGCCCGGCTTCCATTTCGCGTGGAATGCCCTGTTTGGCGTACCGATGCTGATCCCGTCCTTCATGTACGAGGGCATTCACAGCATCCATCACCGGACCAAGAAATATGGCACGGTGGAAGATCCGGAATATCTGCCTTTGGCGCTGATGAAACCATGGTCGGTGCCGCTATTCGTGATTGTCGCGGCTCTGGCGCCAGTGGCGCTATTGTTCCGCTATGCGGTGCTGGGCCCGCTGTCCGCTGTGATCCCGCCGCTGCGCAAGCTTGTTGTCGAGCGCTATTCGGGCCTGATCATCAATCCCGAATTCCGCCGCAAGCCGCCCGAGGGTGATCTCAAGCGCCGCTGGCTGGCGTGCGAAATCGGCGCCAGCGTCTGGGCTATTGCCCTGCTGGCCCTGGTTGCGACCGACGTGATTCCGCTGTGCGCCTTTCTGATCTTTCTGGCGGTGATGTCGGGCAGCGTCGTGCTGAACCAGATCCGCACGCTGGTCGCGCATCTGTGGGAAAATGACGGTCAGGAAATGAGCGTTACCGCGCAATATCTCGACAGTGTAAACGTACCGCCACCCGCGACTTTGCCCGCTTTGTGGGCTCCCGTGGGACTGCGCTATCATGCGCTGCACCATCTGTTGCCGGGTGTTCCCTATCACAGCCTGGGTGAGGCGCATCGCCGTCTCGCGGCCGAATTACCGACAGAATCCAATTTCTACCGGGCCGATCACGATAGTCTCTGGACGCTGATTACCGGCCTCGTCCGCGGCAGTGCCGGTCGGAACTGAGGCGGCTATTCCTCTGTCCGGATCAGCACTGTTTCGCCGATCAGGAAGAACAGCATGAACGGTGCCCAGGCCGCCAGCAAGGTCGGATAGGCACCGATATTGCCCATCGCCAGCGCGAAATTGTCGGCGACAAAATAGGCAAAGCCGAGGGCCATGCCGATCACGGCGCGCAGGAACAGCTGTCCCGACCGCGCCAGACCGAAAGCGGCGACCGCGCCCAGCAACGGCATCAGGACGGAAGACATGGGACCGGAAATCTTGTGCCACCAGCCGGCTTTCAGGCTCATCGTCGGTCGGCCGGCGCGCTCGAGTTCCCCGATCGCCGTGTGCAGGGCGAAAATCGACAGGCTGTCCGCGCTGACATTGGTGAGGGTGAACTGGTCGGGCCGGATAGTGTCACCAACCAGGAGCTCCGGCGCAGTTTCTTCGGTGCCGGTGTCGACATTGAACCGAGTGACATTGCTGAGCCGCCAGCCATTGCCGGTGAAACGGGCCTCATCCCCCTGCAACAGGCTCTTCAGACCGTTCTCGGTGCGGTTGTAGATTGTGATATCCTGCAGAAGGACATCGTCCCCCCGCCCGGTTACCGTGCGCGCGTTGATCAGATTGTCGCCATCTTTCACCCAGACATTGGTTCGGACGTTGCTCTCCGCCGGAATCGGGCCGAATTCGACCTTCTCCCATTGTGACAGGCGGGCCGTCGACGGGGCGACAACGGTTTCGTTAAACACAAAGGACACGACGGCTACGCCCAGGCTGGTGACGATCAGAGGCGCCAGAATCTGGTGCGCGGACAGACCACCCGCTTTCATCGAGATGACTTCGCTATTCTGGTTCAGCGTGGCGAGCGTGATGATCGTTCCCAGCAAAACCGAAAAGGGCAGAAAGCGGGCAACAAGCTGGGGTGCGCGCAAGGACACATAGGTCCAGAGCTCGGCTTCGCCATTGCCTTCATAGGCCATGATTTTGCCGCTTTCACCAAGCAGATCGAGCGCCTGCAGGACCAGCACCAGCAGCGCGAGCACCGCCAGCGTCCGGATGATGAACATCTTGGCCATATAGATGGCGAGCGTGCGGGAGGGGAAAAAGTCCATGTCCGGCTATTCCTTCATCAACGCGCGTTTGCGATTGAAATTGAGCAGGCCCTTGAAGACGCCGCCGAATTTGGAAAACGCTTTTTCCAGCGCGCCGATCGGCTGTCCGCCGGGTACATGGGCGGCGACATGGTACATCCACAGGATCAGCGCGGCAAACAGGCAGAACGGCAGCCAGAGGGCAATGATCGGATCAACGATTCCCAGCGACCCGATGTCTTCGCCATATTCGTTGACCTTGTGATAGGTCACGATCATGATGATCGAGAGAAACACGCCCAGCGCGGAACTGGAGCGTTTGGGCGGCACCGCCAGCGCCACCGCCAATAGCGGCAGCAGCAACATCATCATCACCTCGACCATGCGGAAATGGAAATTGGCGCGGCTTTCGTTGCGTTCGGTGACCGGCCGGGCTTCATCCTGCCCGACCCGGACCAGTTCCGGGATTGTATATTCCAGATTCTTGCCGCCCCGTGACCGGAAGCTTTCGATATCGGGCAAATCGATTGGCAGGTCGTGGTTGCTGAAACTCAAGATACGCGGTTTTTCATAGTTCGGGGCATCGTGGACCAATACCCCATCGGTGAGGCGCAGGATGATCGTGTCAGGGTCATCGGTTGCCAGAAATTGGCCACTTTTCGCGGTGACAGAGACCGTCTGGTCCTTCTTGTTGTCGGCGCGGACGAAAATGCCGCTCAATTTTGTGCCATTATCCCGGCTTTCCTCGATGCGCAGGGTCATTCTGTTGCCAAGATTGGTGAATTCGCCGACCTTGATCGACGCGCCGAGCGCGCCCGACCGCAATTCGAACCGCAATTCCTCGTAATAATAGCGCGAGAGCGGCTGGATGAACCCGACCAGCGCCAGATTGACCAGCATCAGCGCAATGGTGAACAAATAGGGCACCCGGAGCAACCGTCCGTAACCTTGTCCGACAGCGCGGAAAACATCGAGTTCAGAGCTGAGGGCGAGCTGGCGAAAGGCCAGCAGGATGCCAAGCAGCAGACCGATCGGAATGCCGAGTGACAGATATTCGGGGATAAGATTGGCCAGCATCCGCCAGACCACGCTGACAGGGCCGCCTTCCGCCGCGACAAAATCGAACAGACGCAGCATTTTTTCCAGCACCAGCAGCATGGCCGCGATGACCAATGTGCTGAAGAGGGGCACCGCGATCAATCGTGCGAGATAGCGATCGGTGGAAGTCAGCAGTTTCAACTTGTTGTCGCCCTCTCACCATGTTTTCGCCGCAAATCAAATCCATAACCTTGGGCAGATCGGGGGCTGATTCTTGTCCGTG
This sequence comes from uncultured Sphingorhabdus sp., assembly GCA_964022345.1. Classification (GTDB taxonomy): domain Bacteria; phylum Pseudomonadota; class Alphaproteobacteria; order Sphingomonadales; family Sphingomonadaceae; genus Parasphingorhabdus. Next base: position 72,705 of record CAXHZT010000007.1, read on the forward strand.
CCGGAGTAATGGCGCGGGTATAACGACTAGGAGTTACTTCGTCATGTTGAAATTTGCGGCATCCATCGCATTATCGACCACTATTCTGCTATCCTCTGCCCCTGCATTTGCAGGCGGTCAGGTGGTTCCCAACGATCTCGGCAAATGCCAGCAGGGCGCCGGTCCCGCCGTTCTCGTGAACGTCAGCGGCGTCAAGGAATCTACCGGCAAGATCCGCATCCAGACCTACCGGGGCACATCTTCGGAATGGCTGAAAACCGGTGCGTGGCTTCACCGGATCGAGACGCCGGCGAAGGCTGGAAACATGCAATTCTGTCTGCCCGTTCCGTCGGCCGGAACCTATGCCATTGCCATCCGGCATGACATTAACGGCAACGGCAAGACCGACATATTCGGCGATGGCGGCGGCATGTCGAACAATCCGAGCATCAATATCTTCAACCTCGGCAAGCCGAGCTACAAGAAAACCGCCTTCGACGTCGGCAACGCCGTCAAATCGATCAATATCAGCATGAAATACAGATGATGCACATCTGTTCCCGGGGATAGGGCCCACCAAATGACCAATGTAGCGCTACTTTCCAATCCGAATTCAACGGGAAACCGGGCTATTTTGCCGGAAGTGCGTTCCTATTGTGTGAAAAACAGCGATGTGTTCCACTATGAGGTGGATCATGTCGATGAAATTGCCAAGGCGCTGGAAACCATCGCCCGGGTGAAGCCGAAAGTGCTGGTCATCAACGGCGGCGACGGCACGGTGCAGGCGGCATTGACCGAGCTGCATCAGGGAGGTCATTTTGGCGACAATCCGCCACCGGTTGCGGTCCTGCCCAATGGCAAGACGAACCTGATCGCGCTTGATCTGGGCGCCGAGGGCAATCCGCTGAAAGCGCTGGAACGGATCGTCGAACTGGCGAAGCACGATTTGCATGAACATCTCGTCGACCGTGAACTGATCGCGTTGTCGGACGGCAGCAAGGATAGCAAGGTTGTGCTCGGCATGTTCCTGGGCGGTGCGGGCCTGTCTGAGTTCATTCTCTATTGCCGGCACAAGATCTATCCGCTGGGCCTGCCTAACGCGGCTGCGCATGTGCTAACGGTTTTCGCCGCGCTGGCGTCGGTGCTGTTCGGAATAAAGGGCAAATTTTTGCCGAAACGCTCGACGCCGATCAAGATATCGCTGATCCGCGACGGCCAGTTTCAGGGCAATTTCGCGGTTCTGATTGTCACAACGCTGGAGAAGCTGTTGCTGATGAAGCGATCCATGAGGAACAAGAATGCGATTGGCCGGATGCAATTCCTGGCCATTGACCAGAAAGCCGGTGCCATAGTGCGCTTTCTGCTCTCGGTGATTTTCGGCCGTCTGGGAAGGAATGTCCAGAAGGGCATCCATCTGGAACGCGGCGACATGATCCGCATCGAGGGCGACGGCAGCAATGTGCTGATGGATGGGGAGCTGTTCTCCGCCCAGCCAGGACAACCCATCGTGCTGAAATCAACCAAGCCAGTATCCTTCCTTCGGCTCGCCGCTTGAGCTAGGACGTGTCGCGTGAGCGAACTGAAGTCATTGATTGCCCAGGAACTGGCCCAGCCGGTCGACCCGCGGGTTTCGGCATTTGCTGCTGAAATCGCCGCGCAATATGGCGAGGCCTCGCGGGCGGTTTTATTCTACGGATCCTGTTTGCGGACGACCGAGCTCGACGGGCAGATGCTCGATTTCTATCTGATCGTTTCCGGTTATGAGGCCGCTTATGGCAAAAGCTGGCTGGCGCGCGCCAACAAACGTTTGCCGCCGAATGTATTTCCTGCGGAGCATGAAGGCCTGGTCGCAAAGGTGGCCGTGCTGAGCGAGAGGGATTTTCACAGGCTGAACCGGATCGGAGCCAGTGCGGTCAGCGTCTGGGCACGGTTTGCGCAGCCCTCGCGCCTGGTCTGGCAAGCCGATGAGGCCGCCCGGACGCAAGCCGTCGAAGCGATTGAGGGCGCTTCCATTACATTGTTCGACATGACCTTTCCGATGATGGAGGTCGACAGGCAATATGCGGTTACGGACCTGTGGAAACGTGGGTTTGAGCTGACCTATGGTGCGGAATTGCGGGCCGAGCGGAAGGACCGTTCGGAGTCGGTGGTGGATTCCGACCCCGAACGTTATGCGCGATTTGGGCCGGCTGTAATGGCGGCCATTACAGAACGGAACCGTGCGCGGGGCAAGAAATTGAAAATTGTCGCTTCTCGCGATGCGGTCGAAAAAAGATGGCGGGAGTTGCGGCGCAATGGCAAAATTCTCACGCTTGCCCGACTGGCCAAGGCGTCTGCCACCTATGCCGGCGGCATTGACTATCTGGCATGGAAGATCAACCGCCATGCCGGGACCGATTATGTCATCAAGCCCTGGCAACGCAAGTGGCCAATATTGGGCGCGCTGGTGATGCTGCCGCGGTTGATCGCCGGTGGGGCGATCAAGTGAGCCTGTCATTCAAAAGACCCCGTCATGTAAATGACTCTGTTATTTAGATGATTCCGTCATCCTGAACTTGTTTCAGGACCTCGTCACTCTTGCTATAATCTTCCGGTTCAGACGCCCGGGGTCCTGAAACAAGTTAGCTGCGCTGGTCTTCGGCTCAGGATGACGAGATGCTACCGATCCTTGTAATCCGGCTTCCGTTTCGCAAAAAATGCCTTGGCGGCCTCGCGGCTGTCTTCGGTCATCGACAGCATCACCTGTTGCCGGTCTTCAATGGCGAGCGCTGCCTCGAAGCTCTGGGCATCGATATTGCGGTTCAGGGCATCCTTGGACAGGCGCAGGCCCATCGGGGCGGTGTCGAGCATTTCCTCGGCTAGGGAGAGGCCGGTCGAGAGCAGCTTGTCCTCTTCGACCATCTCGCTGATCAGCCCGTATTTTTCTGCCCGCTCGGCATGGATGAAACGACCGGTCAGGATCAGTTCCGAAGCGATGGAGGCACCGACCATGCGCGGCAGGAAATAGGAGGAACCCATGTCGCAACCGCCAAGGCCGATCTTGATATAGGCCGCATTCATCTTGAGCGACGGCGCGCCGAACCGGACATCGCTGGCGAGCAACAGCGAGAAGCCACCACCGCAGGCCGCGCCCTGGGCCAGCGCGATAACCGGTTGCGGGCATTGTCGCATAAGTTGCATCACCGTGGCGATGGAACGCTGGGTGCGCCAGACATGCTGTACCTGTCCCTGCGAGCCGTCATTCCCCCAGCCGCCGATATCGAGACCGGCGCAGAATGCGCGCCCTTCGGCCCGGAAGAGAACAACGCGCACGTCCTGGCGTTTCTGCAACTCGCGGAAGTAATCCTGCAGCGCGAAGATCATTTCCTCATTCATCGTGTTGAGCTTGTCGGGGCGGTTGAGCGTCAATATCTCGATCGCGCCCCGTTGTTCGATCTGGATGGAATTGGTCATGTGCCGGTCCTAGCTGACTGAAGCATAAGTGGAAATAGCGACCAGTCCTGCTAGCAAAAATGCGATGACCGCGAACACGATATATACCAGTATCGCCAGCATCAAGAAGGTGCCGGAATCATTGTCAAAACGCCACGCCAGCCATAAGGGCCAGGGCAGCATCATGATCGCAGCGGTGCGCTGTCCGAACATCAGTCCGGCGACCAATGCAAGCGCGGGTAAAAATAGGACCGCAATAATCCAGTGCCACCGCAAAGAATTAAGCGGCGGCAACGCTAGATTGCCCCGACTGCTTTCCCGGCCGCTTCAAACATGCCCAGGATCTGGTCGACCTGCTCGCTCGTATGTTCCGCACAGAGCGAACAGCGCAGCAGGGTCATATTGGCTGGCGTCGCCGGTGGCCGCGCCAGATTGACATATAGTCCTTCAGCCAGCAGCGCCTGCCACATCATCGCGCCTTTTTCGAGGTCGGGCATGATCACTGCGATGATCGCGCTTTGCGCTTCGGGCGTGCCGAGGGTGAAACCGAGATCGCGCAAGCCTTGGTGCAGTTTCTTGCTATTCTCCCAGAGATGCGCGCGCTTGTTGCCGCTGTGCATCAGCTTGCGGATCGAGGTGCTGGCTGTAGCCATGACGCTGGGCGGCAGGCTGGCCGTGAACACATAGGGGCGGCAGACCAGCCGCAAGATTTCGAATTTCGGATGGTTGGAGACACAGAAGCCGCCCACCGTGCCGACGCTTTTGCTGAATGTGCCGATGATGAAATCGACATCGTCGATCACGCCCTGCGCTTCGCAGACGCCGCGACCGTTTTCACCGATAAAGCCCATCGAGTGGGCTTCATCGACCAGCACCATTGCGCCGTTTTCCTTGCAGATGCGGACCATTTCCTTGAGTGGCGCGACATCGCCGAGCATCGAATAAACGCCTTCGAGGACGACAAGCTTGCCGGCTTCCACGGGCAGGCGTTTCAGACGCTTTTCCAGCGCTTCGACATCATTATGGCGGAACGCGACGATCTCGGCATTGCCCATCGCGCAGCCGTCATAGATCGATGCATGGCTGTCGATGTCGAGGATCACATAATCCCCTTTGCCCGCCAGCGTCGAGATGATGCCCAGATTGGCCTGATAGCCGGTGGAGAAGACCATCGCGTGGTCCATGTCGTAAAATTCCTTCAGCGCTTCCTCGCAATCGCGATGCAGGCTGTAGGTGCCGTTGAGTACCCGGCTGCCGGTGGTGCCGGACCCGAATTCTTCCAGCGCTTTCAGGCCGGCCTGACGGACGTCATCGTCAAAGGTCATGCCCATATAATTATAGGTACCGAGGAGAATGGTCTCCTTGCCGTTGCAGACGGCGACGGTGGGCGAGAGAACCTCTTCCATCACCAGCGAAAACGGGTCTTTGACACCCGTGGCGAGGAGATTTTCGCGCTCCTCGATCAGCGGATCAAATTTACTGAGTAGATCGGTCATGCTTTACTTCCGTTAGTCCTGAGCCTGTCGAAGTACCAATCACCCGTTCGTGCGACCCTCAAGCTAGCTCAGGGCGAACGGGTGTCCGGTCTCAATTGTCCATTAGCTTCGCGACAGCATCGCTGAGCTGGCCGACGGTCTCGATCTCGGCTTGCATGTTCATGGTGATGATGATGTCAAATTCATCTTCGACAGCAGCAACAAAATCCATGACGGTCAGGCTGTCCCATTCAAGGTCGCCCTGAAAGGTCGTGCCGGCGGTCAGCGCGACACCCTTGTTGTTGAATGGGCCGATCAGTTCGCTGATCTTGGCCATGATTTCTTCGCGATTTGCCATAATATGCTTTCAAAATTGCTATTCCTGACCTTTGCCAAGACATGCGCACCATTGGCAAGCGAATAAGGCGCAAAAGCGGCATCAGCTTGCCCAAATGGGTCGATTGTGTCACTTTCTCCCGAGCGTGGGGGAAAACATATGGCGGAAGAGAGAAAATGGCCGGATGATGCGGTCTACGCGCTGCGAACGACCCAGCAACACCATGTCCAGTTGAGCATGATGGCCGACCATAAAGCCAATATGCTGATCGGCGCGACATTCATCGTCTTTACGCTCGCCATCGGCCAGAGCCAGACCGGGGAGATATCGATACCGCTGATAATCCTGGCAATCGCCGCCTTTGCGTCTGCAGGACTGGCCGCGATCGCGGTGATGCCGGCTTTCGCGCCGCGCAAGGGTGGCCCTGCCAATATGCTATTCTTTGGCGGGTTCAGCGGCCTGTCGGAAGAGGAATTTGTCGAACGGCTGCTGAACGAGGAATTTGAGAGCCAGGAATCGGTCTACAGGGCGATGCTGCGCGATATCTACCAGATGGGAGTCATTTTGGGCCGCAAGAAATACCGGTTTCTAGGCTGGGCCTATCGGGTTTTTCTCATCGGCCTGACGCTGACCTTCATCACCTATGTTTACGAACAAGTTGCCGGACCGATCCTGTAGGCTGCTAAAGCCAGTCATTCTGGCGATACCAGTCAACGGTATCGGTCAGCCCTTGCAGCGTTTCGATCCGCGGTTGCCACAATAGGGTCGGCAAGCGTTTTTGCGGATCAATCGTCCAGTCGTCATGGCAAAAATAATTCACCCTGTCCTGGGTCAGCTTGGCCCTGTCGCCGCGCAGCAGCCGGTCGGTCTTGGCTGCTAGATGCAAGAGGGGCTTGGCTATGCCGACCGTCGCGACATTTTTCCCCATCGCCTGGCCAATCGCCTTGGCAAATCCGGCCTGGGTCCAGCCGCCCGGCTTGCCGTCGTCGACCTCGAATATCCGGGCGGTAAGATCTTCCTGTTCCGGCAGCAGAGTCAGCAAGGCCCGGCACAAGTCTTCGACATGGATAACCGACAAGACACCGTCGGCGTCGGGCGGCATGGTGACGAAGCCCAGTCTCGCCATTTTGAACAGGTCCAGAAATTCGCCGTCGCCCGGCCCATAGACGGCAGGCGGACGCAGGATCGTCCAGTCGAGTCCGCTGCTGGCAACCAGCTTTTCGGCCTTGGCCTTGGTCTCGCCGTAGACGGACAGTTGCGGCTGGGTGGCTGCCAGCGACGAGACATGGATGAAACGCTTGGCGCCCGCTTGTTTGGCGGCTTCGATAACAGCCAATGTGCCGGCAACATTCCCGGCCTCGAAACCGGTCCGGTCCGGTGCGTTGACGACGCCGGCAATATGCAGAACGACGTCTGTGCCGCTGCACAATTCGGCCAGGCTTGCACTGTCGTCCAGCGCACCGCGTACCCAGATGACGCCGGGACGGTCATCCTGCTTGCGCCGGGTGAGCGCGCGTACGTCATATCCTTCCCGAACCACCAGATCGAGCATGCGGCTGCCGACAAAACCGGTGGCCCCGGTGATTGCGACAGTCTTGCGGGACGGACCGGCCATGCTGACTAGACCAGCACCATCTGGTTGCGATGGACCACGGCACTGCGCGGCGCATAGCCCAGCAGCGCCTCCAGTTCCGAACTGCGGCGACCGATTATCTTGGCGCAATCCAGCGCATTATATTCGGTCAGCCCGCGCGCGATGGTGACGCCGTCCAGATCCTTGATCTCGACCACATCGCTGCGTTCAAACTGGCCGTCAATGCTGATAATCCCGGCTGCAAGCAGGCTGCCACCGGATTGCAAGGCGCTGATCGCGCCGGCATCGATAGTGATTGTGCCGGCCGAAGTGAGCCTCCCGCCGAGCCACGCCTTGCGGGCGTTGGCGCCATCCCCGGCCTTGAACAGCGTCCCGACATTGGTCAAGGCATAGCGCTCCAGCGGATGGTCTTCCTGCCCCGAGATGATCGACAGCTTGATCCCGGCAAGATTGGCGATTTTTGCGGCTTCCAGCTTGGATGTCATTCCGCCGGACCCCAGTCCGGACGAAGAGCTGCCATCGGCCATCGCCAGGATCGATTCATCGACCGTTTCGACCACGCCGATAAACTGCCCGTAAGCCTCGCTATCCGGCCTACGGTCGTAAAGGCCGTCTATGTCGGAGAGCAACAGCACGCGGTCAGCTGAAGCGGCCTGACCGACCCGCGCGGCAAGCCGGTCATTGTCGCCGAAGCGGATCTCGTCGGTGGCGACGCTGTCATTCTCGTTGATCACCGGAATGGCGCGATGTTCGATCAGCTTTTCCAGCGTGGCCGTGGCGTTGAGATAGCGCTTGCGATCTTCCATATCGTCCAGTGTGAGCAGCATCTGGGCCGCGGTGATCTGATATTCTGCCAGCAATTCCGACCACAGGCTGCTCAGCGCGATCTGCCCGACCGAGGCCGCCGCTTGCGCGTCTGCGAGACTGGAACGGCCGCCGTGTTCAAGGCCAAGCTTGCGTGCGCCGAGGGCGATCGAGCCTGATGACACGATGATGAGATTGTCGCCCGCCTGATGGCGTTTGGCGATGTCGGCAACCAGTGTTTCCAGCCAGTCCCGCCTTGGCTTTCCGTCCTCGCCGACCAGCAGGGAAGAGCCGACCTTGACGACTATCGTCTCCGGCTTTTCAGCGCTCACAATGGAGACCAGTCCTTGGGTTCATCCTCTCCATCCGAGGCAAGCGCAGCCTGGCCCTTGCGCTCAATGGAACTATTCTCGCCGACCGCTTCCAATATCTTGTCGAGCGCGGCATCGAGCCCTTCGCCGGTTGCGCCCGATACCGGAAGAACATGTTCCGCTCCGGCGGCGCGCAATTGGTCGGCGATGTCGGCCATCAGCTCTTCGTCCAGCAGGTCCGCCTTGTTGAGCGCCAGTATCTGCGGCTTCTCGGCGAGGCCGCCGCCATATTTTTCCAGTTCCTTGCTGACCGTTTTCCAGGCTTTCACCGGATCATCACCGGTCGCATCGATGAGATGGAGCAAAATCTTGCACCGCTCGATATGGCCGAGAAAGCGGTCGCCGATACCGGCCCCATCGGCCGCGCCCTCGATCAGACCGGGAATGTCCGCGAGCACGAATTCACGGCCCTTGTGCCGGACCACGCCAAGCTGGGGATGGATGGTGGTAAAGGGATAGGCGCCGACTTTGGCGCCGGCATTGGTCACCTTGTTGATCAGGGTCGACTTACCGGCATTGGGCAGGCCGACAAGACCGGCGTCGGCAATCAGCTTGAGGCGCAACCAGACGGCTGCTTCCTCGCCCGGTTCGCCCGGCTGGTGCTGGCGCGGTGCGCGGTTGGTCGAGCTTTTGTAGCTGGCGTTTCCGCGGCCGCCGATACCCCCCTCGAGGAACATCGCGCGTTGGCCCTCATGCGTGAAATCGAGCAGCACATGATCCTTGTCTTCCGACAATATCTGGGTGCCGACGGGCACTTTGATGACCAGATCATCGCCACCCGCGCCGGTCCGGTTGCGCCCTGCGCCACCCTTGCCGCGCGGCGCTCTGAAATGCTGGGCATAGCGGAAGTCGATCAGCGTATTCAGGCCTTCGACGGCCTCGAACACGATATCGCCGCCTTTGCCGCCATTGCCGCCATCGGGGCCGCCATATTGGATATATTTTTCACGCCGGAAACTGACAGCGCCAGGGCCGCCCTGACCCGAGCTGACATAGATTTTGGCTTGATCGAGAAAATGCATGTTGCAGCATTTAGGGATTTGGTGCGGGAAAGGCTAGGCTTTGCTGCAATATAACGACATTGTCCTTGTCCGCTCGCTGGCCGGACAGGCTAGATGCTCAGACCCCCGTCGACCGCGAAGGCGGCACCGGTGGCGAATTTGCTTTCATCTGAAGCAAGATAGACGATCAGATGCGCGATATCATCGGGCTCGCCCATATGCCCGACCGGCTGGGCGAGCGCGAAAGATTCTTCGGTTTCTTCCGGATTCGGCGTTCCGTCAATCACGCTGCGGACATTGGGGGTCATGATCGTGCCGGGCAGAACGGCGTTGACCCGGACCCTGTTCTTCTCGCGGGCGCAGTAGAGCGCGATCGATTTTGTCAACATCGGGATCGCGGCTTTGGCGCTGTTATAGGCGACCAGATCGGCGCTGGCGTTGATGGCTGCGGCGGAGGAAAGGTTGATGATCGACCCGCCCGTCTTGCTCATCAGCGGCAGGGCGGTCTTGCAACCGAGAAATATCGAGTCGACATCGACGGTGTAGCAGCGTTTGAAATCCTCGTAGCTGACGTCCGCTATCGAACCGAAGACCGTGACGGCGGCATTGTTGACCAGAACATCGAGCCGGCCATATTCACCCTCGACATGGGCGATGATTTCGCCCCAGCGATCCGGATTGGTAACATCCTGCTCCAGAAACTCCGCCTGGTCGCCAAGCTCCGCTGCGGTTGCGGCTCCCGCTTCGGCATTGTGATCGGTGATGATCACCCGCGCTCCCTCTTCGATCAGGCGCTTTGCAGCGGCCTTGCCCAGTCCCATGGCCCCGCCGGTGAGCAATATGATCTTGTCCTGCACGCGTCCCATAAATCTCTCCCGGTTGTCGCCCTGTCGCTGGCGTGTCCAGCTGCTATTCCGCCGCTTCCATCTGATCCATCTGCGCGACGCGCGGATCATTGGGATAGACCCATTCTTCGCCGATCACCTGCTCGACGGCGAGATGTTCCGGCACCCGGTTGAGGCCGATCATCTTGTCGCACGTCTGGTGAAAGCTGTAGATGCGCGCTTCCTGATAGCTGAGTGGCACGCTCTTGAAGCCGTCGCTTTCCATCGATTTCTGGATCATCTCGCCAAATTGCGTGTCCTCGAGGATGATAGGCGACATATCGCGGCCATTGGGCTTGCTCTCGTCCGGCACAGTCCAGAGATCCGGCGCGGGGCCATCACCCCAGTCCATCGCCATGGTCACCAGCTCGATCCGCGTCGTATTGAGCGAAGTCGGCCAGAAAATCAGCGGCGGGACGAAATAGTTGCTCAGCGGCGAGACCCAGTTGGGGAACATCGTATAGCTTTGCGTGCAGGTCCGGCCAAATTCTCCGACGCCTTCGATCTCTTGCCAGTCCGGAGGATTATCAATGGCACGGACATGCTCGCGGTCGGTCTGCTCCGGGGCTGGGGCGAGCATCCGGGCATGGCCATTGGGGTAGATGGTGTTCACGTTGCGCTTGCTGTCGACCAGAGGCGCTACCGTGTCGGGATGGATGAAGGGTACGTGATAGACCTCCATATTGGCCTCCATCGCCACCTTCCAGTTGCACTTCAGATCGAAACTATGGCGCGCGGCAAGCTTGATCTTGTCAAAACGGAATTCTTTCCATTCGTCCCATACAGGTCCCAGCCACTGCTTGAGCGGCATCGCCTCTTCATCGAAATTCACGAAAATCAGATTGCCCAGCATCTCGCAGCGGACCGGAATCAGGCTGCGGCAGGACATGTCAAAATCCGGTCCGAAGTCCTGTTTTTCCGGTACGCCGACCAGAGACCCGTCGGTTTTATAGGTCCAGTTGTGATAGCCGCACATCAGTCGCGGTGATCGGCCTTTTTCCTCGGTCACCACCGGAGCGCCGCGATGGCGGCACGTGTTGTAGAAAGCGCGTATTTCACCATCCATGCCGTGCACAATGATGATCGGGTCGCCGATCTGCTCCCATTTCATGAAGCAACCCGGCTCAGGAACTTCGTCAATATGACCGGCGAACAGCCAGGTCTTTTTCCACAGATGTTCCTGCTCGAGGTCGTAATATTCCTGGCTGGTATAGCGGCCAGCCGGCAAATCAGGCAGATGCGGGAAGCCCGCGGGCGGCGCGGCGCGGCTTGCTTCCCACTCCATCAGACGTTTCATCTGATCGATATAATTCTCGCTCATCGGCATGATATCAACTCCCTAAGCCGCGCTCACCCTTACCGGTATTGCGCTCTGCATCGCCTGCCCGGTGATCGGATCGAGATGGTCATTGTCGACGATCAGCCGGTTGGTCGAGCCGCCCTTGGTCATCACGTCGCCCTTGCCTGCTTCGCTGTCGCCAAAGGCATGGCTCATCGAGATGACTCCCGGCCGGACTTTCTCGTCGGCCTTGGCGAGACCGAAAATCGAGGCGGTGGGAGAGCTGATCTCGATGATCGCGCCATCTTCAATGCCTGCAGCGGCCAGATCCCCGGGGTTGAAAAAGGCCGGATTGGTCGGCATTTTTTCGACCAGTTTCGGGAAGGTGTGGCCGTTGCTGTTGTAGCGATGCTTGGAGCGGCGGGAGATCAGGCGGAAGTCGAAGCCATCGTCGACCGGATCATTGGCGGCATAGTCGAGAAGCTCGCTGGGCATGGCGCCGGCGTTGAGATCGAATTTCTCCTGCGCATCGGGATCGGCCGGGCCGACCACGGGGTGCAGGTCATCATAGGTGATCGCCGCGCCCTTGCGCTCCAGCGCCGCCGCATCGGCCTTGGCCTTGCTGGGCTTGAGCAGCGAACCTTCGGAAATCAGGTCGAGAACGGTCGCCTTGTCAGGGCAAGTCTCCATCGACACGGAACCACCGGGGAAGTTCATCTCGATGCCCATATGCTTGGCGAGCCACCAGAGCATTTCATATTCGTCCATCGTGTCGCCGGGCGCGGGCACCATCGCTTCGGTATAATGGCCGTAGGCTTCCTCGGTGAAGGCGTCGGAGACATTGTTGATGTCTTCGCGTTCCAGACACATGCTGGGCGCAAGGATCATGTCGGCGCGTTTGGCGCTGGCGGACATCCACGGATCGACCTGGATGAACAATTCGCATTCATCCAGCGCGCGCCGGACTTTCTGCTGGTCGGGGAAGGCGATTTCGGGATTGCCGCCGATCGAGATTAGCGCCTTGATCTGCCCTTCGCCCGGCGTCAAGATTTCATCGGCCAGCACGTTGCACGGCATTTCCTTGCCGAGATGGCCGAGACCGCGGATGCGTGATTTCGGGAAGCCTTCACCGAAGGTCGGTATTTTTGGCGCGACTTGCGCTTTCCGGGGGCCGCCCATCAGCGGATTGAAGACCATAGGCGCGGAAACCCGTTCGCCTTCCTGGTTGAAACGGGCGCAGAGGATGTTGAGCGAGGCCACCAGATATTCGGTGAGCGTGCCATTGCCGGCCATTTCCGGACCGGTACCGGTGACAACGCGGCCCTTGTTGGCGCCAGCGAACATGCGGGCGGCGGCGATCAGTTGATCCTTGTCGACCCCTGCGCGCTTGGCGGCGACATCGGTCGTCATCGGTTTGACGGCAGCTTCCAGCTCGGCAACGCCATCAACATGGGCGGCGACGAAATTCTGGTCGAACAGCTTTTCTTCGAAGATCACGTTGAGCATACCGGCGAGCAGGGCAGGGTCTTCACCCGGTTTTACCGGCAGATAAATGTCGGCCAATTTGCCCATTTCGCTCACCCGCGGGTCGGCGACGATAACCTTGAGGCCGCGTACCTTGGCATCGCGCAGGCCGCGGGACGGAGAGGAGGTCGGCATGCCGCCGGAATAATGCGAGACGATCGGGTTATTGCCGACAAACATCGCGACGTCGGATTCGGTGAAGGCGTTGCCGCCACCCATCCACATGCCGTAGCGCGCGGTGGTGAACACCTTGGCCGGCTGGTCGACGGTGACGCTGGTATACCAGTTGCGTGAGCCAATGCCTTGGGCAAAGGCGTAAGATGTGCCGAGTACGGCGCTGTTCTGGAAAGCGTTGGTGCCGCAATAGACTGCGATGCTGTGCGGCCCGTGTTCCTCGACCATCTTCTTCATTTGCGCGCCCGCCAGTTTGAGCGCTTCGGCAGTCGAGATATCTTTGAAACTGCCGTCGGGCTGGCGGATCTTGCTGGTGATCATCCGGTCGGGAAGATTGTGCATGTCGGGCAGCTGGCGACCCTTGATGCAGGTATAACCGTGGAACAGATGGTCCTGCTTGTCGCCGCGCACGGATTTGACTTTATCGTCCTCCACCTCGACGATCATTGCGCAACTTGCGTGGCAAAAACGGCAAAAACTACGCTTGGTCTCGACGGCCATGAATCTCTCCTATTTCGGAGAAGTCTAGGCGTGGCAAATGGCGCAGGCGACTGACAAAAATGCTCGTAAAACCGCTTTTCGGTCCACAGCAGAATTTCGTCCATGCGGGCCCCAGATGGGCCTGCAAATCAGCCGCTGTTGCGCAGTGCTGTCGCAATAGCGTTGAGCGACAGCTGGATGCCTTCGCCGATACGCGGGTCGTCCTCGCCGGCGCGCAGGCGTTTCATCAGCTCGATCTGGAGATGGTTGAGCGGTTCGATATAGGGCAGACGCAACTCGATGCTGTTGAACAGCGCCGGGCTTTTCGCCAGCAGGTGCGGCTGATCCGTGATTTCCAGCAATATGTCGCGCGTCTGGTACCAGCTCGAACGGATGCGGCCGAAAAAGGCCTGCCCCATATCCTGATCCTCGACGAGACCGGCATAGCGGGCGGCAATGCCCATGTCGGACTTGGCCAGCACCATCTCCATATTGGAGAGCGAGGCCTGAAAAAAGGGCCAGCTTTGCGCCATGTCTTTCAGCTTTGCCTTATCGCCAAAGCCATTAAGTGCCTGTCCGACACCGTACCAGCCGGGCAGCATGACGCGGGCCTGGGCCCAGCTGAACACCCAGGGAATGGCGCGCAGATCTTCGATCTTGTCGCTTTTCGTCCGGCTGGCCGGGCGCGAACCGATCTTCAGCTTGGCAATTTCCGTCAGCGGCGTCATCTGCCGGAAGAAAGTCCGGAAACTGTCGTCACCATAGACCAGATCGCGATATTCGGTGAATGCGACCTGCGAGATTTGGTCCATTGCCTCGGCATGGTCGGCCAGCACCTTACTGTCGGTCCGGTCGGGCTCCAGCGAATTGATCAGCACCGCCGAGGTCATCGCTTCCAGATTGGCTTCCGCGACATCAGCCGTGCCATATTTTGCGGCGATCACTTCGCCCTGCTCGGTGATCCGGATGCGCCCGGCAACGGTGCCCTTGGGCTGCGCCTTGATGGCGCCGAAGGCCGAACCGCCGCCGCGACCCACGGCGCCGCCGCGTCCGTGGAAAAGCTGCATTTTGATGCCGGCCTCGGCGAATATCGGGGTGAGGGCATCGCTCGCCTTGAACAGGCTCCAGGTCGAGGTCAGATAGCCGCCATCCTTGTTGCTGTCCGAATAGCCGATCATCACTTCCTGATGACCGCGGCCCTTTGCCAGAGCGTGCATTTCCGGAAGAGCGAAGAAATCGGTCATCACCTCTGGGGCATTTTCCAAATCGGCGACGGTCTCGAACAAAGGCACGGCCATGACCGGGCAGGATGGAGATGCGTTGTCCTCGGTCGGCGCGTGATAGAGGCCGGTCTCCATCAGCAGGACATAGACTTCCAATATGTCGGAAACGCTCTCGCCGTTACTGATATTATAATTGGTGATAACCTCGGGGCCATATTTCCGGTGCGCTTCGGCGGCGGCGCGGATGATCGACAGTTCCTTTGCGGTCTCTTCGCTATAGGTGATCCACGGGCTCGCAAGCGGCCGGTTATTGGCCAGTTCGGTCCGGAGCCGCTTGACCCGCGCCGCTTCGTCCAGCGCCAGATAGTCATCCTCGACGCCCGCCTGTTTCAGCAGTTCGGCAACGACGCGTTCGTGAACCTTGCTGTTCTGGCGCATATCGAGGGTGGCGAGATGGAAGCCGAATAATTCGACCGTCCGGATCAGGCGGCCCAGCGCTCCGGATGTCGCGAAGACGCCCTTGCCGGCCGACTTGAGGCCTTGGGCAAGAATGACCAGTTCTTCGCGCAACTGCTGTGGGTTGTCATAGGCCTCGGCGGTAATCGTCGATGCACGGCCGGGCACATGGCCGCAAAGCTTGAGATGGGTCGCGGACAATTTGGCATAGATGCCGGACAAGGCGCGGCGATAAGGCTCGTCCTTGCGGCTCAGCGAGTCATCGCCACTGGCCTCGGCGAGTTCCAGCACCGCTTCGGGCACTTCGGCCAGTTCGGTGGAGATGGACAGTTCTGCGCCCAATGTGTGCACGCACATCAGATAATAGCCGATGACGGTTTCGGCGGCCCGCGACAGGGCCTCCTCCATCGCGCCCGCGTCGACAAAGGGATTGCCGTCCCGGTCGCCGCCGATCCAGCTGTTGAGTTTCAGGAAGCTCGGCAGGCGCGCGCCCAGGGTCCGTTCCCATTTTGCATAGAGCCGGGGCAGGACGGGTAGGAACACGTCTTTCATATAGCTTTGCGAAATCTGCACTTCGTCGGTGACGAAAAGCCGCTCGCGGCGCAGCGGACGGGTCTGCCAGAGCAGAGCGATCTGGCGCAGGATCGCGGCGTCGAGCATGTCGCCCTGCGGCGTTTCGGACTCGCCCTCGTCCTTCATCAGCAGAAGTTCGGCAATCCGGGATTTATGGTCGATGATACTCTTGCGCCGCACCTCGGTCGGATGGGCGGTGAGCACAGGCGCAATCAGCGCGTCGTCGAGCAGCTTCAGGATCGCGTCGCGGTCGACGCCCTCGCTGGCGAGCAATTCGATTGCCTCGACCACCGTGGCGCCTTTTTCAGCGGCGACGCCCTGCCGGTCCTCGGCAAGATTGGCGAGCAGGGAAAACAGCATGAAGCCCCGGACAAAGGCCAGCGTCTCGTCGAGCGACAGCGCATCGAGCCCCGGATCAATCGCATCCGCATCGGCCAGCCCGCGATGGCGATCGACGCTGGTCGACCGGATATATTCGGTGCGCCGGTAGAGCTCCTCCCCGCCATAGGAACGGATGACATCACCCAGCAATTTGCCGAGATATTTGATGTCTGGATTTTGGCGGACGGTGAGGGATTGTGTCATGCCGATATGCTGCACTGCGGCAGATAATCGGTCAAGCCAAACTAGAGCCGTGAACCATTAATTTTCACATCGGCTTTGGTCCAGATGATGGCAAAGGCGGCCTTTGCCTCTTTCGCCTCATCCATCTTGCCTTGTCGCTCAAGCGCAGCGGCCAGTCCGGACATCGACCAGCCGTTACGCGGATAGTCTT
Organism: uncultured Sphingorhabdus sp.; assembly: GCA_964022345.1. Lineage (GTDB taxonomy): Bacteria > Pseudomonadota > Alphaproteobacteria > Sphingomonadales > Sphingomonadaceae > Parasphingorhabdus. Next base: position 89,066 of record CAXHZT010000007.1, read on the forward strand.
CCAGATCCTTCCGGTACACGGCCTCCGCTTCGGCAAAGCGACCCGCTTCGAGCAGTGCCTGACCCAGCGACTGCCGGGTTGGATAATACCAGAAAGGCGGTTCCATATAGGGCAGGCTGTCCTGCTTCTCCACGGCCCGTTCAAAATGGCTGGCCGCCAGATCGGGATCGCCCGACTTGAGCGCTATTTCGCCCTGCAGCAGATCATCGGCGATATTAAGCAATACGCTGGCGGGGTAGTCCGCGCTGTCGAGAAAACGTATCTGCACCGAGTCCTTCACCGCGGCGAGTTTGGCGCGTTCGGCCTGCGCGCCGTTGATGTCACCCATGTTCGCCATCGCGAGACCGCGCGCGTAGCGCCAGATGGCGTTGGAATAATCGAGATGCTCGGGTGGGGCCGGTTCAGTCATGATGTCCGGCCATTTGCCAAACTGCGCGAGCGTTTGCAGCGGGATCGTCTTGAAGAACTCCACGGTGGGGAATTGTTCAATCTGCTCCAGCCGGACATTTGCAGCGACTTTGCGTGCCGATTGCAGAGCCATCTGGCTTTGACCCGACATACTGGTTGCCGCCCAGAGGAAATGGATGTTGTGCGGATAATATAGCGCCGGATAAAATCCCTGCGCGTTGCAGGCCGCGATATATTCTTCGTCGACGGATGCCGCCCGGACGTTGGCCTTGGCCGCATCGTCATAGCGCCCGACCCGCCAGTAAATATGCGCAGGCATATGTACAAGATGCCCCGATCCGGGCACCAGATTGGCTAGCGCGTCAGCCTCGTCCTCGGCCCGTCCCGGACGGCTCGATGCTTCGACGGCATGGATATACAGATGAAGCGCGAGAGGATGTTGCGGACTGCGGGCAATGATCCGCTCCAGCGTAGCGATGACCTTCTCGGTCTCCGGCTTTGCTGTGCCGTCAGCTGACCAGTAATCCCACGGCATCGTGTTCATCAACGCTTCGGCATAGATAGCCGCCGCATCATCATCTTCCGGGTAAGCCGCGACAAATGCGTCCATTGCATCGGCATAAGCGAGATCGAGAGGTTCGCGGGCGGTTGCCGGATCGCCGTTATAGCGCTTGGCCTGTGCTTCGATCAGTGCCTGTTCCGCTGGTGTGGCCGTGTCTTTCAGGGCCAAGGCGCGATTGATAGCGGCGAAGGCGGACTTCCGGTCGGCCTCGCTCATCACCGCCTTGCCCTTGCTGGTCACATTGATATTGGGACCGGTGGCCAGGGCCTCTCCCCAAAAGCACATCGCGCAGCCGGGATCGAGCCGCTGGGCCGCCCGGAACGATCTTATGCTTTCGGCATGATTGAAGCCAAATGCCAGCACCATACCCTGATTGAAATAGCGATTGGCATGTTCGGAGGCCGTCGTAATTTTCCGACTGTACGTGCCCATGCCGTCGAATAGCGGCGCGCCTGCCATTTTGACTATCTCGGCATCCGTCACATTTGTAGCGGCAACAGAACTGGGCTGGGCGTCTGCAGGTGCGCTGTGAGTAATAATAGCAAGTAGCGCGACACCCAATATCAGATGTGGTTTGCTCATATAAGCCTCCTGAAAGTCAGCTATGGGACTCATCAGATACGCAACGTTACGCAGTAGGCTATAGCGCAATTTGGTGGTTATATCGAGTCTGGGGACAGACTGGTCTCTAAAAGTCGAAGCAGGCCCGGAGGAAAGAAGTATCGTCGCTATCTGGTAGACGGCGGGCCTTAGCTCTCCAGTTCAATATCCCAATATAGCCAGTCATGCCATGTGTCGTGCAGGAAATTGGGTGGGAAGGCCCGGCCGTGTTCCTGCAGATGCCAGCTGGTCGGCTTGATCGGCCGATTGGTGAGCTGCATATGCGCTTCTTTGGGCGTCCGGCCGCCTTTCTTGAGATTGCAGGGCAGGCAGGCGGTGGTCACATTTTCCCAGGTTGTCCGGCCCTTCTGACGGCGCGGAATGACATGGTCGAAGGTCAGATTGTCGGGTGATCCGCAATATTGGCACTCGAACTTGTCGCGCAAAAATAGGTTGAAGCGGGTAAAGGCCGGATATTCCGAGGGTTTAATGTACTTTTTCAGCGCGATCACCGACGGGATTTTCATGTCGAGATTGGGGCTGTGCACCTCACGCTCGTAGCTGGAGACGATGTCGACGCGGTCGAGAAACACCGCCTTGATTGCGGTTTGCCAGGGCCACAGGCTGAGCGGATAATAGGAAAGAGGTGTATAATCGGCGTTGAGGACGAGCGACGGGCAGCTTTCCGGATGCCTCAGCAGGTCGGGGTGGTACATTGGCGTCTGTCTCCCTTGTCCTTTACTGCCCGCTCTTTATCCCTAAGAACATGACATGACTGTTACACAAAGAACATTATCCATCTCATGACGTCAAGTGGGCAAGTGAATCGAGATATTGTGGTGCGTTTTGCGCCCAGCCCCAACGGATTGTTGCATTTGGGTCACGCCTATGCCGCGATGGTGGCCCATGACTATGCCCGCGAACGTGATGGTCTCTTCCTGCTGCGGATAGAGGATATCGATGGCGGGCGCAGTCGGGACGAGTTCATCGAGGCGATTCTGGCGGATTTGCGCTGGCTGGGTCTGGAATGGGACGGGGATGTGATTTTCCAGTCCGACCGTCTGGAGAGCTACGCGGGCGCCGTTGACCAGCTGAAGGACATGGGGCTGCTCTATCGCTGCTTTTGTACCCGGTCGAGCATGCGGCAGACGCAGGATGACGGTTCCCGCGCCGAAGGTCCCGATGGCCCGACTTATGCGGGTACCTGTCGTCATCTGGACGCCGACATGGCTTTGGCAAGGGCGCAGACCGAGCCGCATAGCTGGCGCCTTGATGTTGGAAAGGCAATCGCTCTGACCGGCCCGTTGTCCTGGACCGACGAACGGCGCGGCCAACAAATATGTCAGCCGGAATTGCTCGGCGATGTCGTCATAGTACCGAAAGACACACCGGTGGCTTATCATCTGGCTGTTACATTGGATGACGCGCGGGACGGCATCAGCCCTGTCGTGCGCGGAGACGATCTGTTCGCTTCCACGCATGTGCATCGATTGCTGCAGGCGCTTCTGGATTTGCCGACGCCGGCCTATCTTCATCATCCGCTGCTGCTCGACGAAAGTGGGGCGAAACTATCAAAAAGCAGGGATTCTGCATCTTTGACCGTATTGCGGACCGCGGGCAGAAGTGGTTATAGGATGGTTCAGCAACTCCGGCAGGGTGTGTTCCCGGTTGGAATCTCTCTTTCAGAGGTTTAAAGGTGATATTATGAGCGCTATTTTGATATTGATGATCATCGCAGCCGCCGGTGCTGTTCTTTACGCACTGGTGCGCGGCCTTATCGCTTTTGCGAATATGGAGCCGGGTGATGTCGATGCAGAAGGCATCACCGCATCGCACAAGAAACAGAATGAAATGATGTTTGCCCGGGTAAAATATCAGGCAATCGCGGTCGTTCTGCTCGTTGTCCTGCTGGTTCTGGCAGGCGGCCAGAGCTAGTCCGCTCCCTGTCATGGTAAAGCTCAACAAGATCTACACCAGAACCGGTGACGACGGAACTACGGGGCTGGTGGACGGCTCGCGCGTGGCCAAGAGCGATCCGCGCATGGCGGCAATCGGTGATGTTGACGAGCTCAACAGCGCCCTCGGCTTCGCGATTTGTGAAATCAAGGGCGACCAGCTGGTGCAGACGTTGCGCATTATCCAGAATGATCTGTTCGATCTTGGCGCGGACCTGGCAACGCCGGCGGCAGAGGGCGATGATTTTACGCCGTCGGAAATGGTTTTGCGCGTAACCGCCTCGCAGGTCGAACGGCTGGAAAAAGAGATTGATGCGGTTAACGCCGATCTTGAACCGCTGACCAGTTTCATTCTGCCCGGTGGTGAAAAGGCTGCGGCGGCTATACATTGTGCCCGGGCGATTGCCCGGCGTACCGAACGGACCTGCGTGACAGCTGCGCAGGAAATGTCCATCAATCCGCAGGCGCTCGCTTATGTAAACCGCCTTTCGGATTATCTGTTCGTGCTCGGTCGCGCGCTGAATAATGGCGGCAAAAATGATATTTTATGGGTGCCCGGAGCCTCGCGCTAGACAGCATTTGCGCAACATTTTGTGATTTTGTGCAACCAGCCGGTGCAAATATGCGTTGTTGACCTAATCATTGTTCGCTCTATGTTCTGAACAGAATAAGAGCCGCCACCGGAGTAGGATTGATCGCCAGCCAACCGCAACGCCCGTTTTCGGCTTTCCCCGATGCAGACATTGCTCCGCGGTCGCGTGGGCTGGCCGACCGTTTCCATGCGGTGAGAAGCCATTCGCTTGGTCTCGTGGAGGGGCTGAGTGATGCCGATGCTACCGCTCAATCGATGGACGATGCGTCCCCGGCGAAATGGCATCTGGCGCACACCAGCTGGTTCTTCGAAACCTTTTTGCTGCGCGACCATGTCGCCAGCTATTGCCTGTTTGACGAAACCTATCCCTATCTGTTCAACAGCTATTATGAAGCGGAGGGCGCAAGACACGCCCGGCCCGAACGGGGATTGCTGACCCGTCCATCGCTGGCGGAAGTGATCAACTATCGCGCCCATGTCGACCAGGCGATGGCAGACGCGATGGAGGGTTTTTCCGCAGAGTTGATAAATCTGGTCGAACTGGGGCTCCATCACGAACAGCAGCATCAGGAATTGCTGCTGACCGATATCCTTCATCTCTTCTCCCGCAATCCGCTGCAGCCGGCTTATTGCGATACGGTGCCTGTCTCCACAGAGGACCCCGGACCATTGCAATGGATCGAGGGCAGAACCGGCATACAGCAGATCGGTCATGACGGAACCGGCTTTGCCTTTGATTGCGAGGGGCCGCGCCATGAGGTTCTGCTGCATCCCCATGCAGTGGCAAATCGTCCGGTGACCAATGGCGAATGGCTCGCATTTATCGAGGACGGTGGCTATCGCGACGCGCGTCACTGGCTGTCCGACGGCTGGGCCTGGGTGCAGGAGCAGGCGATAGAAGCGCCTTTATACTGGAATCAGACATCTGACGGGGATCGGGCAGAGTTCGGATTGTCCGGCAATCGCGCGCTGGATCTGGCAGCACCCGTCAAACATATCAGCCATTTCGAGGCCGACGCCTATGCGACATGGGCCGGCGCCCGCTTGCCCTCCGAAGCAGAATGGGAAGTGGCGGCCACTCACGGCCTTCCCCGCAGCGGCGCGGTGTGGGAATGGACCGGCAGCGCCTATCTTCCCTATCCCGGCTTCAAGCCTGCTGATGGCGCGGTCGGCGAATATAACGGCAAGTTCATGTCGGGCCAGTCCGTCCTGAAGGGCGGCAGCATTGCCACGCCGCCCGGTCATATTCGGACCAGCTACCGGAATTTCTTCTACCCTCACCAGCGCTGGCAGTTCTGCGGATTGCGGCTCGCCAAAGACCTTTGACGTAAAGGACGACCCCCATGGACATGACCACCTCCCTCGTCGATCATACGTTTCGCAAGGATGTCAGGCGCTGTTTCGAAAAACAGACCTACGCGATCCCGGCGCGCTGGCTCTATGATCGCCGCGGATCGGAACTGTTTGAAGAAATCACCGATCTGCCCGAATATTATCCGACCCGGACCGAGACCAAATTGCTCAGGGATAACGGGGCTGCGTTTGCTGCATCGGTAGGGCCAGACCGTGCGGTAATCGAATTCGGCTCCGGCAGTTCGGTCAAAACCCCGCATCTGCTGAAGGCTATTGATCCGGCTGCCTATGTGCCGATCGACATTTCGGGCGAGTTTCTGGAACATAGCGCGTCGCTGCTCCAGGAGGAATTTCCGGACTTGCCGATATATCCGGTCGAGGCCGATTTCATGAACCGGGTGGCGCTGCCGGACGCGGTTTCCGATATGCCGAAACTGGGGTTTTTTCCGGGCTCGACCATCGGCAACATGATCGCCCGCACCTCGGTCGACCTGCTCCGCTTCATGCGCGAGACCCTGGGCGAGGGCGCGCAGCTTCTGATCGGTTTTGACCGGATCAAGGATGTTCAGATGCTGGTCGATGCCTATGATGATAGCGCGGGCGTGACGGCGCAATTTTCCCTCAATCTGCTCGACCGGATCAACCGCGAGCTGGAGGGCAATATTCCTGTCGAGCAATTCCGCCACAGGGCCGTCTGGAACGATCTCTATGCGCGGATCGAAATCTATCTGGAGGCGCAGGCCGGCGTCGAGTTTTCAATCGATGGCCATGGCTATGCGCTTCGCAAGGGCCAGAAAATCCATATCGAGAACAGCCATAAATACGGCTTGCGCGATGCGCGGCTGATGTTGCGGGCGGGCGGCTGGACGCCGTTGCACGAATGGAGCGACGCGCAGGATCATTTCACGCTGATGCTGGTGGAAGCGCATCCCTATAAGCATGCGCCATGAGATCTAGTCGGCCTGCGGCCCGGCTTCTTCCAGCTTGCGATAGTTCGCGCGCCAAATGGTGATCCATTCATAGGCACCCCGGCATTCGTCCATCGCGCTGGCGTCGATCATCCGGAACCGCTCTCCGTCCCAGACATAATTTTCGGCGCTGCCGCAATCGCCAAGACCGCGACCCTTGCCAAAGCTGCCCAGTGTCTGGTCCTGTTCATCCCAGCCAGCATTGACCAGCAAAGGCAGGCTGCCTTCGCCGCCCCAGCGCGGCTGGCGATCAAATTTGGCCGGCGTGAAGGTCCAGCCTTCAGGACTGTCCTCTTGATATTCACCAATATAGGGCGCGCTGGAGAAATTATAGGCACCCGAGCCACAGGATATCAGAACCAGCGCCCGGTATCGATCACCGCGTCTGCCGAGCGGATAGGCCTGATCCTCGACCAGCCCGTAACGGTCGTCCTTGCATGTTGATCCTTCGACCAAAGCGACAAGCGCGCTGGCGTCCGGCACCAAGGTTGCGGGCTCCCATTGATCGACGATGATCATCGGTATCGCAGTGGAAAGAGGCTCAAACGGCTTTTTTCCGCGGGCGACCAGCGCCGTGTCCGTCCCCGCGCGATTCTGTTTTTCGTCCATATATCGCAACGCCGCAGACGACCCGGCCAGCGATATCCGGGTGATATTTTCGTCATCGGGACCCTTCACCACCAGCAGTTTGCCGGCGATGATGGCTTCGGCCACTTTCTTGGCGTCCTGGCCGACAATCTCGACGGGATAATCGCCTTCTACAATCGGGCCGGTATCCACCAGCTCGCCATCTACGAACATTCTGTAGCGGTCGATTTCCTTGGCGCCAAAGAGCAGGCGGATCTTGAAAATATCATCGCTGCCAGCGGTCCGGACGACAGACACCGGGCCATCCCAGCCGTCATAGCCTGCGCCGCCGATATCCGGCACCAGCGATACCGCCTCGCAATTGCCGCCATTGTCGCACCCGACGGTCCAGTTCTTGAAGGTTACAATCTCGCCAAGTTGCGGGACCGGGAGCGGAGCTGCCGCTAGAAAGGAAAATATTCCAACGATGAAACTGATAGGGGACATAATTGCAATCTAGCCAGTTTGGCCGACAATCGCTAGTGGCTTGTTCAAACGCATCGAACAGCACGAAGGGCATGATATGAAAGCAATTGGTATTATCGGATCGGGACAAATGGGCGCCGGCATCGCGCAGGTTTCGGCTCAGGCAGGCTATCATGTCTATCTTTCGGATGTCAGCATGGAAATTGCCGAACGGAGCAAGGCCGGTATTGCCAAGCAGCTGGCGCGGCTGGTGGAAAAGGACAAGATTGACCAGCAGGCCGCAGAAACGGCACTCGGTCGCATCGAGCCGATCGTCCAGCTTGACCCGATGGCCAATGCCGACATCATCATTGAAGCCGCCACCGAGCGCGAGGAAATCAAGCGCCAGATTTTTGCAGCAGCGTCGGAAGTTCTGGGCCACCAGGCGATATTGGCGAGCAATACGTCATCGATTTCGATCACCCGGCTGGCGCAGTCGGTGAAAGACCCGTCGCGCTTTGTCGGCGTGCATTTCTTCAATCCGGTGCCGCTGATGGGGCTGGTCGAAGTCATCCGCGGGCTCGCAACCAGCGATCAGACCGCAGCCATGGCCAGCGATTTTGCCAAGGCGGTGGGCAAGACGCCGGTGATGGCCAAGGATTCCCCTTGTTTCGTCGTCAACCGCATCCTTCTGCCTATGCTCAACGAGGCCTTTTTCGCGCTCGGCGAAGGCACGGCGTCCATGGAAGATACTGATCGCGGCGTGCAGCTTGGTCTTGGCCATCCGATGGGGCCGATTACTCTGGCCGATCTGATCGGGCTGGACACGTTGCTGGAAATCCTGCGCGTACTGCAGAACGACTTCGGTGATCCGAAATATCGTCCTGCACCAATTCTGACGAAATATGTCGAAGCCGGCTGGCTGGGCCGCAAGACGGGCAAGGGCTTTTACGACTATTCGGGCGAAGTGCCGGTTCCGACGATGTAAGCGGAATGCGGTCAATTCCGGGTTGTCGGAATCAGACGAGGATAGAGAATTCGCCCGGCGACAAGATCAGGGCGAGCGGACAGGAAGAGGATAGTTTGTGACCGACGACATCAGAGATTTTGAAATCGATATCCCGAAAACCGCACTGGACGACCTCGACATAAGGTTGCGGCATGTGCGCTGGCCCGATCCGGAGCCGGTTGATGACTGGTCGCAGGGCATCCCGCTCGACTATGTGAAAACTGTCGTCGAACATTGGCGGACCAGCTACGACTGGCGGCGCTGCGAGCAGGAACTCAATCAATATAAGCATCACCTGACCGAGATTGACGGCGTCGATATCCACTTCATGCATATCCGCTCGCCGGAGCCTGATGCGCGGCCCCTGCTGATGACGCATGGTTGGCCCGGCTCGATTGTCGAGTTCATGGACGTAATCGGTCCGCTGACCGATCCGGTGGCACATGGCGGGGAGGCGAAAGATGCCTATCATCTGGTGATGCCATCGCTGCCCGGATATGGTTTTTCCGGTAAGCCAACCACGACCGGATGGGGGCTGGAAAAAATCGCGCAGGCGTGGGACAGCCTGATGACCCGCCTCGGCTACGACCGCTATTTCGCCCAGGGCGGCGACTGGGGCGGTATGGTGACTTCGGTGATCGGCGCACAAAATCTCGGGCATTGTGCCGGCGTGCATGTCAATCTCGTGGTCGTCGGGCCGCCGTCGGACGAGATGATGGCCAGCCTGACTCCCGAAGAGCAGGCGTCACTGGCCCATTTCGCGGTCTATCAGGAGCAGGGCGCCGGCTATGCGGAAATCCAGCGGACCCGGCCGCAGACCTTGGGCTATGGCCTCGCCGATTCCCCGGTCGGTCAAATGGCGTGGATCATGGAGAAATTCCAGGGCTGGGCAGAGGATGCCAAGGCGCCGGACGAGAATTTCGACTGCGACCGCCTGCTCGACAATGTGATGATCTACTGGCTCAACAATGCCGGTGCATCCTCGGCGCGCCTGTATCGTGAAAGCTTCGGCGCGCCCAATGTCGATCCGGTCACCATCCCCTCCGGTTGCAGCATCTTCCCGCACGAAATCATCACCCCTTCGCGCCGCTGGGCAGAGCAACGGTTCCAGAACTTGCGCTATTGGGGAGAGCCCGAGAAGGGCGGCCATTTCGCGGCGATGGAAGTGCCGGAGCTGTTCGTGCAGGAAGTGCGCAGCTGTTTTGCCGGGATGGAGCTCTAGTCCCGGGTCTGCACCGGCGCGGCCTCCAGTTCCGTGGTCAGGTTGAGCCCGATGGCACCGACCAATATCAGACCGATGAACGCGATCTGCGTCATACTGAGTGACTGCCGGAACAGCAGCCAGCCAATGAGGGTGATCAGGCAGATTCCGGCGCCGGACCAGATCGCATAGGCGACGCCGACCGGTATTTTGACGAGCGCGATGGACAGAAACCAGAAGGATACCCAATAAGCGAGCATTGCGCCTCCGGCGAAAGCAATTTTGGTGAATCCTGCCGATGCTTTGAGCATGCTAGTGCCCGCGACTTCAAACAATATGGCGATGCCAAGAAATATCCAGATTTTCATGCGCCTTGTTTCTTTTCTTGCTGATCCATCCAGGCGGGCAGCGGCCCGATATCATGTCCGGCTTCCCGTGCCGCCGCCGTGGCTTGCCAGATAAAACCCCAGACTTCAGAGGAAAAGCCGGGATCGACCTGACCCTCCCACTCGGGCATGGCATCGTAAAATTTTGCTGTGCCTTCCCACATTTGCGGGGTTGCGACCTTGCTGAACGGTTCCAGCAGCGAGAACCATTCGCGGACAAAGGCCAGCGCTTGCGCGCTCTCGGGAGCCATCGGCAGCGCGGCTTCGATCCGGCTGCCGAGTTTCTTCCACTGGTCATGATAGTCCTCGCTGTTGAATTCCGGGAGGATCGGGGTCACATTTTCCATCCATTGCGCCTGTTCCTCCGGCGTGTAAAAGCGATCAATCACTTGCTTCCAGTTGTCTTCGGTCATGTTCTTGTCTCCGTCCTTGATCAGCGAACAGAGGGTGGCGGCATCGAGAGTTTCGCCGCCTTCGATGCGAGACAATGCAGCGGTGAGATTATCACGCGCCACGGCTATTTCGTCGGCCTGAGCCGAAAGGACGCTGAGCTGACCGCGCAGCAGTTGCGCTAGATCGAGCGACTTGTCGTCTAGCAGTCGGCTGATTTGGGCCAGGCTCAATCCGGCCTTTTTCAGCGTGACGATCTGATGGATGCGTTCGATCTGGGCGGCACTATATATGCGGCGCCCGGACCCTGTCCGCAACGGTGCCAGCAGCCCGCGAGTCTCGTAAAATCGCAGCGCGCGACTGGTCAGGCCCGTGCGGCGCACAACTTCGACTATGGTCAGTGAATCATCCATATATGAACGTATAGCTCTTGACGTTGCGTCAACTTCAAGTGTTTTTTGTGATCGCTGGACAGACCCCTTGGATTGCGCCATTCTCGATCTATGGGCGGATTGATTATACGACGATTGATGACGGCCATCCCGACATTGCTGGTGATAATATTGGCGTCTTTTTTCCTGATGCGGCTGGCGCCCGGCGGGCCGTTTGATGGCGAGCGACCGCTCGATCCGGCAACGCAGGCGGCCTTGCAACAGGCTTATGGTCTGGACCGGCCATTGTGGGAGCAGGCATGGCTCTATATTTCGCGGCTGGTACAGGGCGATTTCGGGCCTTCGCTGGTCTATCGCGACTTTACCGTATCGGAACTGATCGCCCAGGGCTTGCCGATTTCGCTGACGCTGGGTGGGCTGGCGATCGTGCTGGCGCTGATGATCGGGGTGACGGCCGGCCTGTTTGCCGCCGTGCGGGCCGGGCAGGCTGCGGACAAGACGATCATGATGCTGGCGACGGTCGCAACCGCGCTGCCGACCTTTGTCACCGGACCCGCGCTGGCGCTGTTCTTTGGACTGTGGCTCGGCTTGCTGCCGGTATCGGGAACGGGACAGGGCGCGGCCTGGTTGATCATGCCAGTCGTCGCCCTGGCGCTGCCGGTGTCGGGGGCGATTGCCAAGCTGACCCGCGCCGGTCTGGCGAGCGTGCTCAAGCAGGATCATATCCGCACCGCGCGGGCGCGCGGACTGCCCGAGACGAAAATCCTGTTCAAACATGGTCTTCGGCCCGCTCTCGTTCCCGTCGCCAGCTATCTTGGTCCGGCGGCAGCGGGGCTGCTGACCGGGGCCGTGGTGGTGGAAACCGTCTTCGGACTGCCGGGGCTGGGCCGCTATTTTGTCCAGGGCGCGCTCAACCGCGACTATCCGCTCGTGCTCGGTGTGGTCACGCTCTATGCCGCGCTGATCATATTGTTCAATCTGTTTGCCGACCTGATCTACGGCTGGCTCGACCCCAGAATGCGGGAGGGCTGAGCGCATGCTGAGACGGCATTTCCCGCTTGCTCTGGTGCTGCTGATTGCCGCTCTGGCGCTGTGGCTGCCGTTCCTTCTGCCCTGGAGCTATGACCAGATCGACTGGGATGCTGTCCGCGCGCCGGCCTTCAGCGGATCGCATATATTCGGCACCGATGACATCGGCCGGGATCGCCTGGCGCGGTTGGCAGCGGGCACCCGGATCACCCTGATGGTCGCCATGGCGGCGGCGCTGGTGTCGCTGGTCGTGGGCATCGCCTGGGGCGCAACCGCGGGCTGGATCGGTGGCAAGGTGGACGAGGTGATGATGCGGATCGTCGATGGTCTTTATGCGCTGCCTTTCATGTTCATCGTAATCCTGCTGATGGTGGTGTTCGGACGGTCGATCCTGCTGGTTTTCGTCGGTATCGGGCTGGTCGAATGGCTGACCATGGCGCGGGTGGTGCGGGGGCAGGTGATCGCGTTGAAACAAAGGCCCTTCATTCTGGCGGCAGAGGCAGCGGGCACGCCGTCCAGGACAATCGTCCTGCGCCATATATTGCCCAATATCGCGGGCGTCGCTCTGGCCTATCTGATGCTGACCGTGCCGCAGGTGGTGATGGTCGAGAGCTTTCTCTCCTTTCTCGGCCTGGGCGTGCAGGAGCCGCTGACTTCGCTTGGCATCCTGGTCAAGGAAGGCGCCGATGACATGGATATGGCTCCGCTCGGCCTGCTGCTTCCCGGCGGCTTGCTGGTGCTGATCCTGGTGTGCCTGACGATAGAGGGCGAACGGCTGAGAGACCGTTTCTCATGAGCCTCTATGACATACGCAATCTGGAGGTCGATATCGCCGGCAAGCGGCTGGTCGAGGATGTCAGCCTGACTGTCGAAGCGGGACAATGTACGGCGATCATCGGGGCGTCCGGTTCCGGGAAAAGCCTGACCTGCCTGACGCCCTTCGGCCTGACTCCGGGTACGGCCTCCGGTTCGATCAAGCTGGATGGTGTCGACCTCCGTACAACCGATGCCCGTCACTTGCGCGATATCCGTCGTAGACTGACCGGTTTCGTCTTCCAGCAGCCCTTGACCGCGCTGACACCGCATTTGTCTGTTGGCGCGCAATTGCAGGAAGCGACGATGCAGGCCGGAGCAGCACGGCCGTCGCGCCGGGAACTGGCACAAAAGCTGGAGCGGGTCGGCCTCGCGCGGGCGGACGAGCGACTGGACCAGTTCCCGCACCGGCTGTCCGGTGGTGAACGCCAGCGGGTGATGATTGCTGCGGCCATCGCCCATGGTCCCAAATTGCTGATTGCCGACGAACCGACCAGTGCGCTCGATGCATCTTTGCGTGCGGAGATCATGGACCTGCTCGATGAACTGCGCGCGGAACAGGGGCTCGGGATGCTGCTGGTCAGTCACGACCTCGCCTCGGTCGAGCACCATGCCGATCAACTGGTGGTGATGGAAAACGGGCGGCTGGTGGAAATGGGCCCGACTCGGGAAGTCGTCACCCATCCTGCAGAAGATTATACCCGGCGCCTGATCGCCGCCACGCCGCGTCTGGACGAAGCGGCACCGAAGCTCAGCCAGCCCGGCGACCTGTTGCTCGAAACCGTGGATGTCGGGGTCGAATTTCGCCGGCCCGGCTGGCGTCGCGGCACGATTCATGCGGTGGCAGAAGTAGGTCTCACGATCGGACAGGGCGAATCGCTGGCGCTCGTCGGCGGTTCCGGATCCGGAAAATCCACGCTTGGGCGGGCGATTGCCGGAATCGGCCCGGTTACCAGAGGGGAAATCCTCTGGGAGGGCGTATCGCTGCCCGAGCGTCGCAGGCGCGATCTCGACATGCGGCGGCTGATCCAGCCGGTCTTTCAGGACCCGGTCGCCAGTCTCGATCCGCAATGGCGGGTCGGCGAAATCGTGACCGAGCCTTTGCGGAACCTGCGCCCCGATCTGGCGCGTGCCGAACGGAGCGAGATGGCGCGGCAGGCGCTGTCCGCTGTCGATCTCGCGGAAGATTTCCTGATCCGTTCACCGGCCAGCCTTTCGGGCGGGCAGGCGCAGCGGGTCGCGATTGCGCGGGCGATCATTGCCTCTCCCCGGCTTCTGGTACTGGACGAGGCGACCTCGGCGCTCGATCCGCTGGTCGGAGCAGAAATCCTCCAGCTGCTCCGGCGGCTACAGGTCGACAACGGCTTGAGCATGCTTGTCATCACCCACGATATCGCCGCAGCGCGCAGGCTATGTCACCGGATTGCGGTGATGGAAGAGGGCCGAATCGTCGAAAGTGGCACGATGCAGGCGGTCATCGATGATCCTCGGCACCCGGCCACGCAAAAACTGGTCGCGGCCAGTTAGAAAAAGGGCCGCCCGGTAATCCGAGCAGCCCTCTTTTTCAGCGTGAATTTTTGTGAATTTAGAACGAAACGCCGAGAGTGAAGACAATCGCGCTGTCGGTGAAATTGTTGATCGACGGCGCATCGGTGTCGGTATAGGCCAGTGTGGCGGTCAGATTGTCGGTAATCGCCCAATCCACACCGAGCATCCAGTCGACATAGTCATCGACGCCGGTGATACCGGCTGGATTACCCAGGGACCCTTCGTTCAGTCCGATATTGGCATTTACCGTGATCGGAGTATCCGGGATGCCGGCCGATAGACCGGTGTAGATGTAGACATTGTCCGAATTGCCAAGGCTGTTCTGGCTCCAGGCATATGCGATACCGCTGGTGAGTTCGACTGGACCGACCGTGCCGGATACCGAAGCATAAGGCTCGAGATAGTCGCTTGGTCCGGCAGCGCCGCCTTCACCATTGGGGTAGATATAATAGAGCAGTCCTACGTCAAGGGTCAGACCGGAGGTTACTTCGCCGGACCAGCCGCCGTAGATGTCGAGCTCGGTGTGACCATAAGTGGCGCTGTCTTCGATCGAAGAGCCCCAGGTTCCGATATAGAAACCGCTTTCGTGCGCGACATCGATGCCGCCCTGGATAGCGATATCACCATCGGAAAAAGACAGGCCGCGGAAGCGGTAATCTGTTGTGACCGCAGCATTGCCGGAAATCGTGATCGACGATTCGCCATCCTGGGCGAGAGCCGGTGCAGCTGTGCTGGCCATCAAGATAGCCGAGAGGCCGAGGATGGTTGATTTGGCTTTTCCGCCAAGGTTGATTGTATTGGACGTGCGCATGGAAATCCCTTTCTCGTTAATGCGTATCGCCCCTCCTGGATTTGCTAGGCTGTCTTTTTATTGCGCCAGATGCCCCGAACGCGAACAGTCTCTAAACATGTGTAAGAAAGCTGCTCCATATTATTGCGCTGCACAAGAAATAAAATGACAGGAAAGGTGACATAATCATGATATGTTGCACTTGCGCCACAAACCGGTTTTGGGCCGCTTAAAATTTAGGCGAATCCGATTTCGGGTGACTAATAAAGCGTCAATTGGCCTCTCGGGCGCGATTTTTCCGCTTACCAAATGTATGATTCTGTCCGTTTTGCCAGATTTGGTCGATTCTCTGGCCGCTGACGGCTATTTCGGGGCAGCTTCCAAGGTAACGGTGCCGCCCTCTGGCAGCGACTTGATATGGACATCGCGCTGCGGGAACGGGATTTCGACGCCATGTTCCTTGAACAGGTCCCAGACCCGTTTCAGGATCGCCGCCTTGAAATTGCCGACCCCGGATTGCGGGTCCTTGATCCAGCAGCGGATTTCGAAATTGACGCTATTGTCGCCGAATTCGAGCATCCAGACCACAGGTTTGGGATGGCTCAACACGCGCGGCACATCGACACAGGCCCGTTCCATCAGATCAATCGCCTGGTCCATATCGGTATTATAGGAGACGCCGACCGGGATGCTGATCCGGACATTGGGGCTGGAATAGGACCAGTTTTCCACTTCGCGCGTCATCAGATCCTCGTTCGGGATCAGATGTTCCTTGCCTTCGCGGGTCAGAACCGAGACCGCGCGCACGCCAATCTTGTTGACCCAACCGTAGGTATTGCCGACCGCGATCACGTCGCCGGGCTTGATCGACCGGTCCATCAGCAGGATGATCCCGGCAATCAGGTTACCGATGGTCTTCTGCATGCCGAAGCCGATGGCGAGACCAAAGGCACCGGAGAAGACCGCCAGGGCCGTGAGGTCGATCCCGACCACGTCAAGGCCGAGAACAAAGGCTCCGGCCAGGATTGCCACGGTGGCCAGCTTCTGCCCCAGAACCTTTTGCGCGCCGTCCAGTTCGCTGTTGCCAATGACATAGGCGACCAACTTCATCAGCACGCGGGCAACCGCGAGCAGAATGACCGCGGTCATTGCCAGTGTCACGATCCAGAGAAGCGAGATGCGTCGGGAGCCGAGGCTGAACCCGACCTTGTCCAGTGCCAATGTGATCGGCTCGATCCCGCCGACCAGTCCCAGCCCGATGCTCACAAACAGGGTGAGACCGATCGTCGTCCCGAGCCAGTCCGGCATCCGCACGCCGCGGATCAGGTCATTGGCAAACAGGCCGACGGTTATCGCGATAGTGAGTGAAAAGACCACCTGCGCGATCAGATGCCAGGGATAGAAAGCCAGAAAAATGCCGCAGAGAATGAACGTGGTCGCACGCCGCGTCATGTCGCGGATGCGCCGGCCGGCAAGCTCGCTCTCGTAGCCCGCGCGCGCTTCCCAAAGGTGGCGCAGCTTCGGTCCGATATATTTGCTGAGATACCAGCCCGCGGTCAGTGCCAGTACGACCAGCCCGGCAGCGACGCCGCCCTCGATATACTGGACATTGCGCGGTGTATCGGACGTCAGCGATTCCAGATATTTTAGCGCATTGTCGATCATGACTTTGCACTGTGGTAATGTTCAAAAGCTTTGGCAAGGTCTGCGATCAAATCGTCCGGGTCTTCCAGGCCGATATTGAGCCGGACCAGCGGGCCCTTGTCCACCCACTCGGTTGCTGTGCGATGTTTCTCCGGATCGACCGGCAGCGCCAGACTCTCGAATCCGCCCCAGCTATATCCGATGCCGAACAGATCCAGCGCATCGATGAAGGCCGCGCGGGACCGGTCGTCACCGCCTGCCAGCTCAAACGAGAACAGGCCGGATGCACCCTTGAAATCGCGTTTCCAGATGTCGTGACTCGGGCAATCGGGCAGAGCGGGATGGAGCACGAGGCCGACTTCGGGCCGTTCTTTCAACCAACGGGCAATCTCGAGAGCGCTGGCCTCGTGCTGGCGCAGGCGGACGTCCAGTGTCCGCAGCCCGCGCGCAGCCAGATAGGCATCATCCGGAGACACCACCTGACCCAGCTGCTGGGCGGTACGCCGGAGACGGGTCCAATATTTGTCATGTGTTGTGACGGCACCCATCATCACGTCGCTATGGCCGACAATATATTTTGTCGCGGCGGTAATCGCGATATCGACGCCATGTTCCAGCGCCGGAAAAAAGCGCGAAGTCGCCCAAGTATTGTCGAGCAAGGTGACGATGCCCGCCGCGCTTGCCGCCTTGCAGATCGCGGGCACATCCTGAACCTCGAAGGTCAGGCTGCCCGGGCTTTCCATCAATATAGCTTTGGTATCGGGTCCGAACAGACCGGCAATGTCGGCGCCGATTAACGGATCATAATAGCGCGCCTTGATGCCCATGCGTTTGAGAAAGGCATCGGCAAAACTGCGGCTCGGGTCATAGCTGCTGTCGGTGAGCAGAATTTCGTCACCGGGCTTCAGCACTGCAAGCAACGAACAGGAAATGGCAGCGACGCCGGACGGGTAAAGCATGGTCCCGGCAGCTCCGGGTTCCATTTCCGTCAGCGCTTCGGCCAGTGACCATTGGGTCGGGGAACCGCGGCGGCCGTAAAAGAAACGGCCGTCGTCATTGGACTTCAGGCCCTCCCGAAGGTGGGCGACATCGTCATAAAGATGCGTGCTGCCGCGCCATACGGGCGGATTGACAACGGCTCCGGTCCAATTTTTCCGGCGACCGCCGGTGACAACCTGGGTCGCTGGTTTTTTCGAACCGGAGTCCTGATCTGCCAATTATAGTTCCAGCGGCGCCGGCATGTTCAGACGGATTCTTTGGGTGTATCGGCGTCAGCGCCCCATTCGGCCCAGCTGCCGTCATAAAGCGCGGTCTTCTCTGCACCCGCAAGGGCAGCCGCGAAGGAAACAACCGCTGCGGTCATGCCCGAACCGCAGGTCGTAACCAGCGGCTTGGAGAGATCGACGCCGGCATCGTTGAAGACAGCCTTGATCTCGTCGCTGCTTTTCCAGGTGCCGTCGGCATTGAAGAAACTGTCGTGCGGAATATTGGTCGAGCCGGGAATATGCCCCGAAGCGGTTGCGCCGCGCGGGTCTGGCGTTTCGCCGCTGAAACGGTCGGCAGGGCGGGCATCGACGACCTGCTCATCCTTGCTGTGCAAATTGGCCAGCATATCGGCCTTGGTGCGGATATCCTTGTCGTCTTTCCAGACGGTGAAATGGCGGTGGCGTAGCGCTTCCTTGCCGGTTTCCAGCGGCCGGCCTTCGGCTTTCCATTTGGCAATGCCGCCGTCGAGAATGGCGACTTCATGCGCGCCAAACATGGTCAGCATCCACCAGGCGCGGGCGGAACTTTTCAGCGGGCTGTCGTCGTAAAGAACGACGCGGCTGCCATCGCCCAGTCCAAGAGACTGCATGCGGCTGGCAAATTTTTCTGCAGGCGGGAGCATGTTTTCAACCGGATTGCTGCTATCAGTCAAATCGCTGAGGTCCATGAACACGGCACCGGGAATATGGCCTGCTTCATATTCGGCAGCCGCATTGCGTCCGGCATCCGCCATGAATTTCGTCGCGTCCACGATACGCAGATCAGACGCGCCCAGTTCGTTGGCCAACCATTCGGTCGTTACCAGCAATTCCATATTAAACTCCTCATGTCCGCAAATATTTGCGCTACTCTAGCCGCCGTTTAGCGACTCGATTTCAAGGCGTCGAGGCTATAACGCATTGCTTTGCGAATCCACCGCTTATGTGGTTTTTCGGCAATTCAGTTTTCCTGCAGTTGATCGAGGAAGCTTTTCGCCTGCCGGCGGATATCGTCCCGCGTTTCCGATTCCATTTTTTTCCACGTGCGGTAGGGCATTGCGAGGCGATTGTTATCGGCCAGCCTGTCCTTGTTGCGGTCCAGAAAATCCCAGTAAAGGGCGTTGAAAGGGCATGCTTTCTCGCCAACGCGCTTTTTCACGTCATAGGGGCATTTCTGGCAGTAATCCGACATTTTGTTGATGTAATTGCCGGATGAAGCATAAGGTTTGGATGCGATAATGCCGCCGTCGGCAAACTGGCTCATGCCAAGCGTATTGGGGAGTTCGACCCACTCATAGGCGTCTGCATAGACTTCCAGATACCATTGGTGCACCGCTTGCGGATCGAGACCGGCGATCAGGGCAAAATTGCCCGTTATCATCAGCCGCTGGATATGATGGGCATAAGCCAGATCGAGCGTCTGTCCGATGGCTTCGGACAGGCAGTGCATGTCGGTTTCACCCGAATAGTAAAATTCCGGCAAAGGCCGTTTGGCCTCCAGAAAGTTGCGATCAACATAATCGGGACCCTCGCGCCAGTAGATGCCGCGCATATATTCGCGCCATCCGATCATTTGCCGGATAAATCCTTCGGCTGCGTTGAGCGGAACGTCACCGTCTCGATAGCGCTGCTCGACCTCGTGGCAGAGATCAAGCGGATCGAGCAGGCCCGAATTGATATAGGGAGACAGGATCGAGTGCCAGAGAAACGGCTCTCCGCTGAGCAGCGCATCCTGATAGTCTCCGAACCTGGGTAAGGCCTCGTCCAGAAATTTGCGTTTTTGCCGCATCGCTTCTTCATGGGTGACGGCAAAATGGAACTGGTCCAAAGATCCCGGATGGCTGGGAAATTCTTCCGCCACCATGGCCAGAACCTGCTCCGTTATGTCATCTGGCCGAAAGCGGATCGGCTGGGGAATGGACAGGTCGCCCTTGACCGGCTTGCGATTGGCACTGTCATAATTCCATTTGCCGCCTTCCGGTTTGTCGTCCCTGTCGAGGAGGATTCCGGTCTTTCGCCGCATTTCGCGATAGAAAAACTCCATCCGCAGCTGTTTTTTGCCCTCTGCCCAATTGGTGAAATCCTGATGCGTCGCGATAAAACGGCGGTCCGGGCATATGGACACCGGGATGGCGAACTGGTCCTCCCAGTTTTCGATCATAGCCATGACCCGCCATTCACCGGCCTCTGTAATCCGTATGCGGTCGATGCGATGCCGCTCCAGCGCTCGTGCGATTTCTCCGGAAAAGCTGCCGCGGTTACCGGGGTCGGTCAGCTTCACATAATCGACGGACCATCCCCGCTCTGCCAGGGCCTTGGCATGGTGGCGCATGGCCGACAGGATATAGGCAATTTTGGCCTTGTGGTGCCGGACATAGGTCGTTTCGTCCTCGACCTCCATCATCAGCAAGATGCAGTCTTTCGGATTTTGTCCCTTTAGGGACGAGATATCCATCGAGAGCTGGTCGCCCAATATTGGTATAAGAATTTTCTCTGACATGGCGGACATCATGTACAATCAGGCGGCTTTTGACGATCTGTGCTTTGGGGCAGTATGAAAATGGCGCTGGCTAATGACATGGCGTGCGGGCTGCCCTAAAAGACCGGCATGACCCATGATGACACCCAAAAACCCGCACCGAAATTTCTGGGACAGGACAGCGCACTTCCTGCTTCGCCTGAGAGCGCCGTGCTCGATTATGTGCCCAACCCGCGCGCCGGCGAGCTCTATCTGACGCGCTTTGCAGCGCCCGAATTCACTTCGCTTTGCCCGGTCACCGGCCAGCCGGACTTCGCGCATCTGGTCATCGACTATGCTCCGGGAGAGACCATCGTTGAATCCAAGTCGCTGAAGCTGTTTCTGGGTTCCTTTCGCAATCATGCCGCCTTCCACGAGGATTGTACGGTCGGAATCGGCAGGCGCCTGTTTGACGAAATGAAACCCGAATGGCTGCGAATCGGCGGCTACTGGTATCCGCGCGGCGGGATACCGATCGACATTTTCTGGCAGTCGGGCGAACCACCCAAGGGTCTGTGGGTGCCGGATCAGGGCGTGGCCTCCTATCGGGGCCGTGGCTGATGCCGCATAAATTCTACGGCGGGCCGCTTTCCCTCTATTCCGGCAAGGCGCGGGCCTATCTCGACTGGAAAGGGGTGGATTACGAGGAGTTTCTCAGCACCACCGAAGTCTACAAGACAATCATCGTCCCCAGAGTCGGTCGCCCCGTCATTCCGGTGATGGTCACCGAAGACGACAAAACGCTTCAGGACACAACGTTGATCATCGATCATTTCGAAGCCGAGGTCGGCGGGCCGTCCGTCTATCCCGATACGCGGAAGCAGCGGCTCGTGGCGCTGCTGATGGAAGTGTTCGGTGACGAATGGCTGGTGATCCCGGCGATGCACTATCGCTGGAACTATAATGAAGAGTGGGTCTACGGCGAATTCGGCGCCGTCGCGGCGCCGGAAGCCAGCAAGGAAGAGCAACTGGCCATCGGCCGCGAGCGCGGACAGACGTTCAAGGGCTTTTGCCCGGTACTGGGCATTAACGAGCAGACAATCCCTGCAATTGAAGCGAGCTATGAAGCGCTATTGGCCGATCTCGACCGGCATTTCGCGCGATATGATTATCTGCTCGGTTCGCGGCCCTCGATTGGCGACTATGGCCTGATCGGCCCGCTCTATGCCCATCTCTACCGCGATCCCGCATCGGGCGAGATCATGAAGCGGCTGGCGCCGAAAGTCGCCCAATGGGTCGAACGGATGGTGAATGTACGCGAGCCTCTATCCGGAGAATTTCTGGCCGATGACGAGGTGCCGGAGAGCTTGCTGCCGGTACTGGAGCGGATGATGGCGGAGCAGATGCCCTTTCTGCAGAAAGTCGCCGATATGTTTGCCACCTGGGCCGAGTCCAATCCCGATACGGAAATACCGCGCGCCGTCGGCATGGCGGACTTCAGGATTGAGGGCGTGAGCGGGCAGCGGATCGCGCCGCCGTTCAGCTTGTGGATGTTGCAGCGGCCGCTCGACTATTATCGGACCTTGCCGGATGCGGACACGGCTGCGGTGGATGAATTCCTGTCGAGTATTGACGGAGCCGCAGCTTTTTCGGACTTCACGATGCATCAGCCCCTGGCGTTCGAAAAGTTCAAGCTGGTCCTCGGCTGATATCGTCCGGCTGGCCCTGATTCGGCGATAGAATCCAGTTTGCCCTATCAATCGGTCCCCGCTGATCTTATATATTGCTGATATGAGCAGCAATTCGCACCATCATAACATCGCAATCGAACCTTCGGACATCGATTTCATGGGTCATGTCAATAATGCCAATTATCTGACGTGGGTGCAGGATGCTGTCGTCGCGCACTGGCAGAAATTTGCGCCTTCCGAAGCGGTCGCTGCCCATCTCTGGGTCGCGATCAAGCACGAGATCACCTATCGCAAGCCGGCTTTTCTGGAAGATGACGTGATCGCTGAAGTGTTGCTGGAAAAAGTCCACGGCGCGCGTGCCTTTTACAGCACGATCATTCGCCGCGGCGAAGAAGTGCTCGCCGAGGTGCAGTCGAGCTGGTGCTGCATCGATGCCGACACCTTGCGCCCGACCCGTCTGGCGAAAGATATTGTCGCCCGCTTTTTCGGGTAAAATCTCGCAGCGCTCCAGTCCGCCCGCACGGCGATAATCAGCCAGCCATCAGCGCATCAGGCCACCGATCAGATTGCGAACGAACCGTCCGGCCACCGGTCCGGCGAGATCCGTAACCACCGAACCGACGGCGGAAGTCACGCCGGTCCGCATCGGATTGGCCCGCGATTTCTTGCCCAACATGGTCGAGGCGGCCATGCCCGCTGCCGATCCCATGGCGACCTTTGTCCCGCGGCTGAGCGCCTTTTCCCAGATACTCTTGCTCTTGCGCGGCTGTTTGCGGACTTCCTCTTCGCCCTTTTCCTCGACTTCCTTCGCGGTTTCCGTGGCGTCGATCACTTTCTGGGCCAATATTTCCTCGGCGCTCTTCCGGTCTATCTCGGTGTCATATTTCCCCTCATAGGGAGAGATCGAGTTGATAATCGCGCGTTCCTTGGGCGAAACCGGACCGAGGCGTGAACGGGGAGGCTTGATCAGCGTCCGCTCGACAATCGAGGGTGCGCCGTCTTCCAGCAAGGCGGAAACCAGCGCCTCGCCGACGCGCAATTCGGTGATGGCTTCCTCGACGTCCAGATCGGGATTGATCCGGAACGTATCGGCTGCCGCCTTGATCGCTTTCTTGTCGCGTGGCGTGAAGGCGCGCAGGGCGTGCTGCACGCGGTTGCCGAGCTGGCCGGCGACTTCCTGGGGGATGTCGACCGGATTCTGGGTCACGAAAAAGACCCCGACGCCTTTCGAGCGGATCAGGCGCACGACCTGTTCGATCTTGTCTTCCAGCGCCTTGGGCGCATCGTCAAACAACAGATGCGCTTCGTCAAAGAAGAAGACCAGCTTGGGTTTTTTCGGATCGCCGACCTCTGGCAGGCTCTCGAACAGTTCGGCGAGCAGCCAGAGCAGGAAGGTCGCGTAAAGTTTCGGGCTGCGCATCAGCTGGTCGGCGGCCAATATGTTGATATAGCCGCGGCCCTGGTCGTCGCATTTCAGGAAATCGTCGATTTCCAGCGCCGGTTCCCCGAAAAATTGGCCGGCGCCCTGGCTGTCGAGCTGCAGCAGCTGGCGCTGGATCGCGCCGACGCTCGCCTTGCTGACATTGCCATATTTGGCGGACAGTTGTTTCGCATTTTCCGCAGTATAGGCGAGCATCGACTGCAGATCGTCAAGGTTCAGCAGCAGCAATCCTTCTTCATCGGCAAAGCGGAAGACGATATTGAGCACGCCCTCCTGCGTGTTGTTCAGGTCCATCAGGCGAGCGAGCAGCAGCGGCCCCATTTCCGAGATCGTGGTGCGGATGGGATGGCCCTGCTTTCCGTATAGGTCCCAGAAAATCGCCGGATTGTCGGAATAGGCATAGTCGTCCATGCCGAGCTCCTTGGCCCGTCCCTCCAGCTTGTCGGCATGTTTGAACTGGGAAGATCCGGCCATCGAAACGCCGGACAGGTCGCCTTTGACATCGGCAACGAAAACCGGAACGCCATTGGCGGAGAAGCTTTCGGCCAGCCCCTGCAGCGTGACCGTTTTACCGGTGCCGGTTGCGCCAGCAATCAGGCCATGCCGGTTGGCGCGGGAGAGATTGAGGCTTTGCCGTTCGCCGCCGCCCAGTCCGAGAAAAATTTCTGTTGCGTCGGCCATTGGCGGATCCCTTTACTCATATTGCAAGTTTGAGCTCCGACTTGACGCAAAAAAAGGGCCGACGTCAAGCACCGGCCCTTTTCTGTTACATATGTTTATACGCGTTTAACTGTCCTGAAGACGGACTGCCACAAATTGCGGATCGCGGGCTCCGCGACGCACTTGCAAAAGCACGGCTTCGCGGTTGGAACGTTTCGCGCGGTTGATGGCATCATCCAGTTCCGCAGCACTGGTCACCGGCTGGCGATTTACGCTGGTGATCAGAAATCCGCGCCGCAGGCCTTTCTGGGCGGCGTCGCTGTTCGGGTTGACCGAGGATACGACCACACCCTTTTGCGTCGACGGCACACCGATCTGGCGGGCAATGGCCGGAGTCAGATCGACGACGGACAGTCCCAGAGCATCGGCCGTGGCCTGTGCGCTGACACCATCGTCACTCTGGCCCATAGCATTGTCTTCGGCATCCGGATCAAAAGTGCTGCCGGCCAGTTCCTCTTCGGACGGACGCTTGCCAAGCTTCGCATTGACCTTGACGGTCTTGCCGCCGCGTACCAGCTCGATCGGAACATTGGTGCCGACGGGTAGATTGGCGACCAGATAGGACAGGGTCTGGTCCGGCGTTACCGCCTTGCCATTGACCTTGGTGATCACGTCACCGGCCTGGATACCGGCCTTTTGCGCCGCTTCACCGGGCTCGACCCGCTGGACAAATTCACCGCGATTTTTCTCCAGACCCAGCGAATCCGCAAGATCTTCGGAAAGCGCACTGATCTGGACACCGAGATAGCCGCGTTCAATTGTCTGGCCGGCTTTCAGGGTCTCGACGATGGGAACAGCGACTTCGGCCGGAATGGCAAAGCCGATACCCACATTGCCGCCGGTTGGTGAAATGATCGCATTGTTGATGCCGATGACATTGCCGTTCAGATCGAACATCGGGCCGCCGCTATTGCCGCGGTTGATCGAGGCATCGGTCTGCAGGAAGCGGTCATAGGCACCGCCCTGGCCGGTGTTTCTGTGAATGGCCGACAGGATGCCGGTGGTTACTGTTCCGCCAAGACCGAAAGGATTGCCGATGGCGATCACCCAATCGCCGACCCGGGCGCTGGTGCTGTCTCCGAATTTGACGAAAGGCAGCGGCTTGTTTGCTTTGATTTTAAGCACGGCGATATCGGATGCCGCATCGCGGCCCACGAGTTCGGCCTCATATTCGGTCCGGTCCGGCATGATGACGGTGATCGATTCGATGGTCGCGTTGCGGTTGCCCGGCGCAACAACATGGTTGTTGGTCACAACATAGCCGTCCGCAGAAATGATGAATCCCGAACCCAGTGACTGGGCTTCGCGGGTCTGCGTGCCACCGTTGCCGCCCTGGGGGTTGCCGAACAGGCCGCTAAACGGCGTCCCGGCAAAGGGATTGGTGGCATTCACCCGGACACGCTGAGTGGTCGATATATTGACCACCGCGGGCTGCAATTGTTCGGTGAGGTCGGCAAAGCTCATCGGCGCACCTGCGCGCGGTACGACGTTGCGCATCACCGAGCTGTCATTGGCGGCGGTCTGTGCCCCAGCCGGGCCGATGCCCGTCAAGGTTGCTGCACTGCCGGCCAAAAGCAAAGCTGCTGAAATTCCGTAAGCGTAACGCACTATTATCTTCCTCTCAAATTTCCGGCGGAGACAAAGCATGTCTGCCGCCAAATCCGTTCAAAATCGCAGAAGCAATGGCGCAATTTCTATGAACGGAAATTGAATATTAGCATATTTGCCCGCTGATCCTAAACCCGGAACGACAAGGCATTTCCGACGCCTTCCTATTTGGGTGCGAAAATGCGCTTCCGCAAGACGGAAATCCCGGTTTGGTCGAAAAAAGCGGGCCCTGTGCAGAAAAAAACGACAATTGTAGTCGATGGAAGGAAGTTGCGCTCTTCATGGCAGTCAAAATATAAATGGACCGTCGGCTTCGAAGGGCGCCTTGCCGGAGAAACCCAGCGCATCATTGGCCAGCTGGGTATCGAAAAATTCATGCACCGACGCGATTTTCCCGTCCCGAAATGAAAATATATGCACATAGCGCTGGTCATAGCGCTGCCCGTTTCGGGCCACGCCTTCAGCTTCCATGATCGCGGTAGCGCCGTCTGCACCGCCGTTCATCATCTGCCATTTTGTCGCGAACCGGAACTGCTCGAAGTCCAGCGCCTCGAATATCGCAGGCAACACCGCTTTCAGGGCGGCGAAACTGTCATATCGCCCGGAAATAATCGTGCTTCCCGATATATTGTACACGACATCGGGATGGTGCAGCGCCTCGAAAGCATCGACGTCCATCACCGACAATGCGGTATAATAAGCGTCGATAATCTCGCGATGGGTGGGCAATCTCTTACCGGCCCCGGAACTGGCGCAGATATTCATTATCCGGAGACAGGATGAACGAGCTTTGCGCGTCATTCGGGCCACCACCCTGGAAGGTGGTTTCATAGCTCTTCATGGCGCGGTAAAAATCGTAGAATTGCGGGTCCTTGCCAAAGCTTTCGGCATAGGTCCGTGCGGCACTCGCATCAGCCTCGGCACGAATGATCTGCGCCTGCTTTGCGCCTTGTGCACGAATCGTCCGCGCTTCCTGATCACGGGCTGTCCGCATTCTCTGATAGGCGCTGTCGAGTGGTGTTCCATCGGGAAGATCGGCGCGCTTGATCCGCACGTCGACAATCTCTGCGCCATATTGACGCGCAACCCGGTTGAGGCCGGCCTGGATATTATCCATCACCTGGCCGCGTTCAGGGCTCAGCAGAGCGGCAAAGGGCCGCTTGCCCAGTTCGTTTCTCAAGGCGGAACCCAGAATAGGGCGCAGTTCGTCAGACACCCGCTCTTCGCTACCGGCTGCGATATACATGCGCAGCGGATCGGTGATCCGGAAACGGGCAAAGGCATCGACCTGCAAACGAAGCTGGTCGGTGGACAGCACTTGCTGCTGCTCCATTTCGACGTCGCGGATACGCTTGTCGATCCACACGATCTGCTCGAAGAACGGGATTTTGGCAATCAGGCCTGCGCCGGTTTCACCAAAAGCCTCGCCAGCCTGATAGCGGTTGACGATTCTTTTCGGTTCGCCGAGCTGGACCACAACGCCTTGCCGGGTTTCCGGCACGATAACGATCGTGTTCAGCAAGATGAACAGCGCGGCCAGAATGATCGCGCCGAGCGCAACGGGATTTTTCATAATCTGTCCCATTATTTGCCCTCCACGGTTGTTATCGCGGGTTGCTGCGCGCGCTTCCGCAGTTCCGGCAGGGCCAGATAAGGCGTCACGCCTCTCGCCTCGACCACCGTCTTGTCGACCTTCGACAGAACGCGCTCCATTGTTTCATAATACATGCGCTGGCGGGTCACGGTCGGGGCCAGACGATATTCTTCGTAGACCTTGTCGAAAGCCGCGGACTCGCCTTGCGCTTGCGCGGTGAGCTGCTGCGCATAGGCGCGCGCTTCGTTGAGATAGGTTTGCGCCGTTTGCTGGGCGGCCGAAACTTCCTTGAACGCGTCATTGACGGCTGCCGGAGGGTCGGCTTTCTTGATTGCGATACCGCGAATGACAACGCCGGCGCCATAGCCGTCCAGCAGTTGCTGCATATTACGTTCGACCTGTTGCTCGATTTCCGTTCGTTCGGAGCCGATCGTGTCATCCAGCGTGAAATTGGCCACGGCAGCGCGCATTGCGGCCTCCGCGACTTCCTTGATGGTTTCTTCCGGTTCGGCAATCTGGAAAAGGAACAATTCGGGCGCCTTGATGTTCCAGCGCACGGAATAGGCCAGATCGACGATATTCTGGTCGCCGGTCAGGATCAGCTTTTCGGACTCTCCCTCGGGAATGTCGATTGTCCGGATGTCTTCGACGTCCAGCTTGACGACCTGCTCCAGCGGTGTGGGCAGCGAGAAATGCAGACCAGGCTGCAAGGTGCGGGAATAGGATCCCAAAAATGTTACGACGCCACGCTCTTGCGGGCTAACGCGGTGGATACTGGTCAGCAGGACCCACAAGATTACGAAAGCGATTGCCATAAGGGGCCACCAGGACCGGCCGCCGGGCCGCTTCGGGATACCGCCCTTGAAACCGCCGCCGGTTCCCTTCTTGAACAATTCCTCAAGCGAGCTGGAGCCTTTGCGGCCGCCGCCGGAAGAGCCGCCCGGGGGATTGCCCCACGGATTGCGGGGGCCACCGCCGTTGCCACCGCCGCCATCATTGTCCCAGGGACCTGCCATGTTCAATATTGAGCCCAAAATCGATCTGCGGCGCGCTTCACCGTTAATATTTTCATCCATGCTTTCTTTATAGGTAGCACGCCGCCAGAAAAACAGTGTCAATCCGAGAAAAGTGTAACTATGTCGATCCGATGACCGATATTTCAACAATCGAGGCAGCGCTCGACGCTGTCGCCAAGGGCCGTTTCAGCGCCGTAAAATTTGCCGAAGGCCGCGTCACTCTCGTGCTCAATGTTGGCGGGCTGGATGTGCGCGAGCGCGGTCAGATCGAGATCGCCGTGAAGGGAAAGTTGCTCGAAATCGATGGTGTCGAGAAAGTCGATATAGCGATGACGGCGGAGAAGGTCGAACGCCGCTTGATCGCCGTGGCCAGCGGCAAGGGCGGTGTGGGCAAGTCTACGCTGTCGGCCAATCTGGCAATCGCGATGCAGCGGCTGGGCCGCAAGGTCGGAATGGTTGACGCCGATATTTACGGCCCGTCCCAGCCGCGCCTGCTCCACTGCGAAGGGCAAAGACCCGAAGCCGAAGGCAAGCAGCTTATTCCGGTACCCAATGACTATCATGTGCCGGTTCTGTCGATGGGTCATCTGGCGAAACCGGGGCAGGCGATCGCCTGGCGCGGGCCGATGGCCGGCAAGGCGCTGGAACAATTGATCGACGCCCATTGGGGCGATGTCGAGGAACTGATCGTCGATATGCCTCCGGGCACCGGCGATGTGCAATTGTCGATGATGCAGCACCACAAGCCGGTGGGCGCGGTGATCGTTTCGACGCCGCAGGATCTGGCGCTGATGGATGCGACCCGCGCGGTCGACCTGTTCAACCAGGCGAAGATTCCGATCATCGGCATGGTCGAGAATATGGCCGGCTATCAATGTCCGCATTGCGGTGAGGTCAGTGATCCTTTCGGCGCGGGTGGCGCGGAAGCGGCTGCCAAAACCATGGGCCTGCCCTTTCTGGGCCGCATTCCGCTTGATATCGAGATCCGCAAGTCGAGCGATGGCGGAACGCCGCCAGCTTGTGGCGATGATGTGCACGGACAGGCGTTTCGTGATATTGCCAAAAAGCTCGCGACATGGCTGGATAACCAATAGACCGGAAAGAGGGCGACATGCTGCTGGAAAAAGATCGGGACCTTATCGAACTGCTGACATCGACGCGGCGCATCGCTCTGGTCGGGGCGTCGGCAAAGCCTGAACGGGACAGCAACCGGATTTTCAAATTTCTTCTGGAACAGGGCTATGACGTGGTGCCGGTCAATCCCGGGCTGGTCGGCCAGCAGTTGCACGGCCGGACAGTGGTTGAGTCCCTGTCCGCGATTGGCGGCGCGATCGATATGGTCGATATTTTCCGCAATTCCGAAGCCGCAGGTGATGTTGTTGACGAGGCCATCACCATCGGAGCCAAATCCGTGTGGATGCAGCTTGGCGTGATCAACCAGGCCGCGGCACAGCGCGCGTCCGACGCGGGCCTCAAAGTCGTCATGGACCGTTGCCCGAAAATCGAAATACCACGCCTGGGCCTGCTGAAATAATTCGATGGCGGCTGAACCCGACATTGAACAGCCTGATGAAGCGCCGACCGGATTGAACCGTCGCAAATTCCTGATTGGCGGCGGCGCTGTGGGCGGTCTGATGGTCGCCTGGGCGATGTGGCCGCGCAGCTACGAGCCGAATATCGCGGCCACCGAGAACGAACAGCTGTTCGGCGCTTTCCTGAAAATCTCCGAAGCCGGGCAGGTGACGGTCGTCGTGCCGCAAAGCGAAATGGGGCAGGGCGTCTACACGGTCCTGCCGCAAATTCTGGCCGACGAACTGGGGGCTGACTGGCGCACCATCGCGGTGGAGCCAGCCCCGATCAATCCGCTGTACAGCAATGTCCCGCTGGCTGAGCAATGGGCGGCATCGCTGATGCCCGCAGGCAGCGAAAAGCTCGCCGAAAATGCAGCGTTCCGGTGGGTTATGCAAAATGTGGCCGTCCGCGAGCAGTTCATGGTGACGGCGGACTCCACCTCAATCCCCGCCTTTGCGGCCAGCTTCCGCGAAGCGGGCGCAGCCGCGCGCGTGTTGCTGACGAAGGCCGCCGCGGCAAAA
This sequence comes from uncultured Sphingorhabdus sp., assembly GCA_964022345.1. GTDB lineage: Bacteria > Pseudomonadota > Alphaproteobacteria > Sphingomonadales > Sphingomonadaceae > Parasphingorhabdus. Next base: position 119,603 of record CAXHZT010000007.1, read on the forward strand.
TGGGATGTGCCGTGGGAGGCCTGCACGGTCGACAATGGCATCATCTCGAACGGTGACAAGACATTGCGCTTCGGCGAACTGGTTCGCGATGCCGCAAGCCAGAGCCTGCCCGATCCGGTGCCGTTGCGACCCGCCGGGGCCGGCAAGCTGGTCGGGCAGGACGTGCCGCGCCTCGATCTTCCCAGCAAGCTGGATGGCTCCGCCAATTTTTCCGGCGATATCCGGCTGCCCGACATGGTCTTTGCCGCCATCCGGCAAGGCCCTATTGGTGACACCCGGTTGAAATCATTCAATCGCGAAGGCGCTGGCAAGATCACCGGCTTTATCGACGTGGTCAAAAATGACCGGTGGATCGCGGCTGTCGCGACCAACTGGTGGGCCGCCAACCGGGCGCTGGACAAGATGAGCCCGGTTTTCGAGACCAGAGGCTTCATGGCCGACAGCGACACGATCGATGCGGCCCTGCAAAAGGCGCTGGACGAAGGGCCAGGGACACGGTTCCTGTCGCGCGGCCAGACCCGCGGCATATTCACCAGCGAAAACGGTGTTCAGGCCCGATACCATGCCAATGCGGCGGTGCACGCGCCGGTCGAGACCCGGACGGCTACGGCAGAATATAAGGACGGCGGCCTTGAACTCTGGATGGCCACCCAGGCCCCGGCGGCAGCGGTCCGCTCCGCTGCCAGAATGCTCGATATCCCCCAGGACCGTGTCACGCTTTATCCGATGCTCGGCGGCGGGTCATTCGACCGCAATCTCGATAACGAGATCTCCGGGCAGGTTGCGCTGATTGCCAGGAAAATGGGGCGGCCGGTGCAGCTGGTCTGGTCCCGCGCCGAGGATCTGATGCACGACCATTACCGGGCGCCCAGCCACGCGCGCCTTGACGCGGCCCTGGCCAAGGGCGGCCGGGTGGAAGCGATGCAGATCAAGATCGCCGCTCCACCCTCGGCGCGCGAACAGGCGAGACGCCTGTTCGACGGGATGGACCCTGTTGCCGCCATGCGCTCCTCGATCGGAGAAGCCGACAGCAAGGCGGTCGAGGGGCTCGAAGTCCCCTATGACATCCCCAATCTGACCGTCGACCATCATAGCGCCTTTGTCGGCGTGCCGACGGGCAACTGGCGCAGCAACGCCCATAGCAGTAATGTCTTCTATCTCGAATCGTTCATTGATGAACTGGCAGCAAAGGCGGGGGTCGAACCCTTGTCCTTTCGCATGCAGATGATGAACAACCAGCCGCGGCTGGCCCGATGCCTGACTGGCGTCGCCGCCATGGCGGGATGGGACGGCGGACTGGACGGCAGCGGCCAGGGCATGGCCTGTCACACGATGCGTGGCGGATATATTGCGGTGATCGCGAGCGCGAGTCGGGGCGGCAGCGGTCTGGAAGTGCGCCGCATTTCGGCAACCGTCGACATCGGCCGGATCATCCATCCCGATATAGCGCGCCAGCAGATCGAGGGCGGCATTGTCTTCGGCTTGGCGATGGCGCTGGGCAGCGCGACCCGTTTTGCCAAAGGATTGCCGACGGCAAAACGGCTGCGCGACCTGTCCCTGCCGCGACTGGCGGAGATACCGCCCATCCAGATCGAATTTGTCCGCAGCAACGAAGAGCCGGTCGGCTATGAGGAGCTCGGTGTACCGGCGGTTGCGCCCGCCATCGCCAATGCGCTATTTTCGGCCACCGGCGTGCGGCTTCGCCAATTACCACTTTTCGGGGAACTATCCTAAATCATGCGTGAAACCGAACCATTGCCAAAAGATCATCCACCCGTCGCGGCCAAGAAAATCGGCCTGTTGCTGGTCAATCTCGGCACGCCCGATGCGCCGGAGAAGAAAGCGGTCAAACGCTATCTCAAGCAGTTTCTGTCGGACAAGAGAGTGGTCGAGATACCCTCGATTATCTGGCAGCCGATTTTGCGCGGGATCATTCTCAACACCCGACCGGCCAAATCCGCCGAGGCTTATGGTCTGGTCTGGACCGAAGACGGCTCGCCGCTCGCTTCCTACACCCGCAAACAGTCCGAAAAGCTCGCCCCGAAAATTGACGGCGTGATGGTCGACTGGGCGATGCGCTACGGCAATCCGAGCATTGCTTCCCGGCTGGACGCAATGAAAGAAGCTGGATGCGACCGCATATTGATCGCGCCGCTCTATCCGCAATATAGCGGCGCCACGACTGCCAGCGTGCATGATGCGGTGTTTGACGCGATTGCCGCCATGCGCTGGCAACCGGCGATCCGGCTGCTTCCCGCCTATCATGACGATCCGGCCTATATCGACGCGCTGGCGACCAGCCTGGAGCGCGATATAGCGGCTCTCAATTTTGTCCCTGACGCGATTGTCGCCAGTTTCCACGGCATGCCGCAGCGCACGCTGGAACTCGGCGATCCCTATCATTGCCACTGCCAGAAGACCGCGCGCCTTTTGTCCGAAAAGATGGGCCGGGAGCTCGTGGTGGCCTTCCAGTCGCGCTTTGGCCGGGCAAAATGGCTCGAACCGGCAACCGACACGACGCTGGAAGCCCTGCCCGGACAGGGGAAGAAGAATATCGCGATTTTCGCGCCCGGTTTCTCGAGCGATTGCCTCGAGACCTGCGAGGAGCTGGCGATACGGGGCAAGGAACAGTTTCAGGCCGCCGGGGGCGAGAAATTCGCCTATCTGCCCTGTCTCAACGACAGCGAGATCGGTATCGACATGCTGGAGACGCTGGTGCGACGGGAATTGTCCGGGTGGATCTAGAAAAGCCCGAACTCTTCCACCCGCCGGTCAAGCGCAGCATCACGATCGCCGGGCATCAGACATCGATTTCGCTCGAGCCGTTGTTCTGGGATATGCTGAAAGCGGCCGCCGACCTTCGCGGTCTGCCGCTCAACGCGCTGGTCGCCCGGATCGATGTCGAACGCATCGCCGCAGAGCAGCCGCCGGGGCTCGCGACCGCCATCCGCTTGTGGCTGACCAATGATATGCTTGGAAAAACCGCGCAAGCCGACTAAGGGACGCCCATGAACGCTACCCTTCTTGTCATGGCAGGCGGTGCGATGGGTGCGGCTGGACGCTATCATCTCGGCCGTCTTGTCTTCCATCTTGCTCCCGTGGGTTACCCTATTGGAACATTGGTGGCTAATGTTATGGGTGGCCTTTTGATGGGTGTGCTGGCCGGTGTGCTGGCCCGCAGCAGCTTTATCGACGAGCCGTGGCGGCTATTGCTTGGCGTTGGCCTGCTGGGCGGTTTTACTACTTTTTCGGCCTTTAGTTTGGAAGTTCTCAATATGATCGAGCGCAGTCAATGGGGTATCGCTATCGCCTATGCCCTGGTCTCCGTCGTCGGTTCCGTACTGGCCCTGTTTGCCGGCCTGATGGCCGTGAGGGCGCTGGCATGAGCGGCTTTGATCCGACAGCCGAAAGCGGCTCCGAGGAAGAAAAGCCGCAGGGCTCGACCAAGGAACAGATGCAGGCGCTGAAGACACTCGATGTGCGGCAGTTCACCATTTCTGCCGATGATGACGACATCCGGGTCGATCGCTGGTTCAAGCGGCATATGGAAGATGTGCCGTTCAATATCGTTTCGCGCTGGGCGCGGACCGGGCAGCTCAGGCTGGACGGCAAGAGAGTCTCGCCAGGTGACCGGATCCAGGCAGGACAGATATTGCGGGTCCCGCCACAGGAAATCGAACGACCGGGCCGCGTCGCGAAAGCCAAGACGGACCTGTCGCAGGACCAGATCGATTTTGCCCGCGAACTGGTGATTCACAAGGACAAGGCGGCAATCGTGGTCAACAAGCCGCCGGGTCTGGCGACCCAGGGCGGCAGCAAGACAACCACCCATCTCGACGGCCTGCTGGATGCGCTGACGTTCGATGCCAAATCGCGGCCCAAGCTGGTCCACCGGCTCGACAAGGACACCAGCGGGGCGATCCTGCTGGCTCGTTCGCCCGGTGCGGCCTCTTTCTTTTCCAAGCGCTTTTCCGGCCGCGACGTGCGCAAAGTCTATTGGGCGATCGTCATGGGCGTGCCGGAAATCGCCGATGGCATGATCGACCTGCCGCTCTCCAAACAACCGGGTTCCGGTGGCGAGAAAATGCACGTCGATGAGGAAAACGGCCAGTCGGCCAAGTCGCGCTACCGGATTATCGAACGCGCCGGCAACCGGGCCTGCTGGGTGGAACTACAGCCCTATACCGGACGGACCCACCAGCTGCGCGTGCATATGGCGGCGATCGGTCATCCGATTGTCGGCGACGGAAAATATGGCGGCAAGGATGCCTTCCTGACCGGCACGATCAGCCGCAAGATGCACTTGCACGCACGGCGGTTGCGGATCGAGCATCCCGACGGGCACAATCTGGATGTGACCGCCGACCTGCCCCCCCATTTCGCCGAAACCGTGGAAAATCTCGGGCTCGATCTGCTGCTTGGCGATCTTCCGCTCGACGAGAAAAAGCCGGGCGGCAAGCTGGTCCGCAAGCAGCAGGCCAGAGCCCATGCCAAGCAGATTCGCAAGGACAAGCGCGGCGAGCGTCGCGGTCGCGGCGAGACCACGGGCAAGCCGACGAAAGCCGGAAAGCCGACCAAGCGCGAACGGCCCAACGCTGGCAAGGCAACGCATAAGAAAAACATGCCGCACAAGGCAAAAGTCAAACAGGCTCTGCACAAGAAACCCAAATAATGCATCCCGATCCCGCCTTCCGATGGCCCAAGTCGCCCAATGACCATCACGACGCCGACGAGCGGGCCGCGCTCGAGGCGATGATTGCCAATATCGGTTTCGGGATAGTGTTTGCCGGGACGCCGGATGGACCAAGGGTTGCGCATGTCCCGGTCTTTTCAACCGGGGATGGCGCACTGCAATTCCACCTGTCGCGCGGCAACGCGCTGACCCGCCATATTGCCGAGAACAAGGCGCTCTGCGTGATCAACGGTCCCGACGCCTATATCAGTCCGGACTGGTACGGTCTCGACGATCAGGTGCCGACATGGAATTATCTGGCGGTGGAGCTGGAGGGCACGGTCCGCCAGATGGAACGGGAAGGGCTGATCAGCTTGCTCGACGATTTGGCCGAACAGAATGAAGCCAAACTCGCGCCGAAAACGCCGTGGCACCGGGACAAGATGGATGCCGCCAAATTTGACAGGATGGTCGATGCGATTGTCGGCTTCGAGATGGAAATAGTGGCGTGGCGCCCGACCGCCAAGCTTGGCCAGAACAAGCCGGCTGATGCGCGGAAAAATGCGGCTGCGGCGCTCGATGCCACGGGGCGGCGGGCGATCGCCCATTTGATGCAGGAATTTGGAGAAACATGAGCAACAAGCTGGCCCTTTTCGATTGCGACGGCACCATGGTCGATAGCCAGGCCAATATCTGTGCCTCGATGGATCAGGCTTTTGAAAAACACGGCCTGGTCCCGCCGGATCACCATCAGGTGCGGCGGATCGTCGGCCTCAGCCTGATCGAGGCGGTGTCGCGGCTGCTGCCGGAAGGGGACAAGGAAATCGTCGCGGCGGTGACCCAATCGTATAAAGACGGCTTTTTCGCAATGCGTCAGGCGGGCGGAGTGCATGAGCCGCTCTATGACGGGCTGCTCGAGACACTGGAAGAACTGGAAGCATCCGGCTGGGTTCTCGGCGTGGCCACAGGCAAGTCCGACCGCGGTCTGCACCATGTGCTGCAAGCCCATGGCCTGCTCGACCGCTTTGTAACCCTGCAGACGGCAGACCGGCACCCGTCCAAACCCCATCCGGCGATGGTCGAACTGGCGATGGCCGAAGCCGGCGCAACCCGGTCTACGACAGCAATGATCGGCGACACCAGTTTCGATATGGCGATGGCCGTCAATGCCAAGGTGCGTCCGGTCGGAGTCGACTGGGGCTATCATGACGAGCATGAACTGATCGATGCCGGCGCAGAAATAGTAGCGGCCACTATGGCCGACTTGAGTGGAATATTGAACCGATGACCGATCCGATCGACGAACAGGCCGAACGCGACGAATATATTCCCGATCCGGAGAAGGAAAAGCAGGCGAAGGCCGTGCACTGGCTGATCAGCATCATTCGCTTGCTCGGCGTGGTGCTGGTGATGCTGGGTCTGGCGATCGCGCTGGACAAGCTGCCACCGGTTTCGGCTCTGGTGGGCTATGTGCTGCTCATTATCGGTTTGGCGCAGATGTGGGTGCTGCCGGTCTGGATCATCCGCAAATATATCCGCGCGCGGGTTGCCGAGGAGGAAATCGCGAAGGCGGCAGAAGGCGCGGACGCCCCATGAAGCGATTTTACAAGGAAGCATCGGTGTCGCCGGCCGGTGACGCCTTTGCCATAATGCTCGACGGGCGTCCTATGAAGACGCCGCAGCGTAATCCGCTGGCTGTCCCGGCCCCCGCGCTTGCCGATGCGATCGCGGCGGAATGGGCGGCGCAGGAAGAGGATATTGTTCCGGCTTCGATGCCGCTCACGGCTCTTGCGCAGGGCGCGCTGGACCAGGTCGGCAAGGAGCGCGCGCGGATCGTCTCCCGAATCGCGGCTTTTGCCGACAGCGACATGCTCTATTATCGTGCCGACGAAGGGCAGCAGGCGCTGATCGACCATCAGGCCGAACATTGGGACCCGCTGCTCGAATGGGCGCGACAACGCTATGATGTGGGGTTCAGCCTGATCCACGGCATCCGCTACCAGGCGCAGCCGGAAGAAACTGTGGCGCGTCTGACCGCTGCGGTCGAGGCGCAGCATGGTTTTGTCGTGGCCGCCATGCTGTCGCTTGTCGGCCTGTCCGGCTCGCTGATCGCAACTCTGGCGCTGGTGGAGCAGCATCACGACACCGAAACGCTCTGGCCTCTCGTCAATCTCGAAGAGCTTTGGCAGGAGCGGCAATGGGGGCGCGACGATCAGGCGGTTGCCCTGCGGGATCGCAAAAAAGCCGAATTCGAGGCGGCCGCCCGCTTTCTCGATCTATCCCGTAGTTAGTTTTTCCCTTTGTCCGGTTTTTCCGTTAAAGGGTTGAAACTGTAACGGAGACTGCATGACAACCCAATCTACTCTATGCGCCACGCCTGCCGAAGCCGTGGCCCTGCTTGAAAAACTATACGCTGAACAAATTGAAATCACGGCCGCGCGCTTTCGCCGCTATGCGACATCGAAATTGTCCAAAGACGATCGTCAGCAAGGCCTTTACCCGCAAATCAGCGTCGAAATTCCTGCCGATCAGGCGACCGAGACCAGCCATCTGGCGTCCGGTCACCTGGCCGATATCAACACCTATCGCACAACGGTCACCGAACCGCGGCTCTACCGGCTCTATCTGCTTGACCAGCTGGAACGGATCGCGGCGACCTTTACCGCCAAGATCCGGGTCGAACTGTCCGACACGCCGATCCCGCTGGCCTTCGCGCTGGAAGACGCCGGCGCCGGTCTTGACCGCGCGAAAAAGGAAAAGCTGCCCAATTATTTCCACACGCCGAATCTGGTCAAAACCAATGACGAGATCGTCGACGGCGGCCAGATTTTCCAGGGCGAGGAAGCCTCTGCCCTGTCGCTGTTCACCGCCGAGCGGGTCGACTATTCGCTGCACCGTATCCGCCATTATTGCGCGACCGATCCGGAACATTTCCAGCCGTTCATCCTGTTCACCAACTATCAGCGCTATGTCGACGAATTTATCGAATATGCGCTGGAGGAAGTGAAGGCCGGCAAAGCGAAGATACTGGTCGAGCCGGGCAACCGGATCACCGGCAAGGACGGCAAGCCGTCCGCCCCGCCGATTGCCAAGCCGCCGCAAATGCCCGCCTACCATCTCGTCCGCAGCGACGGCCGGCCCGGCGTGACTCTGGTCAATATCGGTGTGGGTCCGAGCAACGCCAAGACAATCACCGACCATCTCGCGGTGCTCCGCCCGCACGTCTGGCTCATGATCGGTCACTGCGGCGCGCTCCGCCGGACGCAGCGGCTTGGCGACTATGTGCTGGCCCATGCCTATTTGCGCGATGACAATGTGCTCGACGATGTCTTGCCGCCAAGCATCCCGCTGCCGACGATCGCCGAAGTGCAGCTGGCGCTGACCGAAGCGGTGCAGGCGGAAACCGGTATCGACAAGTCACAGCTCAAGCAGCATCTGCGCACCGGCACCGTGGTCACCACCAGCGACCGCAACTGGGAGCTGCGCTTCGAGCAGATTGCCCGCCGTCTCAACCAGTCGCGCGCCATTGCCATCGACATGGAAAGCGCCACGGTCGCTGCGAACGGCTATCGCTACCGCGTGCCTTACGGGACGCTGCTCTGCGCTTCGGACAAGCCGCTGCACGGCGAGATCAAGCTGCCCGGCATGGCCGATGCTTTTTATCAGGAGCGGGTCGGCCAGCATCTGGCGATCGGGCTGCGCGCCATCGATCTGCTGGCGAAAGAGGCGGATGAGGGGACGTTGCACAGCCGCAAGCTCAGGAGCTTTGGCGAACCGTTGTTTCGGTGATGCCGCTGCAGCTCGGCTGATCCGAGAAATTGGGTGGCACCAGATGCCCTGGTCCTGTCCACACCCTTAAAGGGGTGGATCCTCTGGTATATCCGGAGGGCCGGGATCGGGGCGCGCATCCAGCGCCTCAGCCGCAGCATCAGCCGCTGCCTCCACTGCCTCATCTGACGCTTCTTCCCCCATCGCCTCCGTTGCCCCCTCGACCACTTCCTCCGGATAGGTCTCCTCGTCAACAATCTCGGGCTCTCCCTGATCCGGGCGGGCGCAGGATGCCAGCAGCATCACCAGCATGGTGGCGGGAATGGCGGTCTTCATCGGTCTCATGATCCTTCCTTCAGCGGGCATATATCCCGGGTATCCAATATCGACTGGCTGATCCAGACCATATCATCCCGGCCTTCTCCCGGACCGAGAAGACCTTCAAGAAAACCCTCTTTCTTGGGGACTCTGGCGGTCAGCCCGAGCACATATCCCCGGTCGCAATCCAGCAGCGCCTTGAAATAATATCGTTCCGTTTCCCCCGCTTCGATTTCTGCTGCCAAGTCGGTCCGGTTATAGGCCAGTGCCGGCCATTGATCCCTCTGGATCACTCTGAACTCGTCGGCCTCGAAATTTTTCAGCTTCCCCCGGAACGCCCGAAGCGCCTTGATATCGGACCCGACGGCCGGCAGGATATAGCCGATGTCCAGCTTGAGTTTCTCGCCCTCCCTGAAGACGATTGTGGTGTTTCCTACATTTTCCAGACGGACGACGACGCTCACCAGCAGTTCGTTCTGATCCGTTTTCCAGTGCGATCCGGACACTTCCAAATTCAGTTTGGGAACCCCCGGGCGTTCGTAAAAATACCAGTAGGACGCAATGATCAGGGCCACAGAGGACAGGAAGGCGGAAAAACCGTTGACGCCTTCGGACCAGCTTTTCTTGCTGGAGTGAATCCACACACCAGCAATAAAGATTGCCACCGCACCAAGTATAATCGGAATTGTGTCCATAGAACCCCCAAGTAAGTTCTATACAATTTGTCGCAAGAAGTCGACTCTAGCGCTGCGACGGAGGAGCGTGAAGTAGTTCTCTACCGCTATAGGAAGGCCTAGTCCCAAAACCCCAACGCTGCCCCGGTTTCCCTGCTCCGCTTCACAATAGATCATCTGCGCCCGCCGGTCGTCACACCGCCTGTCATTCAATGATATGCCCAATCAAGAGGTCAATCCCAACTCGACTTGGTAAATGGAGCAAGTTTGGGCTATTTGTATCGCATGAAAGATCGGATCATTGAAAGAGCTTGCCAAGCCATATTTGGGAAACCCCTAATCAGCAATAATTATAGGGGGCTATTGGTCGAAGCGATCGTGGCTGAAGCTTTGGGTTCTGAATGGAAATGGGTGTCCGAAGATTGGTCCGCTTGGGATTTTGAGCGATCGGACGGGATGCGATTGGAAGTGAAGCAATCCGCTGCCCTTCAAAGCTGGCACCGCAGTGGATTAAAGCGACCTAACCCAAGATTTGATTGTGCTGCGAGGACCGGTAGATGGGCGGGTAGTATATGGATTCCCGAACCACAGCGGTTCGCCGATATTTATGTTTTTGCTTACCACAGCGAGATGAATGCAGAGCTAGCGGACCATAGGGTTTCTGATCAATGGGCATTCTTTGTAGTGCCAGAGACATCTTTGCCGGTACAGAAATCCATCGGTCTAACGAAGGTTAAAGAGCTTGCGTTGCAAGCATCTCATACAAATCTGCGAGCTGTGGTAGAGTCATTTATAACATAGGCGCTGGAATCTAGCCCCCAACTCCCAGTGCCGCCGCCGCTTCTCTGATCCGCTTTGCTTCCGCCCCGTCATTCTTGAACGCCGCCAGTCCGCGGTCCAGCGCCTGCTTTGCCTGCACCGTCTGGCCCAGCTGCATGCGGCTGCGGATCAGCATGATCCAGCCGTTGGCGTCCTTGGGATTGGCTTGCAGCCGCTTGTCGAGACCGTCCACCATATTGGCGATCATCGCTTCCTGCTGGCCGGGGGGCAGGGCAGCGGCTTCCTGCATTTGCTGTCGGCTGGGCCCCGGGATCGCCGCCGTGGCGACCGCCGGTCCGTCGGTGGTAATGCCGCCGGTGGGCGGCGCAGGGGCGGCCTTTGCCAGCCGCGCGGCGACATCAATGCCTTCATTTTCCGCGACCTGTCCGATGACGCGCCGGATGTCTGCGGCATATGGGGCATCGGCGGGCGTGTCTTCGAGCAGCGCGAACCAGTCATCAATGGCGCCCCTGTGATCGCCGGCGATGTCTTTTCGCACGGCGAGAAAATAGCGTGCCCGCGGGTCCTTTGCGTCATGTTTCAGCGCATTGCGAAACGCCTCTGCGGCATCGGGCGGGACTTGCTGGCCATCGCTGGCCATGACCAGGGCTTCACCCAACATCGACCAATATTCCGGATTGTCGGGATCCAGCGTTGTCGCCCGTTTCATCGCGGTGGCGGACTCGGCGAATTTCCCCGTCTCGAAATAGCTCCAGCCCAGCATCCGCCAGCTTTCCGCATCGTCGGGATTGTCCTGCAGCTTTTTCTCCAGACCGGCGATGACCTCATCGACGCTCGGCGCCTGTTCGGCATCGGTGCCGGCCGTCTCGGTCCCGGATGTCTCGCCCATGCTGCGATAGACCTGTACCCCTATCGCTCCGATCGCCAGCAAGGCTGCCACTATCAGAGCAATACGGTTGATGGTCATCGATGAACCTGATGTCGCCATGGTCTATCCCCAGCCTGTTTTTTGTCGCGATATTGGCGCGCAGAGATACGGGGCGCTTCCTTATCTGACAAGCGCCGAGATGGCTGTGATATTTTGCACTGGCAATGAGGGACCTTTTCGGTAAGATACTGCCAAAGTTCAGTCTTTTGGGTCGCGCTACAACCGGGGATAGAGTCGAACTGGGCCGCTTTGACGTATGAGGGTGCGTTGGTTCGGGGATGCAAATGGGGGGAAGCAAGCGCGTGTCGGACAAGTTTCGAGTAGTCATTGTCGGGTCCGGACCAGCGGGCATGAGCGCGGGTGGGCGCGCTGCGCAGCTGAAGCTGAACCATGTGCTGCTCGAAAAGACCGACCATCTTTCCGATACGATCTTCAAATATCAGAAGGGCAAGCATGTCATGGCGACGCCGAGCCAGCTGGTGCTGCGCTCGGACATGGATTTTGACGCGGGCAAGCGCGAGGACATCCTCGGCACCTGGGACGAGCAGACCGCAGAGCGCGGCGTCAATGTCATGTATAATGCCGAACCGGTCAAGATCGAGGGCGAGGAAGGCAATTTCACCCTCACCCTGAAAAACGGCGATACGGTGCTGGCCGAAACGATCGTCATGGCGATCGGGACGCAGGGCAATCCCAATCTGATGCGCTGCCCCGGCGGCGACAACAAGCTGGTGCAATATCAGCTCGACGATCCCGGCGAATATTATGACGAGCATATCACGGTGATCGGATCGGGCGACGCGGGCATCGAGAATGCGCTGGGTCTGGCTGCCGATGCGGCACAGAATAATATCGTGACCATTCTCAACCGCTCGGCCGAATTTGCCCGGGCCAAAAAGGCCAATGTGAAGCTGCTGATGGAAGCGGGCGAGCAGGGCAAGCTGATGATCCGCAACGAGACCACGCCGGCCGAGGTCAGGGATGGAGAGCTGGTGCTGGAAACCCGCGACGGCCAGGAAGTGATCAAATGCGACCGGATCATCGCGCGCATGGGCAGCGCGCCACCGCGCAAGTTCGTCGAAGAATGCGGGATCGAATTTACCAGCGAGGACCGCGAGGCCTATCCCAAATTGTCACCGGCCTTCGAAAGCACCAAGAAGGGCATTTATGTCATCGGCGCGCTCGCCGGCTATCCGCTGATCAAGCACTGCATGAACCAGGGCTATGATGTCATCGAGTTTATCAATGGCAACAGCGATCTGAAACCCGCCGACGAACCGATATTGGAACAGAAATTTGCCAGCCTTCCCAGGGGGCGGACGGTCGACGAATGGCTGGAATTCTTCCGCTCCAATGTGACCATCCTCAACGAGCTGTCGCCCTTGCAGATGCGCGAATTCATGCTCGACAGCGAACCGCAGAGCTATGGCCGGGGCGAGAATATTTTCGAACGCAGCGATCCGGGCAGCTCGCTGTTTGCCATCGCCCAGGGTTCGGTCGCGGTGGAAATCAATCCCGACGATCCCTCGATCACCGTGCCGATTGAACAGGGTTCGATCTTCGGCGAGGTCGGCCTGATTTCGGGTCGCCGTCGCGGCGCGACGATCAAGGCAGCCGAGGATGTCATCGTGGTGGAAATTCCGCGCACCGCCGCGCTGAAACTGCAGGCATCGGTCCCCGCTGCCAAACGCGCCATCACCCGCATTTCCACCGAGCGGCAATTGCTGCAGATGTTCGGCTCGGGCCTGACCAAGGAGGATATTGCCGAAGTCGT
>CAXHZT010000008.1:0-120068 GCA_964022345.1 uncultured Sphingorhabdus sp.
GCGGGCGAAGAGATTCGAACTCTCGACCCCAACCTTGGCAAGGTTGTGCTCTACCCCTGAGCTACGCCCGCTCGGCGTTGCTGCGACACTCGGGTAATCACTTGGTCAGCAGCAGTTGAGGCGCGCGGTTAGCATGGGTTTTTATACCCCGCAAGCCCCAATCACACACTGGTTCGCTACAAATGCAAAAATATCCTTGGCATTGACGTCCCGCACCCCACATAAAGCGCACAAGTTAAACGATTTGGGCGCGAGTCCGGGCATTGGTCCCGCGCTATAACAGGAGCATGATGTGGCAACAGCGGGACTGACGGTTGAAGAACAGAAAGCGGTAGAGGTCTTCCAGCGCGAGGTCGTGACGCCGAGCATGGACAAGCTGGTGATTCTCGATTTCTGGGCAGAATGGTGCGGCCCCTGCAAGGCGCTGACGCCGATGCTGGAGAAAGTCGCGGCCCAATATGCCGACAAAGGCGTGGTGCTGGCCAAGATCAACGTTGACGAGAATAAATTCATTGCCGCCCAGTTCCAGGTGCAGTCGATTCCGACCGTTTACGCGATTTTCCAGGGCAAGCCGGTGGCCGACCTGACCAGCGCACGCTCCGAAAGCCAGCTGACCGGCGCACTGGACCAGCTGCTCGAGCAGCTGCCGGTTGGCGGTGGCGAAGAACCGAAACAGGATATTGCGCCCTTGCTCGCCATGGGTGAGGAAGTGCTGGCCGAAGGCGACGCCGAGCGCGCCGCTGGGGTTTTCGCGCAGATCGCCGACATGGCACCCGACAATGTCGAAGCGGTCGGCGGACTGATTCGCGCGCTGGTAGCCGCTGACCATATAGAGCAGGCGGAAGCCGCGCTCGCCGGTTTGCCGGAAGAATTGCGCAGCGACCCGGCAATCGAACGGGCGCAGACAACGCTGCAACTGGCAAAGGACAAGCCTGATGCAGGCGCCCTGGAAGCGCTCGAAGCCGCCGTGGCTGCCAATGACAAGGACCATCAGGCCCGATTCGACCTTGCCAGTGCGCTGATCGCTACCGGCGACCATGACGCGGCGGCAGAGCATCTGCTGACCATCATCGCCGCAGACAAGGACTGGAACGAAGGCGCCGCGCGGCAGAAACTGCTGTCCCTGTTCGAAATGGTCGGCCTTGAGGATGAATGGGTTGCGGCAACCCGCCGCAAGCTCAGCGCCGTGCTGTTCGGATGAGCGAAACCAAAAGGCTCTCGATTTTTCCGCTGGCCGGAGCGCTGCTTTTTCCCGGCATGCATCTGCCCCTGCATATTTTCGAGGAGCGCTATCGCGCGCTGATCAATGACGCGATGGCGCGGGACCGGCGGATCGGCATGGTCCAGCCAAAGGAAACCGGAGACCATCCTGCTCTTTTCGACATTGGTTGCCTCGGCAAGATTATCGACATCGAAGCCCTCGAAGACGGTCGCTTCAATGTCGTGCTGGAAGGCGTCGCGCGCTTCCGGATTGTCGAGGAAATCGACGCCTCGACAGCATTCCGGCAGGTCCGGGCCGAAATTGAGGACGATCTCGAGAAGGGCGAAGTGCTGGCCAGCGCCGAACGCGCCGCGCTGGAGATCGAATCGCGCAAATTTGCCGAGCTGCAGGGCTATCAGGTCGACTGGGACAGTATCGGTCGGCTCGACGACATGGCCTTTGTCAACGGTATCGCACAGATTGCCCCTTTTGATGCAGCCTCCAAACAGGCGCTGCTGGAAATTGACGGCCTGGCAAACCGGGCCGAGCTGATCATCCAGCTGCTGCATTTTTTCGGACGCCAGGACGGCGATGATGATCGCGTCACGTTGCAATGAATCAGCAAAAGCGAACCGTCGATCCGGAAATTTTGAAGATTCTGGTGTGCCCGGTAACGCGGACAGCGCTTGCCTATGATCCCGACGCGCAGGAGCTGGTGAGCGAGGCGGCCGGACTGGCCTATCCAGTACGAAATGGTATTCCGGTGATGTTGGTGGAAGAGGCGCGCAGACTCTAGATTCTTACCCGGTCAGGACCAGCACGCCTACCAGTTGAATATCCGCTCGCCGGAACCTTGCTGGGCCACTTGAGCACCGGATTCGCGATGCGATGGATTTCCCGACCCGTCGCCGTCCGCAAAGGCGTCGGGGGCCAGTGAAATTGCAAGAAAAAATGTGGTGAGAATCGAGCCCCAGGTCACCAGGTTGCCCAGAAGCAACTCTCTGTCCCGCTGACTCGGGCCGTGCTTTTCAAATCGGAACATGATTTACCAAACTCTACTCTACTAATGTACAAATCTACCAACCTGCAAATTCACCATCGGTTCCGGAATTATTCTCCAATCACATAAACTCAATATGTTCGGTCGTGTCAGTATCCCGGAAAGGAAGAAGGCTATTCTGGTGAATTCTATTCTCAGGCACAAAATTTTCATTTTCGGGTCGATCCCAACATGGGAGAAAAAGAACCGACCCGAAAATGAATATCTGCAGAAGCCAATCGCGAACGACCGCTCCTTCAGGCGCGGCAACTGATCTTCGAAGAAATGAAATATCGACCAGAATATTTCATTTCCGCCGTCAAGGATCATTCGGATCAGGATACTTGAATTCAGGGGGACCAGAACCGTTGTATCACTGTTCCGACTAAAGCTTGACCAAAGGCCCTTTGCCGAACGAATATGCTTATGAACCGATCCGACCGCCATCTCGAGTTTCAAACCGTGTCAACGGCCCAAAGCGGAGTAACAAGTTAATGTTACCCCTGTAGGGACCCGCAAAATTACCCAAAACTGCGCTTTCCCCGAGTTTTTTTGTTAACTATTTGTAGCGGTAACAAATGATTTAACTCTATAGTAACAATAGATAAAAACCAGTTCTCCCCGCTGGCGCGGCTACCGGGCACGATCGGGCGGCCCGATCTTTTTTGCTAAATTACCGCTCCTGACATATATTCCGCAGATGACCAGAACCGCTTGCGACAATCTACCTCATAGCGAAAAAGGACTCTTTCATCCGGCTTTTCGGGACCATCTAATCCGGTCCGATTTGTGGTGACGGCACCATCTCCTCTTGTTTCGGCTTGGCTGAACAGCACCTCCCCATGTGAAAGTTCATCATCGTGACAACGTCAATCGAGAGGGAAGAGCAGGCAAAGTTGCTCCGCGCGGAAATGGAGATGCTTCTGCAATCACCGGATTTCGCCCGGTCCCCCGTCATGTCTCGCCTTTTGACCTATTTGGTCGAGGAGACAATTGCCCGGCCGGACAAGCCCCCAAAGGCCTATCAGATTGCCGTCGACGGGCTCGGACGGACGGAAGATTTCGATGTCCAGACCGACAGCTATCCGCGGGTTCAGGTGGGCCGGCTGCGCAAGATGCTGGCCGCCCATTATGCAGCGAGCAGTGCCAGCGGAGGGCTGCGCATTCCCGTCGGACATTATGCCGTCGAATTGCAGGCTGATGAGGACAAGGCAAACGGCCAGTCCGGCGTCACGGGCACGACGGACAAGCCGCTTTCCGATGAGCCATCCATAGGAAAACGACTGGACCGATGGCTGAGCCATCGCCCGAAAGCGATCGCGCTGGTGGCCGTTCTTCTGCTGATTCCGATCGCTGTGCTGGGATATCTCAATATCGCGGACGAGCCTGCGTCAGATATCGAAAATCCGGCTGACTATTATGCCTTGCCGCCGAAAATCTACATCGAGCATCATGAGCGGACGGCCGCCGGCGTGAATGACGAGACAGCGACCGAAATCGAGCTTTTCTTCGAAGACGCCTTCGCCAGTTCTTCCCAGGTGCGGCTGGCAGTAGCCGAACGCCCGGCAGATGGGGGCGGAAACGGAACGCCGGAAAACGGTTATTTGTTCAAAAGCGAACTGGTCGATGGCGAAACGGGACCCAAGGTCAATTTTTCCCTGACGTCCCTGGCGCGCAACGAAACCATCTGGTCGGAGACCACGGCCCTGCCGGAATCCCCGGCCGACTATCCGGAAAAACTGGGCCCCTTTGCCGGCCGGATTTCAAGCATTTACGGGGTGATAGCCGCCGACCAGCGCAAACATCTCCCCGACGATGCGCTGCTCGGCTACGGCTGCCTCTTGCGGTTTGAAAGCTACCGCTCCAACCGCGATCCCGAGCTGCTGCCCGTCGTCGAATCATGTATCGAAAAGTCGCTGGCGGCCGATCATCTGGACAGCGGAATTCTCGCCGCAGCGTCCTTTGTAGCCTTTTTGCGCAAAGAGGCCACCGGAAGAGACCCTGATCCCGAAGCCGGTCTGGAGTTCGCGCGGCGGGCGATGGTCCGTGGCCGGGAAGATGCGTCCGCCAATTTCGCTCTTGCCAGATCCAGCTTTTTCAACGGCAGCTGTTCCCGCGGCAAGGAATTTGCCAAAAAGGCGGTCGAGCTGGCCCCCTATGAGGCCACGATCCAGGCCCAGACCGGCGCCTATCTGTTTGCCTGCAACGATCCCGACGCAAATAAATATCTCCGGCGGGCCATCGCTCTGGACCCCCGTGGCTCGATCGTCGCTGAAACAGCTCTGGTGCTGACCCTTTTGCAGGAGGGCAAGGACAAGGAGGCGCTGGAATTCGCCGAGAAAATTGTGCCGTCCAGCACCGGCGTCGGCCCCTATTATGATATTGCCATGGCTCTGGTCTATGCGAAGAACGGCAAGATTGCGGAATCGCGCGCATCCTGGAACCGTCTGCTGGCTGCCTATGGCGATGAAAATGACGAGAACCCCGAGCAATTGCTCAGCCGGCTGATCATCAATCCCGGCCTGGCGGGTCGCACGTTCCAGCTACTGTCGCAAACCGGTGTGTTCGAGGCAGAAGGAAAGTCTACCGCGGCACCGTCCGGCCAGTAGCCAGCGCTTTCCGGCAAGGCCGGCTGCATGTCCTGTGGCGGCGACGTCGCCCACCGGCGTAAAGGTCAGAAGCTTGCGTTCAGTCCGTCGACGACAAATTGCACGGCCAGCGCGCCGAGAAGCACCCCGAGAACACGCGTGATAACCGCCTCGACCTTGTTGCCCAGCACCCGCATCAGCGGGCCCGCCGCAAGCAGCCCGAGCAATGTCAGCAACAGAACGGAGCCCAGGGCCCCGAGGATGACGAGCGCATTGTCGACACCGTCATGCTGTGATGTCAGCAGCATGACCGCTGCGATCGATCCGGGTCCGGCGATCATCGGCATGGCCATGGGGAAGATCGAAACATCTTCGATCTCGGGCTGTTCGATAATTTCCTGCGCCCGGTCTTCGCGCCGTTCGGTCCGTTTCTCGAACACCATTTCCAGCGCGATCAGAAACAGCATGATACCGCCGGCGATGCGGAAACTGTCGAGGCTGATACCCAGTGCGCCCAGCATCTGTTCGCCGAACAGGGCAAAAACCAGCAATATGATTGCGGCGACGAATATCGCCCGAATAGCCATGATGCGGCGGTCGCGTTCCGGCACGCTGCTGGTCAGACTGGCATAGATTGGCGCACAGCCCGGCGGGTCGATCACCACGAAAAAAGTGACGAATGCAGAGATAAAAAGCTCGATCATGAAGCCGGCGCAGCCACCCGATATTCATGCACCCGTTTGAAGCTGCCGTCCGCTTGCGCCAGATCGACGAAAACGATGCGGGAACCATCGGCCGCAAAGGCTGCTTTCCAGACCAGACTGCCGTCCGCCGAGACCCCGGTTTTGCCGGCTGCCGTCAATCCCGATGCGGGCGGACTGGCGGCGCTATCCTTTTTGCAGGCAGCCACTTCCGTTTCGATATAATCGGGCTCTGCCAGCGGTGTGTCCAGCGGCTGGCCATCATCGAAGACCCATTTCCACTCGACATCCTTGCCGGGGCGCCGCGTGCCGAAATCCTGCTGCTGCCAGACGGTGATAAAATGGCCGGAGCCGCCCTTGGCGCTCTGCCACGCGCCGGTCGAGACGCCCACACTGCCATCGCAGGACATGAATATCTTGTGCGGTTGCCAGTCCACCGCTTCTGCCGGATCGGCCTTGCCCTTCAGCCATTGCTGCGCGTTGACCAAAGCGGGAGTGAACATGACCGCATCATCCGCAGCGGTTTCACGAAAAGCGGTCCACTGGCCTTTTTCCTGCGCCAACCGCGCAAAGGACAATTCCGCCTGGACAATGGCACTGGGGTTGGCGACCGCCTTGCCCATCACCCTGTTATAGCGCTCGCGGTCAACAGGACGCCCGCCACCGCTCGCACAGCTCGAGAGCATCAGTGCGATTCCGATAGCGGCAAATATTCGCATTAGAGACCTTCCAGTTTTTCCAGTCCGGCGCGCGCGGATGCAGCGACCAGTGTGTTGCGCAATAGCACTGCAATGGTCATCGGGCCAACCCCTCCCGGTACCGGCGTAATGGCCCGGACATGATCCATGGCTTCGGCGGTGGCGACATCGCCGACCAGACGGCCCTTTTCCTTGCCCGGTTCGGGGTCCAGCCGGTTGATACCGACGTCGATCACGACGGCGCCGTCTTTCAGCCAGTCACCCTTGACCATTTCGGCGCGACCAACGGCAGCGACAACAATATCGGCGCGGCGGACGACGTCGGGAAGGTCCCGGGTCCGGCTATGCGCCATGGTTACGGTGCAATTTTCAGCGAGCAGCAATTGCGCCATCGGCTTGCCCACCAATATCGAGCGGCCCACGACGACGGCGTTTAGACCGGTGAGGTCACCCAGAGTATCTTTCAGCAGCATCAGACTGCCGAGCGGCGTGCAGGGAGTCAGCGCTTCTTCGCCATTGGCCAGCCGGCCGGCGTTGATCACGTGCAGACCGTCGACATCCTTGTCCGGGTCGATCGCCATGACCACGGCTTTTTCGTCGAGGCCTTCGGGCAGTGGCAATTGCACCAATATGCCGTCAACCGTCTCGTCGGCGTTCAACTGCTCGACCAGCGCAATCAGATCGTCCTGCGCGACATCGGCGGGCAGCCGGTGTTCGAAACTTTCCATCCCGGCGGCGATGGTCGCCTTGTGCTTGGAGGCAACATAGACCTGGCTGGCCGGGTCTTCGCCGACCAGAACCACGGCCAGACCGGGCGCGCGGCCCGCCTGCTTCACAAAGGCGGGTACGGCCTCCCTGATCCGTTCACGCAGGCCGGCGGCGAAAGCCTTGCCGTCAATGATCTGCGCTGCGGTCAACCGAGGAGAGCCTGGGCCAGAGGGGGCAGAATTGCGTCCTGCAGGATGATGATACCGATGATCACAACCATCGGGGTCAGATCAATCGCGCCGAAATCCGGCATGATCTTGCGGATCGGGCGGTAGATCGGCGCGGTCAGCGCGTCGAGTGTGGTCCAGATCGCCCGGGCGATATCATTTTGCAGATTGATCACATTGAATGCGAGCAGCCAGCTCATGATCGCCTGCACAATGATGACGGTGATTGCCACATTGAGCAAAATTGTGATGATCTGAAGAATTGCGAATGCCATGGTCGGACCCTTTATCGATAATCTGGCATAGCGACTAGAGCTTTGTCGCCGCTATTGCCAGAAATTTACTGTATCACCAATATAAGACAGCAGGCCAATTATTCAACCGGCAGAAAATCGTCCTTGACCAGCGTACCAGCGCCCTTGCTGGTGAAGATTTCAAGCAGCATCGCATGCGGAATACGGCCATCAAGCACAACGGCTGCATCGACCCCGGCCTGCACGGCATTGACGCAGGTTTCCAGCTTCGGGATCATCCCGCCGGAGATCGTGCCTTCCTTGACCAGCGCCTGAATCTTTTGCGGGTCGAGATCGGTCAGCAGTTCGCCTTCTTTGTCGAGCACGCCGGGAACATCGGTCAGCAGGAACAGCCGCGCGGCGCGCAAGGCCGAGGCCACTGCTCCGGCCATGGTGTCGGCGTTGATATTATAGGTTGCGCCATCGTCGCCCACGCCGATGGGCGCAATGACCGGGATCATCCCAGCAGCAGAAATCCGGTCGACCACGCTGCGATCCACTCTTTTGGGCTCGCCGACATAGCCGAGATCGATGATCCGTTCGATATTGCTGTCCGGATCGCGCTCGGTGCGCCGCAGCTTGGAGGCCTTGACGAAGCCGCCGTCCTTGCCGGAAATACCGATGGCGCTGCCGCCGGCCTGTCCGATCCAGCTGACCAGTTCCTTGTTGATCGCGCCGGAAAGCACCATTTCGGCGATTTCCGCAGTTTCCTTGGTGGTGACCCGCAGGCCGTCGACAAATTCGCTCTCGACGCCGACCCGCGCCAACATCGCCCCGATTTGCGGCCCGCCACCGTGCACGACCACCGGATTGATCCCCACCGCCTTCAGCAGCACGATATCCTGGGCAAAATTGCGCGCCAGCGTAGCATCGCCCATGGCATGGCCGCCATATTTGACGACAAAGGTCTTGCCCGCATAGCGTTGCAGATAAGGCAAGGCATCGGTGAGCGTTTCCGCTTTTGCGAGCATGGCGGGATCGGGTGCGTGATCGGTCATGGGCATCTTTCAGTCTAGCCTTGCGGCAAATGCAAGTATTTAATCGGCTTTGGCCAATGCTTTCACTATTTCCAGCGTGCCAGCGACATGGCCCTGCGGCTTCGTCGCGCTGTGGACAAAGACGATTTTGCCCTGCTGATCGATGACATAGCTCGTCCGGTTGGCCATCGCGAGCCCCGGCGCCATGCGGACCTGATAGCCATCGATGATTGTCTCATCCGCGCGCGCAACGGCAAACTTGTCGCGGCATTCGGAGACGGAGAATTTCTTCAATCCTTCGATGTCATCGCCGGACATCCCGATCACGGTAGCCCCCGCAGCGTTGAATTCGGCGGTGGCTTCGGCAAACATATTGGCTTCGATCGTGCAGCCCTCCGTAAAGACCTTGGGAAAGAAATAGAGCACCACCGGACCGTCTTTCAGCTTTTCGGACAGCGAAAATTCGAATGCCTCGCCGGCCAGCGCACCGGTCGTCGTGAAATCCGGGGCCGAAACACCGATCTCGAGCGGTTCGGCATTGGCGCTGCGCGTGTTGTAGACGAAGGCTCCGCCCCCGATAATCGCCACGGCCAACAAGATCACGATCCACTTTTTCATTTTATCATTCCTGTTCGAGCTGCGCCTTCAGGGCGTAAAGCTGGTCGAGCGCCTCGCGCGGGGACAGCGCGTCTACGTCTATCGCGCCCAGCGCCTCCCGCAAACCGTCGGATTTTTCCTCTGCTTCCGCGAGGCTCGCGGCGAAAAGCGGCAAATCGCCAAGACCTGCGGCCAGTCCGCCGGTTTCTGCCTTGCCGGCCTCCAGCTTGTCGAGCACCGCCTTGGCGCGGTTGAGCACCGGTTTGGGGATGCCCGCGAGCTTCGCCACGGCCAGGCCATAGCTTCTGTCCGCCGGGCCCTTGGCCAGCTCGTGCAGCAACACCAGATCGCCCTTCCATTCACGCGCCCGCACATGGTGCAGCGACAGCGCGTCGAGCCGATCGGCCAGCCGGGTCAGTTCATGATAATGGGTGGCAAACAGGCAGCGGCAGCGATTGGTCTCGTGCACCGCCTCGACCACAGCCCAGGCCAGCGCCAACCCGTCATAGGTCGAGGTGCCCCTGCCCACCTCGTCGAGGATGACGAAGCTTTTCTCGGTCGCCTGCGACAGAATCGCCGCGGTTTCGACCATTTCGACCATGAAGGTCGATCGGCCCTGCGCCAGATTGTCCGAGGCACCAACCCGGCTGAACAGCCGGTCGACCAGACTGAGTCTTGCCGACGCCGCGGGAACATAGCCACCGGCCTGCGCCAATATAACGATCAGCGCATTTTGCCGCAGGAAGGTCGATTTACCGCCCATATTGGGGCCGGACACCAGCCACAGACGCTCGTCCTGCGCGAGGCAGCAATCATTGGCGACGAAGGGGTCGCCCTTGGCCGCCAGCGCCGCTTCGACCACCGGATGACGACCGGCCTGAATATCCAGCACATTGCCATCGACAAATTCGGGACGGCACCATTGGCCCTCGGCGGCGCGTTCGGCCAGCGATGCAGCGACATCGATCCGGGCGAGCGCGTCGGCGCTTTCGCCAATCTCCTGCTTGCGGGCCAGCACCTTGTCGACCAGCTCCTCGAAATGGGCCGCCTCTGCCGCCAGCGCATGGGCACCGGCCTGCGACACGCGCACCGCCTCTTCGTGCAGATCGGTCGAATTGAAGCGCACCACCCCGGCGAGCGTCTGGCGATGGGTGAAACCGGAATTCTCCGCCATCAGGCTGTCGCCATGGCGGGCGGGCACCTCGATAAAATAACCGAGCACGGCATTATGCTTGATCTTAAGCGTGTTGATCCCGGTGGCGTCGCGATAGCGCGCCTCCAGCGTCGCGATTGCCTTTCGGCCGTCAGACCCCGCGCTGCGCAGCTCGTCGAGCGCCGGATCAAAACCGGCCGCGATATAGCCCCCGTTGGTCATATCGGTTGGCGGCGCTTCGACCAGCGCTTGGTCAAGCAAATCAACCAGAGCGGCATGGCCGTCCAGCGCCGGCAGAATATTGTCGAGCAGTTCCGGCAGTCCCGGCAAAACCGTCAGCCGCTCGCGTAAAATCCGCGCTCCGCCCAGGCCGTCGCGAATCTGTCCGATATCACGAGGGCTGCCGCGGCCCGCCGACACACGGCCCAGCGCCCGACCGATATCGGGCAAGGCCTTGAGCTGTGTCCGGACATCGTCGCGCACAGCCGACCCTTCGTGAAACCATTGCACCAGCCCCAGCCGCTGGTTGATCTGGTCCTCCGCAAAGAGCGGTGCGGCGAGGTCGCGCGCGAGCAGCCGGGCACCGGCCGGCGTGACGGTCCGGTCGATGGCGTGGAGCAGGCTGCCTTCGCGCGCGCCGGCCATCGTCCGGTCGATCTCGAGACTCGCCCGGGTCGGACCGTCGATCGACAAAAACTCCCGTATTTCGCGCCGTTTGGGTGGGTGAAGATAGGGTGCATTGCCCTGGGACACATGCTCGACATAGGCAAGCAACCCGCCGGCAGTGGCCAGCTCGGCGCGCGAAAATTCGCCCATGCCGTCGAGCGTCGCGACCCCGAAATGGTCCTGCAGCCGCTGTTCGGCGGCGACACTGTCGAAATGGCCCTTGTCCCAGCCGGTTCCCTTTTCCAGCCGCGACAGCAAAGCGGGCGGGCAAATGATTTCGGACGGTGACAAGCGCGCCAGCTCGGCATCAAGAGCGGCATCCGAAATGGTCGTCAGCTCGAAACTGCCGGTCGAGATATCCGCAGCGGCCAGGCCGATCTCGCCCTGGACCTGCGCCAGTGCCACCAGCACATTGTCACTCCGCGCATCGAGCAAATTATCTTCGGTCAGCGTCCCGGCCGTCACATAGCGGATGATATCCCGGGCCACCAAAGCCTTGTAACCGCCGCGGGCTTTTGCCTCAGCGGGTGTTTCCGTCTGCTCGGCAATTGCGACTTTGAAACCCGACCGGATCAGCTTTGCCAGATAGCCTTCTGCCGCATGCACCGGCACACCGCACATCGGAATCAGCTCTCCGGCATTTTTGCCGCGCGAGGTCAGCGCGATATCGAGCGCGGCCGCAGCCAGTTTTGCATCCTCGTAAAACAGCTCGAAAAAATCGCCCATCCGGTAGAATAGCAGACAATCTCCGGCCTTTTCCTTCAGCGCGAAATATTGCTCCATCATCGGCGTGACTTTGGCCGCCTTTTCTGTCGGTTCTTTTTCCCGATTTTCCGCTTTGTTCCGAGTCTGGGTTGCCATGGCCTCGCGATAGCGGACTGTGACAGCACATAAAAGAGTGGCGAGCACATCCTATGAATTTTACTTGATATTGCGGCTCCGAGACAAAACGAGTAGGTCTCGCGCCGGAACCTGAAATTCCGCTCGGCCCATTCGAGCCGACCACTGCATATACGGAGACAAAATTTGGCCGACCAGGACGACAACAATCTGGAATTTTCCGAACGGGAAGCTCTGCTTTTTCACTCCCACGGCCGGCCCGGAAAAATCGAGATCATCGCCTCCAAACCGATGGCGACCCAGCGCGACCTCAGTCTCGCCTATTCTCCGGGCGTTGCCGTCCCGGTCCGCGCTATCGCGGAGGACCCGTCCAAGGCTTATGACTATACCGCCAAAGGCAATCTGGTCGCCGTTATCTCCAACGGCACTGCAATCCTGGGTCTCGGCAATCTCGGCGCGCTGGCCGCCAAGCCGGTGATGGAAGGCAAGGCCGTCCTGTTCAAGCGTTTCGCCGACGTCGATTCCATCGATCTGGAGCTCGACACCGAGGACGCAGACGCCTTCATCAATGCGGTCCAGCTCATGGAACCCAGCTTCGGCGGCATCAATCTGGAAGATATCGCGGCACCCGACTGTTTCATCATCGAGCAAACCCTGCGCGACCGGATGAATATTCCGGTTTTTCACGATGACCAGCATGGCACCGCAATTATTGCCGCAGCGGGGATCATCAATGCGTGCCTGCTGACCGATCGGAAGGTCGAGGACCTGAAAGTTGTCGTCAATGGTGCCGGTGCCGCAGCCATAGCCTGCGCTGCGCTCATCAAAAGTCTGGGCGTGCCGCACGACAATCTGACCATGTGTGATCGCAAGGGCGTAATCTACCGGGGTCGCGACGACGTCGACCAGTGGAAGTCCGCGCACGCCATCGATACCGATGCGCGAAGCCTGACGGACGCCTTGCAGGGCGCCGACTGTTTTCTCGGCTTGTCCGCTGCCGGTGCCCTGAAGCCCGAAATGGTCAAGGAAATGGCCCCGCAACCGATCATCTTTGCAATGGCCAATCCGGACCCGGAAATCACCCCGCCCGATGCCAAGGCCGCGCGCCCCGATGCGATTATCGCGACCGGGCGGTCCGATTATCCCAATCAGGTGAACAATGTTATCGGCTTTCCCTTCATCTTTCGCGGCGCGCTGGATGTCCGGGCAACCCGGATCAACGAGGAAATGAAAGTCGCCGCAGCGCAGGCCATCGCCGAACTCGCCCGCGAGCAGGTTCCGGAAGAAGTGGCGGCCGCTTATGGCGGAAAAGCCCCGAGCTTTGGCGTCGAATATATCATTCCCGCACCCTTTGACCCGCGCCTGATGGACGTGGTGTCCGCCGCCGTCGCCAAGGCGGCAATGGATAGCGGCGTAGCCCAGAAACCAATTGAGGATCTCGACGCCTACCGGCAGAGCCTGAAGGCCCGGCTCAATCCGACCACATCGGTGCTCACGCAGGCTTATGAAGCCTGCCGCCTGTCACCGAAACGCGTCATTTTTGCCGAAGCCGAAGAAGCCGTCGTGTTGCGGGCTGCGATCCAGTTCCGCGACGGCGGCTATGGCACGCCGGTTCTTGTCGGTCGTGACGATCGCGTTCGCCAGCAGCTCACCGAACTGGGCGTCAGCGATCCGGACAGTTTCGAGGTGCACAACAGCCGCAACAGCCCGCTCGTCCCCGATATGGTGAACATGCTCTACGACCGGCTCCACCGCCGCGGCTATATGGAACGCGATATCAAGCGTATGGTCAATCAGGACCGGAATATCTTCGGCTCCGCCATGCTCGCCATGGATCAGGGCGATGCCATGATTACCGGTGTGACCCGCCCTTATTCGCAGACCTTCCGCGATGTCGCCAAGGTAATCGACGTCGAGAAGGGCCGCACCGCCCTTGGCATCCATGTCATGGTCGGCCAGCATCATACGGTGTTCATGGCAGACACGACGGTCAATGAACGGCCATCGGCACATGAACTGGCGGATATCGCCGAACAGACTGCAGCCGTCGCCCGGCAAATGGGCCACGAGCCGCGCGTTGCCTTTCTCAGCTATTCGACCTTCGGCAATCCCGAGGGCCGCTGGCTGGAGAATCTGCGCGAAGCCGTGGCGCTGCTCGATCAGCGGCGCGTCACTTTCGAATATGAAGGTGAAATGGCACCAGACGTCGCGCTCAACCCCAAGCTGATGGCCAATTATCCGTTCAGCCGTCTCTCACAGCCAGCCAATGTGCTGGTCATGCCGGGACTGCAATCGGCCAATCTTTCGGCAAAATTGCTGCGCGAACTGGGCGGCGATTCGGTCATAGGACCGATGCTGGTCGGACTGGAGAAATCGGTTCAGATCGCAACCATGGCATCCACGGCATCCGAACTCGTGACCCTCGCGGTCCTTGCTGCCAGCGGCATCGCCAAATAGGGGCGACCGCCGGGGAACGAGCGCGATAAAAGCCTAGGGCCGGGTCGGGTCGTTGCTCGCACCCTGCGCGCCCGGTGCGCCAACCGCACCGATATTGCCGAACAATTCTTCGAAAAAGGAGCGATCACGGCCCAGCGTCGGCGTCTTGTCGCCGTCCGGGCTGATGCTTGCAACCAGTTCGATACCGGTGCGATCCACTGCCGTCACATTTCCGGCTTCATCGAATATCACGCGCATGACTTGCTGTTCGCGGGGTCGCGGGTTGTTGAAGCCATATTGGCGGGTGTCGCGGGACAGATAATACCAGGTATTCTCGTCAAACTGGCCGGTAAAAGTAGGGCGACCGAGCGATGCTTCGACGGACTGGCGATTGTCAACACCGGCCTGAATGGCAGACATCAGCACTTCGTCAGCAATATATCCCTGATGGCCACGCACCTGGGTGCACCCTGCCATCGTCATCGCACCAGCCATAAGCCCGAGCCACAAGCTGTGTTTTTTGATATTGCCGACCATCGAACTCATTCTCCACTGTACAGCCAGTACCATATCGGTAGCCTGACTAGTCATCGCCCATTGCATCTCGCGCCATAAATATCAATATGCCCTGTATCCAGACTTAACAAACGGCCCGATCGTCCATAAACCTGCGATCCAACGAGCGGAACCAGCAATGTCCTTTTTCAGCAAGATTTTTTCCCGAGACAATCCCAATGCCGGCATGCGTCCGCTTTACGAGGCTATCGTCCGGGAGGGGCGGAACATCGGATGGTATGAAGAGGGTCAGGTCCCCGACAGTATCGACGGCCGGTTCGACATGATCGCGGCGATATTTTCACTGGTGATGATTCGGCTCGAAAAGGACGAGAGCCTTGGTCAGGAAATCGCATGGCTGACCGAGATATTCATCGCCGATATGGATGGCCAATTGCGCCAGATCGGTATCGGCGACATGGTTGTCGGCAAACATGTCGGACGGATGATGGGGGCGCTCGGCGGCCGGGTCGGCGCCTATCGCGAAGCGCTGGAAAACGGGGCGGATCTTCGCGATACAATCACCCGCAATATTTTTCGTGGCGAGAAACCGGACGACGCGGCGCTGACCTATGTTGCCGAGGGATTGGCCCGCTATCATGCAGCACTGCAAGACTCTGATGTTCGCGATATCATCGCCGGTACAATTCCGAGCCGTGGGGCAACAGCATAATGGATGCGCCTGAATTCTCCCATATCGTCAAACTGTCGGATATCGGTTCGAAACCGAAAACCGGCAAGCTTGTGGCCAGCGCAGAAGAACGCCGGGCCCTGGCGGCACGATTTGATCTGCCCGAAATCGCCAGCCTGGCGGCCAGCTACAAATTGAGCGGCGAGGAGCGCGGGATCGCCTTTACAGGTCTGCTCGAGTCTGATCTTCAGCAGAGTTGCGCGATAACCGGAAAACCGACTCCGGTGAAGGTCCAGGAGCAGTTTGACATATTGTTCATCCCGAAGGCTGACCCGGAAGACCTCGACGAGGAAATCGAGCTGACCGAAGAAGAATGCGACCTTGTGGAATATGAAAACGCGCAGATTGATCTGGGAGAGGCGATTGCGCAAACGCTCTATCTGTCCCTCGACCCTTATCTGCGCGGCCCCGATGCTGACGAAGCGGCTCGGAAAAAGGGACTGAAGTCGGAAGAGGAAGCCGGTCCGTTCGGTGCCTTGGCCGCCCTCAAGGACAAGCTCGGCTAGGCCGTTTCTTCCGCAGCATTGCTTTCGGCTGCTTTGATCAGCCGCTTTTGCAGACCGTTCAACCGCTGCTTGCTGGTGATCTTGCTGCCCAGCAAGTCGGTAATATAGAATGTATCCACCGCGCGTTCGCCATAAGTGGCGATATGGGCGCTGTGCACGGTCACTTTCGATTCAAACAGGGCATAAGCCAGAGCGTTGAGCAAGGCGGGTCGATCCTGCGCGTTGACTTCTACCACGGTAAAGCGGTTCGACGCGTCGTTATCGACCAGCGCGAAGGGCGTGATCTGGAAGGCCCCTGCCCGTGAATGCGCCAGCGGACGGGCTTCCAGCTTGGTAGAAAGCTTGGCCCGGTTGGCCAGGGCGTCCTCGACCGCCTGCTTGATCCGTTCCAGTTGCGCCTGTTCGGTGAAGGCCTTGCCGTGGGGATCCTGGACCAGAAAATTATCGAGCGCCATCCCGTCACGGGTGGTGTGGATGCGGGCATCGATGATATTGCCGCCGGACACATGGATGCCGCCGGCGATGCGGTAGAATAATCCGGGATGATCGGCCGCATAGACGGTAATCAAAGTGGCGCCGCGTTCGGAATAGACATCAGCCGAGATCGCCAGATCCGTGTCCCCGGCATCCAGCACAAGCTGGGCGTTCTGGACGATTATGTCATCCGGCTCGGCAATCCAGTAAGCATCGGGGAAGCGTTTCGCCAGCGTGTCGAATTCCGCCTGCGGCATGTTCAGCGCCTCGCTCAGGATTGCCTTTTTCTCGTCGATCCGTTCCTTGCGTCCGCGCTGCTTGTGACCAAGCAGCAACATTTCCTGCGCCGCTTCAAACAGATCGTTGAGCAATTGCCGTTTCCAGCTATTCCAGACTCCTGGTCCGACCGCGCGGATATCCACGACAGTCAGCACGGTGAGTTGCCGGAGCCGCTCGACGCTTTTCACCTGGCTTGCGAAATCCTGGATCGTTTTGAAATCGGACAGGTCGCGTTTGAACGCAACAGCAGACATCAGCAGGTGATTGCGCACGAGCCAAGCGACCAGCTCCGTCTCGTGCGGCCTCAGTCCCAGTCGCGGACAAAGCGTCATCGCCACTTCGGCGCCCAATATACTGTGGTCACCGCCACGGCCCTTGGCAATATCATGGAGCAAGGTCGCGACAAAAATCACCCGCCGGTTCTGCAGTTTTTCCATGGTCGCGGTGCTGTTGGGATGGTCGTCGGCCAGATCGCCCCGACCGATCTTTGCCAGCAGGCCAATCGCCCGGATCGTATGCTCGTCGACCGTATAATGATGATACATATCGAACTGCATCTGCGCCACGACGCGGCCGAAATCGGGAATGAAGCGGCCGAATATCGCCGCTTCGTTCATCCAGCGCAGCACCAGTTCGGGATCGCGCGGAGAGCAGAGCACCTCGAGAAACAATTTGTTGGCCCGGGCATTTTTGCGAATCTTGTTGTCGATCAGCTTGGCATCCCGCCGCGCCGCGCGCATCGCCATCGGATGGATTTCCAGCCCGTGCTTGTCGGCGAGCCAGAAAATTTCCAGCAACCGGATCGGGTCTTCCTCGAAGAAATTTTCATCCGGTAAGGCGAGCCGGCCGCGATCGAGGACAAAGCCTTTCAGTTTCTTGGGCTTGCGGGTCAGGGACGGAAGAAAACGGCGGACACCGGCATTATGCGTCTCGTCCAGATGGGCGAGGAATACACCGGTGAGGTTGCCGACCACTTTCGCGTTCAGGAAATAATATTGCATGAACCGCTCGACCGAGGATTTTCCTGGCCGGTCGGCAAAGCGCATCCGCCGCGCGACTTCTGGCTGCAGATCGAAGGTCAGCCGGTCTTCCGCACGACCGGTAATATCGTGCATGTGACAGCGGACCGCCCACAGGAAATTGGCCGCTTTGCGGAACCGCTTGAACTCATCAGCAGTCAGCAGGCCGACTTCGACAAGATCCTCGGCGGAAGCCACACGGTGGATATATTTGCCAATCCAGTAGAGGGTCTGCAGGTCGCGCATACCTCCCTTGCCTTCCTTGACATTGGGCTCGACGACGTAGCGGCTGTCGCCCATCTTGACGTGGCGTGCGTCACGTTCGGCCAGCTTTTCCGCGACAAAAGTGCTGTCGGTTCCAGCGACCACTTCGCTGAAGAACCGCTGCTTCGCCTCTTCATATACGTCGGTATCGCCCCAGATATAGCGACCCTCTAGCAGCGCGGTGCGGATCGAAAGATCGCTCTTCGCCATGCGCACCATCTCGTCGATCGACCGGCTGCTCTGACCGACTTTCAATCCGAGATCCCAAAGCCAATAGAGCATGGCCTCGACAGCCTGCTCGGTCCAGCTTGTAGCCTTGTGGGGAGTCAGAAATGCGATATCAACGTCGCTGTGCGGCGCCATTTCGCCGCGGCCATAGCCACCGACTGCCATCACGGCGATACGCTCGCCGGAGGATGGATTGCTCACCGGATATTGATGGTTCACCGCAATATCGTGAATCAACCGCACCAACTGGTCGACCAGGAAGGACTGGGCAGCGGCCATTTCGTGACCAGCCGACGGTCTCTTCTGCAATCTCTTGCTGATCTCCGTGCGCCCCGATGCCAGCGCTTCCTGCAAGAGCGGCAATATCTTCTCGCGCGCCTTGGGCATGCCGTGTTCGGCAATCAGCGTCTCGATCTCCTCCGCCAGCGCACGCCGATTGATAATATCCCGCTGCCGGACGATCCGTTTACCCGGTGCCGCCGGCGCTGGCGGAATATCAGCACGTATATTCATCCGGTCGCGGCCAGTTCGTCGCGATGTTTTTTCGCCAGCACGATTTTCGCGATTTTCGCGGTGCCCAGTTTTGGCAGGGGCTCTTCATATTGCCAGATATGGACAGGCAGTTTGAAGGGCGCGAGCTGGTGCTTGAGAAATTCCATCAGCTCTTCGTCGGTCAGGCTGTGGCCGTCCTTGGTGTGATAGACCAGGGCCGGCACTTCGCCGAACCGTTCGTCGGGAACGCCGAAAATACAGGCTTCTGCGATCGCCGGATTGGCATAGACCGCAGCTTCGACTTCCTGGCAGCTGATATTCTCGCCGCCGCGGATGATGATTTCCTTCTTGCGGTCGACGATGAACAGATAGCCCTCGGGATCGAGATAACCGATATCGCCGGTGCGGAAATAGCCGTCATCGGTGAAAGCGTCCTTGGTTGCTTCTTCATTGTTCCAGTAGCCGGTAAAATTGGCGGCGGTCCGGATGGACACTTCGCCACGTTCGCCCTGCGGCAGCTTGTTGCCGTCGTCATCGAGGATCGCGACATCGACGATCGGCGGCGTCGCGCGGCCGGTGCTATCGGGCTTGGCGAGATAATTTTCATTCTGGTTGGAACAGCCAACACCATTGGTTTCGGTCAGACCATAGCCGATCACCGGATAGCCATCGCCCATCTTCTCCTTGATCCGTTTGACATGTTCGACCGGACGCGGCGCCCCGCCAGCCGCCATGGTGACGCAGCTGCTAAGATCATATTTTTCGAAATTGGGGTGCGAATAGATTTCCATGCTCATCAGGGGCACGCCAACAAAATAGGTCACGCGCTCCTTCTCGATCAGACGCATCGCCTCTTCGGCGTCCCATTTGTTGAGGAACACCAGCTTGCGACCGATCGCATAGCTGACCAGCACTAGCGGTACCGAAGCAGTGACATGGAACAAGGGCACACAGACCATCGCGGTCGGCTGACCTTCGGGCATCTTGCCCTGCTTCTCCATGATATGGACCAGCACCAGCACGGTGCCGACAAAACTCATCGCGCCCTGCACCACTGAGCGATGTTCGGCATAGGCGCCCTTCGAGCGGCCGGTCGATCCGGAGGTAAACAGGATTGTCGCGTTGTCCTCCGGTGCCATCTGAGGCAGCGGGGTTTCCGCGCCACCGCCTTTTTCCAGCATCACTTTCAACCCTTCGAGCGGCAGTTTGTCATGTTCGAAGATCAGTAGCTCCGCCCCGTGATCGCGTTTGGAGTCCACCAGACGCTGCGCTCTCTGGTAATCGGCGAAAACATAGGAACAGCCGACATCCTCGATCCCGTCGGCCAGTTCATCGCCCTGCCACCAGCCATTCAGCTTGGTCGAGACGCCGCCCGCCATGGTGATAGCCATGTCGAGAACGACCCAGTTGGCCGAATTGCGTGCGGCGATACCGATCCGGTCGCCCTTCTGCACGCCATAGCCCTCGACCAGTCCGCCGGCGAGAACGCGCGCGGCTTTATAGGTTTCGCCAAAGGTCAGTCGGATATCGCCATCGACCAGAAATTCCTTGTCCGCATGCTGGTTACAAAAATAGGCGAAATAGTCCGAAACATTCTGCGGCGCATTCTTGAAGATCGGCATATCGACGCCGTATTTGTTGATCGTGTCCAGTTCCAGTAACTGACCAGGCTGGGTCAGCGCTTCCAGCGTTTTGTCGATTACCAGATCCAGTTCAGAGGTCGCCATTATTCAAGTCTCCCGTTGTTCCCTCTTGGTAAAGGGGAATTTCCCTTTATATGGACAGGAAACCACGCGGGGAAAAGAGTTGATTGATATTATATTGGCCAATGCGGCACAGTTTACGCAGTTTACAGAGCTTGGCCTCTCTCCCAATGCGCTCGACCTCGGTTTTTTCCAGCTCAAATGGTATTCGCTGGCCTATCTCGCCGGCATATTGATCGGCTACTGGTATCTGACCAAATTGGTCGACCAGCCGGGCTCGCCCATGGCCCGCCGCCATGCCGATGATATGATCTTCTGGGCGACGCTCGGGATCATCGTCGGTGGCCGGCTTGGCTATGTGTTTTTCTACGCTCCGGAAATCCTGCTCGAACCGATCCGGATATTACAGGTCTGGAACGGCGGTATGTCGTTGCACGGCGGTACGATCGGTGTTGTGCTCGCCCTGTGGTGGACCGCGCGCCGGGAGAAGCTCGATTTTCTGCGGATGTGCGACTATATCGCCTGCGTCATCCCGTTCGGACTGTTCTTCGGGCGGCTGGCCAATTTCGTCAACGGCGAGCTGTGGGGCCGGGCCACCGATGTTCCCTGGGCAATCGTTTTCCCGATGGGCGGCGATATCGCCCGCCATCCCAGCCAGCTTTATGAGGCAGGGCTGGAAGGCATTCTCTATTTCATCATTCTCTCGCTGCTCTTCTGGAAGACCGATGCCCGCTATCAGCCGGGCAAGCTGGTCGGCACCGGCCTGCTGGTTTATGGGTGCAGCCGCTTCTTCGTCGAATTTTTCCGCCAGCCCGATGCACAGCTGACCTGGCTGGTCGAGCAATCGGGATTCAGCATGGGCCAGTGGCTGACGGTGCCTATGATCCTGCTCGGCGCCTGGCTGGTGTTCACCGCGAAAGGCCGGCGGGTGCGCGTCGAACCGGTCGCCGGAGACAAGAGCGTTGCCTGACGGCACCAATACGGATCTTCCCAGCGCGGCGCATATAATCGCGGACCGGATCGACCGTGAAGGCCCTATCCCGCTCGGCGACTATATGGCCATTGCCAATGACTATTATTACGCCAGCAAGGACCCGTTCGGCGAAGAAGGCGACTTTGTCACCGCTCCGGAAATCAGCCAGATGTTCGGCGAAATTATCGGTATCTGGCTGGCCGATCTGTGGCTTCGCAAGGGATCACCGGATCATTGTCATTATGTCGAACTGGGTCCCGGACGCGGTACATTGGCCAAGGACGCGTTGCGCTCCATGCGCAAATTCGGCTGCAATCCATCGGTCCATTTTGTTGAGACCAGTCCGGTCCTGAAGGCCAAACAGGCGCAATTGCACCCGGACGCCATTTGGCATGATGATATATCCAGCCTGCCGGAAGACGGGCCGCTGCTGATGGTGGCGAATGAATTTTTCGATGCTCTGCCGATCGAGCAATTTGTTGCGACCTCGGCCGGCTGGAGACGGCAAATGGTCGCGAGGGATCGCAGCAAATTCGTTGCTGTTCCGAGCGAGGAGGTGGCCGAGGAGCGGGTGGGCAGCAGCATGAGCGGCTTTCCGGACGACACGATCCTCGAGCGTTCTCCGGTCAGTGTGGAGGTGATGGGCCATGTCGCCAGCCGGATTGCGAAACAGGGCGGTACCATGCTGATCATCGATTATGGCTATGCCAAGCCGGGCACAGGCAGCACCTTGCAGGCGGTGAAGGACCATATGCCTATCAGCCCGTTCGACAGTCCGGGCAGCTCCGATCTGACCGCCCATGTCGATTTTCATACATTGGCCAATATCGCCCGCACGCGGATGCTGAAGATTCACGGCCCTTCCGAACAGGGCCAATGGCTAAAATCGCTTGGAATAGACCAGCGCGCCGAGGCGCTGATGGCGGCCGCTCCGAAAGAAACGGATACTATTCTTGCCGCCCATCAACGGCTCACGCATGTTGACGAGATGGGCCGCCTTTTTCGGGTGATGGCGGCGACCGCGATCGACTGGCCCGAACCCGAAGGATTCAGTTACGGCGAGGATTGAGAGGCGACGCTAACCCTTCAGCCAACCCATTCGGCGACGGCGGCGGCCACTGCATTGGCTGCCTTGTTCAGCCCCTCTCCGACAGCACCGGGTTCTGCCGCATAGACATTTTCGCTGGCTTCAAAGCGTTTCTTCTCCACCGGTCTGTCCTTGGTCATTTTCACAGCGTCATAAGTCACGGTAACCGTCAGGCTGGGACCGTCGAGATCGAAATTTACCAGTTCTCCGGTAATATAGGTCTGCGCATTGCCGCCAGCCTGGGTTGCGGTCAGCACCAGCCGGCCATTTTTGGCAGCGATCGTCTCGCTGAGCAGATCCTGAAAGAGGCGCGCCGGCTTGTCGACCCACACGGCGTCTTTCAGATAGGCGATACCCGTCCCGCTGGTCTGCACCGGCACGCGGATAGTGTTGAGCTTTTGCGGAGAAGCCGGCAGCGCCACGACCAGTGACCCGGTTTGCGGTCCGCTTTGCGTCGCGCCTGCCGACATTTTCTGGTCCGGCGATATCGTCAGCAGCGACGGCGGCGGCTTGGCACCCCCGAAGCTGACACAGGCGCTGAGAGCGCCAAAGGTGGCCAGCAGACCGGCGGCTTTGAAAAGTCGAAACTTGCTCATCATATCTGCCCCTTCATTGTCCCGGTTCATAGTCCGGCAGCGCGGGTGCCGACAGCAAGGACCCGGCCCCGCCCTGATCCAGCCGATCGGTCACATTGGTCAAGGATTTGGTTAGCGCCTGCATGTCTTCGACCAGCTGATCAATTTCCGGCAATGTCTTGTTCGAGAACCGCTCCGCACCGGGCTGCGCATTTTTCAGCACGCCTTCCAGAGCAAGAAGGCTTTTGGAGGCGGAATCCAAGGTGGTAGCGAGGTTTTTCGCTACCGGCTCGCCGTTATTGGTCAGGAAAGCATTGGTGTTATCGGCAACCAGCCCCAGCTTCTCCGCCGTCTGCCCGGCGTTGCGGATGGCAATCCGCGATTCTTCCATCAGCGCTTCAAGGCCCGGTGCCTGTTTCGCCAGACTGCCGGTCAGCTTGTCCGTATTGGCCAATATGCCGGTGATCGATTTCTGGTTTTCGTCCGACAGCAACATGGTCAGCCGGTCGGTGAGGGTCGCCAGCCGTTCCACCACCAGCGGCGCGCTGTTGAGCAGTTCGCCGAGCGCGCCCGGTTTGGTCGGGATCACCGGCACCCCTTCGGGGCCCAGATCGGTAATCGGTGGTGCCCCTTTTTTTGCGCCATCGAGCTGGATATTGGGCGGCGCGGTAAAGCTGACGCTCTGGATCGTTGCAGTGGTGCCTTCCAGGATCGGCGTATCCTCGCTCACCGCAATGCGGACGCGGACAAAATTAGGGTCCTTCTTCCACAGCTCGACCTTCAGCACCTGACCGGAAGGCACGCCGGCAAAGGTGACGCCGGTGCCCGAGGCCAGCCCGCCGACGGACTGGGCAAAGAAGATGTCATATTCTTTTGTTGTGCCGTCGCCGAAGCGGACAATCCATACGAGAAAGGCGGCCACAAGGGCCAGCATCGCCAAAGTGACAACACCGACAAGGATATGGTTGGAGCGCGTTTCCATCTATTTCACCTCTATGACGAGCGGCGCCTTCGCCTGCAACAATTCTCTGAACCGGTTCGACATTCTCATCCCGGCATCTTCTTTCCGGCAAATGCCATCCGGCCGCGCGGTCCGTTAAAATATTCCTGTATCCAGGGGTGGTCGAGCGCGAGCAGTTCGTCGATCGTTCCGACCGCAATGACCTGCTGGTCGGCGAGCACCGCGACCCGGTCGCAAATGGCGTGCAGCGTATCGAGATCATGGGTGATCAGAAAGACTGTCAGACCCAGCGTCTGCTGCAATTCCTTGGTCAGCTTGTCGAACGCGGCCGCCCCGATCGGGTCCAGACCAGCGGTCGGCTCGTCCAGAAACAGCAGCTCCGGATCGAGCGCAAGCGCCCGCGCTATGCCGGCCCGCTTGCGCATCCCTCCGGAAAGCTGGGACGGATATTTCGGGGCTGCATCCGGCGGCAGGCCGGACAGGCAGACTTTGTATTTCGCAACCTCGCGCCGGAATTCGCGGTCCATGTCGGGATAGAATTCGCGGATCGGTACCATCACATTTTCCGCGACGGTCAGCGTGGAGAACAAGGCTCCACCCTGAAACAGGACGCCCCAGCGCTTGCGGATTTCGATCGTTTCCGCGTCCGACTTGCCCAATATCTGTTTGCCGAAGACCTTGATCTCGCCCTCGTCCGGAGTCTGCAGGCCGATAATCGAGCGCATCAGGACCGATTTGCCGGTACCCGATCCCCCGACCACGCCGATGATTTCGCCCCGCTTCACATCGAGGTCAAGATTGTCGTGAACCACCTGCTCGCCGAAGGCGTTGCGCAGCCCGTGGACGCTGACGATCGGACCTTCATAATCCGGATCATAGGCAATGGCTTGTGAATCGAGCATCAATCCCATCCGATCCAGGTAAAGAAGACCGCGAAAAACGCGTCGAGCACGATAACAAGGAAGATCGCCTGCACCACCGCAGCGGTCGTCCGCTTGCCGACATCCTCGGCGTTACCCTTGACCTGCATCCCTTGATAGCAGCCGGTCACGGCGATAATGGCTCCGAATACCGGGGCTTTCACCAAGCCGACATAGACATCGGTCAATGGCACCACTTCCCGGATGCGGGAGAAAAATGTCGCCGGCGGGATGTCCAGTTCGACCCAGCTCAACAGTCCGCCGCCAATGATTGCCACGATCGACGCATAGAAACCGAGCAGCGGCAACATCACTACGGCGGCGATAAAGCGCGGCAGGACCAGAGCCTCGACCGGCGACACACCGATTGTCCGCATCGCGTCAATTTCTTCGGTCAGCTTCATCGTGCCAATTTGCGCGGCAAAGGCCGAGCCGGAACGCCCGGCGACCATGATTGCGGTCATCAGCACGCCCAGTTCGCGCAGCGTCAGCCGGCCAACCAGATTGACGGTGAACACTTCCGCGCCAAATTGCCGCAGTTGCACCGCACCCTGTTGCGCGATCACCAGTCCGATCAGAAAGCTCATCAGCCCGATGATGCCGAGCGAACGGACGCCCACCACATCGAAACGCTGGATCACCGCGTTCCATCTTATCTGGCGGGGATGGCGGACCAGCCGGAAAAACCCGACAATGATCGCACCGAAAAAGCCGATCAATCCGGTCATCGTGCTAAAGGCAATCGTTGTCGCTTCGCCGACTTCACTGATCACCCGGATCACGGGATTGGCCGCATCCGGCCGGATTTCGGTTGCCTGATCAGCGCCGGCAACAGCAGCAATCAGCCGCTGCGCATCGTCATCGGCGCCGACAATTTCCGCTTCCATGTCGCGCGCGGTGCGGTGGATCAGCCACGCACCAACGGTATCGACATAGCCGGTCGCGGAGATATCCAGCCGCTGCGCCTCGCCTTCATATTCCCTGAGCCGTTCGGGCAAGTCGCCGATACTGGCAATCGAGAGGTCGCCGGAAAAATGCAGCGTAACCGCACCATCTTCGGCTGTCTCTTCGACAAAATCGCTGGGTATCGACATCGCATCTATAGGTGACCGAAATCGTGGCAAAGCTCAAGAGATTAAACCGCTCAAATATTTGGCACTTTGCGCCGGGCGCTGCTAAGCATCCCGCGAACGGGAATTTCGGGACGGCCATGCAGAATATATCGCTTTACGACATGGACCGCACGGTCACCGTGCGCGGAACCTATACACCCTTCCTGTTTCACATGGTCTTTGCCCGCGCGCCCTGGCGTCTGGTCTTTCTGCCGCTTCTCCCGTTCGGCTTTATCGCCTACGGGCTGAGACTGATCAGCCGGGGACATTTGAAAACCTTTAACCAGAGGATGTTGCTGGGCGGTTCTCCGAAGCTTTCCCAACTGCAGCCGGAAATCGAGCGGTTCGCCGAAAAGGTGCTGCGCTCGAACCGGCACCTGAAAGCAATCGACCAGATCGAAGCGGATCGCGCCGCCGGGCGGAAGCTGGTACTGGTCACCGCCTCCTACGAACTTTATGCCGAAGCAATCGCGCGGCGGCTGGGGTTCGACCATCTGATCGGCACGCAGCTCGTGGTCGATGGCGAAGGGCGCGTACTGCCGGAGATCATCGGCAAGAATTGCTATGACGATGCCAAGATCGGCCGGATCGAGGCCCTATTTGCCAAGCAGGGCTGGCAACGCGCCGACGCCCATGTCCGCGCCTATTCCGACCATGTCAGCGACCGGGCGATGCTCGAATGGGCTGACGAGGCGATTGCGACAACGCCAACTCCGAAGCTACGTTACCTGGCCACAAAGCGCGGCTGGAAAATCGTCGACTGGCGCTAGCCGCCCGCGACAGCACGCCGGAGCAAACTTGACACGAACGCCGCTTTTCTTTTTCTGTGACCTTTCGCCCAAAGCCGCATATTTCCGGACTTCTCACGTCCCCGGCCTTATACCGAGTGTGACCTTTGCGCGCGCGACAGCGGTGATCGGTATTTGTCCGGCCGCGCATAGCAGAGTCACCCTGTCATCCGGAATATCAAAGAGCCAATTCCGGACAATAGGCGATCCAGGCGGATGTAGGAAAGGCCGGAAGGCAGGCTTACCGACCTTCCCTTGGACGCAGCCGTTACCGGCCGGTTATTTTACGCAATAATTGCCCGAGCTTTTCAGACCGCTGGAGCAGCTCCCGCCTTTGACTTCGGCATAGTCCCCCTTGTCACCCACGCAATAATTGGCGGATGATTTGAAACCGGTCGGGCAGGAACCGATTTTGACAATCGCCACCTTGCCGGAGCTGGATTTGCACGAGCTGCCCGATGATTTGAAGCCGGTCGGGCAACTGCCGTCCTTGGCGACGGTCGTGTCGCTCGACTGCGCGAAAGCCGCCGGAACGGCGAGGCTGGAAATGATCAGGGACGACAGGGCGATTGCGTAACGCATATTGGGATTCCCTTCGGAAATGATATGAATAGTGTCGGGTCAGAAACTAGCGGGCCGGTGCGCTCAGATATTCGAATGCGACCAGGCTTTTGCCGGTTCTCTTGTTATAATATTGGCAATAGAGCTTTTCCGTTTTCGCGCGACTGTGTTCGTTGAGCCGAGCGAGAAAGCTGATGCCATATTTGCCGCGGTTTTTGCGATCGGCGGTATAAGCGGAGGCGCGGGACGAGTTGGTGCCGGTCGCGCAATCGCTGACGCCCTGGTCATTGCCGCAATGCAATTTCATATGGGAATCGCCAAGATATCGATCGCTGTGCCAGGTCCAGTAATCGACCGTGCCGGCGCCGGGGTCATCCGATTTCACGCACTGCCAGGTGAAGTCATTGCCCTTGTCCATGGCCTTATATTTTTTCTCGTCGACTTCGAAATAGAGAATTTCTTGCGGCTGCAGCGACGGAGCGATGCACGATCCGCTGACCTTGCCCGGCTTGCGGTTGATGAAGCCGGTGCGCTTCTCTTTGCTGAAACCCTGCTGGAACGTATATTCCCCGAGATTGCCGACGGTCACATTGGAAAGCGCAAGGCCCGAACATTGGGTCTGCGACGTAAGATTTGCGGAGGGCGTTCCGAGGGCAACAGATCCGCTGCCGCCGCTTTTCCCGATTGTCGTTCTTTTGCCCTTTTTCCCGCGGATCGCGCTATCAATGGCTTTCTCCGCTTCGTCCACGGCCTGTTTTTCGGCATCCCGCTTCGCTTTCTTCGCTTCCTTTTTAAGGGCGCTTCCCAGGCCACCGAATTGCGCATGGGCCGCGCCGCTGCCGAGCATAGAAACGGTAAATAAGGCCGCGATAGCCAGTTTCGAAAATTTCATCATTGATCTCCATTGGATTTACCGGATCAGCTAATGGAGCGGCGCGGGCTTTAGAATATACCATATGGTACATGACGCGGGATTATCTGCGGGAAAAGCTTGCGGCAAAGGTCCGTGAGTACAGGCTTCGCCCCCAGCTATCGTCGGCCGGACGATGTTTCAGTCCACCGCAATCTGCGCAGCTTCCTGGAAAATCCTGTGCGGGACCTGCTGGATCGCCAGACTGCCGACATCCGGCAACGGGCCGATCAGATCGAAGCCATAGCGGTCGCAGAATTTCTCGACCAGATCGGGCGGCGCCAGCCGGTCTTCCGCGCCGCTGATAACCGTGACCGGCACTTGCAGGTCCCGGCACCATCTGGACCAGTCGCTCGCCGTCAGAATTGCCTGTTGCGCGGTCGATTCATAGCCGTCTTCAAAGGTTCGCTTCATCGACCGCTGCATCAGTTCCTCAACGTCCGGACGGCTAAGCGTCTCCATATCGGCGGCGCTTTCGCCATAGATGCTCTTAAAATAGGCCATGCTTTTGCCACGACGGACCATCGTCGAAACCGCCGCGAAATAAAGCCGCACGAAAGACGGCGCAATGCGTGCGAGCCGCAACGGTGCGCGATAGCCCATGGCGAGATGCGAGAAATCATTGTCGTCGCCCGCCGGCAATATCGCTCCCGCCATCACCAGCCCGCTAAAACGGTCCGGGTGATTGCGGATGGCGGCCATGCCATAAGGCGCCGCCACTCTGGCTGACACGATAGAGCAGCGCTTGATCTTCAGCTGATCCAGCAAATGGACCAGCCGCCCGACAAATTCTTCCACAACGGCGAGCCCGCTGTTGGCCATTTTGCTGCCGGCGTAAAAGGGCAGCCACGGGGCGATGACCCGCAAATTATGCTGCGCGGCGGCGTCCTGTTGCCTTGTGGTCAGATAGGCGCCATCGATTGTCGCGTGGAGATAGAGGACTGGTCGCCCGTCTTGTTCGCCGTAGATTTCGAACGGAAAATGGCTGCCGTCTGCCAGGGGCAATATATGGCTGGAACCGTCCGGAAGCAGATCCGGGTCCTTCGACTCTGCGGTCGCAAAGGCGTTGCTGAAGCCAGCATAGAGCGAGATAAGTTCGGTTTGCGAGCCGATACCCAGCTTGCGCAGCAGCCCCTTGAGCTGGTTTCTTGCGGTGCCCAGCGCGCGCTTCCGCTGCGCCGCGAATTCGGTCACGGACTGGCCGTTGACCAGATGCTCCGCAAGCTGCTCCTCTGTCGCGGTCAACTCCAGCGACCGCGCAAAGGCGCTACCGATCACCGGACTCCATCGCAGGCGCATAACCCTGAAATCGAGCTCGCCCGTTTCCGATTTCTGCGCGGCGAACAACACCCCTCGGTCATCCTCCTGATCCATGTAGAGCCGGATGATCGCAGGCCCGACCTCACCCCCGTCCGCCATCAGTTTTTCGATCTGGGCATGGGCCTCGCCATCCATGTCGAACAGCCAGTCGGGTATGGGTTGTCCCGGAACAAGTTCCGCGCTGTGGAATATCTGCGGATCGACAGCCAATATCCTTCTGGACCGGC
Source organism: uncultured Sphingorhabdus sp. (assembly GCA_964022345.1). Taxonomy (GTDB): domain Bacteria; phylum Pseudomonadota; class Alphaproteobacteria; order Sphingomonadales; family Sphingomonadaceae; genus Parasphingorhabdus. Next base: position 29,770 of record CAXHZT010000008.1, read on the forward strand.
CCAGCGAAAGATCCGGCGGTGTTAGAAGTTCACCAGACCCTTCGCGATCGAGCGCATAGGTAGAAAAATCATCGCCGACGCTGGGATCGATTTCAGACAATAGCTCTGTCACATTGGCAAAATGGGGCTGGAGAGCCCCCTCGTCTTCCGCGGCGGGCTTCTGCAAAACCGTCAATAATTTCATCAACCGTTCCGGCTGGGCTGCGATCGCATAGGCATCGCGGATCATCGGATCGAGAGAATCATTCGGCATGGAAAATGACTATAGTGAGGTTGCGGCGGACGGAAAGTCACTCCGGCCAATTTCCACCAATCCCGGGCGGAGAAAAACGGACCCGTCCCGGATAATCTGTCGCCGGTCAGGGAACCGGGAGCCGTTGGCGGCGTTTCCAAGATTAGAAGCAGACATTCTGCGTAGGAGGACTATGTGACGAATAAATCGACGAACAATGATGCCTGCCAGACGCTGACTTCCGGTCACAAGGTAATGGGCAGCCCCCTCCGGAAGGCGGGCAAATATCGCGCGTCGGGCCGAAAAACGCCCGATAAAATGAAGAACGGCGTCCAGCCGGCACGCCGATCGAAAAAGGCCGTGGAGTCGATATATCGGTTCTCCCGCCCCGGACGGTTCGGACCATCAAGCGGAGCAGGCCCATGTCCTTCACACAGCTGAACCCGCCGCTCCCCGTCTTTGTCGTGGATCGGGGCAATGGCCTGGCACATGGTCTTATCGACTACGGTCCGGAACATAATCTGATCTGGGTGACCGCTATCGACGAAACCGGCGAAATCTGGTGCGCACCCAATCCCAAAGTGCGGATGCAGAAAAACTGGAGCATGGGCCGGGAACCCCGGATCGATAAGGATACACAGCATCGCGGTTCGGCTGAGGTCACGCCGATCAACCCGGGATTATGACGCCGGAGATCAAAGCGGGCATGGCCGGTGGCGCGCTTGTGTTGATCGGAGCCGGCGGGCGCTGGGCCAGCGGCTATGTCTACTCGCAGGCCGAAGCGATGCAATTTATCGAGGCGCTGACCTCGTCGGCCCTCTATCTGGGCAGCGCAATGGCCGCCAGCTCCGGCACGACGCTCGCGCTGATGCTCACGCTCGTCGGGATTGTCCGCCGAATGGATCAGGATTTCGATATTGAGGTCTATCAGCGGATCAACAGCATCAGCCTGCTCAGCACCCTGTCGCTTGCCGGTTCGGTCCTGATGCTGCTGGTGCTGACTCTGCCGGTGGGTGAATTCGAGAAAATGCCGGCCCAATGGTATCCCTGGCTCTACAATGTTCTCTATGCGCTGGTTATCGGACTGAGCGCGCTTCTCGTGGGAACGGTTGTCCTGCTCTATGCGACGGTGAAAGTCCTGATTGCCGGCATCACGCCCTCGGAAGATGTGTAAGCCGCGCACCTGGGCCACGCCTTAAATCGTACCATATAGGAATTCAGAAGACCGGGCCGCGCGGACGGACCCGGTCTTCTTATGTGTAGCTGTCAGACGGCCGCGAGCGCCTGATCGAAATCGGCGATCAAATCATCCGGGTCTTCGACACCGATCGAGATTCGCACCAGATTGTCGGTGATACCCAGCGCGGCGCGGCGTTCGTCCGGGACGGATATGTGGGTCATCGCAGCGGGCAGGCTGGCCAATGTTTCGGTGCCGCCGAGGCTCACCGCCAATTTGGCAATTTTCATTGCATCGAGAAAGCGGAAGGCCTCCGCCTCGCCACCCTTGATGAACAGGGAGAAGGTCGAACCGGCGCCGCTGCAATGGCGGTCATAGATATCCTGCTGGCTCTTGTCGTCGATAAAGCCGAGATAGCCTAGGCCGTCGACCTTGGGATGGTCGCGCAGGAAGGCGCAGACCTTTTCGGCATTTTCGCCGGCCCGGGTCATGCGCAATTCCAGCGTCTCGAGACTGCGCATCAGCATCCACGCCGTATTTGGATCGCAGATCGTGCCAATGGTGTTCCGGATCGCGCGGATCGGGTCCATATGCGCCTTGCTGCCGAGCACGCCGCCAGCAACCAGATCGCTGTGTCCGCCGACATATTTGGTCAGGCTGTAAATCACGATATCCGCGCCATGTTTCAGCGGCTGCTGCCAGAGCGGACCGAGGAATGTGTTGTCGATGGCGATGGGCGGCGCGCCGTCTTTGCCAAAGACTTGCTCGCGCGCGTCAGCGACGCCTTCTATATCAACCAGAGCGTTGGTCGGATTGGCAGGGCTTTCCAAATAGATGATCGCCACCTTGCCGCCATTGGCCGCAGCTTGCGCTTTCGCCTGCTCGAGCATTGTCGCCACTTCTGACGGGGTGGCACCAGCCGGAAAATCGAGGAAGGTGACGCCGAAGCGGCCCAATATCTTGTTGATCAATGTTTCGGTCGCAGCATAGAGCGGCCCGCTGTGGACGACAACATCGCCCTGGTTAACATTGGCCAGCAATACCGTGGTGATCGCCGACATGCCGCTGGAGAAAACCAGCGCGTCCTCGGCTTCGTCCCAGATGCTCAGCCGGTCTTCGAGGATTTCCTGATTGGGGCCGTTGAAGCGCGAATAGACCAAGCCATCGGAACCGCCGGGGCGCTTGCCGGTAATCCCTTCGAAAAACCTTTTGCCAGCGGCGGCATTTTCAAAGGCGAAGGTCGAGGTCAGGAAAATCGGTGGCTTGAGCGACCCTTCTGAAAGCTCCGGATCATAGCCATGGCCCATCATCAGGGTCGCCGGTTTCAGCTTGCGGCCGCCGATTTTCTCGATCGGTGCCTTGGGGATGCGGCGGGTCACCGGGACGGCTGCGTTGGGATCATTTTGCTTCGCCATATCTGTCTCTCCACATCAAATATTTGCATGAAGTCTTGCCCGAAAATCTAATTGGTTACAACGGAAACCATCCAGATGCAGCCGATTATGATCGGGATGCCGGCGAGGTCGAGCAGCAGGCCGGATTTCAGCATTTTCGGCAGTTCGATATGGCCGGTCGACCAGGCAATCGCATTGGGACCGGTACCGCTAGGCAGCATGAAGCCCCAGCTGGCGGCCATCGCGGCAGGCACAGCGAGCAGCACCGGATCGACGCCGGTGGCGAGGATCAGGCTGGCGACCACCGGCATAATGCCGCTGGCGGTGGCGACATTGGAAGCAAATTCGGTGACGAGGATGACCAGCGCGACCAAGGCGATAGCTATGACCAGCACCGGTACCGATTTCAGGGGTTCCAGTGCACCGCCCAGCCAGGTTGCCAGACCGGACTCGATGATCCCTGCGGCCAGCGCAAGGCCGCCGCCGAACAGCATGATCACGCCCCAAGGCGCCCTGTCCGCTTCATCCCAGTTGAGCAGCCGCCTACCGGTCCCGTCGGGCAGCGAGAACAGAAGCAGCCCGCCGAAAATTGCGACGCTGCCATCGTGCAAGGCACCATCGGGGAAGAGCGTCTTTAGCTGCGGCAGGAACAGCCAGCCGAGCACGACAATCGCGACGACAGGGACGAGCCGCTTTTCCGGCACGCTCCATGGACCCGGCGAGCCGATGGCCAGCTTTGCCTTGACCCCGTCGAAACTGTTTCGGCCAACCTTTTGCACAGCAATCAGAATGGCGGCGAGAACGGGAATGCCGATGAGCACGATCGGGATGCCGAATTTCAGCCAGCTGAGAAAATTGAGATTCATGCCCAATGTCTTGTTGATCAGGCCCGCGGCAATCGCGTTGGTCGGACTGCCCACGAGAGTGCCAAGTCCGCCGATCGACGCAGCAAAGGCCACGCCCATGACCAGAGCGCCGGCAAAACCGTCGGTCTCGCCGTCCCTGACCCCGCCGGCGACCAGCACCGCCAGCGCAATCGGGATCATGATCAGAGTCGAAGATGTGTTGGAAATCAACATACTGAGCAAGGCGGTCGCGATCATGAAGGCAAATAATATGCCCCAGGCGGTCTTGCCGGACAGGCCGATAATCGCCAGCGCCAGCCGCTTGTGCAGGCCGACCCGCTCAATCGCCAGCGCCAGAAAGGCGCCGCCGAGAATGAGGAAGAGGATCGGTGAATAATATTGGCTGGCGGTTTCGCCGGCCGTCATCACATCCATCGTCGGCAGCGCGAGGAAGGGCAGCAAGGCGGTAGCGGTCAGCGGCACCGCTTGGGTCATCCACCATGTCGCCATCAGCAGGGTCAGCGCGGCGACATGCCAGGCGGGCGTCGACATGGCTTCGGGGGCCGGAACGAGCAGCATGGCGACAAATCCGGCGAGCCCCGCCCATAGACCGATGCGTTGTGCGTTCATGCCCTCTCCCCCGTTTCCCGTCTTCGCAGTCTGCGCTGGCGTGCAAACCGGCTGGTCTTTGTTAAAAACCAGATTGGTTCAGGCCCCAGCCTTCGCCGGGGTGACGGGGGAAATCAATATTAAACCGCAAGGCCGATCAGCGAAATCTGCCTGCCATAGCCGGCTTCATCGCGATGACAGGATCGGCGGTAGCTGAAATAACGGTCTTCCTCGGCGTAAGTGTCGAGGCCGAGCTTATCGAACTTGGTGATGCCCGACGCTTGCAGACGGGCGGCGACATAATCCTCTATATCAAACTGGAAATGGTCCGTTTTGCCCGCTGCGAAGAAGCGGTCATTATCCGCATTGGCTGCGAGAAACCGCGTCCGGAAGGCCGCATCTACCTCATAGCTGGCCTGCGCGATACAGGGGCCGATGGCGCAGACAATATTGCCGCGATCCGCGCCGAGCTTTTCCATCGCTGTGAGGACATTGTCGGTAACCCCGGCCAAAGCGCCCTTCCACCCAGCATGGGCCGCGCCGATCACATTGGCTTCGGGATCGTGGAACAGCACCGGCACGCAATCGGCGGTCAATATCCCGAGCAGCAGGTTCGGCCTGTCCGTCACCATCGCATCGGCCTGCGGACGCTGGTCCAGCGGCAGGGGTCCGGTCACAGTCACGACTTCCGCGCTGTGGATCTGGTGCACCGTCACCAGTTCGCTACCCGGCAGCACGCCTTCCGTGGCGCGGCGGCGGTTTTCCATGATCGTCTCGCGATCATCATCACTGCCCAGACCGATATTCAGTCCCGCATAGATACCCTCCGAAACACCCCCTGCCCGGCCGAGAAAACCATGTTCCGCGCCCTCGAGCAGGGGAGACGTCGCGATATCAAGCAAGGCTCTTGTGCACCTGTTCAGCAACATCTTTCGAGAGATCCGGTTGCGCAGCGATCTTCTCCAGCGCCAGCCGCATCAGTTCCGACCGTCCCCGTTCGTAGCGCCGCCAGCGTCCGAGCGGCGGGATGAAACGGGCCGCGGTTTGCGGATTCTGCTTGTCCAGCGCGATCACCATATCGGCGATAATCTGGTAGCCCTTGCCCGACGGATCGTGAAAGCGAACGACGTTGCCGGTGAACGCACCATAGAGCGCGCGCACGCGATTGGGATTGGACAGGGTGAAGTCTGGATGACGCGAAAGGCTGTCGATCCGTTTCAATGCATTCTTGCGCTGCGACATCGCCTGCAGGCTGAACCATTTGTCAAGAACCAGCGCGTTGTCCTTGAATCTCTTGTAGAAATTGTCAAATGCGATCGTCCGTTCTTCCGATTCCAGATTGGACAATACGGCCAGCGCGCCCTGCATGGCGGTCATATTATCCGCCTCGCGATACTGGTCAAAGGCGAGCTCTGCCGCATCTTCGGCAAAGGAGGCGGCCAGATAGGCCAGAGTCACATTGCGCAATTTGCGCTTGCCGCGCGCCTCGGCATCGAGCGAGAATTCACCGGGCCAGCAGCTCTTGTACAATTTGCGGAACTGCTTTTCGAACTGCACCGCGATCTTGCCGCGCAATTTCTCGCGTTCCTCGTGAATCGCCTGCGGATCGACCTCGACCATCTGGTCGCCGAGAAAGGCTTCGCTGGGCAACTGGATCAGCTCGGCGAGAAAGGCAGGATCGATTGACGTGTCCGCGAGTATTTTCGCGACCGCCAGCAGGATGATATCGCGATCAACCGGCGTGCCCGAAACCTTGGCCGTCAGATAATTGGTCATCAGTTGCTGCATCGCCTCGAACCGGGCGAAGGGATCGTCGTCATGGGCCGACAGAAAGGCCAGTTCCTCGGCGGTCTGGTCGCTGTCCAATATGATCGGCGCGGAGAAACCGCGATTGATCGACAGGATCGGCCGTTCCATATAGCCTTCAAGCACGAAGCTTTTCTCGGACTGGTCAAGCAACAGCAGCTGTTCGCCCTGGTGCGCGCCGGTTTCCGGATCGAGCAGCGCCGTGCGCAGCGGAATGAGCAGTTCGGACGGCTTCGGCTTTTCGCCATTCTGCGCGATTCTCTGCGTCAGCCGGATTGAGGCCGTACCGGTTTGCGGATCGTGGGACAGCGTCGCACTCACCCGCGGCGTGCCCGGCGTCTCATACCATTTCCGGAACTGTTTGAGATCAATATCACCGCCGTCTTCCATCGCGGTGACAAAATCCTCGCAGGTCGCGGCTTCGCCGTCATGCCGGTCGAAATAGAGATCGGTGCCCTTGCGGAAATTCTCCGGTCCCATCAGCGTGTTCATCATCCGGATGATTTCCGCGCCCTTGTTGTAGATGGTCGCGGTGTAGAAGTTGGAGATTTCCTGATAGCTTTCCGGACGGATCGGATGGGCCAATGGCCCCGCATCCTCGGGGAATTGCGCTGCCCGCAATATCCGCACATCCTCAATCCGCTTCAAAGCCGCCGAACCCATGTCGGCAGAGAAGCTCTGGTCGCGGTAGACGGTGAAACCTTCCTTCAGACTGAGCTGGAACCAGTCGCGACAAGTCACTCTGTTTCCCGACCAGTTGTGGAAATATTCATGCGCGACGACGCCCTCGATTCCGTCATAGTCGCCGTCGGTGGCCACTTCGGGATCGGCGAGAATATAGCGGGAGTTGAAGATATTCAGCCCCTTGTTCTCCATCGCCCCCATGTTGAAATCGCTGACCGCAACAATGTTGAACAGGCCAAGGTCATATTCGCGGCCATAGGTTTCCTCGTCCCAGAGCATCGAGTCCTTCAGCGCCTGCATGGCATGGCCGGTGCGATCGAGATCGCCGTCGCGGACCCAGATATTGAGTTCGACCGGCTTGCCCGAACGGGTGGTGAAACTGTCGCTGTTGGCGACCAGGTCACCGGCAACCAATGCGAAGAGATAGCTCGGCTTCGGCCAGGGGTCATTCCACTGCACCCAGTGCCGGCCATTTTCACCATCGCCTTCGGCAATCTTGTCGCCGTTGCAGAGCAATACGGGGAATTTCGCCTTGTCGGCTTCCATCCGCACCTGATAGCGGCTCAGCACGTCGGGCCGGTCGGGAGCAAAAGTGATCCGGCGGAATCCTTCCGCCTCGCACTGCGTGCACAACATTCCGTTCGATGCATAGAGGCCCATCAGCTGGGTGTTGGTCGAGGGATCCAGTTCGACCTCGATCTCGACGCTGTGCGATGCGCCGTCCAGGGGCAGCACCAGATCGCCCTCGACCAGTTTCCAGTCGGTAAATGCGGCACCGTCCACCTTGACCGCCGTCGGGGTGATATCATCGCCCTGCAGCACCAGCGGTTCATCTGCCCGGGCGCTTTTCGACCGGCGGACATCCAGTTTCGAACGGACCAGTGTGTGCTCCAGACCGAGCTGGAAATCCAGTTCGACTTCCGGAATGAACCAGGCAGGCGGACGATAGTCCTCGCGCCGGATCGTCGCGGGATCCTTGGGGGCTGGCGCGGCATCGGCCATTTCGTCATTGGGTGTTTTCTGAACATCAAGCATGGGCCTTGCCATAAGAGCCATTTGCACCCCGCGCAATTGCGTTTATGGCTTGAGTCAAAGGGAGTGGGTCATGTCGAGAATATTGATGCTATTTGTCGCCGCCATGCTGGTCGCCGGCCTGCCGGTGGAAAGCAGTTTCGCGCAATCCGGCGCACCAGCCTTTGATGTCGAACAGGCCAGCCGCGCCTATATCGATACATTGCAGGGCGCAGAGCTCGAAAAGTCGAACAATTATTTTGAAGGTGGTTATTGGCTGATCCTTTGGGGCGCCATCGTCGGCATATTGGTCGACTTCCTGATCCTGCAGTCTCGCCTGTCGGCTCGCTTCCGCGACTGGGCCGAACGGGTGACCAGCAGAAAATGGCTGCAACCTGCCCTCTATACCCTGCCCTATGTGATTGCCGGCTTTCTGATCACCCTGCCCTGGACCATCTACACAGACTTTTTCCGGGAACAGCAATATGGCCTGATGAGCCAGGGTTTCGGGGGCTGGTTCGCCGAGCAGATGATCGGGCTGGTGATCTCGCTGATCATGTTCTCGCTGCTGATCATGGCGATCTTCGCGGTGATCCGGCGCGCGCCCAAGACCTGGTGGCTCTGGGGAACCGGCGTGATTTCGATCTTTCTGTTTATCGGCATGATGCTTGGCCCGGTGTTCATTTCGCCCCTGTTCAATGACTATCAGGAGATGGCGGAAGGACCGATGCGCGACCGGATTGTCGCGATGGCGGCAGAATATGATATTCCGGCCGACCATATCTATGTGTTCGACCAGTCCAAACAGCATAAGAGAATATCGGCCAATGTTTCCGGTATCGGACCGACAATCCGGATTTCGCTGAACGACAATTTGCTCGAGCGCACCGATCCGGAAGAGGTCGCGGCGGTGATGGGCCATGAACTGGGCCATTATGTACTCGGCCATACCTGGCGCACAATATTCATTCTGGCGCTCATCATTGGTTTCGGACTGTTCGTTATCGCGCGGCTCGCGCCCCGGCTGATCGAACGCCATGGCGCGAGATGGGGCATCCGGAACATGTCGGATCCTGCGGCGATTCCGTTGCTCAGCCTCATACTGACCGCCTATTTCTTCGCCGCGACGCCGGCACTCAATAGCCTCGTCAGAATTACCGAAAGCGACGCCGACCAATTCGGGCTGGATACGGCCAGAGAACCGGACGGCTTTGCCAAGGTTTCGATGCGCTTGTCGGAATATCGCAAGATCGAACCGGGACCGATCGAGGAAATGCTGTTCTTCGATCATCCCTCGGGTGCCACGCGTGTCCGGATGGCGATGCAGTGGAAGGCCGACAATGTCGAAAATCCGGTGATTCAAAACCCCGGCAAGCTGGAACAGGAATAGCCGGCGATGCAGCGCGTATTGATCTTCGGCATGGGATATACGGCTTCGCGGCTGGCGCACCGGTTGCGGGCGCTGGGCTATGAGGTGATCGGCACCCGCCGGGAAGCGCAGGATGGCGCGTTGGCTTTTGACGATGCGCCCTCCGTGCTGGCGGCGCTGGAATCGGCGAGCCATGTCCTCTCCTCGGTTCCGCCAGCGAGCGATGACAGCGAACCGGTGCTCGAACAATATGGCGAGGCGATCAGGGCCGCGTCGCTGCAATGGTGCGGCTATCTCTCCGCGACCGGCGTCTATGGCGATGTCGACGGTTCCTGGGTGGACGAAAGCGCGCCGACCGGTTCGGGTCGCCGTAAGGCGCGCAGCAAGGCCGACCAGCGCTGGCAGGGATTGCGCGATGATGTGCATGTTCTGCGCCTGCCGGGCATATATGGTCCGGGCCGCAGCCCCCTCACCCGGGTCCGCAGCGGCAAGGCCCGACGGGTCAATATGCCCGGACAGGTGTTCAGCCGTATCCATGTCGATGATATTGTCAGCGCGGTGATCGCTTCGTTCGACGGGCCGGCGGGCGTCTATAATATTTCCGATGACATGCCAGCGCCGCAACATGAGGTGATCGCTCATGCCGCGCGCCTGCTGGGCATGGATGTTCCGCCGCTGCTCTCGCTGGAGGAGGCCAATCTGTCGCAGGCCGCGCTAGGCTTCTACGAGGAAAACCGGCGCATCGCCAATGGCAAGGCGAAGCGGCTGCTGAACTGGCAGCTGCAATATCCGGACTATAAGGCGGGACTGCAGGCGCTGCTCGACTGACCGTCAGGCCGCGATACGCGGCGTCTTCGGCTTGCGCGCGCGCAAAGCCACCAGCAGGCCGAGCATCGCCAGCACCGCGCCCGCAGCGGGCAGCCAGGTCCAGACATAAGCCTCGAAAATCGTCGACAATATCATCGCGACCACCGGCACCAGCACGCTGGAATAGGCAGCCTTGCCCGGCCCTATTTCGCGGATCATCGAGAAATAGAGCGGGAAGGTCACGACCGATCCGATGACACCGAGATAGACAATCCCGCCCCAATAGGCGGCGCGCGTCTCGTAGACCGGCGGGCCGACGGTGATCCAGGACAGCAGCACGTTGATCAGCGCCCCGAACAACATCGCCCAGGCCAGCACGGTGATCATCGGATAGGATTTCAGCCGTTCGCCGGCCTGCATGACATTGGCAATCGAGGCCGACATGATCCCGCCAAAGGCCAGCGCCGCGCCGACCAGCACCTGTTCAAGGCTGGCCGGGGAGGCGCGATACTCGTGCCAGAACAGCAGCGCGATGCCCAATGCGGCGATCGCCGAGCCGCCCAGAAAAGCGCCCGATATCCTGTGGCCGAGGAAGATGCGCCCCATGATCGCGTTGGGAACCATCAGCAGCGCGAACAGCACCGCGACCAGGCCCGAGGTGATGAACAGCTCGGCATTATAGACAAAGTTGAAATTGAACGAGAATTGGAACAGCCCGAGGATGAGCGCGAACAGATAGCCGGTGCGGTCGAGCCGGAACGGCAGGCGCTTGTAAGCCACCAGCACGAACATCGCGGCGGCGGCGATGATGAACCGGTAGCTGACCGACCAGCTCGGCGGCACCTGCGAAATCTGGTCCTTGATCACCAACCAGGTCGATCCCCAGATCAGCGAGACCAGCAGGAAGGGGATCAGGATGCGGGGGGTCAGAAGGCTCGGTTCACCGCCTTCACCCGCGTTCATAGAGCGTTGATCGCGTCGGCGAGCGGGCGGATATCCTCCGCGCTCTGGTTCCAGCTGGTCACCAGCCGCGCCTGTCCCGCGCCCCAGTCGTAGAAATCAAATCCGGTCGCACGCAGTTTCGCCGCTTCGTCGGCTGACAGTTTGATGAAAATCTCGTTCGCCTGGACGGGATAGATCTGCCTGTCGCCAGCGGCCTCGGCGATAATCTGCGCACCGGCATTGGCGGCGCGCGCATTGGCAAGCCACAGGTTGTCCTCCAGCATCGCGAGCAGCTGCGCCGCCAGAAAGCGGCCCTTGGACTGCAAATGGCCGGCGCGCTTGCGGCGATAATGCGTGTCAGCGGCCATTTCGCGATCGAAGAATATCAGCGCTTCGGCGCTCATTCCGCCATTTTTGACGAAGCCAAAACTCAGCGCATCGACGCCTGCCTTCCAGGTCAGCTCAGCGGGCGAGCAGCCGAGCGTCGCCACCGCATTGGCAAAGCGCGCACCGTCCATATGCAGGCCAAGACCGCGGGCCTTGCAGACCTCCGCCACTCCCGCGACTTCGTCGGGACGGTAGACCATGCCATATTCGCTGGCGTTGGTGATGGAGACAGCGGCGGGCTGCACCTGATGAACATCGTCGCGGATCGCTGCGCAATGGGCCTCGACGCTTTCCGGTGACAGTTTCGCACCCGCGCCGTCGAGCAGCATCAGCTTTGCCCCACCGATAAAGAAACCGGGCGCGCCGGCCTCGTCCTGCTCGATATGTGCTTCCTTGTGGCAGATCACACCCTGATGCGGCTGGCACATTGCCGCCAGCGCCAATGAATTGGCCGCCGTGCCGGTCGCCACCCACATGGCCTCGACGTCGGTCTCGAACAGATCGGAAAAAGCACCGTTGAGCTGCGCGCTCAGGGCATCGCCGTCATAGGCCGTGTCCTGCCCGTTGGCCCGTGCCAACGATTCGAGAATCCTGGGGTGAACCGATGCCGCATTGTCAGAGAAAAATCGCATATCCAGCGCATGGCTCAGAGCCTCTGGCGCGTCAAGACGGGATGGTGGACAGGATAGGATTCGAACCTATGTACGCTTACGCGGGCAGATTTACAGTCTGCTGCCTTTAACCACTCGGCCACCTGTCCATCTGGGTACCCAAGGCCGCCATCGGCGACAAGAGCGGCTCAATGACGAAGGGATTGCAAACTGTCAATGCCTGCCCATGCAAATTCACAGAAAAAAAGGGCTGCCTGCCGATGGCTTAGCCGCTAGAGGGAGATATGGCACGCAAGAACAGATCAATTAAGAAAACCGGTGGCGGACTCAAATTCTGGGGACGGCACGCAATCGAAGCCGCGCTCGACAATCCGCGACGGGTGATAAAGAAAATCTCGATCACGCGCGAAGCGCTGGCAACCCTCGATATTCCCGACGATATTGCCGTGGTGATCAGCGATGTCGCCGATCTCGGCCGGGTGATCCCGCGCGATGCTCCGCATCAGGGCATGGTCGCCGATGTCGATCCCCTCCCGGATATCTGGCTGGGCGATGTACTGGACGAGCAGAGCGACCGACCGCTGCTGATCCTCGACCAGGTCACCGACCCGCATAATGTCGGCGCGATATTGCGCTCCGCCGCGGCCTTTGATGCCGCCGCAATCATTACTCAGGACCGGCATGCGCCGCCCGAATCGGGCGTCCTGGCCAAATCGGCATCCGGCGCGCTGGAAATTGTGCCCTGGGTGCGGGTGGTCAACCTGTCCCGTGCGCTCGATGAAATCGCCGAGGCCGGCTATTGGCGGATCGGACTGGACGGCGACGCTGGCGATGAACTGGAAGGCGCTATGGGAAGTAGCAAGCTGGCTCTGGTGATGGGCGCGGAAGGCGAAGGCCTGCGGCAGAATGTCGCGTCGCACTGCGACACGCTGGCGCGACTGCCGATGAGCAGCAGGATGGAAAGCCTGAATGTTTCCAACGCCGCTGCCATCGCCTTATATGCCGCTTATACAAGGAACGGGGGGAAATCATAAATGACATTTTATACGAAACTGGTCGCGGCGATCGCGGCTCCGTTGCTGCTGACCGGTTGCCTCGTCACCGCGGGAGATTTTGAATCCGAACTGGTACTGCACAATGATGGCAAATTTGCATTTACCTATGACGGCGAAATCTCCGTCATCGGCATGCAAAAGCTGATGAACGTTGCCGCCCAGTCGGAGGAAGAAGACTTCACGCCCACATGCTATAAAAACAGCAATATGGAAGAAATCGCCTACCGGCCATGGCAGGCCGTCCAATCCTTTGATGACGAAGAGCGGGAGTGCACGGAAGAGGAAGCCGCAGAGCAGCTGGCCGAAAAGAAACGCGAGAATGAACGGATGTTGGGCCTGTTCCGGGCGCTGTTCGGCGGTCTGGACCCCTCGACCCCTGACGCACTGGAAGAGCTGGTCGAGAGAACCAGCAAACAACGCGGCTGGGAACAGATAGAACATCGCGGCGACGGCATTTTCGACGTGAAATATGCCATTAGCGGGCGTCTGGATCGCAATTTCGCCTTTCCCCATTTCGAACAGGCCAAGGGCGCAACCGCTTTCGTCGAAGCCATTGTCCGCAAGGACGACAAGATCCGCATTGAAGCGCCCGGTTTTGCGCAGCTCGACGACAATAGCGGGATGATGCAACTCAGCGCGATCGCTGCCATGGGCAGCGAAGAAGACGAGGCGGAAGACTTTAGCGAGGACGAAGGTCTTGGCGAGGAAGAGGATGATTCTGCTCTCCCCCTCGGCTTCACCATCCCCAAGGGGACGTTCAAAATCACCACCGATGCTGAAATCCTGACCAACAACACCGAAGAAGGCGCCGAAACCGTTGGCGATATGAAGGTTCTTATCTGGAATATCACCGAGCGGTCGAAAGCGCCGCCCATGGCGTTGATCAAGATCAACGGCTAGCCGGCGGTCCAGCCAATGGGTAAAAAAAGGGCGCCTCCTGACGGGGCGCCCTTTTTTTTTGAGACCTGCGGGGAGGATTAATCCTCTTCGGCGATCCGGACCTTCAGGCCATCGAGTTCGTCGGACAATTCGATCTGGCAGCTGAGCCGCGAATATTCGTCGCGATGGTCGCTGCTTTCCAGCAGATCATCTTCGTCTTCGCTCATTTCCGGCAATTTGGCTTTCCAGTCCGCGTCGATGTGGACATGGCAGGTTGCGCAAGAGCAGCAGCCGCCGCACAGAGCGAGCAATTCGTCAAAGCCGTTGTCGCGGATCGCTTCCATGACGCTGACTCCGGCATCGACGGAAACCGCTTTTTCTTCGCCATCGCGGCCGGTTACGTGAATCGTTGGCATAGCTACCCCTTAGTGACTGTTCATTGAAAATCCCGCACGCTATGTCTGGACCTTCAAAAAGAATCAAGGGCCGAAACGGGGACGGTTATTCGATGGGCCTATCAAAAGAAATGATCAAAGCCGGACTGGACCACGCCGCTGCTGTCGAACCGCGACTGGCCGCCGCCATTGAATCCTCCGGCTATCCCGAGCCCCGCATCCGGCCGGAAGGCTATGAAACTTTGCTCCGCACCATCGTCGGCCAGCAGGTCAGCGTGGCGTCGGCAGCAGCGGTCTGGAACAAGCTGGAAGCGCGACTGGGCGACGGTTGCCCGGCTGAAGCCCTGATTGCCACCGAATTTGACGAGCTGCGCGCCTGCGGCCTGTCGCGCCAGAAACAGGGCTATGCGCGGAGCCTGGCGGAGCTGATATTGTCCGGCGGGCTCGATCTCGACCATCTGCCGCAGGATGACGAGGAAGCGATCGCGCTGCTGACCAAGGTCAAGGGCATTGGCCGCTGGTCGGCGGAAATCTATCTGCTGTTCGCGCAGGGCCGCCCTGACATCTGGCCGGCTGGTGATCTTGCGATACAGGTCGGTGTTGGCGATTTTCTCGGCCTGCCGGCGCGCCCATCGGAAAAGGAAGTTCGCAACATCGCGCAAAGCTGGTCCCCGCATCGCGGCGCCGTGGCGATATTCACCTGGCACCATTATCATGTGATGGTGATGTAGCGGCTAGAGATCGACCGGATGATTCCACCAGGCGCTGTCGGTAAAGGCACGCATGTCGAGTTCAAACGTCCAGGCCGACCGGTGCTGGTGCGCGATGTGGAAATAGGTGTCGGCGATTGCCGCCGGTTCCATGATCTCGTCCTTGCCGTTGGCCTTGGCTTCCCGCAATTTGGCGAAACGCTCCGGCCCGAGCAGCTTGCCCAGGGTGTCCGGCGCATTGACTGCGCTATCGATCAATATATGCGCGACATGGATATTCTGCGGCGCAAATTCCGCGTTGAGCGTCTGGCAGAGCATCCGCCGGCCGCCCATCGCGGCCGCGTGACTATGCTGCCCGGCATTGCCGCGCATCGCCGAGGTCGCGGAGGTCACCAATAGCGCCCCTCCCCCACGTTCAACCATCTTCGGGAACAGTTTTTGTGCCACCCGGAACACACCGAGCGTGCCCATCCGCCAGCCCAGTTCCAAGGTCTTCAGCGGCGTATCCGCCAGCGCCCGGTTGCCGATCTGCGCGCCGAGATTATAGACCAGCACATTGATCGGCCCGATATCGGCCTCGACATCGTCGATCAGCTTCTCGATCGCGCCCTCGTCCACCGCGTTGAGCAAATGGCCCGAAGCCTTGCCACCGGCGGCTTCGATTTCGGCGACCATATCGTCGAGACCGGCCTGATCGCTGCGACGACACAAGGCGACATGATAGCCGTCCTGCGCGAAACGCTTGCCGACATGGCCGCCAATGCCGGCGCCTGCCCCGATGATCATGCAAACGTCCGTCATATCGCGCGCCTCTTTTATTATTTCAGAAAGGGATTGAGCTTCATGACCTCTTCCATGAACGACCGGGGCTTTTTCCAGTTGGCCGTTTTCAAATTGGTCTTGAGGTCCAGCGTCTTGATCACGTCATTGATGAAATGCACGCAATTGCGCTTGTTGAGACTATAGCTTTTCTGCGGGATAGCCTGCCATTTTTTGACCACGCCGAGCAGTTCGCGATATTTCTTGTCGCTCACTTTCACGGTGAAATGCGGATTGCTGCTGGCGATATAGTCGGCGGATGGAGCTTTGACGTGGCCCTTCACCGATCCGAACAAGATGCCCGGCGACACGTTGATTGCGGTAAAGCCGAATCCGGTGTCGACTTTCTGGCCATCGGCCAGTTCGCCCTTCGCGACGAAGAAAGCGTGCGGGAAATTCTTGCCGAAATCGTGCGAATAGAACGTGACCGTCACTTCCGCCCGCGCCGCAACCGAGAAACTTGCCATGAACAGCAGGGCGACCAGACCGGCCATTCTTAACAGATTTGCAAAAACAGATTTCACATTCATTCCCTCAATTTATCGTTCAGCCAGCGTGCGGCTTGCCGGGGCGTTTTCTTGTCCCCGTCCCGGTCGACCGTATAATTGGCCTCGCGCATATTTTCTACCGTGATTGCGCCGATCAGGGGTTTTAGTGCGGCAACAAATTCATCGTCGCCACCGCGCTTCGGTGCCAGCAACAGTATGGCTTCGTAGGATGGAACGGCCCCCTTTATATCGTCCAGCACGACGAAATTATTGGCGGCAATCCGCCCGTCTGAGGAAAAAGCCGAGATAACGTCAACCTCGCCGCTGGCGAGCGCCGGATACATGAAGGTCGGGCTGAACGAGCGGGCGGTCTTGAAGCGGACCCGATAAGCGTCCTGCACCATCTGCCACTCGGGGCGTTCGAGAAATTCGACATCGGTGCCAAAATTGAAATCGCTCGACACCCGCGCCAGATCATCCAGGGTCCGCAGCGACTTGGTCTGGGCGTCTTCCGGCCGCACGGCGAAGGCATAGGTGTTTTCAAAGCCCAGCGCGCCAAGCATTGTCACCCCGTGATTGGCGCTGGTCCATTGCCCGATCGTGTCGAGCATCGCGGATTTCGGCTGACTGTCGCTACGCTGCATCTGGTTGGTCCAGATCGTTCCGGAATAGTCGACATAGACATCAACATCACCCTCGGACAAAGCCTGATAGACCACGGCGGAGCCCAGCCCGTCGCGGTAGCGAACGGCATAACCCGCCTCTTCCAGCCGCGACCCGATCAGCCGCGCGAGTATATATTGTTCGGAAAAGCCCTTGGCCCCGATCACCACAATATTGTCGCGGGCGATCATCAGCGGCAACGTCGCGACCAGCAGGCCCGCCGCGATCATCGCCATCCCGGCCCATGCCAATATCCGCCGGCGTTCGCGGATACCACGTTCGATCAATCCGAGCAGCAGGTCGACCGAAATCGCCAGAGCCGCGGAAAACAGGCAACCGGCCAGCACCAGGGTCCAGTTCTGCGTCTGCAATCCGGCGAAAATCAGATCGCCAAGGCTGGGCTGGCCAACGGTGGTGGACAGCGTCGCCGCGCCGATGGTCCAGACCGCGGCGGTGCGGATACCGGCCATGATCGTGGGCGCGGCCAGCGGCGCTTCGACATAATATAATTTCTGGCTGCTGGTCATGCCGAGACCGTCCGCCGCTTCCTTCGCTGCCGGATCGACCCCGGACAATCCGGTTACCGCGTTGCGCAGGATCGGCAGCAAGGCATAGAGAGTCAGCGCGAGTAGCGCCGGCAGAAAACCGAAGGCGGATAGGCCGCCACCGATCAGCGCCGATATGCCGAGCAGCAGCGGATAGAAGAGCGCCAGCAGCGCCAGTCCGGGGATCGTCTGGATCAGGCTGGCAAGCGTCAGCGCGACCCCAGCCACTCTGGGTGACCGCGCCGCCCAGATAGCGAGCGGCAGACAGATGAGCATCGCCAAGGCCAGCGCCGAGACGCTGATCTGGACATGGGCGGCGAGCAATTCCGGCACCCGCGACAAAGCCTGTTGCCACGCCTCGGTCATGACTTTTTGCTCAAGGCAATGAGATGCGCGGCCTGCGCGCGGGGGATGGCGACCAGCGCCTCGGCCTCTTCGCCGACATTGCCGGACAGCAGTTCGGCGGGCGCGGCATCCGCCTTTATCTGGCCATCCTCCATCACAAGAATGCGGTCTGCGAGATAGAGCGCTTCGGCCATGTCGTGGGTGACGATGATGCTGGTCAGGGCAAGCTTGTCATGCAGGGCCTTATATTGATCGGTCAGATTGTCGCGGGTCACGGGGTCGAGCGCGCCAAAGGGTTCGTCCATCAGCATCAGGCCGGGCCGCGTCGCCAGCGCCCGGGCCACGCCCACACGTTGTTGCTGGCCGCCGCTCAGCTGATCCGGCATCCTGGAGGCCATGTCCTGCGGCAATTCGACGAGATCGAGCAATTCGGAGACCCGGTCGGCCCTGCCCGCTTTCTCGCCCGCCAGTTCCAGGCCGATCGCGATATTGCGCGCGACCGTCATATGCGGGAACAGACCGATATTCTGGAACACATAGCCGATACGGCGGCGCAGGATATGGGGATCGACCGAGTCGATGGCTTCGTCAGCGATGAAAATTGTACCGCTATCCGGTTCGACCAGCCGGTTTATCATCTTCAGCAGGGTCGATTTTCCCGAGCCCGACAGGCCAACCAGAGCGACCAGACTGCCCGCCGCTATTTCCAGCGAAACCCCGTCAACAGCGCGAACCGTACCGTAATGGCGGCTCAGCTTGTGCAGGCTGATGGAAGGACCGGAAACAGGCATCGGAATATATAGTGACGCGCTTTATCGCGCATGTCCAACTCCACTTGACGTTCGCGTCAAAAACCGCTCGAATGAACATCAATGTTAATAACGAGGCGGGAGCGGATTCATGAGCTATCAAAGTGGGCAGAAAGCTATTTTCATCACCGGAGGAGCCTCCGGTCTCGGTCGCGAAGTCGGTCGCTATTTCGCAGCGCAAGGCTGGTTCGTCGGGATTGCCGATGTCAATGACAAGGGCATGGCCGAAACGGCAGCGCTGTTGCCCGAAGGCCAAAGCTCTATCCACAAGCTCGACGTCACCGACCGGGCGCAATGGAAACAGGCGGTTTCCGAATTTGGCGCGATCACCGGCGGCACGATGAATGTCCTTTTCAACAATGCCGGTATTGGCGAAGGCGGGGCGATCCAGGATATGGAAGACGCGGCCATCGACCGGATGATCGCGATTAACTTCACCGGCGTGATCAGCGGCACCCGCGCCTGTTTCGATATGCTCAAGAGCACGCCCGACAGCTGCATCCTCTATACGGCTTCGGCAGCGGGCATTTACGGAGTCGCCGATCTCAGCGTCTACAGCGCGACCAAATTTGCCGTGCGCGGCCTGGCCGAATCGCACGATATCGAATTGCGCAAATATGGCATCAAGTCGCGCTCGCTGATGCCGGGCTTCATCGACACCAATATCATTTCCGAGGTCGTCGAAGGCACCAACCAGAGCGGCAAGGAACGGCTCGAGGAAGCCGGCGTCATGGTCAGTCCGGTCTCGATCATCGGTCCGGCGGCCTGGGGCGCGGTGCACGGCGACAAGCTGCACACGCCGGTCAACAAAATGGCAAAACAGCTGGCCTTTGCCGCCCGCTGGATGCCCGGCCGCGTGCGCAAGCAGTCAGTCAGTCTGGCGAGCAACCTCGGCGACGTTCTGGCCGGATCGGAAGAAAAATAGCCTCTAGGCGCAGGCCTCTATCACAGCAGCCAGATCCACGTCGCGCATCGACAATCCGCCATTTTCACCCGCGTCATGCGTGGTCAGCAATATGTCGACGCGATTGTAGACATTGAACCATTCGGGATGGTGATCGGCCTTCTCTGCGTGCAACGCAACGCGGGTCATGAAGGCAAAAGCTTCGGTGAAGTCGGAGAATTTGAACGAGCGGCTGATGGCGTCACGCTCCCCGTCATATTCCCAGTCCGGCAGCTTGGCGAGAGCCGCCTTGCGTTCGTCGTCATTCAGTTGCGCCACCATATTTATCGCTCCTTGCTTGGCTTTCGTGCCAATCCATGTCTTAAGTCTGTGCGATGAGCAAGACCCAGTCAACCGGAAGCCATGATTGGCTAGTCGCCGAGGCGTTGAGCTGTGTGCGCGGCGAGCGACTGTTGTTCCGCAACCTGACTTTTTCGCTGCAACCGGGACAGGCCGGATTGCTCACCGGCCCCAATGGCGTCGGCAAATCCAGCCTGTTGCGGCTGCTGGCCGGCCTCCTTCAGCCGGCGGCGGGATCCTTCATGGCTCCGGACAGAAAATCCCTCTGCGATGACCGGCTGGCGCTGGACGAACATCTGCCGCTCGAACAGGCATTGGCTTTCTGGGCGAAACTGGACGGCAAGACACCGGACGATGCCGCTGCTGCGATGACACGGGCGGGTCTGGACCATCTGGCAGAAGTGCCGGTGCGCTATTTTTCAACCGGACAGAGACAGCGGGCCCGGCTGGCGCGCACCTATCTGGCAGACGCGGGATTGTGGCTGCTCGACGAACCGGCAAATGGCCTTGATAGCGATTCGGTCGATCAGCTGGGGCGGGCGCTGCAGAGTCATCTCGACAATGGCGGGATCATTCTCGCTGCCAGCCATATACCCCTGCCCATTGCTTTTGATTGCAACCTGCAGCTCGAACCTCTGGAAGAATTGGAAGCATGTTTGTGACGGGCAGCATCGCCACCATCATCTGGCGCGATGTGCGGCAGAGCTATGCCAGCGGCGGGACCTGGCTGCCGGTAATATTCTATCTGTCCGCAGCAACATTATTTCCCTTTGCCGTGGGTCCGGATCGCGAATTGCTCTTGCAGACCGGCGGCGGCATCTTGTGGATCGCGGCCTTGCTCGCGACCTTGCTGCCGCTCGACCGGCTGATCCAGCCCGATCTCGACAATGGCGTTTACGACCAGATGATCGTCCGCGGCCTGTCCGACGAGATGATCGCGGCGGCACGGCTGGTGTCACACTGGCTGGCTTTCGGTCCGCCCCTGCTGCTGGCGGCTTTTCTGGCCAGCGGTCTGATGGGACTGGAAGGCCCTGCCCTCATGACCCTTTTGGCGAGCCTGGCGATCGCGACACCCGCTCTGGCCGGTCTCGCGGTCATGATCGCGGCGCTGACCGCCGGCCTGAAAGGCGCGGGCGCGCTGGGCGGATTGCTGCTGATACCGCTGGCTATCCCGTTGCTGATATTCGGGGCCGGCAGCCTGTCGTCACAGGGGGACAGTGCATTGCTGTTTCTGTCGGCCATTTCGCTGCTGCTGGTCGCCATTACCCCTTTTGCCGCAGGCGCGGCACTGGGCGCGGTCCGGGAATAAGACGCCAGAGAATATTATTTCTGGTGAATGAGCATCCAGGCGTCGACGGCACGTTTGGCACGCTCGCGTTTCTGCGGCGTGGTCAGCTTGATTTTCTCGCCATAGCGGAGAAACAGATCAATCCTGCCAATCACCAGACTCACGAACATCTCCGCCGAAGAGATCAGGTTGTCACTCTGGATTTCACCTTTGTCCCGCGAGATTTTGAGCAGATCGATAAGATTCTGCAGCAGTGCACGCGGACCATTGTCGAGAAAATAGGCACCGACTTTGGGATCCCGGTTCACTTCGGCAGCCATTATGCGGTCAAAACGGATTCGGTCTTCTTGCATTATTGCATTCAGCATATTCTCGGCGGCAAATATCAGGTTTTCGCGCAGACTTCTGGTCTTGGAATTTTCGCCCACCAGGCTCTCGCTCATGTCCCGGCACTGCGCCTTGACCACCTCGGCGAAGAGATTTTCCTTGGTTTTGAACCAGTGGTAGATGGTCACTTTCGAGACTTCGGCGCGCGCCGCAATGGCCTCGATGCTCGAGCCGGAAAAACCGGAAGTGAAAAATTCAATACGGGCAGCGGCAAGGATTTTCGCGATTTTGCGCTGGCTGGACGGACGATCGGCCCGTTCCTTCAGGATATCAACCTCCGTATTTTCCACAACAATTTACCCTTTCCGACCAAAACTATGACTAAATTGAACGACCGCGTTCAATTTAAACGTTGACGTTCAATTTCTTTGATGGCATATTATTGATGCTTGGTAAAGACCAAGTCGATTCAAACCGCGGATAAATTTGTGACAGAACAGCTCAAGAGCCCCCGATTCATGCTGCTTGCGATGGCATTCGCCGTCAGCGGCTGCGCGAGTCTCGCGCCCGATTCGCCCGCCCCCGATATCGCCGCCGGCATTCCGGCAGCCTTTGACCAGGGTGACAGCGATGGCCGCTATCAACCCGCGCGCTGGTGGGCGGCCTTCGAAGACCCTGTTCTGGACAATCTGCTGGAAGAGGCCCTCACCAAAAATTTCGATCTGGCAGAGGCATCGGCCAGATTGCGTGCCGCCGAAGCGCAGGCACGCATTTCCAAGAGCGGCCTGTTTCCGCAGCTCAATGCCGGGCTGGACAGCAGCTATTCCGATTCTCCGACCGCAGGCACCAGTTTTGGCGCGATTGCCGGCGGGGGGCGGCTGGAGAACGAAACCTATTCCTCCAGCCTGTCCCTGTCCTATGAGATCGATATCTGGGGCAAGATCCGTGACGAAGCCCGTGCCGGACGGGCCGACGCGATTGCGGCTTCCGCGGATTTGCACGCCGTGCGACTGGCTGTGCTGGCGGAATCGATCACCAGCTATTTTGATATTGTCGATGCGCGGCACCAGATTGCCCTGACGACCAAGATCATCGATGTTCTCGCCGACCGCGTCGAACAGACGGAAGACCGGTACAGCCGTGGTCTCGTGACCTCCTTTGAACTCTATCAGGTCCGGCAGGATTTCCGGAACATACAGGCCAGCCTGCCGCAGCGGGAGGCCCAGCTGGCAGCGACCGAAGGTCAACTGGCGGTGCTTGTCGGACGATATTCAAACAATATGCAGGCACTGCTCGGCGAAAACCTGACCCCCAAACTGGTTTTTGACCCCGTTCCGGCCGGCCTGCCAATCGATCTTCTGGCGCAAAGGCCGGACGTTTTTGCAGAGAGCCAGCGGCTCGAATCGGCCCGCTTCAATCTCGGTGCGCGCCGCGCCGAACGCTTTCCCTCCCTCAGCCTGTCCGCCAGCAGCGGCACCCAGGCTGGCGAGCCGTCGGGCATATTCGATATCATGGATAACTGGGTCCTCAGCCTGGGCGCGGGCCTGACCGCACCGCTGTTCCAGGGCGGCCGGATCAAGGCCAATATCGATATCGCGGACGCCCAATATGCGCAGCAGACGGCAGTCTATGCGCGCACTGTGCTGACCGCTTATCAGGAGGTGCGGACCGCGCTCGAACGCTATGAAGAAGAACGCCAGCGCTACCGCTTCCTGTTTTCCCAGCTCGACGAGGCGCAGGCGACAACAGCATTGCAATCCCGCCGGTTCGCCAATGGTGTCGGCAGCTATATCGATTATCTCGATGCCTTGCGGGCGCAATATCAGGTCGAATCATCCCTCTCGTCTGCCGCGCGCGACGTTGCGCTCGCCCGGCTCGGCGTTCACCGCGCCCTGGGTGGCAGCTGGGACACGCCTGCACCGACAACCGAAATATCAGACATCATCGCTGATCCTTCAAACACGCAAGGAGAAAATTAAGTGCAAAGGCAACGCGTCATTGGCGGTTTGATCGTGCTCGGGGCAATATTGATTGCCGCGATCCTGATTATGTTGCGTTCCGATCCCGAAGAGAAACCGCCGGAGGATCTGGTTCCTCTGGTACAGGCAGAATCACTGGAAATCCGTTCGGGGAATTTGATGGTCAGCGGCGCCGGCACCGTCCGTGCACGCGAGGAGTTGACGCTTGCCGCCGAAGTCGCGGGCAAGCTGGTTTATGTCAATCCTGACCTGCGAGCGGGCCAGCGTATCCAGCGCGGGGCCATTCTCTTCAGGATTGATACAGCCAATTATCGCAACGCGGTGCAAACGGCGCAGGCCGATGTCGCATCGCAATCTGTCTCCGTGTTGCAGGCACAGGAAGAGGTGACTCTGGCGAAGGCCGAGCTCGACCGGTTCCAGCAACGCGGCGGCAGCGGCGGCAATGCCTATGCGAGCGTCGATAGCAGCGACTATGCCGCACGGATTCTTCCACCGGATGCGTTGGCGCAAAAGGCGGCTTCCGGCGGAACCGCTACGAAGCAACCGATCGTCACCAATGGTCTGGCGACCCGGCAACCGCAGCTGCAATCCGCGCAGGCCGGACTGCGGCGGGCGCAGGCCAATCTCGCCGACGCCAGGACCGCGCTGGAACGCACCGTGGTTCGGGCGCCGTTCTCCGGAATCGTGCGGACCGAAGACATTGCCCTCGGCAGCTATGTCCAGCCGGGCCAGAGCCTCGGATCCATGGTCGCCACAGCTGATTATGAAGCGGTCATCCCCCTGTCGGAAAGCGAAGCCGCGCTGATCCCCCGATTGTTTGACGCGGGCAAAGGGAGCCGGATCGAAGCATCAATATATTCCGACTATGGCGGCGTTCGCTATCGCTGGGCCGCCTATGTCGATCGCGTCAACGGCTTGCTCAATCCCCAGACCCGGACAATTGACGTGTTTCTGCGCATCCCCAGCCCCACCGCTGGCGGTTCGCCGGTGGCCGGAGCAGACAATGCAGGAAAGTCCGCAACCGCCTCCTCCGCGCCGCCTCTGTTTGTCGGCAGTTTTGTTGAAGCCGACATCACCGGCAAGGCGCTGGACAGCTATGCGGTGCTGCCGCTGGCTGCGTTGCGGGCGGACAACAAGGTGTGGCTGGTCGAAAACGGCAAGCTGCGTATTGTTACCGTCGATATCTATCAGCGCACCGACAAGACGGCGTTGATCAGCACCAAGGGGCTCGGTGCCAAGCCGATGGCTGTTACCGGAAACCTGAAAATCGCGACCGAAGGCTTGCAGGTCAGGGTCGCGGAGCCGCGCCCTGTGGCCACGTCTGCGAAAAAAGGTGCAACTACCGCCACTTCTGACTCGAAAGCCAAAGCCGCCCAATGACCAATACAACGGACCTTGATTCCCCCCAGCCGGAAACTCCGAGCAAGGAAATAATGGAGCAGAGCGGCGTCGTGGCGTTCATGGCGCGCAACGGCGTCGCGGCCAACTTGCTCATGATATTCCTCATTGTTGCCGGATTCGCATCCTACCGGACCATTGTTCAGGAAGTCTTTGCCGAAAACAGCCTCGACACGGTCCAGATCAGCGTCTCCTATCCCGGAGCGACCCCCGACGAGATCGAGGAATCGATCGTCCAGAAGATTGAAGAGGCGGTCGAAGCGGTCGAGAATGTCAAAGAGATCACATCCAATGCCGCCGAAAATATCGGGACCGTGTCGGTCGAACTGGAACTGGGAACCGACATCGACCGGGCTCTGGACGATATCAAGGCCGAAATAGACCAGATCCAGTCCTTCCCCGACGAAGCCGAGGAACCCGAGGTCCGGGAGCTAACCACGCGGCAGAGCGTGGTCCGTATCGCCATTTTCGGAGACGTATCCGAAAGCGCGCTGAAGGAAACCGCCTATCGGCTGGAAGATTCCCTGGCAGCATTGCCGGAAATTTCCTTCGTCGATACCAGCGCGATCCGCGACTATGAAGTGTCGGTCGAAGTGCCGCAGGATACGTTGCAGGCCTTTGGTCTGTCGCTCAACGACATATCGCGCACCATCGCTGCGAGCAGTCTCGACAGTCCTGCCGGATCCATCGACACCGACACCGAAGAAGTGCGCGTGCGGACCATCGGGCAAAATTACAACCAGCAGAATTTCGAAGATATCGTGCTGGTCAGCAACGAGGACGGCGCCCTGGTCCGGCTCGGCCAGATCGCGAATATCAAAGACGGTTTCGAGGATTCCGATCTTGTGTCGCTGTACAATGGCAAGCCCGTCGCCTTTGTGGAGGTATTCCGCACCAGCGACGAACGGGTGCTCGACATATCGACCGCGACTAAGGAATATCTGGAAGGCCCGTTCGCCCATTCCCTGCCCGAGGGGATATCCTATGCGATCTGGAGCGACGATAGCGAACTCCTGGACGACCGGCTGAGCCTGTTGCTGAAAAACGCTGCTATCGGACTGCTTCTCGTGTTGATTGCGCTGACCCTGTTTCTCGATATCCGGCTTGCAGGCTGGACGGCAATGGGCATCGGCGTGACCTTTGTCGGCGCGATATTCCTGCTCGATCTCGCGGGGTCGAGTATCAATATGTTCTCCCTGTTCGGCTTCATTCTGGCCCTGGGGCTGGTGGTCGACGACGCGATTGTCGTCGGCGAAAGCGTCTACGCCCGCCGCGAGGCCGGTCGCACCGGCATGGGCGCTGCGGTAAGCGGCGCGCGGCGCGTCACCATGCCGGTGATCTTTGCCGTGCTGACAACCGTCGCCGCCTTTTCACCGCTGTTCGCCATCGGCGGCGCGATCGGCAAGATATTGGCCGACATTCCGCTGGTTGTCGTGGCTGTTCTCTTCCTGTCGCTGGTCGAAAGTCTGTTGATCCTGCCCAATCATCTCAGTCACCTGCCGGTTCCCGGCGCGCCGACACGTAACCCGGTCACGCGCTTTTTCGAACGGGTCCAGGCGAAGGTGGACGTCTATTATCAGGCCTTCGTCAACGGTCCTCTCGACCGCGCGATACGCTATGCCGTGCGCATGCCGTTCGTGATCCTGGCGGGCAGTGTCGCGCTGCTCATCCTGATCGGGTCGCTGATCCCGGCCGGCATTATCAAGAACTCCTTCTTTCCCGCCATCGAAGCGGATGTCGTTACCGCCAGTCTGGAAATGCCGACCGGAACGACCATCGCAGAAACCGAAAAAATGGCCCGCTTCATCGAGCAGAAAGGCCGGGAAACCTTTGCGCAATTTGAAGAGCAGGAAGCCGAGGACGCGCCGTCACCCTTGCGCGGCATATTCACGCTCATCGGTCAGGCCCCCCGAACCAACGGCCCGAGCGCCGGGAACAACGGCTTCTCTTCGAACATTGCCAGCGTACAGTTCAGCTTCATCCCAGGCGATCAACGGGAACTCGCGTCGCGAGATTTCGAAAATGCCTGGCGTGAAAATGTCGGGCCGATCGTGGAAGCACGCTCGCTGGTCTTTGCCTCGGACCTGATATCGATTGGCGCGCCGGTCGATGTGAAGATTTCCGATCCCGATCCAGCGGTGGTCGAAGCGGCCTCGACGAAACTCATGGCCAGACTGAACCGCTTCGCCGGTGTCTTTGATATCGAAAGTGATCAGGACCAGGGCCTGAAGGAAATCCAGCTCCGGCTGAAACCGGAGGCCCGGTCTCTGGGTGTGACGCTGCAGGATGTCGCACTGCAGGTGCGCGCTGCCTTCTTCGGTAGCGAAGCGCTGCGCGTGCAGCGGGGGCAGGAAGATATGCGCGTCTATATCCGCCTGCCGGAAGAGGAACGCAACTCGATCGTCGACGTCGAACGGTTCCGCGTCCGCGTGCCGGGCGGCGAAGTCCCGCTTGCGACGCTCGCAGAAGTGTCGTTCGGCCAGTCCCCTTCGGTCATTCGCCGGACCGATGGCAGGCGGATCACGACGGTTACCGCCGATATCGATACAAATATCGTAACCAGCCAGGAAATCGCCAAGGCGCTGACCGACGAGATCATGCCCGAACTGCAGGCCGACTATCCGCAACTGCTCTACAGTTTCGGCGGCGAGCAGCAGGAACAGGAGGATTCCTTCGGTGATCTGGGAATCGCCTTTGGCGCGGCCCTGCTGATGATCTACGCGCTGCTCGCGATACCGTTTCGCTCCTATATGCAGCCACTGATCATCATGGCGGTGATCCCCTTTGGCATCATTGGCGCGCTGATCGGGCACCTGCTGCTCGGCCTGCCACTGGGCGTGCTCAGCATGTTCGGGATGATCGCATTGTCCGGCGTGATCGTGAACGGGTCGCTGATCCTGATCGACTTTATCAACGAGAATTTGCGCAATGGTATGTCGATCGAAGACGCCATCCTCACCGGTGCAAAATCGCGTTTCCGGCCGATCATGCTGACGTCGCTGACCACGTTTCTCGGTGTTGCCCCGATCACGTTTGAAACCAGCCTGCAGGCGCAGTTCCTGATACCAATGTCGGCAAGTCTGGGCTTTGGCGTGCTGTTTGGCGCGATCATCCTGCAATTGCTGATCCCGGCGCTGACGATGCTGGAATATCTCGGCAAGCGGCGCTTCAAGCGGTTCTGGCGGGAAACGGTTACCCGTCCTGCGGAGGCCTGATTTGCGCCAGGCGGACGCAGGACCCCGTGCCGGACCGCTAAGGACCAGCCGGATCACGATTGGCTGACCCTGCGCACGAGATATCTTTCCCGCGGGTGAAAAGCCCGCTAGTGGGCGCGAATGACCGCAGAAAATCCCAAGCTCATCATCCGCATGGCGGAACTGGAAGATGCCCGCAAAATCTCGACCCTGTCGCGCAAGGTATACGGCAAGGGCGAAGGCTATACGGCCGAGGAAGTCCGCGGCCAGATCAACAATTTCGCCGATGGCCAGCTGGTCGCGGAATATGAGGGCAAGATTGTCGGCCATTGCGCGACATTCCAGATTTCCGAGAAGACCGCCCGCGCGGCGCATAGCTGGGCCGAAATCACCGGCGGTGGCTTTGCCGCGCGGCATGATCCGAACGGCGAGATACTCTACGGCATGGAGGTCAGCGTCGACCCGGATTACCGGCGGCTGCGCATCGGGCTGCGCTTTTACAAGGTGCGCCGGGAGCTGTGCCAGCATCTCGGGCTGAAAGGGATCATCTTTGGCGGGCGACTGCCCGGCTATGCGCGGCGCAAGCGCAAATATCCCGATCCGGCCGACTATCTCGCGGCCGTGGTCGACAAGCAGTTCCGCGATCCGGTGATCAATTTCCAGCTCAATCAGGGCTTTGTTCCGCTGGGGATATTGAAGGACTATATGCCGAGCGACAAGGCATCCGCCGGCAATGCGGTGCATATGTTCTGGGAAAATCCGCTGGCCGCCGAGGCCAAGCTGGTAACGCAGACCCCGCATGACCGCCTGCCCCAGTCGGTGCGCGTGGCGACCGTCCAGTTCCAGATGCGCAAGATTGCCTCGCAAACCGATTTTGAAGAGCAGGTCGAATATTTCGTCGATGTCGCCGCCGATTATGGCGCGGACTTTGTGACATTCCCCGAATTGTTCACGCTGCAATTGCTTTCCCTCGAAGGGGAAAAGCTGGAGCCGGCCCAGGCGATCGAGAAGATCGCCGAATATACCGAACGGTTCAAGGAAGTGATGGAGAAGCTGGCGGTTTCCTATCATATCAACATCATCGGCGGCTCGCACCCGACCCGCATGGAAAATGGCGATATCCGCAATATCTCTTACGTGTTCCTGCGCAACGGCGCGATCTACACGCAGGACAAGCTCCATCCGACGCCCAGCGAAGTGCGCTGGTGGAATATCAAGGGAGGCTTTGGCGCAGAAGCCATTCCGACCGATTGCGGCCCGATTGGCGTGATGATTTGCTATGACAGCGAATTCCCGGAAATGGCGCGCCATCTGGTCGACCAGGGCGCGATGATATTGTTCGTTCCTTTCTGTACCGACGAGCGCCGCGGCTATTTGCGGGTGCGCTATTGCTGTCAGGCGCGGGCGGTGGAAAACCAGTGCTATGTCGTGATGTCGGGCGTGGTCGGCAATCTGCCCAATGTCGAGAATATGGACATCCACTATGCCGAGAGCGCGATCCTGACGCCCTCGGATTTCCCCTTCGCCCGGGACGGCGTGGCGGCAGATACGGCGCCGAACACCGAGACCATCGCGATTGCCGATCTGTCGATGACCAGCCTCCTGACCAGCCGGCAATCCGGCGCGGTACAGAATCTCAAGGACCGGCGCTTCGATCTCTATCGGGTGTTGTGGAAGGGCTAGCCTTTTTCGCCAAAACGGTCCGCCGCGAATATCGGCTCCCTATCAGTGTCGCAGCGGAGCGGCCCGCAATGCTTCAGCGATAGCGCTGCGCATTTTCTTCGGCTGCCAGCGGTCGTCATAGGGATGGCCCCGCAACGCGAGACCGTCGGGCCTGCGCTTGTAGTCCGGATAGCCGGGCCGGTTCATATAGCTGGTCGCGTCGGTCAACGACCATGTTGTCACTTGCTTGACACGCGGAAAATCCAGCGTGAGATCAAGATAGCCCTTGGTATAGGCCGCCGTTTCCTCATCGCGGCGGACGGGATCCCGGTCCTCTACATTGCGGTCGCTGCAATCCAGTTCGGTCACTATGATGTCCAGCCCCATGCCGGAGATTTCCTCCAGAAAAAGCCGCCATTCCGTTTCATCCCGGGACCGGCCCAAGGTGTTGCCGAGGTGACTCTGGATGCCAAGCGCATCGATCGGCACTTTGCGCGCCAGTAACCGTTCCAGCAATCGCAACACGCCATTGCGGTGCGCTGACGATGCCCCCCAGTTCATTGTATCATTGTAAACAAGCTGCGCTCCGGGCGCTTTGACCTTCATCATTTCGAAGGCCTGGTCGATGAAGCGCTCACCCATCAACCGGCTCAGGGCCGTTCGGCGGATCTCGCCCGTCCGCGGATAAATGGCTTCATTCACGACGTCCCAGGATGCTATTCCGGGGAAGGTCTGGCTCAGCCAATCGGCATGTCCCCGCATCCGCCTGATCAGTGATTGCCGCCGGCTGCGGGGCCATTCTTGCATCATTGCCACCAGCCATGCCGGCATCCGTTCATCGTGGTTCCACATGAAGCAGTGCCCGCGCATCGCCAGTCCGCTTCGCTCCGCGAAATCAGTTATCCTGGTCGCAGAAGAACTTTTTCTGATACCTTTGGCCGGCTCCAGATATTTCCATTTGAGGCTGTTTTCCGCAGTGATACTGTCGCACTCGCGACGGACGAGACGCGTGAAATCGTCGTCGTCGAGCCATTGGGCCGACACGGCGCTGCCAAACGAAATGCCGCGTGCGGCGGCAATCGTGGCAAGCGCAGCATTGCCGGCAGTCGCCAGAGCCGGAAGTGGAGAAGCAAGTGCGAGTCCCGTATTCATGGCTCCACGCAACATGGTTCTGCGTGTCAAAATCTGCCTCATAAACCGGATATCCCGCCGCTGTCAGTCCGCGTCAAGCCGCTTTGCGCTGCGCGCTATTCCAGCGACAGTCACTGCCCGGATCAGTAAATTAGAACGGACTTACAGTGGCTTGCCTTCACCGTGGACGGCAGTGGCGAAGAATAGCCAGATATTTTCAAATGTAAACACATCTATCCTAATGTAATTCTGACTTGTTGTCGCCCGGCAAAACCTTCACACCGAATGTGCGCAGAGAGTTGTTGCGTCCCAGTAGTAACTGGCCGGGATGATGTCCCGAAAGATCGTTAATTATTAGTTGAATAGGGCGTTATATTATGAACGGCAAAAAAATTCTTGTACTTGGTGGTGACGGCTTCTGTGGTTGGCCAACAGCTTTACATCTTTCTTCTATTGGACATGATGTAACCATATTGGACAATCTTTCCCGCCGGCGGATCGATCTCGAACTCGGCATCCGCAGCCTGACCCCGATCGAGCCTATCGATGTGCGGGTAGAGGCATGGGAAAAAGTGTCCGGCAACCGCATCGATTATGCGATCATCGATATTGCCGAAGAATATCAGGAATTCTATGATTTCCTCGAGGAACTGCGCCCGGATACCATCGTTCATTTTGCCGAGCAGCGCGCGGCACCCTATTCGATGCGCGGCGCCAAGGAAAAGCGCTATACCGTCGATAACAACATGTCAGCGACGCACAATGTTCTCGTTGCGCTGACCGATCTCGGGCTGGACACCCATCTTGTCCATCTCGGCACGATGGGCGTTTACGGATATGCCGGCGCGGGCTTTGAAATACCCGAAGGCTATCTGCCGGTGGAAGTGACCGACGATCAGGGACAGAGGCAGAAACGTGAAATTCTCTACCCGACAAATCCGGGCAGCGTATACCATCTGACCAAGTCGCTCGATCAGTTGCTGTTTCAATTTTATGCCAATAACGACAATATGCGGATCACCGATCTGCATCAGGGCATTGTCTGGGGCACCCAGACCAAGGAAACCCGCCGTCACCCGGCGCTGGTCAACCGCTTTGACTATGACGGAGAATATGGCACGGTTCTGAACCGCTTTCTGGTGGAATCCGCGGTCGGACATCCGCTGACCGTACATGGTACCGGTGGCCAGACGCGCGCTTTCATCCACATTCAGGACACCGTCCGCTGCGTCGAACTTGCCGTTGCGAACCCGCCGAAAGCAGGCAGCCAGGTCAAAATTCTCAACCAGGTGGCCGAAACCTTGCAGGTCAAGGAGCTGGCGCAGTTGGTATCCGAAATCACCGGCGCTGAAATCGCCTATGTGCCCAATCCGCGCAAGGAAGCAGAGGAAAATGATCTGAACGTGAGCAACCGGCATTTGCGGTCTTTGGGCCTCGACCCGATTTTGCTCGCCGCCGGCCTGCTCGATGACACGATCGAGATTTCGTCCCGTTACAAGGACCGGATCAACCTCGCAAAAATCCCGGCGCGCACCGCCTGGAACGAGGCCCGCTCGGTCGCGATCGAAGCGGTTGATCCAATCGCACTCGAAGATGTGATGGTCGAGCAGCCAAAATGTCGAAAAGCGGCATAAGAGCAAGATAAAGAGAACAATCTGATGAGACTGGTCGGTGTAGGTTTATTGGCGTTCGTGCTGGCAGGGCTTTTGATCCTTCTGGGTCGGGGCGGTGCTTTCGAGGCCGGCATGGACAAGCTGACCGGCGACAAGCAGCAGCAGTTTTCCGACTATGAGCGTAGCGTCCAACGCGGCTTCAACATCAGCGGGATCAATGTTTTCACCGCTGGTCAGGACTCCAGCGCGCCCGCAATTCTCAGCGGCATGCCGTCCTACGCCAAGCAGACATACCGCATGCCGGTCGATTCCCGTCCGGTCAGCGGCCAGTATGAGCTGGTTTTCTCCAGTCGCGCCGCCGAGGGCGTAGAGGGCGTTCTGCGGGTCTCGATCAACGGTATCAAACGCGCGGATATCCTGCTGGACCGGAGCCAAAGCCTGAAAACAGTGAAAATCGAACTGACCGCCAGCGAATTGTCATCGGCGGCCCTGAATGTCGGGCTCAGCCTGCAGGGCCGCGGCGCAATCGCGCAATGCTCGCCCGATGATTCCATTGCCGCAGTCGTCGAGATCAAACCGGAAAGCGGTCTGCGACTGAAGCTTGCCAAGCCTGTGGAAACGACCCGGGACAGGCTTGTTCTCTGGGGCGGCCGGATCCCGGTTTCCTGGAATGTCCGCAATACCAATGCCGATACGTTGAAAGCCATAATGCACGGCGCCCGCCTGGTGCAAAAAGGCTATTCGCTGCATTTTGGCCAAGAGGGCCTAGACAGTATGGCCCTGTCGAAGCTCTCTGGTGAAGCAGACGCTTATGGGGAGGCTTTTGCCCATTCTGCCTTTCCGATCGCGCTGGCCAACAACATCGGCAATCGCGGGCTGAAGAAATTCGCCCGGCAGACCAGCTGGCGCTATAATTACAGCGTGACGGATCTGCCTGGCCAGACCCTGCCGTCCGCTCTGGATATGAACCTGACCGT
The DNA here is from genome assembly GCA_964022345.1 of uncultured Sphingorhabdus sp. Classification (GTDB taxonomy): domain Bacteria; phylum Pseudomonadota; class Alphaproteobacteria; order Sphingomonadales; family Sphingomonadaceae; genus Parasphingorhabdus. The sequence continues at coordinate 63,164 of CAXHZT010000008.1, forward strand.
GGGGCCGACCGGCCACAATACGAGCTATGACGTTACCGTCACCCTGAATGACCATATGCTGTTCTCGCGGCGCCTGTCCCCGCAAACCGAACGCATCAGCCAGTCGATAAAGCTGCCCACCCGCTTGCACGAAGCCGCCAATGAAGTTGAAATATCGCTGGCAACGACCGATCCCGATCACAACCGCTGCGGCACCGGCACACAATCTATCGCCGAACTGTTGCCCGATACCGTCCTCAGGGGCGGCGGGCAAAAGGCTGTCGACAATCTTTCGATATTGCGCAAGAAATTGCTTTCCGCCCAGACGGTCACACTGACCGGCGATATACACACCGGGGTGGACGCGCAGGCTGTGGCCCAATTGGTGGGACAGCTTGAACCACGCAGTCTGTCGTTCGTCAAAGACCCGGCCGCCGCCAATATCCGCGTCATCATCGGTGATGTGGCTGGCGCCCTGACCAAACAGGACGCAAAGGCCGACGACTGGATTGTCTACAGATCTGCCGACCGCGATAGCGGCATTGTTGCGATGCCTGTCGGCGACATCACCATGCTCTCCGGGCCGGCAGTAGCGCTGCTCATTTCCCTGTCCGACAAGGAAACCGGGCCCGATAGCCCAGGACATGGTGGTTGACCCCTTCCCTATCCAACGATTCCAGGCGAGACGCGCAATATGGATCGGTGGATAGTCGTCCCCGCGGTCTGGCCGCGTCGATATCGCCCCTGCGCGTACCGGCGATGTTGCTGACTTTTTGCATCTTTGCGCTGTTCCAGCTTTGGGTGTTCGGAACCGGTCAGGTCGACTGGGTCTTTCCCCAGCGGGACTATATTTTCGCGCCCTATACCGGACAGCATTCGATCGCGATCCGCACCTATATCGTGTCCTTCTACATCGCTTTTGCGTGCTATGGCAGCGGCTCGGCTATCGCCCGGCTGTTTTTCGGCTTTGATCTGGTGCTGCGCTTTCTCGTCATCTGTTGCCTGCTGGACTTGCTGAACACCGTGTTTCTTGCCCTTGTGGGTGAACCGTACAGCCTGGCCATCGTCCAGATCATTTCCGGATTGATCGGGTTCGCATTATTCTCGCTGATGCTGCTGGAGCGCGGATCCATGCCGGCCAAAGTCGACATGAGTATCGGCGAGCAAAAAAACCTCCGGCCGGTTCTGCGTCTGGCATCCACGGCGGTGATTGCAGCAGCCTTGTCCGGATTTGTCGGCTATTCCAATTTCGCCGTGGTCGAAGGCTTGCGGGACATCACTTTGCTGGGCGGGATCGGTCCGGGCGTCCTGCTGTTTCTGCCGCTGCTCTTTCTGCAGCTCTATATTATCAGCCTGATCGAACGGCGACTGGACGCGAATGACGACTATCGCTCTCCGGTCAGCATAATCGTGCCCGCCTTCAACGAGCGCTACATCATTGCGGAGACCATCCGCCATATCGACGAAGCCGCCCGGCATTATGGCGAGGTCGTCGAACTGATCGTGCTGGACAATGCCTCGACCGACGGGACAGCAGAGATAGCGGAACAGGCGCTGGCAGACGCGACGGCGTTGCAGGGCCGGATTGTCCATGTCGCGCAAAGCGGGAAAGCCCACGCGCTCAATCGCGGCATTCAGGAGGCCAGCCACCCGATCACGATCCGGATTGATGCCGATACGCTTATCGCACCGGACAATATCACTCTGGCCGTACAGAACTTCTCCGACGAAGAGATTGGCGTGGTCGGCGGCATACCGCTACCGCCCGGAGGCGCGATTTTTGATCGTGCCCGCCTGGTCGAGGTGCTGGTCAAGCACGGCTATTATTCGCCTGCACTCAGCTCGCTGTGGGGCCTGGTCGGTGTGCCGGGCATGTTCGCGGTCTACCGGACCGAACCCCTGAAGCGCGTTGGTGCCTTTGCCGCAGGAATGAACGGGGAAGACACCGACATGTCCTTGCGGATCGGCGAAATGGGCTATCGGGCGATTGTCGACCACCGGGTGCGCTATGTATCCGAAGTACCGACCAGCTTTGGCCATTTGCGCGAACAGCGCCTGCGCTGGTTCCGCTCGGTCTATCATGTATCCTGCCGCTGCCAGGATATCATCACGTCGCCCTCGCTGACCATTCGCGGGAAACTGGTGCTGCCCTATATGCTGATGAACTCGGCCCGCCGGGCGATGATGGTTCCCATTCTGCTGTTCGGTGTTTTCCAGTTTTTCCTCGACACAGACCCGACCAGCCCCCTCGTCTGGCAGGCTATCGCGGCGGTGCTCATCGGCGCTCCGGCGCTGGTGGCGGTCGCCGCCATATTGATCAATGGTCGGCCGGATGCGCTGCTGGGCATACCGGAATATATCCTGTTCCGCGCGATGCGCGCCTGGTTCACGCTGGAATCCGTTCTGACCATTCCTATCAACCGGACAGCCAAATCCTTCAAAAGACCCTCTTTCTCGACGCAAAGTGACATCAGCCAATGAAAATAGCAGCTCTGACCCTGACATTTGCCATCGCCGCCGGCTCGGCCAGCGCGGCCCTTGCAAAAGAAAGCGATTTCTTTGCCACAGCCGAAATATCGGCAGGACGAAATGTCGTTCCGGCCGACATCATCGAAAACGGAATCGATCAGGACCGGTTCGCCGATGTCGTGCAGAGCGATATCCGGCTGGGCTATGATATGGGCGCGCTGCTCGTTGACGTCGGCGCGGATATCGCGGTCTATCCCGAAGACAGCCGGTTCAACCGCTACGCATTCGGGCCGCGGGTCCGGGGCGATATCCCGCTGGCGAAAAACGGTGCCACCCGATTGCGGCTGGGCGCGGAATATCAATATGTTCTGGGTGAAGACGGGCGCGTATTTGATCGTCCGCGGGCGGAAGCACAAATCATCCACCGCCATTCGAAGGAACATATCACCACCGGACGGCTGCGCTTCGGCTTTCGCAACCAGTCGGAAGACCGCTTCACCGGTTTTGACCAGTCCGAATGGCTCGCCGAATTGCGCCACAACTGGCGCCCCGACGGTGGCCCGACCTCGGTCAATATTTCGCTGCTCGGATTGAAGCATGACGCAGACGACAATCGCTTCAGCTATACCGGTTATGGTGTTCGTCTCGTAGGCTCTATGCCTCTGGCAGACAGGCTGGCCGGCCTCGCCCGCTTCTCCGTTGTGCAGCGCGATTACAAGGATGTTTTTTCACCCGCTTTTCCGGAGAAACGGTCGGACACCCATATAAGGGCCACGGCAGCGCTGGATTATCAGGCCTGGGACCAGATCTCGCTCTTTGCCGATGGCGGCTATGTCAGCAACGCATCCAATATACCCGTCCGCGACTTCGACGGATTTATCGGCCGTGTCGGACTGCGTTTCACCCTGCGCAACCGCTAGCGACAGGGAACGGCGTGACGGGTCATCAAGGCTCTGCTATTGATCGCCGCGTCCCTGCCCCGAAACACCGAAAGCGCACATGACGACGCGGCAATATAAATGACGGATAATCTCCCGCAATATGGCCTGTTTCTGTCAATATTTCTGTTTGTCCTGCTGGCGGGTCTGGAAGCGATATTTCCACGCCGGAAACGCCTGATGCGGCGCCTCGGGCGCTGGCGCACCAATATTTTGATCATCATTCTGGACAGCGTGGCGCTTCGCCTGATCGGCCCGGTCGCCGCGCTCGCCGCCGCCGGCTATGCGGCGCAGCATGATATCGGACTGTTCAACTGGACCGACTGGCCAGCCTGGCTGGAGTTCATTCTGGCGCTGATCCTGTTCGATCTGGCGATTTACGGGCAGCATATCGCGACCCATAAAATCCCGCTGCTATGGGCGCTGCACAAGGTCCACCATGCTGACCGGGACATTGATGTGACCACGGCGATACGCTTTCATCCGCTCGAGATCATCCTGTCGATGCTCTACAAGTCGGTTCTGGTGCTGTTGCTAGGCCCCAGCCTGCTCGCGGTGTTCGTCTTTGCGCTCATCCTCAACCTGTGCGCGATGTTCAACCACAGCAATTTGCGGCTGCCCGGCTGGCTGGACCGACGGCTGCGCCTGTTCCTCGTCACCCCGGACATGCACCGCGTTCATCATTCGACCGTGCCCGGCGAAACCGACAGCAATTATGGCTTCAGCATCGCCCTGTGGGACCGGCTATTCGGCACCTATGTCGCGCAACCGGAAGCCGGTCATGACGATATGACAATCGGTCTGGAGGAATATCAGACCGACAGTCCGGCGGACTTCTGGTGGAGCTTGGCGCTCCCTTTCCAGAAAGCCTATCGGCCAGACAAGGCCAAAGGTTACAAAAGAAATTCTACCTGAACCGGAAATTACGCTAGGTTCCAAAGCGGGCAGAAGCTCCATATAGGAGACGATATTCAAGGCTGGCCAGTGCAGCGGAGCCCCGTCGGGCGGAAAGAATTACATGAAAAAAATACTGATCCTTCTGCTGTTCGCCATTGCTATCGCCAGCTTCTTCTACTTCGATCTCGGCTCGCAGCTGACACTGGCCAATCTGAAGGAGCAGCAAGCCGCCTTTGACGCGCAATATCGGGCGGCGCCCTTGCTAGTTATCGGCATCTTCTTTCTGGTCTATGTGGCGGCGACTGCGGCATCCCTGCCGGGCGCGCTCATTCTGACGCTCGCGGCGGGCGCCTTGTTCGGCGTTCTAGCCGGCACGATCATCGTGTCCTTCGCATCATCGATCGGTGCGACCATCGCCTTCTTGTCTTCGCGCTATCTGTTCCGTGACACGATCAAGGCGCGTTTCGGTGACCGGTTGAAGGCTATCGACGACGGCGTCGAGAAAGACGGGCCCTTCTACCTGCTGACGCTCCGTCTTGTCCCCATATTCCCCTTCTTCCTGATCAACCTGCTGATGGGGCTGACCGCAATCAAGGCGCGCACCTTCTATATCGTCAGCCAAATCGGCATGTTGCTGGGTACAGTGGTCTATGTGAATGCGGGGACGCAGCTCGCCAATATCGACGAGGTCAGCGATATCGGCTCGCCAGGACTGCTATTGTCTTTCGCCGCGCTCGGCATAACCCCCTGGATCGGCAAGTGGATCGTCGGACTGATCAAGCGCCGGAAAGTCTATGCGCGCTGGACCAGACCGAAAAAATATGACCGCAATATGGTGGTGATCGGTGCCGGCGCGGCTGGTCTGGTGTCTTCGTATATCGCCGCTACGGTCAAGGCCAAGGTCACTTTGGTCGAAGCGTCGAAAATGGGTGGCGATTGCCTCAACTATGGCTGCGTGCCCAGCAAGGCGCTGATCAAGAGCGCCAAGGTCGCCGAGCAGATGCGCCACGGTGATATTTACGGTCTGGACAAGGTCGAGCCGACCTATAGTTTCAAGGCGGTGATGCAGCGCATCCACGGCATTATCGCGGAGATCGAACCGCATGACAGCGTCGAGCGCTATACCGATCTCGGCGTCGATGTGGTGAAGGGCTATGCCACGATTGTCGATCCCTGGACGGTCGAGATCAAGCGCGAGGATGGCGAGACACAGCGGCTCACCACGCGCTCCATCGTTATCGCGACCGGCGGCCGGCCGTTTGTGCCCGATCTGCCCGGTCTTGATGATGTCGGCTATGTGACCAGCGATACGCTCTGGGAAGAATTCGCGCAGATGGACGATATTCCCAAGCGCATGATCATATTGGGCGGCGGCCCGATTGGCTGCGAGTTGAGCCAGGCCTTCGCCCGGCTCGGTGCGCAGGTGGTGCAGGTTGAGCGTTCGGACCGCCTGCTGGCGCGCGAAGATGATGAAGTCGCGGAACTGGCTCTCGGCGCGCAGCAAAGCTCGGGCGTCGAAGTTCTGACCGGCCATGACGCGATCCGCTGTGAACGGGTGGACGGCGAGAAACGGCTGATCCTCTCCGCAGATGGCGAAGAGAAGAGTATCGCCTTCGACGCGCTGGTGGTTGCAGTCGGACGCAGCGCCCGGCTGAGCGGCTTCGGACTCGAGGAACTGGGCATCGAAACCGACCGTACGGTGGTCACCGATGACTATCTGGCGACCCTCTATCCCAATATATTTGCCGCCGGTGATGTCGCCGGCCCCTATCAGTTCACCCATGTCGCTTCGCACCAGGCATGGTTTGCTTCGGTCAACGCCCTGTTCGGCCAGTTCCGCAAGTTCAAGGCCGACTATCGGGTGATCCCGTGGACCACCTTCATCGATCCCGAAATTGCGAGGGTCGGCCTGAATGAGCAGGACGCCAAGGCGCAGAACATCGCCTATGAAGTCACGACCTATCAGATGCACGAACTGGACCGCGCGATTGCGGACAGCGCTACAAAGGGGTTTGTCAAAGTATTGACCCCGCCGGGCAAGGATAAGATCCTGGGCGTCACCATTGTTGGTGATCATGCCGGGGAGCTGCTCGCCGAATATGTGCTGGCGATGAAATACAAGCTCGGCCTGAACAAGATATTGGGCACGATCCACACCTATCCGACCATGGCCGAGGCGAATAAATATGCCGCCGGCGAATGGAAACGGGCGCATGCGCCGCAAGGCCTGCTGCGCTGGGTCGAGCGTTATCACGACTGGATGCGCGGATGATCGGCATCCTGCAGCAGGGCCAGGGCCTGATCGGCCTGACGCTGATCCTCCTGTTCGTCTGGCTGCTGTCGGAAAACCGGCAGGCCCGGCCGAGCTGGAAATGGATCGGCGGCGCGCTGTTGCTGCAATTTGCCATCGCGCTGGTGATCGTCCGGGTGCCCTTTGTCTGGAATATTATCGGCCTCGCCAATCAGGGCGTGATGGCGATTGAAAAAGCCACGCTGGTCGGATCATCCTATATGTTCGGCTATGCCGGCGGGGCGGAACTGCCCTTTGTCCTGAAGGAAGGCGCGCAGCCACCGCTGATCATCGCATTCCAGATATTGCCACTGGTCATCGTCTTTTCGGCGCTGTCCGCCTTGCTGTGGCACTGGGGCGTGCTCGCCTGGATTGTCCGCGGCCTGTCCTGGGCGCTACGCAAGACCATGGGTGTCAGCGGCGTGGTCGGCCTCAGCGGCGGCGCGAATATCTTCCTCGGCGTGGTCGAATCGCCGCTGGTCCTGCGCGCCTATTTCGAGAAGATGAGCCGGGCGGAGCTGTTCATGGTCATGGTGCTGGCGATGTCGACCATTTCCGGCGCGATCCTGGTCCTCTATGCCTCCACCCTGTCTGCCACCGTGCCCAATGCCATCGGCCACATGATCTCCGCATCGCTGATCTCGCTGCCGGCCGCGATATTATTGGCCCGGCTGATGGTCCCGGGAGACGGCAAGACCGAGACCAGCGACGAGGAAGAACCAGGCCTCAAATATGACGGCAGCATCGACGCCATCGTGCGCGGAACGATGGAAGGCGTGCAGGTATTTCTGGCAGTAATCGGCATCATCCTGGTGGTCTTCGCGCTGGTGGCGCTGGTCGACCAGATATTGACGATATTGCCCTATGTCGACGGTCAGGCGATAACGATCAGACGCGCCTTCGGCTGGCTTTTTGCGCCCCTGATGTGGACCTTGGGCGTGCCCTGGGATCAGGCACCGGCTGCCGGGGCCTTGATGGGCACCAAGACGATCCTCAATGAATATGTTGCCTATCTCGATCTCTCGGCGCTACCGGAGGGGACTTTCGATCCGCGCAGTCAGTTGATCGTCGTCTATGCCCTTTGCGGGTTCGCCAATCTTGCCAGCGTCGGCTTGCTGGTGTCGACGATTGGCACGCTGGCGCCATCGCGGCGCGTGGAAGTGGCTGGACTGGGCATGAAAAGCTGGATTGCAGGCAATTGCGCCACCGCCATGACCGGAGCGGTGATCGGTCTGATAACCTTTGCCTGAGGACGATAGATGCTTGATTCCCGGATAAGGCCGCTGATCGACCCGCCGCTCAACGCCATTGGCAAGAGGATGGCACGGGCAGGCATCACGGCCAATCAGGTCACGCTTGCGGGCGCGGCAATCGGCATCGGCGCGGGCGTCGCCATCGGCTATCGCTATTATCTATTGGGTCTGGCGCTGTTGCTGCTGAGCCGGATTCTCGACGGCCTCGACGGAGCCGTCGCCCGTGCGACCAAGCAATCCGATTTCGGCGGCTATCTCGATATTGTCGGCGACTTTGCCTTTTACGTTGCGGTCCCGCTTGGCTTCGGCTTTGCCGCCTCGGCCAATCTGCCTTATGCGATGATCCTGATCGCCAGCTTCACCCTGACCGGCATCAGCTTTCTCGCCTATGCGGTGATGGCGGCGAAAGCAGGCCGCGAAACCGATGCGCATGGCAAGAAAAGTTTCTTCTACAATACAGGGCTGGCGGAAGGGACGGAGACGATCACCGCCTTTGTGCTGATGTGCCTGATGCCGCAATATTTTACTGTGATTGCGACCGTTTATGCCGCGATGTGCGTGATCACGGTGATCCAGAGGACCATCACGGCAAAAACAGACTTTCCCTGAGCGGCTGGCTAGACACTCTGCACCGGTTATAAGCCCAGTACACGCTTGGCGATGATGTTCCGCTGGATTTCGTTGGTGCCGCCATAGATGCTTTGCGCGCGGGTGCCGAAATAATTGGCGACGCCGGGGGCGGCAAAGGCCGCGTCGCCGGTCCATTCCGGACTCACGCTATCTTCAAATTTGCGATTGCCGTGCTCGGCGGCGGCCTCCAGAAACAGGGTCGTGATATCCTGCGCCAGATCGGTCGCCATGATCTTCAGAATCGAGGCCTCGTCGCCTGGAGAACCGCCATCCCTTACGGTGGTGAGGACCCGCAACACTGTAATCTCCAGCGCGTCGAGCCGCGTTTCCGCTTCGCACAGGCGGCTGGCGAAAAAACCGTCGTCGATCAGCCGCTGGTTGCCGCCGGTCGGGATTTGTGACGCGATAGCGCGGACATCGGCCAGTTGCTTCCGCTTGCCGCCGATGCGCGCATAGGAGGTGCGTTCGTTGCCGAGCAGATATTGCGAATAGGACCATCCCTTGCCCTCTTCACCAATGCGGTTGCCTACCGGAACCCGGACATCGGCAAAATCGCACTGGCTGAGATAATATTTGCCGTCGATGGTGATGATCGGCTTCACGGTAACACCCGGTTGATCCAGCGGACAGCAGATGAAGGTAATGCCCATCTGTTTCTTCGCTTCGCGCGAGGTGCGGGTCAGCAGGAATATCCAGTCGGCATGCTGGGCTGCCGAGGTCCATATTTTCGTGCCGTTGAGTATATATTCGTCGCCGTCCCGCACCGCGGAAAATTGCAGCGAGGCCAGATCGGAGCCGGCTTCGGGTTCGCTATAGCCCTGCGCCCAGCCCACCGAACCGTCACGGAGGCCGGGCAGCCACTGCGTTTTTTGTTCTTCGGTTCCAAAAGTATAGACAACCGGACCGACATAGATAACGCCCATCGGCGTCACCGTCGGCGCCCCAGCCCGCTCGAGCTCTTCGTCAAAAATATATTGTTCCTCGATCGACCAGCCCGGACCACCATGTTCCTCGGGCCAGGCACTGGCCAGCCAGCCCCGCTCGCCCAGCGCAATCTCCGCGCGGCGAACTTCGGCGGTCGTCAGGCTTGCACCGGAGGCTACCTTTGCCAAGATGTCTTGCGGATATTCGGTCGCGAAATATTTTCGCATCTTGTCGCGGAAAGAAAGCAGTTTCGGGTCGTGACCTAGTTTCATGCGTTTGCGCTCTTTCCTCTGACATGGCGGATCGAAGTCCGCCTTTAGATCATCGTAGCGCAAAAGCCGCAGGCCTGCCAATCCGATCTGCGGGACCGTGGAGGATGATCGCCAGCCGGAGGCCCGGCAACCTTTTCCCCTTCAGAACGTATTCACAGGACGCGCGCGCAGTTTTTCGATAACAGAAAACAAATATAGGCAAATAAAATGGCCGAGGGCATGGGGGTGCTGCAGATGAAGTTCACGACGAAAAAGCCAAACGGATGGCCGGCTGCGGCTCCATATGGGTCCCTCTCTCATTGCATCCTCCCGGCCGGTCGCTAGCCCGTGACCGATATAGCCAACCACCCGCGTGCGCCGCGAAATCGGCGGATGCGCCACATTGCCACGGCCATCGTCATTCTCGTGCTTCTTGCGATTGCGCTGCTCGGCGCCGTGCCCGCCAGCATTTTCAAAAGCGTGATCAGCGACAAATTGCAGGGCGCGTCGGAGCGCGAGGTGCAAATAGGCTCTGTTACCCGGGACAGTTTCTTCTCCTATACGCCCGTCATTACCGTCCATGATATCCGCGTGTCCCAGCCCGCCTGGGCCGGTGAAGGCGATTTTCTCACGCTGAAAGCAGTATCCGCACGCGTTTCCATCGTCGACATTCTCACCGGAAACGGACGACCCGATCAAATCCGGATCGACGGCCTCGACATAGCGCTGATCCGCGACGAAGACGGGCGCAGCAACTGGGACGATGACAAGAATAAGGACGATGCCGACGACGGGCAGCGCCCGGTCCTCACCTCTCTGGATATCAGCAATTCGCATTTCAGCTTTGCCGATCGCAAACGCGACCTGTCCCTTGAAGGTCCGGTTTCGGTCAGTGCGCAGGATGGCCTGCGTGCCGAGGGAAGCGGCACATTTCTCAAATCGAAAGCCACATTGCTGTTCACCGGCGGCGCGATTGCCGGCATTGATCCAGAGGCCGCCTATCCTTTTGCGGTTTCGCTTAAATCCCCGGCTCTGGATATGACCGCGAAGGGCGAAATGGCGGGGGTTCTGAATCTGGACCGTTTCACCGCGTCGCTATCGGCAAGCGCGCCGACTCTCAAGAATCTCGACAGGATAATCGAGGCGGGCCTGTTCGGAACCCAGAAGATCGATTTGCGCGCCGATGTCCGGCACGAGGGCAAGGACTGGTATGTCGAAAAGCTGAACGGCTCGATCGGACGTTCGAAATTGTCCGGCAAGGCCGATATTCTCAAGCGTGACGAACGCACCAAGATTGATGCGGATATATCCGCCGCCACGCTGGATTTCGATGATTTTGCCGATGATGAAGGCCTCGCTCGGGCCGCTGCCCTCACCCGGCGTATCGGCCCCCGCGTGCTGCCCAATACCCGTATCAATCTCTCAAAGATGGGTCCGACGGACGGGCAGATAGACTTTACCGTTGATCGCCTGCTTTCCCGCCGGGAGACCGTTTTTCGCCGCCTGAAGGGTCGATTGGCGCTGGACCACAAGGTCATTACGGTCAGCAATCTGGTTGTTGGGCTAAAAAGCGGTCAAATGACCGGCAGCGTTAAGGTCGATCATCGCAGCGGCGCACCGAAATTCTCGACCGACCTGACGCTGACCGGCGCTTCTCTTGCCCATCTTATCGGCAATGGGGATATCGTCACCGCGACCATGCGGGGCCGGATAAAACTGGCCGGCACCGGCGATACGATCCGGGAAGCCCTGGAAAAAGCAGACGGCAAGGCAGCGATGGTTGCTTCCGGCGGCAGTGTCCGTGCTACGGCCGCACATGTCATGGGACAGAATCTCGGTGGCGCCATTGAGGATATTATCGGCAATCCGAAAGCCCGGGTGCCGCTGCGCTGTCTGGTCGCCAATTTCAAAGCCCGCAACGGCATTCTGACACCGGCGCCTCTGGCCGTGGATACCGAAGTATCGATAGGACGCGGCGAAGGCCGGATCACCCTGAAAGGTGAAACGATTGCCCTGACCTTGCGCGGCGGTGCGAAGGGCAAGAGCGCTCTGCGCATAGTCGACCCGATCAAGATATCCGGAACATTAAACGCGCCCAATGTTTCCGTCGCCGGCCTGGGTGAAGCGCAGGATGCGGAAAAGCCCTCGGTCGGCGATGTGCTGAAAGTCGCGACAAAATCGATCGGCAGCGCTCTGGGAATTGGCGACAGCGACGAACAGAAAAAGGCCTATATCCAGAAACCGAAGTCGCTCAACTGCGGTGCGCTGGTCGCCGCGGCGATGCAATAATCGTCCGGCACATTCGCAGGCGACCGGAATTTCGGGAAAAAGTGGTGCCCGAGGGCGGATTCGAACCACCGACACAGCGATTTTCAGTCGCTTGCTCTACCAACTGAGCTACTCGGGCATCTGGGCCTGCGCGATGCGCTGGCCACGTTAGGAAGCGACGCTATAGGCGGGGCTATTGCCGCTTGTCCAGCCTAAAAATGGCGGTTTTGTTGCGCCTGTTCAGTCCTCTCCGTTTCGGCCTGAATCGCCGGTGATATGTTCGGCGAGTTCGTCCGGCGAAACGGCCTGTCCGGGGATTTTATAGCCGTCACCCAGCCATTGCAGCAGATCGCGATCCTTGCAGCCCGCGCTGCAGAAAGGCGTCCATTTTTCCACAGCAGGATTGCCGCAGACCGGGCATTTCGGGGTTTTGGTACCGGCCATCTGCTATCCCTGGCCCAGAATTCCAGGAAACAGTCCGGAGATGAGGATCGCGGTTATGACCAACGGGCAAAGCCAGCGTACCAGGAAAAGCCAGATGCGCTGCAAGTTTCCGTCCAGCCCGTTTTCCTGATCGATCAATCTGCGATCCGCGATCCAGCCGACAAAAATCGAGACCAGCAAAGCGGATGCCGGCAACAATATTTTCGCGGTCAGTTCGTCGATGATGCCGAAAACCGGTTGTCCGGAAAAGATCATGAAGTCGAAGGGCTGGAAATCCGCCTGGCTGTTGAACGAGAAGCTTGCCCAAGCCCCGATCACGAAGGCGAGGCCGCCCAATATGATGGTTACCAGCCAGCGCGGCTTGTGGAAGCGCCCGATGGCCCAGCTGACCGAAGCCTCCAGCAGCGCGACCGAGCTGGTGAGCGCTGCAAAAAAGACCATGATGAAGAACAATAGGCCAATCAGAGACCCCGCCGGCATCGCCTGGAAAGCGACGGGCAGGTTGACAAACAGCAAGCCGAGGCCGCCCTGCACCTGTTCCTGACCATCCAGAATGGCGGTCAGAGACGCCGGTGCAAGCGCTGCAAAGGTGATGGGAAAAATCGCAAGGCCCGCGACGATCGCGACGGAAGTGTCTGCGGTGGCGATCTGCGCCGATGTCTTGGCCAGATTGATGTCACGCGCCGCATAGGCACCATAAGTGATCATCAGTGCGGAGCCCAGAGATAGGGAAAACAGGGCCTGTCCCAGCGCCGAAAGCTGGACCGACGGGTCGAGCAGGCGGGCCGGTTCGAAATCGAACAGGAAAGCCAGCGCTGCGCCGAACGATCCGGTAAAGGCGCCGTAGATGGTAATCGCGACCAGCAGGAGGAAGAAGATTGGCATCAGCCAGACAGCGACTTTCTCGATCCCGCTGCTGACGCCCCGACCGACGGCAACTATGGTTAGCACCATGAAAATCGCGTGCATCGCCAGCATCTCGCTGCTGTTTGCTTGCAGCGCGGGCAAGATACCCTGAATCTCATCGACCGATGATTCCGACAGGGCACCCTGTGTCAGATTCCCGGAACCGACGGCATGGGCGAAATCGCCGACGAACACACCGATGAAATGGACAATCCATCCCGCCAGCACGCTGTAATAAGTGAGAATGAGAAAAGCGCCGACCATGCCGATGCCGGCACCGACCGACCACCAGCGCGAGGCGCGCGATTCGATCGCGACCCGCTTCATGCTCTCGATAGCGGACCCCTGCCCGTGCCGCCCGATAAGAGTCTCGGACAACAGGATCGGCAGTCCGATCAGCAATACGCAGAATATATAGAATATGACAAAGGCGCCACCGCCGTTCGCACCCGCTTCGGCAGGAAAGCGTACGAGATTGCCCAGTCCGACCGCCGAGCCGATTGCCGCCAATACGAATGCGGTACGTGACGACCAGCCGTCGCCTCCGGGTGCTACTGCGCCTGCCATATATTTACTCCCCAATATTCCGGACCCGTTGTGGCCTTGTTGCTTTTGTTACTAGCTGCGCATCAACATCGGGCCAAGCGGTTTTCCGGCAAAAATATGGACGTGGAGATGCGGAACTTCCTGATGCCCGTCCTTGCCGATATTGGCGAGCAGGCGATAGCCGGCCTCGACCATCCCCGCTTCGCGGGCGACATGGCCGACAGCGCGGACAAATCCGGCAATTTCGGCATCGCTCGCCGTCGCAGAAAAATCATCCCAACTGACATAGCGGCCCTTCGGGATGACCAGGATATGCTCGGGCGCCTGCGGATTGATATCGTGAAAGGCCAGTGCCCACTCGTCTTCATAGACGGTCTTGTTGGGAATTTCGCCGCGCAGGATTTTGCCGAATATATTGTCATCATCATAATCAAGGGTCGGGTCGATCGCCATCAATGCGCTCCTCTTGCGGCTTTTTCCTCCAGCCCCGACAGGCCCTCCCGACGGGCCAGTTCGGCTGTCACATCTTCGATCGACAAATCCATGTCGGCGAGCAGCACCATCAGGTGGAAAAGCAGGTCCGCGGCCTCGCCGGTCATCGCGGCCTTGTCGTCCTGCACTGCGGCGATCACAGCCTCGACGGCTTCTTCACCGAGCTTTTCGGCCATTTTGGCGCGGCCCTTGGCCCGAAGACTGGCGACATAGCTCTGGTCGGGCTCCGCGCCGCGCCGCTGCAATATCGTGCGCTCGAGGGATTTGAGAATATCGGTCATCGCTGGCGGTTTGGGCGACAGGTCGCCCGTTCGTCAAGCCCTAGCAGCACAAGTTTGCGTGCCGCGCGAAAAAGGGCGGCCGTGGCATCATCCCCGGGCCGGAAGATTGGCGGCGCGCAAGGCCGCGTGCGCTTCGGCTATCGTATGTTCGCCAAAATGGAATATGGAGGCCGCGAGCACCGCATTGGCGTGACCCTTGGTTACGCCTTCGACCAGATGATCAAGATGGCCGACCCCGCCGCTGGCCACGACCGGGATCGAGACCGCATCGGCGATGGTTCTCGTCAGGTCCAAATCATAGCCGTCGCGGGTGCCGTCGCGGTCCATCGAGGTGACCAGCAATTCCCCTGCCCCCAGATCGGCCATGCGGACAGCATGTTCCAGTGCATCAATGCCGGTCGGGGTGCGGCCACCATGGGTGAAAATTTCCCAGCGGCCCTCCTCGACCTGGCGTGCGTCGATCGAGGCAACCATGCACTGGCTACCGAAACGGGTCGCGATATCGCTGACCACTTCGGGCCGGGACACCGCGGCGCTGTTCACCGCCACCTTGTCGGCTCCGGCCATCAGCAAGGCCCGCGCATCATCCGCCGTGCGGACGCCGCCGCCGACGGTCACCGGCATGAAGCAGACTTCGGCCGTGCGCCGGACGACATCTATGATCGTATCGCGGTCTTCGTGCGATGCGGTAATATCGAGAAAGCAAAGTTCATCGGCCCCGGCAGCATCATAGGCCTGCGCCTGCTCAACCGGATCGCCGGCATCCTGCAGGTCTACGAAATTCACGCCCTTGACCACCCGGCCATTGGCGACGTCGAGACAGGGAATGACGCGGATACGGACGGTCATCTTACATACCTAATGGTCGCGGTGCTCCGCACTTGATGCGGAGCCCTGAAGGCCAAGCGCTGCAGACGCCAGAGCTCCGGCTCGGAGGCCGGAGCACAATATTTTTCTGCCGATAACGTCATCGATTGGCCATCGCAATCGCCGTCGCCAGATCGAGCCGCCCGTCATAGAGCGCCCGCCCGGTGATCACGCCTTCGATCCCGTCCTTGGCAAACTGGCTAAGCATATGGATATCGTCGAGACCCTTGACCCCGCCGCTGGCGATCACCGGAATGTCGACGCCGCGCGCCAGATCGACGGTGGCTTCGATATTGCAGCCGGTGAGCATGCCGTCGCGCCCGACATCGGTGAACAGGATCGAGGCAACACCTGCGTCCTCAAACCGGCGGGCGAGGTCTCTTACGCTGACATCCGACACATCGGCCCAGCCTTCGGTCGCGACCATGCCGTCGCGCGCATCCACAGCAACGACGATGCCGCCTTCATATTCCTTCGCCATATCCTTCACGAAATCGGGGTCCTTGAGCGCCGCCGTGCCGATCACCAGCCGCGCCACGCCCAGTGCAAACCAGCGCTCGACCGTCTCGCGATTGCGGATGCCGCCGCCCAGCTGCACATAGCCGGGAAAGCTGGCGACAATGGCTTCCACCGCTTCGGCATTGCGGGGCGATCCGGCAAAGGCACCGTCGAGATCGACGACATGAATATGCTCGGCCCCGGCAGCGGCAAACAGGCCGGCCTGTTCCGCCGGATTGTCGCCATAGACGGTTGCTCGGTCCATATCGCCCTCGGCGAGGCGGACGACTTCGCCCGATTTGAGGTCAATGGCGGGAAATACGATCATTTCGGGAATTCCGTTCGTGGTGAGCTTGTCGAACCATGGCGATCTGACGAGAAAGGTCCTTCGGCAGGCTCAGGACGAACGGCGTTCGATATAGTCATGGTTTCCACTCCAGAAAACGGTTGAGAAAGGCCAGCCCGTAAGCCTGACTTTTCTCGGGGTGAAATTGCACGCCGACGATATTGTCGCGACCAACCGCTGATACCAAAGGCCCGCCGTGGCTGGTCTTTGCTAATATGTCCGCCTCGTTCGCGGCGTCAAAATGATAGCCGTGCAGATAATAGGCTTCACCCCGCTCGAGAAGATCATGGCCCTCGGTCGGGGTCACGTCGTTCCAGCCCATATGCGGGATTTTTATGTCGTCGCTGGCTGGCTCGATCGCCTTCACCGTGCCACCGATCCAGCCGAGACCGTCATGCGCGCCAAATTCGATACCCTGGTCGGCCAGCATCTGCATCCCGACACAGATGCCGAGGAAAGGCATTCCTTCTGCGCGAACCCGCTGCTCCAGTGCAGCCACCATGCCATCAATCGCGACCAGCGCATCGCGACAGGCGCCAAAAGCGCCAACACCGGGCAAAATAATCCGGTCCGCGCGCGCCACCAATTCCGGGTCGGCGGTGACAGAGACATTGCCGGCCCCGGCGGCCATCAGCGCATTGTGCACGCTGTGCAGATTACCCGCGCCGAAATCAATGAGAGCGATGGTTTCAGACATAGCGCCCATCAACCGCCGAAGGCGCTGACATTGGAAAGGCCATTATCGGTTTCGCGCGAAGCCGCGAAGCCGCGAAGATGTTCCGCGATCCGCACCTTCTTCGCGACTTCGCGGCTTCGCGTGATAAAATCCGGAAGAAAAGCCCGCTG
The DNA here is from genome assembly GCA_964022345.1 of uncultured Sphingorhabdus sp. Taxonomy (GTDB): domain Bacteria; phylum Pseudomonadota; class Alphaproteobacteria; order Sphingomonadales; family Sphingomonadaceae; genus Parasphingorhabdus. The sequence continues at coordinate 80,289 of CAXHZT010000008.1, forward strand.
ACGCGGAAAACACAACTCAGCCACCCAATTGCCCCTTGGTCGAGGGAATCGCGTCGCCCTTGCGCGGGTCGCGTTCGACCGCCTGACGCATCGCCCGGGCAAAGCCCTTGAAGATGCTTTCCGCAATATGGTGATTATTCTCGCCATAAATCAGCTCGATATGCAGCGTGATTCCGGCCGCATCAGCGACGCTGTGGAACCAGTGCTTGAACAATTCGGTATCCATCTCGCCAAGCCGTTCCTGCGTAAAACCGGCGTTCCAGACGAAATAGGGCCGGCCGGAAATATCCAGCGCGACCCGGCTCAACGTCTCGTCCATCGGCGAATAGGCGCTGCCGTACCGCACGATGCCGGCCTTGTCGCCGAGCGCCTGATGGATCGCCTGACCGACCGCAATGGCGCTGTCCTCGGTGGTGTGGTGCTGATCGACGTGGAGATCGCCCTTGATCCGCAATTTCAGATCAATCAGCGAGTGACGCGAGAATTGCTCGATCATATGATCGAGAAAACCGATGCCGGTAGACACGTCATATTGACCGGTCCCGTCGAGGTTCAACTCGACAAAAATCTCGGTTTCCTTGGTGTTTCGCTCGATTGTCGCTGTTCTCATGTAACAGGCCTATAATGGCTTGGCCAAATCAGGCAAGAATTTCGGGGCCTTTGGTCAATGCGAAATTCATTTTACGCTCTTGACCCGATGCCCGCTACGCGCCACCTAGTGCAAATGAGTAATGAAGCCCCTGATAGTCTGATTCCATATGACGAAATCGTGCAGGAGGCGCTGCGCGCGGTGGTCGGCCGCGTGCTGAGGGAAGTCGAGAAAGACGGCCTTCCCGGCGAGCATCATTTCTATATCACGTTCAAGACCCGCGCGCCCGGCGTGGATATCCCCGATCATCTGATCGCGCGCTTTCCGGACGAAATGACCATCGTCATCCAGAACCGCTATTGGGACCTGAAGGTCGAGAAGGACCGTTTCGAAGTCGGCCTGAGCTTCAACCAGATCAGTTCGATGCTGCATATCCCGTTCGCGGCAATCACTTCCTTCGTCGATCCGGCGGTGGATTTTGCCCTGCAGTTCCACGTTGACGAGGTCGAAGGCGATATCAACGGCCACGACCCAGCAGAAAATGACGGCGAGACGGAAACGGTCGAACCCGTCGATGACGGCTCCAACGTGGTGACGGTGGACTTCGGCAAGAAAAAGTGAGCGGGACCCGCACCGAAACCGACTCTCTCGGCGAAATTGAAGTGCCAGCCGATGCCTATTGGGGCGCCCAGACCCAGCGCAGTATCGAGAATTTCCCCTTCCCCCGTCAGGAACGCATGCCGATCCGGCTGATTCATGCGCTGGCCGCCGTCAAACAGGCAGCAGCACGGGTTAACGGCATCCATGGCCTCGAACCGGAAATCGCCGCCGCCATTGAAAAAGCCGCCAATGCCGTGCGCACCGGCGAATATGACAACCAGTTCCCCCTGACCATCTGGCAGACCGGGTCCGGCACCCAGTCGAACATGAACGTCAACGAAGTGATCGCCGGTGTCGCCAACGAGGCGATCTACGGAACGCGCGGCGGCAAATATCCGGTCCATCCGAACGACCATGTCAATCGCGGACAGTCGTCCAATGACAGCTTTCCCACCGCTATGCATGTCGCGGCGGCGCGGGCTCTGGAAGTCGAGCTGTTCCCGGCATTGGAACAATTGCACGACGCGCTGGCGGAAAAGGCGCAGAAGTGGAAATCGATCGTCAAGATCGGACGCACCCATTTGCAGGACGCCACGCCGCTGACCCTGGGACAGGAATTTTCCGGCTATGCCGCGCAACTGGTCGCCGCCCGCGACCGAATCGAAAGCGTATTGCCCCGATTGCTGCAACTGGCGCAGGGCGGAACAGCTGTCGGAACCGGCCTCAATGCGCCGGAAAATTTCGGCGAGCATATCGCCAAGGAAATCTCCAAGATCACTGGCCTGAAATTCACCTCGGCGCCGAACAAGTTCGCCGAACTGGCCGCGCATGACACGATGGTTGAATTGTCCGGCGCGCTCAACACGCTGGCGGTGTCGCTGACCAAGATCGCCAATGATATCCGCCTGCTCGGCTCCGGCCCGCGTTCCGGCCTTGGCGAGCTTGACCTACCGGCCAATGAACCGGGCAGCTCGATCATGCCGGGCAAGGTCAATCCGACCCAGTGCGAGATGCTGACCATGGTCGCCGCGCAAGTCATCGGCAATCATCAGGCAGTGACCGTCGGCGGGCTGCAAGGGCATCTGGAACTCAACGTATTCAAGCCCTTGATAGCCGCCAATGTCCTGCGCTCGATCGAGATTATTTCTATCGGCATGTCGAGCTTTTCCGAACGTTGCGTGGAAGGTCTGGAGGCTAATGAAGCGCGGATCAAGGAGCTGGTCGATAACTCGCTCATGCTGGTCACCGCACTTGCCCCGGTGATCGGCTATGACAAGGCGGCGGCGATTGCCAAATATGCCCATAAAACCGGCCAGACGTTGCGCGCATCCGCGCTGGAGCTCGGTCTGGTTGACGCAGAAACCTATGATACCCATGTAAGACCTGAGAATATGGTCGGAAATCATTCCTGATCCGGGAACCAGAGCATGTCGCTAATCAGAAATATATTCACCACCGCAGTGGGATACGAAGCCCGCAAGCACACCAAGGGTCATGGCTTGCGCAATTTCGGCCTCGGCATGCTCGCGGCCCGTCTGGCCACCCGGTCCGTCCCCGGCGCGCTGCTGGTCGGCGGGGCGCTGATCGCGAAAAAACTCTATGATGATAAAAAAGAGGCAGAAGCCCTGCCCGCATCCGAGACGGTGATTGATATTGAGGGCAGGCCGGTTCCGGAGGAACGGGTGGGTTGAATTGGGGGACGCAGGACGCATAACCGCAATCCAGATTGCTCCATTCTCATCGCCCATAGTCTATCCTCCCAACTGTAATATTGATTGCAACTGACATTGCTGTAAGCTGCCTGCGAACCGCCAATATGAAGCGGCACAGGAGAGCATATTGGCAACCACCGCGCAATCCGGGCATTCTCCCCGAAAATTCTATGGCTGGAACAATGTCAGCCTGTTTTTCTTCATCCAGTTCGCCGCATCCGGCTTCGTTTATTTTGCCTATTCCGTAGTCTTCCCGGTCATGGTCGAGACGATGGCATGGAACCGCGGCACGGCTTCGCTGGCGCAGTCGATCGCCCTGATGATGCTGGGTCTGGCCTATCCCCTAACCGGCTATCTGCTCAGTCGATACGGCGTGCGCCAGACAGTCACCATCGGGCTGCTGGTCATGCTGTCCGGTCTGCTGCTGCTGATCTTCGCAGTCAGCGAGGTCTGGCAATGGATATTGATCTGGGGCGGCGTCATGGGCCTGTCCTTTGCCCTGACCGGTCCGATCTGCTCGCAAACCGCGATGATCAGCTGGTTCAATATCAAGAGATCCACCACCATCGGCATAGTCATGACCGGCGGCGCGCTGGGCGGAGCCCTGGCGCAACCGGTGCTTTCGACGATGATGGATCATTATGACAGCTGGCGCGCAGCCTGGATGATCGCCGCAGCCATGGTGGTCATCGGCTTGATAGCGACCCGTTTCATCATCAACCGGCCGCAGGATATTGGCCAGTTCCCGGACAATGTCGATCCGGGTCTGGCCGCGCAGGATCCCCAAGCCGCCAATTTGCGGCCCAAGACCCACAGGACCGGCCACGACTGGACAGTGAAGCAGATTATCCGGACACCGACCCTCTATTTGCTCATGCTGGTCACGCTGGGCTATCTCGCCACTTTCTTTTTCCTGCTCAACCACGGGATATTGCATCTTACAGATAACGGACTCTCCAGCCTGGAGGCGGCTTCCATCCTCGGCCTTGCGATATTGGGCAGCGGTCTGGCCCGCATTCCTGCGGGTTGGCTGGGCGACCAGTTCGAATTGCGATGGACTTTATTCGGATTCATTGCGCTGATGGCCATTGGCCTGTCCGGCTTCTGGCTCGGCCATGGCGTGATATTGCTGTCGGCGATGGGGATGATATTCGGCGCCGGCTATGGCGGCCTGCTGGTGCTGGGACCGGTCGTGACCGGCAATTATTTTGGCGAGCGGGCCTTTCCGATCATCAATTCGGTGCTGGCGCCCGTCATGCTGCCTTTTGCTGCTGCGGCACCGGCCGGGGCCGGCTATATTTTCGAGGCAACCGGCAGCTATGATATCGCTTTCGCCGGTGCGATCGCCTTGCTGGTTGCCGGACTGATCGCGGCCTTTCTCATGAAACCGCCGCATGCACCGGCCTGAGGCCGATATCTAGATATTGCCGTCGCTCGAGAGCAGCGCGGCGATCGGTCTGGTTCCCGGCCGGCGCGCCAGCACGATCATCAATATCGTGGTGAACGGCACCGCCAGGATTGCGCCGGGAATGCCCCACAGGCTGCTCCAGATCGCCAGCGAAACCAGCACCACCATCGGGCTGAGGTTTACCGATTTGCTGAGCATTTTCGGCTCCACGACATTACCGATAATCACCTGGGCCGTGGTCATCAGGCCGGTGGCGATCAACGGGATGGTCAGCGTGCCGAACTGGGCCACGGCGAAGAGCGCCGGAAAAGCCACACCGACGAAAGAGCCGATATAGGGAATATAGTTGAGCAATCCGATAATGATCGCCCACAATGCGGCATATTCCACGCCCAATATCAGCAATATCACCCAGCAGACGACGCCGAGAATGATATTGATCAGCGTCTTGGTCGCCAGATAGCTGCCGATATCATGGTTGATCCGGGTGATCATGTTCAGCGTGTCGGTGGAATCGCTGTCCGAACCGAAGGCCCGCCGCACCTTTTCGGGAAATCCGGTAATCTCGCTGAGCAGGAAGGAGGCGTATAATATTGTGATGAAGACAAATCCGCCGAAGCTGGTCAGCGAAGACAGGACCGACTGGGCCAGCGCGGCGATATCGATCTCGGTAAAGAATCGCGTCGCAAATTCGCTGATCGCCTTGGCGACCGCTTCGGTGCCCCGATCAAAGATCGCCGAGGGCGATGCCATCAGCTCGGACACCTCGGGGCGTCCGATGCTCTCGTCCGCCGGCATCGGGAACCACGCGGCGAACAGATTTTCCAGATTGCGCTGATAGACGGGCAGCGAGGGCACCAGATTCTGCAGGCTGGCCACCAGCATCCGGGTCATTGCGAACAGCATGGCCAGTACAGCGATCAGGGCGAGCGTGGCGCGAAGCCACAGGGGCGTCTGGCCGAGGCCGGGTATCCGGGCAACGGTGGCGCTGGCGGCGTAGAGAATCTGGAGCAGGATGATCGCGGTCACGATCGGCAGGATGATGTCCTGGCCAACGTAAAACAGCCAGCCGATCATGATCGTGATACCGATCGCATAGAATATGGTGCTGATACGTCCCTGGATCATGATTTTGCGATAGCGGTAATCTGCGGGACTGTCATCAGGATGATTGCGCATCCGGCAGATATAAAAACATCGGGACAAGCATCTTGACGCGATGCACACCTATCGGCCAATAGCCGCTATGGCCGACAATATTGCTTCCCAGAATATCGACAATGATCACCGCGAGTTGAACCGGAGAGGGCTGCTCTTCGTGCTGTCCTCGCCCTCGGGCGCTGGCAAATCGACGCTGGCGAAGATGTTGCTGGAAGCCGACGACGAAATCGCCATGTCGGTGTCCGTGACCACCCGCCCGAAACGGCCCGGTGAGGCACATGGCAAGGACTATTATTTCGTCAGCGGCGACCAGTTCGAGGAAATGGTCGCGGACCAGAGCTTCCTGGAATATGCCACGGTCTTCGGCAACCGCTACGGGACGCCATCGGTACCGGTGAACCAGAGCCTGGAAGCCGGACAGGACGTGCTGTTCGACATCGACTGGCAGGGCACACAGCAGCTCTATCAGCGCGCCGGTCAGGATGTCGTGCGGGTCTTCATTCTGCCACCCTCGCTCGGAGAGCTGCGCAACCGTCTGGAAAGCCGCAACACCGACGCCCCGGAGATCATCGAAAGCCGGATGCAGCGCGCGGCCAGCGAGATCAGCCATTGGGACGGCTATGACTATGTCCTGATCAACGACGATCTCGATGCCTGTTTCACCAAGGTGAAACAAATTCTCGCCACCGAGCGGATGCGGCGGTCGCGGCAAACCGGGCTGATCGGATTTGTCCGGGATCTGATGGCGGAGTGATCAGTCCGCTGGCTGTGACGCCTGCCTGACATAAAGTCCGTCGAACAGGGTCGACCAGCTTGCGCCATCATCCGATGACGTCTGCCAATGCTGCCGGACGCTGCCGTCAGCCCCGGGCGTCCAGGTGATGCGGTTGATTACTGCTCCCTGCGCATAATAAGGCGTGTTGCGGTTGCTGAGCACCATCTCGCCCTTGTCATTCAGGCCACCTTCGATAAACAGCGCCGAACCATCCGTCCCCATCCAGGTCTGGTGCCATTTGTCCCGGGCGGTATCATAGAAGCTCATACTCATGCCGGTATAGCCGCCTTTGGTGGTGTAATCTTCGCGGATCACACAGCCGCCATGCTCGCTTGAAATCCGGCTCGCCGCCGTGGGCTGGTCTTGTCCCGCTGCAGTCACGTCCCAGACGCCGATCCAGAAATCAAAAGCCCGGTGATCGTCAGCGGCGCAGGCCGGTTCCGGCGGGGCGGTAGCGGTTACCGCCGACTGCGCCTGCACCGGCTCAATCAAAGGGGATGGCACCAGAAGCGTTGCAATGGCCGCGCCCAATAGGGGGCGGACGCGAAGCCCGCTGTTCCGGAAATAGGAGCTTGCCCATGCGGTAGGCAATATGTTCCGGCTCAGCGTTTTGCTTGTCCGCATTCCGATACCATCCCCCATGGTTAAGCTTCGATGCGACCCGTCAGCGTTACGCTGTATCCGGATTTTCACTCAACTGGCCTAAACATAGCATGGCGGCAGGACACGCCGATTTCCATTCGACCAACGGCCATCGCGGGTCGACAAAAGCACGCAACCTGGTCGCGCCGTGCGATATGGGGACAGTTGATATAGGCCAGGCCGGAAAAGACCGTTGGTTTTCGGCCCCCGACCGGTTACCAAAGTGACAATGGCGGATCGCTGACGGGGGCAATATGACAGAGTTACGGGAAATTGACGTCCTGATCGTCGGCGGCGGCTTTTCGACCATGCCGCTGATCCGCGAGCTGGATGCAAGCGGTATCGGATGGCTGATGGTGTCCCCGATGACGCCTATCTGGCAGCAGCTGGAAGCCGCCGATGCGCTGGATTTCGATCTGGTGAGTTCGCTGCAGAGCAGCGTCTATTCTTTCGAGCTGGTCGAGATGCTCAGGGAACAGGGAGAGGATTTTACCGACAACTTCCCCACCGCCCGCGAATTCTACGATATCCACAAGAAATATGCCGCGCGCTACGCCGACCGCATCCACAATGGTCGTGTGGACAGTATCGATAATCACGCCGATCACAGCATCGTCCATCTCGAAAGCGGCGAGCAGTTCCGCGCCAAACATGTCGTCGTCGCCACCGCTTTCCGGCGGAAGATGAATGCCAATCTGAAGCAGATCAGCATCGACGAAAGCTTTGCCGGCAAAAGCGTGGCGATCACCTCTACCGGGGACAGTTCAAATCTGCTGATCGCCAAGCTCGTCGCTTATGGTGCGAAAGTGCATCTGGTCACCAATGGCTTCATCATGCTCGACAAGATGTTCGCGACCTTCTCGCCGTTCGACGACGGCCCGCGCTTCGTGCCGCTGGACCAGCTCGAATGCCACAATTTCTCAGAGGTCAGCAAGTGGAGCTACCGCGCCTTCATCGACGGCGGCTATATCCACGGCCTGATCCATCACCGTTTTGCGAAGCTGTTCGACCGCAACAGCCTCGGCGTGCGCCATCCCAAGAGCATCCGGCCGCACAAGGATATCCGCAGCTTTTTCAAAGCGAAAGCTCCGGTCGAGAACGGTCATATCGCGATCAAATATTGGCCGATCGATGTCTACAAGCTCTATTGCGAGGAGACGCTCGAGCAGAAGATCCGCGACGGCTATCTGATCAATGACTTGCCCTTCTTTCTCGAGCACGGTCATGTGAAGCTGTGGGACAAGTCGGTTGCCACCATCGATCATGACGCCAAGCAGATCAGCGAAGGCTACGAAAGCGCGAGCTTCGACATGATCATCGACGGTGATCAGGAAGAACCCGCGATCCCCGATATCCGGGTGCATGGCGAAAGCGGCGTTGAAGACTTTGCCTATAAAACCCGCGAGCAGTTCATGGGTGTGGTCTCACCAAAGCTGCAGAATATCTACACCATCGGATTCACCCGCCCGTTCACCGGCGGGCTCAACAATATCAGCGAGATGCAGTGCCTGCTGGTCCACCGGATGATCGCCGAACCGCAATTTCGCGACAGCATCAACGGCAATATCGACCAGCGGATCAGCGACTATAATGCAACCTATTACGCGAACCGGCCCGGGAAAAAGACCGACCATCTGGTCTGGTACGGCACCTATACGGATGAAATCGCCAAGCTGCTCGACATCCGCCCCGCGCGCGCCGAAATGCCCGGCAAGAAGGGCCTGATGCGCTACTATATGGCCCCCAACAATGTGTTCCGGTTCCGCGAGAAGGGCCGATACGCAGTCGAAGGCGTCAGCGAGCTCATCGATCATACGGCCAAACAATATCACGACTATAAGGTGCTGGCGCTGCTGGTCATCCGCTACCCGTTTTTCGAACTGCTGGCGCTCGGCACGATCTTGCTCGCGCCCGTGCCGTGGTGGGTGAAAATACCGGCCGCGATCATCCACAACCGCCTGCCGTTCACGTCGACACTGGTCGGCAAATTCGGTCTGCCGACAAGAGAAAGCAAAGGGATTTTCAACTATCGTAAGGCGATTAGCTTTCCGGTGCTAGCTTATCCGTTGATCGCGGCAATAATTTGGGCCGCGGCAGGGATGGACGCAGCTTTTGCGTTTTCGGCAGGCTTGCTCGCTTATGTCTATGCGATGATCCACTTTGGCACCGCAAAAGGCTGGAACCGCAAATTCTTCTGCGACATGAAGAGCAAAAGGTCACCGGAGATGGTTGGGTTTTTCGAGCGGTACCGGAAGGCTTTCGAGCGGGTTAAGGGTAAGTGATACCGGGAAAGCAGACCATCAAGGTATAATATTGCCGATAATAGCAGCTGGGTTTACCGCGTTATTCGAATCATGGCCTGGCCGCAGATCAAAACCCAACATTCCCGGATTCCGCACGCGCACGATCACACGCCCCCTTGAAAACAGAACAAACATTGAACATATAGCGCGGACACCCTGTTCTTTTGGTCCGCTGGACTCTGTCTGGCATCTTCTGCAAAGCACGCTCATGAGTCTGACCCACATCAAAGTAAAAGGCGCCCGCGAGCATAATCTCAAGGGCGTGGATATCGAGCTTCCGCGCGAGAAGCTGATCGTTATCACCGGCCTGTCCGGCAGCGGCAAGTCGAGCCTTGCGTTCGATACCATCTACGCCGAGGGGCAGCGGCGCTATGTCGAGAGCCTCAGCGCTTATGCACGGCAGTTTCTCGAGATGATGCAGAAGCCCGATGTCGAGCATATCGAGGGGCTTTCTCCCGCGATCTCGATCGAGCAGAAGACCACCAGCCGCAATCCGCGCTCGACCGTCGCGACGGTGACCGAGATTTACGATTATATGCGCCTGCTCTGGGCGCGCGCCGGTGTGCCTTATTCGCCGGCGACCGGCCTGCCGATCACCGCGCAGACGGTGTCGCAGATGGTCGACCGGGTGATGACCTTGCCCGAAAAGACCCGCTTCTTCCTGCTCGCGCCCGTGGTCCGTGGACGCAAGGGCGAATATCGCAAGGAACTGCTCGAGTGGCAGAAGGCCGGTTTCACCCGGGTCCGCGTCGACGGCGAATTTTACGATATCGAGGAAACACCCAAGCTCGACAAGAAATACAAGCATGACATCGAGGTCGTCGTCGATCGTCTCGTGGTGCGCGAAGGCATGGAGCAAAGGCTGGCCGACAGTTTCGAGACCGCCTTGCGGCTGGCCGACGGACTGGCTTTTGTTGATCTGGCTGATGGGACTGTTGAGGAAGCTTTGGCGCTTGCCAACCGTGCTTCGACAAGCTCAGCACGAACGGCGAGTGTCGCGGAAGCTCAAACACCGTTCGTGTCGAGCGAAGTCGAGACACCCCTCTCGACTGCGCTCGAGGCGAACGGACAGAACGCGGAGTCCCCGCAAGGCAAGATGAAAGGCACCGGCCTGCCGCCAAACCGGATCGTCTTCTCCGAACGCTTCGCCTGCCCTGTCAGCGGCTTCACCATCGAGGAAATCGCGCCGCGTTTATTCTCGTTCAACGCTCCGCAAGGCGCCTGCCCGTCCTGCGACGGTCTCGGCGAGAAGCTCCATTTCGATACCCAGCTGATCGTGCCCAATCCGGCGCTCAGCATCAAAAAGGGCGCAGTCGTGCCCTGGGCGAAGTCCAATCCGCCCTCGCCCTATTATATGCAGGTGCTGGGCAGCCTCGCGCGGCATTTCGAATTTGATCTCGACACGCCGTGGAACGAGCTGAGCGAACATCATCAGGATGTCATCCTCAACGGCACGCAGGGCCTGCCCGTCACCCTCCGCTTTCAGGATGGCCGTAAATCCTATGAGGTGAAGAAGCCGTTCGAAGGCGTCGTCGGCAATCTCAAGCGACGGATGCTGCAGACCGAGAGCGCCTGGATGCAGGAAGAACTGGCCAAGTTCCAGGCCGCAGCGCCCTGTGAAACCTGCCACGGCGCGCGGCTCAAGCCGGAAGCGCTGGCGGTCAAGATCGCGGGCGAGGATATCTCGATTTCGACCCGGCGCAGCGTTGGCGATGCTCTGGAGTTTTTTGAAGCACTCGGTGCCAAGCTCAACAAAACCCAGAGCCAGATCGCCGAACCGATCCTCAAGGAAATCATCGAGCGCCTGGGTTTCCTCAACAATGTCGGGCTCGACTATCTCAATCTCGACCGGACCAGTGGCACATTATCCGGCGGCGAAAGCCAGCGCATCCGTCTGGCCAGCCAGATCGGGTCGGGCTTGTCCGGCGTGCTCTATGTCCTCGATGAACCGAGCATCGGCTTGCATCAGCGCGACAATGACCGCTTGCTGACCACGCTCAAGCGCTTGCGCGATCTCGGCAACACGGTGATCGTGGTCGAGCATGACGAGGATGCGATCCGCACCGCCGACTGGGTTGTCGACATGGGGCCGGGCGCCGGTGTCCATGGCGGCGAAGTCGTTGCCGAAGGCACGCTCAAGCAGATATTGAAATCGAAGAAATCGCTGACCGCCGCCTATCTTAACGGCACGCGGGAAATCGAAGTTCCGGCCATGCGCCGCAAGGGCAATGGCAAGAAGCTGACCGTTCACGGCGCGACTGCCAATAATCTCCAGAATGTCACCGCGTCGATCCCGCTCGGTACCTTCACCTGCATCACCGGCCTGAGCGGCTCGGGCAAAAGCTCGCTGACCATCGATACGCTCTACGCGTCGGCGGCGCGGACGCTCAATGGCGCGCGGGTGATTGCCGGCGCGCATGAGAAGATCACCGGTCTGCAATATTGCGACAAGGTGATCGATATCGACCAGTCGCCGATTGGCCGCACCCCGCGCTCGAACCCCGCGACCTATACCGGTGCCTTCACCAATATCCGCGACTGGTTCGCCGGCCTGCCCGAAGCGCAGGTCCGCGGCTACAAACCGGGCCGGTTCAGCTTCAACGTCAAGGGCGGTCGCTGCGAAGTGTGCCGCGGTGACGGGCTGATCAAGATCGAGATGCACTTCCTCCCCGACGTCTATGTCACCTGCGAGGAATGCGGTGGCAAACGCTATAATCGCGAAACGCTCGAGGTGAAGTTCAAGGGCAAGTCGATCGCCGATATTCTCGACATGACGGTCGAGGATGCGGTCAGCTTCTTCAAGGCGGTGCCGCCGATCCGCGACAAGATGGCCATGCTCTACGAAGTCGGCCTCGGCTATGTGAAAGTCGGCCAGCAGGCGACCACCCTGTCCGGCGGCGAGGCACAGCGGGTCAAGCTGGCCAAGGAACTGTCGAAACGTTCAACCGGACAGACGCTCTATATTCTCGACGAGCCCACCACCGGACTGCATTTCGAGGATGTCCGCAAGTTGCTGCAAGTGCTGCACCAGCTGGTCGAACAGGGCAATAGCGTGGTGGTGATCGAGCATAATCTCGACGTCATCAAGACCGCCGACCATATCATCGACCTCGGCCCCGAAGGCGGCGTGCGCGGCGGCGAAATCGTCGCGCAGGGCACACCGGAAGACGTCGCCAAGGTCAAGGGCAGCTATACCGGCGGCTATCTGAAGGATATGCTGGCGAAGTGAGCGGCACAGCTGCGAAGCTTCTGTTCGTCTGTACCCGCAACCGGCTGCGCAGTCCGACAGCCGAGGCGGTACTGAACGGCGTGGACAGGGTGACGGCCATCTCGGCCGGTACGAATAACGATGCCGAGACGCCGCTATCCGGTGATCTGATCCTCTGGGCGGACACCATCTATGTGATGGAGACCGGCCACAGGAAAAAGATCACACAGAAGTTCGGCCCGTTGCTGAAAGACAAACCGGTCCGCAATCTGGCCATTCCGGACAATTACAAGTTCATGGATCCGGATCTGGTGGCGATCATAAAATCCAGATTCCCGGAATATTTCTCCTAATAGCGGAGCGCTTTTGCCTGCCAGAGCAGCAATAATGGTGACAGCAGTTCAACGACCATCGCGGCGATCTGTTCGGTCGGCGGGGGGCCTACGGTAAGATAGGATACGGCTCTCGCGCAGCCACCGATGAAGAAGAACAGCATCGCAAAGCGGAACAGATTGGCCCTGCGCCGCAGATCGCCGGCGCTGCGGAATATCATGATGGCGACGCCGATATAGACGCCCGAAAGATAGCGATACTGGTTGTCCATCGCATTGCTGAACGGTTCCGCGCCCATATGTTCGGTCGCGCCCCAATATATACCGTTCACTCCGAACCAGAGCGGGATCAAGCCGATCAATATCGTGACAATGCGAAATGCTACCATTTTGTTTTTCCCCTATTTGTGCCCTTCCCCCATAAGAAAAGGCTCATTGCAACCCTAGGCCCCCGGAATCGGCTGGATGATATATCCGAAAAAAATAGTGTGATCCCCCGCGCTTAGACCGCAAGAGTGACACGGCAGGACCACGCTGTCAATTTCGCTCTCGCGTGTCGAAGCGACAAGTTTTTCCAATGATCGCCGCCAGATAGCGGACCTGGCCGTGCGACTAGAGTCGCTCGAGCCGCACCGGCAATCCGTCTCTCGGTTGCGGGATCGGGAAGACCTGCCAGTTCGGTTCGTAATCCGGCCCGCCTTGCAGCACGATGCGATTTTGGGTCAGCATCGCGTGCATCAGGATCTTGATCTGCATATAGGCAAAATGCAGGCCGAGACACATGTGTGCGCCGCCGCCAAAGGGCACCCACGCATATTTGTGACGCCCGGCGCTGTTTTCCGGCGTGAAACGCAACGGATCGAACTTTTCCGGTTCGGGCCAGTGTTTTTCCATCTTGTGGACGAATTGGGGGCTGATGCCGATGTTCGTTCCTGCTGGAATCGTATAGTTGCGGAACGTGAAATCCTTGAGCGCGCGGCGCGGGATGCTGGGCACCGGAGGTATCATGCGCAGCGATTCCTTGAACGCCATTTCGGTCAGATCCAGCTTGCCCAGCTGTTCGAGCGTCAGCACCGTTCCGGCGGGCGCAACCGACAGGCACTCCTCGCGCAGCCGCTCCTGCCACTCCGGATGTTTCGCGAGCAGATAGGTCATGCTGGTCGCCGAAGAGGTGATCGTGTCATGCGCTGCCATCATCAAGAAGTTCATGTGGTCGACGACTTCGTCCTCGGTCAGCAACTCGCCATTTTCGTGCGTCGCGAGGCAGATCTGGGTGAAGATATCCTCTCCGCCCTTCGCACGCCGCTCCTTCACCTGCGGCGTGAAATATTCGAGGAGATATTCGCGCGCTTTCACGCCTTTCCACATCTTGGTGAAGGGAATGGGCTTGCGGGCAACCCCGACGGAAGCCTGGACCTCGTCGACAAAGGCTTTGTTGATCTTGTCCGCTTCCGGTCCCCAGGGGATGCCGAGAATAGCGCTGGCAGCAGTGTCGAGTGACAGCGACTTGATCGCCGGATAAAATTCGAACCCGGTGCCGCTCCAGTCACCGACGCGGTCCAATATGCCGGTGCCCAGCACCTCGCAATGATGTTTCATCGGGCCGGGCTTGAACGCCACGGAGAGGGCCTTGCGGTCGGCTCTGTGCCGTTCGAAGTCCATCAGCATCAGTCCGCGCGGGAACAGATTGTTCAGCACCGGTCCCCAGCCCTGCTCGCTGGAGAAAATCTTTTCCTTGTTGAACATTACCAGTTCGGTCGCATCGGCGCCCAGCAGCATGACATTCTGCTTGCCGAAACTATAGGTGCGATAGACCGATCCATAGCGTTCGAACATATATTGTCCGAATCCGATGGGGTCCTTGATCACCTTCAATGTGGTGCCGATGACGGGAAGACCCTGTTCACCCGGAATATGCGCGAGTTGCTCGGGACTCGGCGGTTTCACCCAATGGGGATTGGCGCTCTCCTCATAAGGATATCCATTTGGTTTTGCTGCGATAGTGGCCACGGGAACGCTCCTAGACAATAATTTAATCAACTCATTAACTACTTTCACGAGTGTCAGCAAGGGTCTCCATTCATAAGCTATTCAATCGCCATGGTTTAAGCCTTTCAGCAAGGTAAAAATCGCTGCCCTATATGGCCGGTGCCACGGGGGCGATTTCGAGGAAATGATCATGACCAAAGTTGCGATGCCCCTGTTGTTGAAATCCGTAGTAGCCGCTGGCACGCTATTGACTCTGGGCGGCTGCATGGTCGGCGGATCCGGCTATTATGGCGACGGCTATGTCAATAATCGCAGTTATGGCTGCGATCCCTACGCCCCTTTCGACGACTATTATGCCTGTGACTACGGCTATGGCTTTGCCAATATCGGCTATGGTGGCGGCTGGTACGACCAATATTATTATCCCGGCTACGGCATCTATATTTTTGATCGTGGCGGCAAACGCCATGCGATGCGCGACAACCATCGCCGCCATTGGGCCAGACAGCGTGCGCAATATGGCGGCCGTTACGCCAGGGACCGCAATCGCAGCCCGGAACAGCGCGCGGTGCGGCGCGACCGGCGCTATGAACGCAGCGATGACGGACAGCGGACTGGCCGTAACGGTGTCCGGCAGGACCGCCGTCAGCCAGCCACAGCGGACCGCAGGGTCCGGCAGGATCAGGCCACCCCGACTCGCAATCGCGGCGAGCGGGCGCAACGTACAAACCGGCGGGCAACGCCAGCCGCCGAGCAGCGACAGGCCCGCCCTCAGCCGGCAACCCGACCAAGCAGGGCATCGACTCCGCCCCAGACGCAAAGCCGGCGTGTAGCGCCGCGGACCAGCCGCACCGAACGAAGGAATGTCAGCGACGATTGATCCGGTTTGCTGTCGCCGAAGGATAGCGGCGCGGATGGACCCTTTGGTCTGGCAACAGATGCTCACCCTGTAGATGCTCATCCTGTACCCGGCGACTAAGACCGCCATCGCAATGCGCTCGCAGACGACACAAACCGGATTGATTGAACTGATATCCACTCGCGGACAGGCGCGCCACCGCAGATTAGCCCCGAAAATCGCCAAATGGTTAAGACAATTGTAATCATTACAATTAGCCTATATCCTTGGGTTTCGAGTGACACTGCGAGGAAAGCGGCCAATGGCAAGCGCATTTAGCGATATTCAGCCCGACGAATTTATTCCGTCGGAACAGCATCCACAGCATGGCGTCATCATCGGCGGACCGGCCGCACGCGCGAAGCGCATCGAATATGGCATCCTGCTGTCGTCGATGGTGCTGGGCTCGCTCGGCGCGCTATACTGGACCATCTTCCACGCTACCGGCTGGGTCGAATGGTCGGCATTTCTCTTCGGCTTTGCCCTGATCAACATGGGCGTCGGCATCGGCTATCACCGCTATTTCACCCACCGCGCCTTCGAAGCGGGACCCAAAATGCGTCTCGCCATGGGCATCATGGCGCAAATGGCCTGTCAGGCTTCGGTGCTAAAATGGGCGGCAGACCATCGCCGCCATCACGCCTTTGCCGACGGCGTTGGCGATGTGCACAGCCCCTATGTCGACGGTCACGGCAAGAATATGTCAAAATGGAAAGGGCTCGGTATCGCCCATTTCGGCTGGCTGTTCGACAACACGACATCGGACATGAAGGTCTATGGCAAGGGCCTGATCGACGATCCGCAAGTATTATGGTGCCACAAGCATCGCTGGTCGATCGCGATTTTTTCCAGCATCGTCCTGCCGGCCCTCTGGGCGCTGGCCTTCGGCGGTCCCGAACATATTATCGGTACCATCTTGATCGGCGGCTTTTTCCGCAATTTCTTCTTCCTGAACTTCGTCATGGGCGTGAACAGCATCGGCCATGTTTTCGGTTCGCAGCGCTTCGAAACCAAGGACGGCTCGCGCAACAACTGGTTCATGGCCTGGATGACCTTCGGTGACGGATGGCACAATAACCATCACCAGCACCCGCGTGCCGCCTCCTCGCAGATCGCATGGTGGGAATTCGATCTCAACGGACAGATCATCTATCTCTGGGAGAAAATGGGCCTGGTCTGGAACGTCCAGCGCGCGCCCGCCTATATTCGCAACGAGAAGGGCGAATGGGTCCAGAAAAAGCCGAAGGTGGCAACCGCCAAGTTTGACGAGCCTGAAGTCATGTCAGCCGATGACGGCGGCATCCTGTTCCCGGCGGACAAGCAGCGCCATATCGAACCCGCCGAGTGAAGGGCCGCGGACTCCGCCGCTAATGTGACCGCAAGGTCAGAGTGGCCGAGACCGTTCCGGTCCCTGCGGGATTGACGCTGAGACTTTCGACCGCAACGCCTTCGCGCTCGATCCGCGCCAGCCAACCAAAAAGTGCTGTCGGCTTGGCCGATTCCACCACTATGTTCACGCGCTTGCCCGACTGGGGTGTCACGGAAGCCACCGCAATGCCGGTCTCGCCAGCGCTCTGGCTGACAAAGGCATCGATCGTGCCGCTGAACTTGGCAACCTGACCGTCTGCCGGTTGCGAGAGCGCCGCGACCTTGGTCTCGATCCGTGCCTGCCGCTCCATCGCCTCGACATAGCCTTCTTCGGCAGAGGCCATCGCGCCGAACATCGGTCGTGCAACGCCATAATAGCCGACGAGACCCGCCAGCAGCAGGCCGGCAATCGCGACCAATATCTGTTCCCGCCGGCTGAGCGCGGCAAACCAATCTTTCGCATTGTCGATCATGGTGCCCTCACCGTAATATCCGCCTGCGCCGACCCCGTCGCATCGGTGCGCGGGGTTGCGGTGATAAGGAAACCCACTTTCTGGATCGCCAGCAAAGCCGGATTGATATCCTCGTTGCGGACAGCAGACAATGTTGCGGATACAATGCCGTTCTCGCCATAGTCCAGACGGACAATCGATACGCCCGGAACCTGTTGCAAGGCAGAAAAGAGCGCCGAGGCCGGAACCGTGAACATGATATTGCCGCGATTTTCGGCGACCAGACGCTGGTCCAGCGCCCGTTCGGCGCTTTCCGGATCCTCCTGCTCGCCGACGACCGGCGCAGCACGGGCCAGAGCAGCTTCATTCGCCGCATTGGCCGCCCAGTGATATTTAGCCAGTTGTGCCAGCGGAATGGCCAGCGAGACGACGACCAGCGCCGCGGCCATCCAGCCGAGCCGGCGTTTCTGCTTCGCGTCCATCGCCCGCTTGGTCTTCTTTGCGAAGGGCCCGCTGCGAAAATTCAGATCGCTTTTCCCGCTGGCGCCGACCAGCATGGCGTCGAAAGCATCGCCGGTTAGCGGTTCTACGGTTCGGTCAGCGAAGAAAATTTCGCGCAGCGCCGGATCATCCACAGCGATGATATTTCCGGCGCGCATAACGCGGTCGAATTCAAAGTCTGCAGCAAATGCGCGATCATCGCCAGCCACCGGCAACAACCAGCCCGACGGAAGGATCGCATCGGGATCGATGTCCAGCGCCTGCAGCCGGACCAGCCCGGCGGACAGGATATCCCGTCCGACCGAGGCCGTGACCGCGCCACCCTCGCCATCGATAGTCGCGGCAATGTGGACCTTGTCACTCTCCAGACTTTGCGCTCTGGCAGCCATGGTCGCGGCGACCAGCGTCTGGCTTTCATTGGCACCGCTGATGGCGTCATGATCCTTGATGCTGGTCAGATGCGAGGGCAGAAGCGCGATCACGCTCAGGTCTGCTTGGGTAACGTCCGGACCATAAGCTCCGGAAGCGAGGATCGGGTCGGGATCGCAGCCCGCAGCCCGCACCGCGCCGTCGCTGATATGCCACCAGTGCAGCGCCTCGTCATCCGCAGCGGGAAAGGCAATCAGGAGAAGGTCGGGGTTCACGCGCTACCGGTCTTATTCTGCGTAAATATCGGCATTGTCATCTTCACCCCCCGGCGCGCCGTCGGCACCCAGCGAATAAAGATCATAGCCGGGGCCCTGTCGCCCGGGATTGTCATATTGATAGGGCCGCCCCCACGGATCGTCCGGCAGCTTCTTGATATAACCGCCCTTCCGGTAGCGGGCGGTCGTGGCCAGCGATGGCGGCGCAGCCACCAGCGCCTGCAAACCGTCCGACGATCCGGGATAGGCAAGATTGTCGAGCCGGTACATTTCCAGCGCCTGTCCGAGCGTCGCGATGTCGGCCCGCGCCTTCTCGACCATCGCGCGGTCCTGGCTGGGCAGCACATTGATCACGACGATCGTGGTCAGCAGTCCGAGGATGAAGATCACCACCATCAGTTCGACCAGCGTAAAGCCATTGCGCTTTTTCTGCGTCTTTGGTTCCGGAGCCGAGACCGTGTCTGGATGTTCAATTTCTGTCGTCATGATCATTCCTTTTTCCGGCCCTATAGTCCGGCCAGATTTTGAAGCTGCAAAATCGGTAACAATATCGCCAATATCACCAGCGCGACCAGTCCGCCAAGCGCGACAATGATGATCGGTTCGAGCAGCGACAGCGCGGTGGAACTGAAATTGTCAAATTCCCGCTCCAGATAGCTTGCCGCCCGCGCCAGCATGTCGTCCAGCTGTCCCGATGCCTCGCCGCTGGAGGTCATGTAGACCAGCATCGGCGGAAATACGCCGGTATTCCTGAGCGCCGTCGACAGGCTGCCGCCGCCCCTGATGGCTTCCACCATATCTTCCGAGGCCTTGCGCAGCACGCTATTGTGGATCGTATCGGTGGTCAGCCGCAATCCCTCGATGATCGGCAGGCGGCTGGCGACCATGGTCGACAGCGTCCGCGCCAGACGCGCAGCGTGCAAGTCCCTGAGCAGGCGCCCGACAAAGGGCAGACGCAGCAGGAAGGCATCGAAACGATATTTCAGTTGCGGTTCCTTGAGCGCCCGCCAGCCGATCAGCAGTATCGCTCCGATCAGAATTGCAATCGCCCACCACCAGTCGGCGAGGAAATTGGATATGCCGATCACGATGCGCGTGACCAGCGGCAATTGCTGGTTCACATCGTCAAACTGTTCGACCACCTTGGGCACGACCGCGATCATCAGCAGCGCGACGACGATGACCGAGACCAAGGCCAGCACCGCCGGATAGGCCAATGTACCGATCAGCTTGCCGCGCAATTCGGCCTGCCGTTCGAGCAGATCGGCCAGTCTTTCGGTGATGTCGGGCAGCGTGCCGGAACTTTCCCCGGCGGCGATCATCGCCCGGTAGAGCGGCGGAAAGCTTTTCGGTTCGCGCCGCATCGCCTCCGACAGACGCTGCCCCTCCAGCACCCCGCCATGCACGGTCGCAATCCTTTGCTGCACATGCGGTTTTTCATTCTGGTTGCCGATCAGCCGCAGCGCTTCTTCCAGCGGGCTGACCTGCGCCAGAGAGGAGAGCTGCCGGGTGAACAAAGTGAGCTCTTTCGAAGTCAGTTTTTTCGGGCCGAACAGACCGGCGGACGCCTTTGCCTGCTTGCCCTTGCTGCCCTGTGCCGCTTCCATTTTGACGACATAGAAATTGCGTTCAACCAGCTTCGCGCGAGCTGCATCATCACTGGCCGCCGCCAGCCGCCCGGTCTTCTCCCGACCCTTGGGGTCAATCGCTATATAGGCAAATTCAGGCATCGACCGCATCGCTTTCGCGGCGGGAAATCCGGATGGCTTCTTCTGGCGTGGTCAATCCTTCACGGACCAGCGCTCTGGCGGCCACCCCCAGATGGGGCTGGTTGCGGAATGCATGGGCGGTGATCGCGGCCTCGTCACCGCCTTCATTGATCAGCTTGCGCAGCGTGTCGTCGATCCGGATCGCCTCGAACACGCCGATCCGGCCCTGAAAGCCGGTCTGGTTGCAATGCTCGCAGCCGGTCTCGCGATAGACCACCGTGCCATTATCAAAACCGAGTAGCGAAGCCAGCGAGCCGTCCGCCTGAATCGGCGTGCGGCAATGTTCGCAGAGTTTTCTGACCAGGCGCTGGGCAATGACCGCGCGCAGGGTCGAGGCGAGCAGAAACGGTTCCACCTTCATGTCGCGCATCCGCGTGATCGCGCCGACTGCATCATTGGTGTGCACGGTCGAGAGCACGAGATGGCCGGTCAGGCTCGCCTGCACTGCAATCTCTGCCGTCTCTCTATCTCTGATCTCCCCGATCATCACGACATCTGGGTCCTGCCTCAGGATCGCCCTCAATCCTGCAGCAAAGGTCAGGCCAACCTTGGCATTGACTTGCGTCTGGCCGATCCCTTCAATGGCATATTCCACCGGGTCCTCGACGGTCAGGATGTTGCGGCTGCCGTCATTGAGCTGCTTGAGGCCGGCATAAAGCGTGGTCGTCTTGCCCGAGCCAGTCGGACCGGTGACAAGGATGATACCATTGGGTTCGCTGAGCGCATCGGTCAGGATCGCATGGGTGCTTGGCGACATGCCGAGCAGGTCGAGCGAGATACCCGCGCTTTCCTTGTCGAGAATCCGCATCACCACCCGTTCGCTCGCCCGGTTGGGCAAGGTCGAGACACGCACGTCGAGCAATTTCCCGCCCAATGTCAGGCTGATCCGTCCGTCCTGCGGAATCCGGCGCTCGGCAATATCCAGCCGCGCCATAACCTTGATCCGGTTGACGATCACACCCGCGACATGCGGCGGCATGCGCAGCTTCTCGGTCAATACACCATCGACCCGCATCCGCACGACCAGCCCCGTCTCATAGGGCTCGATATGGATGTCCGAAGCGCCCTGCCTTGCCGCCTCGGCGATGATCCCGTTGATCAGCCGGATCGTCGGCGCATCATCGGCGCTGTCGAGCAGATCCTCTGCGCTCGGAATGTCCCCGGCAATATCGTCCAGTCCCTCGCCCGCCAGCGCCATATCACCGGCCATGGCGGCAGCCGAGCCATCCATCGCATAATGGGCGCTCAGCAGCTTCTCAAACGCCGGAGCATCGACCCGTTCCACGTCAAAGGGCAGAGCCAGATAGCGCCGCACCTCCAGCAAGGCCAAAGGATCGGCCCCCTCGCGCAGGGCAAGGGACAGCCGTTCGCCGCTGCGATCCTGTATCAGCACACCCTGATCACGGGCATAGGCATATGGCAGGTCCCGGACAGCCGCCGACGCTCCAAGTCCGCCATCCGCTTCGGAGACCACCGCCTCTGTTCCCCGGGCGATTTCCATCATCGGTTCCCGCTGGTCTCGCTCGCCGGCAACGGAGCCTGCTCGATCATGCCGCTGTCCCTGACCGCAGGCATATCGCCCGGCGCATAGATGATCTCGTCATCCGGACGCGGCTTGACCGAGGGCGGCACGGTGCCGAGATAATCGCGGACCAGCGCGTCAATCGACGGTTCCTGATCGGGATTGCGGCTGAGCTGCCGGTCGCGGATATAGCCATAGCGCGCACTCGAGAAGCGCCGTGCGTCATGGGGGTCCTTCAGGATCGTCGGGCGGATGAAGACCATCAGATTGGTCTTGACCCGTGACTTGCCGCGCGACCGGAACAATTCTCCGAGCAGCGGAATATCACCGAGAAACGGGACCTTCTGAATCGTGCGCCGCTCGTTGTCGTCGAGCAGGCCACCCAGGGCAATAATCTCGCCGTCGCCCACAGTGACGGTGGTGTTGATCTCGCGCTTGTTGATGATCAGCTCGTTGAAATCGTCGGACACCGGCCCGGCGATCGAGCTGACCTGCTGCCGCAATTCCATCCGCACCTCGTCGCCGGCATTGATCTGCGGCGTCACTTCCAGTTCGATCCCGACATTCTGCCGCTGGATCGTGCGGAAGGCATTGTCGAAATTCCCGGACAGCGCCTCGCCGGTCGACACCGGAATTTCCTGCCCGAACAATATGCTGCCCTTGAGATTGTTATTCACCGTCAGCGAAGGCGTCGACAGCACATTGCTGTTGCTGTCCGACTGCACCGCGTTGATGATCGCCCCGAGCACCGCGCTGCCGCCCAGGCTGGTAGCAAAGCCGCCAAAACCGCCCCGCGCGGCCAGCACCGCATCTGCCGCATTCTGCCGCAACGCATCCCCCACCGCGCTGTTCGTCGTCACGGTGGTTGCGGTATCGGTTGTTGTCGTGGTCGTCGTGTCGAACTGGTCGGCCAGCAAACCGCCCGCGACATCGACGATATTGGGCGCGGCGTTGGAGAAATTGGTCACGGCGAAGGGCACGTCTTCCCCGCCGACCAGCCATTGCACGCCCAGTTCGCGGGCCAGTGTTTCGGAAATCTCCACGATGATTGCTTCGACAACCACCTGTTCCTGCCGCGTATCAAGCTGGCGGATCAGTTCGCTGATCATCCGCTGCACATCCGGATTGGCCGCGACGATGATCGCGTTGGTCCCTTCCAGCCGCGTGACGATGGCCGGCCCCCGGCTGGCAATGCCGTTGCCGCCACCGGTGGCGACCGGAACGGCCGCGCCACCTTCGCCGGCGGGCACAACCGCTGCTGACGCGCCGCCCGTACCGTTGCTGCCCAGCAAATTCTCGATCACCGGCATCAGATGTTCGGCATTGGCATAGTCGAGCCGGTGGACGCGTATCTCGGTCCCCGATTCCGCGCCCTTGTCCAGTTCCCGCGCCATTTGCGCAAAGCGCGAGACCGCGCCGGGATCACCGCGCAGGGCGATGCTGTTGCTGCTGTCGATCGGCACTACAGTGACCGGTGCGCGCAGCCCCTCGCCGCCACCCTGTGCGGCCAGCGCCTGCAGCGAGGTCGCGATTTCCCGCGCCCCGGCATTCTTCAGCGTGATGATGGTGCTGGCGGCGCTGTCGCGATCTATCTCGCCGACCAGCGACCGTATCCGGCGAATATTGTCGGCATAGTCGACAATCACCAGACTGTTGGCGTTGCGATTGGCGGTGATCGACCCCTGTTTGCTGACCAGCGGACGCAGCGTTTCCAGCGCCTCGGTCGCGACGATCGATTTGAGCCGCACCACTTCGGTCACCAGCTGGTTACCCTCGGCCCCGCGCGAACCGATCCGGCTCGGCTGCGAAGCGGCTCCGTCGGCGGGCTGGATGCGATAGGCGCCGCGGGTCGTCGGAATCGCGACCAGATTATTGGCGCGCAGGGTCGACAGGAAAATCTCGAAATATTCCGAGCGGCTGAGCGGCCGGTCGGTGACCACGGAAACCTTGCCCTGCACCCGGCTGTCGAGAATGAAAGTGCGGCCGGTAACCTTTGCCGCGTCCTGGACAAAGGCGCGAATATCGGCGTCGCGGACGTTGAGCGTGTGCTGGGCAGAGGCCGGGGCGGACCACAGAGTGGCACACAGAACAAGCACGGCCATGATCCGGGCAAAGAGACTAGGCATTATTGGGCTCCCAGATTGACAGCGACCGGAACCGTATCGGCTCCGCGCTCGACTTCGACGGACAGGCGCGCGCCCGGCCGGATTTGGCTTTTCAGCGCTTCGATATCGCTGGTCGAGCCGACCGGATTGCCGTTGATCGACACGATGATATCGCCATTGCGGAAACCGGCGCTCCTGAACAGGCTGCCGTCTCCCAGAGGAGACATCACGATCCCGGTCACCCGGCCCTGATCATTGCGCGGCGCCAGCGAGGCAACGCCCGGAATTTCATTGCTCTCCAGGGAGAGGGAAGCCGGCGCCACCGGATCCTCGGTGCCGACGGTCTGCGCGGGGATCGACTGGTCGAGATAAAGGCTCTCACGCACGCCGCCCCGGTTGATGATCACATGGTCAAATTCCACGCTGTCCAGCGTGACACCGGACATAATCTCCTCACCGACGGCGTAATTTGTCTGCACACCGTCCGGGCCGGACAGGATGGCCGAGCCCAGTCCCGATGCCTCGTTCATGCGAATGCCGAAAAGCGTCAGTTGCAGCGACGTCACGACATTGGCGCTTTGCGTGGCATCGCTACGGAAAAACGGATCGAAGCTGCTGAACAGCGTCAGCCGCGATTGCGGCGACAGCAGCTCGACATCATTGGCGCGATAATCGCCGACCGGACCCAGCGGCGTCAGCACCAGCCAGATCAGCCGGACGGCCTGGACCAGCAGCAAAACCGCCAATATGGCAAAAAGAAACGGGTACAGCCCTTTCTGGCTATACCAGCGGGCCACCGTGTCAAATCTGTACGACAAGCTATTCCCCACGAATCCCCGCAACCTTGCAACCCCCGTCGCGCTATAGCGGTTTCACGACCGTTCGACGACTCATTGGTGACGAATATATTACAGCTTTGCCGCTATTTGCACAAAGCGTCAGGGCAATTGCATATCCAGCAGGGCACCCAGTTCGTCGAGCGCCTGCTGCTCGGCCGACACCTTGATCGCCGCCATGCCAAGCGCCGCCGCCGGTTTGCAGTTGATCCCGAGATCGTCGAGATAGATACATTGTGACGGTTCAACGTTCAGCGCCTCGCACATCATCTGGTAAATGCGCGGATCGGGCTTGCGCACGCCGGCCTTGCTGCTTTCGATAATATGGTCGAAGCGCTGCATGATCGCGGTGACCGCAGCCGCCTTTTCATCGTCCATCGCCATGCCCGCACCCTTGCCGGCCGGTACATTGTTGGTGATGCACGAGATGGTGAACCCTTCGCTTTTCAGCCGGTCGAGCGTCGCCACCATATTGGGCCGCACGTCACCGGCAAGAACCGCCAGCACATCGGCACCGCGCAATTCGATACCGATGGCACGCGCTTCCGCTGCAAAGGCTTCATCGAAACCCGCACCATCCAGCTCCGCGCGCTCGAACCTGGCCCAGGCGTTATCGTCGGGATTGGCGCTGTTGATCCGGCGCACACTGTCCTTCGGCACGCCTTTTTCGGCTTCCAGCCGGTTGAACGCTTCAAACGGCGAGCTTGTGATCACCCCGCCAAAATCAAAAATTACAGTTTCATATTTCATGCAACAACAGCTCCAAAAATCGATCCGATGGCGGCGGTGGCAGCCATGGCAGCGGCCCCCCAGAAAGTCACGCGTACAACGGGGCGGAATATAGGCGCGCCACCGAGTACGGCCCCGGCCGCCCCCAGCGCGGCAAGCAACAGCAAGGCCGTACCGGACACAATCCAGATCAGCATCTGGCCGCTGAATAGCGCCGCAAGGATTACCGGCAATATCGCCCCGGCCGCAAATGCCAGAGCAGAAGCAGCCGCCGCCTGCAACGGCTTGGCCGAAAAATGCTCGGTCAGGCCAAGTTCGTCGCGCAAATGCGTGCCCAGCGCGTCATGTTCGGTCAGTTGATCGGCGACCTTCTCGGCGAGATCGGCAGTCAAACCCCGGTTCTTGTAGATCGTTATCAGTTCTATCCGCTCGGCCTTGGGCTGGTTTTCCAGCTCCCAGGCTTCCTTGGCCCGTTCCGCCTTTTCGCTATCGGCCTGCGAACTGACCGAAACATATTCACCGGCCGCCATCGACATCGCCCCGGCTACCAGTCCGGCAAATGCTGTGAGCAATATCGTCTCCTGAGACGTGGCAGCAGCCGCCACGCCGACCACCAGACTGGC
This sequence comes from uncultured Sphingorhabdus sp., assembly GCA_964022345.1. Lineage (GTDB taxonomy): Bacteria > Pseudomonadota > Alphaproteobacteria > Sphingomonadales > Sphingomonadaceae > Parasphingorhabdus. The sequence continues at coordinate 106,455 of CAXHZT010000008.1, forward strand.
GGTAGAGACAATACCGTCATTCGCCCCCAGAACCGCAGCGCGCAGCCAGCCTACCCGGTCAATCCGGTGTTTTTCCGCATGTATTCTGTTCAAGGCTGCTTCCTATTTGTTGAGATATTCCAGTTTCAGTCCCGGCCGTTTCCAGCGGGTCTTGACCAGCTTTCCCGTTGCCGACAGGCAGATCCAGGCATCCATCATATCCTCGCCGCCAAAGCAGATATTGGTCGTGAAGATATCCGGCGTCTCGACAAATTCGACCAGCTCGCCTTCCGGAGAAATGACGCTGATCCCGCACTCGCCGATGGTGGCAACGCAGATATTGCCGCATTCCTCCATCGCCAGACTGTCGAAGAATTTATAACCGGAGGGCCGATATAGCGGGATACCTGGACCGCCCGGCCCTGCGTCGGCAGCCACCTTGCCGGGTGCGGTGATGTTGAATTTCATCAGCCGGCAAGTGAACGTCTCGGCGGCATAGAGCGTGTTGCCATCGGGTGAAATGCCGATGCCATTGGGATTGTTGGAGGGGAAGATCACCTCTTCCAGATGGCTGCCGTCAGCCTTGGCATAGAAAATCCCGACAATATCGTGGCAGCGTTTCTCGTAATCGGTCTTGCCATGATCGGTGAACCAGAAGCCGCCATGGGCGTCGAACTGGATGTCATTGGGCCCGCGCAGGATGCAGCCGAAATCGCCGTCATTGTAAAGCGTTTCGACTTCGCCGGTGTCGGGATCGACCCGCTGGATGCTGCCACCGACATAGTCTTTCGCGATACCCGCCGGGGTCAAAAAGCCGTTCTCGTCCTTATATTCAAAGCCGCCATTGTTGCAGACATAGATTTTGCCATCCGGTCCCATGGCCGCGCCATTGGGGCCGCCGCCGGTCTTGGCGACCAGCTGCTTGGTGCCGTCGGGCAGAACGCGGGTGAGCTGCTGCGCCTCGATTTCGACCAATATCACGCTGCCGTCCGGCATCGCGATTGGCCCTTCTGGAAAGCGTAGCCCTTCGGTGACTATCTCCATGAATCTATCCTCTCAAATTTTGTCACAGTCATTGCGGGAATCCGGCTACAAGTCTAGTGCTTAGGCAGAAGGTTACAGGAGCAACTATGTCCAACGCTTATCCCGGAAAATTGCAACTTCATATCGACGGCGAATGGATCGACGGCGGGGATCGCGACGTCCATCAGGTGGTCAATCCGGCGACTGGTGAGGCGATTGCCGATCTGCCCAAAGCAACGACAGCCGACCTCGACCGCGCCCTGAACGCAGCCGACCGTGCCTTTCCGGTCTGGCGGGATACGCCAGTCGCCGAGCGCGCCGTGATATTGCACAAGGCCGCCGACCTGATGCGCGAACGGGCACCGGAAATCGGCCGTCTGATGACCTATGAACAGGGCAAACCGCTGGCCCAGGCGATCGGCGAGGTCACCGCGTCTGCCAGCCATTTCGACATCATGGCCGAGGAAGCCAAGCGCTGCTATGGCCGTGTTCTCGTGCGCCCGGCCGGCCAGAACAGCTTTGTCAAATATCAGCCGGTCGGACCGGTCGCGGCGTTCAGCCCCTGGAATTTCCCGATCTTCACGCCGGTGCGCAAGCTCGCGCCAGCCATTGCCGCAGGCTGCTCCATCATTCTCAAACCGGCGGAAGAAACCCCCGCCAGCCCGATCGAGATGATCCGCTGCCTCGTTGATGCCGGCCTGCCCTCCGGCGTCGCGCAGGTCGTCTTTGGCGATCCGGCCGAAGTCTCCAGCCATCTCATTGCCTCACCGGTAATCCGCAAGATCAGCTTCACCGGCTCGGTTCCGGTCGGCAAGCATCTGATGAAGCTCGCCGCCGAGGGGATGAAGCGCACGACCATGGAACTGGGCGGCCACGCACCGGTGCTGGTCTTTGATGACTGCGATATCGAAAAAGCGCTCGATCTGACCGCGATGCAAAAATATCGCAACGCGGGACAGGTCTGCGTCTCGCCGACCCGTTTCTACGTCCAGTCCGGCATTTATGACCGGTTCGTCAAAGGCTTTACCGAGCGCGCCGCCAAGGTCGCGGTCGGCGACGGCTTCGGCGACGGGATTGAAATGGGCCCCCTCGCCAATCCCCGCCGTCCGAGCGCCGTCGGCGCGATGATCGAGGATGCACGAACGAAGGGCGCAGACGTGCGGCTGGGCGGAGAAAGGCGCGGCGACAAGGGCTTTTTCTTCGATCCGACCGTGCTGTCCCACGTCCCGCTCGACGCCGATATCATGAACGACGAGCCATTTGGTCCTGTGGCTGTAATGCGGCCCTTCGACACGCTGGACGAAGCCATCGAACAGGCCAACCGCCTGCCGCTCGGCCTCGCCGCCTATGCCTTCACCAACAGCCTGCACACTGCCAATATGGTCGGCGACAGGATCGAAGCCGGGATGGTCGCGATCAACAATCTGACCGTCAGCCCCGGCGACGCGCCCTTCGGCGGCGTCAAGGAAAGCGGCCACGGCTCAGAGGACGGACCAGATGGCCTGAAAGCTTATATGGTCACCAAGGCAATCCATCAGGCCTAGGCAGTGAACTTTATGCCATCTGCTGCACATCGATTGCCGGACTCCAGCCTGAATTTTGGAGACGGCGACAGCATTATGATGGATTCACGCGAAGACGCGAAGCCGCAAAGAGAAGACGGTCCCAAATCTTCTTCGCGGCTTTGCGTCTTCGCGTGAGCCCTATAAACCAACAGCGCAGCTAAAGCTGTGGGTGAGCAAGGAGAGAGAAACATGAAGAAACGCACTGGCGCGCAGATTTTGGTCGATCAACTGGTCATCCAGGGCACCGAGCGGATTTTCACCGTTCCCGGCGAAAGCTTCCTCTCCGTGCTCGACGCGCTCCACGATTGCGGCACCATCCAGACCGTCTCCACCCGGCAGGACGGCAGCGCCGCTTTCATGGCCGAGGCCGATGGCAAGATGACCGGCGCGCCCGGCATCGCCTTTGTCACCCGCGGCCCCGGCGCGACCAATGCCAGCATCGGCGTCCACACCGCGATGCAGGACAGCACGCCGATGATCCTGTTCATCGGCGATGTTGCCCGCGATGACCGCGACCGTGAAGGCTTTCAGGAAGTCGATTTCACCGCGATGTTCACCCCGCTCGCAAAATGGGCGGCCCGGATCGACAATGCAGCGCGCATTCCGGAATATATCGCGCGCGCCTTTGATACCGCCAGTTCCGGACGACCCGGACCGGTCGTTCTGTCCCTGCCCGAAGACATGCTGCGCGACGAGGTCGAAGCGCTCGACCGGCCCAAAGTGGTCGCCCCGGCCCAGCCGCTCTGCCCCGACGCGATGACCACGCTCACCGACATGCTGCGCGATGCGACCGATCCGATCGCGATCATCGGCGGCGCGGGCTGGAGCGCCAAGGCCAGACATTATTTCGCCCAATATGCCGAGCGCATCGGCCTGCCGGTCGCGGTGGCATTCCGGCGGCAGGATAATTTCCCCAATGAAAGCCCGGTCTATGCCGGCAATCTCGGCTATGGGCCCAATCCGAAGCTGACCCAGCGGATTAAGGACGCTGATCTGATACTCGCCGTCGGCGCGCGGCTCGGCGAGGCGACCACCGATGGCTATACTCTGATCACCCCCGATCACCCCGACCAGATTCTTGTCCATGTCCACCCCGATCCCGACGAACTCAACCATGTCTATCGCACCGATCTGCCGATCTGCGCGGAGATGGATGAATTTGCCGAGCAGGTGGCGCTGTGGGACGATGATCTCCTCACCTTCCACGCCGGCAAGGCCGCGCATCAGGACTATCTGGACTGGTCGAGCCCGCAACCCAGTGCCGCCAAGCTCGATCTCGGCCTGTGCGTGGCGGCGATGCAGGAACAGCTCCCCGCCGACGCGATCATCTGCAACGGCGCCGGCAATTTCTCTGGCTGGTGGCACCGCTACTGGAAATATAGCGCCTACCCCAGCCAGCTCGCCCCGACATCCGGCGCCATGGGCTACGGCGTCCCTGCCTCGGTCGCAGCATCCCTGCGCTTCCCCGACCGCGTTTCAGTCGTGATAGCAGGCGACGGCGACTTCATGATGAACGGCCAGGAACTGGCCACCGCGATCCAATATGACGCCAACCTGCTGGTACTGGTCATCGACAATGGCAGCTTCGGCACCATCCGCCTGCACCAAGAACGCGAATATCCGGCAAGGCTGTCGGCAACATCGTTGAAGAACCCCGATTTCGCGAAGCTGGCCGAAGCCTATGGCGGATGGAGCGCGACGGTGGAGAGCACCCAAGAATTTGCGCCTGCCTTGACGGAAGCAATGAAGCGCAAAGGATTGCGGCTGCTTCACCTGAAGACTGATGTTGAGTTTTTGACGGCAGCTGGTGCGACGGTGAGCGGGCTGCGAAGCGCAGACTAGCCGAACACCGACCATCCTGTCTGTCGTACCAGCTCCTCCAGAGCGATGCTGCCAACTCTCGATGTCCCCGCCCTGTTCAAACCGGGCGACCAGACCGCGATGGTCCCCTGCCCCGGCGCAACGGCCAATATGCCGCCACCAACGCCGCTTTTGCCGGGCAGACCGATACGATAGGCAAAGTCGCCGCTATTGTCATAATGGCCGCTCGACATCATCACCGCCAGGATCCGGCGGCAGCGCTGGCGGGTGACGACTTGCTCGCCGGTGACGGGGTCACGGCCTTCATGGGCCAGAAACAATGCGGCCCGCGCCAGCTGCCGGCAAGTGACCGCAACGGCGCAATGGCGAAAATAGGCCGCCAGCGTTTTTTCTACCGGATTGGCCATATTGCCGAAGGCTGCCATGAAATGCGCCAGGGCACGGTTGCGCGATCCGGATTCCGCTTCCGACAGGGCAACGGCGCTGTCGATCTGCACCGTGTCATCCTGCGCCAAGCGCCGCAGCATCGTCAGCAGCTCGACCACGGCGGGCTCGGCGCCATCGCTGTTTGCACAATAATGTTCAACCAGATGGTCCGTGGTCACGATAGCCCCCGCGTTGATCAGCGGGTTGCGCGGTATGCCCTGTTCATTCTCCAGCTGGACGATCGAATTGAATGGTGAGCCGGACGGCTCCCGCCCGACCCGGTCCCAAAGCCGGTCACCGACCGCCTTGAGCGCCAGCGAAAGAGTGAAAATCTTGGAGATGCTCTGCATCGAAAAAGGCTCGTCGGAATCGCCCAGTGTTTCCATTCGTCCGTCGGACAGCGCCACCGCCAGCCCGAATTTGCGGGGATCGACACTGGCCAGCGCCGGAATATAGTCGGCGACCGTTCCCGTTCCGATTTCAGGAGCGACCGCCTGCTCGACCGCGTTGAGAATTTCCGGCCAGTCCGGATTGTCTTCACTCACCCGCCATCTCCAGTATCGCCTGCCATTCCTGCTCCGTCACCGGAGCCACCGACAAGCGCGTCTGTCGGATGATCGCCAGATCTTTCAGCTTGGGATTCTGCTTCATCGCCTTCAACGGCACCGGCTTGTCTAGTTTCCGCACTGGCTTCACCTTGACCACAACCCAGCGGTCTGGATCGGTCGTCACATCGGGAGAGGCCTCTTCGCTCACCTCCATGATGCCAACCACTTCCAGTCCCTGGCGAGAATGGTAGAAAAAGACCTGATCACCTGTCTTCATCGCCTTCATATTGTTGGAAGCTTGCGCATTCTTGACGCCGTCCCAGGTGCCTTCGCCCTCGGCGACCAGATCATCCCAGCCATATTCGTCCGGCTCCGATTTCATCAGCCAATAATGCGGCATATTTCGCTCCTTCTCTGCGGACTGGATGCTAGCCGACACAGCACCAACAAAAAAGGCCCCGCAATCAAGCGAGGCCTTTTTCGTCAATCCATATCCAGACCTATTTGGGCATCAGGACAGCGTCGATGATGTGAAGCGTTCCGTTGCTCGACTGCACATCGGCTTCCGTCACATTGGCCTTGTTGCCAGCGCCGTCTTCCAGAACGATATTGTCGCCGTCCTTGGACGCCTTGATCGTGCCGCCTTGCAAGGTGGTGAGGCTCGCGGTTCCGCCGCCATCGGTGATCGCCTTGGCAATATCCGCAGAGGTCATGTTGCCCTCGACCAGACCAAATTTCGTAACGCTGACCAGTTCATCCTTGTTATCCGAATGCATCAGCTCGCTCAGCCGCTCGGCATCCATCTTGTTGAACACTTCGTTGGTCGCGGCAAACAGAGTGTGTGGACCATTGCCGTCCAGCTCGGCGCCGACGCCGGAGAGACCGAGCAATGTACCCGCGGTGCTGAGGTCAGGATTGGCCTGCAAAACGGCAACCAAATTGGTGGGCTGTTTTTCATCAGCGATCCGCGTGTCGAGGATTTCCTGTTCCTCTTCGCTCAGTTCGGAGGAGCAAGCCGGAACCAGCGCCAGAAGCGTTGAAGCCAGAATAAGTTTGGGGGCGTTAAACATGAATTTCCTTTCCTGTGATCAATCCGCTTGCCGCACCTTACGATCAAACGGTGATGAAATTCGTAGGCGCCGACTACGCCGCCCTGCACGAGAAAGAAACCCACAATGGCCCTATTAAAAAAGGGCTTCGCCATTCGGCAAAGCCCTTTCCAATCCATCCTAGTTCGGGGGATGAAAACTAGCCTGGCATGACAACCGTGTCGATCGCGTGGATCACGCCGTTGGAAGCCTCGACATCGGTCAATATGACGGTCGACTTGCCGCCGGCTGCATCTTCAAGAATGACCGAGTCGCCATCCAGCATCGCTTTCAGCTGTGCGCCCTGGACAGTGGTCAGAGTCGCGGTGCCGCCGCCATCGGTGATCGCCTTGACCACATCTGCCGCTTTCAATTCGCCGGCGACCACATGATAGGTCAACAGCGCGGTGAGATCGGCCTTTTTCTCCGGTGTCAGCAGGGCGCTGAGCGTATCTGCGTCCACCTTGTCGAACGCGGCATTGGTTGGCGCAAAGACGGTAAACGGACCGTCGCTGCTCAACGTCGCGCCGAGGTCAGCCGCGGTTACAGCGGCTACAAGGGTTGAGAAATCGGCATTGCCAACGGCGACATCGACAATCGTGCCGGCTTCTGCGGTTGCGGAGGAATCCATCATGGCGTCGGCAGAGCTTTCGTCGACAGCGGCCTGGGGGGCCTCGGTCGAGCAAGCCGCAAGAGCGACGACGGCGGTGGTGGTGAGTATCATTTTGGGGGAAATACGCATGATAAGCCTTTCAAAATTGCAATTGCATCCCGCCTTACCGCGAAGGCGGTTGGCGATGGATGATTACGAGATGGGCTATTTCGGGACCGGATAAAACCTGTCCTTTGAGGCGTATCGGGAGGTCAGGCCTTGCCCAGATGGACGAAGTCGCGGTCAAAGCTCTTCAGACTGGCACCGCCATCAACGTAAATTATCTGTCCGGTGACGCTTTCGGCGCGCGCCAGATAGAGGACGGCATCGGCGATATCATCCGGCGCGGGCAGCCGGTCGAGCGGCATCATGGCGGTGATATTGGCCAGCTGCTCCTCGCCATATTCTCCCGCCGTCAGCGTCAGTCCCGGCGCGACGCCATTGACGCGGAGCTTGTCCGCGCAGGCCACGGCGAGCGAGCGAACCGAACCGGCCAGGGCCTGTTTCGAAAGCGTATAGCTCAGCTGGTCCCGATTGGGGTTGCGGATGCGCTGGTCCAATATGTGGATCACACAGGCGCGGTCGCTGCCGGCGGGCCGGCGGTGATGGAGAGCGGTCGTCAGCAGCACGGGCACCATGCTGTTGACCCGCAAATGCTCCTGTAAATCCTTTTCCGACAGAGTGCCGGCATCATCCTGTCCGAATATCGAGGCGCTGTTGACGATCAGATCCGGCTTCCGGCCGAAATGACCGACAGCTTGGTCCATCAGCGCTTCGGCGGCGCCATCATCGAGAAAATCCTGCTGGAAACCAGACCAGTCACAGCCCGTTTCAGCGAGCTTCCTGGCCAAGCCCTCTTCGGGGATGGCATCGCTATTGCCATGCAGCGCCAGCGCATAGCCAGCCTCGGCCAGTCGCGCCGCAATTGCCGCGCCCACCCGCTTCACCCCGCCTGTGACGAGTGCCAGCGGTCTGGTCATTTCCGGCTCCGGCTAAGCGTGATGCCGATCTGCTCCCCCTTTTCGGAGATCAGCAGCTTGACGATCTTCACCGTAACGCGAAGAATATCCGCGTCCTGCAGGAACAATGTCTCGATGATATGGTCCGCGACCGCCTCGATCAGCTTGAAGTGCACGCCTTCGGGCAGCGCATCGGTGGCAGCATGTTTCAGGTCCATGTAATTTTTCGAATGGTCGAGCGGAGTGTCCGCTTCGTAACGCTCCTGCACCTTCAGTTCCGCCGCGATCGAAATGCGCAAAGGCTGCGGCAAGTGGGTCTCTTCGGAATAGATTCCGGTGAGCACGTCGACATCGAGGTCGTTGACTTCCAGGAGCAATGTGTCTGTCATAGATAATATCTGACCATGTTAGCGGGGAAATGGCAAGTCAGGCGGACCAGCGCGCGAATATCGCGGTCGGCAGCAGCAGCCCGCGCGCTTCTTCGCGCACCGCCAGTTCGCCAACCTCGATCGTGCCGCCAAGATGGGCCAGCTTTTCGTTCAGCAGCGAGCCCAGCGCCAGCGCCGACATGCGCACCGCATAGACGGTGAGGAACAGGCAGCGGCTGTCGGCGTCGAGCAATTGTCCGCAATTCTCGACCAGCCCAGCCAGATGTTCTTCCAGTCGCCATATCTCGCCATCCGGGCCACGGCCATATTTCGGCGGGTCCATCAGGATCGCGTCATAGCGCCGCTCGCGCCTTACTTCGCGGGCGGCAAATTTCGCCGCGTCGTCGATGATCCAGCGGATCGGGCGGTCGGTCATCCCCGACAGCGCCGCATTGTCGCGCGCTGCGGTTACCGATTTCTTCGAGGCATCGACATGCACCAGATTGGCACCCGCTGCCGACAGCGCGAGCGTACCGACACCGGTATAGCCGAACAGATTCATCATCTGCGGCGATTCGAGCGTCTGCAGATTGCCGCGCAACCAGCGCCAGACCGGATCCATGTCGGGGAAATAGGCGAGATGCCGGAACGGTGTGCACTGGGCGGTGAAGGTCACTTCTTCCCAGTCCATCTGCCACCCGTCTGCCGGAACATTGCTGTTCAGATGCCAGCGCCCGCCGCCATCCTCGTCCGAAGCGGGAACAAATTCACCGTCCGCCTGCCAGTCGTCTTGGGCCGGTGCCCACATCGCCTGCGGCTCGGGGCGGATGAAATGAAATTTGCCGTAGCGCTCGAGCTTGCGGCCATGACCGGAATCGACCAGCGTATAGTCGCTGCGCGGATCGCTGATCATCAATAAAGGAGCGGGGCTGGTTTCAGCCATCGGTCGGCGTGGCGTTGGACATGATAAATGCTTTCACCGCGTCATAGTCACCCGGCAGTTTCGTATATTTTTCCTCGCGGTCAAACAGGTCTCCAACCCGCCGCGGCAGAGACGGACGGATGCCGGTTGCCCGTTCCACAGCATCGGGGAATTTCGCCGGATGGGCCGTCGCCAGGGTGACCACCGGGACAGACGGATCGAGATCGGCATTCTGCGCCGCGGACAGACCGATGGCGCTATGCGGGTCGATGATCTGCCCCGCCCTGTCCTGCGCCCAGCGCATAGCCAGGGACATGTCATCCGGGTCGACGCGGTGGCTGGTGAATATCGAAGCCGCCGTTTCCCGCATGCCGGGTTCCAGCTGCATGTTATGGCTCTTTTCAAAAGCCGCCATCCGGGCAGAGGTTTTGACGCCGTCGCGCCCTTCGAGATCGAAGAGCAGCCGTTCAAAATTGCTGCTGACCTGAATATCCATCGAAGGCGCAGCGGTCGGGGTCACGGTGCCGGTTGAATAGTCCCCTGCACTCAGCGCCCGGTGGAGGATATCATTGACGTTGGTCGCGACGATCAGCCGTTCAATCGGCAGTCCCATTTTCGAGGCGACATAGCCGGCAAAGACATCGCCGAAATTGCCGGTCGGCACGGAAAAGGCGACCTTGCGATGCGGCGCGCCGAGCTGACTGGCGGCGTAAAAATAATAGACGACCTGCGCCATCAGCCGCGCCCAGTTGATCGAGTTGACCGCCGAGATCGAGAAGCGATTGGTCACTTCCTTGTCCGCGAACATCCGCTTCACCATCGCCTGGGCATCGTCAAAGCTGCCATCGATCGCGATATTATGGACATTGGGCGCGAGCACCGTGGTCATCTGCCGCCGCTGGACATCGGATATCCGGCCATCGGGATGGATCATGAATATGTCGACCTTGTCCCGGCCAGCCAGCGCATCGATTGCCGCCGAACCGGTATCACCGGACGTCGCGCCGACTACCGTCAGATGCTTGTCCTGCCGGGCGAGGAATTTCTCGAAGAACAGGCCGAGCAGTTGCAACGCCACGTCCTTGAAGGCCAGAGTCGGACCGTGAAACAGTTCGAGCAGCCATTGCTGTCCGTCGAGCTGGACCAGCGGGGTCACCGCAGCATGGGCGAAACGGCCATAGGCCTGCTCGCAGATATCGCGAAGCTCCGCTTCGTCCAGCGCATCGCCGACAAAGGGCTGCATCACCCGGACGGCCACCTCGACATAGGAAAGACCGGCCATGCCCGCAATTTCCGCAGCGCTGAACGCCGGCCATGATTCCGGAACATATAGTCCGCCATCGCCAGCCAGTCCGGCCAGGGTCACTTGTTCGAAATTCAATGCGCGCGCAGCGCCTCTGGTAGAGATATAGTCCATGATGGCGAGCGGGTTAGGACAAGTTTCCCGATTGGGCAACGCCCTTGTTGCGACCGCGCAACGCGAGCAGGAAAATGATCAGCGCAATAGCGGCAAAGAGAAACCACTGGACCGCATAGGACATATGGTTGTTGGGAACGTCCTCCAGCGCGGGCGGCTGGCTTTTCTGCAGTCCGGCGACCGGTTCGCTGGCCACGAGGCGGATCACAAACTGGCTGTCCGGCGCGATCACACCGTCGACGATACCGCCTTCCCATTCCGGATTGTCGGGCCGGGTGGACCAGCCCGCGACCACTTGCGCGCCCGGGCCTTCCGCGCCGGCGGTGCGGCACTGGGCGATATGCGCCCATCCCGATCTGCCGGTGGCGCTGCGTCCGCTGGTGGAGCGCCAGCCGACGACCTCCAGACAATTAACGCTGGATTTGCGAAAATAGGGCGGATCATTTTCGTCGGGAACCGCAGGATAGGCGACGGCCGGCATGTCCGACGCGGCCGCGTAGGTTTCCAGCAGGCTGTTCTTCCACTCGGCCCGCTGCAGCTGCCATATGCCCAGGCCGACCATGGTTCCCACAGCCAGCAGAACGAGCAGGGTTACAAATAGCGGCCAGCCCTTCATCATGGGTCCTTGCGGTCGTCGATACTGCCTTCACGGGCCTGGTTGCGATGTTCCAGTATCAGCAGCAGCGCCTTGGAAAAACGCAAGGAGCCAACCACTGCCGCGCTGGTGAGCGGAAACCATAGCAGCACATGCACCCAGAGCGGAGGGTGGAAATTCAGCTCCACCATCAGGGCCAGAGCGAGAATGACCCCGCCGACGATCAACGTCAGAAACGCAGCCGGTCCGTCACCGACATTATACTGGCTATAGTCAAGGCCGCAGGCGCGGCACTTGTCCGAGAATCTCGTGAGATTGGCGAAGAGTGTCGTCTGCCCGCAACGGGGGCAGAGACCAAAAAGGGCAGCAGGAAGAACATCCGGCTGCCCCTTTTTATTGTCGGTATCGGTCAACGTGCTGGCCTAGTGGACCGGAGCGCCCCAGCCGCCCCAGACATAGACGACGATGAACAGGAACAACCAGACCACATCGACGAAATGCCAATACCAGGCGGCTGCTTCAAAACCGAAATGCTGTTTCGGCGTAAAGTGGCCCTTATAGGCCCGCACCAGACAGACGATCAGGAAGATCGTGCCGACCAGAACGTGGAAGCCGTGGAAGCCGGTCGCCATGTAGAATGCCGAACTGTAGTTGATGCCGGCGAACGGGAATGGCGCAACGCTATATTCATAAGCCTGAATGAACGAGAACAGCACGCCCAGAATGATCGTCAGCCAGAGGCCGGTGATCATGCTTTTCCGGTCACCGTGGATCAGCGAGTGGTGCGCCCAGGTGATGGTCGTGCCGGAGCACAGCAAGATCATCGTGTTGAGCAGCGGCAGTTCAAAGGCGTTGAGGACTTCAATACCCTTTGGCGGCCATTGCAGCAGCGCCGCAGCACCTTCCTGACCGATATAGTTGGTGGTGATGCCGTCAATAAATTCGAGCGGCTGGGGGAAAAGGGCAAAGTCGAACCAAGCCCAGAACCAGCCCACAAAGAACATGACTTCCGAGGCAATGAACAGGATCATGCCGTAGCGCAGGTGCAGCTGCACCACAGGCGTATGGTCACCGGCATGGGCTTCCTTGATCACGTTCGACCACCATGCGAAAAATGTCAGCGCGACGGCCGATGTGCCAATAGCAAAAATCAAAGAGCCGAATGACATGTCGTGCATCCAGCGGATACCGCCGATTGCCATGACAAACGCGGAAAACGAGCCAACCAGCGGCCAGATGTCTGGCGGCAGAATGTGATAATCATGATTTTTGGCACCGGCCATAGTATTTCCCTAACCTTGACTTGAATTTCTCTTAGCTATCGCCTTCACCGGCGTCTAGCGCCCGCTCGTCCGTGGAACGATAAAAAGTATAGCTGAGCGTGATTTCCTTGATATCTTTTGTTTCCGGATCGTCCATGATGGCCGGATCGACATAATAGAGCACCGGCATCCGCATCGTCTGGCCCGGCTGCAACACCTGTTCGGTGAAACAGAAACATTGCACCTTGTTGAAATATTGCCCGGCGAGCAGCGGCGTCACATTGAACGTAGCGGTGCCCACAACCGGTTGGTCGCTGTTGTTGGTCGCCAGGAATATCGCCATATCGCGCGCGCCGACGGTCACCCGGTCAACCGCCTGCTCGGGCTTGAAGGACCAGGGGAGAGCCGAATTGACATTGGAGTCGAAGCGGATCGACATCACCTTGCTGGTGGCCTGAACCGTTGCGGCCTGCGCCTCGTCAACCCGCTGGGTGGTTCCGCCATAGCCGGTCACCCGGCAGAAAACTTCATAGAGCGGCACAGCGGCAAAACCGAGAGCCAGCATGCCAAGGCCCATCAACGCCGCCATCATGGCGCTGCGCCGGTTCTTTCCGGAAAGCGAGGCCTGAGCCGTAACCATCAGGAACCCGACCCGATCTTGACGATGGTGATCAGATAAAAAAGCACGACCATGAAACCCAGCAGACCGGCCAATATGATGGCCCGATGCTTCTGCCGTGCCTGATAGACCTTTTGTTCTTCGGGCGTCATCGGCTTCTTGTCGGAATCGAGCTGGCTCATGCGACTATCATCCGGTCGGCGACAACAGCAGCGAACAGCGCGAACAGATAGAGGATCGAGAATTTGAACAGGCGTTTTTCGGCGGCCATATTTTCCGGCTCGGCGGTCTTGCTGCGCGCGACCTGCAAGGACAACAGGCAGAATATCAGACTGAGGACGATCGCGGCGCTGCCATAGAGCAGACCGGC